>NZ_JBIAZP010000008.1:0-307782 GCF_042899165.1 Micromonospora sp. NPDC000121
GCCCGGAATGATGACGGGCCGCCGGTCGTTACACATGGTCCCGGCCGGTGAGGGCATCCCCCGCCCCGCTAGACGGCTGGTTCTGATCTTCCCGGTGTGACGCGCCGGATCTTTCCCCCTGGTTTGTTGAGCGCCGGACGGTGCTTGCGCCCTTCGCTGACCCCCCTCGGCGTGTGGTGCCAACCCCCGAATGGAGCATTCGATGAATACGATCATGCGTAAGAGCGTTCTGGGTATTGCTGGTCTGGCTGTTGCCGGTGGTCTGGCCGCCGGTCCGCTGAACCACACCACCACTGCCCCGGTCGAGGCGGGCACCCCGATCACCGCCGTCGCCGTGCAGGCCGACAAGCCGGCGGTGGATAAGGCGAAGCTGGTGCCGCATGGTGTGCAGGGTGCGCAGTCGCGTATCGACCTGTCGGATGAGCAGGTCGCGAACACGAAGGCGATCATCGCGGCGACGAAGAAGGCCGGGATGGACGAGCGGGCCGCCGTGGTGGCGATCGCGACGGCGTTGCAGGAGTCGAAGCTGGAGAACCTGGGTCATCTGGGTGAGCGCAACGACCACGACTCGCAGGGCCTGTTCCAGCAGCGCCCGTCGAGCGGTTGGGGCACGGTCGAGCAGATCACCGACCCCGAGTACTCGACCATGGCGTTCCTGAAGGGCCTCAAGCAGGTCGACGGGTGGCAGGACATGCCGCTGACCAAGGCGGCGCAGACCGTGCAGGTGTCGGCGTACCCCGACCACTACGCCCAGTGGGAGCGGCAGGCCGCCGACCTGGTCGCCGAGCACTGGAACAGCTGACGAACAGAGCGACAGACTTTCCACCACAAGGGGGATCGCTGGCCGGCACCCGACACGGGCGCCGGCCAGCGGCGTATCCACCGACGACATCGCGCCGCCCCCGAGCCGACCGGGCTCGGGGGCGGCGCTGTCCGCGTACGCGAATGGCGACGCCGCGAGCGCGGGCGGTGACCGTCGGGTGGTGATCGGAGGCTCGGGTCGCGGCGCGGTGCGGGCTGGCCTAGTGTGCGAGGGGTCGACGGTGTTCGGGCCGGGAAAGGGGTGTCGCGGGATGGGTCTGCGGACCTTCATCGAGGGCTGGCCGGTCTACCGGCAGCTCACCGGCACCGACCCGCTGGGGCGGGGCGCCGCCGCGCAGTCGGCGCGCTCGGCCGGGCTGACCGCGCGCACCGAGACCGCCGACCGGATGGCCCGCTCGGTCTGCCCCTACTGCGCGGTCGGCTGCGGGCAGCGGGTGTACGTCAAGGACGAGCGGGTCACCCAGATCGAGGGCGACCCGGACAGCCCGATCTCCCGGGGCCGTCTCTGCCCGAAGGGCTCGGCCAGCAAGAGCCTGGTCACCAGCCCGCTGCGGCAGACGAAGGTCCGCTACCGGCGCCCCTACGGCACCGAGTGGGAGGATCTGGATCTCGACGTCGCGGTCGACATGATCGCCGACCGGATCCTCGCCGCCCGCGCCGAGACGTGGGAGGACGTCGACCCCCAGGGCCGGCCGCTCAACCGCACGCTGGGGATCTCCAGCCTGGGCGGGGCGACGCTGGACAACGAGGAGAACTACCTCATCAAGAAGCTGTTCACGGCGATGGGGGCGCTCCAGATCGAGAACCAGGCGCGCATTTGACACTCCGCCACCGTCCCCGGTCTGGGGGCCAGCTTCGGTCGCGGTGGCGCGACGGATTTCCAGCAGGACGTCGCCAACGCTGACGTCATCGTCATCCAGGGCTCGAACATGGCCGAGGCCCACCCGGTGGGCTTCCAGTGGGTGATGGAGGCCAAGCGGCGCGGCGCCAAGGTGTTCCACGTCGATCCGCGGTTCACCCGCACCAGCGCCCTGGCTGACACCTACCTGCCGATCCGCGCGGGCTCCGACATCGCGCTGCTCGGCGGCGTGGTGCGGTACATCCTGGAGAACGAGCTGGACTTCCGGGAGTACGTGCTGGCCTACACGAACGCCGCGACGATCGTCAGCGAACGCTTCGTCGACACCGAGGACGGTGACGGGTTCTTCTCCGGCTTCGACCCGGAGGCCGGCAGCTACGTCCAGGACTCCTGGCAGTACGCCGGCCACGAGACCGACTCGGGCAGCGGGCACACCGCGAAGGAGCGGGACACCGCGGCCGGGCTGCGCCACGAGTCGCACGGCGCGCAGGTGGGCGGCCGGGTGGAGCGGGACGAGACGTTGCAGCACCCGCGCTGCGTCTACCAGATCCTCAGGCGGCACTTCGCCCGCTACACCCCGGAGATGGTCGAGCGGGTCTGCGGCATCCCGCAGGAGAAGTTCCTGGAACTGGCCCGCGCCTGGACGGAGAACTCCGGCCGGGAGCGCACCGGGGTCCTGATCTACTCGGTGGGGTGGACGCAGCACAGCGTCGGCGTGCAGTACATCCGTACCGGGGCGATCATCCAGCTGCTGCTGGGCAACATGGGCCGCCCCGGCGGGGGGATCCTGGCCCTGCGCGGCCACGCCAGCATCCAGGGCTCCACCGACATCCCGACCCTGTTCAACCTGCTTCCCGGCTACCTGCCGATGCCGCACCACGCCGACCACCCCACCTTCGACGAGTGGGTGGACAGCATCCGCCATCCCGGCCAGAAGGGCTTCTGGGGCAACGCCCGCGCCTACGCGGCGAGCCTGCTGAAGGCGTACTGGGGGGACGCGGCCAGGCCGGAGAACGACTTCTGCTACGGCTACCTGCCGCGGATGACCGGCGACCACGGGACGTACCAGCAGGTGCTGAACATGATCGACGGGAAGGTGAAGGGGTACTTCCTGCTCGGGCAGAACCCGGCGGTCGGTTCGGCGCACGGCCGGGCCCAGCGGCTGGGCATGGCGAACCTGGACTGGTTGGTGGTCCGCGACCTGTTCATGATCGAAAGCGCCACGTTCTGGCGCAACGGTCCCGAGGTCGCCACGGGCGAGATCGTGCCGAGCGAGTGCCGGACGGAGGTGTTCTTCCTGCCGGCCGCCTCGCACGTGGAGAAGGAGGGCACCTTCACCCAGACCCAGCGGCTGCTGCAGTGGCGGGAGAAGGCCGTCGACCCGCCGGGCGACGCCCGCTCCGAGCTGTGGTTCTTCTACCACCTCGGGCGTCGGCTGCGGGAGAAGCTGGCCGGCTCCGACCTGCCGCGCGACCGGGCGCTGCTCGACCTGGCCTGGGACTATCCCACGCACGGCCCGCACGCCGAGCCGAGCGCCGAGGCGGTGCTGCGCGAGATCAACGGGTACGAGGTGGCGACCGGCCGCCCGCTGTCCACGTTCGCCGAGGCCCGCGACGACGGCTCCACCGCCGTCGGCTGCTGGATCTACTCCGGGGTGTACGCCGACGGCGTCAACCAGGCCGCCCGGCGCAAGCCCCGGCACGAGCAGGACTGGGTGGCCGCCGAGTGGGGCTGGGCCTGGCCGGCCAACCGGCGCACCCTCTACAACCGCGCCTCCGCCGACCCGCAGGGCCGGCCGTGGAGCGAGCGCAAGCGCTACGTCTGGTGGGACCCCGAGGCGGGGGAGTGGACCGGCTACGACGTGCCGGACTTCGAGCGGACGAAGCCGCCGACGTACCGGCCGCCGGAGGGTGCGGCCGGACCGGAGGGGATCGCCGGCGACGACCCGTTCGTGATGCAGGGCGACGGGAAGGGCTGGCTGTACGCGCCCAGCGGGGTGCTCGACGGGCCGCTGCCGACGCACTACGAGCCGGCCGAGTCGCCGATGCGCAACCCGCTCTACCGGCAGCAGGCCAACCCCACCCGCAAGGTGTACGCGCACCCGGTGAACTCGGTGAACCCGAGCCCGCCGCAGGAGCACGCCGAGGTGTTCCCGTACGTGTTCACGGTCAGCCGGCTCACCGAGCACCACACGGCGGGCGGGATGAGCCGCACCGTACGGCCGCTGGCGGAGCTGCAACCGGAGATGTTCGTGGAGGTGTCCCCGGAGGTGGCGGCCGAGCGGGGCCTGGCGCATCTGGGTTGGGCGCACCTGGTCAGCGGGCGGGCGGTGATCGAGGCGAGGGTGCTGGTCACCGACCGGCTCACGCCGCTGCGCGTGGACGGCCGGGTGATCCACCAGGTGTGGCTGCCGTACCACTTCGGGTTCGAGGGCCTGGTGACGGGCGACTCGGCCAACGACCTGTTCGGGATCACCCTGGACCCGAACGTGCTGATCCAGGAGAGCAAGGTCGGCACCTGCGACGTGCGTCCGGGGCGGCGGCCGACCGGGCCGGCCCTGCGGGACCTGGTGGCGGACTACCAGCGGCGGGCGGGTATCGTCCCCGGCCAGCCGGCCCCGACGCTCACCCCGGGGGCGCTCGGGGCGCCGGCCCTCGCCGACGGCGCTGGGGAGGACCGTGATGCTTCCTGACCCGAACAGCCTCGCCGGGCCGCTCGATCCCGCCCCGGACGCGGGCTGGGTCGACGCCCCGCCCCGGATGGGCTTCTTCACCGACACCAGCGTCTGCATCGGCTGCAAGGCGTGCGAGGTGGCCTGCAAGGAATGGAACGACGTCCCCGGTTCGGGGCTGGACCTGCTCGGCATGTCGTACGACAACACCGGCGCGCTGACCGCGAACTCGTGGCGGCACGTGGCGTTCGTCGAGCAGCCCCGCCCGGCCGGGCACCGCACCCCGCCCTTCGCCGGCAACCCGACGGGCGGGTCGGTCAGCGCCTCGTCGGCGGCCGTGGCCGCCGGCACCGGCAACCCGACCGGCACCGATCCCGGCGTGCCGCCGGGCGCGCCGGACGCGGCGGCGCGGATGGCCGCCGGCGCGCCCGCCGGCACCGGGACCGCCAGCACCGTGCCGTCAGGCGCCGGGACCGCGTCCGCCGGCGCCGCGACGGCCGGTCGGAGCGCCGGGCCGGAGTTCCTGGGCATGCCCGGGGCGCAGCCGCCGGGGCGGGCCGGCGGCGCGCAGGGGCGCAGCGACTTCCGCTGGCTGATGATGTCCGACGTCTGCAAGCACTGCACGCACGCGGCCTGCCTGGACGTCTGCCCCACCGGCGCGCTGTTCCGCACCGAGTTCGGCACGGTGGTCGTACAGGAGGACATCTGCAACGGCTGCGGCTACTGCATCTCCGCCTGCCCCTACGGCGTCATCGACCAGCGCAAGGGCGACGGCCGGGCGTGGAAGTGCACGCTGTGCTACGACCGGATCGGCGCCGGCAGGACCCCCGCCTGCGCCCAGGCGTGCCCGACGGAGTCCATCCAGTACGGTCCCCTCGACGAGTTGCGGGAGCGGGCCGCGGCCCGGGTGGCGACCCTGCACGAGCGCGGCGTGACCGAGGCACGGCTCTACGGGCACGACCCCGGCGACGGGGTCGGCGGCGACGGCGCGTTCTTCCTGCTGCTCGACGAGCCCGAGGTGTACGGCCTGCCCCCGGACCCGGTGGTCACCACCCGCGACCTGCCGAGGATGTGGAAGCGGGCCGGCCTGGCGGCCCTGGCCATGGCGGCGGCGGCCGTCGCCGCGTTCGTCGGAGGTTCCTCTTGAGTCCGGACCGCCCGGTGGGCGACCTGTTCCGTCGCTTCCGCGATCGCCTCGACGCCGGCACCCCTGCCGGCACCGGCGAGATCGCTGCCAACTCGTCGGGGACGGCACCCGGCGGGTCCGGCGCGGCGGCCGGGCTCGCGCCGACGCCGGCCGGCCCGCCCGGGCGGACCCGGCGGCGGGGCGGCGGCCGACGCGGCGGCGAGGAGTTGACCGTCCCCGAGGCCGAGTTCACGTCGTACTACGGCCGGCCGATCCTCAAGGCGCCCGTCTGGAAGTGGGACATCGCGGCGTACCTGTTCACCGGCGGGCTCGCGGCCGGCTCGTCGTTGCTGGCGGCGGGCGGGCAGCTCACCGGGCGGCCCGCGCTGCGCCGCGCCGGCCGCGTCACCTCGCTGGCCGCGGTCACCGCCAGCGCCGTGTTCCTGGTCAAGGACCTGGGGCGGCCGGCCCGGTTCCACCACATGCTGCGGGTGGCCAAGCCGACCTCGCCGATGTCCGTGGGCACCTGGATCCTCACCGCGTACGGCCCGGCCGCCGGGATCGCGGCGGTCGCCGAGGGCGCCGCATGGCTGCCCGAGCGGGGGCCGCTCGGGCTCGCCCGCCGGCTGCTGCCGCCGGTGGGGCACGCCGCCGGGCTGGCCGCCGCGGCGACCGCGCCGGCGTTGGCCACGTACACCGGCGTGCTGCTGGCGGACACGGCCGTGCCGTCCTGGCACGAGGCGTACCCGGAGCTGCCGACCGTCTTCGCGGGCAGCGCCCTGGCCAGCGGCGCGGGCGTGGGACTGATCGCCGCGCCGACCGCGCAGGCCGGGCCCGCCCGCCGGATGGCGGTGGCCGGCGCCGCCCTGGAACTGTTCGCCTCGCACCGGGTGGAGACCCGGCTCGGGCTGCTCAGCGAGCCCTACCGCACCGGGCGGCCGGGCCGGCTGCTGCGCGCCGCGCGGGCCCTGACCGTGGCCGGGGTGGCCGGCGCGCTGCTTGGCCGGCGCAGCCGGGCGGTCTCCGCCCTGTCCGGGACGGCCCTGCTGGCCGCGTCGGTGGCCACCCGGTTCGGCATCTTCTACGGCGGCGTCGCCTCCGCGAAGGATCCGAAGTACACGGTGGTGCCGCAGCGGGAACGCCTCGACCGGCGGCGCGCCGCCGAGGGCTGACGCCCCACCGCACCCACCCGCCCGGCCTGTGGTTCACTGCTGCGTGGAGGCGTTCAGGCGGCTGGTGCCCCTCCCGGTCTTCAAAACCGGTGTGGCCCGGGACCCGGGTCAGGCGGGTTCGATTCCCGTCCGTCTCCGCCAAGCTGCCGGAAGAGGGGGACATGGGGGACGTCGCGGCCGATCCGCGCCGGCGGATGCCGCGCACCGACTCGCTGCTCGCCGACCCCCGGCTGGCCGTCGCGGCGCAGACCCTCGGGCGGGACCGCGTCAAGGCCGCCGTCCGGCGGGCGCAGGACCGGGCCCGCCGCGGCGAGATCACCCCCGAGGCCGTACGCGACGCCGCGCTGGCCGCCCTGCCGGCGCCCGCGCCCCGGGCCGTGCTCAACGCCACCGGGGTGGTGCTGCACACCAACCTGGGCCGGGCCGCGCTGTCGCCCGCCGCCGTCGCGGCGGTCACCGCCGCCGCCGGGCACACCGACGTCGAACTGGACCTGCGCACCGGCCGGCGGGCCCGGCGCGGCCGCGACGCCCTCGACGCCCTCGCCGCCGCGGTGCCCGCCGCCGGCGCGGTGCACGTGGTCAACAACGGCGCCGCCGCGCTGGTGCTCGCCGCCACCGCGCTCGCCGCCGACGCCGAGATCGTGGTCAGCCGCGGCGAACTGGTGGAGATCGGCGACGGGTTCCGCCTGCCCGAACTGCTGGAGAGCACCGGCGCGCGGCTGCGCGAGGTGGGCACCACCAACCGCACCACCCTCGACGACTACGCCGCCGCCCTCGGCCCGCGTACCGGCTTCGTGCTGAAGGTGCACCCGTCGAACTTCCAGGTCACCGGCTTCACCTCGGCGGTGCCGGTGCGGCGGCTGGCCTCCCTCGGCGTGCCGGTGGTCGCCGACATCGGCTCGGGGCTGCTCACCCCCGACCCGCTGCTGCCCGACGAGCCCGACGCGGCCGGCACCCTGCGGGCCGGGGCGGCCCTGGTCACCGCCAGCGGCGACAAGCTGCTCGGCGGGCCGCAGGCGGGCCTGCTGCTCGGCGCCGCCGACCTGGTCGAACGGCTGCGCCGGCACCCCCTCGCCCGGGCGTTGCGGGTGGACAAGCTGACCCTCGCCGCGCTCGCGGCCACCCTCGCCGACCCGGTCACGCCCACCCGGGCCGCGGTGCACGCCGACCCCGGCGCGCTGCGGGAACGCACCGAGCGGCTGCGCGACGCCCTCGCCGCCGACGGGTGCAAGGCGGAGGTGGTGCCCGCCGGCGCGGTCGTCGGCGGCGGCGGGGCCCCCGGCGTCGAGCTGGACTCGTGGGCGCTGAGCCTGCCCGAGCGGTACGCGGAGCCGCTGCGCGTCGGTGACCCGCCCGTGCTCGGCCGGGTCGTCCGCGGGCGGCTGCTGCTGGACCTGCGCTGCGTGCCCACCGACGCCGACGCAGGCGTCCACGCCGCCGTGCTGCGGGTGTCGGGGGACGGCTGAGCGTGTTCGTGGTGGCCACCGCCGGGCACGTCGACCACGGCAAGTCGACCCTGGTCCGGGTGCTGACGGGGATGGAACCCGACCGGTGGGCGGAGGAGCGCCGCCGGGGCATGACCATCGACCTCGGCTTCGCCTGGACCACGCTGCCCGCCGGCGGGACGGTCGCGTTCGTCGACGTGCCGGGGCACGAGCGCTTCGTGCCGAACATGCTCGCCGGTGTCGGCCCGGTGCCCGCCGCGCTGGTCGTGGTCGCCGCCGACGAGGGCTGGATGCCGCAGTCGGCCGAGCACCTGGCCGCGCTGCACGCGCTCGGGGTGTCGTACGGCCTGCTGGTGGTGACCCGCGCGGACCTGGCGGATCCGGGGCCGGCGGCGGCCCGGGCCCGGGCCGAGCTGGCGGCCACCTCCCTCGGCGCGGTCGACACGGTCGCGGTCAGCGCGGTGACCGGCGCGGGTCTGCCGGAGCTGCGCGCAGCCCTGGACCGGCTCGCCGCCCGGCTGCCCGCCCCGGCGGTGGACGCCCCGGTGCGGCTGTGGGTGGACCGCGCCTTCACCGTGCGCGGCGCCGGCACGGTGGTCACCGGCACCCTCGGCGCCGGCCGGCTACGGGTCGGCGACGAGCTGGAACTCGCCGCCACCGGCGAGCCGGTGCGGGTGCGCGGCCTGCACCGCCTCGGCGAGGCCCGGTCGGAGGTCGCCGCGGTCGCCCGGGTGGCGGTGAACCTGCGCGGCACGCCCCGGGGCCGGGTCGGCCGCGGCGACGCTCTGCTCGCCCCGGGCCGGTTCCACCGCACCGACCTGCTGGACGTCCGGCTGGCCGGCGACCCCGCCGCGGAGCTGCCCGCCACCCTGACCCTGCACGTCGGCGCGGCGGCGGTGCCCGCCCGGGTGCGGCCGCTGGGCGCGGACACCGTCCGGCTGCGGCTGGCCAGGCCGCTGCCGCTGCTGGTCGGCGACCGGGCGCTGCTGCGCGACCCGGGCCGGCACCACGTGGCCGGCGGGGTGACCGTGCTGGACGTCGCGCCGCCGCCGCTGACCCGCCGGGGCGCGGCGGCCGCCCGCGCGGCCGTGCTGGCGACCGTGGACGGCCGGCCCGACCTGGCCGGCGAGCTGCGCCGCCGGGGGCTGGTCCGCGCCGCCGACCTGGTCCGCACCGGCGTCGAGGCCACGGGGCGGCCCGTCGCGGGCGACTGGCTGGCCGACCCGGAGCACTGGCGGCAGCTCGGCGCCCGGCTGACCGGGGAGGTGGCCCGGCACGCCCGGGAGCACCCCCTCGAACCGGGCGCGCCGGTGGAGCTGCTGCGGCAACGCCTCGACCTGCCCGACCGGGCGCTGGTCGAGGCCCTGGTCCGGCCGCCGCTGCGGCTGCACGCCGGCCGGGTCACCGCGGCCGCCGCCGACGCGCTGCCGGAGCCGGTGGCCCGCGCCGTCGCCCGGGTCCGCGCCGAGTATGCCGACCGCCCGTTCCGCGCCCCCGAGGCCGAGCACCTGGCCGACCTGGGTCTGGGGCCCCGGGAGATCGGTGCGGCGGTACGGGCCGGGGCGCTGCTGCGGCTCGCCGAGAACGTGGTGCTGCTGCCCGGCGCGGTCGACGAGGCCGTGCGGGTGTTGGCCGGGCTGCCGCAGCCGTTCACGCTCAGCGCCGCCCGGCAGGCGTTGGACACCACCCGCCGCGTCGCCGTGCCGCTGCTGGAGCTGCTGGACCGCCGGGGCGCCACCCGGCGGCTGCCCGACGACGCCCGGGTCGTGGTCGCGGCCCGGTCCTGAAGCCGCCCCGGCGGGGGCGACGGTCGCCTAGCGTGGCGCCATGGACCCTTCCGCGGTCTGGCGGGACAAGCAGCACAAATGGCGGATCGAGGCGTACCGGGCCCCGGACCTGCGCTTCGCGATCTTCGCGACGAACGGCACCACCGAGTCGGCGCCGCTGTGGCTGTTCGGGATGTCGGCGCTGGCGCGGTGGCTGATGACGCACAAGATCTCCCTCGACGACCTGGAGGTCGACTGACATGGGGGCACAGCTCGGGCAGCTCGCGCTGGTGGCCGTGCTGGTGCTCGTCAACGCGGCCCTGTCGGGCAGCGAGATGGCGCTCGTGACGCTGCGCGAGGGGCAGGTGCGGCAGCTGGGACGGCGCAGCCGCTCGGGGGAGCGGCTGGCCCGGCTGGTCCGCGACCCCAACCGCTACCTGGCCACCATCCAGCTCGGCATCACCCTCGCCGGGTTCCTCGCCTCCGCCGCTGCCGCGGTCTCCCTGGCCGAGCCGCTGGTGGGGCCGCTGGGCTTCCTCGGCGGGGCCGCGCGGGGCGCCGCCGTCGTCCTGGTCACCGTGCTGCTCACCTTCGTCACCCTGGTCGTCGGCGAGTTGGCCCCGAAGCGGCTGGCGATGCAGCGCGCGGAGCGGTGGGGGCTGCTCAGCGCCGGCCCGCTGGACGTGCTGGCCCGGGTGTCCCGCCCGGCGGTCTGGCTGCTGAGCCAGGCCACCGACGTGGTGGTGCGGCTCGCCGGCGGGGACCCGCGGGCCGGCCGTACGGAGATGACCGAGGACGAGTTGCGGGAGATCGTGGTCAGCCAGCGGGGCCTGTCCGCGCAGCAGCGGGAGATCCTCACCGGAGCGTTCGACATCGCCGGCCGGACGCTGCGGGAGATCCTCGTCCCCCGGCTGGACGTGACGGTGCTCCCGGCTACCCTGCCCGCCGACGAGGGGCTGCGCCGGCTCGCCGCGGCCGGCCGGTCCCGCGCCCCCGTCGTCGGACCCGGGGGCCTGGACGACGTGCGCGGCGTGGTGCACATCCGGGACCTCGTCGCGGCGGACGCGGCGGCGGTCGGCGACCGGGCCCGCCCGCCGCTGCTGCTGCCCGGCACCCTGCCGGTGTCCGACGCGCTGCGCCGGCTGCGGCTGTGCCACCAGCAGCTCGCCCTGGTCGTCGACGAGCACGGCGGGGTCGACGGCCTGGTCACCCTGGAGGACCTGCTGGCGGAGGTGGTGGGGGAGCTGTACGACGAGACCGACCGGGACGTGACCGGGGTGACCCGGGAACCGGACGGCTCGCTGCTGCTGCCCGGCGACTTCCCGCTGCACGACCTGACCGACGTGGGGGTGCGGCTGCACTTCCGGCCGTCGCGGGAGTACACGACGGTGGCCGGGCTGGTGCTGGCCGAGCTGGGGCACCTGCCGACCGGGCCCGGGGAGACGGTGCAGCTGCCGGGGTTGACCGTCGAGGTGATGGAGGTGTCCGGGCGGACGATCCGCCGGGTCCGGCTGCGGGGCTTCGCCACCGGGCCCTGACCGAGGGCCGCCCCGGTCGGGTGAACCCGGACGGACCGGCCCCGCCGGGCCTGCGGCGACCGTACCGTCCGATACGTGAAGGACCGAGGGATGCGGACGTTCGTCACCGTGCTGGCCGGGCTCGCGGTGATCTACTTCGGCACCACCGGCCGCAGCGAGGAGGACGGCCGCGGCGTGTCCGGCGGGCTCGTGGTGCTCGCGCTGCTGGCGGCGCTGCTGGTGTGGAACCTGACGAAACCGGGCGACAAGCCGGCCAAGTGAGCCGGCCTCACCGCCCGGCGGCGCGGGTGACCTCGCCGGCGGACTCCTCGCCGAGCGCCACCCGCACCAGCGCCGAGGCGAACCTGCCGAAGTCGGCCGGCTTGACCAGCCCGGCGAGCCGGTCCGGCGAGCGGGGCAGGCCGAGCCGCTGCGCGCCGGACAGGGTGCGTCGGTCGGCGTACGGGCGCAGTTCCGGCCAGACCACCTGTGCTTCGCGGAGGAAGATGTCGGCGCCGGTCGGGCCGATGCCGGGGAACTCGGTCAGCAGTCGACGCAGCGCGGCCGGCTCGCCGTCGGCCTCGCGGTGCAGCCGGCGCAGGTCGCCCCGCCACCGGTCCAGGCAGAGCCGGGCGCCGGTGCCGAGCATCGTCGAGGTCCGCTCGTCGTAGCGGCGGTAGTGGCCCCGGCCCAGCGCGTCGACGCGGTCCTGCCAACTCGCCGCCTCCATCGCCTGCGGGGTGCGGTAGCCCGCGGCGAACAGCTCCCGGGCGGCCGCCACCGCGACGCACGCCCGGATCCGGGTGCTCAGCAGCGTGGCGAGCACCAGCAACTGGTAGAGCGGGGCGGGCCGGTCGGCGAGCCGGATGCCCGCCTCCTCGGCGTACGTGCCGCCCCGTCGGTCCAGCAGAACCCGCGCCACCTTCCGCTCGTCGCCCATCCTCGGGGTGTACCCGCTGGGGGTCGGGTCAGCCCTGCGACCGGCCGCCCGGGCCGGCATGGCGCCCGCGGCGCCGGGTAACCGTGGTGGGACACGGTCGAACCCCGGAAGGAGAGACCCGTGGTTAACCCGCAGCAGGAGGAACTGCGCCGCAACGACAAGGGCGCCACCAGCCAGTACAGCAAGGTGCCGTCCCCGACGGGCCACCCGCGCAACCGCGGCTCGTCCGGCGGTGACCAGGGCCGGCCGGTGCCCCGGGGGCAGGTCTCCCCGTACGGCCCGGCGATGGAGCCCGTCGCTGACGACGAGAGCGCCCGGGGCTAACGACCCCGGCCCGACCCGGGCGGCCGCAGCCGGTTCCAGGTGGCTGCGGCCGCCATGCCGTACGCGAGGTGCGGCACGATGTCGGACACCCAGTCCGTGCGGCCCCACCGGCGTGGGTCGGTGATGCCCAGTAGCGTCATCGACCCGTCGGACATCGTCATCACGCCGCCGCCGAGCACCCCGGTCGCCAGCGGCAGCGGCATCCGGCGACCCCGGGCGAGCACGGCGTAGGCGACACCCGCCGCGATGCCCATCCCGTAACCGAGCAGGGGCCCGAGGCCCGAGCGGCGGTTCACCGCCCGGTCCTCGGGCCCCAGGTCCACGTGCGCCAGGTCGGCCAGCCGCCCGGCCGTGCTCTCCGGGGTGCTGCTCGCCGACCGCGCCCGCAGCACCATGTCCAGGTAGCTGACCATGTTCAGAGCGGCGCTGCCGACCGCGCCGGCAATCGCCCCGTCGGCTAGGTGTGTCGCCCTCACTTCGGGTCGCCCGGTTCGCGTTCACCCTTGGGGCCGTAGACCCGTTCGCCCCGGACGACGCCCCGCTGTCCGCGGTCGGACTGCAGGATCCGGTTGGCCACGTCGTTCGCCTTGCGGTCCGACACCCGTCGTCCCGAATCGTCGATCACGTCACGGATGCGTGCCCGCTGCTTGTCGTACGCGTTGCTGCCCGGCCGTGGTCCTGGCATCACTGCCTCCTCCGGTCGTCCTCGCCGTTGGCGTACCGCGGTCGTCTACCCGCCTGCGTCGGGGCCAACCCCGCCGGCGGCTCAGCGGGGGGCGTGGAGGATGGCGACCGGGCAGTCGGCGTGGTGCAGCACGGACTGGCTCACCGAGCCGAGCAGCAGCCCGGTCAGTTCGCCACGGCCCTGCCGGCCCACCACGAGCAGTTGGGCCCGCCGGGACGCCTCGGCGAGCACGGTGGTGGGGCGGCCCCGCACGGTCTCCCGGCTGACCGGCACGTCCGGCCACCGCTCGGTCAGCCCGGCCAGCGACTCGGCCACCACGCGTTCCTCCTCGGAGCGCAGCTCGGTGTCGTCGTACACCAGTGGCTGCATGTCGCCCGGCCCGGTGGACGTCGGGTGCCGGTAGGCGTGCAGCGCGACCAGCGGGGCGTCGCGGACCGACGCCTCCTCGACGGCGAACTCCACGGCGAGCCGGGACGTCTCGGAGCCGTCGACCCCGACCACGATGGGCCCGTCCGGACGGTCGGTGCCCCGGGCGACGAGCACGGGGCAGTCGGCGTACGAGGCGACCTGCACCGCGACGGAGCCGACCACGAGGCCGGAGAACCCGCCGAGCCCCCGGTCGCCCAGCACGATCATCGCGGCGGCCGGCGACTCGCCGAGCAGCACCGCGGCGGCCTCCCCGTCGATGATCTCGCCGGAGATCCGCAGCCCGGGCACCGTCGCCTCGGCCTCGGTGGTCGCGGCGGCGACGAGCTGCTCCGCCTGGTGGCGCAGGCCGGCGCCGGGCGGTCCGGCGGCGGGCGCGTCCACCGGCACGTGCAGCAGCGGCCAGATGAACCCGTGCACGATCCGCAGTGGCCGGTTGCGGCGGGCCGCCTCGACGGCCGCGAGCCGTACGGCGCGCAGCGCCGCCTCCGAGCCGTCCACGCCGACGACCACCGCCGCGCTGTTTGCCGAGTTCACCGCCCACCTCCCGCCGGTTCCCGGCCAGTATCGCGGCCGGCGCCCGGTCGGCGGGGCGATACCGCCCAGGACGACCGGTCGGTACGCTGTCGACGACCGCCGGGGAGGGAGTGTCGTCGATGGTGGAGCCGGACCAGCCGAGCACCGCGCGAATGATCGATTTCTGGCTCGGCGGGGAGCACCACTTCCCGGTCGACGTGGCGGCGGCCCACGCCTTCGAGCAGGCGTACGGGCCGTGCGCGCCGGTCTTCCGGGAGCTGCGCGCCTTCCTGGGCCGGGCGGTCCGGGCGATGGCCGCGGAGGGGGTCGACAGCTTCCTGGTCTTCGGGGCGGGGGTGCCCACCATGGGCAACGTGCACGAGGTCGCCCCGGACGCCACCGTGCTCTACACCGACGTCGACCCGGTCACCATCCGCCTCGGCCAGCGCCTGCTGGCCGGCAGCGACCGGGCCGGCTACGGCTACGGCGACGCCACGGACATCGGCACCGTGGACCGCGCCCAGCTGCACCGGTTCGTGCCGGGGTGGGGGAGGAGGCCGGTCGGGGTGGTGTTCCTCGGCCTGGCCGCGTTCCTCGACGACGAGACGCTGGCCCGCACCCTCGACGAGCTCTACGAGGCGACGGCGCCGGGCAGCCTGCTGGCGGTCGACTTCGACACCGAGGAGCTGGCCGGCTACCCGCAGGCCCTGGCGATGATGGGCCCGGCGTTCCGGATGCGCCCGCCGGCCGCGTTCGCGCCGCTGCTCGGCCGCTGGACGCCCACCGCCGACGGCATCGTGCCGATCACCCGGTGGCGTCCTGCCGGGCCGCCGGCGCAGGTCCCCGACGCCTTCCACGGCGCGGTCGCCGTCCGCTCGGCCGGCTGACCGGCCCGTCCGCTGTCCGTGCCGCCGCGAGGCCGCGCGGGGCGGCAGCGTGCCGTCGGGCAGCCCGCCCGGCTCGGGTCCGCGTCCTCGCCGGCGTCGACCGCCCGGCCAACGGGCTGCCGGCGGCACCTCCGTATGATGCTTGCCCTACAGCAAGTGTTTCCGGAGGATGATCGATGGTGGAGGCACCGGGCCAGGTCTCGCGTGCGTTGCGTGCGGCGCCGCCCGACCGGGTGGTGGAGGCGGCGGACCGGGCCATCCGGGCCGGCTTCGGCGCGTCCCGGACGGACGTGTTCATCGCCGACTACCGGATCAGCGGACTGTGGCCGGTGCTCGACCCGGAGTTGCCCGACGGGGGCTTCCTCGCCTGCCGCAGCATGGCGCAGCGCTGCTTCAGCAGCCAGCAGCCGGTGACGGACGCCGACGACGAGGGTCGGTGCCGGCTCTACCTGCCGCTGTCGGTGTGGGGGGAGCGCCTCGGCGTGCTCCTGGTCGAGCTGCCGGCCCCGCTCGGCTCGGACACCGTCGACCGCGTGGCGGACATCGCCGGCGAGCTGGCCGTCGTGCTGCGGGCGGCGGACCGGGAGACCGACCGGTACCGCCGGGTGCGTCGGCGGGAGCGGCTCAGCATGGCCGCCGAGATGCAGTGGGAGCTGTTGCCGGGACGCAGTGTCAGCCACGGCGCGTTCGAGCTGGCCGGCCAGCTCGAACCGGCGTACACCGTCGGCGGGGACCACTTCGACTGGTCGGTGGACGGTGACCGGCTCACGGCGACGGTGTTGAACGGCGCCGGCATCGGCCTGGCGGCGGCGCTGCTCACGGCGGTGACCGTGAACGCGCTGCGCAACGCCCGGCGCTCCGGGGGCAGCCTCGTCGAGCAGGCCGAGCTGGCCTCCGACACGGTCTTCTACCAGCACCGCGGGCGCCGGTACGTGGCCACGCTGCTGCTGGAACTGGATACCGCGACCGGTCGGGTCAAAGCGGTGGACGCGGGCTCCCCGCGCCTGCTGCGGATGCGCGGCGGCGCCGTCACGCCGATCACGCTGGAGCAGCAGCTTCCGCTGGGCATGTTCGCCGAGGCCCGCTACGACGTCCAGGAGTTCGACCTGGCGCCCGGGGACCGCATCTTCGTGGTCAGCGACGGGGTGTGGGCCGCCGATCCCGGCGACCGCGGAGCGTACGGCGAGCGGGCGATGGCGCGGGCGATGCGCGCCACGCGGCTGCAACCGCCGGCCGAGGCGGTTGGTACGGTGATGCGCGAACTGCACGCCTGGCATGCGGACGCGGATCTCCGCGACGACGCGGTCGTGGTCTGCCTGGACTGGCGTGGCACGGGCGGCCGGGGCGACGGGTGAGGGTCGTCGCCGGAACGGCCGGGCACGAGCGGGACGATCGCAGGGGACACCTCGTGGAGCGACCTCCGAATCTCGCCGCGGCGATCGACGCCGCCGCCGAGGCGCTCGTCGGTGTGCTCGACTCCGCCGCGTCGCGGCACCAGATGGCCGTCTCGCCGACGCAGTTGCGGGTGCTGTCGCTGATCAGCAGCCGGCCGGAGACCAACGTCAACGGCCTGGCCGAGCTGCTGGACGTCGTGCCGTCCTCGGCGAGCCGGCTCTGCGACCGGCTGGAGGCCACCGGCCTGCTGCGTCGGGTGGCCGATCCCCGGGATCGGCGGGAGGTGCGGCTGGTGCCGACCGCCGCCGCCGAGACGCTGCTGCGCGAGTTGAAGGAGCGTCGGCAGCGGGCGGTGCAGGCGGTGCTGGACCGGATGCCGGGTCGGGCGCAGCACGACCTGCTGCTGGCCCTGCGGGCGTTCGAGCAGGCCGCCACCGCCGCGACGGCGGAGCAGTCGGACTCCTCGGTCCGCACGGCCTGACGACCTTCTTTCCTGGTGTGTCCCCGCTCGCCGCACTGCCGCCCGTCTCCTCCAGTATCCTAGGATGCCTTAGGGGTGGTGACGGGTCCGTCGACACCCGGACGGCACCGACCGAACGGGACGCCTGAGCCCGGGGAGGCGGCGAGGGGCCCGATATAGTGGCAGCGCAGTCAGCCGGCCCGCGATCACCACGATCGCGGGCCGAGTCAGGCGGCGGTCCCGTACCGGGATCGCAGGGGGTGCCGGCGTCAGCCGGCCCGACAGCGCGCACGGACCTCCGCGGTGCCCGTCCTCGGCCGGGCGGTCGGAGCGTGTGGCGAAGGAGGTTCGGTGTCGCGTCGGCCGGCTCGCTCGGAGCACGCGGAGGCCAGCGCCGGCACGAGCGCACCGGCAGCGGGCAACCGCGTGCTGACGCTGCCGAACCTGATCAGCTTCGTGCGGCTGCTGGGGGTCCCGCTCTTCCTCTATCTCCTGCTCGTCGCACACGCCGACGTGGCCGCGATCGTGGTGCTGGCCGTCGGCGGCACCACGGACTGGGTGGACGGGTGGGTGGCGCGCCGGATGCGCCAGGTCAGCCGGCTGGGGGAGCTGCTCGACCCGGCCGCCGACCGGCTCTACATCCTCGCCACCCTGGTCGGGTTCACCGCCCGGGGAGTGGTGCCCTGGCAGTTCACCGTGGCGCTGCTGGCCCGGGAACTGCTCCTGTTGGGTTCGCTGGCGGTGCTGCGGCGCTACGGGTACGGCCCGCCGCCGGTGCACTACGTCGGCAAGACCGCGACGTTCCTGTTGCTGGCCGCCTTCCCGGTCCTGCTGCTTGCCGTGGCGGTTCCCGGCGCCGCGGCGGTGGCCGGGCCGATCGGCTGGGGGCTGGCCTGGTGGGGCCTGGTGCTCTACTGGGTGGCCGGCGTGATGTACGTGGTGCAGGCGAGCCGACTGGTCAGGGCCGTGCGCGCCGAGGGAGTGTCGGCATGACGACGACGCCGGGCGAGGGCCGGGGACGGTCCGACCGGGTGTACGCCCCGGACTTCCTCACCGAGCTGTTCCGCAACCCGTTGGATCCGGGGTACGCCGACGCGGCGGCCCGGCGCCGGGAGCGGCAGGCCCCGCCGTCGGGGTGGCGGCACTGGTCGGCGCGGTCGGTGAGCCTGGTCGTGGCGGTGGCGCTGGGGTTCCTGTTCGCGGTGGCGTACCGGCAGACGCTGGAGGCCGAGCCGGGGCGCAGCCAGGCGCGGTCTGGTCTGGTGGCGCAGATCAAGCAGCGGGAGAGCGAGACCGACGGGTTGTCGGAGCGGGCGGACCAGTTGCGGGCGGAGGTGGCGCGGCAGCGGGCCGCGGCGCTGAGCGGCTCGCAGGCGGCGCGGCTGCGCACCCTGGAGGCGGGCACGGGCCTGGGGCGGGTGCGCGGTGACGGTGTGGTGGTGCGGCTGGCGGACGCGCCGCAGAATCCGGACGCGGTGACCGGCGCGGACGTCGGTCCGTCCCGGGTGATCTACAGCGATCTGCAGGGGGTCGCCAACGACCTGTGGGCCGCCGGCGCGGAGGCGATCTCGATCAACGGGCAGCGGTTGACGGCGATGTCGACGATCCGGTCGGCGGGGCAGGCGATCCTGGTGGACTTCCGGCCGGTGACGGGGCCGTACGAGGTGTCGGCGATCGGGCCGAGGTCGATGCGGGACCGGTACGAGGACAGTCGCAGCGCGTTGACGATGCGGAAGGTGGCGGAGGACACCGGGTTGTCGTTCGCGGTGCGGGAGGCGGAGGACCTCACCCTGCCGGCCGCTCCGGAGCCGCGGCTACGCTACGCGGAGCCTCCGGCGAGCGCGAGTCCGTCGCCGTCGGGGGCGGATCGTTCCGCCGGTTCTCAGCCGTCCGGTTCGAGGACGTCTCCCAGCCCCTCCGGAGGTGGTCGATGATCGCGGTGCTGGCGTTGTTCGCCGGTGTGGTTCTCGGGGTCTGGCTCGACCCCACGGTTCCCGCGGGGTTGCAGCCGTATCTGCCGATCGCGGTGGTGGCGGCGTTGGACGCGGTGTTCGGTGGGGTGCGGGCGAAGCTCGACCGGATCTTCGACGACAAGCAGTTCGTGGTGTCGTTCATCTCGAACGTGCTGGTGGCGGGTCTGATCGTGTATCTGGGTGACCAGCTCGGGGTGGGTGGTCAGTTGTCCACGGGTGTGGTGGTCGTGCTCGGGGTGCGGATCTTCGGGAACGTGGCGGCGATCCGTCGGCACCTGTTCCGGGCGTAGGTTGTGGCGATGGGCAGCGAGGAGCACACGGAGACGGGCACGGGTTGGCCGCAGCCTGCGGGGCCGGGGCGGCCGTCGGGTCCGGCGGGGGAGCCGGATCCGCGGCCGGACGCGCCGGATCCGGATGAGTTGAGCCCGTTGGCGCCGGAGCGGTCGGAGCCGCCGGTGGCGGAGCCGGATCGGTTCGACGAGGGCGCGACGGTGGATCTGGGTCGGGCTGCCGGTGAGGGGTCGGGCGGGTCGTCGCCGCAGGCCGCGCCGTCGTCGGAGGATCCGGATTCGTCGTCGGCGGGCGGTGGGTCGCCGCGGCGGCGGGTGAGTTCGGCCGGGGTGATGATCGCGGTGCTGCTGGCGTTGTTGGGGTTCACGCTGGTGGTGCAGTTGAAGACGACGTCGACGGATCCGACGGTCGCGGCGACGCGGCAGGAGGACCTGGTCCGGATCCTGTACGACCTGAATTCGCGGGAGGTCCGGCTGCGGCAGGACATCGCGACGCTGGAGGAGAGCCAGCGGCAGTTGCGTTCGGGTGAGCAGGGGCGGCAGGCGGCGTTGGAGGAGGCGACGCGGCGGGCCGACGAGTTGGGCATCCTGGCGGGGACGTTGCCGGCGACGGGTCCGGGGCTGGCGGTGCGGTTCGAGGCCGGTGAGAAGCCGATCTCGGCGTCGCGGGTGCTGGACGCGGTGCAGGAGTTGCGGGGCGCCGGCGCGGAGGCGATGCAGATTTCGGGCGGTGATCGGGCGTCGGTGCGGATCATCGCGTCGACGTACTTCCTGGATGGGGAGAACGGGTCGTTGGTGGTGGACGGGCGTCGGTTGACGGGTCCGTTCACGATCACGGTGATCGGTGATCCGGCGACGATGCGTACGGCGTTGAACATTCCCGGCGGGGTGGTGGCGTCGGTGACGGGCGACGGCGGTAAGTTGATCGTTGAGGATCGTGAGGTTGCCGAGGTTTCGGCGCTGCACGCGCCGATCAAGCTGGAACACGCCCGTCCGGTCTCCTGACCGGCGCGGCTCGCACCGGTGGTGTCCGGTGCGCGATGGTGAAGGACGCGTCTGGTGATTCCTGAGGATCTGCGGTATACCGCCGAACACGAGTGGGTGGCGGGTGACGGTGGCGGCCCGGTGCGGGTCGGCATCACCCACTTCGCGCAGGACGCCCTGGGTGACATCGTGTATGTCCAGCTGCCGGACGTGGGTGCGGTGGTGGCGGCCGGTGAGTCGTTGGGTGAGATCGAGTCGACGAAGAGTGTGTCGGAGATCTACGCCCCGCTCAGCGGTACGGTGGCGGCGCGCAACGAGGCGCTCGGCGACACTCCTGAGGTGATCAACACCGACCCGTACGGTGCGGGTTGGTTGGTGGAGATCACCCCGGACGATCCGGCGGCGGTCGAGGGGCTGCTGTCCGCGGACGCGTATCGTGAGCTCACCGAGAGCTGAGTGCGTCCCCTCCGGCGTGGTGGCTGTGTCCGCGCGTCCGGTTGCCCTGCATTTCGGCGCTGGCTAGGCTCGCCCAGTCGACCGAGAACCCAATAGTTGAGCGTCGCGGAATTGCCTTTCCGGGCACGGGGAGCCAGCCGCCGGGTGTTCGAGTGCCCGGCGGCCAGACCCGCCATTACCCGACGCCGACCGAACAGATCCGTGAGGTGGTCCAATGACGCGCCCAGACGACGAGTTCCCCCCGCTCGACGTCACTTCGACGCTCAATCTCGGTTCGCTCGACGAAGTGCTGGAGGGGCCGGACACCGATGTGGTGCCGAGCCGGATGTCCGGTTCGTTGCCGCCGGGAATGGCGCTGCTGGTGGTTCGCCGGGGTCCGAACGCGGGTGCCCGGTTCCTGTTGGATCACGATGTGACGACGAGTGGCCGGCATCCGGACAGTGACATTTTCCTGGACGACGTGACGGTGTCGCGGCGGCACGCCGAGTTCCACCGTGATGGTGGGACGTTCACGGTGCGGGACGTGGGCAGCCTGAACGGCACGTACGTGAACCGGGAGCGGGTCGAGGCGGCCACGTTGAGCAACGGTGACGAGGTGCAGATCGGTAAGTTCCGGGTGGTGTTCATCGCCGGTCCGCGCCCGGAGGAGGAGGCCGGCCGGGGGTGAACGAGCCTGCGGCCTCCATGCCGCCCGAGGCGGCCCGCGCCCGTCCGTTGATGAGCATCGGCGAGGTGCTGGGTCAGCTGCGGGTGGATTTTCCGGACGTGACGATTTCGAAGCTGCGGTTTCTCGAGGCCGAGGGCCTGGTGGAGCCGCAGCGGACGGCGGCGGGTTACCGGAAGTACAGCTGGGACGATGTGGCGCGGTTGCGGTTCGTGTTGACCGCGCAGCGGGACCAGTATCTGCCTCTGCGGGTGATCCGTGATCAGTTGGCGCAGTGGGACGCGTCCGGGGAGTCGCCGGGTCGGCAGCGGCCGACGTTGGTGGCGGTGGGCCCGGGTGGCGAGGTGCCGGGGCGGGTGCCGGAGGAGCCGGCCGGGTCGCCGCAGGTGCGGCTCGGCCGGGCGGATCTGGTGGCGCGCAGTGGGATCGACGAGTCGACGCTGGGTGAGTTGGAGCGGCTCGGTGTGGTGGTGTCGGATCCGCCGGGTTGGTACGACGACGATGCGTTGATCATCGCGCGGGCGGTGGCGGGTCTGGCGGCGTACGGGTTGGAGCCGCGGCATCTGCGGGGTTACCGGACGGCGGCGGATCGGGAGGTCGGTTTGTTCGCGCAGTTGGTGGCGCCGTTGGCGCGGCAGAGTGATCCGGCGGCGCGGGCGCGGGCGGCGGAGACGGCGCGGGAGTTGGTGGCGTTGTCGCAGCAGTTGCACGCGGCGCTGGTGCGGGTGGGGTTGCGGTCGACGTTGGGTCGGTGATCCGGCGGGGGCTGTGGGGAAAGATCTGCCCCGGGAAGCGTGTCGTAGGCTTGCCGGGGTAACCCCTTTCTGGCGCGGGCGTGGTGCGGGTAGCGCATGGGACGGCCGTGTCGCGGTCCGTGTACCGTGCAGGGAAGGGCGCGGTGCGGCGTAGGTGACAACGACACGGAGGCGGCGGTGCGCGAGCTGAGCGTGGTCGGAGTTCGGGTGGAGCTGCCCAGCAACCAGCCGATCGTCCTGCTCAGGGAGGTCGAGGGGGACCGTTATCTGCCGATCTGGATCGGCGCGGTCGAGGCGACGGCGATCGCTTATGAGCAGCAGGGGGTCAAGCCGGCCCGGCCGCTGACCCACGATCTTCTGCGGGACGTGTTGGCGGCGTTGAAGGCGCCGTTGCGGGCGGTGGAGATCACCGAGTTGAAGGAGAACGTCTTCTACGCCGATCTGTTGATCGGTGACGGGGTGCGGGTGTCGGCCCGGCCGAGTGATTCCATCGCGTTGGCGTTGCGGGTCGGTGCGCCGATTCGTTGTGCCGAGGAGGTCCTCAGCGAGGCGGGGATCGTGATTCCCGACGAGCAGGAGGACGAGGTGGAGAAGTTCCGCGAGTTCCTGGAGCAGGTGCGTCCGGAGGACTTCGCCGGCTGAGTGTCTCGGCCCACGTGGCGTAGGGGGACGGTACGTCCGCCGAGTCCCCGCGTCTTTTCGGGGCGTCACGTTCGGTGACGTTGCGGCGTGGTGGGTGATCTTCGTTGTCGTGGCGCGGCGTGTCGCGCCGGTTCCTCCGGGGCAATCCCTGAAGGCGGCTATAGGGTTGCCGTGTCGAGGGGTGCACGTCCCGGAAACGACGTGTCACCGCACTGGCGGGGAGGTTGTCCGGATGCACGAGCCGCGAGATCCCGATCCGGGTACGGAGCTGGACGAGCCGGGTGTGGCGTCGCCGGGGTCGGCGACTGAGGGTGACGACAGCGTTGGCTATCGAGGTGTGACGGCCTGCCACGCGGTGGGGATCAGCTACCGCCAGTTGGATTACTGGGCGCGTACCGGGCTGGTGGTGCCGAGTGTGCGGGACGCGTCGGGTTCGGGCACGCAGCGGTTGTATTCGTTCCGGGACCTGGTGGTCCTGAAGGTGGTGAAGCGGCTGCTGGACGCCGGGGTGTCGTTGCAGAACATCCGGAAGGCGATCGAGGCGCTGCGGTCCCGTGGGGTGGCGGATCTGGCGGGCATCACGTTGATCTCCGACGGCACGACGGTGTACGAGTGCCGGTCGCCGGAGGAGGTGGTCGACCTGTTGCAGGGCGGCCAGGGGGTGTTCGGCATCGCGATCGGTGGGGCGTTCAAGGAGATCCAGGGGTCGCTGTCGCATCTGCCGGCGGAGCCTGCGACGTCGGTGCCGCCGTCGGCGCCGGCGGGGGATCCGGTGGGTGACGAGTTGGCGGCGCGCCGGGCCCGACGTCGGGCGGGCTGAGCGCGGCGTCAGGGGCGTGGGGGGTGCCGCCCCTGGTCGGGTGGCGGGGTGCTCGTTCGGTGGTGTCCAGAGTGGCGCGCTTGCGGGCAAACGTCGATTGTGGACGTTTTCGGCGTGAGTCGGGCTGTTGACAGTCTTTGCCTGGCCGGGAATCCTATGTGCGGCGCGCGGCTTGCCGCGCGCATGTCACTGTCCGTGACATGCGCGGTGGCGGGTCGGTGAACCGTGCCAGGGGACGACGCAGAAGGCGACGACCGCGCCTGCCCGACGATCGGATTTGAATAACGTGCAGACTGACTATCATGCCGCCGGGGTGTTGGTGGATGCCGGTGGGCGTGTCGTGGACGGCGACGGGTCGGGCTGCCCGGTGCCGCACGCTCCCCGGCCGCAGGCGCCGCCGGTGGAGGACGTGGCGGCGGAGGCCGTCGAGTTTCTGCGCCTCTATTACGCGGAGCGGCGGCTGCCGGGCGTGGCCGCGCGAATCGCTCAGGTGCGGCAGGAGATCGCGCTGACCGGCACGTACCAGCACACCTCCGAGGAGTTGGTGTACGGGGCGAAGGTGGCGTGGCGGCAGTCGGTGCGCTGCGTGGGGCGGGTCCGGTGGGCCGGGTTGAGGGTCCGGGACCGGCGTGACGTGACGACGGTGGCGGGGATCGCGCAGGAGTTGGCGCAGCACCTTTCGGTGGCTGACAACGGTGGGCGGATCCAGTCGGTGATGACGGTGTTCGCGCCGGACCGGCCGGGGGTGGGGCCGCGGGCGCGGATCTGGAACGACCAGTTGATCCGGTACTGCGGTCATCGGTTGGACGACGGGTCGGTGCGGGGTGATCCGGCGCAGGTGGCGATGACGGACGCGGCGCGGCGTCTGGGGTGGCGTCCGCCGGTGGTGCCGGGCCGGTTCGACCTGCTGCCGTGGGTGATCGAGACGGCGCACGAGGATCCGACGGTGGTGGAGGTGTCCCGGGACGTCGTGCGCGAGGTGGCCCTGACGCATCCGCAGTATCCGTGGTTCGAGGAGTTGAGGCTGCGCTGGCATGCGCTGCCGGTGATCAGCAACATGCGCCTGCGGGTCGGTGGGGTGGACTACAGCTGCGCCCCGTTCAACGGTCACTACCTCAGTGACGAGATCGGCACCCGGAACATGGGCGACGGGCACCGGTACGACCAGTTGCTGCCGGTGGCGCGGCGGCTGGGGTTGGACACCTCCCGGGAGGACACGTTGTGGCGGGAGCACGCCGTGCTGGTGATCAACCAGGCGGTGCTGCACTCGTTCCGGCTGGCGGGTGTGCGGGTGTCGGATCCGCACACCGAGTCGGAGCTGTTCATGAAGTTCTGCGCGCAGGAGGAGCGGGCGGGTCGGCCGGTGTACGGGGACTGGTCGTGGCTCAACGGCAGCGTGGGGTGGGCGGCGTTGCACGCGGTGCACCACCGCTACTACGACACCGGGGTGCCGAACCCGAACCTGTGGCAGGGCGACCGCGCGTACGAGGCGTCGGGCCTGGTGGGGTTGACCCTGCGGGAGCGTCATGTCGCCGCGCGCCGGCAGGAGGGCTGAGGCATGGACGTCGCGGCGTTACGCCAGAGTTGGGCGCAGTTCTGCGTGGCCGGTCCGGAGGCGGCGAAGTACTTCTACGCCACGTTGTTCGTGATCGCGCCCGAGGTCCGCACGATGTTCCCGACGAACATGCAGTACCAGCAGGACAAGCTGCTCGCGGCGTTGGGGCACATCATCACCCACGTCGACGACGAGCGGGAGTTGGCGGCGTTCGCGCAGCGGCTGGGGGCCGACCACCGCCGGTTCCGGGGCGAGGACCAGCAGGGTCGGCCGGTGCTGTTGGCGGAGTGGCACTACATCTGGGTCGGGCAGGCGTTGCTGGCGACGCTGGAACGGTTCCTCGGGCCACGGTGGACGCCGGCGCTGCGCGCGGAGTGGGCGGCGGCGTACGAGATGGTGGCGCGGTTGATGCTCACCGGTGCGGCGGAGGCGGAGCGGTCGACGCCGCCGTACTGGGAGGCGGAGGTGCAGTGGGTGCAGCGGCGTCGGGCCGACGTGTGCGTGTTCACGGTCCGCCCGAACTACCTGTGCGACTACCTGCCGGGGCAGTCGCTGCCGGTTCAGGTGCCGCAGTTGCGTATGTGGCGGTATCTGTCGCCGGCGAACGCGCCGCGTGCCGACGGGACGATCGAGTTCCACGTGCGGGCCGCGGGCCGGTTCTCCACGCATCTGGTGCGCAAGCTGCGCGAGGGCGACCAGTTGCTGTTGGGGTTGCCGGTGGGGGCGGCGTTGTCGTCGTACGACCGGTCGCCGCAGTTGCCGTTGCTGCTGGTGGCGGGCGGCACCGGGTTGGCGCCGTTGCGGGCGGTGGTGGAGGCGTTGCAGCAGGGGCCGGGGCGTGAGACGACGCTGGTGGTGGGTGGTAAGACTCCCGACGACCTGTACGACGACCAGGCGTTGCGGGAGTTGGCGGCGACGCCGGCGGCGGGGTCGTGGCGTTCCGGTGTGGGTGGCGGGTGGTTGCGGTACGTGCCGACGGTGGAGACCGGCTGGCAGTGGCAGGGCGAGGTGGGCACGGCCGGTCAGACCGCGGTGCGGTTGGGTCCGTGGCGGGACACCGAGGTGCTGGTGTGCGGCAGCCCGGAGATGACTCGGGAGACGATCACCGCCCTGACGGTGTCCGGTGTGCCGCCGCAGCGGATCCTGGTCGAGAGTTACGACCAGTCTCTTTATCCACCTCTCGCGAACGCGGCCGCGGCCGCGCCGCAGGACTTCAGTTGGACAGGTGTCCGATGAGCATCGATCATGACGACCGGGTCTCCACCGCGGCGGCCGGCGAGCTGACCAGGGCGTTGGGTGCGCTGGAGGCGCGCCGTTTCCGGGGCAGCCAGTGGCTGTCCGCCGACGAGGTCGCCGGCCTGGCCCGGTCGTTCGACGGGCGGATGGCGTTGCTCGACGGTGAGGTGGATCGGCTGCGGCGGGAGAACGACGGGCTGGTGCGGCAGGTGGAGATGCTGCGTCACGGCGCGCTGCCCAGCACCGCCCCGCAGGGCCCGGACCCGGTGGTGGTCGAGTTGGCGGTGCGGGCGCAGGACGAGGCGAACCGGACGATCAGCGAGGCCAGCACGGAGGGCGCGGAGATCATTGCCGACGCCCGGCGGCAGGCCGACGAGATCCTCGCCGAGGCGCACCGCCGGGCGGGGTCCCTGTCCCCTCAGGGGGAGCCTCGGGGTGAGGACCTGCGGCGGCAGGTGCGGGAGCTGGAGGGCCGGCACGCGGCGCTGGTGGCGGCGGTGACGACGGCGCAGCAGCAGCTGAGCCAGTGGCAGGAGCACCTGTCGGCGCAGTCGGAGCAGTTGCGGGCCGACGCCCACGCGGCCGGGGCGGCCAGCGCGCGGCTGCGGACGGTGCTGGGCGGCTAGCGGGGGCCGCCGCCGCGGCGGCGGCGGCCGGTCAGCCGGCGGCGACGGAGGCGACGGCGTCGGCGATCGGGGTTTCCCCACCGACCAGTTCGAGGATCAGCCCGGTCGTGCGGGGCTCGTAGAGCAGGGCGAGCAGCACGCGGGCGACGTCGGCGCGGGTGACCGCGCCCGGGGGCACGTGCCGGGCGAGGGTGATCCGCCCGGTGGGTGGGTCGTCGGTGAGCCGGCCGGGTCGCAGCACGGTCCAGTCGAGGTCGCGGCGGGTCAGGTCGTCCTCGGCGGCCTTCTTCGCCCGCAGGTACGCCGTGAACACCTCGTCGGTGCCGGCGGGCGGCTCGCCTTCCACGCCGACGGAGGAGACCTGCACGTAGCGGCGGACGCCGGCGCGTTCGGCGGCGTCGGCGAGCAGCACGGCGGCGGCCCGGTCGACGGTGTCCTTTCGGGCGGCGCCGCTGCCGGGGCCGGCGCCGGCGGCGAAGACCACCGCGTCGGCGCCGTCGAGGTGGCCGGCGAGGTCGTCGACGCCGACGTGTTCGAGGTCGGCGACGACGGGGTGGGCGCCGGCGGCGGTCAGCGCGGCGGCGTGGTCGGGGTTGCGGATCAGGCCGACGGCGGTGTCGCCGCGTCCGGCGAGTTCCCGGTGGGTCAGTCGGGCGATCTTGCCGTGGCCTCCGGCGATGACGACGCGCATACCGGCCAACCTAGTCGCCGCCGCGGCACTCGGTGGCGGGGTCGCGGGTGTTCGGCGGGTCGCGGGTCGCTGAGGCAGCATGGACGGGTGACGGAGACGATCGACGCGCTGGCCGGCCTGGTGGCGGGCGGTGGTGTGGTGGTGTTGAGCGGGGCGGGCCTGTCGACCGAGTCGGGCATCCCGGACTACCGGGGGCCCAGCGGGGCGGCCCGCCGGCACACCCCGATGACCTATCAGGTGTTCACCCGGGACGCGCAGGCGCGGCGGCGTTACTGGGCGCGCAGCCACCTGGGGTGGCGGGTGATCGCGCGGGCGGCCCCGAACGACGGGCATCGGGCGGTGGCCCGGTTGCAGCGCGGCGGCCTGGTCGACGGGGTGATCACGCAGAACGTCGACGGGTTGCACACGGCGGCGGGCAGCCCGCGGGTGGTGGAGCTGCACGGTCGCCTCGACGAGGTGGTGTGCCTGGGGTGCGGCAACCAGACGTCCCGGGAGGAGTTGGACCGGCGGCTGCGGGAGGCGAACCCGGGGTTCGACGCGCGGGTCGCGGCGGTCAACCCGGACGGTGACGTGGATCTCGCCGACGACGAGGTGGCGCGGTTCCGGACGGTCGACTGTACGTTCTGCGGCACCGGCGTGCTCAAGCCCGACGTGGTGTTCTTCGGTGAGACGGTGCCGGCGCCGCGGGTGGCCCGCTGCTTCGACATGGTGCAGGGGGCGCGGCTGCTGCTGGTGCTGGGGTCGTCGTTGACGGTGATGTCGGGTCGCCGGTTCGTGCTGCGCGCGGCGAAGCTGGGCATCCCGGTGGTGATCGTCAACCAGGGGCCGACGCGGGGCGACGGGTACGCGGCGTTGACTCTCGACGCGCCGCTGGGCCGGTTGCTGCCGGCGCTGGCCGACCGGACGGTGGGCGTGCCGGCGGCCGGTGACGGCGGCGCGGGCGTGGTGTCGACCGGGCTGACCGCCGTGCGGTAGTCGGCGCGTGCCCCGGTGGCGGCGAAGGGCGCTGCGGTGACGCGGTGCCCGGCGAGGGACGGGTGCGGGAACGCGTCGTGTGGGGGCGACACCAGGATCAGTCGAGCAGGCCGGCTCGGTGGGCGAGGATCGCCGCCTGCACCCGGTTGGTGAGGCCCAGCTTCGCGAGGATCCGGCTGACGTGGGTCTTCGCCGTCGCCTCGCTCATGTAGAGCGTGGCGGCGATCTCGATGTTCGACAGACCGCCGCCGACGGCGACCAACACCTCTCGTTCCTTGTCTGTGAGCGCGGTGAGCCGCCGCTCGGCCTCGCTGCGCCGCTGCGGTGCCGGCCCGGCGAACGTCCGCAGCAGCCTGCGGGTGACGCGCGGGGAGATCATCGCGTCACCGCGCGCCGCACTGCGCACCGCGGCGAGCATGTCGCCGGCCGACGCGTCCTTCAGCAGGAACCCGACGGCGCCGTTGCGGAGCGCGGCATGCACGTACTCGTCGAGGTCGAACGTGGTGAGCACCACGACGTGCGGCGGCGGGTCGAGCCGTGCCATTCGCCCGGTCGCGGTCAGCCCGTCGCCTCGTGGCATCCGGATGTCCATGAGTACGACGTCGGGCCGCAGCGTCTGTGCGACGTCGACGGCCTCGACGCCGTCGGACGCCTCGCCCGTCACCGTGATGTCGGGTGCCGCCTCCAGGATGGTGCGCAGCATCGACCGCACCATCCACTCGTCGTCGACGATCAGGGTCCTGATCGCAGCGGTGGCGGTCGTCATCGCCGCTCGCTTCGGCAGGTCGGCACCTCGGCGGTCACCTCGAAACCGCCGTCGGAGGTGGGGCCCGCGGTGAACTCGCCGCCGACGAGCCGCACCCGTTCGGCGAGCCCGAGCAACCCGTGGCCGCCGACCGGCAGCGACGCATCCGTGACCGGCCACCCGCGGCCGTTGCGGACCGACACTCGCAGCAGGTGCGCAGTCTGCTGGATGCGGACGCGGGTCGGTGCTCCCGGCGCGTGTTTGTGCACGTTGGTGAGCGCCTCCTGGACGAACCGGTAGGCCGTGTGTTCCACGAGCAGCGGGGGTCGCTGCCCGGTCGGGTTCGCCACGTCGACAGTCACGGGGGTGCCGATGCGCCGGGACTCCTCGATCAGGGCGTCCAGGTCGGCCAGCCCCGGCTGTGGGGTGAGCGGGGTGTCGTCGTCGTTGCGCAGGACCGCCACCAGGGCGCGGAGTTCGGCGAGCGCCTCGCGCCCGGTCGCCCCGATCTGTTGTCCGATGGTGGCCGCGTCCTCGCCGTTGGTGACCTCGAGGGCCGTGGCCTGCAGCACCATCAACGAGACCCGGTGGGTGACCACGTCGTGCATGTCACGGGCGATGTGGGCCCGTTCGTCGCTTCGGGCCCGGGCGATGCGCTGCTGCTGCTCACGTTCGATGCGTTCCGCCCGCTCCCGGATGCGTTGCACCAGCTCGCGCCGGGTGCCGACATACATGCCCAGGAGCACCGGCGCGACACACACCGCCATGCTGATCGGAATCGCGCCGTCGGCGCCGGCGTACCGCCAGATCGGCACGCCCACCAGGACCGTGGACGCCAGCGTGGCGGCGGCGGCCCTGGGCCACGCCGTGATGCGCACACCCACGGTGTACAGCGCGACCACGACGGCCGCGTGGGCCGACACGAGAGCGTTCGCCAGCAGTGATCCCGCCAGCAGGATCACCGGCAGCCTGCACCGCCACCGGGTCAGTAGCCCCACTCCCACGGCGAGCGGGATGCCGAGCCACGGCGGCGGGATGCGGTCGTCGAGTCCGACGAGCGTCGGGCCGAAGAAGTCGTTGGTGCCGAACCCGCCGGTCGCCGTGAACACCGCGACGAGGAGCGCCACTGCCGTATCGGTCAGGGGGCGGCGGCGGTACCGGGGCGTCTCCGGGTGCGGGTCGGACGCATTCATCGTGCTCACAGGCTAGGCGCCGGCGCCGGTGTGCGCGTCAGCAGAAAGTTGTACGCCACGCCGGCGAAACACCGCCGATCCATCGACCGGCTTTCCCGGATCGGCCGACGCGGCGGCACGGCACCGTTGGCGACGCTGGCCGCATGCTCATCCACGAACGGCTCGGCCGGTGGGTCAGCCCCACGAACCTGCAGGTCACCTTCGGGATCTTCGCGCTCGTCGCGGGGGCCTTGGTCGCGCTGCGGCAGGACGCCCACCACCCCCTGTTCCAGACCGCCGGGACGGTCGGGTACGCGGTTGCCGCGGTGCTCTCCTTCGGGAGCTGGTTCGCGTTGCGCCGCGCGGCGACCGCCGCGCGCGTCCGGCGGCTCCTGATCGTCTTCCACCTGCTCTTCATCCCCGCGCAGTTCCTGTTCCTGCTCGCCCACCAGGTGCCGTGGCTGGGCATGCTGCTGTCGACGATGATCACGGTCGGGCTGCGACCGCGCTTCCCGCGGCTGGGGCGGACGTCTCGCAAGGTGTGGCTGACGCTGCACATCGGCATCGGCGTGGGTTGGCTGGGCGTCTGCCTCGGGATGCTCGTTCTGTCCGTCGTGGGGGTGACCACAGACCGGCACGAGGTACGGCATGGCGCCTACGTGCTCATGGACACGTTCAACGTCGCCCTGGCGATCCCGAGCGTCTTCCTGGCGCTCATCACCGGCGCGGTGGTGTCCCTCGGCACGCCCTGGGGGCTGATCACGCACCGCCGGGTCCTGGCCAAGCTGATCATCGCGCTCAGCCTTCCGGTCCTCGCCACGTTCGAGGGCCCGTGGATCGACGACCTGACGGCGCGCACCAGGGACCCCGCCGCCGAGCCCGGCCAGACCGGGATCCTGCTGGTCGGCGCCATGGCGCTGTTCCTCGCCCTGCTCTGGGCCGCGACGATCCTGTCCGTCTTCAAGCCCGGCGGTAGGACACGCTGGGGGCGGCGGACAGCTGTCACACCTCCACAGCTCACCGTGATCGCGCCCCGGGGGTACGACATCCGTCGGGGAAGTGGGCGCTGGTAGCGTTGACCATGCCGGTACCACCCACGTGGGAGAGACCGCCCAGAAGCACCAAGGGCGGCGCCGAAGGGGCAAATCCTCCCCGGAACCTCTCAGGCAAAAGGACCTCGTGGGCAGGCACTGTGGAGCGCTGCGCGGGCGCGACAGAGGGGGAGGCCGACCTGTCGACCTCGCCCCACGGGAGCGCCGCCCATGACCGCAGAGCAGTTCGCCGCCCGCCACATCGGCCCGGATCCGGCCGACGAGCGCCGGATGCTGGAGGCCGTCGGCTACGGCTCGATCGACGAGCTGATGGACGCCGCGATCCCCGAGGTGATCCGCTGGCACGGCACCCTCGACCTGCCGGAGCCGGCCACGGAGCACGACGCCCTGGCGGAGCTGCGGGCTCTGGCCGCCCGCAACACCGTGGCCGTGTCCATGATCGGCCTGGGCTACCACGGCACGCACACCCCGGCGGTGATCCGCCGCAACGTGCTGGAGAACCCGGCCTGGTATACGGCGTACACCCCGTATCAGCCGGAGATCAGCCAGGGCCGGCTGGAGGCGCTGCTGAACTTCCAGACGATGGTCACGGACCTGACCGGGCTGGCCACCGCGAACGCCTCGATGCTCGACGAGGGCACCGCGGCGGCGGAGGCGATGACCCTCGCCCGCCGCGCGTCGAAGAGCAAGAGCCCGGTGTACGTCGTCGACGCCGACACCCTGCCGCAGACCATCGCGGTGATCACCGGCCGGGCCGAGCCGCTCGGCATCGACGTGCGGGTGCTCGACGTCGAGCGCGACGAGCTGCCGGCGGAGTTCTTCGGTCTGCACCTGCAGTACCCGGGGGCGTCCGGGGCGGTACGCGACCACGCGGGCCTGGTCGAGGCCGCGCACGCCGCCGGCGCGCTGGTCACCGTGGCGGCGGACCTGCTGGCCCTGACGCTGCTGCGCCCGCCGGGGGAGATCGGCGCCGACATCGCCGCCGGCACCACCCAGCGGTTCGGGGTGCCGATGGGCTTCGGTGGGCCGCACGCCGGCTACCTGGCCGTGCGGGCGGGGCTGGAGCGGATGCTGCCCGGCCGCCTCGTGGGGGTGTCCCGCGACGCCGACGGCAACCCGGCGTACCGGCTGGCGTTGCAGACCCGTGAGCAGCACATCCGGCGGGAGAGGGCGACCAGCAACATCTGCACCGCGCAGGTGCTGCTCGCCGTGATGGCCGGCATGTACGCCGTGTACCACGGCCCGGACGGGCTGCGCGCGATCGCGGCGCGTACGCACGGGATGGCGGCGCGGTTGGCGGGCGCGCTGCGCACCGGCGGGGTGAGCGTCACCGACGTCGCGTTCTTCGACACGGTCACCGCGACCGTGCCCGGCCGGGCCGCCCAGGTCGTCGCGGCGGCCGCCGAGCGGGGGGTCAACCTGCGGCTGGTGGACGCGGACCGGGTGGGGATCTCCTGCGACGAGACCACCACCCACGCGCACCTGGACGCGGTGTGCGACGCGTTCGGGGTGCCGCGTGCCCACGGGGAGACCGACTCGCGGCTGCCCGAGGCGCTGGCCCGCACGTCGGACTTCCTGACCCACCCGGTGTTCCGCAGCCACCACTCCGAGACGGCGATGCTGCGCTACCTGCGGCGGCTGTCGGACTTCGACTACGCCCTGGACCGGGGGATGATCCCGCTCGGGTCGTGCACGATGAAGCTCAACGCGACCACCGAGATGGAGCCGGTGAGCTGGCCGGAGTTCGCGCACATCCACCCGTTCGCGCCGCAGGCGCAGACCGCCGGCTACCGGGAGATGATCGCCCAGCTGGAGGCGTGGCTGGCGGAGGTGACCGGCTACGACGCGGTCAGCGTGCAGCCCAACGCCGGCTCGCAGGGTGAGCTGGCGGGCCTGCTGGCCATCCGGGCCTGGCACCGCAGCCGGGGGGAGGGCCACCGGGACGTGTGCCTGATCCCGTCGTCGGCGCACGGCACGAACGCGGCCAGCGCCGTGATGGCCGGGATGCGGGTCGTCGTGGTGGGCTGCGACGACGGCGGCAACGTCGACCTGGTCGACCTGGACGCGAAGATCGACAAGCACCGCGACGCCCTCGCCGCGATCATGGTGACGTACCCGTCGACGCACGGGGTGTACGAGACGGGCATCGCGTCGCTGTGCGCGAAGGTCCACGACGCCGGCGGTCAGGTGTACGTGGACGGGGCGAACCTCAACGCGCTGGTCGGGTTCGCCAAGCCGGGCCGGTTCGGGGCGGACGTGTCGCACCTGAACCTGCACAAGACGTTCTGCATCCCGCACGGCGGCGGTGGTCCCGGGGTGGGTCCGGTGGCGGTGCGGGCGCACCTGGCGCCGTTCCTGCCCGGCGACCCGCTGGGCGCGCACGACGACGGCCGGCCGGCCATCTCGGCGGCGCGGTACGGGTCGGCGGGGATCCTGCCGATCCCGTGGGCGTACCTGCGGATGATGGGCGCGGCGGGGCTGGCCCGGGCGACCGGGGTGGCGGTGCTGGCGGCGAACTACGTGGCGGCGCGGCTGCGCGGGCACTTCCCGGTGCTGTACGCCGGCAACAAGGGCCTGGTGGCGCACGAGTGCATCCTGGACCTGCGGCCGCTGACGAAGGCGACCGGGGTGAGCGTGGACGACGTGGCGAAGCGGCTGATCGACTACGGCTTCCACGCGCCGACGATGTCGTTCCCGGTGGCGGGGACGCTGATGGTGGAGCCGACGGAGAGCGAGGACCTGGCCGAGCTGGACCGGTTCTGCGACGCGATGATCGCCATCCGGGCGGAGATCGACAAGGTGGGCGCCGGGGAATGGCCGGCGGGCGACAACCCCCTCGCCAACGCGCCGCACACGGCGGCGATGGTGTCCGGGGACGAGTGGCCGCACGCGTACCCGCGGTCGGTGGGGGCGTACCCGGCCGGGGTGGACCGGGCCGGGAAGTACTGGCCGCCGGTGCGGCGGATCGACGGCGCGTACGGCGACCGGAACCTGGTGTGTTCCTGCCCGTCACCGGAGGCGTTCGAGAGCTGAGGTCGCGGCGCGCCGGGGCGGTCGTGGTGCCGCCCCGGCGGTTGCGTCGACCTGGGCGGCGGCGGTCCCGACCGGGGGACTAGCCTGGGTCGACGCCACAAGACTTCGTGACGGAGCGTGGCGGGTCAGGCGACGAGGGCGTGTCGGGCCGGGCCGCGGTGCGGGGCGATGGTCCGGCCGTCGGGGAGCAGTTCGCCGGTGTCCTCGAAGACGATGACACCGTTGCAGAGCAGGCTCCAGCCCTGCTCAGGGAAGCAGGCGAGGACGCGGGCGGCTTCCCGGTCGGTCGCGTCGGCGGAGGGACAGGTGGGTTGGTGCTGGCACATCGGGATCTCCGGACTGTGGGGGCACTGTGTCATGGTTCACATGACCAGTGACGCACAGTACCAAGCGAAAGTGGCCGGCATCGAGCAGGTATGCGCGTCGTTTTCGGGAAATCCACTGAACGGATGAGGGAGATTAGGCCGGACGGCGTGGACACGCTTTTCCGGGCGGGAGGCGATGTGCCGGCGGCGCCGGCCGCCTGCCGCCGTACGCTCGTCGAGCGGGCCCGCTGGCAGTGGCGGCCCGCCGACGGCGGCGACCCGGCCGCGCTGGCGCAGGAGTTCCTGGCCGCGCACGGCCTGCCGCTGCACGACCTGGCCCGCCCCGCCCCCGGCCACGACCCGGCCGGCGTCTGCGGGGCCGCCCTCTACGTCTCCGCCGCCGCCGGCGCGGTCCTCGCCGGCGGGCCGCCCGGCGCCGCCAACCCCGCCCCCGCGCTGCCGGAGGTCGCCGTGGTCGTCTACGGCCACGGCCCGGCCGCCCCGCCGGCCGCCGCGGCGCCCGCCGCGCGCTGGTGGCTGGGCGACTGGGCGGAAAGCTGGACCCCCCGGCGGCACGCCGACGCCGTCATCGCGGTCCGCGCCGCCATCGGCCGCGGCGACGTCTATCAGGTCAACCTCGTCGGGCACGCCGCCGCCCGGTACGCCGGGGACCCCCTGCCCGCCCTGGGCCGGCTCGCCGCGCTGCCCGGCGCCCGCTACGGCGGCACCCTGGCCGGGGCGGGCTGGGCGATCGGCTGCGCGAGCCCGGAGACCCTGGTCGAGCTGACCGGCGGGCGGCTGATCACCCGACCGATCAAGGGCACCCGGCCCGCCACCGCCGCCGGCCGCGCCGAGCTGCTCGCCTCGACCAAGGAACGCGCCGAGCACGTGATGATCGTCGATCTGGAACGCAACGACCTGGCGCGGGTCGCTCGCACCGGCAGCGTGCGCGTCGACGAGTTGTTCGCCGTACGCCGCTGGTGCGACCTGTGGCAGGCCGAGTCGACAGTCTCGGCGGCGGTCGCCGACGGGCTCGGCCTGGCCGACCTGCTGCGCGCGGTCTGCCCGGGCGGCTCGGTCACCGGCGCGCCGAAGCTCGCCGCGCTGGACCGCGTCGCCGCCCTCGAACCGGTGGGGCGCGGCGCGAGCATGGGCGCCCTCGGCTGGGTCGCCCCGGGGCGGATCGACCTGGGGTTGACCATCCGCACCGCCGCCGTCGACGCCGACCGCGTGCACGTCTGGGCGGGTGGGGGCATCACCTGGGGCAGCGACCCCGACGCCGAGGTCGCCGAGGCCGCCGCCAAGACCGGGCCCGTGCGCGCCGCGCTCGCCGGCCGCTGACCCGGCGTCGGGCGCTGCGTGCACCAGACAGGAGCGAGTCCACCCGGCCCTCGCGGAGGATCGGAACGGACCCTGCCGTGGCTGGGGTTGTGCCTGACGAGGTCACCGAGGCGTCAGCGGCGGGTGGTAGGCCGGTTGTTGCAGCGGCTGGGTGTGCGCGTACACCTCGAAGAACCGTGAGGCTGCGCCCGCAGGAAGGAGCAGCCACGCGGCCGCGAGGTCCCACGCCGGATCGCCGGCGAACATGTCACCAAAATCGATCACGCCCGAGAGCGTCCCGTCCGAGACGACGACATTCGCAGGGTGGAGGTCACCGTGCAGCCATACCGGCGGGCCCTCCCACTCGGGGGCGGCAACGGCATCGTCCCAGACGTCCCAGACGGCCCTGATGTCGGCGGCAATGCCACCGGGGGCAATGGCTTGCAAGAACTTTTCGAAGCCGTCCGTGCACTTCTTGGGGTGAGCGCCGCGGTCCGAACTGGTCGGCGCCTCGGCGGGCGCCTCGACATGGAGCGCCCTGAGGAAGCCCGCCAGAGTGTCGGCCGCGTGGTCGTCGCGGCTGATCGAGGTGTAGTCGAGTGGCTCACCGGGAACCCACGTCATAATGCTCCAGGGTCTCGGGAAGCGCGCGGTCGGTTCGCCGATCCGCACAGGATCGGAATTGGGAGCGGAAGGCGCAGGGCCAGGACGGGCAGCCACCGGCGCTCCTTGCGCTGGAGATCCGGGGTACGTTCCGTGCGCGGCATGCGCACGACCAGCTGATCCCCAAGGCGCCACATGTGGTTGTCCCAGCCGCCCGCTACCTCGCGGATGGCCAGCCCTGCAAGGTCCGGATGCTGGTCATTAGAAGATCGTGTACCAGCGCTGCGGTGATCCCGCTCTCGGAGTCGGTCATGCGAAGCCACAGTACGTGAGACAAGCGGAGCGGACTCTCACTCTCCGGAATGCCCACCGCCACGCCCGGACGTCTTCACAGGGAGCCCGATACGTCACGTCGATGAGCGTGGGCTGTTGCGTTAGCCGGCGTCATGGCGGTTGGCGTATCGGTTCCAGGTGCCGCCGGCGGCATACTGATTTGTCGATGTCCGGATGCTGCCGCCGAGGCGCCTACACCGAAGGCTGGTACCAGACGTAGGGCCGTGTGTCGCCCGGCAGGGAGAGGCGGGTCTTCCGAAGGTTCAGTCGGTCGAGGGCCGTGCACGACGACCGCTCATCGGGCAGGACGCGAAACACGTGCGTCGCCAAGGGCCACTCGGTGAGCAACCAGTCGTTCACGGCCTCAACCACAACGTCTGCCAGACCGGTGTCCTGCTGGTCTTGGCGCAGCCAGAAAGTGACCACCGCGGAAGCCGACGGTACGGCGTCGAGGAATCGGCGATCGGCCCCAGCGCGTTGAAGGTACTCACGGAGTGGATTCACGTACAAGCAGCCCAGTGCATCGCGCAGAGACGGGGCGAGGAGGACAAACGTGAACGCGCGGCGGTTTTCGTGATCAGCCTGGTGCTTCGCGACCAGTTTCAGGTCATCCTCGAGGGTGAACCCCTCGACGGGCCACCGGCCGTCGCTGTGTGCGCGAATGATGTCCGGGCTTGCCATGTACGACGCGTAATCCAAGGCAGCCGTGTCGGTGGTCAGTGGCGTCGCAACGAATCGTTCGTGGTGTAGTCCGGATGGAATCGGCGCAGTCTCGTCGAACATTGGTCCTTCTTTCGCCCCGTACGAAGCAGAACCGTAATCGACAGGAAGGCAACCCGCGCGGACGCGCCGCGAAGCGCTCGTCACGGGTGGGGTCGAGAGCACTTGAGGGCCGGACGTACAGCCGAAATCCTGGCGACGACGGGGCAGCCGGACGCGACCGGGACCACTATCGTGCGGCCATGAGACGACGCTCCACCGCCTTGTTCGTCGTACTCCTAGCGCTCGCCCTTGGTGGGTGCGCCGTGATGGACGACCAGGCCGGCTCGCCGGTGCCGGGTTGCAGCCTCCCGGCCGACGTGGAGGGGCTGCTCGACGCGTACGCCGACGACCCGGTCCTGGCGGTGACGCCGGATGGCGCGCAGCGGGTGGGCGACGTGGCCCGCAGCCGGGGATGCCGGCGGCTCAACAAGGAGGACGTCTCGAGCACCTCGATCTCCCTGTCCTGGCGACCGGATCGGGACTGGGGCAACGCGGAGCTGCGACGCACCTACGACCCGGCGGCCGATGCCGCGGGCTGGCGCTACGCGGAGATCCCCGACCAGGGGCCGTCCGTCGACGGTGAGGGCTTCCTCAGCTGGTGCCGCAGCGTGCGGGACGTGCCCAGCCGCCTGATCGTGCGTTCCCACCCGACGCAGCGGGTCGACGTGCGGCCCAGCAGCGCCGACCGCTCGCCGTCGCCGCAGTGGTCGGTGTCCAGCCCAGCCGGCATCTACCTCACCATCTTCGCGGACCAAACCTGCCCGACGTCCTGACAGCCGAGGTCACCGCGCCCTTCCCTGAACTGACGCCCGCGCCTCGCGATTTCCGGTATGACGAACGCACGAATCTGCCGCCGAGCGGGCGTCAGGGGCCGCACCTGCGAGACCGACAAGTCAACCGACCGCTCGTGCCGAGAAGAGGACGTCCTGTCGGGCCTACCCCTTCTTCACTTGGCGTGAGCGCTAGATCTCCAGCCGCAGTCCGGCCCATCGGTCGAGCCATCCCTTGGCCTCCACGCGGCGCCGTACCTTCGCGCGGCCCGCTGCGTTGTCGAAGGCTGGAGAGGGGCGGACAACCATTCCCACAAGGTCAGACAGCCCATGGCAGGACACCAGGCGAACAGAGTCACCCCGTAGAGTCACCGCGACGCACGTTGCCGTTTCGGGCCAGCGAAATATCGCGTCCAGGGTGGACGTGTAGGGCTCATCGCCATTGCGCAGATGCATCCGTGCCTGATTACGAATCTCCCACGGCACACCAGGCAGGGCCACCCTGGCTTGGGCTTCGGCGCGTGCGTCCTCACGTGGGTCCAGCTTCTCCGGGTCGAAGTAGGCGACATCCACGTCGCGCTCCGGCGAGACCGGTAGGTTGCTGATCGCGTCCCAGACGCGGTTACGTACGAAGCCGGCACCAATCCACCAGTCCGGTAATCCAAGGTCGGCCGTAGCCCGAAGGACTGCCATTGCTCCCGGGTCCGACTCGATCACACCCACAACGTCCTGCGCGCTCATGACCACCCCAGGGACCCTAGACCAGCGGGGACGTACGCACCGCTTGCGAGACGGGGGCTGAGGACGGAGCGAGGTCTGTCCCCGACGTGCCTCGGCGCGATCACCACCGCAGACATCCGCTCATGCCGCAATCAGCTCGCTACCTGGCGTTACGGTCGACCTCGGCTCGACATTCGCAGTCCATGAACACGTGATTGATCAGCCCATCCAGCAAAGCCAGTCGATCAGGTGCCCCGCGACGCCTCAGACGTGCCGGGCCGGGGCACCAGGACCACCACCGCAGTTTCGGATGACCGCCGCGCAGCATATCCATCCAGGTTCTTGTCGATCTCACGCCAGCGGGCCCATAGCCGCGACCGTTCGTCGCCCGTCGCCGCATGACCACGCACCGGCCGCGGCCCGTCGACTAGGTCAACGGTCGCGTCCGGGTGCGCCTGCAGATTGAGCCACCAGGCCGGCTCGGGTTCCCCCCCACCCGTTCATGGCCAGCGAGACCAGATTCGCGCCGTCCTCGAAGTACCCGAGGATGACGCTGCGCTGCTGGCCGGTACGACGCCCGACGGTGGTCAGGCGCAGCATTCCGTACCGGTTGCCGCGTGGACGCGACAGTCCGACCCGGCCGCCGGAACGCCGGAACACGCCCCGATGAGCCGACCAGAACAGCCGAATGAACCAACGGGGCGGCAACCACGGCTTCTTGGCAGGACGCAGGTTCGACTCGGTCACTCCTCCATCGTATTGGCCGCTGTCACGCACGAATGGCAGCCAGCGGCAGGCCGGTAGCGCCACACGGTCTGCTGACAGCCGGCTTGCCCACCCGATCAAGCAGCGGTCAACGTCCGCTCATGCCGCCGGTCGTGCGCGGCGGCACCCTACCGAACCTCTTGATCAGGTGCACCTACGGCCACGGTTGGGGCCGAACTGGTCGGGCTGGTCACTGGGATGTACCAAGGAACGCGGGGTCGTCGAAGCCCATGTCGCGCATCTTCTCGCCGGAGAAGACCACCATGATTTCGTCGCCGAGGATGAAGACGCCCTGCGGGTCGGGCAGCTGCGGGATGGCAGCGACGAACCAGATCGAACCTGTGGCGAAGTCCAAGCGCAACGCGACGGGCACGTCGACCGAATGCGCCGGCGCGGCGATGCTGCCGTCCGCCCGCCGGCTCGGCCCGATGTGGAACTGCTCCCAGCGGCAGGCCGTGCCGCGAACCCTCGATCCGAGAAGTGGAGCCCAGGGACTCTGGCCGTCGACGCCCGGGCCGACCCGCTCCGGGCCGGATTCGCCGAGGACGAGGTGATGTCCGATCGGCTCGTGGAAGACCTCGACACCATAGGGATAGAACGTGTTGGTCCAGGTCACGGTCACGGAGCCGAGGTCGGTGCCGAGCTGAACGCCCATGACGGCGTGATGCCAGTCGCCGTAGTCCCATGGCGCGGGTTCCGGGCCGAAGCTGTGAACGTCCCAGTAGTCGACCGACGTCAGGCGCCGCCCGCGCAGGTCGCGCAACTTGCCCTCGAAACGGCCACGCAGACCGTCGGCCTCGCGTACCTCTTCCACCTACCGATCATCGGTGGTCATACCTGGACCGCATCGCGTTTACGTTCGATCCTGCATCGCTATGCCTGCCACAGTGCCGTGATTGGACGCACGCTCATGCCGCCGACCGGGCGTCGCGGCGCGTCACGAGCGACCACAGCAGCGAACACCCGACCATGCCGATGTGCGGACGTGCTGTTCGACTGGTACGTCAAGCCTCACCTCGACTCCCCGTCCTTCCCAAACCGCGACGAGGCATGGGCGGACCGGCTTGCGGCGAGCGTGGACTTCCCGCTCTACCTGCTCGACGACGACTCCGCGATCCGGGTCCGCGGCGACAAGGTGGACGTCGTCTCGACCGGGCACTGGCGGCTGGTCGGGCGACGGTGCCGAGCCTGCCGCGCGAAAGTCGGAGGACGCCCGCGGTCGCCGACAGGAGAATGGCGGCATGACGATGCACGCCGACCAGCTCCACGTCGACGCGCAGACCGTCCGCCAGCTGGTCGAGGTGCAGTTCCCTCAGTGGCGCGGACTGCCGGTCACCGAGCTGCGCACGCCTGGGACCGTGAACGCGATCTTCCGGATCGGCGACGACCTGGCCGCCCGCTTCCCGCTGGTCGGTCACGACCCGGCGCAGGCCCGCGCGTCGCTGGCGGCCGAGGCCGAGGCCGCGCGTGAACTGGCCGACGCCGCCACCGTGCCCACCCCGGAGCCGGTGGCGCTCGGGGAGCCGGGCGCGGGCTATCCGCTGCCGTGGAGCGTGCAGACCTGGCTGTCCGGCCACGACGCGACGGTCGAGGACTCCGCAGGGTCGAACGCGTTCGCCCATGACCTGGCCGAGCTCATCGCCGGGATGCGCGCCGCCGACACCCGTGGGCGACGCTTCGACGGCGTCGGTCGCGGCGGGCACCTCCCGGACCACGACGAATGGCTCGAGACATGCTTCCGGCAGAGCGAGGACCTGCTCGACGTACCCCTCCTGCGGCGGATCTGGGCGGAGCTTCGGACGCTGCCCGAGGTCGACGAGGACGCGATGTGCCACCGCGACCTCATCCCGCCCAACGTCCTCGTCGAAGACGGCCGTCTCGTCGGCGTCCTGGACGGCGGCGGCTTCGGCCCGGCGGACCCGGCGCTCGACCTCGTGGCGGCCTGGCACCTCCTCGACGAGCACCAGCGCGGCATCCTCCGCCGCGAGCTCGGATGCGGCGACGTCCAGTGGCGACGCGGGATGGCTTGGGCGTTCCAGCAGGCGATGGGGCTGGTCTGGTACTACCTCGACTCCAACCCGACGATGAGCCGGTGGGGCAGGCGCACCCTGGACCGCATCGTCGATGCCTGGGCTGCCCGAGCGACGACGATTCCCTCCTAGAGTCTGACCGAGTTCGGTGAGTGTGAACGCACTCATCTGCCGCAGACATGGTGCGCCAGTCGTTTGGACACCCTCACGGTCAGTACGGCATCCAGATCGCCCGCCGCGTTATCAGGCGATGATCGTGGGTGCAGATCTCGCCGCCGGCGCCATGCTCGGCGTGACTCACCGTGATTGCCGGACGAGCCATGAACACGAATACAAGACAGTTGGATTACGCGCCCCGGCCAGCAGGGCTGGCTGGTAGCCGCTGACGCGGTGGCGCACCCGTACACGGGTGTCGATCTCCTCGCTGAAGACCTTGTCCCGGGGATGTTGTGCGCGGTGAGCGCCGCGCCCCGTGCGGACGGGGCGGCGGGCAGGTCTCCTACAGTGGGCGATCGTGCTCTACGGCAGATCCGCGGAAACCGGCGTACTCGACGGGGTGATCGCGCGGGCGTACGACGGCTACGGCGGTGCGGTGGTGTTGCGGGGCGAGGCCGGCGTGGGCAAGACGGCCCTGCTCGACGCGGCGGCCGGGCGAGGCGGCGCGATGCGCGTGCTGCGGGCCACCGGCGTCAAGGCCGAGTCCGACCTCGCGTTCGCGGCGCTGCACCAGGTGCTGTGGCCGGTGACCGGCTCGCTCGAGGCGCTGCCCGCACCGCAGCGCGACGCGGTGCGCGCGGCGCTGGGCCTCGCCGCCGGCACTGCTGGCGATCGGTACCTGCTGGGCGCGGGCGTGCTCTCGCTGCTGTCCGAAGCTGCCGCGCCGGACGGGCTGATCTGCGTGGTCGACGACTTCCAGTGGGTCGACCGGGCATCGGCCGACGCACTGCTGTTCGCCGCCAGGCGGCTGGGGACAGAAAGATCGCGATGTTGTTCGCCGTGCGTGGGGACGCTCCGGTCAAGGGTGTGCCCGTGACGGTGGACGTGCGTGGCCTGCCCGGGGACGCAGCGGCCGAGATGCTGGAGTCCCGCTGGGGTGTGTCGCCGGGTGTGGCGCGGAAACTCGTCACGCTGACCGGCGCGAACCCGCTCGTCCTGGGTGAGATCGCCGCCCACCTGACGCCCGCGCAGCTCGCCGGACGCGAACCGCTGCCTGACCCGCTCCCCGGTGGTGTCCGGCTGTTCGGCGATCGGGTGGCTGCGTTGTCCGCCTCCGCCAGCTGTTCGCTCTGGTCGTCGCCGTGGAGGCCGGTCTCGACCTGGTGCTGCGCGCTACCGACCGGTTGTCCGCCGGGCGAACGGCACGGCGCGGGGACGACGACACGGGGGCCTGGACGGGGCGGACAGCGCTGGCCGAGCTGGAGGAGTCCGGGCTGGCCGAGCTCTCGGGCACGCGCGTACAGTTCCGCCACCCGCTCATCCGGTCGGCGGTGTACGAGGCGGCCACCCCCGCGGAGATCCGCCGGGTACATGCCGTCCTGGCGGATCTCACCGAGGGGGACCGTCGCGCCTGGCACCTGGCCGGCGCCGCCTTGGGCCAGGACGAGCGGGTCGCCGCCGAGCTGGTGGCCGCCGCGCAGCGGGCGCGCGATCGCGGCGGGTACGGCACCGCCGCCACCGCCCTGGCCCGCGCCGCCGAGCTGACCCCCGAGCCACGCGCCCGTGCCGCACGACTGAAGGACGCCGCCGTCGCGGCCTGGCTCGGTGGCCGTCCGGGGCAGGCGGAGTCGCTGCTGGCCGAGGCCCGCGACCTGGCCGGCGCGGATGCCGGTCTCGCCGCGGAGATCGCCCAGCTCCGCGGCCGGTTCGAGCTGAACGCCGGCAACGCCGCCGAGGCCGTGCGGATCCTGGCTGCGGGCGACAGCCTGGACATGCTGGCCGATGCCGCGGAGGCCGCCTCGTACGTCGGCGACACGACGGCCATCATCGAGTTCGGGCGGAGGGCGGCAGCGCATCCCGAGGGGTTCCTGCGGGACACGGTGGCCGGGATCGGCCTGACGCTGGACGGCGACGCTGCCGGGCCGGGCCTGTTGCGGCGGGCGCTGGCGCGGGTCGGCGAGCGGGGGGAGGCGGCGGAGTACCTGTGGGCGGCGGCCGCGGCCAGCCAACTGGGCGAGTCGGACCTGGCGACCGAGATGACCGACCGGGCCGGGCGGGTGGCCAGGGTGTCGGGGATGACCGGGCAGCTGCCGGTCGTGCTGGAGTTCGTGGCGACGGCCGAGCGCATGGCGGGGCGGCTGGCGAGCAGCCAGGCCGTTTCCGAGGAGGGCCTGGAACTGGCCCGCGAGGCCGGCTATGAGAACACCGTGGCCGCGCACCTGGCGAACCTGGCCGTCCTGGCGGCGCTGCGGGGCGAGGAGGAGACCTGCGAACGGCAGGCCCGCGAGGCGCTGGCCATCGCCGTACCGCATCGGGTGGGTCTGCGGGCGGGGGTCGCCGCGTACGCGCTGGCGCTACTCGACCTGTGCCTGGGACGCCACGCGACGGCGCACGACCGTTTCACGGCCCTCGCCGCGGCCGGACCGGGCGTCGGGCATCCCGCCGTGGTGTGGCGGACGGCGCCGGATCGCGTGGAGGCCGCCGTGGGCGCGGGGGACGACGCGGGTGCGCGGGCAGCGCTGGAGGCGTACAAGCGGTCGTCGGCGCACGCCACGACACCCGAGTCGCACGCTCTGCTGGCCCGCTGCCGGGGCCTGGCCGAGTCGTCCGAGGACGCCTTCGGCGAGGCGCTGCGGCTGCACACCAACCCGTTCGAGGCGGCCAGGACGGCTCTGCTGCTCGGTGAGCGCCTGCGCCGCGCGCAGCGGCCGGGCGAGGCGCGGGCGCATCTGCGGATGGCGTGGGAGACGTTCGAGCGGGCGGGCGCGCGGCCGTGGGCGAGGCGCGCACAAGGTGAGCTGCGAGCGGCGGGCGAGAGCGGGCAGGCCCCACGCTCGGCGGCGCTCGACGCCCTGACGCCGCAGGAGCTGCGCATCGCGGGCCTGGTCGCCGACGGGTTGTCGAGCAAGCAGATCGCTGCCCAGCTCTTCCTGAGCCCGCGCACGGTCGAGTACCACCTGTACAAGATCTATCCGAAGTTGGGCATCGGCTCCCGTACGGAGCTGGCGCGACTAGTAGTTCTACAGAAGGCACCAGTAACGGGGGCGGACATGCTGTGAGACATGCATGACGTGAACATCTGGAGTGAAGAGTTCGGCGCCGTGACGGATGCGCCGATCCTGCTGATCATGGGGTCGATGTCACAGGGCATCCTGTGGCCGGACGAGTTCGTCGGCCGCCTTGTCGCCGGCGGCCGCCGGGTGATCCGGTACGACCACCGTGACACCGGCATGTCGGACACGGTCGACTTCGCGGCGGAGCCGTACACGTGGGACGACATCAAGAACGACGTGTACCGCGTGCTGGACGCCCACGGCCTGGAGAGCGCGCACCTGGTCGGCCACTCGGCGGGCGGGCTGCTCGGCCAGTTCGTCGCGGTGGAGCGGCCGGAGCGGGTGCGCTCGCTGACCGTCATCGGCTCCTCACCCCTCGGCGGCGGCGAAGGTCAGGTGCTCATGCGGGCTCTGATGGGGCAACCGCAGCCCGAGGGGAGCCTGTCCGAGCCGGCGCCGGAGTTCGTGGCCTTCTACCGCGCGCTGATGGCCGCCCCGCCGCCGGCGGACCGGCGCGCCCGGATCGACGGCATGATCGCCGAGCAGCGCGTGCTGCACGGAACCGGGCTGCCGTTCGACGAGGACGCGGCGCGTCGGCTGCAGGAACGGATCCACGAGCGGGGCCGCGACCTGTCAGCTGCGGCCAACCACCGGCTGGCCGCAGCGGCCAAGCCGGACTTCGAGCCGGTGGGCGTGCTGCACCAGGTGAAGGCGCCCACGCTGGTCATCCAGGGCAGCCACGAGCCGGTCAAGCCGGGCCACGGCGCGGTCATCGCCGAGCAGATCCCGGGGGCGCGGCTGATGATCGTGGCGGGCATGGGCCACACGCTGCCGCCGGAGGTGCACGAGGAACTGGCCGCCGCCATCCTCGCGCATACGGCCGGGTGACGTTTGGCTGGGCGGGCGCGCCGCCACCCGACTGCACCTGGGCGCGACCCTCAGGCCCAGGAAGAAGGCGGTCCGGCCGGAGTCAGGACTCCCGCCGGATCGCCTTCGACCGTACGGGGTCTGCGCTCAACCGTGCTCGCCGTCCGACTCGTCGCGGTGTGGGTCGCGCAGCTGGCGCGGTTCGCCGCGCCGGCATCCCACCGGATCGCCGAGTCGGAAGTGGCGAGCGGGGGCGCGGGGGCGTCAGCGGCGGTCGGCGAAGCCGTCCAGCGCCGCCACGACCCGCTCGGCCATGCCGTGCCTGCTGCCGTGCCCGGCGCGTTCCAGCAGCTCGAAGCGGGCGTCGGGCCAGGACTGCGCCAGCAGCCACGGGATGTCGGGCGGGCTGCTGATGTCGAGTCGGCCGTGCAGCAGCACCCCGGGGATGCCGGCCAGGCGCCCCACCTCGCGCAGCACCTGATCGTCGGGCAGGAAGCAGGCGTGCCGCCAGTAGTGGGTGACCAGCCGGACCATCGCCATCCGGAACACCGGGTCGGCGTAGCGGGGGTCGGGCCGGTGACCGGGGACGGTGGCGACGTGGCTGTCCTCCCAGGCGCACCAGTCCCGGGCGGCCCGGTCGCGCACCACCGGGTCCGGGTCGGCCAGCAGCCGGGCGTACGCGTCGGCCAGGTCGCCGTCGCGGTCGGCCGGCGGCACGCCGTCACGGAACCGGGCCCACTCGGCGGGGAAGACCCGCCCCATGTCCCGGGTGATCCAGTCGATCTCCCGCCGGGTGCCGGCGGTGACGCTGAACAGCACCAGCTCGCTGACCCGCTCCGGGTGCCGCTGGGCGTACGCCAGCCCGAGGCAGGACCCCCAGGACGCGCCGAGCACCAGCCAGCGGTCCACCCCGAGGTGTTCGCGCAGTCGTTCGACGTCGGCGATCAGGTGGCCGGTGGTGTTGGTGGAAAGGTCCACGGCGGGGTCGGCGGCGTGCGGGAGGCTGCGTCCGCAGCCGCGCTGGTCGAACAGGGTCACCCGGTAGCGGGCCGGGTCGAAGAAGGTCCGCCAGTTGGGCCCGCAGCCGGAGCCGGGCCCGCCGTGCAGCACCACCGCGGGCTTGCCGTCGGGGTTGCCGCAGGTCTCCCAGTACACGAGCTGGTCGTCGCCGACGTCGAGCATCCCGTGCGCGTACGGCTCCGTCAGGGGGTACCGCTGCGTCATCGTCCGTCCTCCCTCGTCCAGATACAACAGCGCTGTTACATTAGCGGGGTGACTGACGCACCGGACCGGGAGGCCGTGGGCACGCTGCTGCGGCACGTCCTCGACGTGCTCGACGGCGACGTCGCCGCGGTGTACGCCGAGCGGGGCCTGGCCGACTACCGGCCCCGGTTCTCGCCGCCGCTGCGGGTGCTGGTGGCCGACGGGCCGCTGCCCATCCGCGACCTGGCCCGCCGGGTGGGGGTCACCCACTCGGCGGCCAGCCAGACCATCGCCCAGATGGCCCGCGCCGGCCTGGTCGAGCTGACCCCCGGGGCGGACGCCCGGCAGCGCATCGTGCACCTGACCGACCGGGCCCGCGAGCTGCTGCCGGTGATCGAGGCGGAGTGGGCGGCGACGACCGCCGCGATGCGCGAACTGGACACCGAGCTGCCGGTGCCGCTGGCCGACCTGCTGCACGAGGTGCTCGCCGCGGTGCGCCGGCGGCCGATGCGCCAGCGCATCGCCGACGCCGGGCTGCCGCCGCCGGGCTGACCGGCGCCGCACGCCGGCTCCGTTCCACGAGGGCACGCCGGCAGCCTCCGCGCCGCCGACGGCGCCCGGGCCGAAACCGGCGGTCAGCGCTGCCGCAGCATGTCCGCCGCCCGCTCGGCGGCCACCGCCACGAGTCGGCGCAACGCGTCGACGTCGACGTCCGGGCCGGGCGGCAGCAACGGCAGCGTCGGCGCCGCCACCGACCCCGGGGGCGGCGGCGGGGGCGGCGCCGGGCGGGCGTACGCCTCGACGGCCGCCGTCCCCGCCGCGTCGGAACGCCCGGCGGGTGGCTCCGGCGCGACACGGGCCTGACCGGGCGACCCGGAGGGCGGCGTCGCCTCCGGCCGCGGCACGGTGGAGCCGGGGGACGGCGTCGCGGCGAGCAGTTGCCGGGCGTCGCGGCCCCGGATCAGCAGCAGCAGCGCCGGGTCGGCGTCCAGCAGCCAGGACACCTGGTGGCACAGCGCGGCGGCGTGCCGGCACGGGTGGTCCCACTCCGGGCAGTCGCACTCCGGGGTGATCTCGCCCAGCCCGGGCAGCAGCCGCACCCCGGCCAGGTCCGCCAGGTCGCGCGGCAGCTGCCCCGCCAGCAGCGCCGCCTGGTGCCCGGCCCGGGCGGCCACCTCGCCGGCCAACAGGACCCAGTCGTCGGCGTCCAGCGGCGTGATGCGCACCCGCGTGGCGTACGCCTGCTCGGTGTCGCCGTCGTGCACGACGGCGGCGAGCCGGCCGGGGCTGACGGTGATCGGGCCGACGTGCCCGGCGGCGGCCAGCCGGCGTCCCGCGCGCAGCGGCGCGGCGTCGAGGGCGTCGGCCTCCCACGCCCGGTTCCACGCCGAGCCCCACCAGGTGCGGGGCCGGCGGGCCCGGCCGGGCGGGAACGCGGTGAAGCCGCGCGGGGTCATCGGTCGCCTCCGAGGGTGACGAGTTCGGCCAGTTCGGTGTCGCTGAGCGCGGCCAGGGCGGCCGGTCCGGCGTCGAGGACGGCCTCGGCGAGTTCCCGCTTGCCGGCGAGCAGCGCGGCGATGCGGTCCTCGACGGTGCCCTCGGCGATGAGCCGGTGCACCTGCACGGGCCGGGTCTGCCCGATCCGGTACGCCCGGTCGGTGGCCTGGTCCTCCACAGCCGGGTTCCACCAGCGGTCGTAGTGCACGACGTGGTCGGCGCGGGTGAGGTTCAGCCCGGTGCCGGCGGCGCGCAGCGACAGCAGGAACACCGGGGCCTCGCCGGCGTCGAAGCGGCGGACCAGGTCGTCGCGGGTGGCGACGGGCAGCCCGCCGTGCAGCAGCAGCGCGCCGACGCCCCGGTCGGTCAGGTGCCGGTGCAGCAGCCGGGCCATCGCCACGTACTGGGTGAACACGAGCACCGCGGAGCCGGCGGGCAGGATCGTGTCGAGCAGCTCGTCGAGCAGGTCGAGTTTGCCGGAGCGGCCGGCCAGCGGTGGCGCGGTCTGGCGCAGGTACTGGGCGGGGTGGTTGCAGATCTGCTTCAGCGCGGTGAGCAGCTTGACCACCAGCCCGTGCCGGGCGAAGCCGTCGGTGCCGGCGATCAGGTCGAGCAGTTCGGTGACGCACGCCTGGTAGAGGGCTGCCTGTTCGGCGGTGAGCGCGACGGGCAGGTCGGTCTCGGTCTTGCCGGGCAGCTCCGGGGCGACGCCGGGGTCGCTCTTGCGGCGGCGCAGCAGGAACGGCCCGACGAGCCGGGCCAGGTCCCGCCCGGCGTCGGGGTCGCGGTCGGTCTGCACCGGCCTGACCCAGCGGGCGCGGAACTCGCTCAGGGTGCCGAGCAGCCCGGGGGTCGTCCAGTCCAGGATCGCCCACAGGTCGGTCAGGTCGTTCTCCACGGGCGTGCCGGTCAGGGCGACCCGGGCGGCGGCGGGGATCGCGCGCAGCGCCGTCGCGGTCTCCGAGTGCGGGTTCTTCACGTGCTGTGCCTCGTCGGCGACGAGCAGCGGCCACCGCCGGGCGGCCAGCCGGGTCGCGTCGCGGCGCAGGGTTGCCCAGGTGGTGAGGACGAACCCGCCCTCGAGGTCGTCGAGGTGGCGGTCGGGGCCGTGGAAGCGGCGTACGGGGGTGTCGGGGGCGAAGCGCCGGATCTCCCGCTCCCAGTTGCCGAGCAGCGACGCGGGACACAGCACCAGGGTCGGGCCGGCGGTGGCGGGGTCGCCCTGCCGGTGCAGGTGCAGGGCGATGAGGGTGACGGTCTTGCCCAGCCCCATGTCGTCGGCGAGGCAGCCGCCGAGGCCGAGCGCGGTCAGCCGGGCCAGCCAGCGCAGCCCGTGCCGCTGGTAGTCGCGCAGGGTCGCGGTCAGCCCGGCCGGTGCGGGCACCGGATCAGCGGTCCCGCCGTCGGCGAGGCGCCGCGCGGCGTCGGCCAGCCAGCCCTCGGTGGTCACGTCGACGCGTTCGCCGTCGACGTGCGTGGCGCCGGTCAGCGCGGCGCGCAGCGCGGGCATCGCGGCCAGCGTCGCGGCGTGCGGGTCGCGGGCGCGGCGGGCCAGCTCCGGGGGCACCAGCACCCACCGCTCGCGCAGCCGCACCACCGGCCGGTGCGCGTCGGCGAGCCGGGCCAGCTCGGCCGGGGTGAGCGGCGCGCCGTGCAGGCTCAGCCGCCAGTGCAGCGACAGGTCGCCGGGCTCGGCGAGCAGCCCGGGCCCGCCGGCGCGGCGGGTCGGGGAGCGCAGCACGGCCGAGGCGGTGAGGTCGCGGTCGAGCCCCGCCGGCCAGTGCACGTCGATCCCGTCGGCGGCGAGGCGGGCGGCCGCGCCGCCGGCCAGGTCGACGACGTGGGCGTCGGTCAGCGCCAACGCGTCCGGCACGGCCGCCTCCAGCAGCCCGGCCAGGGGCGGCCACACCCGCGCGGCGTGTCGCAGGGCCAGCAGCGCGGCGTCGCGGGACCCGGGCGGGAACCCGGGGACCGTGGCGTGCCACAGCGCGGCGGCGTCGGTGAGCAGCCCCGGCGTGGCGGCACGGTGCACCTGCGCCACGAGCCGCCACGGTTCGTCGGGGGTGTCGAGGTGTTCCAGGCGCAGCGACAGCCGTACGGCCGCGTCGGCGTGGGCGGCGACCCGGGCGGCCCAGTCGCGCAGCCGCCCGACGGGGGTGGGCGTCGGCGCGGCCCACGCCCCGGAGGCGCCGTCGGCGCGGGGCAGGGTGTCGGCGACGGCGTCGAGGAAGTCGCGCAGCAGCCGCGCCGGGTCGGGCAGCCAGGTGGGGGTGCGCCCGGGCACCGGCGTCGCGCGCGCGGTGGCGGGCATCGCGGCGGCGAGCCGCGCCTGCCGGGCCTCGTCGTCGGCGGTGAGCGGCCCGACGCGCCAGGTGTCGTGCCCGGCGGCGGTGACCGCGGGCAGCAGCAGGCCGCGGGCGGCCAGGTGCAGGGCCTCCCGGGTGGCGGCGGCCCAGAACGCGGCCGCCGGGTCCGTGGCCGGCGCGGCGAGCAGCAGCGGTACGCCGGCCGCCAGCGACGCCCGCCGCGCGGACACCGGGGTGGGGTGGCCGTGCGGGGGCGTCGCCAGGGTCACCCGGGTGGGTTCGCCGAGCCCGTCGGGCGGTGGACGGCCGTCGGGCGACCAGACGAGCAGCGTCCCGGCGCGGGGCGGGTCGGCGGGGGTGAACGTGACGGCGTGGGAGCCGATCGTCACGGGCGTCCTTCCGGGTGCGGGTCGGCGGTCAGGTCCTCGGCACGGCGCAGGTCGTCGCCGGCCTGGTCGCGTTCGGTGGGGGTGAGCGGCACCGCCGTGGTGGCGGCGCCGGTCACCGGCTGAGCCTGCGGTAGCGGGCCACCGCGAGGGGCAGGAACACGGCGACCAGCAGCAGCGGCCAGGCGACGGCGAGGCCGACGGCGTGCTGCGCGGCGAACGACTCGCCGCCCCAGCCGGGGTTGCCGAACAGTTCCCGGCAGGCCGCGACGGTCGCGGACAGCGGGTTCCACTGCGCGATCGCCGCGAGCGGGCCGGGCATGGTGTCGGGGGCGACGAACGCGTTGGAGGTGAACCCGACCGGCCAGACCAGGATCTGCAGCACCACCACCGACTCGGGCTTGCGCAGCACCAGCGCCAGGTAGATGCCGACCCAGATCAGCGCGAAGCGCAGCAGCAGGAGCAGCCCGACGGCGGCCAGGGCCGCCGGCGCGCCGGCGCGCCACTGCCAGCCGACGGCGACGCCGCAGGCCAGCATGACGGCCAGGCCGGCGGCGGAGTGCAGCAGGTCGGCGGCGGCCCGACCGGTGAGCACCGCGGAGGGCGCCATCGGCAGGGAACGGAACCGGTCGGTGACGCCGCGGGCGGTGTCGGTGGCCACGGCCGCGTACGTCGACTCGATGCCGAAGGCCATCGTCATGGCGAACATGCCGGGCAGCAGGAACTCGCGGTAGTCGCCGCCGCCGGGCACGCTCATCGCGCCGCCGAAGAGGTAGCCGAACATCAGCACCATCAGCACGGGGAATAGCAGCCCGACGATCGCCTGGGCGGGTTGCCGGACCCAGTGCGCCAGCGCGCGGCCGGTGAGCGTGACGCCGTCGGCGACGGCCCAGCGCAGGCGGTGCGGCAGCGGGTGGACGGTCGCGTTCACGCGGTCACCTTCTCCTCGGGGCGGGCGGTGGGGGAGTCGTCGCCGGTCAGCTTCAGGAACACCTCGTCGAGGGTGGGGCGGCGCACGGCGATGTCGGCGGCGGTCAGGCCGGCGTCCTCGAGCGCACGCAGCACGGCGGCCAGCGCGGCGACGCGCCCGGTGACGGGCACGCTGACCCGCAGGGCCGCCGGGTCGACGTCGGGCCTCGCCGCGACGGCGGCGCCGACGGCCCGCGCCGCCCGGTCCAGCTCGTCGGCGCGGGCCAGCACCACGTCGATCCGGTCGCCGCCGAGCGCGGCCTTCAGCTCGTCCGGGGTGCCGTCGGCGATCACCCGGCCGGCGTCGACGACCCGGACGCTGTCGGCGAGCTGGTCGGCCTCCTCGAGGTACTGGGTGGTCAGCAGCACGGTGGTGCCGCCGGCGACGAGGCCCCGCACCGCGTCCCACACCTGGGCCCGGGCGCGCGGGTCGAGGCCGGTGGTGGGCTCGTCGAGGAAGAGCACCGGCGGGTCGAGGAGCAGGCTGGCCGCGAGGTCGAGGCGGCGGCGCATCCCGCCGGAGTACGTGCCGGCGGGCCGGTCGGCGGCGTCGGTCAGGTCGAAGCGGGCGAGCAGCTCGGTGGCCCGGGCACGGGCCCGCGCGCCGCCGAGGTGGTGCAGCCGGCCGAAGAGCAGCAGGTTCTGCCGGCCGCTGAGCACCTCGTCGACGGCGGCGTGCTGACCGACCAGCCCGATGCGGGCGCGGACCCGGTCGGGGTGGCGCCGCACGTCGGCGCCGGCCACCCGGGCCGTGCCGGCGTCGGGCCGCAGCAGGGTGCTCAGCACCCGCACCGCGGTGGTCTTGCCCGCGCCGTTGCGCCCGAGCAGCCCGCAGACCGTGCCGGCGGGCACCGTCAGGTCGAGGCCGGCGAGGGCCTCGGTGGCGCCGTAGCGCTTGCGTAGTCCCTCGGCCTCGATGGCCGGTCCGTCCCGGTGCATCCGCGCCCCCGCCCCTCGTCGTCGTACGCCGTACCGTACACCATACGGTACGGCGCACGGTAGAGTTCCGGCATGACGACCGAGTACAGCGGCACCGGCGACCCGGCGCGCAGCCTCGCCCTGCTCTGGCGCACCCGCGAGCGCGCCAGCCGCAAGGGCCGCCCCGACCTGTCGGTGGACCGGATCGTCCGCGCCGCCATCGAGGTCGCCGACGCCGACGGGCTGGCCGCCCTGTCCATGCGCCGCGTCGCCGAACGCCTCGGCGTCGGCACCATGTCCCTCTACACGTACGTCCCCGGCAAGGGCGAACTGCTCGACGTCATGCTCGACACCGTCTACGGCGAGACCGCCCGCCCCGACGACGTGCCCGGCGGCTGGCGCGGCCGCCTGGCACACATCGCCCGCGAGACCTGGGCGCTCTACCTGCGCCACCCCTGGCTGCTCCAGGTCGCCACCACCCGCCCCCCGCTCGGCCCCAACGTCATCGCCCGCTACGAGTACGAGCTGCGCGCCGTCGACGGCATCGGCCTGACCGACCTGGAGATGGACGCCGTCATCACCCTCGTCTCCGGGTACGTCCACGGGGCCGTGCGCAGCGCCGTGGAGGCCGCCCAGGCCGCCGCGCACACCGGCATGACCGAGCAACAGTGGTGGCAGGCCCACGCCCCCTACCTGGAGAAGGCCCTCGACCCGCGCCGCTACCCCCTCGCGGCGCGCGTCGGCACCGCCGCCGGCCAGGAGTACCAGGCCGCCGGCGACCCCGCCCGCGCCTTCGAGTTCGGCCTGGCCCGCATCCTCGACGGCGTCGAGGTGCTCGTGGCGGCCCGCCCGGGCGCCGCCACCTCCGGCGACGACGGATAACCTTGCCGGCATGACGATGCGGCCCATCAGGATCATCGGCGACCCCGTGCTGCGCACCCCGAGCGAGCCGGTGACCAGCTTCGACGCCGAACTACGCGCCCTGGTCACCGACCTGATGGACACCCTGCTCGGCGCCCCCGGCCGCGCCGGCGTCGCCGCGCCCCAGATCGGCGTCAACGCGCAGGTGTTCGTCTACGACGCCGACGGCCACCGCGGCCACCTGGTCAACCCGACGCTGGAGCTGTCGGAGGAACTGCAGGACGACGACGAGGGCTGCCTGTCGATCCCCGGTCTCTACTTCCCGACCCCCCGGGCGATGCACGCCACCGCCCACGGCTTCGACCAGCACGGCGAGCAGCTGACGATCTCCGGCAGCGGGTTCCTCGCCCGGGCCCTGCAGCACGAGACCGACCACCTCGCCGGCCGCCTGTACGTCGACACGCTGCGCGGGGACACCCGCCGCCGGGCGCTGCGCGAGATGCGCGCCGGCCGCTTCGACTCGCCCAGCCGCCACGGCTGAACCGCCGCGCCCCGCCACCCGCAAACCGGCGCAGGGGCACGGCGACCCGCCGCCCGTGAACCGGCGCGGGCGCCGCGACCGGCCGGCCTCGGCGCGTACGCGAACGGCCGCCGGACCCCGACGGGGCCCGGCGGCCGGGACGTCACCCGCGGGGCTCACCCCCGCGCGCTGCGGCCGTCACTTCGGCGGGGGAGCCACCAGGCACACCGCCGGCGACGAGGCGTTGCCCGCGTCGTCCACGCCGACGATCAGCGCGTCGCCGCGCAGGGTCACCTTGTAGTCGATGTCGCCGGTGCCGTCCTTCACCCGCGACTGCGCACCCGGCGCCTGCACCAGCTTGATCTTCGTGCCGGCCGGGAACGGCCCGAACCGCACGCTCGGGTCCGCCGCGTCACCGATGAACACCTCCACCGCCGTGTCCACCACGTCCGTCGACGTCAGCTCGTAGAACCCGTCCGGGTTGTACGAGCCGGGGATGTTGTCCCCGCTGGGGTTGTTCGTCGGCACGCACGCCGTCGCCGGCGGCGTGGTGTCCACCACCCGCATCACGGCGGTGTCGCTGCCGGTGTTGCCGGCCGCGTCGGTGGCCGTGCACGTCACCGTCGTCGCGCCCAGCGGGAACGTGGAGCCGGGCGGCGGCACGCACGTCGGGGTCAGCGGACCGTCGACGTTGTCGGTCGCCGTCGCCGGGTAGTCGATGACCGCGCCGGCCGGGCTGGTCGCCTCCACCGTCCGGTCGTCGACGACCACGGTCGGCGGGGTGACGTCGTTGACCCGCACGCGGATCTGCTGCGTGAACGCCGGCCCGCCGGATAGGCCGTTGAGCAGGAAGTCCACCGTGCAGGTCAGCTCGGCGCCCTGCGCGGCGTCCGCCGCCACCGTGATCGTCTCGGCGAACGGCACGTCGGTGCCCGACTGCTGCGTCCGCGACGCCGCGTCGAAGCCCACCGACAGGCCCGCGTCGCACGACGTCACGGTCGGGGTGACCGTGACGTCCAGGTCCCGCAGGCCCGCCAGGATCGCGGCGGTGACCGTGTCGGGGGAGCTGCCCACCAGTTGCCCGCCGGTGGCCGACACCGCCGCCGTGGCCTGCCCGGTCGCGTCCAGGCCGCCACCGCCGCCGCTGACGTTGACCGCCAGCAGCCGCGCCTCGTCGGCCTGCAACGCCGCCGTCGCCTGGGCCAGGGTGCGCCCGTTGCTCGGGTCGTGGCTCGGCGCGTCACCCACCAGCACCACGATCCGGCTGCTGCCCGACCGGTAGCCGATCGCCCCCTCGGACACCTCGACCAGCGCGTTCACCCACGCCTCCGGGGTGTCCCCGCCGCCGCCGGCGGCCAGCCCGTTCACCGCGTTCTGCAGGGCCGTCGCGTCGTCGGTCAGGTCCTGGCGCACCCGGAACAGCTCCACGCCGTCCCCGGTGTCCCGGTAGGAGGCCACCGCGAACTGCGCCGACGGCTGCGCCGCGCGCACGTCGGTGATGACCTGCTGCAGGTTGGTCCGTACGTTGGCGATCGCCCCGCCCATGCTGCCGGTCGTGTCGACCAGCAGCACCACGTCGGGCTTCGGCGGGATCGGCGGAGTGGACACCACCTTGCTGACGCCGATCGAGGTGCCGGGGTCGGCGTCGCGGTCCACGAGGACCGGGTTCACCCCGGGCGCCGCCGCCGCGGGCGTCGCCAGCGCGGTCACCACCGCCGTCACGCCGGCGAGCAGGCTCACCGTCCGTGTTCGCCGCCAGGGCACTGCTGCTGCTGCCATGCGTTGCTCCTTCAGCTCCGCCGCGCGTCGCACGCGACCTCTGCCGGGAGACGCTAGGGCCGGGACGGGCCCCCGCCGGTCCGACACCAGCACCGCTCAGCGTCGGGTTCCCGACCCCGATCGACGGCCGCACATGCAGGTGAAAGGGTTCTCACGTCGGCCCTCGGCCGGTCGTCCGGGCCCGGCCGCCGGACGGTCGCGCCGCACGCGCCACCCGGTGCGAACGCCCGACCGCGCGGCCCGTGGTCGCCGGACGCACGGCTCGACGGTCCCGGCCACCGGTTCAGCGCCGTCACCGCCCGCAGGCGGTCAACGCGTACTCCCCGTAGTCGGCGACCCGGGTGAAGCCCAGCCGCTCGTAGAGCCGCACGGCCGGCCCGTTGTCCGCCTTCACGTTCAGCGTGACGTGCGTGACGCTGGTCAGCAGCCGCCCGCACAGCGCGGCCACCGCCGCCGCGGCCAGCCCGCGCCCGCGGGCCCGGGGATGGGTGGTCACGTTGCCCAACGCCGCCACCCGGTACGCCGGTGAGAACACGTGCACCCCGGCGACGGCCAGCACCTCGGCGCCCTCGCGGATGCCCACGTACTGGCCGGTGTCCAGCATCCGCGGGTCGAACCAGTTGCCGGGGTAGGCGTCCGCGTACAGCCGGTGCAGCGCCGGCAGGTCCGCGGCGCCCAGCACCACCCCGGCGGGCGGGGTCGCGGCCAGCCGGGCCGGGTCGGTCAGCGCCATCTTGTAATGCGGACCGGACGGCTCCACCCGGTACGCCCCGGCCAGCGCCGCCTCCAGGCCGGGGGACAGGTGCGCCCACAGCCGGGCCGGCAGCACCGGCGCCAGTTCCCGCAACAGCGCCGCCATGTGCGCGACCCGCGGCGGTGGCGCGAACGCCAGCAGGGCGGGCGGGTCGGCCCCGTGGTACAGCAACGCCACCTCCTCGCCCCGGCGGAACCAGGAGGTGTACGGCCAGAAGAAGTCGTCCAGGTCGCCCAACTGGTAGGCGTGCAGCACCGGGTCGCGCCCCAGCAGCTCGGCGAGGACGGCCCGGTCGTGTTCGGCGCGTACCGGCATCCGCTGATGATCACACATGTGGCCGGCGGGCCCACCGCCGGCGCGCGCGAGCCGCGTGGGCCGGGCCGGCGCGGTGGCGCGGGTCAGCAGCCCGTGGGTGGCGTGGCCGGGAGGTTCTCGTCCGCCCAGCGGGCCAGCGCGTCGAGGGCCGGCACCAGCGCGGCGCCCCGCTCGGTCAGCTCGTAGCTCACCCCCAGCGGCGGGCCCTGCCGCACCGTCCGGCTGACCAGCCCGACCCGGACCAGCTCGCCCAGCCGGTCGGACAGGACGGACTCGCTGATCCCGGGCAGGGCGCGGGCCAGCTCGGCGAACCCGGCCGGACCGTCGGCGAGGGTGCCCAGGAGCATGCCGTTCCACCGCTTGCCGAGGAACGCGAAGGCCCGGGTGATGCCCCCCTGGCACGCCCGGCGCGCGCCGTCGACCTCCCGTTCGACCGTCATGGCCCCAGGATACGGCGGTGACCGACGGAACATGGAACTACTAAAAAGCTAGCTGCTACTGTCACCGTAGCCATCCAGTCCCGTCGCATGGAGATACCCCGATGACCGATGTGTTCTCGCCCCTGATCACCCTGGACCCCGAGGCCCAGGCGCTGCTGTTCACCGACGCCCGGACCGCCAACACCTTCACCGACGAGCCGGTCACCGAGGAGCAGCTCCGGGCGATCGTCGAACTCGCCAAGTTCCCGCCCACCGCGGTCAACGCCCAGCCCCTGCGCATCCTCTTCGTCGGCCCCGGCGACGCCCGCACCCGACTGGTCGCCCACATGAACGGGGGCAACCAGGACAAGACCCGCACCGCGCCCATGGTCGCCGTGCTCGCCGCCGACACCGACTTCCACGAGTTCCTGCCGCAGGTGTTCCCGATCCTGCCGCAGCTGCGCGACGACCTCGCCGGCAACCTTGAGGCCCGCGAGCAGATGGCCCGCTTCAACGCCACCCTGCAGATCGGCTACTTCCTCCTCGCCGTCCGCGCCGCCGGCCTCGCCGCCGGCCCCATGGGGGGCTTCGACGCCGCCGGCGTCGACCGGGAGTTCTTCACCGACTCCACCTGGAAGAGCCTGCTCGTGGTCAACATCGGCCGGCCCGGCGAGAACGCCTGGTTCCCGCGCCTGCCCCGCCTCGACTACACCGACATCGTCCGGCACGCCTGACACCCGTCGGCACCGAACAAACCGACCGACACCGAGGCCGGCCGTCGCCGCCGCGAAAGCCGTCAGGCCGCGGCACCGACGGCCGGCCTCACACCCGGGACAGCCATCACACACCGAGGCCGGCCTCGACGCCGGCAAGCCGTCAGGTCAACGCCACCCACTGGTCATAGCCGAGCTTGCCCACCAGCGCCAACACCACCACCAACAGCACGATCCGCACAAAGCCGGAGCCACGCCGCAACGCCATCCGCGCCCCGAGCGCGGCCCCGGCGATGTTGCACACCGCCATCGCCGCCCCCAGCAACCACCACACGTGCCCGGACGCCGCGAACACCACCAACGCCCCCAGGTTCGTCCCCGCATTCACGATCTTCGCCATCGCCGAACCGTGCACGAAGTCCGCGCCCACCAACGCGGTGAACGCCAACACCAGGAACGTCCCTGTGCCCGGCCCGATCAACCCGTCGTACAGGGCGATCCCCACACCCGCCACCGCCACCACCACGGCCACCCGCCGCCGCGTACGCCGCTCCGGCTGCGCCACCACCCCCAACCGGGGACGCAGCACCACGAACACCGCCACCGACACCAGCACCACCAACACCACCGGCCGGTACGCCGACGCCGGCACCGCCCCCGCCAACGCCGCACCCAACCCGGCGCAACACACCGCCAACCCCGCCGACGGCCCCGCCACCGCCCAGTCGATCTTCGTACGCCGCGCGTACGTCACCGCCGCCGTCGCCGTACCCGCGATCGCCGCCAGCTTGTTCGTCCCCAACGCCGACGCCACCGGCATCCCCGGCGCCGCCACCATCAACGCCGGCAACAGCAACAACCCACCACCGCCCACCACGGCATCGACCCAACCGGCCATGGCGGCCGCAGCGAGCAGAGTAGTCAGCGACAGAGGCTCCACGGGCCGCCATTCTTCCCACCACCGGCCGCCCCACGAGACCACCTGTGGCCAGCCTCACCAGCACAAACCCCCACCGACCCGCACCGCCTCACCGACCCCGCCGCCGACGCAACCACACACCCACCGCGCCCAACGCCACGAACAGCACCATCGAACACAGGAGAACCTTCAACACCCGGCAACCCTCCCACGGCCACGTAGGGTGCAAACGTGCGCCTGGCCACCTTCAACCTGCTGCACGGCCGGTCCCTCACCGACGGCCTCGTCGACCCCGACCGGCTCACCGCCGCCGTCACCGCCCTCGACGCCGACGTCCTCGCCCTCCAGGAAGTCGACCGCGACCAGAGCCGCAGCGGCAAACTCGACCTCACCGCCATCGCCGCCCGCGCCCTCGGCGCCGACGAACACCGCTTCGCCGCCGCCGTCGTCGGCACCCCCGGCGAACAGTTCCGCCCCCTGCGCCACGACGACGACGGACACGGCGAACCCTGCTACGGCGTCGGCCTCGTCACCCGCCACCGCGTCCGCAGCTGGCAGGTCACCCGCCTGCGCCCCGCCCCCGTACGCTCACCCGTCTACGTCCCCGGACCCGGCGGCGGACTCACCCTCCTGCACGACGAACCCCGCGTCGTCCTCGCCGCCGTCCTCGACACCCCCCACGGCACCGTCACCGTCGCCGCCACCCACCTGTCCTTCGTCCCCGGCTGGAACGCCCACCAACTCCGCCAGACCGTCCGCGCCCTCCGCACCCTGCCCGCGCCCCGCATCCTCCTCGGCGACCTCAACCTCCCCGCCGGCCCCGCCCGACTCCTCACCGGCTGGCGCCCCCTCGGCCGCCGCCCCACCTACCCCGCCGGGCAACCCCGCGTGCAACTCGACCACATCCTCGCCGACCGCCACGACATCGACCGACTCCCACCCGTCACCGCCGTACACACCCCCCTGTCCGCCATCTCCGACCACCGCCCCCTCCTGGTCGACCTCGGCTAAGCACCTGTGGCAAGCTGAACCCGACGCGACTGGCGGCCAGGGGATGGCAACAACCATCGGGGAGCTCCACGAGCAGAGGTCGACCGCCTGGGCCTCCGCCTGAAGGAGCAGCATGCCCACCGCCCGACTCCTGCCCGGCGCCCCCGTCGCCGAGCGCATCCTCACCGACGTCGCCGCCGGCGTCACCGCCCTGCGCGCCGCCGGCACCACCCCCAGCCTCGCCACCATCCTCGTCGGCGACGACGACGCCAGCGCCGGCTACATCCGCATCAAACAGCGCCAAGCCGCCGAACTCGGCTTCGACTCACCCCACGTCCACCTGCCCGCCACCGCCACCCAGGCCGACCTGCACCGCGTCATCGCCGACTTCAACACCGCACCCGACGTCCACGGCCTGCTCATCCAGCACCCCATCCCCGCCCACCTCGACTACGACCGGGCCCTGCAGACCATGGACCCCGACCTCGACGTCGACGGCATGCACCCGCTCAACATGGGACGACTCGCCCTCGGCCTACCCGGCCCGCTGCCCTGCACCCCCGCCGGCATCGAAGCCCTGCTCGCCTTCCACGACATCCCCGTCGCCGGCCGCGACGTCGTCATCCTCGGCCGCGGCGCCACCCTCGGCCGCCCCCTCGCCCTGCTGCTCACCCAGAAACGCCCCACCGCCAACGCCGCCGTCACCGTCGTCCACACCGGCGTGCCCGACTGGGCCACCCACACCCGCCGCGCCGACATCCTCATCGCCGCCGCCGGCGTCCCCGGCATCATCCAGCCCGAACACGTCCGCCCCGGCGCCACCGTCATCGGCGGCGGCGTCCGCTACGAAGGCCGCCGCCTGCTGCCCGACGTCGACGAGACCTGCGCCGACGTCGCCGGCGCCATCACCCCCCGCGTCGGGGGAGTAGGCCCCACCACCGTCGCCATGCTCTTCCGCAACGCCCTCGACGCCGCCCGCCGCGCCACCGGCCACGCCTGACCCCACCCCCGTGCCGGCGACGCCCCTCGCGCGGCGGGGCGTCGCCGGCACGGGACACGCCTACCGGCGGCCACCAACCCCGCCGCCGCCACGAGACCGACCCCCGCCATCCGCCGACCCCGCCGCGCCATCGCCCACGCCGTCAACGGCCGGGCCGAAGCGCTCACCGCCCCACGATCCGCTCCACCGTCGACCACCACCCCGGCAGGAACGCCAACACCTCGTCCGCCCGCCGCCGACGATCCGCCGCCGACGACACCCCCAGATCCGCCACCGCCGCCTCGAACGACGGCGCCAACTCCACCCCACGCTCCGGCGCGTCCACCGCCAGCACCGCATGACACCGCGCGTACGTCGCCACGATCCAGAACATCGCCTCCCGGTGCCTCCCCGCCGCCACCAGCGCCGCACTGCCGTCCACCGCCACCGGCCGCGCCGCCGGCGTGATGTCCGCACTGAAGAAGAACGGCGTCCGCGCCACCTGCGCCGCCACGTCGAACGTGCGCGCCAACCCCGCCAGATGCTCCGACACCCGACCCGCCGACACCCCACCACCGTCCAACAGGTCCAGCACCGCCGCATACCGGTCCACCAGGCCGTACGCCGCCAGCACCTCCCGCGCCACCACGTACCGCCGCCGCACCGTCGGCTCCACCAACCCCGCCACCAGCGGCAACACCGCCGTCAACGACGTCGGGAACAACCACCCCGTCACCTGCTCGTGCAACGCCCCCGAGCCGTCCACGCCCCGCAACCCCGCCTCGATCCGCGCCCGCACCCCCGCACACCGCCGCCGCACCCACGCCGCGTCGGCGAACCCCGCCGACACCCGCGCCCGCAACCACGCCAGCCGCCCCGTCGGATCCAGCAGCACCCCGTCACCCCGGAAACACCCCGCGAACACGAACGAGCCCAACACGTCCTCCGGCGACCCCAGGTCCTCCCACGTCACGAACGTGACCTCCAGCAGCACCCCACCCCAGCGGAACTTCCCCAACTTCTCCGCCGGCTCCGACCGCACCACCAGCACGTCCACGTCCGACCACGGCGGCACCACCTCGTCGGCCGCCATTCCCAGCACCGACCCGCTGAGCACCGCACCCTCCACACCCGGCTCCCGCGCCGCGTACGCCCGCACCCACGCCGCCGCCACCGCGCGCGCCGCACCCGCCCTCACGACCACGCCCCCCGCTCGGCCGGGGCCAACGCCGCCAACGCCCGGTTGGTACGGTTGGACCGCACCGCCTCGCGCTGCTGCCCGGCCGTCACCTCGATGTAGGTCTGCGACGACGCCAGCGACGCGTGCCCCAGCAGCCGCATGATCTCCGCCGCGCTCGCCCCGTCCTCCGCCAACCGCGTCGCGAACGTGTGCCGCAACGCGTGCAACCGCGCCCCGCGCGGCACCCGGTCGGTGATGCCGGCCCGCCGGTAGCACGACTCCACCAGATACTGCAGGCCACCCCGGCGCAGCGGCTCACCCCGGCGGTCCACCAGCAGCGGCGCGTCCGGCCGCACCGTCCGCGACCCGAACCGGCGGGCGCGACTGTCCAGGTAGCCCACCAGCACCCGGTCCAGTTCCGGCTCGACCGGCACCACGCGCGGACGCCCACCCTTGCCGGCGACGTCGACGCGCCGCTCACCCGGGCGACCCGCCAGCGAACCGACCCGCAACGCCAGCAGTTCCGACAGCCGCAGCCCCGCGCACAGCGCCAACGCCAGCACCGCCAGGTCCCGCTCCGGCCACGGGTCGCGCTGCCGGCCCTCCTGCCGCGCCACCGAGGCCAGCAGCTGCTCGGGGGTGTCCGCCCCGCGCAGGGGCTTGGGCTGGGGGAGTGGCGCACGGGGCCGCCCGACCGCCGGCATCGGGTTGCCGGCGACCACCCCGTCGGCGACCAGGAAGGAGAAGAAGCTGTTCCAGGTCGACCAGGCCCGGTGCACCGAGGCGGCCGCCCGGGGAGCGGCGAAGCGGGCGAAGGCCGCCCGCATGGCCCGGGGAGTGAGGGCGGCCAGCGGCAACTCGGCGAGGGGGAGGGGAGGGGTGGTCTGCTCGGCCGCCAGCGCGGCGACGGTGCGCAGGTCCCGCCGGTACGCCCCGAGGGTGTGGGGGGAGGGCTTGCGGGTGGCGCGGGCGGTCAGGAACTCCTCGATCAATCGCAACACCGATTCGTCCGGTTTGTCATGCATAAGCACTATTATGCATGAATTTCGTGTTCGCTGGCAACGGCGGGAGAGGGGAGAACGTGCAACGGTACGCGCTCACCGGCGCACCTGGGGCGGGGAAGACGACACTCGCCGACGCGCTGCGACGTCGGGGGTGGAGCGTCGTCGCCGAGGCGGCCACCGACGTCATCGCCGCGGGGCAGGCGCGCGGCGACGCCGAACCGTGGCGCGCGGCCGGCTTCGTCGACGCGGTGGCGCGCCTGCAACGCGAACGGCGGGAGGCGGCCGGGTCGCAGGGGCCGGTGCAGGTCCACGACAGATCCCCGCTGTGCACCCTGGCCCTCGCGCGATACCTGGGCCGCCCCGTCGGGCCGACGCTCGCCGCCGAGGTGGAACGGGTGCTGCGGGAGGGCGCCTACCAGCGTCCGGTGTTCCTCGTCGAGCCGCTCGGCTTCGTGACCCGCACCGCCGCCCGCCGGATCGACTACGCCGAGTCACTGGTGTTCGGCCGCGTCCACGAGCAGGTCTACCGGGATCACGGCCACGAGATCGTCGCCGTCCCGCCAGCCCCGTTGGCGGCGCGGGTCGCCCTGGTGGAGGCGCACCTGCGACGGCTCGCCGACCTCCCGTCGGCGCCGGGATGACACCGGTCGCCGCCGTCCCTGCACCGTCTGCCAGGGCTACGCCCCGCCCGGAGCTCGGTTGCCACGCCGCACCAGCCGGCGGAAGGGGATGGATTATGCAGGCGTACACCTGCATAACCGGTGGGGTGAGCGAAGCCCCGCCTGCAAGCCATCAGCGCCATCAGGAACCAGGCAGAGGAGCACGCCATGACCGACGCGGCGACGGCCCCGCCGACCTACGTCTACGTCACGTACATCCGCGCCAGCGCCGAACAGGTGTGGCGGGCCCTGACGGACGCGGACCTGACGGCCTCCTACTGGGGGCACGCCAACGTCTCCGACTGGCAGCCGGGGTCCACCTGGGAGCACCGTCGCACCGACGGCTCAGGTGAGGTCGACGTCGTCGGTCGGGTCGTCGAGGCGGAGCCGCCGACACGCCTGGTGATCACCTTCGCGGCGCCCGGCGACGAGCCGCCCGGAGGCCCGTCGGTCGTCACGTTCCTCGTCGAGCGGCACGATGACTTCGTCCGTCTCACCGTGACCCACGAGAATCTCGCCGACCAGGAGATGCACACCGGGATCTCGCAGGGATGGCCCGCCATCCTCGCGAATCTCAAGTCGCTGCTCGAAACCGGGGAGGCCCTTTCCTCGGCCCCCTGGGAAATGTCGACGGACGACTGAGGCCACCCCTGCGCCACGCCACCTCCGCCACCCGCTGCCGAAGGAGACCTCGTGACCGCATCACCCCCGACCTCGCTCGCCGACAGTGTCGCGCTGTTCCAGCGGTCCGTCGACTACGCGCTCGGCGCCCTGTCGGCCGTCGGCGACGCCGACCTCGACCGGCCGACCCCGTGCGCCGGCTGGGATCTGCGGACGTTGGTGCTGCATCTCGCCGACTCCGCCGACGCCCTCACCGACTTCGCCGCCACGGGGGAGCTGATCCTGCCGGCGTCACCCAGAGCGGGCGAGGCCGATCCGGTGGCCGTCGCGCGGGAACGCATCCAGCGCCTGCGCGACGTCGTGCGTACGGCGGTGCGGGGCGACCCGCACTCCGCGCAGGCCGCGTGGGCGGGCGGCGCCGCGCGTGGCGGCGCGATCGAGTTCGCGGCACACGGGTGGGACGTCGTCACCGCCTGCGGCACGGGCCGCGAGATCCCCGCCGGGCTGGCCAGCGAGCTGCTCGCGTTGTCGGTGGCGCTGATCGGCGAGCAGACCCGCGAGCCGCGGTTCGGCCCGTCCGTGCCGGTCGCGTCCGGCGCGACCGCGGGCGAGCGTCTCGTCGCCTTCCTCGGCCGGCGCCCTGCCGCGCGTCCGTGAGGTTGCCCTGTGCCGGGAGGCGACGGGGAGGGGCCGACACCAGGCAACTTGACATAATGTGCATTATCGAATCGAGCCTGGGACGAGGTCACCCGCTCGGGTGACCTCGTCCCAGGCGTTCCGCGAGGGCCCTCGGGGTCAGCTGCCGACGTAGGCCGCGAGGTGCTCGCCGGTGAGCGTGGCGCGGGCGGCGACGAGGTCGGCGGGTGTGCCCTCGAAGACGATCCGGCCGCCGTCGTGGCCGGCGCCGGGACCGAGATCGATGATCCAGTCGGCGTGTGCCATGACCGCCTGGTGGTGCTCGATGACGATGACCGACTTGCCGGAGTCGACGAGCCGGTCCAGCAGGCCGAGCAGATGCTCCACGTCGGCGAGGTGCAGACCGGTGGTCGGCTCGTCGAGGACGTAGATGTCCCCCTTCTCCGCCATCTGCGCGGCCAGCTTGAGCCGCTGCCGCTCGCCGCCGGACAGCGTGGTGAGCGGCTGGCCGAGGCTGAGGTAGCCGAGCCCGACGTCCGCGAGCCGGTCGAGGATCTTGTGCGCGGCCGGGGTGCGCGCCGCGCCGTCGGAGAAGAACTCCTCGGCCTCGGTCACCGACATCGCGAGGACCTCGGCGATGTTCCGGCCGCCCAGCGTGTACTCCAGCACCGACGCCTGGAACCGCTTGCCCTCGCAGTCCTCGCAGGTGGACTCGACGGTGGCCATGACGCCCAGGTCGGTGTAGATGACGCCGGCGCCGTTGCAGGTGGGGCAGGCGCCCTCGGAGTTGGAGCTGAACAGCGCGGGCTTCACGCCGTTGGCCTTCGCGAACGCCTTGCGGATCGGTTCGAGCAGTCCGGTGTACGTCGCCGGGTTGCTCCGTCGGGAGCCGCGGATCGCGCCCTGGTCGATCACGACCACCCCGTCGCGGCCGGCGGCTGAGCCGTGGATCAGCGAGCTCTTGCCGGAGCCGGCGACGCCCGTGAGTACGCAGAGCACCCCGAGCGGGATGTCGACGTCCACGTCCTGGAGGTTGTGCGTCGACGCACCGCGGATCTCCAGGGCGCCGGAGGAGGAACGCACCGACTTCTTGAGGGTGGTCCGGTCGTCCAGGTGGCGCCCGGTGAGCGTGTCGCTGGCCCGCAGCCCCTCGACGGTGCCCTCGAACACCAGCTCGCCGCCCTCGGTGCCGGCGCGGGGGCCCAGGTCGACGACGTGGTCGGCGATCGCGATCACTTCCGGCTTGTGCTCCACGACCAGCACGGTGTTGCCCTTGTCGCGCAACTGCAGCAGCAGCTCGTTCATCCGCTGGATGTCGTGGGGGTGCAGACCGATGGTGGGCTCGTCGAAGACGTAGGTGACGTCGGTGAGCGACGAGCCGAGGTGCCGGATCATCTTGGTGCGTTGGGCCTCTCCCCCGGACAGGGTGCCGGCCGGCCGGTCGAGCGAGAGGTATCCCAGGCCGATCTCGGTGAACGAGTCGAGGAGGTGTTGCAGCCCGGTGAGCAGTGGGGCGACCGACGGCTCGTCGAGGTCCCGGATCCATTCGGCCAGGTCGCTGATCTGCATCGCGCAGAGGTCGGCGATGTTCTTCCCCTTGATCTTCGACGACTGGGCCTCCTTGCTGAGCCGGGTGCCGTCGCATTCGGGGCAGGTCGTGAAGGTCACCGCCCGCTCCACGAAGGCGCGGATGTGTGGCTGCAGCGAGTCGACGTCCTTGGCCAGGAACGCTTTCTGGATCTGCGGGATCAGCCCCGCGTACGTCAGGTTGATCCCCTCAACCTTGATCTTGGTGGGTTCCTTGTGGAGAAGGTCGTGCAGCTCCTTCTTCGTGTACTTGTGGATCGGCTTGTCGGGGTCGAACATGCCGCCCTCGCGGAAGATGCGGCCGTACCAGCCGTCCATGCTGTAGCCGGGAACGGTGATGGCGCCCTCGTTGAGGGACTTGCTGTCGTCGTACAGCTGGGTCACGTCGATGTCGTTGACCGAGCCCATGCCCTCGCAGCGCGGGCACATGCCGCCGAGACGGGTGAAGGTCGCCTTCTCGGTCTTCGTCTTGCCGGCGCCACGCTCGACGGTGATCGCGCCGCTGGCCTTCACCGAGGGGACGTTGAAGGAGTACGCGTTGGGCGGGCCGATGTGCGGCTGCGCGAGCCGGCTGAACAGGATGCGCAGCATCGCGTTGGCGTCGGTGGCGGTGCCGACGGTGGAGCGTGGGTTGGATCCCATGCGTTCCTGGTCGACGATGATCGCGGTCGTCAGCCCCTGGAGCCGGTCGACCTCGGGCCGTGCCAGTGTCGGCATGAAGCCCTGCACGAAGGCGCTGTAGGTCTCGTTGATCAGCCGCTGCGACTCCGCGGCGATCGTGTCGAACACCAGGGAGCTCTTGCCCGAGCCGGAGACGCCGGTGAACACCGTGAGCCGGCGTTTCGGGATCTCGACGCTGACGTCCTTGAGGTTGTTCACGCGCGCGCCGTGCACGCGGATCAGGTCGTGGCTGTCGGCAAGCTGCGGCGCGGGCGTTTGCGTGTCCGTCCTCGTGGCCCTGCTCATCGTCTCTCCATCTGTGGGGGCGGGGCTGCCTTCGGAGTCTCCGTCGGCGTGGCCTGGCTCGATCTGGTCAGCTCCGAGCAGTATGTCTGGTCCTTCGTCGTCGGCGGGGTCGCGGCAACGGTCCCTGTCTACCTGATCGGTGGTGTCGGCCGGGAGCCCGACGTCCGTCCGGCTGACACCGGCCGGGGTCGCGCTCGGCGCGAGAGCCACGGTATCCAGGCCGGTTCGGGCCGGGGTGCTCCGGTGGCCTCGGCCACGCGGCGTCAGGCCAACCAGCGGCCGTCGCGCATCAGCTCGCGGCCGGGCATCTCGTTCACCTCGCGCCAGGCCTGGATGCGGCGCGGGAGGACGCGGAACCAGCGGTACGGGGTGGCCAGCGTGCGTGGGTCGAAACCGGTGCGCGCGGCGAACCGGTCACCCCGCTGCTGCGGCAGCGCGTCGATCTCGACGACTTCGACCTCCCCCTCGATCATGGTCACGTCGCGGGTGTGGCCGAGCGCGAGCCGGACGGCCCGGGTGGTGGCGAGGTTTCTGCCGGTGGGGCTGTCGGTCGGCGTGGCCATCAGCAGTGCTTCGCCGTCCCAGTCGAAGGACAGCGGCACCAGGTACGGGGCACCGTCGGTCGAGGCACTGGCCACCCAGACGTCGACGTCGTGGGTGAGCCGATGTTCGGTGTCGTGACGGCGCTGAGCGCGGGAGCGGGGGGCGGCGGTCATGGTCGGGGTCATCGGGCGGGTCAGCGCACCTCGTTGATGCGGATCAGGTTGCCCGTGGGATCGCGGAAGGCGCAGTCGCGGACGCCGTACGGTTGCTCGGTCGGCTCCTGGACGACGTCGGCGCCGCTGGCCTGCAGCCGGTCGAAGACGTCGTCGAGGTCCTTGGTGGCCAGGGTGATGCTGGTGTAGCTGCCCTTGGCGATCAGTTCGAGGATGGTGCGGCGTTCGTCGTCGGTGATGCCGGGGTCGGCGGCCGGCGGGTGCAGGACGATGGACGTGCCGGGCTGGTTGGCGGGACCGACCGTGATCCAGCGCATCCCGTCGTATCCGACGTCGTTGCGGACCTCGAAGCCGAGGGTGTCGCGGTAGAAGGCCAGGGCGGCGTCCGCGTCGGTGTGCGGGAGGAAGGCGTAGTGAATGGTGATGTCCATGGCGGTCAGGCTAGTTGCGGCCGCGCGACCCGTGCTTCTCGATTCCTGATCGGTCTGGTCACCTGTTTGGCGATGCACGGCGGCATCTCCGCGGTCGCGCGAGCTGCCCGGGCCCGGTAGGTGCTGGGTGGCACACCGACCAACTCGGTGAAGCGGGTGCTGAAGGTGCCCAGGGAGGAGCAGCCGACCGCGAAGCAGACCTCGGTGACGCTGAGGTCGCCGCGACGCAGCAGCGCCATGGCGCGTTCGATGCGCCGCGTCATGAGATAGGCGTACGGCGACTCGCCGTAGGCGGCCCGGAACTGGCGGCTGAGGTGCCCGGCGGACATGTTCGCGCCGCGGGCGAGCGCCTCGACGTCCAGCGGCTGCGCGTACTCCCGGTCGATCCGGTCGCGGACGCGGCGCAGCCGCGCGAGGTCGCGCAGGTGCTGTGCCGTGGTGGTCCTGCTGGTCACGTGCGTGATCGTGCCACGTCGTACCGGAGTTGCCCAGCGCTTCGTCGCACTCCGTGTCCGGTCTGCGCCGCTCGCGTCCTCGGTCACCCGGCGCGTGCTCGACCATCGGCGTGCGCATGTCGGGTCAGGCGGGCGGGGGTGACGGGGGGCGACGGCTGGTGCCACGAGTGGGGGCATGGGCCGACCGGGGCTGCCGCTCCCCTGCCGGCGGTGGCCTGTGACCGTCGCGTCCGGGGTCAGACGAGGACGCTCCACGTGACGGGGCCGACGATGCCGTCGGCGACGAGGGCGTTACGGCTCTGGAAGGCGCGTACGGCGTTGGCGGTGACCGAGCCGAAGGAACCGTCGACGAGGAGGCTGGCGCCGCGGGCGTTGAGGGCGGTCTGGAGGCCGCGGACGAGGTCGCCGGAGTTGCCTTCCCGCAGGGGCAGGATGAGGGCGGTCCAGGTGATCGGGCCGACGATGCCGTCGGCGTAGAGGCCACGGCTGGTCTGGAACGACCTGACGGCGGAGGCGCAGGCGGGTCCGAAGACGCCGTCGACGACGACGGAGATGCCGCGGGCCCGCAGGAGGTACTGGATGGTGCGGGGCACCCATCCGGAGGCGCCCTGGCTGACGCTCGGGTAGCCGGTGCTGCCGACGGGGGCTGTCGCGCCGAGGGTGATGCCGCGGTTGGCGAGGAAGACCCGGGGGTCGACGGAGGTCAGTCGAGGGCGGTGGATCTCGAAGTGCAGGTGTGGGCCGGAGGAGTTGCCGGTGTTGCCCATGAGGCCGATCAGTTGTCCGCAGCTGACCCGCTGGCCTGCGCTGACCAGGACGCGGTGGAGGTGGCCGTAGTAGGAGAAGTAGCTGTCGGCGTGGTTGAGGTGGACGCTGTTGCCGGTGCGTCCGGGCAGGGGCCCGCTGGTGGTGTCGCCCGGGTACGAGTTGGTCTTGATGTCGCGGACGGTGCCGTCGGCGGTGGCGTAGACGGGGGTGCCCTGGTTGTTGGCGACGTCCCAGCCGGTGTGGGTGGGGCGGCTGGGGGTCTTGTAGCCGGAGGTCAGGGTGCCGAGGGTGGGGTTGCTCCAGCCGGCGGCCGCTGCCATGGCGGGGCTCGGCATGCCGACGACGCCGATGCCGACGCCGGTGCCCAGGGCGGTGAGGAGGGTGCGGCGCCGGGCGGGCGCGTCGAGCAGGCGGCGTGTTTCCAGGTCGTCGCTCATCGGGGTCTCCCCTGTCCGGGCCCGTGGTTGCCGGGGCATTCAATCTAGTGATGAGCGTCGATGGTAAATGATCTGTGTCGGCGGGGCAATGAGTGAAACTTTCCTACCGGTCGGGTGGCCGATCCCCTGCCCGGAGGCGCCCGTTCACGAGCCGTGGGACGAGGGGGCGCAGCACGGCGGTGCCGGTGCCGATCTCGACGACCGCGTCGGGGGTGCGGCCGTGGTCGGCGTCGGCGGGGTCGGGGCGTACGGCGTCGATGGTGGCGCGGGTCAGAGGCCGCCGGCGACGCGCAGGACGGCGCCGGTGGTGTAGGTGGCGTCGGGGCCGAGCAGCCAGGCGATGGCGCCGGCGACCTCGTCGGGTTCGCCGGGGCGGCCGAGCGGGATGCGGTCGGCGGCGCGGTCGGGTCGGTCGGGTTGGCCGGACAGGGCGTGGATGTCGGTGCGGATGATGCCCGGGGCCACGGCGTTGACGCGGATGCCGCGGGGGGCGAGTTCCTTGGCGAGGCCGATGGTGAGGGTGTCGGTGGCGGCCTTGACGGCGGCGTAGTGGACGTATTCGCCGGGGCTGCCGAGGCTGGCGGCGACGGAGGAGACGTTGACGATGGCGGCGCCGGCGCCCATCCGGCGGGCGGCCTGCTGGGCGCAGAGGACGTAGCCGACGAGGTTGACGTCGACGACGTGGCGCAGGTCGGCCGGGTCGAGGTCGACGAAGGCGCCGATGGGGCTGGTGACGCCGGCGTTGTTGACCAGGCCGGTGATCGGGCCGAGGTCGGCGGCGGCGTCGAACAGGGCGGCGACCTGGTCGGGGTCGCGGGTGTCGGCGGGCACGGCGAGGCCGCGTACGCCGCTGGCGTCGATGTCGGCGAGCACCGTGTCGGCGGCGGCGCGGTCGCGGCGGTAGCTGAACGCGACGTGGTGGCCGGCGTGGGCCAGTCGGCGGGCGGTGGCCGCGCCGATGCCGCGGCTGCCCCCGGTGATGACGGTGACGGGATTCAATGCGCCTCTCCCCTGCCGTGGCTGCTGGGCCGACCGTACCGTGAGCGGCGCGTGCGGTGCGGGAGGGGAACGTCACATGTGGTGCGGGGAGGTGGAGGTTGGCGCGGGCGGCCCGGGTGCCGCATACGCTCGGCGCGACCCGGATGACGACGGTGGAGGTGCGCGGTGGCGGGTGTGGGTGTCGGGGACGTGGTGGAGGACTTCGCGCTGCTCGACGAGACGGGCACGCCGCGGCGGCTGTCGGAGTTCCTGGCCAACGGTCCGGTGGTGCTGTTCTTCTACCCGGCGGCGCTGACGCGGGGGTGCACGGCGGAGAGCTGCCACTTCCGGGACCTGGCGGCGGAGTTCGCGGCGGTGGGCGCGCAGCGGGTGGGCATCAGTCGGGATGCGGTGGCGAGGCAGGCGGAGTTCTCGCGGTTGCACGGGTTGGACTATCCGCTGCTGTCCGACCCGGACGGTGTGGTGGCGGACCGGTTCGGGGTGCGGCGGCGGCTGCCGTTGGGCGCGTTGAGCACGCGGCGGATGACGTTCGTGATCGGCGCGGATCGGCGGGTGATCGAGGTGGTCCACAGTGAGCTGAACATGAACGCGCACGCCGACGCGGCGTTGCGGGCGCTGGGGGGTTGATCTCGGGCGTGTCGGGGCCGGCTGGTATCAAGGCAGGCGTCTGAACAGGTGTACGAGGGAAGAGGGTTGCTGATGGGTGCCGCTGGCCAGGGGTTGTCCGACGAGGACGTGCGCGCCTTCCGGGAGGCGTTGGCGGCGGGGCGGAAACCGAAGGTGGTGTTCACCGCGTCGGCGGGTCAGATCGCCGGGCAGGTGGGGCAGGTGGTGGAGCTGACCGACCCGGCGACCTCCGACGAGTTCGTGGTGGTCCGGTTCGGTCGTGACGAGTTGCCCTTCTCCCCCGCCGACGTGGCGGTGGCGCCGCGGGGCGCGGGTCGCAAGGTGGCGGAGCCACAGCCGGAGCCCGAGGTGGAGCCGGCGGCGGCAGAGCCGGAGTTCGTGTTGGACCGGCCGCGGGTGCCGGCGCAGCGGGAGGAGCCGAAGGTGGAGACGGTGGAGGCGAAGCCGGCGCGGCGGCCTGTGAAGGCGGTGAAGCCGAAGGGCCCGGCGGGGCTGACGGTCACGCTGGCGTACGCCGACGGCGAGTGGACGGTCGCGGCGCAGCAGGGCAGCAAGTCCCTGGCGAAGCCGTACGTGGTCAAGCCGGCGGAGGCGCTGAAGATGGTGGCGCTGGTCGACGTGCCGGGGGTGCACGAGGCGGTGGAGCAGATCATGGCGGCGGAGCGTGCCGAGGCGGAACAGCAGGCGGAGAAGCTGCGCGCGGAGCTGGCCGAGATCGAGGCGCGGTTGGCGGAGTTGCGCGAGGCGCGCTGAGCGGTGGGCGTCGGCGGGGCGGGTGGCGGTGGCGCCGTCCGCCCCGCCGACGTTTCGCCGGTCGCGCGGTCAGAGCGTCGCGGTCAGCCGTTCGACCACGGCGGCCGCCGGGCCGGTGGTGGCGTGCCGGTAGCCGGTGCCGGCCCACAGGTGCACCCGGTCCGCGTGCCCGGCCGCGGCCGCCGCCGCGCGCATGCCCCGGGTCAGGTGGTGCAGTTCCGGATAGCCGAGCGGCGCGACGGGCTCGTACCGGTCGACGAAGGCGTTGCGCAGCCCGCGCGCCGGCCGGCCGGTGAAGGCGCGGGTGAGCACGGTGCTGGTGCGGGCCGGGTCGGCCAGGGCATCGCGGTGGGTACGGCTGGCCCCGCTCTCGTCGGTGCGCAGCAGCACCGTCCCGACGGCCACGGCGGTGGCGCCGGCGGCCACCAGGTCGCGGACGTCATCGGGGCCGGCGACGCCCCCGGCGGCCACCACGGGCAGGCCGGTGGCGGCGGCCACCTCCCCCGCCAGGGGCGCCGTGGAGGTCGGCGGGGCCGGCCGGTGCGGGGTGTGGGTGCCGCTGTGCCCGCCGGCCTCGGTGCCCTGCGCGACCAGCCCGTCGACGCCGAGGTCGCGGGCGGCGAGCGCCTCGGCCACCGACGTCACGGTCACCAGCAGGCGGCTGCCGGCGCGGCGCAGCGCGGTCACGGCCGCGGCGTCCGGCAGCCCGAACGTGAAGCTGACGACCGGCACCGGATGCCGCACCAGCAGGTCGACCTTGTCGGCCCAGTGGTCGTCGTCGTGCACCAGCGGCGCGCCGGCCAGGTCGAGGCCGTACGGTGCGCCCTCGGCGGCGATCTCCCGCGCGTACCGGCGGAAGGTGGCCTCGTCGATGTCGCGGGGGCCGGGCACGAACAGGTTCACCCCGCACGGCGTGCCGGTGGCGTCGAGGTCGGCCAGCTCGGCGGCGACCGCGTCGGGGGTCTTGTAGCCGGCGGCGAGGAACCCGAACCCGCCGGCTACGGTGACGGCCCGCACGAGGGCGGGGGTGGTGGCGCCGCCGGCCAGCGGGGCGCCGACGACCGGCGTCTCGGTGCCGAGCAGGTCGGTCCAGGGTGCGGCGGTCACCGCCTCACCCTAGCCGCGCCGGCCCGCCCCGGTGGTCGGGGCGGGCCGGCGGCGGTCAGCGGCGGTCAGTGCTGCGGGATGTGGGCCACCCCGATGCGCTTGCGGAACACCCAGTACGTCCACCCCTGGTAGGCGAGCACGATCGGGGTGAACACCACCGCCACCCAGGTCATGATCTTCAGGGTGTAGGGGGTGGACGCGGCGTTGGTGGCGGTCAGCGTCCCGGCGGCGTCCAGGGTGGACGGCAGCACGTTCGGGAACAGCGCCGCGAACAGCGTCGCCACGGCCAGGCCGATCGCCACGGCGGTGCCGGTGAACGCCCAGCCCTCCCGGCGTACCCGGGCGGCGGCGAGACCGCCGAGCAGGGCGAGGGCCGCGCCGACGGCGAGCACGACGGCGGCCGCGCTGGAGCGGATGGTCAGGGTCCAGGTCAGGAACGCCACCGCGAGCACGGCGGTGGCCACGCCCAGGCGCACCGCGAGCGCGCCGGCGCGTTCGCGGACCTCGCCCACGGTCTTGAGCGCGATGAACACCGCGCCGTGGGTGAGGAACAGCGCCGCGGTGGTCGCGCCGCCGAGCAGGGCGTACGGGTGGAGCAGGTCGAGCAGGCCGCCGACGTACTCGTGGTCGGCGTCCAGCGGCACGCCGCGCAGGATGTTGGCGAACGCCACGCCCCACAGCACCGCCGGCACCAGCGAGCCGACGAAGATCGCCGTGTCCCAGCGGCGCTTCCAGGACGCCTCGGGGCGCTTGTGGCGGTACTCGAAGGCGACGCCGCGGGCGATCAGGGCCAGCAGGATCAGCAGCAGCGGCAGGTAGAAGCCGGAGAACAGGGTGGCGTACCACTCGGGGAAGGCGGCGAACATCGCGCCGCCGGCGGTGATCAGCCACACCTCGTTGCCGTCCCAGACCGGGCCGATGGTGTTGATCAGGACGCGGCGTTCCCGGTCGTTGCGGCCGAGCACGGGCAGCAGCATGCCGACGCCGAAGTCGAAGCCCTCCAGGATGAAGTACCCGGTGAACAGAACCGCGACGAGCAGAAACCAGATGGTGGTGAGTTCCACGGTGGGCTCCGGTGATCAGTAGGCGAAGGCGAGCGGGCGCTCGGCGTCGTCGTGGCTGTCGTCGATCTCGGGATCCGGGGTCAGGTCGGGCACGCCGGCCCTGGCGTAGCGCAGCAGCAGCTTGACCTCGACCACGGCGAGGGTGGCGTAGATGAGGGTGAAGGCGGTGAACGAGGTGAGCACCTCGGTCAGCGACACGCTGCGGGACACGCCGTCGCGGGTGAGCATCTCGCCGAACACGATCCACGGCTGCCGGCCCATCTCGGTGAAGATCCAGCCGAAGGAGTTCGCCGCGAGGGGCAGCAGCGGCATGACCAGGCCGGCGCGCAGCAGCCACTTGCTGGTGGGCGTGCGGCCCTTGCGCTGGCTCCAGAGCACCAGCAGGGCGATCGCGGCGGCGGCCATCCCGAACGCGATCATGAAGCGGAAGCTCCAGTAGGTGACCGGGATGATCGGGGTGTAGCTGCCGGCGCCGTACTGGGCGGCGTACTGGGCCTGGAGGTCGTTGATGCCGTGCACGGTGCCGTTCGGGTCGCCGGTGCTCAGGTACGACAGCAGGTGCGGGATCTTCAGGGCGAACAGCTCGCGGCTGCCGTCGAGGCTGCCGACGGTCAGGACGCTGAACGACGCCGGCGACTCGGTGGTGTAGAGGCCCTCGGCGGCGGCCATCTTCATCGGCTGGACCTCGGTCATGATCTTGCCCTGGATGTCGCCGGTGATGGCGACGGCGGCGGCCGAGACCAGGGTGACCCAGGAGCCGAACTTCGCGGCGAACCGGTAGGCCGGGGTGTCGGCGGAGTCGCGGTTGCGCACCAGGTGCCACATGGCGACGGCGACCAGCAGCGAGCCGGCCACCAGGAACGCGCCGGCGATGGTGTGCGGGAAGGTGATCAGGGCGACCTTGTTGGTCAGCACCGCCACGAAGTCGGTCAGTTCGGCGCGGCCGGTGTCGGGGTTGATCCGGTAGCCGACCGGGTTCTGCATGAACGAGTTCGCCGCGAGGATGAAGTACGCGCTCAGGTTGCTGCCGATCGCGGCGGCCCAGATGGCGGCCAGGTGCAGCCGCTTGGGCAGCCGGTCCCAGCCGAAGATCCACAGGCCGATGAAGGTCGACTCCAGGAAGAACGCGACCAGCGCCTCGATGGCGAGCGGCGCGCCGAAGATGTCGCCGACGAAGCGGGAGTAGTCGCTCCAGTTCATGCCGAACTGGAACTCCTGCACGATGCCCGTGACCACGCCCATGGCGAAGTTGATCAGGAAGAGCTTGCCGTAGAACTTCGTGAGCTTCAGGTACTTCTCGTCGCCGGTGCGGTGCCACATCGTCTGCAGGATCGCCACCAGCACGGACAGGCCGATGGTCAGCGGCACGAAGAGAAAGTGGTAGACGGTGGTGACACCGAACTGCCAGCGGGCGACGTCCAACGCGTCCACCAGAAACCCCCAGCTGTGCATACTACGAGACGTAGTAAATACTACTTCCCGTCGTAGACGAATGGGCAGGGGCGGGGGTCCCTAACCGCTCCGGGACCAATGACCCTGATCACCTCTGCCGAACGGCCCGGCGATCACCACGCCGCCGGCGCCGAACCGACGCCCCCCGCCCGGCCGCCCGTCCGCGCGTGCGACCATTGCCGGCTGATGGACACCGCCCGCCCGACGTGGCAGCCCCCGCTGATCTGGCGCGCCGCACAGCTGCTCGCCCGCACCGTCGTCGCGCTCGTGGCCCGGCTGGAGGTCAGCGGGGACGTGCCCGAGGCACTGCGCCGAGGCCCGCTGATCCTGGCCGCCAACCACATCAGCCCGTTCGACCCGGTCGTCCTCGCCGCCGCCTGCCGCGCCCGGGGCGTCGCCCCCCGGATCATGGCCACCGCCGGGCTGTTCCGCACCCCCGTCATCGGCGCCGCGATGCGTCGCGCCGGGCACATCCGCGTCGACCGGGGCACCAGCGCCGTACACCAGGCCCTCGACGCCGCCGCCGCGGCCGTCGCCGAGGGTTCGGTGATCCTGGTCTACCCGGAGGGCCGCATCGGCCTGGACCCCGGCATGTGGCCCGAACGCGGCAAGACCGGCACCGCCCGCCTCGCCCTGGCCTGCGCCGCGCCGGTGATCCCGATCGCCCAGTGGGGATCGCACGAGGTGCTGCCCTACCGCGCCCCGAAGGGGCTGCTGCGCGGCGTCGCCCGGGCGATGTGGCGGCGCCCCGTGGTCCGGGTGCACTTCGGCGACCCGGTGGACCTGGGCGACATCGCCCCCGGCACGCCCGCCGCGGCCCGGCGCGCCACCGACCAGATCATCGACGCCATCACCGACGGCCTCGTCCCGCTGCGGCCCGACGAACCCGACCGGCCCCGCCACGTCGACCCCGGCCGCCCGCTCGACACCAGCCGCTCCCACCGCCGCCGCCCCACCGCCTGAGCCCGAGCCTCGTCCCGGCCGCCGCCGGACGAACCGTTCACCACCCGCCCTCGAAGAAGGCCAGGAGCGCCGGCGCCGGGTCCGCCGCGGTGGTCGTGTTCGCCACCACGACCACGATCACGACCAGCGACGACAACGCCGAGAGAACACCGAACGCCCCCAACAGGCGCCTCGTTCGCCGGTCGGACGACCCCGTTCTCGCAAACCTCCTCCACGACACCACGCTCACGCCGATGAGGACGACCGCCACGATCGCGGAAACCACGGCCATCGCCACGTGGTATCGAGAGAAGTCGCTGACCATCACGTCGAGGGCGGGCGGAGTGTGGTCACCCGCACCCCTGGAGCCAGCCAGTCGCTGCCTGACCTGGTCGAGCGTATCGGCGAGCTCTCCGTCGGTCTTGTCGACCGCCAGCATCGGCAACAGCGAGGCGAAGGGCGCTGCCGCACCCTGGACGTTGGCCATCACCGCCGCCAACGAGAACAGCGCGAGCATCGTGACGAGAACGCCGGCCGACGCGAGCGCGGCCCTCCCTCCCGCCCCGAGACCGCCAGCCCTCAGGAACGCCTTCCAGACAAGGACGCCGAGCGCCACGAGCACGATCAGCAAGATCGCAGCGATCACGGCCTTGGCCACGTGGTAGCGGAACCAGTAGTCGACAACCCCCGCCAAGGCCGGGGAGAAAGCCCGGTCGCCGGAATTCCAATAGCTGACGAATGCCTCACGGAGGGCTTCGGTGAGGTCGCGCTTGTAGACGAAGCCGCCACCCGACCTGCTCGCCGCCAGCGTGGGCGGGGCGACGACGAAGGCGGCGACGAGGGCCACGGCGAGGGCGACGAGCATAGCGAGTGCGCGACCGGAGACACCTGCGGATCGCGACGGGACTGCGGGACTGAGCAAGGAACTTCCTTCGGCTCGATTGTTCGTGCGCGCTGGTGGGTTGTGATGCGGTTGCCGTTCCCGATCACCATTTCGCACCGGCGGTCGCCCGGTCACCGGGGTACGCCGGACACTTGAAGGTGGGGCCTGCCCCACCTTCAAGGGCAGGGCGGCTGGCCTTGGGGCGGGCGGGGGTCTCTCCTTCGGCTTCCACCGTCGACCCGCGCGCTTCCGTTCCGGCGGCCGCGCGCACGGTGGCGATCCGCCAGCGCGTGCGTCGGCACGTACCGCCCAGCGCGACGAGGAACTCGCTGACCGCGGTCGGGCCGGTCGCGCAGATGCTGTCGCCCAGGCTGACCTTCGGCTTACCGTGCGCGTATACGATGGACGCGCTCCCGGCCGGGACCTGGGTGCCCACCTGCCGTGATGTCTGCACCGCCACGCCAGAACCACGATGTCAGAACCGCTGTGCCAGGACAGGGAACGATGGGGCATGAACACGGTCCAGCGGGCCGGGCGTGGAATTCGTCGCCGTGGTCGACCCAGGGCCGAGCGGTGGTGAGCCGCGGGTGGATCTGGTTCCGCTGGCGGTGGGGCGTCAGGTTCGTCTTCCGCACGGGGCGTCGCACGATCGTGGAGTCGCTGTACCTGCTCACCGCGCCGGTGACCGCCGCGGCCGGCCTGCTGCTGGTGCTCGCCGGTCTGTGTCTCGGAGCGGTCGGTCTGCTGTTGCCGGGCGGATCGCCGGTCGTGGACGGCGCTCTGGCGCCGGTGCGGTGGTTCGCCGACGTGGAACGGTGGCGGATCGCCAAGGTGCGTGCCCGAGCCGCCGAGGTGAAGAGGGTGGGCAAGCGGCGGGGACCGAAGGAGACAGTCGTCGCGTCCCGCCCGGGGATGTGGCTCGGCGTGGCGCACGCGGTGGTGGCGCTCCCTGTCGCTGTGGTCACCTCGGTGGTGACGGTGCTGTGGTGGTTCGTCGGCCTCGGTGCCGGCACGTCCGCCCTGCGCGGCCAATACTCGTCCGCCGGGCCGATGCGGCCCATGACCCTGACCGTGGGCAGCGCCCAGTCCCACATCGCCTTGAGTCTGGGGCTGACGTCGCCGGCCGAGCGGCTCGCCTTCGGGACCGCGGTCGGCCTGCTGCTGCTGTTCACCCTGCCGCTGGGGACCCGGGCGTGCGTCGCCGCCCAGGCCGGGCTGGGGCAGACGCTGCTGTCTGGCGCGTCCGCGTTGCGGCGCAGACTCAGCGGAGACACGTCCGCGTCGCGGGGCAGGATCAGCGGACCGGAGCAGGACCGGGACACCGTTCGCGCGCGGACCATCGACGCGGTGACGGCCGAGGCGATCGCGCTTCGCCGGCTCGAACGCGACATCCACGACGGGCCCCAGCAGCGGCTGGTCCGCCTGGCGATGGAACTGGGCCGCGCCCAGCACCACTTCGACAGCAGGCCGGAGGCCGTCCGCGCGGCGCTCGCCGACGCGATCATCCAGACCGAGGAGGCGCTGGACGAACTACGGGCCCTGTCGCGTGGCATCGCCCCGCCGATCCTCGTCGACCGCGGCCTGCGCGCGGCGCTCACCGCCCTGGCCGCGCGCTCGACCGTGCCCGTCGAGCTTGATGCCGACCCCCTGAACCGCCGGCTGGACGCTGCCGTCGAGACGGCCGCGTACTTCATGGTCGCCGAGGCCCTGACCAACGTGGCCAAGCACAGCCACGCCAGCCGGTGTGTGGTCGGACTGCGCCACAGTGAGGGGATGCTGCGGGTCTGGGTGACGGACGACGGAGTGGGCGGTGCCGCGCTGGACAAGGGACACGGGCTGCGGGGGCTGGAAGACCGGCTGCACGCGGCCGGCGGCCGGCTACGGGTCGCCAGTCCCCGCGGCGGCCCGACGACGATCACCGCGGAGCTGCCGTGCTGCTGAACCCACCCGAACCACCACCGGAGCGCGCGGCCCGCGGTCCGCTGCGTATCGTCCTGGCCGACGACGCGGTACTGCTACGCGAGGGCCTGGTCCGCCTGCTCGCCGAGGACGGTCACCAGGTGGTGGCCGCGGTCGGTGATGGCCCGGCCCTCGTCGAGGCAGTGCTCAGACACCGCCCGGACGTGTCGATTGTCGATGTGCGGATGCCGCCGACCTACACGGACGAGGGCTTGCGCGCGGCGATCACGGTCCGCTCGCAGCTGCCCGGCGCCCCCATGCTGGTGCTCAGCCAGTACGTGGAGGCGTCCTACGCCGGCGATCTGCTCGCGGACGGCTCCGGTGCGGTCGGGTACCTGCTGAAGAACCGGGTCGCCAGGGTCGAGGAGTTTCTGGACGCCCTGGATCGGGTCGCCCGGGGCGCGACGGTGCTCGACCCGCAAATCGTTGCGCAGTTGCTGGCCGGGCAGCGCCGGGACAACGCCCTGGGGTCGCTGACCACGCGGGAACGGCAGCTCCTGGCGCTGATGGCCGAGGGCCATTCCAACACGGCCATCGCCGAGCAGTTGGTGGTCTCCGCCAGCACCGTGGAAAAGCACATCGGCAATGTCTTCGCCAAGCTCGGCCTGCCGCCTGACGACGCCAAGCACCGACGGGTGCTCGCTGTCCTCACCTACCTCAGGGCCTGACGGCGGCCCGTCCGCACCGTCCTCGGTGGGCCTGACTCCCCGCTACGGCGGAGGAGACAGTGGGTGTCACATCCCGTGACGCAGTGGCTGGGGCGGCCGCGGGTCGGCAGCGGCCATCCAGGAACGGTCCGCGGCGACCATCGACGGTCACGGGCTGGTCGCCACGCGGCAACCCGGGACCGGCATACTGCGTCGCGTGCTGACGCGTCACCCCTACCTCGACGCCCCCGCGCCGCTGGCCTTCGCCCACCGCGGCGGCGCGGCCGAGGGCGACGAGAACACCGCCGCGGCGTTCGCCCGCGCGATCGGGCTCGGCTACCGGTACGTGGAGACCGACGTGCACGGCACCGCCGACGGCGTGGCGGTGGTCTTCCACGACGCCACCCTGACGCGGGTCACCGGCGAGTCGGGGCGCATCGCCGACCTGCGCTGGGCGGACCTGGCCTCGGTACGCGTCGGCGGCGCCGCCGTGGTGCCCCGCCTCGACGAGGTCCTCGACGCCTGGCCCGAGGTGCGGTTCAACATCGACGTCAAGGCTGACGGCGGTGTCGACCCGACCGTGGCCACCGTCGCGCGCGCCAACGCCGACGACCGGGTGCTGCTCGCCTCGTTCAGCGACGCCCGGCTGGCCCGGCTGCGGGCCCGCACCGAGGGCAGGGTCGCCACCAGCCTCGGCATGCGCGGGGTGGCCCGGCTGCGGATGGCGTCGCTGACCGGCCGGGCGCTGCGGCCGCCGCCGACGGTCGTCGCCGCCCAGGTGCCGGTGCGGTACGGGCGGGTGCGCGTGGTGGACCGCCGGTTCCTGCGCTACGCCCACCGACTCGGTTTGCAGGTGCACGTCTGGACGATCGACGAACCTGCCGAGATGCACGAGTTACTTGATCTTGGAGTGGATGGCATCATGACCGATCACGTCGGCGTGCTGCGCGACGTCTACCGCAGCCGCGGCCACTGGGCCGCCTGAGCGTCGAAGGACCCCGATGGCCGAGACCACCACCCCCACGGCCGGTGCCGCCCCCGCCTTTGGGAGCACCCGCCGCGAACGCACCGGCTGGTACTTCTACGACTGGGCGATGTCCGCCTTCTCCACCACGGTGATCACCGTGTTCCTCGGCCCGTTCCTGACCACCGTCACCGAACTGGCCGCCGGCTGCGAACTCGGCGCCGACACCTGCTCCGGGTACGTGTACCCGCTGGGCATCAAGGTCGCCGCCGGCTCGTACTTCCCGTACCTGGTGTCGCTGTCGGTGTTCCTCACCGTGTTCGTGCTGCCCGTCATCGGCGCCGTCGCCGACCGGTCGGCGCACAAGAAGCGGCTGCTCGCCGCGGCGGCCTTCACCGGCGCCGGCGCCACCGTCGGCATGCTCTTCGTCACCGGCGACCGGTACCTGCTCGGCGGGCTGCTGTTCCTCGTCGCCAACATCGCCTTCGGCGCCGGTGTCGTGGTCTACAACTCGTTCCTGCCGCAGCTCGGCGGCCCTGACGACCGCGACGGCATCTCCAGCCGCGGCTGGGCGCTGGGCTACCTCGGCGGCGGCCTGCTGCTGGCGCTCAACCTGGTCGCGGTCAGCATGCTCGGCGAGGAGGGCAACCACCAGCGCACCCTCGACCTGGCCCGCTGGTCGATCGTGTCCGCCGGGCTGTGGTGGGCGGTGTTCACCCTGGTGCCGCTGCGCTGGCTGCGGGAGCACCCCACCGCCGCCGCGCTGCGCGGCGGCAACCCGCTCACCGACGGGTTCCGGCAGCTCGGCCGCACCCTGCGGGAGATCAAGGCGTACCCGCTGACGCTGTTCTTCCTGCTCGCGTTCCTGGTCTACAACGACGGCATCCAGACCGTCATCGCCCTGGCCAGCCAGTACGGCACCGAGGAGCTGAAGCTCGGGCAGAGCACCCTGATCGTGACCATCCTGCTGGTGCAGTTCCTCGCCTTCGGCGGCGCGCTGCTGCTCGGCGCCCTCGCCAAGCGCATCGGCGCCTGGAAGACCGTCCTGATCAGCCTGGTGCTGTGGACCGGGGTGATCCTCGCCGCGTTCCGGCTGCCCGCCGAGGCGCCGCTGCCGTTCATGGTCCTCGGCGCGGCCATCGGCCTGGTGCTCGGCGGCAGCCAGGCGCTGAGCCGGTCGCTGTTCAGCCAGCTCATCCCCGCCGGCAAGGAGGGCGAGTACTACGGCTTCTACGAGATCAGCGACAAGGGCACCAGCTGGCTCGGCCCGTTGGCCTTCGGCCTGGTGTTCCAGCTGACCTCCTCGTACCGGGTGGGCCTGGTCTCCCTGCTGATCTTCTTCGTCGTCGGGTTCCTGCTGCTGCTGGCCGTGCCGATCCGCCGGGCGATCGTCGCCGCCGGCAACACCCCGCCCCGGGTGCTCTGAGACAGCGCCGACCGCGCCGGCCGGATCGGGGGGCGTCTATCGGCTAGGCTGCCCGACCGTGACCGACCACGCCGCCGCCCCGACCTGTCTGGCGCGCCCGCCGCTGGGCCCCGACGACTCCCCCACCGGGTGCGCCGCGGCGCGGGGCGTGGACGGCCGTCCGCTGCACGCCGCGGCGTTGAAGTTCTTCTGGGGGCCGATGGACTGCGGCAAGTCCACGATGGCCCTGCAGATGAACCACAACCACGCCCGGCAGGGCCGCCGCGGCCTGGTCACCACCCGTATCGACCGCTCGTTGGGCCCACAGGTCACCACCCGCATCGGGCTGGCCCACGAGGCCGTCGAGGTCACCGACGACCTCGACCTGCGTGCGCTCGTGCGCGACACGTGGGCCGAGGGGGTCCGCGTCGACTACCTCATCTGCGACGAGGCGTCCTTCTACAACCTGGAGCACATCGAGCAGATGGCCGAGCTGGTCGACAGCTACGACGTCGACGTGTACGCGTTCGGGCTGGCCACCGACTTCCGGTCCTGCCTGTTCCCGGCCGCGCAGCGGCTGTTCGAACTCGCCGACGAGGTCGCCCGCATCCAGGTCGAGGTGCTCTGCTGGTGCGGCCGGGAAGGGCTGCTCAACGCCCGGGTGGTCGGCGGGCGGGTCGTCCGCGAGGGCGAACAGGTCGTGATCGGGGACACGGTGGACAGCGCCGAGGTGCGTTACCAGGTGCTCTGCCGGCGGCACTACCGGGCCGGGGAACTCGGCCCGCGCCGCTGAGGCGTCAGTACGGGTCGCCGCACACCCGCCAGTCGCCGTCCTCCCGCACCACCGACAGTTTTCGCTCCTCGGTCAGCCCGCTGTCCCGGGTCAGCCGCACCGTCACCGTGCCCTGCGGGCGGCCGCCGCGCGTCGCCACCGACACGTCGAGGATCTCGTAGCCGTTGACGACCGGCGGCGTGCGCAGCCAACTGGTGAACCCGATCGGGCTCCACCGGGTGCGCGCGTCGGCGCAGAGCCGGTCGTACGCGCCGTCGGTGTCGCCGGCGGCGACCGAGCGTAGGAACCCGTCGGCGGTCTCCCGCACCGGGCCGCTGGCCTGCGTGACCACCTGCACGTTCCAGGCGCCCAGCCCGGCCACCCCCACGCAGCACAGCAGCACGGCCGCGCCCGCGAACACCAGCCCGGTGCGCATCGGGCGGCGCCGCCGGGCCGGCCGGCTCCACGGCTGCTCAGCGCCCACCTGTCGACCGTAGAGAACCGGCGGGTCCGCCCGCAGGAAAAGTCGGCCCCGTCGAGACCGTATACCTGACAGTGGGTGTCAGGTACGCGCGGCAGACTGCCGGGCATGACAGTCACCGCCGACCTCGCCATGGTCAACCTCGACAGCCCCGACCCCGCCGCCCACGCCGCGTTCTGGCAGCGCGTCCTCGGTGGGGAGATCACCCACAGCCAGCCGGAGTACGCGATGGTCACCGCCGGGGGCGTGGCCGTGGGCTTCGGCCTGGTCGAGGGGTACCGGCCGCCGTCCTGGCCGGACGAGGACGCCGGCAAGCGCTACCACCTCGACCTGTACGTCGACGACCTCGCGCAGGCCGAGAAGGAGTTCGTCGCCGCCGGCGCCACGAAGCCGGACTTCCAGCCCGGCGGCGACCGGTGGGTGGTGCTGACCGACCCGGCCGGGCAGCCGTTCTGCATCTGCCCCCGCCCACAGGGCTGACCCGGCCGCCGGCGGGGCGGCCGCCGCAGGAATCCCTGAGGGCCGGCGCGGCGGAGAAACGCCGCCGCCGCGTGGCCCCCAGGGGCGCCCCGCAGGGTCAGCCGCGGCGGCGGGCCCGGGCCGCCCAGATCGCGTATGCCGGGTCGCGGTCGAGGTTGTGCCGGTCCCGGTCGTAGCGGCGGGTGGTGCGCGGGTCGGCGTGACCCATGGCGTCCTGCACATCCTCCAGCGGGACGCCCTCGGCCCGGGCGGTGGTGGCGAACGCGTGCCGCAGCGAGTGCGGCGACAGCTTCGCCCAGGCCGGGATGCCCGCCGCCCGGGCCAGCCGGCGCACCAGCCGGAACACGGCGTGCCGGTCCAGCCGGGCCCCGGTGGCGGTGACCAGCAGCGGGCCGGTCAGCTCGGGCACCGCCACGCCCTGGGCGGCGGCCCGCTGGGCCAGGTACGCGTCGACCGCGTACGCGGTGCCGGGGGTCAGGGCGCGGCGGCGGGACTTGCCACCCTTGCCGACGAACCGGACGCTGCGGTGGCCCCGCTCGGCGCCGAGGTCGGTCAGGTCGAGCGAGACCAGCTCCCCGACGCGCAGCCCGAGGTCGGCCAGCAGCGCGATCGCGGCCCGGTTGCGGGCGGCGGTCGGCCCGGTGTCGGCCTCGGCGGCGGCGAGCAACGCGTCCACCTCCTCCGGGCTGAGCCCGACCGTGGCCGAGTGATCCCGGTCGATGCGGGGCCGGTCGGCGCCGGCGACCGGGTTGGCGTCCACGGCCCGCAGCTTGACCAGGAAGTCGTACCAGCTCGACAGGGCCGAGAGCCGGCGGGCGACCGTGGCCGGGGTGAGCGGCTTGCCGCTGCGCGCGCCCAGCGTCGCCTCCAGCGCCCGGGCGTACTCGTTGACGTGCAGGAAGTTCGCGTGCAGCGGGTCCAGCTCGCGGGCGGCGCACCAGGCGAGCCACCCGGCCACGTCCCGCCGGTACGCGTCACGGGTGTGCTCGGACAGCCGCCGGTTGCGCAGCCACGCCTCGGTGAAGTCGGTGGACCCGCCAGGCAGGGCCGGCGGGGGCGACTGGTGGGACCGTGCCGGGGCGTTCGGGGACAGCATGTGAAAAAGGTTCTCAGCATCGGCTGGCAAACGGGAGGAGGCGCGCCCTACGCGATCGGCGCCACCGCCGGCTCCTCGACGACCCGCCGCTCGACCATCCGCCAACGCCTGCGGAAACCGACCGCCTCGGCGAACCAGGCGTCGTGGCTGGCCATCACCAGGGTGCCCCGGAACTGCCGCAGCGCCTCCTCCACGACGTCGAGGGCGTCGAAGTCGAGGAAGTTCGTCGGCTCGTCGAGCAGCAGCACCCGGGCCGGGCTGTTCACCAGCACCGCGAGCAGCAGCCGGCGCAGCTCGCCGGCGGAGAGCACCCGCAGCGGCGCGTCCCACTGGTCCGGCCCGAACAGGTGCGCGTCGAGCAGCCGCTCGGCGTCGTCGACGTACACCGGCACGCGGGAGCGGAAGAAGTCGCGGACGGTGACGTCGGTGCGCAGCGCGTCGTGGGTCTGCGGCAGCACGGCGACCTGCTCGGCGGCGGTGACCTCGCCCCCGGCGGGGTCGTGCTCCGCCGCGAGGGCCCGCAGCAGGGTGGTCTTGCCGGCGCCGTTCGCGCCGGTGAGCAGGATCCGGTCGCCGGCGTGGACGGTCAGGTCGACGCCGTCGAGCAGCACCCTGCCGCCGGCCCGCAGCGTCAGGCCCCGCGCCCGCAGCACCTCCCGCTCGCCGGCGGCCTCCTGCGGAAACGCCAGCGTCAGCGGCGGCCGGGTACGCGGCTCGGCGAGCCAGCGGATCGAGTCCATCTGCCGGCGCAGCCGCCGCTCCCGGGCCTTGGCCTTCTTCGCCACCTTCTTTGCGTAGCGGCGCTGCTGGTCGGCGCCGAGGCCGCTGCGCACCGTCTCCTCCACCCCGCGGGCCTGCTCCTTGGTGCGGGCGATGTCGGCCAGCCAACGCCGGTGGTCCTTCTGCTGGGCCTCGTAGTCCAGCAGCAGCCGCTGCCAGCGGCGGATCTTTTCCGCCCGGTAGTCGGTGTAGCCGCCGGTGTAGTTCTGCGGTTCGTCGTGGATGCCGTCCAGTTCGACGATCCGGGTCACCGTGCGGTCCAGGAACGCCCGGTCGTGGCTGACCACCAGCACCGCGCCGGGGAAGGCCGCCAGCCAGTCGCCGAGCCAGGCGATGCCGTCGGCGTCGAGGTGGTTGGTGGGCTCGTCCAGCACCAGCAGGTCGGGGGCGTGCAGCAGCACCCGGGCGAGGGTGAGCCGGGCCTGCTCGCCGCCGCTGACCCGGTGCAGCGGGGTGTCGTCGTGCAGGTGGTCGACGTCGAGGCGTTGGCGGACCTCGGTCAGCCGGGCCTGCGCCCGCCAGCCGTCCAGCGCCGCCCACCGCTCCTGTGCGTCGCCGTACTCGGCCAGCACGGCGGTGTCGCCGTCGGCCATCCGTCGTTCCAGCTCGCGCAGCCGCTGCGCCAGGGGGTGCAGCTCGCCGAGCCCGGCGGCGAGGAACCGTCCCACGGTGGCGGCCGGGTCGGGGACCTGTTGGGCGAAGTAGCCGACCCGGGTGCCGGGCGCCAGGGCGACGTGCCCGCCGGACGGCGGCTCCTCCCCGGTGAGCACCCGCAGCAGGGTCGACTTGCCCACCCCGTTCGGGCCGACGAGACCGACCCGGTCACCGGCGTTCAGGACGAGTTCGACGTCGCTGAACAGCGGCTCGGCGTCGTAGTGCTTGCTGACGGACACGACCTTCAACACGGGTGATCCTCCGCAGGGTGACGGGCGGGGCCGTCGATACCCCGGGCGGGCGGACGGCCGGTACCGGCGGCGGCGGGGCGCTGCCCTGCCGCGTCCTGCGGGATCACATCGTCCGGTCGCCTCCTCGAAGTCCGGCTGCGGACGCCGCCGATTCTGGCACGACTCGACGGTCCCCGCGACCGGTTTACCGCCGCCGACGGGCGGTACGGTCGGTCGGTGCGCGCGAGTCGGCTGGTCGCCCTGCTGCTGCTCCTGCAGACCCGGGGCCGGATGACCGCCCCGGAGCTTGCCGAGGCCCTGGAGGTGTCGGTGCGCACCGTCTACCGGGACGTGGAGTCGCTCGGCGCGGCCGGGGTGCCGGTCTACGCCGATCGCGGCCCGGCCGGCGGTTACCGGCTGGTCGACGGTTACCGCACCCGGCTCACCGGGCTCACCGCCAGCGAGGCGGAGGCGCTGTTCCTGGCCGGCATGCCCGGCCCCGCCGCCGAGCTGGGCCTCGGGTCGGTGCTCGCCGCCGCCGAGCTGAAGCTGCGCGCCGCGCTGCCGGCGGAGCTGGCCGACCGGGGCGGGCGGATCCGGCAGCGGTTCCACCTCGACGCCCCCACCTGGTTCCGGGAACCCGAACCCACCCCGCACCTGGCCGAGCTGGCCCGGGCGGTGTGGGAGGACCGGCGCGTCGAGGTGCGCTACCAGCGGTGGAAGGCCCCGCGGGAGGTGACCCGGACGCTGGCCCCGCTGGGCGTGGTGCTCAAGGCCGGCCGCTGGTATCTCGTGGCCGACGCGGGCGGGCAGGTGCGCACCTACCGGGTCGCGGCGGTGCTGGACCTGACCGTCCTCGACGAACGGTTCGACCGCCCGGACGGCTTCGACCTGGCCCGCTGCTGGCAGGAACACGCCGACCGGTACGAGCGCGGCGTGTACCGGGACGAGGCCCGGGTGCGGATGACGACGGCCGCGCTGGAGCTGGCGGCGTACGTCCTGCCGCCGGCGATGAGCCGCGCGGCGCGGGCGGCCGCCTCCGAGCCGGACCCGGCCGGCTGGGTGCACACGACGGTACCGATCGAGTCGGTGAAGCACGGCCACGTGGAGCTGCTCAAGCTCGGCGCGCAGGTGGAGGTGCTCGCGCCGGCCGAGCTGCGCGAGCGGCTCACCGCCACCGCGCACGCCCTGGCCGCGCTGTATCCCCGCGCGGCGTGCCGCCCGGCCGGTCCCGGGACGTGATCGGGGGCGGGACGGCCGCACCGGCCGGTCCCGCCCCCGCCGGGTCGCTCAGGCCTTGATCTGCTTGCGGCCGTTGCCGTTGGCCGTCGCGGTGATGGTGACGCGGCGGGGCTTGGCCCGCTCGGCCACCGGGATCCGCAGGGTCAGCACGCCGTTGTCGTAGCCGGCCTCGAGCTTGTCGGTGTCGAGGGTGTCGCCGAGGAACAGCCGCCGGGTGAAGGTGCCCATCGGGCGTTCGGCGGCGACGAGTTCGACGCTGTCGCCGGTGGGCCGGCGTCGCTCCGCGCGGACGGTCAGCACGTTGCGCTCCACCGTGCAGTCGATGCTGTCCGGGTCGACGCCGGGCAGGTCGAACGCCGCGTAGAACCAGTCCCCGTCGCGGTAGGCGTCCAGCGGCATGACCGCGGGGCGCGCGGCGGTGCCGAAGAACTGCTCGGTGATCCGGTCGATCTCGCGGAACGGGTCGGTGCGCATCAGCATCGTCGTGCCTCCTCGGTTCTCCTGGCCGAAGGTTCTCAAGTTGAGCCTTGGTGACTCAACTTCCCACCTCTCTATTTAGCGCGCGGCGCGGCCGTAGTCAACTGGAGGACCTTCTCGAACCAGTGCTCGGCGTAGACGTCGTCGTTGTACGCCGGGATCTCCCGGTAGCCGTGCCGGGCGTACAGGGCGCGGGCCTCGACGAGGTCGCTGCGGGTGTCCAGCCGGATCCGGGCGACGCCGGCCGCGCGGGCCCGCTCCTCCACGGCGGCGAGCAGGAACGCGCCGCCACCGTGGCCCCGGTGCGCGGGGCGCACGTACACCCGGGTCAGCTCCGCCCAGTCGGGTCGGAACCGCAGGCCGGCGCACGCGGCCGGACGGCCGTCGCGGTGGGCGACGAGGAGGAACCCGGTGGGTTCGGTGAGGTCGCCGCTCGGTTCGTCGGCCATCGCCGCCGCGACCTCGCCCGGGCGGACCGGGCGGCCGTGGTAGCGGCGAACCATCTCCTCGTAGTAGTCCTCAAGCAGGGCCGTCGCGTCGGGGTGGTCGGGGTGCGCCGGGGCGACCACCCAGTCTGTCGTCGTCACCCGTCGATCATCACCGGCGGGGCAACGGGATTTCCGCGCGCCGATCCACCAGGGGAGTCGAGCCGATCAGCCGCCGATGCGCCAGTAGACGCCCTGCTCCCGGGCCAGCAACTGCTCGTCGACCAGGTACCGCCGCAGCGTCACGTGGTCGGAACCGCCGCCCTCACACCACCGCCGCAGCACGTCGTCCACCGCCCGCTCCGGGTAGCGCACCCCCGGCTCGAAGGACGTCGCCACGTGCGCCAGCAGCACCCGCCGCCGGCCGCGCTGCGCCGGCAGCCCGACCAGGACGCCGTCGCGCAGGAACGTGCGCAGCACCCGCTCCGCCGGGGGCTCGCCCGCCGGCCGAGGCGGCGCGGGCGTGCGGGCGGCCGCTCGCAGCCGGTCGGCGTCCACCCGCAACTCGCCGTCGCCGTCGGCCAGCAGGCCCGCGTCGACGAGCCGCCGGACCGCGGTGACCACCTGCCGGGCCGGCAGCCCGGTGCGCTCGGCCACCGCCGGGGCGGCCGCGTCGCCCAGGACGATCGCCGCGAAGACCCGCCGTCGTACGTCGTCGGCGAGCGCCCCCGCCAGAGCCTGTGTCATGCCGGCCACCCTGCCAGCCGCACTACGCCCGCCGCCACGGCATTTTTCCGCCCCGGCGGTCAGCCGCCCGACCCCTCGGCGCGCAGCACGACCCGGCGCAGCAGGTCGGACAGCAGTCGTCGCTCGTCCGGGGCGAGAGCGGCCAGCAGGCGGTCCTCCTCGGCGCCCCGGACGTCCATGGCGCCGCGCCAGGCGGCCCGACCCGCCTCGGTCAGCTCCACGTCGACGCGCCGCCGGTCGGTCGTGGACGGGATCCGGTGCACGAAGCCGCGCCGGACCAGCGCGTCGACGCGGGCGGTGACGGAGGCGGGCGCCATCGCCAGGTCACGCGCGAGTTCCGACGGCGCGGCCCGGCCTCCTCGGCCGGCCAGGGCGTGCAGGGTGTCGTACTCGTGGCCCTGCAGGTCCAGGTCGACGAGGGTCCGCTCCTTGACCTCGCGCAGATGCCGGGTGAGGAACTGCATCCGGCTCACCACGCCTTCGATGTCGGGGTCGAGGGTCGGCAGGATCGGCAGCCAGCGCTCGACGTGGCGGTCGACGCGGTCGCGGTCGGTCATGGAACCCACCATATGCCGACACCGAAATATTCGTTGTCGAAAGATTCGATGTCGAAGTATCTTGTCGCGGTGCATCCTCTCCGCGTACGCCCGTTCCGGCTGCTCTTCCTCGGCCGCACCGTCTCCGCCGTCGGCGACGCCGTCGTGCCCGCCGCCCTCGCCCTGGCCGTGCTCCGCGCGACCGGCTCCACCGGCGCCCTCGCCCTCGTGCTGGCCTGCGCGATGGTGCCCCGCCTGCTCCTGCTGCCCCTCGGCGGCGTGCTCGCCGACCGGCTCGACGCCCGCCGCGTCGCGATCGTCGCCGACCTCGTACGCTGCGTCGCGCAACTCGCCGTCGGCCTCCAACTCCTCGGCCAGGCGTCGCTCGGCGTGATCGCGGTGGCCGCCGCGGTCGGCGGCGCCGCCGGCGCGTTCGCCCTGCCCACCGCCTCACCCCTGGTCGCCGGCACCGTCGACGCCACGCAACGGCAACAGGCCAACGCGCTGATGGGCGTCACCGCCAACGCCAGCCGCCTCGCCGGGCCCGCCCTCGCGGGCGCGCTGATCTGGGCCGCCGGCCCCGGCTGGGCGTTCGTCCTCGACGCCGCGACGTTCGCGCTCAGCGCGCTGCTGCTCGCGGTCCTCCGGGTCCGCCACGTCCCCATGCCGAAACGCAGCGTCCTGGCCGACCTGACCCACGGCTGGCAGGAGGTCCGCCGCCGCGACTGGTTCTGGACCAGCCTGCTCGGCCACGGCGTCTGGAACGGCGCCGCCGCCGTCCTGACCACCCTCGGCCCGGCGGTCGCCGTGGGACGCCTCGGCGGCGAGGGCGTCTGGGTGCTGATGCTCCAGGCCGGTGCGGTCGGCATGCTCGCCGGCTCGCTGCTCGCCGCCCGGATCCGCCCCCGCCGCCCGGTGCTGGTGGCCAATCTCGGCCTCGCCAGCTACGCCGCGCCGCTGGCCCTGCTCGCCGTCGCCGCGCCCGCCCCGCTGGTCGTCGTCGCCTACGGCGTCGCGCTGGCCGCCCTCGGCTACCTCAACCCCGTGTGGGAGACCGTCGTGCAGGGGCAGTTCCCGCCCCACGTCCTCGCCCGCGTCACCTCGTACGACTGGCTGGTCTCCCTCGGCGCGATGCCGCTGGGCTACGCCCTCGCGCCGATCGCGGCGCGCGCCTGGGGCGACTCGGTGCCGCTGCTCACGGCGGGCGCGCTGGTCCTCGTTGCCTGCGCCGGCACCGCCGCCGTGCCCGGCGTACGACGACTCACGTCGGTGCCGCGCGACGGCCTCGCGGTCGCCGCGCGCTGACCGGTCACGGTTCGTTCCCATCCGGTCGCACGGCGGCTCCAGCTCTCGCCGTCGCCGCCCGGTCAGCGGCGGATCAACCCGCGGGCCCGGGCGGCGGCGACGGCGGCGGTGCGGGAGTCGACCCCGAGCTTGCCGTAGACGTGCACCAGGTGCGTCTTGACGGTGGCCTGGCTGACGTGCAGCCGGCTGCTGATCTGCTGGTTGGACAGCCCGTCGGCGACGAGCTGGAGGACCTCGGTCTCGCGGCGGCTCAGCGCGGTGCCCGGGGCGCGCATCCGGTCGATCAGCCGGTGGGCGACCGCCGGCGCGAGGGCCGACCTCCCGGCCGCGGCGGCGCGCACCGCTGCGGCGAGTTCCTCGGGCGGGGCGTCCTTGAGCAGGTACCCCGACGCGCCGGCCTCGACCGCCGCGAGGATGTCGGCGTCGGTGTCGTACGTGGTCAGCACCAGCACGACCGGGCTGCCCGCGCGGCCGGTGATGGCGGCGGTGGCCTCGGCGCCGTGCATGCCCGCGCCGAACTGCAGGTCCATCAGCACCACGTCCACCCGGTCCCGTTCGGCGAGCGCGACGGCCTGCTCGGCGGTGGCGGCCTCGGCGACCACCTCGAGGTCGGGCTCGGTGGCGAGGACGGCGCGCAGGCCGGCCCGGACGACGGGGTGGTCGTCGGCCAGCAGCAGCCGGATCGGATCGCTCATGCGCCCGCCGCCCCGTCGGCGGGATGGGCGAAGGCGACGGTCAGCGTGGTGCCCCGGCCGGGCGTCGACTCCACGGTCAGCGTGCCACCCAGTTCCTCGGCCCGCGCCCGCATCGCCGCCAGCCCGAACCCGCCGTCACCGCGACCGGCGACGGCGCCGGGGTCGAAGCCGCGGCCGTCGTCGGCCACGGCCAGGACGACGCCGTCGTCCCGGTGTCGCAGCGCCACCTCGACCCGGGTGGCCCCGGCGTGGCGTACGGTGTTGGCCAACGCGGACTGGGCGATGCGCAGCAGGGCCACCTCGTGCGGGGTCGGCAGGCGCACCGCCGGCCCGTCCAGGTCACAGTGCACCGCCAGCCCCGACCGGGCGGCGGTCGTGGCGCACAGCCGCCGCAGCGCCGCCGGCAGCGAGCCGCCGTCGAGACCGGGCGGAGCCAGGGCGCGCACGAACCGACGGGCCTCCACCAGGTTGTCCTGCGCCGTCCGGCGGGCCTGCTCGACGTGGTCGCCGGCGACGTCCACCCGCTCGGGCAGGGCCCGCTGGGCGGCCCGCAGCAGCAGCTGGATGCTGGACAGCCCCTGCGCGAGGGTGTCGTGGATCTCGCGGGCCAGGCGTTCACGTTCGGCCAGGACGCCGGCGGCGTGCTCGGCGGCGGCCAGCTCGGTACGGGTGGCGGTCAGCTGCTCGATCAACCGCCGGCGGTGTTCGCTCTCGCGGTACAGCGCCTGGTAGCCCAGCACCGTGCCGACGGACACGGCGGCGCCGAGGACCGGACCGAGCACCGCGCCCGGCGTGACGCCCCCCTGGTGCCCGACCACGCCGCCGACCGCCGCCACGGTCGTCACCACCACCGCGACGATCCCCCACCGGACCGGCAGCAGGTGCAGGTGCAGCAGGAACAGGGGGAACGCGAGCCACACCCCGTCCGGGGTCAGACCGAGCAGCACCAGCCACCCGGCGGTCAGCGCCGCCAGCCACGCCGCCGCCGCACGACGGGACCGGCGCACCGGCGGCAAGGCGGCACCGACGGCGTAGCCGACGGCCAGCGACGCCGACGCGGCGAGCACGGCGGCGCGGTGCGGCGCCGCCCCCACCAGGGCGCGTGCGGCGACCACCACGAGCAGACCCCCGACCAGCAGGTGCAGGCAGACGCGCAGCACCCGCAGCGGTCGGGCGAGGGATTCCGGGTTCACGATGACTCCAGGCTAGGGCGCGCACGGCCGCCGCCATCAACCAAAGGGTTGATCCTGACGTGCGCACTTCGACGCCGAGGACCCGATCCGCGGCGCGATGCCGGCCGGCGTGCGGCGGGCGAGGGTTGGTGCCGGGCCGCCGCCGCGGCCCCGCCCACCAACGGAAGGTTGCTGCGCTCGTGTTCGTCGCGTGGAGAGATCTGCGGTTCGCCAAGGGCCGGTTCGCCCTGATGGGAACGGTCGTGACGCTGATGACGCTGCTGGTCGTCCTGCTGTCCGGCCTGACCGCCGGGCTGGGCCGGGACAGCACCTCGGCGATCACCGACCTGCCCGCCGACCACCTGGTGTTCTCCGCCCCGGCCGACGGGCAGAAGCTCTCCTTCACCGAGTCGACCGTCACCCGGCAGCAGTGGCTGCGCTGGCGGGACGTCCCAGGGGTGCGCAGCGCCGCCCCCCTCGGCATCACCACCACCAGGGTCAGCGCCGGCGACCGCACCGCCGCGCTGTCCGCGTTCGGCGTCGCGTCCGACTCGCACCTGGCCCCCGGCGCCGTCGCCGCCGGGCAGGCCGTGCTGTCCGAAGGCGCGGCCGAGGCCCTGGCCGTCCGACCGGGCCAGGACGTGCTCGCCGGCGGTCGGCGGCTGACCGTCGCGGCGGTGGCCGGCGACGCCTCCCACAGCCACACCCCGGTCATCTGGACCGACCTGGCCGACTGGCAGCGGCTGGCGCCCGGCGCGGCCGACGACTCCGCCACCGTCATCGCGCTGACCACCGCCCGCGACGCCGACCTGGCCGCCGCCGACCGGGAGCTGGACACCCGCACCGTGACCCGCTCGGCGGCGCTGTCCGCGATCGGCTCGCACACCGCCGAGAACGGCTCGCTCCAGCTCATGCGCGGCATGCTGTTCGTGATCTCCGCCCTGGTCATCGGCGCGTTCTTCACCGTGTGGACCATCCAGCGCGCCCCCGACATCGCCGTGCTGAAGGCGCTCGGCGCCACCACCGGCCACCTGCTGCGCGACGCCCTCGGGCAGGCCCTGGCGCTGCTGCTCGCCGGCACGACCGTCGGCACCGGGCTGGCCGTGGCGATCGGCGCCGCGGCGGCCGGCGCCGTGCCGTTCGCGCTGACCGCCGGATCCGTCCTGCTGCCGGCCACCGTGACGATCGCGCTCGGCACGGCCGGCGCCGCCCTCTCCGTACGCCGCATCACCTCCGTCGACCCGCTGACCGCCCTGGGGAGCGCCCGATGAGCCTCGACCTGTCCGACGTCACGCTGACCTACCCCGACGGGGACGCCCGGCTGACCGCGCTCGACCGCGTCAGCCTGAGCGTGCCCGCCGGCACCACCACCGCCGTCATCGGCCCGTCCGGGTCCGGCAAGTCCAGCCTGCTGGCGGTGGCCGCCACCCTGATCACCCCCGACTCGGGCCGGGTCGTCATCGCCGGCACCGACACCACCGGCCTCAGCCGGCGGCAGACGACCGCCCTGCGACGCGCGAAGGTCGGGATCGTCTTCCAGCAGCCCAACCTCATCGCCTCGCTGACCGCCGCCGAACAGTTGGCGGTGATCGCCCACCTCTCCGGCGGCTCCCACCGCGCCGGCCGCGACCGCGCCGCCCGCCTGCTGGCCGCGGTGGGACTGACCGGTCAGGCCGACCGCCGTCCGCACCAGCTCTCCGGCGGGCAACGCCAGCGGGTCAACATCGCCCGCGCCCTGATGAACGACCCGGCGGTGCTTCTCGTCGACGAGCCCACCAGCGCGCTGGACCACGAGCGCGGCGCGGCGATCGTCGACCTGATCACCGAACTCACCCGGCAGCGCGGCACCGCCACCGTCCTGGTCACCCACGACCTGGGCCACCTCGACCGCGTCGACGAGGTCGCCGAGATCGTCGACGGCCGCCTGCACGTACCGACCCGGACCTGACCCATCCCCCGGGAGGCGGCCGGGGGCACGTGGCCGGCGTCTACCATGCGGCCATGTCGATCCGGAAGATCATCGCCCACGTCGTGGGCGCCGCCGGCTGCGTCGCCGTCGCCTGGGCCATCCACGGCCTGCTGCTGATCGGCACCTGCGGCGACGTCGGTCAGCCGCCGTGCCCGCCGCAGGCGCCGGGATACCTGGGTGCCCTGTTCGGTGGGATCATCGGGGTCGTCATCGCGGTGATCGCCGGAGCCGGCCTGGCGCTCCCCGGCCTCTTCCTGGCGCTCACCGGCGCGGCGCTCTGGGCCGCCGCGGAACTGCCCGCCACCGAGCGGGGAATGCCGTTCCTGCTCGCCGGCATCTTCGGCACGATGATCCTGGTGCCGCTCGCCGTCCTGCCGTTCGTACTGCGCCGGCGCGGCACGGCGGCGCGCCTGGCCGCCGAGGGCGCCGAGGCGGTCGGCACCGTCACCGACGTGCGGGACACCGGGATGACGGTCAACGACAACCCACGGGTACGGCTGACTCTGCGCATCAGTCCGTCGGACGGCTCCGCCTCGTTCACGGGCGAAACGGCCCTGATCGTCTCCCGCCTGGACGCGCCGCGCCGAGGCCAGCGCTTCGCCGTACGCTACGACCCCGCCGACCGGCGCCGCTTCGTGCTGGGCGACGCGCTGGACACCACGGGTGACCTCGGTGCCGACCCCCTGGACCGGCTGGCCAAACTGCACCAGCTGCACCTGGCCGGGGCGCTGACCGAGGACGAGTTCGCCGCGCAGAAGCGCAGGATCCTGACCGACCTGCCCTGACCTGACCAGGCCCGGCTCCCCGCCTGCCTCGACACCGGCCGGCTCCGACACACGCGGGCCGGCCCGCGACCGTGGGAGTCGCCCCGCCCGAGGCCGGGTCACTCACTGGTCGGGCCGCCGGCGAGCTCGGCGACGATGTCCAGATGCCCGAGGTGGCGGGCGTACTCCTGGACCAGGTGGAACAGCACCCGTTCCAGCGTCGCGGGATCGGCGCCGTCCCACCGCGGGCCCGGCGCGCCGACCGCCGCCAGATCGCTGCCCGTCACCACCGCCGTGGTGTGTGCGCCCTGCGCGCGCAGCGCGGCCATCAGGTCGGCGCGGCTCTCCTCCGGCGCCACGTGCCACGCGTCGCCCCGCCGGTCGCCCCACGGCCGCGCGACGTCGCGACCCTGGAACCCCCACTCGATCCAACGCAGCTCCACATAGCGGAGGTGTTTGACCAACTCCAGCGGGGTCCAGCCCGACGCCAGCCGGCTGCGGCGCAGCTCCTCCTCCGGCAGCGCGGACACCTTGGCCAGCACACTCTCCCGGAAGTAGTCGAGGTAGCGCAGGAACACCTCGGTGCGGTTGGCGGCCGGAACGGTCGGCGAGGGAAACGGCATCGTCACCGGATCACCGCCAGGACGCCCGGTCCTTCAGGGCGGGGAGGAATGGCGGATGCGTTGTCAGCCATGACTGTCCTTTCTGGTATGACTGGTTCTGTGCGGACGGCGTACAGGTGTCGGGCGTACCCGACGCCGGAGCAGGCGGCGGTGCTGAACCGCACGTTCGGGTGTGTACGTGTCGTCTGGAACCGCACTCTCGCTGCCCGTCATGCCCGGTGGCACACCGAGCGGAGATCCACTTCCTACGCGGAGACGGATCGTGCGTTGACGGAGATGAAGAGGCAGCCCGATCTGGTGTTTCTGGGTGAGGTGTCGTCGGTGCCGTTGCAGCAGACCTTGCGGCATCAGCACGCCGCGATGACGGCGTTCTTCGCCAAGCGGGCCCGGTATCCGCGTTACAAGTCGCGGCACGGCCGCCAGTCCGCCTCCTACACCCGGTCGGCGTTCCGCCTTCGTGACGGCAACCTGTCGTTGGGGAAGACGCCCGGTGTGCTGCGGTTCGTGTGGTCGTGGCCCGACGTGGATGTGACCGGGTTGGATCCAACGATGGTGACGGTGACGCGTGACCCGGACGGCCGCTGGTTCGTGACCTTCGCCGTCGACATCGACACACCCGCCGCACCCCAACCGACGGACGGGGTGGTGGGCGTGGACCTCGGCCTGAGCGACTTCGCGGTGCTGTCCACCGGCGAACGCATCCCCCACCCGAGGCACATGGAGCGTCGGGAACGCCGACTCAAGCGGTATCAGCGGATGATGGCCCGCCGGCAGAAGGGCTCGGCCAACCGCGCCAAGGCCAGGCAAAGGGTGGCGCGCGCGCATTCGCGGGTACGCGACGCCCGCCGGGACTTCCTCCACCAGCAGTCCACCACCCTGGCGCGCCGGTTCGCCGCCATCGCGATAGAGGATCTGGCGGTGGCGAACATGGTCCGCAACCGGTCCCTCGCCAAAGCCATCTCGCGTACCGGCTGGGCCGAGTTCCGCGCTCTGCTCACCTACAAGGCGCACCGCGACGGCCGCACCCTCGCCGTCGTGGATCGCTGGTACCCGTCGTCGAAGACCTGCTCGGCGTGCGGGCACCTGCTCGCCCAGCTTTCCCTCGGCACACGCCACTGGGCGTGTCCGGGTTGCGGCACCCGGCATGACCGGGACGTCAACGCCGCAAAGAACATCGCTGTCGCGGCCGGGCTGGTCGAGACGCAAAACGCCTGCGGAGCGGACGTCAGACACGAGGGGCAACCTTTCGTGCGGTCTGCGGTGAACCAGGAACCCCAACCCGTGAGGGTGGGAATCCCCCGCCTTTAGGCGGGGGAGGATGTCAAAGGGGCATTGTGTCGTCCGCGCGACCGGCCGGCACACCTCGGGAGCGGATCGGCGGGCCGACGTCGCCGACCCGTCAACGGTCGCGCGAGCGCGGGGCCCCGCCGTCCGCGTCGGGCCGCGTCACACCGAACGGCCCGCTCTGCGCCGCGCCGCCGGGTACGGCAGAGTGGCACCCGACGACCGAGGGCGGCCCGACGGGCCGGTGCGGAAGGGTGGTGCCCGTGGAGGGTCCGACCGGGGTGGTGTTCCCGAAGACCGACGCGGGGCGCAGCACCTCCGCGCTCGGGCGGGCCGTCGTCGCCGACGCGCTGCGTGCCGTCGACCCCGTCGGCGCGCGCTCGGCCGAACACGAGACGAACTGGCGGCACGGATACCTCGGGCACTTCCGGCGGCTCGTCGAGGCCGGGCTGCTCTCCCGCGACGCCGCGGTCACCATCGCCCGGGACGGGCTCGCCTCGCTGCACCGCCGGATGACCGTGGTCCGCGCCGACGGCACCGAGATCGGCCTCGGCGACGTGTTCACCACCTCCACCGACGTCGCGCCGCCGCACACCGCGACCGTCGCCGGCACCGGCGAGGTCGAGCGCGAGCTGTCCCTGCCGTACCGGGGCCAGCGGCTGCGCGGCGACGACCTGCGCCGCCGGCTCGACGCCTGGGTCACCGCCGGCGTCGTCGAGCCGTCCTGCGCCGAGGCCGTACGCGCCGTCCTGGCGAACCCCGACTGGCTCGACCTGCGCGACCAGCGCATCGTGGTGCTCGGCGCCGGCGCCGAGATGGGCCCGCTGCCGTCCGTGCTGCGCTGGGGCGGCGACGTGGTCGCCGTCGACCTGCCGCGACCGGAGATCTGGCGGCGGCTGCTGCACACGACGCGCCGCTACGGCGGCCGGCTCCACCTGCCCGTGCCCGCCGGCACCGGCCCCGACGACGAGACGCTGGCCGAGCGCGCCGGCGCCGACCTGCTGCACAACCTCCCGCAGGTGGCCGACTGGCTGCTCGGCGTCGACGGCCGGCTCGTGCTCGGCAACTACGTCTACGCCGACGGCGCGACCAACGTCCGGGTCGCCACGGCTGTCGACGCGCTCACGCTGCGGCTGCAGGACCGCCGCGACGACGTGGCGCTCGCCTTCCTGGCCACCCCCACCGACGTCTTCGCCGTCCCCGGCGACGCGGTACGCCACGCCGAACGGGGCTACGCGGCCCGCGGGATCCTCCGCCGCTCGCTGCGGGTCGCCTCCGGCGGCAGGCTCCTGCACCGCAACTACCCGCCCGACGCCGACCCCGGCGTCAACGACAGCCTCGTCCCCCAACAGGGTCCCAACTACGCCCTCGCCAAGCGGCTGCAACGGTGGCGGGCGACGGTGGCCCGCGACGCCGGGTCGACCGTGTCGTTCACGGTCGCGCCGCCCACCCGCACCCGCTCGGTGCTGCGCAACCGCGCGCTGGCCGCCGCGTACGCGGGCGCGCACCGCTTCGGCATCGAGGTGTTCGAGCCGGCGACCAGCAACACGTTGATGGCCGCGCTGCTGGTGCACGCCCTGCGCACCGCCGGCCCGTCGCTGCCGCACCCGTGGCAGGCCGAGGCGTACGCCGCGGCGCACGGCGGCCTGTGGCGGGTGCCGTACGCCCCGCGCAGCGCCCTGGGCCTCGCCGTCCTGCTCGGCTTCGGCGGCGCGCGCGCCTGACCGCTCCCGGCCCACCGCCCCCGTGGGCGACGTCGCCCGGCTCAGTTGCCGACCGCGTTCGGCGCCGGGGATCGCACGCTGCCGATGGCGTCGACGCGGCCCCACCGCCCGGGAATGTCGAGCAGTTCGATCCGACCGAACCGTTCGGGCAGCGCCGGCACGACCACCAGGTCATCGCCGTACGGCTCGAGGCCGAGCAGCGTGCGCACCAGCAGCAGGGGCGCCCCGGTGGCCAGGGCCTGTGGGCTGTTCGCCGCCGGATACTGCACGGGGTGCCGGGTCAACTCGCGGTCGTAGCCGCCGAAGGCCTCCGGAAGGCGCCACTGGAAATACCGGGACGCGTCGATGATTCCCTCGGCGATGCGGCCGGCCTCCTGGTGGAATCCGTAGCGCCGCAGCCCCCAGGCGATGAACGAGTTGTCGAACGGCCACACCGTGCCGACGTGGTAGCCGAGCGGGTTGTAACGTCCCTCCCCCTGGGCGAGGGTGCGCACGCCCCACCCGGAGAACAGGCGGGAGCCGAGCAGGTGCTCGGCGATCTTCGGCGCCCGGGACTCCTCGACGATGCCGCTCCACAGCAGGTGGCCGATGTTCGAGGAGAGGGCGTCGACCTGGCGGCCGTCGCCGTCGAGGGCGAGGGCGTAGTACTCGCCGTCGGCGACCCAGAAGTCACGGTTGAAGCGTTCCTTGAGCTCCGCGGCTTCCCGTTCCAGGCGGTCGGCGTACGCGGGGTCGTCCCAGAACTCGCGGGCCAGCCGCGCGCCGCGGATCTTGGCGTCGTACGCGTAGCCCTGCAGCTCACAGGTCGCCCGGGGCAGGCCGGGCAGCCGCCCGTCCCGGAACGAGATCGAGTTCTTGGTTTCCTTCCAGCACTGGTTCTCCAGCCCGGTCCGCTCGTTGCGGCGCTGGTACCAGACGTAGCCGTCGCCCATGATGTCGCCGTACTCGTCGATCCAGTGCAGCGCCGCGCGCGCCTCGTCCTCGAATTCGCGCACCACCGCGGCGTCGCCGGTCCACCGCTCGTACTCGTCGAGCAGGATGACGTAGAGGGGGGTGCTGTCGGCGGCACCGAAGTACGGCCCCTGCGGGCGTTCCTCGAACGCGACCATCTCGCCGTAGCGGAACTCGCGCAGGATCTTGCCCGGCTCCTCGTCCCGGAAGTCGTCGAGGACGCTGCCCTGGTCGAGGCCGAGCATCCGCAGGGTGTTGACGGCCAGATCCGGCATGAACGGCAGGACCTGCAAACTGGTGAGAATGGGGTCGCGACCGGTGAGGGTGGCGTCCCACGGCAGGCCCGCCGCGGGCAGCGGCTCGGTCGGCAGCGTCAGCGGCGAGAACCGCAGAGCGGCAAGGTCGACCAGGGCGCGCCGGTACGTCCGCTCCAGTGGCTTCCAGTCGCAGCTGAGCTGCGGAGCCCTGTCGAGCCACTGTCGCAGGTCCTCCTGGAGCCCTGCCGTGTCGCGTTGCCGGCAACGGGGAGAGAGGCGTTCTCGCATGTCGTGACCGTCGGGGCGCAGCACCAGCCCCCGGACGTGCAACGTGGTGACCCACTGCCCGTGGGGTTCGATCCGGATGTGGTAGGTCAGCCCCTGTTCGTCGACCTGCGCCGGCTCGGTCGTGGATATCTGGGTCTCGCGGTGATACTTCTCCCGCTCATAGCCGAGGTGCAGGCGTCCGTCCTCGACGCGTTGGTAGAGCCGGCCGGACGGCGTGTGTTCTCGTTCGACCATGTGCAGCGAACTGAAGTCGGCGCCGGCGTCCACCCGGACGGTGAACTCGGCCCACTCCTCGGAATGGTTGAGCACCGTCAACCGCTCCTGGAAGCTGCCGGCCACCGTCCGTTCCCGGATCACCGAGACCTTGGCGTCCACGTAGTGCGTGGGAGCCCCCGGAACGAGGAAGAACCGCACTTCGAAGTACGACGGGTCGTCCATCGCCAGCGTGCTCACCTGTTCGTCGTTGATGGTCAGCCGCCACAGCGACAGGAACCGGGTGTCGAACGAGAAGTAGCCGGCCGGGACGCCGGGCGTCGCCATTATGTCGCCACTGCCGTCGCTCAACACGAAGATGTTGCCGTCCAGGATTCTGACGAGATCGGTCCTCATTCCCGCCTCCCCCGGTCGCCGACGACGGCCCGCGGATGGCGCCCGCCGGGCGGCGGCGCGAAGAGCCGCTCCAGCAGGAGGATGAGCCGGAACTGCCCTTCGAACGTGATGTCGTTCCTCAGCCACGCCGGGAGCGGTTTGGCTTCGCCGCGCGCCATCCGGTCGAAGAAGGCGTCGTCGGAGCGGATGGCGGTGTCGGCGGCGCGGTTCTGCTGTGACACCTTGACGGTGCCGCCGCGGATCTCCACGAACCAGTGGTCGACTTCGTGGTCGCGCTCGATGTCGAAGCGTATGGTGCCGTTCGTCTTCTTCAGCAGGCGTTCGTGGCCGTGTCGTTCGAGCGTCTCGAAGAACTTCCTGGTCGCCTCCGACATGGCACCACCCCCGTAGAAATCCCCGGACCATGCGCAGCGTCATTCGCGCCAGGGTGGGCCGACCTCACCCGGAACGGATGAAACCTGGACTGCGGCCGCGCGCGGCGCGGGAAATTCACCCGATCCGGGTGATGCGGCAGCGCCTCGCTCCCGGGCAGGGTGGGTACGCGGCTCATCCTGGCTCGGCACGCATCGGAGGGAGGGGAGGCGGACGTGTCGAATCCCACCACGAGCTTCTTCCAAGCGCTCGCCCGTCGGGGCCACGAAACCTCCCTGGAGGAAATCGCCGCGACCATCCGGTTCGACCTCACGCACGAGAAGGGCGTCGACCGCTGGTTCATGGTGATCGAACGGGGCGATGTCCGCGTCTCTCGGGATGGGGGTGAGGCCGACTGTGTCATCCACACCAGCCGTGCCACCTTCGACCGGATCATAACCGGCCAGTCACAGTTGTACCCGGCGTGGTTGCGCAACGAAATCAGAACCGAGGGTGATGTCCGGCTGTTCCGCGTCACCTCTCGGCTCATACCGGCGGCACCCGGAGCCCGTCACCCTCGGGAGTTCGGCCGCGAGCGGAGACGTGCGGCATGAGCGACGGCCTCGTCCGGCTGCTGGACGGCAACACGTTCGTGGTCAGCGAGGAGACGGGCGACATCGACGCGTCCCCCACCTTCCCGACCGGTTTCTTCTCGTTCGACACCCGATTCCTGTCGAAATGGATCCTGTCCATCAACGACGAACGGGTCAACGCGCTCACCGTCGAGGAGGTCGCATTCTTCGAGAGCCGCATGGTCGTCGTCCCGGTCCTCCCCACTCCGCTCGTCGACAGCGCTGTCTCGGCCATTCGCGACCGCTCCATCGGCGGAAGCTTCACCGAACGGCTGACGGTGATCAACCATGAGTCCAAGCCCGTCGAGCTGCGGATCCGGATCGACGTCGACAGCGACTTCGCCGACCTCTTCGAGATCAAGGACGTGCGGAACAAGAGAGGGACGTACTACACCCATACCGATGGCGGGTGCCTACGTCTCGGCTATCGGCGGGAGGCGTTCTGCCGGGAGACCCTGGTCTCGTCCACCGAGCCGGCCCGGGTCGACGAGCAGGGGCTGACATACCACGTTCGACTCGAACCGCACGGTCAGTGGATCACCGACCTGCACGTGCAGGCGCTGGGCCTGGGCGGGCGCGACCTTCGGGAGAGCCTGGAGGGCAGACCCGGTCGAGCCCGAGCGCAGATACGGCAGGACCTGGACGGCTGGCTCGCGGAGGCACCCCGCCTCACCTGCGACTCCCCCACGTTGGCGATGACCTACCGGCGCAGCCTGGCTGACCTCTCCGCGCTGCGTTTCGCGCCGCTTGGTGCCGGCGAACATGCCATTCCCGCCGCCGGCCTGCCGTGGTTCATGACGATCTTCGGCCGGGACAGCATCCTCACCAGCATCCAGGCGCTACCGTTCGTGCCCGACCTCGCCGCCACGACGCTACGCATGCTCGGCCTGCGGCAGGGGGCCGTCCTGGACGACTTCCGCGAGGAGGAGCCCGGGAAGATTCTCCACGAGATGCGGTACGGGGAGACGACCGGATTCGAGGAGCAGCCGCACTCGCCGTACTACGGTAGCGCCGACTCGACTCCTCTCTACCTCATCCTGCTCGACGAGTACGAGCGCTGGACCGGCGACGCCGCCCTGGTCCGGTTTCTCGAACGTGCCGGGAGAGCCGCCCTGCACTGGATCGACGAGTACGGCGACATCATGGGCGACGGCTACGTCTGGTACCAGCGCCGCAACGAGCGGACCGGGCTGGAGAACCAGTGCTGGAAGGATTCCTGGGACTCGATCTCGTTCCGGGACGGGCGGCTGCCCGGCCTGCCCCGGGCGACCTGTGAGCTGCAGGGCTACGCGTACGACGCCAAGATCCGCGGCGCGCGGCTGGCCCGCGAGTTCTGGGGCGACCCCGCGTACGCCGACCGCCTGGAACGGGAGGCCGCGGAGCTCAAGGAACGCTTCAACCGTGACTTCTGGGTCGCCGACGGCGAGTACTACGCCCTCGCCCTCGACGGCGACGGCCGCCAGGTCGACGCCCTCTCCTCGAACATCGGCCACCTGCTGTGGAGCGGCATCGTCGAGGAGTCCCGGGCGCCGAAGATCGCCGAGCACCTGCTCGGCCCGCAACTGTTCTCGGGGTGGGGGGTGCGGACGCTCGGCGCCGCCGAGGGGCGCTACAACCCGATCGGCTACCACGTCGGCACGGTGTGGCCGTTCGACAACTCGTTCATCGCCTGGGGGCTGCGGCGCTACGGATTCCACCAGGAGGCCGGGCGCATCGCCGAGGGGATCATCGACGCCGCGGAACACTTCGACGGGCGGCTGCCCGAGGCGTTCGGCGGCTACGAGCGGACGTTGACCAGATATCCCGTGCTGTATCCCACGGCGTGCAGCCCGCAGGCGTGGTCGACCGGCACTCCCCTGTTGCTGCTGCGGACCATGCTCGGCATGGAGCCACGCGGCGAGCACCTGGTGGCCCGACCGGCCGTGCCCTCGGGCATGGGCCGGATCGAGCTGCTCGACATCCCCGGACGGTGGGGCAGGGCGGGTGCGCTCGGACGCGCCCACCCGGAGCGGCGCTGATACTGGGTGCGCTTGCGGAAGTGGAGCGCGGTCGCCGCGGAACTGTCGCGCTGTCGGATCGCTGACGACCGCTGCCCTGGAAGGTTCTGCAAAGAAATTCGGGTGGCGGTGTCGGATCGGGGCGGTGGTGTTCGTAGCAGGGGTGAGGCCGCCCGCAAGGGGGCAGCCCCGAGGTAGAGGGATCGCGATCATGAAGCTGACGACCATGACCCAGGTCACCCTCGATGGAGTGATGCAGGGAAACGGCGCCGCGTCGGACGATCGCAGGAACGGCTTCGAGCGCGGCGGATGGGCCCGGGGGGCGGGTGACGACGAGACCAGGACGTTCATCACGCAGACCTACCAGCGCGCCGAGGCGTTCCTGTTCGGCCGGCGCACCTACGAGTTGTTCGCCGGCTCCTGGGGCTCGATCGACCAGATGCGCGCACATCCCATCGGCGTGGCCTTGAACGAGGCCCCCAAGTACGTTGCCTCGACCACGCTCACCGCGCCGCGCTGGGAGGACACGACCGTTCTCCGCGGTGACCTCGCGGCGGCCGTCAGTGAGCTGAAGGCCAAGGCCGGGGGTGAGCTGCAGGTGCACGGCAGTGGCGCCCTGACCCGGTGGCTGCTGGCGAACGATCTGGTCGACGAGATGACTCTGATCGTGATCCCGGTGATCCTCGGCCAGGGCGCGAGACTGTTCCCGGACACCGGTCCGGATCTTGCGCTCGACCTGATCGAGTCGCGGGTCGACCCGAAGGGCGTGACGATCCAGGTCTACCGCCCGGCCGGGCGCCCGCGGTATGCAACGGCCTGAAGTCCCTGACCACCGAACCGCGCTTTCTCGACACACCACAGGAGATGATCTTCATGCAGTACCTGGTTTCCGTGATCGATGACAAGAGCAATCCCGGCAGCACGGACAGGCGGCCTGCCATCAGCGCGTTCAACGAACGACTGATCGCCGAGGGCTACTGGGTTTTCGCGGGCGGACTCGCGGACACCGACGCGGCCACGGTCATCGACAACCGGGGCGAGCAGGCGGTGTTCAGCGACGGGCCTTTCGTGGAGTCGAAGGAGTACCTCGCCGGCCTCTGGGTGTGGGAGGCCCCCGATCTGGATGTGGCGCTCAAGCTCGCCGCCGAGGCGTCGAAGGTCTGCGATCGGAAGATCGAGGTGCGGCCGTTCCGGTGAGCGACGTCGAGGAGGCGATCACCCGGGCCCACCACGACGAGTGGGCCCGGGTGGTCGCCGCTCTGACCAGGCGCTTCGGTGACCTCGACATCGCCGAGGAGGCAGCGGCCGAGGCGTTCACGACCGCCGTGGAGCGGTGGCCGGCCGACGGCGTGCCGCCCAACCCCGGCGCCTGGCTGACCACCACCGCCGTTCGCAAGGCCATCGACCGGATCCGGCGCGAGACCAAGCGCGACGACAAACACAAGGAGGCTCAGATGGTGTACGACAACACCCCACCCGAGCCTCTCGGCGCCATCGACGACGACCGGCTGAGGCTGATCTTCACCTGCTGTCACCCGGCGCTGGCGATGGAATCCCGCCTGGCGCTTACGCTGCGCATGGTCGGCGGTCTGACCGTGCCCGAGATCGCCCGCGCCTTCCTGGTGGCCGAGAGTGCCATGGGGCAGCGGATCACCCGCGCGAAGGCCAAGATCAAGGCGGCGCGCATCCCCTATCGGATGCCGTCCGCCGAGGATCTCCCGGCCCGCGTCACCGGCGTGCTCGCCGTCCTCTTTCTCGTCTTCAACGAGGGCTACCTGGCGACCGGCTCCGACACCGACCCCGTACGGCACGACCTGACCGCCGAGGCGATCCGGCTCACCCGCCTGATCCGTGCCCTCCTGCCCGAGGACGGTGAGGTGGCCGGGCTGCTGGCGCTGATGCTCCTGATCGAGGCCCGCCGCACCGCCCGGGTCTCGGCCAGCGGCGAACTGGTCGCCCTCGACGAGCAGGACCGTGGCGCCTGGGACAAGGCGCTGATCGCCGAGGGTCATCGGCTGGTGCGCGAGCGCCTGGCCGCCGGGGTGGCTCCGGGCCGCTACCAGATCCTCGCGGCGATCAACGCCGTGCACACCTCCGCCCGCGACGTACGCGACACCGACTGGTCACAGGTCCTCGCCCTCTACGACCAGCTCGTCCGCCTCGACCCCTCGCCGATCATCGCCCTCAACCGGGCCATCGCGGTCGCCGAGCTCGACGGCCCGGAGGTGGCACTGGCGGCCGTCGACCGCCTTGAGCACAGGTTGGCCGGATATCACGCCTACCACGCCACCCGCGCCGACCTGCTGCGCCGGCTGGGCCGCAGTCAGCAGTCGCGCGCGGCCTACGACAAAGCCATCGAGCTGGCGGGCAACACCGCCGAGACCGCCTACCTGACCCGCCGCCGCGACCAACTGCGGTAGCGCCCACGGATCCCGATCGAACCCCGGGCGCAGCGGCGGCCGAACCCGGGACACCTGCCGATGCACTGTCCGCGACTCTGGTCGATGTGCTGCCGCACGAACGGGCAGAGACAGGGCGGTGTCCTCGCCCCCGACGTCGACACCGTCGGCGCGCGGATGGTTGACCGCGGCGTCAACCGGCCTGTCTCTGGGCGTCCGATCGGCAGCCGAGGTAGGCGTCCAGTGCGGCGGCACCGGTGAGCATGGCGCGGCTGCGGGCCGAGAGGCGGGCATGCCAGTCACGCAGCATCGATTCAAGGGGTGCGACGCCTCCGGCGGAGCGGACTTGGACGATCAGCGGGGCGATCTGTTCCAGCAGGTAGCCGCCTCGTCTGAGCTGGTGGACGAGGAGGGCGTCGCGCACGTCGGCCGCGCCGTAGACCCGGTAGCCCGTCTGCGGGTCGCGGCGCGGTTGGACCAGGCCGGCGCGTTCCCATTTACGCAGGGTGGCCGGGCGGATGCCGAGCCTTCTCGCCAGAGGGCCGACGAACGTGTCGCCGCGTTCCTGCGGTACGGGACCGAGGTCGTGAAGCGCGGCTTCGACGGCCTGGAGGGTGTGGCGGTCGTCGAGAAGCTGGGCGTGACTTTCGTCGATGAGCCGCAGCGCCTCCTCAGTCGCGTCGCGGTTGATCGCCTGCATGATCGACGCGGCCTTCTGGTGGCCGTGCCCGGGCACGAGGGCGAGGAACGCGCGCAGGGCGTTCGCGTGCAGCGGCGTGTAGGTGCGGTAGCCGTGCGGGGTGCGTTCGGCGCCCGGAAGGATGCCGGCCGCCTCGTAGTTCCTGACCGCCTGTGTGGACAGACCGTGCCGGCGCGCCAGGTCAACCGGCCTCAACTGTCCACCGTTTTGAAGGTTTTGCCTCACTGTCCTGCCGATATCGCGCATAACTTTCAACCGTCGGTTCAACGATACCGTTGAGGGCATGGCTACCGGTATCGAAGACACCGCTCATGTCGTGGACGCTGCCTCCGTCGTGGGGCTGCTTCCGGCTCTGCCGCGGCTGCTCGCCCTGGGCGAGCCCACCCACGGCGAGGACGTGCTGCTCGACGTACGAAACGAACTCTTCCGCCAACTCGTCGAGCGAGAGGGCTACCAGACGATCGCGGTCGAGAGCGACTGCCTGATGGGCCTGGTCGTGGACGACTACGTCACCGCGGGCACGGGCACCCTCGACGAGGTCATGGAGCGCGGCTTCAGCCACGGGTTCGGCGCGTCCAGGGCCAACCGCGAGCTGGTGAGCTGGATGCGCGCGTACAACGACGGACGGCCCGCGTCCGAGCGGGTGCGCTTCGCCGGTTTCGACGGCCCGCTGGAGATCACCGGCGCCGCGAGCCCTCGGCAGGCCCTCACCGCACTCCACGCCTACCTCACTGCCTGGGTTGACGCCGACCTGCTTCCCTGCACCGCGGAAACGCTCGACCGCCTGCTCGGCGCCGACGACCGGTGGACCGATCCCGCCGCGATGATGGACCCGTCCCGGTCCGTGGGGCGGACGCCCGAGGCCAGCCAGCTGCGGCTGCTCGCCGACGACCTGGTGGCTCTGCTCGACACGCAGACGCCACACCTGATCGCGGCGTCCTCGCGGGACGACTGGGACCGGGCACGCATGTACGGCCGTACCGCCACCGGGCTGCTGCGGTACCACTTCTGCATGGCCGACACGTCACCGAGCCGCATGGCGCGGCTGCTGGGCGTGCGGGCTTCGATGATGGCCGCCAACCTGCTCGCCATCGCCGAGCGGGGCCCGGCGCTGGCGCACGCCAACAACGGGCATCTCCAGCGGGACAAGAGCACCATACGGATGGGCGGCCTGCCGGTGCAGTGGTGGAGCGCCGGGGCGATCGTCAGCGCCCAGTTGGGCGAGGAGTACGCCTTCCTGGCCACGACCCTCGGCACGATCCACCATCGAGGCGTGGACGCCCCACCGCCCGACACCATCGAGGGGCTCCTGTACGCGCTGCCCGAGGACCGATACGTCGTCGACGCCCGGCGACTGGCCGTCGCCCTCGGCGACATGACGCCCGCTGCCCGCGTGTCCCCCTGGTTCGGCTACGCCCCGCTGGACCCGGCCCACCTGGCCGGCACCGACGGGATCGTGTTCGTCAAGGACGCTCCCGCGGGGCAGGCGTGGTGGCCGGTGGCGTGAATCGGAAGTTCCTCCGCACGCCCGACGTGAAGACCGTGTGGAAACGGGTCCATCTCGACCTGCTGCCGTGCCGCGCTGACGGCGGAGGTGGCCCGGCTGCAGTCCCCTCGGTGCGACGCTCGCCGACGTCGGCCAGGGCGACGTCCCGTGGATCGTTCTCGCCAACCACAATCAGGATCGATCTCAGTGACAAGTGCTGTCCGCGGGTTCCTCAACCTCGATGATGTCGGGGTTGAGGGCGGCAGCGATCTCGGCCGCCGTCCCCCAGCGCGTGCCGTCGCGCCACATCATGCTTCCGTCGTCGGGCTGGATTCGAGCATGAGCGGCGCGCCCTCCCGTGCGAGGAGGTAGCGGGCAGCCGCCATGAGCGCCTCGGGTGAGTCCTGGAACGCGCCAACGCCAACCTTGCATTCAGCGCACAGCAGGCCGCGCACCCGCCCGGAGTTGTGGCAACGGTCCACGACGAGGCGGAACGGCTCGGAGTTCGGCGTCCCGTCCAGTCGTCGCCGGCCTCGGGGCCTGACCTTCAGTTCGCTCTCGTGTCTGGTGCAGACGGCGCACCGGTAGTCCTGGGCCTCGCGCCGCGCGTCGTACTCCTGCGTTCTGATCCGGTAGAAGGACCAGAGGTTGTCGGCGCGGACCTTGTCCGGATTGGCCCTGCGGTTCGTGTGGCTGTTGGCGCGGGCGTACTCGCGGCACGGAGCGCACGAGAGCAGTTCGCGCCCGGCCTTCATGAAGCTGTCGAGCGGTCGCGTCTTCTCGCATCGGCTGCACACTTTGGACACGTCGCAACAATATCGGATTCTGGTGTTACCCAATAACTGTCATTATGGTGTGTCGCCGGTTTGCCCGGTTTGTCCATGGTGGTTTTCGGATTGTCATTACCAGTAATCCGTTAATCGGCTCACGAGTCGGCGTGGTCGGCAAGGTGCAGGCATCACGCCCGCCGGGCGGGCTGGGGGTTGAGGAAGATCGGTACCGCCAGGAGCGGTGCGGGAAGCTCCTCACCAGACGGCCCCCCGAGTAGCCGGCGCCGTAAACAACGCTTGGCCACGTGCTGACCCCACCTCGACATCGAGGGTGTGCCCGACCCAAAGCACGTCCCGGATGGATCGACCCGACCGGCCTGCCTGGCGAATGGCCCGGTGTCAGCGGCTTCACCGATCAGAAATCCTCCGCCACGTCGTCAGTTTTGCTAGCTGCTAACGCCGGTGGAAGGATTGCTGACCATGACCGATGCCAGACTGCCGGGCGCCGACGAGGCCACGTTCATCGCGGCGGTCCGCTCAGGCGACACGACGCGGTTCGCACGAATCACGGAGCGTCACCGGCGTGAGTTGCAGGTGCACTGCTACCGGATGCTCGCGAACTACGAGGACGCCCAGGACATGACGCAGGAGACGTTCCTGCGAGCGTGGAACAAGCGAGAGTCGTTCAAGGGCCACGCGGCCCTGCGGACCTGGCTGTACCGGATCGCGACGAACGTCTGCCTCGACTTCCTGGAGAAGCGCAACGACCGCACACCCGTGACTGTCGAGCTGCCGGGCGCGGGCTCGGAAGTGCGATACCTGCAGCCCTACCCGGACCGGATGCTCCCGGAGGACCCGCAGGAGTCGGTGGTGGCGCGGGAGACGATCGAGCTGGCGTTCATCGTCGCCGTCCAGCACCTGCCGCCGCGGCAGCGGGCGGTGTTCATCCTGCGCGACGTCCTCGGCTGGCCGGCGTCGAAGGCCGCCGACGCCCTCGATCTGACCGTCGCATCGGTGACCAGCGCACTGCAGCGGGCGCGCGTGACGATGCGCGAGCAGCTGCCCGACCGCCGCCTCGACTGGCGGAGCCCCGCCACGCACGAGCTGTCGAACGACGAGCGCACCGTGGTGAAGTCGTATATCGACGCCCATGAGCGCAACGACCTCGACGGGCTGATGGCCCTGCTGCGCGACGATCTGCGCTTCGCGATGCTTCCCGAGCCGGGCACCTTGATCGTCACAGCCAAGGACGCGGTGGACGGCTGGGTCTCCAGTGGGCTCTTCCAGCGCGGCAAAGACGACTGGCGCTGTATCCCCACGACGGTCAACCGCATGCCTGCCGCCGTCCTGTACCTCCGCACCCCCAACGACCCGGAGTACCGGTTGTTCACCATCGCGGTCCTGCACATCGTCGACGGGAAGGTCGCCGAACTCACCGGATTCGACGCCACCGACAAACCATGGCTGGGCCTGCCCCCGACACTGTGATCACACATGGCCCCATCGTCGACGAGTCCACCGCACGGGCCACCGTCACCGAAGTCATCGCGGAATGAGCACCCCGACCAGCTGAACACCAACGCGACAACGTGAACACCACCGCCCCGCCGGCGTTGCCGGCGGTGAGCACGCCAGGAAGGATTTCGACCTGGCCTTACGAGCCGAGCATTTGGCCGTGCTCATCGCCTCGTCTCGTATCGGGTCAGCACTGCGCCGCCGGGAAATGTCCGCGTCTCGACCAGGTTCAGGTTCACCCAGGTGTCCAGCACGGTGAAGAACGGCGTGCCGCCGCCCACCAGGACCGGGTGGGTGACCAGGGCGTATTCGTCGATCAGCCCGGCCCGCATGGCCGCCCCGGCAAGCGTCGCGCCGCCGATGTCCATCGGGCCGCCGTCCTCGGCCTTGAGCCGGGTGATCTCGGCGACCGCGCCGTCGGTGACCAGGCGCGTGTTCCAGTCGACCTTGTCGATCGTCGAGGAGAACACCACCTTCGGCATGTCCCGCCAGACGCGCGCGAACTCGATCTCCGCCCGGGTAGCGTTGGGCCGCTGGTCGCCGGTCGGCCAGTGGGAGCTCATCGCCTCCCACAGCTTGCGCCCGTACAGCGACAGATCGCTCGCCCGCATCTGGTCGTACCACCACTGGAACAGCTCATCGCTCGGCGACGAGTCCGGTCCCTCCCCCCCACTCCAGCCGATGTCGTCGCCGGTCGCGGCGATGTAGCCGTCCAGGGTCACGTTCATGCCGAAGATCAGTTTCCGCATCGTGCCAGCCTCCCGTGAGTCGATCTCCCACGTACAGACGGGCGCGGCGCGGAGAACTAATCGGTGCGCGATCTGCGTCCACGACTTCCGCGGATGCGCGTTGATCCCCGAACACCCCTCCTACGTGCCTCCCGAGAAGCGACGTCCGCTGACCATGCCGTAGCGGGCCCGCTACTCTCCGCCGGGCTGGTCGGGGTCGCGCAGCGGCCGCAGCTTCGGCTTGGCGGTGTACGCGGTCGAGCCGCAGATCCGGGCGTTGTTGGCGGAGTTCCCGGACATGCCCTCGACGGTGATCATGGAGAGGGTCAGCTGGACTCGCGGGAAGACGGTGTTCTGTGATCGGGTGCAGCAGTTGCGGCCGTTGTTCCGTCGCCCTGACCCGGCGCAGCGCACTGACTATCTGCCGGGTGAGCTGGCGCAGTGTGACCTGTGGTTCCCGCCGGCGGACGTGCCGTTGGGGTTCGGGCAGACCGGCCGGCCGCCGGTGCTGGTGATGGTGTCCGGTAATTCGCGGTGGCTGTCGGCGGTGATGATCCCGTCTCGGCAGTCGGCGGATCTGCTGGTCGGGCACTGGACGCTGATCTCCGGCTGGGACCGGACGCCCAAGGCGTTGGTGTGGGACAACGAGTCCGCGGTCGGGCAGTGGCGGGCCGGCAGGCCGCAGTTGACCGAGGCGATGAACGCCTTCCGCGGCACCCTCGGCATCAAGGTGATCCAGTGCCGGCCGGCGGACCCTGAGGCCAAGGGCTTGGTCGAGAGGGCCAACGGCTATCTGGAGACGTCGTTCCTGCCCGGCCGTCGGTTCGGCTCACCGCAGGACTTCAACGCCCAGCTGTCCGAGTGGCTGGTGCGGGCGAACAACCGCCGGCACCGGGTGCTGGGTTGCCGGCCGGTGGACCGGTGGGACGCCGACCGGGCCGCGATGCTGTCGCTGCCGCCGGTCGCGCCGGTGGTCGGTTGGCGGCAGACCACACGCCTGCCTCGCGATCACTACGTTCGCTTGGACGGCAACGACTACTCGGTGCACCCGGCGGCGGTGGGCCGACGAGTGGACATCGTCGCCGACGCCGACCGGGTGCAGGTGTTCTGCGAGGACCGGCTCGTTGCCCGGCATGACCGGTGCTGGGCCAAACACCAGAGCATCACCGACCCGGCTCACCGCCAGGCCGCCGCCGACCTGCGGACAGCCGCCCGACAGGCACCGGCGCCGGCGGTCACGACCGAGGTGGAGCATCGCCGGCTGGCCGATTACGACCGGATGTTCGGCCTCGACGTTGAGGTGGCTGCGTGATGGCCACCAAGACCAGCCGCAACGTCACGTCGGAGATCGCGTTCCTCACCCGCGCCCTGAAGGCACCATCCCTGGCTGCGTCGGTGCAACGCCTGGCGGAGCGGGCCAGGGCGGAGTCGTGGACGCATGAGGAGTTCCTCGCCGCCTGCCTGCAACGCGAGGTCGCCGCCCGGGAGGCCCACGGTGGTGAGGGGCAGGGTGATACAGACGTCAGAACTGCTGAGTCTGGTCGGGAAGTTGACGGGTTGAGATAAATCCTGGACATAATTCGCAGGCGTACGGCAACGGTGTGGACCTATTCTGCCCGTCATGACCGACTGGAAGAGCGTCGAGGCCGCCGACTGTGCCGTGCCCGCTGACCGGCCCATGGACGACCTCGTCCGCGAGCTGTCCCGTGCCCTGGCAGATCCCGATCCACTGGTCCGGGACGGCGCGCCCTACGCCGTCCTCGCGACCTGGATCGCTCGCGGGGCGATCGGGATGTCCCGGCGGCTGGAGTTGGGGGACGAGATGGCGACCCGGTTCACCGACCCGCGGGTCGAGGCCCGCACCTTCGCGCCCCTCGTGCTCGACATGCTGGTGGCCGCGGGGGACTTCAAGGCCGGCTGGGTGGAGGCGTTCGAGCACTGGTACCCGGCGGAGCAGGATCTGCGTGGCCACGACGAGACGCTCGGCTGGCTTCACGCGGTGGCGCACGGCGCGGACCTGCTTGCCAGCTTCGGTCGCCACCCCGAGGTGGCGCCGGTGCGGATGCTGAACCTCGCTGCCGCGCGGCTGACGGCGCCCACCGACCACGTCTACGACCAGATGGAGGACGACCGCCTCGCCCGGGCGATCGCCCGGGTCCTCACCCGTACCGACCTGAGTGAGCGCGATGCCGTCGGCTGGCTGGATCCGATCGCCGACCGCTTCGGGGCCGACCGCATCAGCACTCCGGTGCCCGCTCACATCAGCAACTGCCTGCGCACCCTGCGCCTGCTCTACATCCTCGCCGACCGGGGCGTGCGCCCCACCAGCGAACTGCCCGCGGAACCCCTCCACCACCGCGACGCGGTCAAGTCCGGCATCGCCACAGTCCTCGACCGGATCGTAAGACGCTGACCGGCGGCACCCGGTTCGGCCGGGCACCCCGCCGGCTCTTCCCCAGCCGGCCCGCCCCGACCACCTTTCCGCGGTCATGTGCGGGATCGGCGTCCCGGTCGCAGCCGTCCGCGGTGCCGCCATCCGACAGCAGCTCCTCGAACTGCCCGCCCCGTCATCGCGGACGCTCTCGGCTACCACGACAAGACCACCAGCCGCCTCCTCGAGGAGACCGGCGGGACGCGGAGCCGTACGGCTGGCGATCACACAAGGTCACCAGCCGGTTGGACTCCTCGGAGAACTGGCGACAGTTGAATGCGAGAGCCCACCAGTATCAACCCCGGGGCTCCTCTCGGGAGGCCGGTAGGTGGTGGGCGACACCCCTGCCGCTCTGTGACCCGTGCCACATGCCGTTCCTGTCAGCAATCGGGGCGCTGTTCCGCTCAACTCACGCAAGCGAGCGAACAGACAGGAGCAACCCATGAAGCACCGCATCGTCGTCCTCGGCGCCGGCTATGCCGGGGCCCACGTGGCCGGGAACCTGGCCCGCCGGCTGGCCCCGGCGGACACCGAGATCACCGTGGTCAACGCCGAGCCGGACTTCGTCCAGCGGCTGCGGCTGCACGAGCTCGCGGTCGGCCGCGAGATCAAGGCTCCGAAACTCGACGACGTCTTCGCGGGCACGGGGATACGGCTGCGCCTGGCCCGTGTCACCGCCGTCGACCCCGAGCGCCAGGTCGTCGCCGTGGCCGACGCCGACGGCGGCGGCCAGCTCGGCTACGACACGCTTCTCTACGCGCTCGGCAGCCACGGCGACGACCGCGGCGTCCCCGGTGCGGTCGAGTACGCCTTCGACATCGCCGCCCGGCCCTCGGCGCTGCGCCTGCGCGAGCGCCTGGACAGCCTGGGCAGCCGGGGCGACGGCGGACGTGTGGTGGTCGTCGGCGACGGGTTGACCGGCATCGAGACCGCCACCGAGATCGCCGAGGCCCGACCCGGCCTGTCGGTGGCGCTGGTCGCCCGCGGCGAGCTGGGCGCCCGGCTCTCCGCCGGAGCCCGCAGCCACCTGCGCCAGGCCTGCGCCCGGCTGGGCATCACCGTCCTGGAGTACACCAAGGTCGAAGCCGTCGAAGCGACGCGGGTGCTGTGCGCCGACGGCACCGCCCTGGCGTCCGACGCAACCGTGTGGACGGCCGGGTTCGCGGTCAACCCCATCGCCGCCGCCAGCGGGCTGGAGGTCACCGAGAACGGTCGGATCGTCGTCGACCGCACCATGCGGTCGGTCTCGCACCCGAACGTCTACGCCGCCGGCGACAGCGCCTACGCCATCGGCGACAACGGCCGGCCACTGCCGATGTCCTGCGCTTCGGCCGGCTTCACCGGCAACCAGGCCATCGAGGCGATCGTGGGACGCCTGACCGGCCGCAAGATCGCGCACACCAAGCTGGCCTACCCGGGCAACCACATCAGCCTCGGGCGGCGGGACGGGATCCTGCAACTGGTCGACGACGAAGCACAGGCAAAGCCGAAGTACGTGGGCGGCCGGAAGGCCGCGCGGATCAAGGCGGGCATCCTCAAGCTCTCGCTGTGGGCCACCTCGCACCCGACCTTCGGTATGCCCAAGCGCAAGCACCGCCTGGCCGCCGCGCCGAATGCGTCCGCCAAGAAGGCGGTCGGCGCCGCCGCCTAGGGTGATCCGCGTGGACAGCACCGCCACTGATCGCTTCGACACCAGTCGGTTCGAGGCCAGCCGGTTCCGGCTGGCCTCGCTGGCGTACCGGCTGCTGGGCTCCGCCACCGACGCCGAAGACGCCGTGCAGGATGCGTTCCTGCACTGGCAGGCCGTCGACCGCCAGCGGATCAAGGTGCCGGAAGCATGGCTGACGAAGGTCGTCACCAACCTGTGCCTCGACCGGCTCCGCTCGGCACGAGCCCGCCGCGAACGTGCCGTCGGCGCCTGGCTGCCCGAACCGCTCCTCGACGGCGACCCGATGCTCGGCCCGGCCGACACTTTCGAGCAGCGCGAATCGGTCTCCCTGGCCGTGCTGACTCTCCTGGAGCGCCTGTCACCCCTCGAGCGGGCCGTCTACGTCCTGCGCGAAGCGTTCTCCTACAGCCACGCCGAGATCGCCGAGATCCTCGGCATCACCGAGTCCGCAAGCCAGCAGCACCTCCACCGGGCCCGGCGCCGCATCACCGCCGCGCGCCCCCGCGGCGGCGAAGTCGACCCGGCATCCGCCCGCCGGATCGTCGAGGAATTCTTCGCCGCTGCCTACTCGGGCCGCACCGAACGGCTGGTGGCGCTGCTCACCGACGACGCGACCGCGATCTCCGACAACGCCGGCCTGACCGAGACGCTGCTGCGGTACGACACCGCGCAGCGCATCGCCGCCGTCGTACGGGCCGGCTTCAGACCCACACCCGCGAAACGGCGACTTGCCGGCGGCACGCCCGCCATCCACTACGCGCTCGTCAACGGCGCCCCCGCCATTCTCTTCGTGCTCGGCGACCGGGTCATCGGCACGGTGACGTTCGACATCACCAACGGCAAGATCGCCACCGTGCGCGGCATCGCCGCCCCCGCCCGCCTCGCCCGCCTCACCGAAGCCTGGGGGCAGCGCGAACCGGACACGCCGATCATCGCCCGGTGGTGACCCGACGCCGACCGCGGCCAGGCGCGGCACCCGCGCTGCGATGAACCGCCGTCCACGTAGGTCTCGACGTCCCCTCCGTCCTCGGCGGGCCTGCCCCTACGGCAGACCCGCCGAAGCTGACGCCGTGGTGCGACAACCGAGGCGGTACGCGCCGACCGGTCAGGACGGGGTGCGGCGGGCCCGGTGGTTGGCGTGCTTGCGGACCGCGAAGTCGTACGCGTCGGCCAGCAGCCCACGCACCGTGTCCAGGGTCGCCTCGCCGGGGTTCACCACGCACACCCAGTGCTGCGCCGCGTACACCGGATGCGGCAGCACGACGTCGGTGGCCGTGTGGTCGACGCCCGTGTCCGGCTCGCCGTGCTCGTTGCGCCGCGTCGACGAGGCTCCGAAGAGGGCGGCGTACCCGGAGCGGGTCAACCCGATGTTGAGCCGCCAGAACCCCGGCCGGCTCAACGCGGAGGCCGTGTCGTAGCGGTCGCCGGTCACGATCGTCGCGAACGGCAACTGCCGCTCGGCCGGCAGGTCCCGCTGCGGGTCGTAGAGGAAGAAGGTGTCCCCGCCCGCCTCTGGCGCGGTCACCCCGTCGAAGGTCTCGCAGATGTGGCGCTTCATCTCATCAACGTCCATGTCTCAAGTTTTTCATTGAAATGCCTATTGAGACCTACGCGCTGTTTGTCCGTATTCGGGAGCCTGAACCCTCAACTCGGGGCGCAACGCGTCCGAAGGACGCAGCGGGCGTGCCCCGGCGACGGGCGAGGCCGCCGGGGCACGCGCCACGGGCACCCCTAGCCGGTCGCGTCGAGGACGGGAATGAGCTGCTCCTCCTCGTACGCCAGATGGGCCTCCAGCTCGGTGGTGAGCCGCTCGACCTCCCGGCGGACCTCGGCCGGGTCGGCGTCGGGGGCGCCGACGACCTGCTGGAGGCGCGCGACGAGCGCCGCGACCCGTCGGTGCTCCTCGCGCAGCCGCGCCAGGGTCGGGGCGAGGTCGGGGCGCTGCCCGTCGAGGGCGGCGAACATGCCGTCGTCCTCGTTGGTGTGGTGGTGGTGCAGGCCCTGGCAGACGGTCAGGCAGTTGACCCGCAACTGCGCGCCCAGCCCCGGGCCGGAGCGGGCGACCTCGTCGCGGATCAGCGCGAGTTCCCGCCGGAACGCGTCGTGGACCAGTTTGAGCGCCGCGCCCCAGGACGACGCGTTCGGCGGCCCGCCCGCCACCTGGCGCAACGCCAGCACGGGGATCACCCTTGACGTCTTCGCCTGGTACGCGGCCCAGCCCGGATCGGCCTCCACGGCCCGGGCGAAGACCGCGTCGCGTTCGGCCCCCGTCAGCACCTCGGCGCGCGCCTGGTAGGTGAAGACCCCGTCCTCCACGGTGGCGAGCGGGTCGGCGCGCAGGTTGTGGTACCAGTCCGGGTGCTTCGGGCTACCTCCGGCGGAGGCGATGACCAGGATGCGGTCCACGTCGGGCAGGTAGCCGACCGGGGTGGTGTGCGGGGCTCCGGAGCGGGCCCCGGTGGTGGTGAGCAGGATCAGTCGGGCGCCCTCGAAGGGGCCGCCGACGCGGCCGGCGTTGGCGCGGAACTCGTCGATGATCTGCTGGTTGAAGTCGTTGGGCATGCGCTGCTTTCTGCTGGGCAGGGGGAGTGCGGCCACAGTGGATCGCCCGCCCGGCGACCGGTGGCGGCGAGGATGCAGTCGCGCCGGCATGCGACCGGCGTGGACGGTGGGAAAAGGCGCGAGACGGTGGACGCGACGTCGACACCGGAAGATGTGGGCACCGGCGGGCCGCGGGCCCGCCCCCGGCTCACCGGATGGCCGGGTGCCCTGTCCGCTCGTGGCCCATGGCCGACCCGGCAGTCACGGATCCGACCCTAGCGGTCCGCGGCGGGCGGAGGCAACGATGTCGGTTGCGCCGCCCCGTGGGGCGCTGGCACGGTCGGGGAATGATCGAACTGACCGGTGCCGACGTGGACGGCGCGGTGACCGAGATGAGCGCCGTCCTCGGCCCGCACACCGGACGGGACTGGAGCGTGCCCGCCGGCGGGTTGGAGTGGAGCTGCTGGACCACCGCCACGCACGTGGCGCACGACCTGCTGGCGTACGCCGGTCAGGTCGCCGGGCGGCCCGACGCGGCCTACCTGCCGTTCGACCTGGTCGTCTCCCCCGCCGCCGCGCCGGCCGAGGTGCTGCGGGTCGTCGCCGCCTGCGGTGGGCTGCTGCGGGTGGCGGTCGACGCCGCCGCGCCGCACACGCGCGCGTGGCACTTCGGCCCCTGCGACCCGGCGGGCTTCGCCGCCATGGGGGTGGCGGAGACGCTGCTGCACACCGACGACATCGCCCGTGGTCTCGGCGTGCCGTGGCAGCCGCCGGAACGGCTCAGCGCCGCCGTGGTGCGCCGGCTCTTCCCGGACGCCCCCGCCGGGCCGGCGCCGCAGGTGCTGCGGTGGCTGACCGGCCGTGGTGAGCTGCCGGGCCGGCCGCGGCGCACCTCGTGGTCGTGGCGGGCCGCGGTGCAGTGACGCGGGCTACGCCGCCCGGCGACGCCAGGGCAGGCGCCAGGCCCGCCGGGGCCTCGCACGCGGCGGGGCTGGCGGCGCGGGCGCCGGGGCCGGCGCGGCGGCGGCCAGGCGCCGCTCGGCTTGCCAGCGGCGTACGACGTCGTCGGCGTTGACCGGCCGCACGGCCACCCGCGGGCCGGTGGGCGTACGCAGCCAGGAGATGATCTGGGCGTTCAGGTCGGCGACGAAGGCGCGCACCGACTCCTCGGTGGGCAGGTCACGCACCTCGTCGGGCACCTGCTCGACCCGGCGACGCAGTTGCAGCGGGGTCGGCAGCAGCAGGTCCGTCGGGAGCTTCTCCCGTTCCAGGAAGCTCTTGATCCACCACGACTCGTCGTACGGCTCGCCACGGCCGGGGATCGGCTTGCCCATGCCGGGCAGGTTGTCGAACTCGCCCTGCTCCTGGGCCGCGCGGATGCGCGCCTCGACCGTCGCTTCCCAGCTGTCCACCTGCCGACACCTCCCCGGCCCACGGTAACGCGGCCGCGGTGTCGGGGCCGCCGGACGGGCACAGCGCGGTGGCGGCGCCGGGCATTCCCGGCGGTCAGGCCCAGCGGGCGTGCCGGTGGCCGTCGCGGGGAAACGGCGGGCGGGCCGGCAGCACCTCCTGGAAGCGGTAGCCGACCTTCTCGGCGACGCGGCAGGACGCGGGGTTGTCGATCTGGTGCATCAGGTCCAGCCGCCGCAGGCCGGCGAACCGGGCGAACGCCCAACCGGTGACCGCGTCGAGGGCGTGCGGGGCGATGCCTCGCCCCCGGGCGGGCGCGGCCGTCCAGTAGCCGACCTCGGCGTCCGCGCGCCCCGCGGCGACGTTCTTGAGCACCACCTGCGCGACCAGGGTCTCGCCGGCGGGGTGCGGCTCGACCACGGCGAAGCTGAACCGGCACCCGTCGTCCCAGTCGCGGCGGGCCGCGGCCACGAAGCGGCGCGCCTCGGTGGTCGTGGTCACCGGCGCCCGGGTCCAGCGGAGCAGCACCGGGTCCCGGTACACCGCCACCAGGGCGTCGGCGTCGTCGTCGCGCCAGGGACGCAACGACAGTTCCGGCAGGGTCGAGGTGGCCGGTGCGCGCAGCATCGGCCCAATGTCCCCCGCTGCGGCCGCCACATGGGGGCACGATCGGGCCCACCCCCGCGCCGCCCGGCCCGGTCGCGCCCCAGACGTGGGCGACGGATGCGACCGGACCGATCCCGGGGTTTTGCTATTCCGGCAACGATGTTTGCCACCATCGGTGCTTCGGGCGGACAGTCGGATCGGCGGCGGGCGCCGGCCCGCCAGCGACGGAGGGAGAGTTCCGTGCGGAAGACGTACGACGTGGTGGTCGTGGGCGGCGGCGCGGCCGGGCTGAGCGGGGCGCTGGCCCTGACCCGGGCCCGCCGCTCGGTGCTGGTGGTCGACGCGGGCCAGCCGCGCAACGCGCCGGCCGGGCACGTGCACAACTACCTGGCCCGGGAGGGCACGCCACCGGGCGAGCTGCTGGCGACCGGCCGGGCCGAGGTGGCCGGCTACGGCGGCGAGTTCGTCCACGGCACCGTCCGCTCGGCGGCGCCGCGCGACGGCGGCGGGTTCCGGGTGGCCCTCGCCGACGGCCGCACGGTCGGCGCCCGGCGGCTGCTGGTGACCACCGGACTGGTCGACGAACTGCCCGACGTGCCGGGGCTGGCCGAACGGTGGGGCCGCGACGTGCTGCACTGCCCGTACTGTCACGGGTGGGAGGCGCGCGACGAGCCGCTGGTGGTGCTGGCCACCGGCCCGCTGGCCGCGCACCAGGCGCTGCTGTGGCGGCACTGGAGCGCCGACGTGACGGTCGTACGGCACGTCGGGTGCGCGTTCACCGCCGAGGAGGACGAGCAGCTCGCGGCCCGCGGCGTGCGGGTGGTCGACGGCCCCGTCGCCGCGCTGGAGATCGCCGGTGACGCGCTCACCGGCGTGCGGCTGGCCGGCGGCGAGGTGCTGCCGTGCGGGGCGGTGGTGGTGGCTCCCCGCTTCCACGCCCGCGCCGACGTGCTGGCGTCGCTCGGTCTCGCGGCGGTGGAGCAACAGATGGGCGGCCAGGTGATCGGCAGCGCCGTGCCGTCCGACCCGACGGGGGCGACCGCGGTCCCCGGCGTGTGGGTGGCCGGCAACGTCACGGACCTGCGCGCCCAGGTGGTCACCTCGGTGTCCGCCGGCCTGGCGGCCGGCGCGGCGATCAACGCCGACCTGGTCGCCGAGGAGACCCGCGCGGCCGTCGCGGCCCGCCGGGCGCCCGAGGGCGGACGCCGACTGACGGGAGCCCGGGCGTAGGGTCGGCGGCGACGGCCGGCTCACGCTCGCCCAGGGCGGTGACCGAAGCCGAGGGGAACGGGGGGCGACATGGTCGGTACGGGTGCGCTCGTAGGCATCGCGCTGGTGGCGCTGGGGCTGGTGCTGACCCCCGGCCCGAACATGGTCTACCTGGTCTCCCGGTCGGTGACCCAGGGCCGGCGGGCCGGGCTGGTCTCGCTGCTCGGCGTCGCCGCCGGCTTCGGCGTCTACCTGGTCGCCGCGGTCGCCGGCATCGCCACGGTGTTCGTGCTGGTGCCCGCCCTCTACACCGCGGTCAAGCTGGCCGGTGCGGCGTACCTGCTGTGGCTGGCCTGGCAGGCCCTGCGCCCCGGCGGGCAGTCGCCGTTCACGCCGGCGCCGTTGCCGCCCGACCCGGCGCGGCGGCTGTTCACCATGGGTCTGGTCACCAACCTGCTCAACCCGAAGATCGCGATCCTGTACGTGTCGCTGCTGCCGCAGTTCATCGACCCGACCCGCGGCCACGTCGCGGCGCAGAGCCTGGTGCTGGGGCTGACCCAGATCGCGGTGGCGCTCACGGTGAACGCGCTGATCGTACTCACCGCCGGCGCGCTCGCCGGGTTCTTCGCCCGCCGACCGCTCTGGCTCAGGGTGCAGCGGCTGCTGACGGGCACCGTCCTGGCGGCGCTGGCGGTGCGGATCGCCGCCGACCGGTCCCGCGCCGTCGTCGCCACGCCCTGACGTCGCGCACCCGCCCCGCCGCCGGGCGGGGTGGGGCCGGGCCGGTGGACGAGCGGGGGCGTCGGCGGTCCGTTCAGAGCGCGTCGGGCTGGACGAGCGCCGGGTGCCGCTCGCCGGGCGGGGCGTGCCAGGTGGGGGCGTCCTCGCGCAGGGTGGTGTCGATGCGCAGCCGCGCCCAGTCGTCCAGCTCGGGCAGGTCGGCCGGGTCGAACCAGGCCACCTCGAGGGACTCGTCGTCGTTGACGCGCGGTTCGCCGCCCACCGCGCGGCACCGGAACCACACGTTCAGGTACTCGCAGGCGTCGCCGTTGGGGTAGACGACCGGGTGCGTGGCGACGCCGCCGACCCGCTCGATGCGTACGTGCACGCCGGTCTCCTCGTACACCTCCCGCAGGAGGGCGTCGGCGGGCTGCTCGCCGGGGTCGATGAGGCCGGCGGGCAGGGACCAGCGGCCGTTGTCGGCGCGGCGGGCCAGCAGCACGCGCCCGGCGTCGTCGCGGACGACCGCGCTGACGCCGGGCAGCAGGAGCAGGTCCGTGCCGACGTGGGCGCGCAGCTTCACGATGTACGGGGAGACGGCCACACCGGACAACCTAACCGGCGTCGGCGCGTTGCCGGCGGACCATCCCCACGGCACGGCGGCGCCGCGTCCCGGTTGACGGCGGCGATCCGGGCGGCCGACTCCCCCGGCTCAGGCCAGCATGTTCTCGATGAGGTCGGCGGCGCGCGGGGTGCCGCCCCCCGCCCGTGCCTCGGCGCGCAGCAGTGCCGAGCGGCGGGCGACCTCCGTGTCGGTGACCAGGTCGCGCAGGGCCGTCCGTAGGGTCTCGGCGGTGGCTTCGGGGGTGTCGATGCGGCGGGCCACGCCGAGTTCCACGAGCCGGTCGGCGTTCATGAACTGTTCGGCGGCCTGCGGCACGGCGATCATGGGGACGCCTGCCAGTAGTCCTTCGCCGCAGCCGCCCATGCCGGCGTGGGTGACGAAGGCGTCCGCCTGCTCCAGGATCGCCCGCTGCGGGACCCAGGAGTGCACCTCGACGTTGGGCGGGATGTCGCCGAGTTCCCGCGGGTCGGTGTGCTTGCCGATCTGGAGGACGACGTGCCAGCCGGGCAGGTTGCCGTACGCGGCCAGGCACTGGCGGTAGAACTCCGGTTGACGGGTGTACGCCGAACCGAGGGAGATCAGCAGCACGTTCTCCGCGTTCGCCGGGCGGGTCCAGCCGTCCGCGCCCGCACGTACGTCGAAGCAGGGCCCGACGAAGGTCACCGCGTCGGTGTCGACCTGGTCGGCGTGTGGCTGCATCGCCCGGGTGATCAGCGCGAGGGCCCGCGGGGGCCGACCGGAGAAGGCGTCCACGTCCGTGGTGGACGCCCCGGAGTCGGCGAGCCACTGCGCGAACTTCGCCCGGTACGCGTCGGCGCCCGGCAGTTGCCACAGGTGTGCCGCGACGTCCTGGTCGTAGCCGTCCCAGGCCACGAACGTCGGAGACAACTGTAGGACGGGCCGGTGCTGCGATTCGGCGAGGGCGCGCGCGGCGTAGGCGCCGATGTCGTACAGGTACAGGTCCGCCGGGTCGCGGTCGTAGGCGGCACGCAACTGCGGGAGTGCCCGGATGGCGTCGTCGAGGAAGAGGCTCATCGCGGCGATGGGGTCGTCGGGCCAGTCGTTGTCGGCGACCGGCAGTTCGGACGCGCAGGGCACGAGTTCGGCGCCGGTGGCCGCGATCCGGTCGGCCACCGCCGGGTCGTTGGCGTAGGTCACGCGGTGGCCGCGGGCCACCAGCTCGCGGATGATCTCGAGGCTCGGCAGGACGTGGCTGACGGCCGGAATGCCGACCATCGCGATATGGGCACGGCGACGGGACACGGAAATTCACCTATTTTCAAACGGAAGGACCACAGCAGGCGAGTACGCCACGCCGGTCGATGCGCCGCGCGGGAACTCGCGCACGCGCGTCACGCGTGCGGTGAGTCAGGGGCGGCGGCTTCCAGATCGGCGATGCTGCCCGACATGATCGTCCGCACGTGCTCGGTGATGTGCTCCGCCGGCCAGTCCCACCAGGCCACCGCCAGAAGCCGGGCGACGTCCTCGCTGTCGTAGCGGGTGCGGATGAGGCGAGCCGGGTTGCCGCCGACGATGCCGTAGTCGGGTACGTCGCTGGTGACCACGGCACCGGAGCCGATGATCGCGCCGTGCCCGATCCGTACGCCGGGCATGACCGTCGTGCCGTGGCCGAACCAGACGTCGTTGCCGACGACGGTGTCCCCTCGGTTGGGCAGGCCGGTGAGCAGGTCGAAGTGTTCGGACCACGAGCCGCCCATGGTGGGGAAGGGGAAGGTCGAGGGGCCGTCCATCCGGTGGTTGGCGCCGTTCATGATGAACCGCACTCCCGTGCCCAGCGCGCAGAACCTGCCGATGATCAGCTTCTCCGGCCCGTAGTGGTGGAGCACGTTGCGCGTCTCGAAAGCGGTCGCGTCGTCCGGGTCGTCGTAGTAGGAGTACTCCCCCACCTCGATCAGCGGGGATGTCACCAGCGGCCTGAGCAGCACCACCCGCGGCTGCTCAGGCATCGGGTGGAGGATCGTCGGGTCAGGTACAGGCATGGGGAAAGCGGTTCCTCGTCGGTGGCGGGTCCGTGTCCGGTCCATGATCGGGGTACCGCCCCGTCCCGGGACACCGATATACCACCGGCACACCCCGCGCCCACGGCCCGCCGGCGACCGACGTGATCCGGCCGGGCCAGCGTCGTCACCCCGGGCGGCAGCACCGGGGTCGCTGCGCCGGTATGGGACCGGGCACCGCAGTAGACTCCGCCCTCGATGGACGCCCAGCCCGCCCCCGCCGACACCCGCCCCTGCGCCCACTGCGGTCGGGAGGTGCCGCAGCGCGCCGGCGCCGGCCGGCCGTTCCGCTACTGCCGCGACAACGACGGCGCCTGCCAGCGGGCCTCACGCAACAGCCGGATGCGGCACCGCAACGCCCCCGGCCTGCCGGGCCAGGTGGCCCGCACCTGGGAGGCCGTGGACCGGCTGGAGCAGGTCGCGGAGACCCTCGCCGAGGCGCTGCACGCCGAGCTGTCCCCGGTCGGTGTGGAGCGCCAACTGGCGCAGGCCCGCGCCGACGCGGCAACCCAGGTGGCGGCGGCGCAGACCGAGCGGGACGAGGCCCGCCGCGACGCCGAGGACGCCGCCGCGGCGGCCGTCCGGGCCCGCGAGGAGGCCCGGACGGCCGCCGCGGAGCGCGACGCCGCCCGCGACGAGGCCCGCCGCGCCGCCGAGCAGGCCACGGCGGCGCGGGAGCGCGCCGACCGGGCCGAGGCGGCCCGCGACGAGGCCCGCCAGCAGGCCAGCGCCGCGGAGGCGCTGCGGACGCAGGCCGAACGCGACCGCGACGCGGCCCGCCACGAGCTGCGGGCCCTGCGCGTGGACCTGGACGACGAGCGCCGCCGGGCCGCCGAGCTGACGGGCGAGCGGGACACCGCCCGCGCCGACGCCGACCGGGCGGCCCGCGCCGCCGCCGAGGCGCTGGACCGGGCGCAGCGCCTGCACGCCGACGCCGACGCCGCCCGCGAACGGGCCGACCAGGCACGCGTGCAGGCCGAGCTGGCACGCACCGAGGCCGAGACGGCCCGGACGGCGGCCGCCGAGGCGGCGCGGGCCCGGCAGGAGGCCGAGGCGGCCCGCGCGCAGGCCGCGGCGGAGGCCGACCGCGCCCGCGCGGAGCTGGCCGCGCTCGCCGGCCGGCACGACACGCTGGGCGCGGAGTTGACCGCCGCGCGGGACGCCGCGGCCGCCGCACAGGGCCGGCTCGACGATGTGGCGGTACGGCTGCGCGCCGCCGAGACCGACCGCGACGAGGCGCACCGGCGGGCGGCCCAGCTCGCCGAGCAGGTCAGCCACCTCGCCGCCGCGCTGGCCCACCTCGGCCCCCGCGACGCGGCCCCGCCGACGACGACCTGAGCGGTCCCTACTTCGGCGGGCGGGCGGCACGACCGGCCTGCGGTGTGGCGCGACGCCCGGCTACGGGCGGTGCGACCGGTGGTGCCGGGCAGTGGCGCGACGCATGGTCCCGGTGTGGACGACGGGGTCCGGGCTGTGGGACGCCACCGACCGCGGGGCGGCGGGCACCATTCCGGCGGGACGATGATGGCCGGGTGGGAAAGACACACGAACGCATCGAGGGCCGGCTGCGCACGTTCATCGAGGAGCAGCCGCTGTTCTTCACCGCCACCGCGCCGCTGTCCGGCGACGGCACCATCAACCTGTCCCCCAAGGGTCTGCGCGGCTCCTGGGCGGTGCTCGACGCGCACACCGTGGCGTACCTGGACTTCGCCGGCTCCAACGCCGAAACTGTCGCGCACCTGCGGGAGAACGGCCGCATCACGCTGATGTGGTGCGCCTTCCAGGGGCCGCCGAACATCGTGCGGGTGCACGGGCGGGGCGAGCCGGTGTTCCGCGACGACTCCCGCTGGGCCGAGCTGATCAGCCATTTCCCGGACATCGACACCAGCGTCCACGGCCTGCGGGCGATCATCGTGGTACGCGCCGAACTGATCCGCGACACCTGCGGCTACGCGGTGCCCTTCATGACCTACGACGCCGACCGGGACCTGCACGGCAAGCGGTTCGCCCGGGAGGACGACGCCTCGCTGAGCAACTACTTCGCCGGCAAGGAGCACATCGCCCGCAGCATCGACGGGCTGCCCGGCCTGCCGCTGCCGCTGCCGCCGACCCCGGCCGCCTGACCCGAAGTCGGCGCACGCCGGGTGCCTGCCGCGCCGGGGCCGGTCCGCCCCGGCGGTGCGGCGGCGTCCGGGCGGGCCGGCGGACCGCAGTGCCGCCGACCCGGCTTGGTGTGCCGCGACGCCGGCGGTCGGCGCCTACCGCGGCGGCCCGGGCGCGCGCCCGACCGCCCGGGTCAGTGGATGCCGGCCATCAGGCCCCGGATCTGCCGGGCGAACATCACCGCGCCGAGCCCCAGGGCCGCCGAGGCCAGGCCGAAGGTGAGGAAGTACGTCGGCTCGGGCCAGGTGTCGGCGAGCCGGGCCACCTGCCCACCGATCGCGTCGCCGACGGCGGTGGCGAGGAACCACAGCCCCATCATCTGGCTGGCGTACTTCACCGGCGCCAGCTTGGTGGTGGCGGACAGGCCGACAGGGCTCAGCGACAGCTCGCCGGCGACCTGGATGGCGTACACGGCCACGAGCCACCACGGCGAGACCAGGTCTCCGCCGACGGCGGCCTGGGCGGCGGCGGCCATCAGCACGAACGACAGACCGTTGAGCACCAGACCCACGGCGAACTTCACCGGGGTGGACACCCGGTGGCCCAGCCGCAGCCAGAGCAGCGCGAACAGCGGCGCCCCGATGATGATCAGGATCGGGTTGACCGACTGGAGCCACGACGCGGGGAAGGTGAACCCGGCGACGTCCCGGTCGGTGTTGTCGGCGGCGAAGATGTTCAGCACCGACCCGGCCTGGTCGTAGATCAGCCAGAACGCGGCGGCGAAGACGAACAACCACACGTACGCCTTCATCCGGCTGCGTTCGGTGGCGCTCAACTCCCGGTCCATCATGATCCGCGCGAAGTACCCGACGGTGATCAGTACGGTGACGGCGGCGAGCAGGTTGACCGCCGTGTCGACGGTGAACGCCCCGGCCACGGCGAGGACGACGACCGCGAGCACGACCAGGGCGGTGACCCCGCCGAGGCGCGTCAGGGCACGGCGGCGGTCGGCGCCGAGCAGCGGGTCGGCGGGGCGTGCGCCCGCGTCGCCGAGGTTGCGCCGGCCCAGCACGTACTGCACCACACCGAGGGTCATGCCGACCGCGGCGGCCCCGAAGCCCAGATGCCAGTTGACCTTCTCGCCGAGGAAGCCGGTGACCAGCGGGGCGGCGAACCCGCCGAGGTTGATGCCCATGTAGAAGATCGAGAAGCCGGCGTCGCGGCGTGGGGAGTCCCGGTCGTAGAGGTCGCCGACCATCGTCGAGATGTTGGGCTTGAGCAGGCCCGTGCCGACGACGATCAGCGCCATGCCCGCGAAGACGCTCCACCGCGTCGGGATCGCCATCACGTAGTGCCCGGCGGCGATGACCACCCCGCCCCACAGGACGCTGCGGCGGGCGCCGATGAGCCGGTCGGCGACCCAGCCGCCCGGCAGCGCCATCAGGTAGACCATCGCGTTGTAGGTGCCGTAGACGGCGCTGGCGCTGGCCTCGCTCATCGCCTGCCCGTCGTCGGCCACGGACGCGGTCAGGTACAGCACCAGGATCGCGCGCATGCCGTAGAAGCTGAACCGTTCCCACATCTCGGTGAGGAAGAGGGTGGACAGGGCCCGCGGATGCCCGAAGAACGTCCGCCCGGAGGGCGGACGGGACTGCACCGGCGCGTCACCCACCATCGCAACCTCCGCTCCACTCGGGCGGTTAACATCCCCGTTGGCAGCGGAAACACTCCACCCAACCGACCCGGCCGGGGACGACCCCGCCGGGCGGCTGGCATGGCCGGCTACCCTAGTTCAGGCTCGCCCTGCGGCGCGACAGCGTCCGGGGCGGGAATGGCCCGGCGGGAACGGACCGTTACACCGAGAAGACCAGCACCACGAACGAGGGGAAGTCGATCATGGGCGAGCGTATGCTGCGCGGAAGCCGTCTGGGCGCGGTCAGCTACGAATCCGACCGCAACACGGAGCTCGCGCCGCGTCAGACCCGCGAGTACCTCTGCGCCAAGGGTCACCAGTTCGAGGTGCCGTTCGCCGTCGACGCCGAGGTCCCCACGACCTGGGAGTGCAAGTTCGACGGCAGCGTCGCCCGGCTGGTCGACGGCAGCGAGCCGGAGCAGAAGAAGGCCAAGCCGCCGCGTACCCACTGGGACATGCTGCTGGAGCGGCGCTCCATCGCCGAGCTGGAGGACATCCTCGCCGAGCGGCTGCAGGAGGTTCGCACCCGCCGCGGCCGCGCCTGACCCGCACCGCACACGCCACGGCGCCCCGGGAGCCACGCTCCCGGGGCGCCGTGGTGTCCGGACCCGTTTCCTGCCGTCCATGTCGGTGCCGGCCGTTCTGGCCGCCCTGTCCGCGCCGGGCCGTTCCCGTCCGTTTGGGCCGTCCGTGTCCGCGCCGGCCCGGTCCGTGCCGGCCTGGGTCTGGTGCGGCCGTCGTGTCCGGCCTCGGATCCGGCCGTCGGGTCCGGGTCAGTCCGGTGTCCGGATCAGCTCCGGCCGGGCTCGACGATCTCGCCCTCGATGGCCCGGCCCCCGTCGACCACGGTCGGCGGCTCGCCGGTGGGGTGCGGCGCGGCCTGCGGGGCGCCCCGGCGCACCCGCACCCGGCGGGGCCCGAACAGGTCACCGGCGACCATCGACGACACGCGGCGCTCCGCGGCACGCTGCACCCCGCCGCGGGCCAGCCGACGCACCGGCGGCACCAGCAGCAACAGCCCCACCACACCACTGACGAGGCCGGGGATCGCCAGCAGCAGCGCGCCGACCAGCCCGACGAGACCGTCGGTGACCTGCCGCCCCGGCGGCTGGCCGGCCTGCGCGGAGACCCGGAAGCCGCGCCAGGCGCGCATGCCCTCCCGGCGCAGCAGCACCAGCCCGAGCAGCGACACCGCGAACACCGCCAGCAGCGCCGAGCCGAACCCGATCGCCCGACCCACCAGGACGAACACCGCCAGCTCCAGCAGCACCGCCAGCAACAGGCCCAGCGGCACGTACCTCAGTCCTCGGCGCATCTCACCCCATCCGCGGCGCCCGCGGCGCGGACGGTCCGCGCAGGCGCTCCGTCCAGCATGACACGGCCACGCTCAGGGCCACCGCACCTGACCGGTGGGGGTGCCGTGCAGTCCCCGGCGCACCGCCAGCCGCCGGTCCTGCACACCCCACGCGGTGATCCGCCACAACGCCTCCGCCACGATCTGCGGGCTCATCTTGCTGCTGCCGCGTTCCCGCTCGGCGAACGTGATCGGCACCTCGACGATGCGCGCCCCGGCCCGGTGCGCCAGCCGGGACAGCTCCACCTGAAACGAGTAGCCCTGCGAACACACCGACCCCAGGTCGATCTCGTCCAGGGCGGACAGTCGGTACACCCGGTAGCCGCCGGTGGCGTCGGACACCGGCATGCCCAGCGCCAGCCGCGCGTACAGGTTGCCGCAGCGCGACAGCAGCAGCCGCCGCAGCGGCCAGTTCACCACCCGCGCGCCGCTGGTCCACCGCGAGCCGATCACCACGTCGGCGTCGCGGGCGGCGGCCAGCAGCGTGGGCAGTTCCTCGGGGGCGTGCGAGCCGTCGGCGTCCATCTCCACCACCGCGTCGAAGCCACGCTCGCGGGCCCACGCGAACCCCGCCAGGTACGCCGCGCCGAGGCCCTGCTTGCCCTCGCGGTGCAGCACGTGCACGTGCGGGTCGGCGGCGGCCAGGGCGTCGGCGACCGCGCCGGTGCCGTCGGGACTGTTGTCGTCGGCGACGAGGATCTCCACGGCCGGGGCGGCGCGGCGCACACGCGCCACGATCGGCGCCACGTTGTCGGCCTCGTCGTAGGTCGGGATCACCACGAGCACCCGACCCAGCCCGGGGTAGCCGGCGCGTGGCCGGCGGGTGTCGGTCGTCTCGCCCACCGTCGCTTCCCCCTCCGCCGGATTGCCGGCCGGTGTCATCCGGCGCGGTGCCGGCGGCGCAGCACGGCCGCGCCGACCAGGGCCGCCACCGCCAGGGTGGCCAGCGCCGCCTCCGGCCACAGGCCGACCCGGGTGGCCAGGGTGCGCCCGTCGTCCAGCCGCAGCTGCCGCACCACGACCGCGCGGGTGTTGAACCCGGTGGCGTCGCTTACCCGCCCGTCGGGGGCAACGAACCCGGACACTCCGACCGTGGACGCCATCAACGCCGGCCGGCCGTGCTCGACGGCCCGCAGCCGCACCATCGCCAACTGCTGCCGCGCCTCCGCCACGTCGAAGGTGGCGTTGTTGGTCTGCACCACCAGCAGCTGCGCCCCGCCGGTGACGGTGTCACGGACCACCTCGTCGTAGGCGACCTCGAAGCAGATCACGTCACCGAGGACGGCCGCGCCGGCGCGCAGCACGCCCGGCTCGGTGCCGGCCACGAAGTCGGCCCGCACCCGGTCCACCTGCTTGCTGACCATCCGGGCGACCTCACGCATCGGCACGTACTCGGCGAACGGCACCGGGTGCCGCTTGACGTACACCTGCCCCAGGTCGGGGCCGCTGCCGGGCCGCCAGAGGATGCCGGCGTTGCGGACCTCGCCGTCGCCGGGGCCGCGCAGCACCGCGCCGACCAGGATCGGTGCGCCGATCGCGTCGGCGGCCCGGGAGATCTGGGCGCCGGCGTCGGCGTCGCGCAGCGGGTCGATGTCGCTGGCGTTCTCCGGCCACACCACCAGGTCGGGGCGGCGCTGGGCGCCGGCGGCGACCTGCTCGGCCAACTCGACGGTGGCGTCGACGTGGTTGCCGAGCACCGCCTTGCGTTGGGCGTTGAAGTCCAGCCCCAGCCGGGGCACGTTGCCCTGCACGATGGCCACGGTGACAGGGTCGCCGCCACCGGCGGCGGCCACCGGCACCAGCAGCCCGGCGACGGGCACCGCGACCGCGCCGGCGGTCAGCCCGGCGAGCGGCACCCACCAACGCCGCCGCCCGCCCCACGGCCGCCACAGCGCCGCGGCGAGCAGCCCGCCGGTCAGCGCCACCGCGAACGTCACCAGCGGCGCGCCGCCCAACGCGGCCAGCCGCAGCAGCGGCGAGTCCTCCTGGCTGAACGCCAGCCGCCCCCACGGGAACCCGCCGAACGGGGTGCGGTCGCGCAGCGCCTCCTGCCCCACCCACAACACGCCGGTCAGCGCCGGCCAGGCCCACCGCAGCCGGTCGACCAGCGGGGACGCGTACGCGCCCGCCGCGCCCAGCAACGCCAGGTAGCCGGCCTGCAACAGCGACAGCAGCGTCCACGGCAGGTAGCCGGTGTGCAGGTTCGTCCAGCTCAGCAGCGGCGCGAACAGCGCCACCCCGGTCAGGAAACCCAACCCGGCGCCGGCCCGGACACGGCGACGGTGCGTCGCCGCGGCCAGCAACGCCACGCCGACCGGCGCGAGCGGCCACAGCCCGTACGGGGGGAACGCCGCCAGCAACGCCAGCCCGGCGGCCACCGCCATCGGCGCGGCCACCCGCAGCGGCAGCGCCCGCGGCGCCACGTCGGGCACGCGCGGGACGTCGGCGCGCGGCTGGCTGCTGTCCACGGTCGTCACGGGCACCTCACCTCGATCACAGAGCGGAAGGCTACCCGGCGGCCGGCGCGGCACCGGCGTCGCCGGTGGTCACCGGGCGGGCGAAACAGCCGAGGAACCGCTCGGCGACCCGCCGCTCGCCGGTGACGCGCAGCGCGCCGCGACGTTCCGCCTCGTCGCGGGGCCGGTAGCCGAACACCACCTCCAGCAGGGTGCGCGGGTCGGTGTCGACCACGGCGGCGCAGCGCTCGCCGCCGCCCCGGCTGATCCGCAGCCCGACCGGATCGGCCTCGGCGACGAACCGGTCGGCGCCCAACCGCAGCGCCACCGGCGCCGCCGGCGCGCCGGCGGGGCCCGGGTCGTACGTGGTGCGCAGCGCGAGCATCAGGGCGTCGACGCTCAACTGGCCGGTGGCGGGCAGCGGCTGCCGGCTGCCCCACCGACCCAGCGCCAGCAGACTCTCCTCCAGCTCCCGGCCGCGCGGGGTGAGTTCGTACACGCGGGCGCTCGCCGGGGGGCCCAGGGTGCGGCGGGTCACCACGCCGGCCCGCTCCAGCTCGCGCAGCCGCGCGGACAGCACGTTCTGGCTGATGGTCGGCAGGCCACGGCTGAGGTCGGAGAAGCGTTTCGGCCCGAGCAGCAACTCCCGGACGACCAGCAGCGCCCAGCGTTCGCCGACCACGGCCAGCGCGCGGGCCAGCCCGCACAGATCGTCGTAGGAACGCATCCGCCCAGCGTAGCCAAAATGCTTGCTCGGGCGAAGCGAGCACTCCTAATATAGGAGCGAGCCGTTCGAGGGAGGCGCCATGACCGCGACCACCGCCCTGCCGCAGGGCGACGTACGACTGCTCGACCATCCGGTGGCGCGGCGACTGCTGGCCTCCACGGAACTGGCCCGCGTCGCCTACGTCGCACCCGACGACACGCCCCGGGTGCTGCCGATGCTGTTCCACTTCACCGGCGACGAGCTGGTCTGCTGCACCTTCGCCGGCGCCCGGAAGATCACCCACCTGCGGGCCCGCCCGCACGTGGCGGTCACCATCGACACCGCCGACACACCGCCGCAGGTGCTGCTGCTGCGCGGCCCGGTCACCGTCACCGACGTCGACGGCCTCGCACCCGAGTACCTCGCCGCCCACCGCCGCTACGGCGGGCAGGAGCAGGTCGACGCCGTGCTGGCCGAGACCGACGGCCAACCGGTGCGGATGGCCCGCATCGGGCTGCGCCCCGCCTGGGTGGGCGTACTCGACTTCACCACCCGCTTCCCCGGCGGCGGCACCGCCGAGGACTTCGCCGCCCGGGGCCGGTCGTGACCTACGTGCTGATCCCCGGCGCCGGCGGCAGCGCCAACTACTGGCACCTGCTCGTCGACGAGCTGCGCCGCCGCGGCCGCGACGCGGTCGCCGTGGACCTGCCCGCCGCCGACGACACCGCCGCCCTGCCCGAGTACGCCGCCACCGTCCGCACCGCGATCGGCGACCGGGAACGGGTGGTGCTCGTCGCGCAGTCCCTCGGCGCGTTCACCGCCCCGCTCGTCGCCGACGACCCGCGGGTGACGATGGTCGTCCTGGTCAACCCGATGATCCCCGCCCCCGGCGAGACCGCCGGGCAGTGGTGGGAGGCCACCGGCCACGCCCAGGCCCGCGCCGACCACGCCGTCGCGCAGGGCCGCACCCCCACCGACCACGTCGACCTGGCGGTGGACTTCTTCCACGACGTCCCCGACCCGGTGGTGGCCCGCCTCACCGCCGCCGACGCGCCCGACGAGTCGCCGGCGGTGTTCACCCGACCCAACCCGCTGCGCCGCTGGCCCGACGTGCCCACCCGGGTGGTCACCGGCCGCGACGACCGGTTCTTCCCCGCCGACTTCCAGCGCCGCCTGGCCCGCGAACGCCTCGGCGTCGACGTCGACGTGCTGCCCGGCGGGCACCTCATCGCGCTGAGCCAGCCGCGACGCCTCGCCGACCAACTCGACGCCTACCGCACCCAGGACCATCCCGCCGACCGCTGAGACGACAGGCGGGACCGGGCCGGCAGCACACAAACCGCCCACGGAACAAAGCCCGGCCGGGAAAAATGCGACCGCCCGTGACGGAGACCTCGGCCGGAAAACGAAAATCGGGGCGCGGCTTGCGCCGCGCCCCGATGCTCCCAGGCCCTTCCCGGCCGGTGGGGCGAGAACGAGCTACGCCGACCTTCGGACCGACCCGACGCGGACTGGCTGCCCCCGCCTGGCCGTTGTCTACTGGCCGTGCACCTCACCCTGCCCGTACACCGGTAACCGCGGCCGGTTCGCGCCGCCCCGCCGACCCCCGCCCGCTGGACCTGGCCGCCGCGACGCACTGCACATGTCGCTCGGCCAGCGGACGAAGGGACGAAGCGAACAACAGCCGCTTCCCGTAGTAGGACTCAAAGACGGTACGGCGTGGACCCCCGCCGCTGTCAACCCACCCCGGCCTGTCGTGTGTTGCACCACGGCGTGTCGCGTCGGCGAGTCTCAATCCGTTGCCAGGTGGCGACGCAGCAGCGCCCCCGCCGCCACCGGATGCTCGGCGGCGAGCAACCCACCGGCGGCCAGCACGTAGTCGACGTCCACGACCGGGCGGGCCGCACGCGGCAGCGGCCACCCGCCCGCGTGGTCGGTCAACACCGCCCCCAGAACACCCGCCGCGTCGGCCGGCGCGGCATGCCGCAACACCCCGCCCGAGCCGACGAGCAGCCGCACGTCCCGCAGGTCCCGCCCGGCCCGCTCACCGGTCGCCGCGCCCCGCGCGTGCCGCCGCAACGCCACCGTCGCCGCCAGGGCCGCGATCCGGGCGTCCACCGCCCGATCGGCGTCCCCGACGGGCAGGAACCCCGGATCGTCGGCGCGCACCGCCACCGCGGCGGCCAGCGCGTCCCGCTCGACGTCGCTGAGCAGCCGCTCCTCGACGGCGGCCCGCACCACCCCCGGCGCGCTCCACCGCATGCCCAGATCGCCCTCCACGGTCCGGGCCCGCCACAGCGAACCCGCCACCTCCCGACCCGGCCCCGAAGCCCGCTCGTCGGGCGTCAACACCGAGTACACGTCGGTGGTGGCGCCACCGACGTCCACCACCACCAGGTCCCCACCCAGGGCGTCGGCGAGCACCTCCACACCGGTCAGCACCGCGTCGGGCGTGGCCGCCCGCACCAACCGCGCGAACCGCGTCCCCCGCGACAACCGCTTCCCGCCGATGACGTGCCGCAGGAACACCTCCCGGATCGCCGACCGCGCCGACCCGGGCGCCAGGACCCCGATGCGGGGCAGCACGTTGTCGGCCACCGTCACCGGCACCCCCGCCGCCACCAGCAGGCCGTGCAGGTCGTCACGCACGTCGACGTTGCCCGCGAGGACCACCGGCACCCGCCACCGCGCCCTCGCCAGCCGCGTCGCGTTGTGCGTCAACGTCTCGGCGTCACCGCCGTCGGTGCCACCCACCAGCAGCACCACGTCCGGGCGGGCCGCCCGCAACGCCGCCAACTCCGCCGCCCCGAGGCGCCCCGCCGCCACGTGCACCACATTCGCGCCCGCCGACAGACCCACCCGCCGGCCCGCCTGCGCGGTCACCAGATGCTCGTAGCCCACCACCGCCAACCGCAGCCCACCACCGGCCGACGAGCACACGTACCACGGCACGTCACCCACCGGCAGGCCGGCCGTGGCCGCGCCGACCGCGGCGTCCAGACCGTGCAGCACGTCCGTGCCCACCGTCGTCGGCGCCGCCGCCGCCGCGACCAACGCACCGCCGTCGAGGTCCACCACCGCCACCTTCGTGTACGTGGACCCCACGTCGGCGCAGACCGCGTACCTCACGCCGCCGGCGGGACGACCACCGTGCCGGTCGCGGTGACCGCCACGATCGGCTCGCCGAGAACCTCCGCCGCCGACTCACCCCGATCCGGGCGCCCCCGGCACACCACCCGCGCCACGAAGTCGATCGTGCGGCTGCGGGTGCCCACCCGGGTCACCGTCGCCGTCACCTCCAACACGTCCCCCGCCCGCATGGCACTGCGGAACTGCACGTCCGAATACGACGCGAACAACCCCTCGTCGCCGTCCGTGCGGATGCACACCTCCGTCGCCACGTCCCCGAACAACCCCAACGCGTACGCCCCGTCCACCAGGTTGCCCGCGTAGTGCGCGTGCGAGTACGGCACGTACCGCCGGTGGGTGACCGTCAGACCGACCCGGGAATCACTCATGCCTTCGCCTTCTTCTCCGTGATCAACGCGTGCACCAGGTAGCTCGCCACCTCGCCCGGCGTGGTGCCCCGACCGAAGATCCGATCCACACCCAACTCGCCGGCCATCGTCTCGTCGAACCGCGGCCCACCCACGATCAGCAGCGGCCGACGCCCCGCCGGCATCGCCTCCCGGAACGCCGCCGACATCTCCCGCGTGTTGTGCAGGTGCGCGTCGCGCTGCGTCACCACCTGCGACACCAGCACCGCGTCGGCCTTCTCCGCCCGGGCCGCCTCCACCAACTCCGGCACACTCACCTGCGCACCCAGGTTGGTGACCTTCAACTCCCGGTAGTACTCCAGGCCCTTCTCCCCCGCGATGCCCTTCACGTTGAGGATCGCGTCGATGCCGACGGTGTGCGCGTCCGTGCCGATACACGCCCCCACCACCGACAACTTGCGCCGCAACCGCTGCTTCACCACCGCGTTGACCTCCTTGGCGCTCAGCAGCGGGAAGTCACGCTCCACCACCTGCACCGCCGACAGGTCCACCAGATGGTTCACCCGCCCGTACACCACGAAGAAGGTGAAACCGTCACTCATCGGCTTGGCGTGCACCAGCATCGCCGGATCGATGCCCATCTTGTTGGCCAACTGCACCGCCGCACCCTCGGCCCGCTTGTCGTGCGGCACCGGCAACGTGAACGACACCTGCACCATGCCGTCGCCCGTGGTGTCCCCGTACGGCCGCACGATCTTCTTCTCGGCGGCCCCGCCGCCCGGCGCCGCCGCGCCGACCTCGACGGCGCTCACGCCGCATCCCCTTCCAGGATCTCCGTGGCCGGGTTGAAGTAGTCGGCCTCGTGCGCGGCCACCCCCACCAGACCCTTGCCCCGGTCCGCCGGCCGCTTCATGATCCCGAACGTGCCCTCGGCGATCGCCGTCAACAACGACTGCTCCCCGATGCGCTCCAGCAGATCCACCGCCTCACCGAGCACCCGGTTGGCCCGCTGCTGGATGAACCCGCCCGGCGCCGGCACGAAATCCTCGTGCAACCCGCCGGCCGCACCCAGCACGTACCGCACGTTCTGCAACGCGATGTCCCGGTCCGACAACCACGGCGTCACCACCGCCTCGGTCATCATCCCCACCAGCAGGATCCCCTGACCCGTCATCGTGCCCACCAGGTTGAAGAACCCGTCCAGCAGGTTCCCCCGGAACACGTCGCCGGTCATGTGCTTCGTCGGCGGCATCCACTTCAGCGGCGCGTCCGGGAACAACTCCCGCGCCAGCAGCGCGTGCGCCAACTCCAACCGGAACGACTCCGGCACATCCGGGTTGATCTCGAACGCGTGCCCCAGGCCCAACTGCCAGTCCTCAAGCCCCGCCTCGTGCGCGAAGAACTCGTTCAGCAACTGCGACACCGTCACCGTGTGCGCCTCGTCCACCGCGTCCGCGGTGGTCAGGTAGTTGTCCTCACCGGTGTTGATGATGATCCCCGCCCGCGCGTGCACCTGCCGCGAGAACCGCTGGTCCACGAACGTGCGGATCGGATTGATGTCGCGGAACAGAATCCCGTACATCGAATCGTTCAACATCATGTCGAGCCGTTCCAGGCCCGCCAGCGTCGCCATCTCCGGCATGCACAACCCCGACGCGTAGTTCGTCAGCCGCACGTACCGGCCCAACTCCCGCGACGACTCGTCCAACGCCGCCCGCATCAACCGGAAGTTCTCCTGCGTCGCGTACGTGCCGGCGAACCCCTCCCGCGTCGCGCCCTCCGGCACGTAGTCCAGCAGCGACTGCCCCGTCGACCGAATCACCGCGATGATGTCCGCACCCGCCCGCGCCGCCGCCTGCGCCTGCGGAATGTCCTCGTAGATGTCCCCCGTCGCCACGATCAGGTAGATCCACGGCCGCTGCTTCGGATCCCCGAACCGCTTGACCAGACGCTCCCGCTCGGCACGCCGCCGGTCGATCCGCCGGATCCCGGCCGCCACCGCCTTCCGCGCCGCCTTCCGCGCCGCCGTGGCCGCCCTCCCCGACGGCACCTCGAACCGCACCGACCCCGCCGCCGCCTTCTGCGCCAGCAACGTCACGTCACCGATCTGCTCCCGCGCCAACGCGTCGAACACCGGCACCGCCACCCCGTGCCCCAACCCCACGTCCGCGACCACCGCGTCGACGAGCCGGTTCACCCACGGAATACCGTCCGGGTCGGCGCCGGTCACCCCCGCCAACCGCAACACCGCCCGCTCCACCGACACCGTCGTGTGGCTACGCGCCAGATCCACCACCGGCTGCCCCGCACGGCGCGCCAACTCCCGCGCCCGGGCCACCAACCGCGGATCCAGATCAAGCTTGCCCGTCACACCGTCACCTCACTCCGGCCGGCGACGACGCGACCCGCGCCCCCGCCGAACCGCCCGCCACGCTCGCTCACGCCGACCCTTCCTCGTAGATCACGTCACCACGCAGCACCGTGCGCCGACACACCGGCAACGGCGTCGGATCCTCCGGACCCCGCGCCTCCGGGTCCTCCGCCAACAACACCGGCAGACCCCGCTCCACCCCCGCCGGCGTCGACCACACCGCGAACGTCGCCGGCGCCCCCAACGCCAGCACACCCTCGTTGTCCAGGTGCACCGCCCGCCACCCGCCACGCGTGTGCGCCGCGAACGCCGCCCGCACACTCATCCGCTGCGTCGGATTGTGGTGCCACACCGCCGCCCGCACCGAACCCCACGGATCCAGCGGCGTCACCGGCGAATCCGACCCGAACGCCAACGCCACCCCGACGCCGTGCATCGCCCCCATCGGGTTCGACTCCAACGACCGGTCCAGACCCAACCGCGACTCGTACATCCGACCCGCGCCACCCCACAACCGGTCGAACGCCGGCTGCATGCTCGCCACGATCCCGAACTCCACGAACCCGGCGATCAGCCGCTTGTTCATGATCTCCGCGTGCTCCACCCGGTGCCGCGCCGCCCGCACCCGATCCGTGCCCAGCTTCTCCGCCGCGCCCGCGAACCCCTCCAGCACCGTCGAGATCGCCGCGTCACCGATCGCGTGGAACCCGCCCTGCATGCCGTGCGCCGCACAGTCCAACAGATGGTCCCGCACCTGCTCCGCCGAGAGATACCCGTGCCCGCAACCCCCGTCGCCGTCCAGGTAGTCGCGCGACACGTGCGCCGTACGCGACCCCAACGCCCCGTCGGCGAACAGGTCACCCCCCGCCCCGACCGCACCCAACTCCCGGGCCCGCGCCGCACCCAGCAGCTCACCCCAGTACCCGTACACCTCCGCCACGCCGTCACCCGACAACGCCAGCAGGCCCGTGAAGTCCTCCTCGTCGGAAATCTCCGGACCACCGCACTCGTGCACCGCCGCGATACCCAGCGACGCCGCGTGCGCCAACGCCGCCCGCTGCGCCGCCACCCGCTGCGCCCGCGTCACCGACTCGAACGCCGCCGCCCGCACCACATGGTGCGCGTCACGCCGCAACCAACCCGACGCGTCGAAACCCGCCGCCGACGCCGCCTCCGGACACGCCGCCAACAGCGCCGCCGACACCAACGCCGAATGGATCGACGCCTGCGACAGATACACCCGCCGGCCCCCGGCCGCCCGGTCCAGCGTCGCCGCGTCCGGCAGCTCCGGCACCGGCCAACCCGACTCGTCCCAGCCGTGCCCCAGCACCACCGCGTCCGACGGCAACCCCGCCGCGAACGCCGCCACCGCGTCCAACAGCTCCCCCGCCGACCGCACCGACGACAGGTCCAGCCCCGACAACGCCAACCCCGTGTCGGTCGCGTGCACGTGCGAATCCACGAACGCCGGCGTCACCAACGCCCCGTCCAGGTCCACCACCCGGTCGGCGGCCGGCGCGTCCGCGCCCGCCCCCAACCAGGAGATCCTGCCGTCGGTCACCAGCAGGGCCGTCGCGCTCGGATCAGCCGGACAGTGCAGCACGCCGCCGCGGTACAGAGTCGAGGGGTTCGTCATGGCAATCAGTCTGCCGCCAACCGCGACTCGAACAGCGCCCGGACCCCCGGCTCCGACCGCAACAACCCCAACGCCAGCTCCGCGTGCCCCGGCACGTAGCCGTTGCCCACCAGCATCGTCACGTCCGCCGCCAGACCCTCCGCGCCCAACGCCGCCGCCGCGAAACTCGTCGCCATCGAAAAGAAGATCACCGTGCCGCCGTCCGCGGTCGCCAGCACCGCCCCGTGCTCACAGCCCGGCACGTCCACGCAGACCACCGTCACGTCGGCCGGCGCACCCAACGCCGTCGTCACCGCCGTCGACAACGCCACCGGATCCCGCGCGTCCGCCAACGCCACCGCGTCCGCCAGACCCGCCGCCGTCAGCGCGTCCCGCTCCGCCGCCACCGGCACCACCCCGACCGTACGGCCGGCGCCCGCCCGCCGCGCCGCGGCGAGGGACAACGACCCGCTCTTGCCCGCGCCACCGATCACCGCCACCCGCACCGGCGACGGGTCCCCCGCCCGCTCCCGGTCCGCCACGTGCCGCGACACCACCCGCGACGTCAACGCCGGCGCCCCACACACGTCCAGCACCGCCAGGGACAACTGCGGATCCAGATCCGCCGGCAACACCGCCGCGATCGACCGGGCGAACAGGATCGCGTACCCGTCGCACGGCACCTGCTCGCTGCGCCCGTCCCAGCGCGCCAACCCGTCGAGGATCGTCAGCGGCGTCAGCGTCAGCGACACCAGCGTCGCCACCCGCTCCCCCGCCTTCAACCCCAACGGGGACCGCCGCCCCGCCTCCTCCACCGTGCCGATCAGCATGCCGCCGGAACCCGTCACCGGGTTCTGCATCTTCCCCCGGGTCGACACGATCTCGAGCACCTCGGCGCGGACCGCGTCGCCGTCACCGCCGTGCTTCTCCCACAGCTGCCGGAAGCTCGCCGCGTCCAGGTTCAACCGCTCCACCCGGATGCGGACCTCGTTCGCCGCGATCTCCGGGCTCGCATCCAGCCGCCACGCCGCCTGCGGCAGCACCCCCGCCGGTTCGACAACGCGGTGCAGACCCACCGGTGACGTCACGCCGACCACCCCCTGTCAAGCCGCCCGAAGCCCCGGCCAGGGCTCGCGTAGCGGGAAAACTTCCGGCAGACTAATTTCTTCACCGGATATTTTCCAGTAGCCTTCGGACCGCAGATCAACCGCACCACCCGAGGAGGGGCCGTGACCCAGACACAACCGGTGGAGACCATCCCAGCGTCCCGCCCCGCGCCGGTCGCGGTCCCCACCGCCGGACAGCCCTACGAATACCGCCGCGCGCCTCTCGTCGAACCCGACTGGACCCGCTTCCCCGGCTGGCGCCACGTCACCCGCGACCAGTGGGAGAACGCCCAGTGGCAGCGCGTCAACTGCGTCAAGAACATCAAGCAGCTGCGCACCGTCCTCGGCGACCTCGTCGACGAGACCTTCTACGCCGACCTCGAGGCCGACCAGAAGGCCCTGGCCACCATGTCCATGCTGGTGCCGCCGCAGATGCTCAACACCATGGTCCCGTTCGCCCCGATGACCACCGAGGCGTTCCTCGCCGACCCCATCCGGCGCTACATGATCCCCGTCGCCTCCGACCGGCGCACCGACTGGCCCTCCCACCCCTACGCCAGCCGCGACTCCCTGCACGAACACGACATGTGGGTCGCCGAGGGCCTCACCCACCGCTACCCCACCAAGGTCCTCGCCGAACTGCTCTCCACCTGCCCGCAGTACTGCGGCCACTGCACCCGCATGGACCTCGTCGGCAACTCCACCCCCACCGTCGACAAGCTCAAGCTCACCCTCAAGCCCGTCGACCGCTACGACGCCCACATCAGCTACCTCAAGGCCCACCCCGGCGTCCGTGACGTCGTCGTCTCCGGCGGCGACGTGGCCAACGTCCCCTGGAAGAACCTCGAGTCGTACCTGATGCGGCTGCTCGAGATCGAGACCATCCGCGACATCCGGCTCGCCACCAAGGCGCTCATGGGCCTGCCCCAGCACTGGCTCCAGCCCGACGTCGTCGAGGGCCTCGAACGCGTCGCCCGCACCGCCGCCCGCCGCGGCGTCAACCTGGCCATCCACACCCACGTCAACCACGCCCAGTCGCTCACCCCGCTGGTCGCCAGGGCCGCCCAGACCGCCCTCGACGTCGGCGTACGCGACGTCCGCAACCAGGGCGTGCTCATGCGCGGCGTCAACGCCACCGCCCCCGACCTGCTCGACCTCTGCTTCGCCCTCCAGGGCGAGGCGGGCATCCTGCCGTACTACTTCTACATGTGCGACATGATCCCCAACGCCGAGCACTGGCGGGTCCCCGTCTGGCACGCCCAGCAGCTCCAGCACGACATCATGGGCTACCTGCCCGGCTACGCCACCCCGCGCATCGTCTGCGACGTCCCCTTCGTCGGCAAGCGCTGGGTGCACATGCTCACCGAGTACGACCGCGAGCGCGGCATCTCCTACTGGACCAAGAACTACCGCACCTCCATCGAGTCCGCCGACGCCGAGGCGCTCAACAAGCGCTACGCCTACTACGACCCGATCGACACCCTGCCCGAGACCGGGCAGAAGTGGTGGGCCGACCACCGCATCGAGGACTGACCCGCCCGCACCCCGTCACCCCCGGAGCCGCACCACCGGCCCGGGGGTGACGTGTTTCCGACCCACGACGGCGCGCCTCCGCGCACCCGGTACGCCACGGAAAGCGCCGCATCCCACCCGTCCCTGGAACGCCACGGCGGCCCCCGGCAGATACGCCGGGGGCCGCCGTGGCGCACATGTCACCGGTTGAAGGCGTCCTTCACGTCGCGGCCGGCGCCTTTCGTGCGCTCACCGGCCTGCCGGGCACGCGCGTCGCTCTGCTGCATGGCGCCCTCGCCCCGCATCCGCTCGTTGTCGGTGACGTCACCGATCCGCTCCTTGGCCGCGCCGGTCAGCTGCTCGACCTTGTTCTTCGCCTTGTCGGTGAAGCTCACGTCGCCTCCCCTGCTCCTGCGCCGGGCCGGGCCCTCCGTGCCCTCGTCTGCCTGCGTGCCCGTACATGGTCGGTGGAAACGTGGGCGCGTCGTGTGGTGGGCCGCACACCCGCTAAGGTATCCTAGGACACTAGGTGAAACGGGGACGATGGGTCGTCTGGTTGACTGGGCGAATGGGAGAGATCCTGCTGATCCGCCACGGCGAGACGACCTGGAGCGCGAGCCGCCGGCACACCTCGTACACCGACCTGCCGCTCACCCCCGACGGCGAGCGCCAGGCCCACGCCCTCGGCGGGTTCCTCGCCGGCCGGCACGTCGCCGCCGTCCTCACCAGCCCCCGCGTCCGGGCGCTGCACACCGCGCAACTCGCCGGCCTCCCCGTCACCGGCACCGACGACGACCTCGCCGAGTGGCACTACGGCGACTACGAGGGCCGCACCACCGCCGACATCCACGACGACCACCCGAGCTGGAACCTGTGGTCGGACGGCTGCCCCGGCGGGGAGTCCCCCAGCGAGGTCGGCGAGCGGATCGACCGGGTGCTGGCCCGGGTCCACCCGCTGCTCGACCGGGGCACCGTGGCCCTCGTCGGGCACGCCCACAGCCTGCGGGTGCTCGGCGCCCGCTGGGTCGGGCTGCCACCCTCGGCCGGCGGGCTGCTGCGGCTGGACACCGCCACCGTCAGCGTGCTCGGCCACGAGCACGGCCGGCGGGTCATCCTGCGGTGGAACCAGCCGGTTCCCCCGTCGAGCGGGAACGCCCCCGAGCCTGGGGCTCGGCACTGATCTTCGGCGGCCGGTTCTCGTACGGCGTCGACAGCACCACCGTCGTGCGGGTGGTGACGTTCGCCGCCGTCCGGATCTCCTGGAGCACCCGCTCCAGGTCGGTCGGGCTGGCCACCCGCACCAGCAGCAGGTAGAAGTCCTCCCCCGCCACCGAGTAGCACGAGTCGATCTCCGGCAGGTGGGCCAGGCGCTCCGGGGCGTCGTCCGGCTGGGACGGGTCGAACGGCCGGATCGCCACGAACGCGGTCAGCGGCAGGTCCAGCGCCTCGAAGGAGACCCGGGCGGCGTACCCCTTGATCACGCCGCGCTGCTCCAGCCGGCGCACCCGCTGGTGCACCGCGGACACCGACAGGCCCACCTTCTCCGCCAGATCCGTGTACGACAGCCGACCGTCAGCGGTCAGCGCGGCGACGATGGCGCGGTCGATCTCCTCCACGGCGTGCAACCTACCGGGAAATCCGCCCGGCTGCGACGACGCACCCCTCACCGGCGCGACGCGGCGTACGCGCCGCGCCGGTGAGAGGGCACACCGTCAGCCCTTCGCGAGCGCCCGGGAGATGACCAGCCGCTGGATCTGGTTGGTGCCCTCGACGATCTGCAGCACCTTGGCCTCGCGCATGTAGCGCTCCACCGGGTGGTCGGTCACGTAGCCGGCTCCGCCGAGCACCTGCACCGCGTCGGTGGTGACCCGCATCGCCACGTCGGTGGCGAACAGCTTCGCCTTCGCCGCCTCGATCGAGTACGGCCGGCCGGCGTCGCGCAGCCGGGCCGCGGAGAGCATCAGCGCCCGGGCGGCGGAGATCTGGGTGGCGAGGTCGGCGAGGGTGAAGCCCAGCCCCTGGAAGTCGATGATCGCCCGGCCGAACTGCTGCCGCTCCTTCGCGTACCCCACCGCGTAGTCCAGCGCCGCCTGGGCCAGCCCCACCGCGCAGGCCGCGATGCCGAGGCGCCCCGAGTCCAGGGCGGACATGGCGATGGTGAAACCCATCCCCTCCCCGCCGATGAGCCGCTCGGCCGGCACCCGGGCGTCGTCGAAGGCGACCTGCGCCACCGGCGAGGCGTGCAGCCCCATCGTCCGCTCGGCCGCCTGCGGGACGATGCCCGGCGTGCCCCGGTCGGCCAGCAGGCAGGAGATGCCCTTCGGGCCGGGCCCGCCGGTGCGGCAGAAGATGTTGTAGAAGTCCGCGACCCGGGCATGGGTGATCCACGCCTTGGTGCCGGTGACCACGTAGGCGTCGCCGTCACGCACCGCCTTCGTGGTCAGGCTGGCCGCGTCCGAGCCGCCCTGCGGCTCCGAGAGGCAGTACGCGCCGAGCAGCTCCCCGCCGACCATGTCCGGCAGCAGCTTGCGCTGCTCGTCGGTGCCGAACTGGGCGAGCGGGTGGCAGGACAGGGTGTGCACGCTGACCGCCTCGGCGACCGCGAGCCAGCGGCTGGCCAGGATCTCCAGCACCTGGAGGTAGACCTCGTACGGCTGGGCGGCGCCGCCGTGCTCCTCGGCGTACGGCAGGCCGAGCAGGCCCGCCCGGCCGAGGGTGCGCAGCACCTCGCGGGGGAACTCGGCGCGCTCCTCGAACCCGGCCGCCTTCGGGGCCAGCTCCCGGTCGGCGAGTTCGGTGGCGAGGTCTAGCAGGTCGTGGGCCTCGTCGGTGGGGAGGATGCGGTCGACAGTCATAGCGCGATGAGCTCCGTGGGGGTGGTGTTGAGCCGTTGCACGCCGTCCGTGGCGCAGACGACGATGTCCTCGATGCGGGCGCCGTGCCGGCCCGCCAGGTAGATGCCCGGTTCGACGGAGAACGCCATCCCCGCCTCCAGCGGGCGGGCGTTGCCGGCCACCACGTACGGCTCCTCGTGGCCGTCCAGGCCGATGCCGTGGCCGGTGCGGTGCAGGAACGCCGCGCCGTGGCCGGCGGCGGCGATCGGCTCGCGTGCGGCGGCGTCGACGGCCTCGGCGGTCACCCCGGGGCGGACCGCAGCTACCGCCGCCGCCTGCGCGGCGCGCAGCACCTCGTAGTAGTCGGCGAACTCGGCCGGCGGCGGGCCGCCGGCGACGTAGGTGCGGGTGCAGTCGGAGCGGTAGCCCGAGGGCATCGTGCCGCCGATGTCCACCACCACCGGCTCGCCCGCCCCGATCGGCCGGTCGGAGGTGCCGTGGTGCGGGCTGGCGCCGTTCGGGCCGGCGGCGACGATCACGAAGTCGACGGTGACGTGGCCGGCGGTCCGGATCGCCGCGGCGATGTCGGCGGCGACCTCCGTCTCGGTGCGCCCCGGCCGCAGCCACTCCCCCATCCGCCCGTGCACCGCGTCGATCGCCGCGCCCGCCTCGGCCAGCGCCGCGACCTCCGCCGGGGACTTGCGGATGCGCAGCTCGCGTAGCACCTCGGAGGCGAGGCGCTGGGTGGCGCCGGGCAGCGCCGCGCGCAGGGCGAGGACCTGCTCGGCCCACATCCGGTCGGCCAGCCCGACCGCCGCCACCGGCCCGCCGAGGGCGGCGGTGACGAGGGGGTACGGGTCCGTGCCGTCGGCGTGGTCGACGATCCGCACGCCGGTGGCCGGGGCGGGGGACGCCTCGGCGGCCGGCCGCTCCAGGGTGGGCACGATCAGCGTCGGCGCGCCCTCGGCGGGCAGCACCAGGCAGGTCAGCCGCTCGCCGGCGTGCGCGTCGTAGCCGGTCAGGTAACGCAGGTCTGAGCCGGGGCTGAGCAGCAGCGCGTCCAGCCCGGCGGCGGCGGTGGCGCGCTGCGCGGCGGCCAGCCGCTGCGGCGGGTAGAGCTCCTCGGGTCCCACACCGGTCAGCTTAACGGTCGTTCGGGGACCGACCCAGCCCGCCCGGCCGCTGACGGGTCGACGCCGCGCTCAGCCCGACCCGTCCGGCACGATGGACAACGCGCCGGCCAGCCGCCGGGCCCGGTCGGCGTGGGTCAGCAGGTCCACGTTGTGGACGTACTGGTCGATCGCGCCGACCGGCGGCCGCCCCTGCAGGGCCGGGTCGGTGACGGCGGCGTGCAGCGCGGCGGCGACCCGGCCGGCGTCCAGGACCAGGAAGGGCCGGCGGTGGAAGGGACGCGGCCGGGCGCGCACCGGCGCGGCCAGCCCCGTGTCGTCGGTCCAGGCGGCGACGGTCTCCAGCGCCCGGACCAGCCCGTCCTCCCGGCTCGGCCAGTCGCCCGGGCCCAGCGCGTCGGCCAGGGCCGCGACCACGGGTCCGGCGCCGGGCAGTCGGCCGAAGACCGTGCCCAGCCACTTGTCGTACGGCGGCCAGCGGCGGCGCAGCAGCAGGCCGAGCCGCATCACGTCCCGGGCCAGCCCGGCGGCGACCACCCGGCTGCCGACGTCGTCGCCGACCTCGGCGCAGCGGCCGGGCAGGTGTTCCGCCTGGGCGACGCGGGTCCACCCGGCGGCGAGCACGTGCCGCCACACGTCGTCCGGGTACCACCGCAGCGCGGCCCGCGCGCCGGTGAGCGCCCCGTCGAGGCCGTCGTGGAAGACCTCGCCGCCGGTGGCCTCGGCCAGCCGCTGGGTCGGGGTGGCCAGCCAGTCCGCCGTGGTGACCCCGGCGGCCGGGTCGAAGCCGAGCCGGTCGCGCCACCAGCCACCCAACTCGTCGATCTTCACCCCGTGCCGGACGCCCGCCGGGTCGACCACGCCGAGGCGGCCGTGGCCGGTGAACCGGGTCGGCCAGCCGAGGAAGTCGGCCGGCAGGTCGGCGTCGAGCGCGGCGTGCAGCCGCGGGATCCGCCACGCGTCCGCCGCCGCCACGAAGAGCTGCGCCCGCGGCCCCCAGTCGTGGTCGGTGGAGCGCGCGGTGTCCAGCCCGAGCAGCTCCGAGCCGCCGTCGAGCAGGCCGGCCGCGTAGCGCAGGCCGGGAAAGCGCCGGCGCAGGATCGGCGCGAGCACCTCGTCGTGGAACTGTCGGCAGAGCGTCAGACCGGGAAGGAACGTCACACCGGCCAGTCTGCGCACCCGGGCACGCCCGCAGCACGGTTTCCGGCGCGCCCGGCCGGCCGCGCCGATAGCCTGGAGCCGCGAGCGCCTCGCCGACGGAGAGGACCGACAGCCGTGGCACCGAACGACCAGGACCGCGCCGCGGCGCGCCGCCGCCGGCTGCTCTGGTCCGGGATCCTCGCGGTGGCCGGCCTGGCGCTGCTGGTCGTCGGCCTGACGATCGCCGACGGCACGGCGGCCTGGATCGAGGTGGCGGTCGCGGTCGCGCTGCTGGTCGCGAGCTACGCCGTGCAGTACGTGGCCCGCCGCGAGACGCTCTACTCCGGCGACGAACGTCGCTGACCGCCGGGCCGTCCGCCCGCGCCGTACTCCCGATCGTCGGTGGGGTGTGCCAGGCTGTCGGGCGTGGCACAGCGACCCCCGATCATGCTCATCGACGCGCCCAGCCTCTACTTCCGGGCATTCTTCGGCATCCCCGAGTCCGCGGCCCGCGCCGCCGACGGCAGCCCGGTCAACGCGGTGCGCGGCTTCCTCGACATGCTGGCGACCCTGATCCGCACCCGCCGGCCGGACCGGATGGTCTGCGCCATGGACCACGACTGGCGACCCGAGTGGCGCGTCGCGCTGCTGCCGTCGTACAAGGCGCACCGGCTGGCCCCCGAGGGCGGCGAGGTGGTGCCCGACACGCTCAGCCCACAGGTGCCGCTGATCCTGGAGGTGCTCGACGCCGTCGGTATCACCCACGTCGGCGCGGGCGGCTACGAGGCCGACGACGTGCTCGGCACGCTGTCGGTGACCCAGCCGGCGCCGGTCGAGGTGGTCTCCGGCGACCGGGACCTGTTCCAGCTCGTCGACGACGCCCGGCCGGTGCGGCTGCTCTACGTCGGGCGGGGCGTGGCCAAGCTGGAGGACTGCGACGACGCCGCCGTACGGTCCCGCTACGGGGTGCCGGCCGCCCGGTACGCCGACTTCGCCGCCCTGCGGGGCGACCCGAGCGACGGGCTGCCCGGGGTGCCGGGCGTCGGCGAGAAGACGGCTGCCCGGCTCGTGGAGCGCTACGGCGACATCGCGGGCATCCTGGCCGCCCTGGACGAGCCGGGCTCCGGCTTCGCCCCCGGCCTGCGGACCAAGCTCGCCGCCGCGCGGGACTACCTGGCCGTCGCGCCGAAGGTGGTCCGGGTCGCCCTCGACGTGCCGCTGCCCGAGCTGGCCACCGCGCTGCCGGACGCCCCGGCCGACCCCGACCGGCTGCTGGAGCTGGCCGGCACGTGGAACCTGGCCGGCTCGGCGCGCCGCCTCGTCGACGCCCTCGCCCAGCGCGCGTAGCCCACGCCGGCCGGGCGGTACGCACCCGGCCGGTGGGTCGGACAGCTCGACCGGGCCCAGGCGGCGGGGCGGCCCCACGCCCGCCCGGGCAGCGGGGCCGCCCACGCCACCCGGGCGTCGCGCGGCCCCGCGACCATCGCCCCCCCGGCCGCGGTCGCGGCCGGGAGGGCGAGCGCGGTTCAGCGCGGCGGATTGTCCCGGCGGGACGGGAACGGGGTGCCCGCCCGGGCGGGCGTCGAGCGGGCCCGCAGCCCCACGGGGTCGGGCGCCGCCGTCGCGGGCGCGCCGGCCGGCTCGGCGCTGCGCCGCGCGTCCAGGTACGCCGCCGCGGCCCGGTCCTCGTCGGTGGGCGCGGCGAGCAGCGCGTAGACCAACCCGACCACCCCGAAGACCACCGCGAGGACGATCGGCACCAACAGGGTGCTGAACCCGGCACCCGTGACCTCGCCCTGCCCGGCGTGCAGGTGCACGGAGACGGCGCTCATCCCGGTGAAGTGCATGCCGTTGACCGCGACGCCCATCACCAGCGCCGAGGCGACGACCGCCAGCGCCCGGCGGGTGGTCACCGCCAGCCAGAGCGCCACCGTGGCCGCGACCACCGCGATCACGATCGACAGCACGACGCGGGTGGGGTCGTAGCCGACGCGGCCGTCGAGCCGCATCGCCGCCATGCCCGTGTAGTGCATCGCGGCGACCCCGGCGCCGGTGAACAGGCCCCCGGCCAGCAGCCGCACGGCCGACAGCCGCCCGGTGCCGACGATGGCCAGGCCGATACCGACGGCGACCACCGCGATCAGCGCGCTGGCCACGGTGATCGGCACGTCGTACCGGATCCGGGTGCCCTCCACGGCGAAGCCGAGCATCGCCATGAAGTGCATGGTCCAGATGGCGGTGCCGCCGATCGCCCAGGCCGCCAGGGTGCCCCACCAGGCGCGCTGGCCCGCGCTGCCGGCGGTGCGGATCCGGCCCGCGCAGATCAGGCCCAGGGCCGAGCCGAGCACCGAGAGCGCGTAGCTGAGCGCGGGAGTGATCCACCCGTACTCAAAGTGATTGACCTCCGCCACGGCGACCTTTCCCGAAAGAGAGTTACCGGCGCGTCGTTCGCGCCGGACGACATGATCCGGGACGTTCTCATCAGGCACAATGGCATCCCCCGGCACCATCCGGGCGGGTGCCGTCGCGATGACCGTGCGACGTGCCGACCTTCGACATCCGGTCGCGGACAGTGACGGCCGGGCCGAGGGGTGCAGCCGGTCGGAGGGTGACGGTCAGGCCGAGACGTGGTAATTCGGCCGGAGGGTGACGGTCAGGCCGGGGCGTGATAGGCCAGCACGCCCCGGTTGACGGCGGCGATGGCCTGCCGGGCGGTGGACCTCAGCTCCGTCGACGCGCCGCCGGAGTCGGCGAGCTGGCCGAGCAGGTCGACCACCTGCCGGGCCCACCGGACGAAGTCGCCGGCCGGCATCTCCCCGTCGATCTCGTGGCCGCTGGCGAGCACCTTCGCCAGTGCCTCGCCGCGGGCCCAACGGTAGATCGGCCAGGCGAAGCCGAGGTCCGGCTCGCGCGTCACGGCCAGGCCGCGGGCCGCCTCGTCGGCCTCGATCTCGCTCCAGAGCTTGAGCGTCTCGTCGACCGCCTCGGCGACGGGGCCGCGCGGCAGCGACGCCCGCTCGTCGACGTCGCGGCGGGCCTCGAAGACGACCACCGACACGGCGGCGGCGAGTTCGGCCGGGGAGAGGCCGTCCCACACCCCCCGGCGCAGGCACTCCGCGACCAGCAGGTCGGCCTCCGTCCAGATCCGGCCGAGCATCCGGCCGGCGTCCGTCACCGCGCCGTCGGGCGCGAGGTAGCCACGGGCGGTGAGCAGCGCGACGATCCGGTCGAACGTACGGGCCAGCGAACCGGTCCGGCCGGCCACCCGCTGCCGCAGTTCCTCCGTGTCCTTCTCCAGGCGGCGACGCCGCTCCGCCCAGCGGGCGTGCTCCTCCCGGTCCGGGCAGGCGTGGCAGGGGTGGCGACGCAGCTCGCCGCGGAGCTGGCTGAGCCGGTGGTCCTCGCCGACGGCCTGCCGGGAGCGGCCGCCCCGGCGCCCGCCGTGCCGGTCCAGCCCGGTGCCGCTGACCTCGGCGGCCAGGTCGCGTCGGGCGGCCGGCGACCGGTGGTTGAAGTGCTTCGGCACCCGGATCCGCGCCAGCACCTCGGCGGGGGTGGTGAAGTCGCCGGGGCTCACCCGGCCGGCCCAGCGGTCCTGGGTGAGCACCAGCGGCCGGGGCTCACCGAAGCCGCCGGTGGCCGGGTCGAGCACGACCGCCAGCCCGGCCCGCCGGCCCGACGGCACCCGGATCACGTCGCCGACGCGCAGCCGCTCCAGCGAGGCCACCGCGGCGGCCTTGCGCTGGGTCTGCCCCTGCCGGGCGATGGCCCGTTCCCGGTCGGCGATGGCGACCCGCAGGGCGAAGTACTCGTCGAAGTCGCCGTGGTGGCAGGCGGCCTCCACGCCGTACGCCTCGATGGTCTCGGTGTTGCGCTGCACCTGGCGGGCCAGGCCGACCACGGACCGGTCCGCCTGGAACTGCGCGAACGAGGACTCCAGCAGCGCCCGGGCCGGCTCCGCGCCGACCGTGCCCACCAGGTTGACCGCCATGTTGTACGAGGGCCGGAAGCTGGACCGCAGCGGGTAGGTGCGGGTGGAGGCGAGGCCGGCGACGTGCCGGGGGTCGGTCTCCGGGGACCAGACGACGACGGCGTGCCCCTCGACGTCGATCCCGCGCCGGCCGGCACGGCCGGTGAGCTGGGTGTACTCCCCCGGCGTCAGGTCGACGTGCGCCTCGCCGTTGTACTTGACCAGGCGCTCGAGCACCACGCAGCGGGCCGGCATGTTGATGCCCAGGGCGAGCGTCTCGGTGGCGAAGACCGCCTTCACCAGGCCCCGGACGAACAACTCCTCGACGACCTCCTTGAACACCGGCAGCATGCCGGCGTGGTGGGCGGCCAGGCCGCGTTCGAGGCCGTCGAGCCACTCCCAGTAGCCGAGCACCGACAGGTCCTCGCCGGGGATCGCGGTGACCCGGGACTCGACGACCCGGCGGATCTCCGCCCGCTCCTCTGGCGAGGTGAGCCGCAGCCCGGCGGCGAGGCACTGCTGCACCGCGGCGGCGCAGCCGGCGCGGCTGAAGATGAACAGGATCGCCGGCAGCAGCCCCTCCCGGTCCAGCCGGTCGACGATGTCGGGGCGCATCGGCCCGCGCCAGCGTGGCCCGCGCCGCCCGCCGCCCGGGCCGGCGCTGCGCCCCTCGCCCAGCTCCAGCCGGCGCATGGTGTCCCGGGTGTAGCGCAGCAGCTCCGGGTGCACGTCGTGCTTGCGGGCCGCGTCGGCGTCGTGGAACAGGTCGAACATCCGCTTGCCGACCAGCATGTGCTGCCACAGCGGCACCGGGCGGTGCTCGCTGACCACCACGGCGGTCTCGCCGCGCACGGTGACCAGCCAGTCGGCGAACTCCTCGGCGTTGGACACGGTGGCCGAGAGGGAGACCAGGGTGACGGACGCGGGCAGGTGGATGATCACCTCTTCCCAGACCCCGCCGCGGAACCGGTCGGCGAGGTAGTGCACCTCGTCCATCACCACGTAGGCCAGGCCCTCGAGGGTGGCCGAGCCGGCGTAGAGCATGTTGCGCAGCACCTCGGTGGTCATCACCACCACCGGGGCGTCGCCGTTGATGGCGTTGTCGCCCGTGAGCAACCCGACCTGCTCGGCGCCGTAGCGGTCGACCAGGTCGTGGTACTTCTGGTTCGACAGCGCCTTGATCGGGGTGGTGTAGAAGCACTTGCGCCGCGGGGGCGCGGCCGGGGCCGGAGCGGCCTCGCCGCCCGCCGCGGGCACCACCTCCTCGCCCGCGCCGCCGGGACCGCCGGCCTCGGGCCTCGGCGCGCCGCGCAGCGCCAGGTGTACGGCGAACTCGCCGACCACCGTCTTGCCGGCGCCGGTGGGGGCGCAGACGAGCACGCCGCTGCCCCGCTCCAGCGCCTGGCACGCCTCCCGCTGGAAGTCGTCGAGATCGAACCCCAGATCGAGGGCGAACTCGTCCAGCGCCGGGAACTGTGAGGCCTGCGCGGCCCGGCGGCGCGCCGCGGCGTACCGCTCGGCGGGGCTCGACATGTCCTCAAGATTAATGCGTGCCGACGGCGGCCACGTGACAAGGCCAACCGACAGCGGGGTCGGGGGCGGTCGGTAGGGTGCACGGCGTGCCGGACCATGCCGAACCGCCCCACGCCTCACCCGGGGCCGACGACGCCGTCTCCTCGGGCCCGTCCCGCCGCCCCGTGGAGGCGGTCCTGTTCGACTTCCACGGCACGCTGGCCCAGGTGGAGGAGCCCCGCGAGTGGGTGCTGGCCGCCGCGGCCTCCTGCGGGGTGACGCTGGAGCGGATGCGGGCCACCGCGCTGGCCGACCGGCTGCTGACGGCGGGCCGGGCGGGAGGTCCCCTGCCGGCCCGGGTGCCGCCCCGGCTGGCCGAGCTGTGGGCCGACCGGGACCTCTACCCGCACGCCCACCGCGGCGCCTACACAGGGCTCGCCGAGACGGTCGACGCGGGCATCGAGGGCTTCGCCGAGGCGCTCTACGAGCGGGTGCTGGTGCCCGACGGCTGGGTGCCGTACCCGGACACCGCGCCGACCCTGGCCGCCCTGCGCGCCGCGGGCGTCCCGGTGGCCGTGGTCAGCAACATCGGCTTCGACATCCGGCCGATCTTCGCGGCGTGGGGGCTGGCCGACCTGGTCGACGCCTTCGCCCTGTCGTACGAGGTCGGGCGCTGCAAGCCGGACCCGGGGATCTTCCTGCGCGCCTGCGGGATGCTCGGCGTCGACCCGGAGCGCGCGCTGATGGTGGGCGACACCCCGGCCGACGCGGGGGCGGTCGCGGCCGGGTGCGGGGTGCTGGTGCTGCCGGCCGCCGAGGCGGGGCGCGCCAACGGCCTGGGCGCCGTGCTGGACGTGGCCGGCGTCGACGAGCACCGCTAACGGCACGCCGACAGCAGCGTTAACCACCGTCGCTAACATGAGGGCGTTATCGTCGTTGTCATGATCACCGAGACGTCGCCACGGGACCGGATCGTCCGGGCCGCCGCCGCCCTGCTCGCCGAGGGCGGCCGGGAGGCGGTCTCGACCCGCGCGGTGAGCCGGGCGGCCGGGGTGCAGGCGCCGACCATCTACCGGCAGTTCGGCGACATGCGGGGCCTGCTGGACGCGGCGGCCAGCTACGGGTTCGCCGCGTACCTGCACGCCGAGGCGTCCCGGGACCTCGCCGGCGACCCGGTCGACGACCTGCGGCGCGGCTGGGACCTGCACGTCGGCTTCGGCGTGGCCAACCCGGCCTGCCACGCCCTGATGTACGGCGACCCGCGCCCCGGCGAGACCCCCACCGCGGCCCGGGTCGCGGCCGACATCCTGCGCCAGCTCGTACACCGGGTCGCCGAGGCGGGTCGGCTGCGCGCCGACGTCGACGGGGCCACCGAGATGCTGCACGCCGCCGCCTGCGGGGTGACCCTCGCCCTGATCCGGACCCCGCCGCCGCAGCGCGACCCCGCCCTGTCGACCCGCACCCGGGAGGCGGTGCTCGCCGCGCTGGTCACCGACTCCCCCGCCGCCCGGGCGACCTCCCGGGCCGGCAACCCGGTCCGGCACGCGGTGGCGCTGCGCGCCGCCCTCGACGGGCTGGCCGCCGACCTCTCCCCGGCCGAGCGCGCCCTGCTCGCCGAGTGGCTGGACCGCATCATCCGCACCCCCGCTCCCTGACCCACACCAGCCTCCGGCGCCCCACGCGCCGGGTGAGGCGATCCGGGACGGGTGTCAGCGGAGCAGGTGGACGGCGGCCGGAACGGCGGTGACGGTCACCGGGAGGTCCAGCGCCCGCTCGCCGTCGGCGTACGTGGTGATGCCCTCGGCGGCCAACTCGACCGTGCGGGCGCGGTAGCTGCGCACCAGCGGGTGCGCCACGTGGGTGCCCCGGTAGATGCGCGGCTTGACCCGCATCAGGGTGCGCCGGTCGAACCGGCCGCCCACCACCACGTCGAGCAGCCCGTCGGCGGGGTCGGCGTCGGGGCAGATCCGCATGCCGCCGCCGTAGCTGGCGCAGTTGCCCACCGCCACCAGCACGGCGTCCACCTCGTGCGCCACCCCGTCGAGCCGCAGCGTGTAGCGGCGCGGGCGCAGCCGGGCCAGCTCCACCAGGATCGCCAGGTCGTAGCGGCGCGGCCCGCGCGGCCAGCGCATCTGGTTGGCGCGCTCGTTGACGATCGCGTCGAAGCCGGCCGCGAGCACCGCGCCGTACCAGCGGCGCGCGCCGTCGGCTCCCGTCAGCCGCGCCAGGTCGACCGGGCGGGTGCGGCCGTCGCGCAGCGCCGCCGCGATCACGTCGGCGGCGGCGAGCGGGTCGGCCGGGAAGCCGGTGTCGACCGCGAAGTCGTTGCCGGTGCCGGCCGGCACCGGACCGAACGGCACCGCCGTGCCGGCGAGCGCCTGCAACGCGCGGTGCACCGTGCCGTCGCCGCCCACCGCCACCAAAGCGGACGCGCCGTCGCCGACCGCCGCGCGGCAGGCCGCCTCGGCCTCCTCGGCGGTGTGCGCGTGCAGCAGGCGCACCGGCCGACCGGCGGCCGCGAGCCGGTGCAGGACCTGCGGCAGCAGTCCCCGGCGCCGACCACGACCGGCGGTCGGGTTGGCCAGCACGGCGACGGGTCCGCCGGCGGCGGAGGGGTGGTCGTCTGCGGTCACGGCGAGCACCGTACCGCCACCCACCAGGACGGTCGCGCCGCCCGCCCCGGCGACGGCGACGCGGCCCGCCACCCCGGCCGGACGGGCGAGCGTCCCGGGCGCAACTGACATTTGTCACGGCCGGCCGTGCGGCACGCATTCGCCTTCATGACTGATCACACTGGATCCGCCATGGCCCGAACGGACAGACTCATCTCAACCGGCAGGGCCGGGTGATGGACCGAACAGCGGAGGGAGCGGGCACGGTGGACGATCGCTACGACAGCTACTGCGCCGCCGACCCGCTGTTCTACGACTCGCCCGGCAGCGCGGTCGACCAGCCCACCTTCGCCGCGGCCCGGCGGCCCGTGCCCGACGGCTGGCGCTCGGAGCCGCTCGACGACTGGCTCATCTACGCCCCGGAGCGCGCCACGCTGCCCCAGCAGGGCTGGAAGATCCACGTGTCGGCGACCCTGGCCAACGCCGAGCGGGTGCTGGACGCCGTCTGGGACTACTGCGTCCCGCGGGGGCTGTCGTTCAAGTTCCTCCGCGGCCCGCGCACCCTGCTGCTGCGCAACTCCAAGTACGCCTCCCGCGGGGCCAGCGGCAAGTTCGTCACCGTCTACCCCCGTGACGACGCGGAACTGGAGCTGGTCTGCAAGGAGCTGGACGAACTGCTCGCCGGCGAACCCGGCCCGTACATCCTCAGCGACCTGCGCCACGGCGCCGGCCCCGTGTACGTGCGCTACGGCGGCTTCGCGGCCCGCTACTGCCACTCGCCCGACGGTCAGGTCGTCCCGGCGATCGAGGATGACACCGGCACCCTCGTGCCCGACCGCCGCGACCCCGTCTTCCACGTGCCGTCCTGGGTGACGGTGCCCGACTTCCTCGGCCCGCACCTGGCCGCCCGCAACGCCACCAGCACCGACGAGGTGCCGTACCGGATTGAGAAGGTCATCCACTTCTCCAACGGCGGCGGCCTCTACGTCGGACGGGACCTGCGCACCGACACCCAGGTGGTGCTGAAGGAGGCCCGGCCGCACGCCGGCCTGGACGCCGACGGCACCGACGCCGTCGCCCGGCTGGCCCGCGAGGCCGAGGCGCTGCGCCGCCTCGCCGACCTGCCGCAGGTGCCCCGGGTGCACGACGAGTTCACCCTCGGCGAGCACCACTTCCTCGCGCTGGAGTTCATCGAGGGCCGCGCGCTGAACAAGGTGCTGGTCGACCGGTACCCGCTGATCGACGCCGACGCCACGGACGCCGACCGCGCCGACTACACCCGGTGGGCGCTGGACGTCCACCGGCAGGTCGAGGAGGTCGTGCTGGCCATCCACGAGCGCGGCCTCGTCTACGGCGACCTGCACCTGTTCAACGTCATGGTCCGCCCCGACGACCGGATCGCGTTGGTGGACTTCGAGGTCGCCGCCCCGATCGAGGGGCACCGCCGGCCGGGCCTGCGCAACCAGGGCTTCGCCGCGCCCCGGGACCGCACCGGTCCCGCCGTCGACCGGTACGCCCTGGCCTGCCTGCGGCTGGCGCTGTTCCTGCCGCTGACCCAGCTGGTCCGGCTGGCGCCGGCCAAGGCCGCGCACCTCGCCGACGTGGTCGCCGCCCACTTCCCGGTGCCGAGGGACCTCCTCGACGCCGCCGTCGCGGAGATCACCGGCACCCTCGCCGGCGCCACAGCAGGCACCACGGCCGGCACGACGACCGGCGCCACAGCAGGCACCACAGCCGGCGCGGCGGCCGACGAACGGGCCGGCGGACCGGTGGCCGACCTCACCGTCGGCGTCCGGCCGGCCGACCGCGACCGGCTCGCCCGGGCGATCCTCGCCAGCGCGACGCCCGACCGGGACGACCGGCTCTTCCCCGGCGACATCGAGCAGTTCCGCAGCGGTGGGCTCAACCTCGCCCACGGCGCCGCCGGGGTCCTGTACGCCCTGCACGTCAGCGGCGCCGGGCGCCGGCCCGACCACGAGCGGTGGCTCGTACGCCGGGCCACGGCGCCCGCCGCCGGCACCCGGTGCGGCTTCTACGACGGCCTGCACGGCGTCGCGTACGCCCTGGAGTTGCTCGGCCGCCGGCAGGACGCCCTCGACGTGCTCGACATCTGTCTGCGGCAGCCGTTCGACGGGTTGGACCACAGCCTGGCCAGTGGCCTGTCCGGGATCGCGCTCAACCTCGCCGAGCTGGCCGGGCGCACCGGCGAGACGGCGCTGCGCGAGGCCGCCTGGCGGGCCGCCGAGCGGGTCGTCGACCAGCTCGCCGACGACCCGGGGCCGGACGTCAGCGGCGGGCGTCACCCGTACGCCGGGCTGCTGCGGGGCCGGACCGGGCCGGCGCTGCTGCTGGTGCGGCTGCACGAGCTGACCGGCGACCCCACCCTGCTGGAGCACGCCGCCACCGCCCTGCGTCAGGACCTGCGCCGCTGTGTGGTGCGCCCCGGCGGCGCGCTGGAGGTCAACGAGGGCTGGCGCACCATGCCCTACCTCGGGCAGGGCAGCGTCGGCATCGGGCTCGTGCTCGACCAGTATCTGCGGCACCGCGCCGACGAGCGGTTCGCCGAGGCCAGCGCCGGTGTGCGCCGCGCCGCCCGGTCCCCGTTCTACGCGCAGTCGGGCCTGTTCGCCGGTCGCGCCGGCATCGTCGCCTACCTCGCGGCGTACCCGGACGACCCGGATCGACGCCGCGAGCGGGACGCCCAGGTGCGGCGGTTGGCGTGGCACGCCCTGCCGTACCGGGACGGGACCGCGTTCCCCGGCGAGCAGCTGCTGCGGCTGTCCATGGACCTCGGCACCGGCACGGCCGGCGTGCTGCTGGCGCTGGCCGCCGCGCGGCACGACGCGCCGGCGTCCCTGCCGTTCCTCGCGCCCCTGACGGGCGCCCCCGACCCCCTCGCCGACGCGAGGGCGACCGACCCCACCGACCAGCACGGAAGGAGGTGACACGACATGGCGCTCCTCGACCTCCAGGGCCTGGAGATGGCCCCCGCCGACCGCACCGGCGGCGGCAGCAACGCGAGCCTGCTGCTCTGCGGCGACAGCTCGCTGTCCATCACGACCTGCAACTGACCGGGTCACCACGCGAGGCCCTGGGCGGGTAGACGTACCTGCCCAGGGCCGCACGTCCTTTCCGGGAGGTCCGATGCGGACGCTGAGCGGCCCCGACCGGCTGCTGCGCCGGGTGGTCCGCGACGGCGGCGGCTGGACGGTCCTGCTCGGGGCGGTCGCGCTCACCGGCGCGGCCGCCGAACTGGCGCTTCCCGCGACGCTCGGGCTCGCCGTCGACGCCGCCGTCGGCGGCCACGGCTCCTGGTGGCCCGCCGCCGCCTGCGCCCTGGTCGCCGTCCTCGTGGCCACCGACGTCCTCGGCGACCTGGCCGGCGGGTACGGCGCGGCCCGCGCCACCGCCCTGCTGCGCCGGCGCCTGCTGCGCCACCTGTTCGCCACCGACGTGCGCACCGTCCGCCGGTACCCGGTGGGCGACCTGGTCGGGCGGCTCGTCGGCCAGGCCGCCGACGCCGGGCAGGCCGGCGCCGCCGTGGTGCTGGGCGTCGTCGCGCTGCTCCCCCCGGTCGGCAGCGTCGTGGCGCTCACCCTGATCGAGCCGCTGCTCGGCGTCACCCTCCTCGGCGGGCTGGCCCTGCTCGCGGTGCTCATGCGCGCGTTCGTCACCGACGCCTCCGCCGCCGTCGGCGGGTACCAGCGGGTGCTGGGCGCCATCGCCGGCCGGCTGCTGGAGGCGCTGGGCGGCGCCCGCACCATCGCCGCCGCCGCGACCGTCGACCGGGAACGCGAGCGGGTGCTGGCGGCCCTGCCGGAACTGCGCGGGTACGGCCTGCTCGGCTGGCGGCTGCTGGCCCGGGCGAGCGCCCGCACCGCCGCCGCGGGGCCGCTGCTCCAGGTGGCCGTGGTGGCCGCCGGCGGGTACGCGCTCACCGTCGGCTGGCTCACGCCCGGTCAACTGGTCGCCGCGGTGCAGTACGCGGCCCTCGGCGCCGGGCTGGGCGCGGTGCTGGCCACCCTCAACCGGCTGGTCCGCAGCCGCGCCGCGGCCGGCCGGATCGCCGAGCCGCTGGCCCACCCGGTGCGCCGCGACGGCGCCGAACCGCTGCCGCCCGGCCGGGGCGAGCTGCGCCTGCGGGCCGTCGACGTGCGCGCCGAGGACGGCACGGCGGTCCTCGACGGGGTCGACCTGACCGTGCCGGCCGGCGCCACGGTGGCCGTCGTCGGGCGCTCCGGCGCCGGCAAGTCGACCCTCGCCGCGGTGGCCGGCCGGCTGTACGACCCGGACTCCGGCGACGTGCTGCTCGACGGGGTGCCGCTGCGCCGGTTGCGCCCCGCCGCGCTGCGCCGGGCCGTCGGGCACGCCTTCGACCGCCCGACCCTGGTCGGCGAGACGGTGCACGACGCGATCGGGCTCGCCCTGCCCGACGGCTCGGCGCGCCCGCCCGCCGGCGGCGCCCCGGCCACGCCGGCCGTGCTAGCCGCGGCGCGGGCTGCGCAGGTCGCCGACGTCGTCGCCCGGCTGCCCGACGGGTTCCGCACCCGGCTGGTGGACGCGCCGCTGTCCGGGGGCGAGGCGCAGCGGCTGGGGCTGGCCCGCGCGTTCCCCGCCGAGCGGCTGCTGATCCTGGACGACGCGACGTCCAGCCTGGACACCGCCACCGAACACCGGATCGCCCGGGCGGTGGCCGACGGCGCCGAGGGTCGTACCCGACTCGTGGTGACCCACCGCGCGACGACGGCGGCGGCGGCCGACCTGGTCGCCTGGCTCGACGGCGGACGGCTGCGGGCCGTGGCGCCGCACCGGCGGCTGTGGGCCGACCCGGACTACCGGGCGGTCTTCGCGCCCGGCGGTGACGCCCGGTGAGCGGCATACGCGGCACGACCTGGGAGGCGCTGCGCGCCCGCCGCCGCGCGCTGGGCCGGCTCGCCGCCTGGTCGGTGGCCGAGTCCCTGCCGGCGCTGCTCAGCGGGCTGTTCGTGGCCCGCGCGGTCGACCGGGGATTTCTGGCCGGCCAGTTCGGCGCCGGCCTGGCCTGGCTCGCCGGGCTCGCCGTGGCCGTGCTGGTCGGCGCGGCCGCCACCGGGCGGGTGTACCGCAGCCTCGGCGACGTGGTGGAGCCGTTCCGCGACGAGTTGGCGGCCAGGGTGGTGCACGCCGCGCTGCGCGACGCGACCCGGCCCGACAGCCGGCCGGACAGCGCCGCCGTGGCCCGGCTGACCCACCAGGTGGAGGTCGTCCGGGACACCTTCGGCGGCCTGCTGCTGGTGGTGCGCGGGTTCCTGTTCACCGCTGGCGCGGCGCTGCTCGGCCTACTCGCCCTGGCGCCACCGCTGGCCGGCGCGGTGACGGCGCCGCTGCTGGTCGGGCTGGCCGTGTTCGGGGCGGCACTGCCCGCGATGGTGGCGCACCAGCGGGCCCAGGTGGCCGCCGGGGAGGAACTCGGCCGGTCGGCGGCGTCCGCGCTGGCCGGGCACCGCGACGTGGTCGCCTGCGGCGCGCAGGACCGGGTCGTGGCCGGGGTCGGCCGGCGGGTCTCGGCGCAGGCCGACGCCGAGCGTTCCCTCGCGCGGATGACGGCGGTGCGCAGCCTCAGCCTCGGGCTGGGCGGCTGGCTGCCGGTGGTGGTGCTGGTGCTGGCCGCGCCGTGGCTGGTGCGGCACGGGCTGAGCACCGGCGCCGTGCTGGGCGCGCTGGTCTACGTCACCACCGGCCTGCAACCCGCCCTGCACGCGGTCGTGCGGGGCGTGGGCGGCGGCGGCCTGCGCTACGCCGTCACCCTGGACCGGATCCTGCGCGCCTGCCCGGCACCCGGGCCGGTCCCACGCCGGCCCGCCGCCGCCGACCCCGCCCCGCGCCCGCCCACCGTGCCCGGCCCGGTCCCGCGCCCGCCCACCGTGTCCGGCCCGGCGGCGCGCCCCGTGGCCGCACCGCCCGCGATTCGGCTGCGCGGGCTGACCTTCCGGTACGGCCCGCACGCCCGGCCCGTCCTGGCGGACCTCACCCTGACCGTGGCCGACGGCGAGCACCTGGCGGTGGTGGGGCCCAGCGGCGCCGGCAAGTCCACGCTGGCCGCCCTGGCCGCCGGGCTGGTGCCGCCGGAATCCGGCACGGTGCACCTGGCCGGCACGCCCGTCGCCGCCACCCCGCCCGAGGCGCTGGCCCGGCTGCGGGTGCTGGTGCCGCAGGAGGCGTACGTGCGCAGCGGCACCCTCGCCGACAACCTGCGCTACCTGCACCCCGAGGTGGACGACGCGACCGTGACGGCCGCCGTGGACGCCCTCGGCGCCCGTCCCCTCGTGACCCGCCTCGGGGGGCTCGACGCCGAGATCGACCCCGCCGCCCTGTCCGCCGGGGAACGGCAGCTCGTCGCCGCGGTCCGGGCCTACCTGGCCCCGGCGCCGCTGGTCGTCCTCGACGAGGCGACGTGCCACCTGGACCCGACGCTGGAGGCGACCGTCGAGCGTGCCTTCGCCCGCCGCCCCGGCACGCTGGTGGTGATCGCACACCGGATCAGCTCGGCGGCCCGGGCCCGCCGCGTGCTGGTGTTCGACGGCGACCGGCCGCTCCTCGGCACCCACGACGAGCTGCTGGTCCGCTCCCCCACGTACCGCGAGCTGGTCGGCCACTGGCAGGACGAGGCACCGCCGCCACGCGTGCCGCTCGCCCGCGCGTGACCCCCGGGCGAATCAACGCAGGAAGGAGCTTCACACCGACTCCGGCAACAGCTTCAACCACCCGTCGTGGGCAGACGCCTTCGTCCGGCTGGGCTGACAGGCCGCCTCCGCGAGCGTCCTCGCGCCAAACCGACGTCGCCGCTCGTCCGCGTCTTGGATTCCGAAGGGCCAGAGGCGTTGTCCTCCGGCCCGCACCGGGCACGATGTCCGCCGCGCTGCCCGGCGACCGGGCAGCCTCGGCTGTGCAGGCATGGCACCATACTCGGTGTCCTCCTCCGCTGGGTGGTCGGGACACGACGCTGATGGAGTCGGGATGACAGGACTGGCCGGCGCACCGGTGCCGGGGATGACCCCACTGTGGACGCACGACCCAGTCACCGCCGGCCCCTATCGGCTGGTCGGCCGTCTGGGCGCCGGCGGGCAGGGAGTGGTCTACCTCGGCGAGGACAACCAGGGCCACCAGGTCGCCGTCAAGATGATCAATATTGACCTGCGCGACCCCCGAGCGCGGTCGCAGTTCATGAAGGAGATTGCTGCGGCACGCCGAGTCGCCCCGTTCTGCACGGCGCAGGTGCTCTTCGCCGAGGTGGACGGCGAAACGCCCTACGTGGTCAGTGAGTTCATCGAGGGCCCGACCCTCTACCGGCACGTCCGCGAACACGGGGCGGTCGACGGCAACGCGCTGCACCGGCTCGCCGTCGGCACTGCCACCGCGCTCGCCGCGATCCACCGCTCCAACGTCGTGCACTGCGACCTGAAGCCGGACAACGTGGTGCTCGGCCGGGACGGACCCCGGGTGATCGACTTCGGCATCGCCCGCGCGCTGGGAGTCACCGAGACGGTGACCAGCCGGGTGATGGGAACCACCGCGTACATGGCCCCGGAGCGGTTCCGCAACGACGCGGTCGGCCCGCCCTGCGACGTCTTCGCCTGGGCCGCCACGATCGCCTTCGCCGCGAGTGGCCGGCCGCCGTTCGGCAACGACTCGATCTTCGCGGTGATGCACCGGGTCCTGAACGACCCGCCCGACCTGCCGCCGCTCTCCTCGGGCCTGGAGGAACTGATCCGGGAGTGTCTGGCCAAGGAACCGGTGGAGCGGCCGACGGCCGAGCAGGTGCTGATCCGGCTGCTCGGGCAGGACGTACGGGTCACCGGTCGGGTCCGCCAGGACACCCTGCTCCAGGTGGGTAACGACACCGCCGGCGCGCTGACGACGAACGAGCCGCTGCCCGCGTCGGCGATGCCTCGAACCCAGCCGACACCTGTGGCACCGAGGCAGGCCCGACCGACGCCGCCGGACCAGCCTCCGGCATCAACGTCGGATACGCCCGCCGCGTCGTCCCGCCCGGGCGAGGGCTGGGGGCGGCGGCTGCGCCGTGAGTCCGTCGACGCCTGGGGCGTGTCGACTGCGATCGTCCTCGGCTCGGTCGGCGCGGCCGCCGGCTACGTCGCGTCGAGCACGGTGGGCGTGGCCGCAGCGGTCGGGGCGACCACCTTCGTCGTGGTTTACCTGGTCCGGCTGCTGGTCGCGGTGGCCCTCGACGGCCGCTCCGACCGCTTCTGACAGGCGGGGTCCGAAGCCGTCCCGATGGCGCTGGACAGATAGGTTGACTGCCATCAGTTGACCGCCGAGGAGGACCCCCCATGGCCCAGGCCCCGTCGCGCACACGGCAGTGGTTGCCGTACACCGCCGCCGTCACCATCGGGTTGCTGGTCATCGCCGGGGCGTTCGTGCTGGTCCGGCAGCGTGACGCAGGCACCGACCGGCCCCAGGCCGACTGCGCCACCAGACTGGACGTCAACTCCTCGACCGAGAAGGCGGCGCTGCTGGTCGAGCTGGCCGAACGGTACAACCGCAGCGACCGGTCGCTCGACGGCGGCGGCTGCGCCCAGGTGCATGTCAGCGCCCTGAACTCGGGCAAGGCCACCGAGGCGCTGGCCGCCGGCTGGAGCGGCACCGGCCTGCCGGAGCCGCAGGTCTGGCTGCCGACGTCGAGCCTGTGGACCGGTCAGCTCCGGTTGCTCGACCAGGCCGCCGGGCGGACGCCACAGACCCCGGGGCAGTACCCGTCGATCGCCAACAGCCCGTTGGTCATCGCGATGCCGCAGCCCAAGGGCGAGCTGGTACGCCAGCGCGGGCCGCTGGGCTGGGGCCAGATCCTCGGCCTCTCCGGGCGGGAGGGGTGGGCGAGCTTCGGCAAGCCGGAGTGGGGCCGCTTCACCTTCGGCAAGGACAACCCGAACCTCTCCACCTCCGGGCTGGCGGCGACCATCGCCACCTACTACGCCGCGGCGAACCGCTCCAGCGACCTGACCCGGTCCGACCTGGCGGACCCGAAGGTGACCCGGTTCGTCCGGCAGATCGAGGCCAACGTGTCGCACTACAGCGACGACGTGGTGGACCTGCTGCGCGACCTCGCCGAGGCCGACCTGGCCGGCGGCGGCGCCAGCACGGACGACATGAGCGCCATCGTCATGCAGGAGGAGCTGGTCCACCTCTACAACGAGGGCAGGCTGAGCCCGAGACAGGAGGGCCAGGAGCGGGGCCGCCGGCCGAAGGTCCCGCTGGTGGCCGTACACCCCAAGGAGGGCACCTTCAACCTGGACCACCCGTTCGTGGTGCTTCCCTCCGCCGACGAACGGCAGCGCGCGGCGGCCGACGACTTCCTGGCCTTCCTGACCCAGGACACCCAGCAGGAGAGCTTCGCCCGCCTTGGCTTCCGGGACCACGAACGCCGGGCCTCGGCCGAGCTGCTCGCCAGCGTCGGCGCCGAGCCGGCCAGCGGGCTGACCTACTTCGCGCCGCCGAACCCGGCGGTGGTCGAGGCGATGCTGGGCGGCTGGAGCACGCTGCGCAAGAAGGCCAACATCCTGATCGCGCTGGACACCTCCGGGTCGATGGAGGCCCCGGTCGGCAACAGCACCCGCTTCCAGGTCGCCTCGGCGGCGGCGGCCAAGGGGCTCGCGCTGCTCAACTCCGAGGACCGGGTCGGCCTCTGGTCGTTCTCCTCCGAGACGTCGAAGCGGCCCGACGGCCCGTACCGGGAGGAGGTCCGGCTCGGCGACTTCGACCCGAAGCGGATCAACAGCCGGATCGCCGGCCTGCACGTCGAGGGGGACACCGCGCTCTACGCGACGGTCCGGGCCGCCCACCGGCAACTGCTCGACCGGTACGACCCGGAACGGATCAACGCGGTCGTCGTGCTGACCGACGGCAAGAACGAGTACCGCCGGGACGACGACCTGGCCCGCCTGCTCGCCGACGTCGCCCTGGACCCGGAGCGGCCGGTCAAGATCTTCTGCATCGCCTTCGACGGGGACTCGGACTTCGTCACGCTGGACCGGATCGCCAAGGCGTCGTCTGGCAAGGCGTTCGACGCCACCGACCCCGCCAAGATCGACGAGGCATTCGTGAAGCTGGTCAGCAGCTTCTGAGTCTGCTCGGCCGCGGGCGGGGCAGGGCGTGCCCTTCAGCCGTCCGCATGGGGTATCGGCAATCCGTGCGTGCCGAACCTGCTACCAACGTGTGCGGCCCCTCTACAAGAGAGAAAACATCAGTGGCTGAGGACATCCTGCGACTGTCCCGAGAGTTCGACGAAGCCGAGCTGCATGCCGACACCGACCGGCTGGAACGTCTGCTGGCCGACGACTTCGTCTCCATCGGTGAACGCGGTTTCGTCTTGACCAAGGCACAGTGGATCGCCCGCCACGGCGACTTTCGGCTCATCAGCTCCCAGACCACCGACGCGAACGTCCGGCACTACGACCGGACTTCGATTCTCCATGGCGTGCAGCGCGTCGAGGCAACGTGGCTGGGCGAGCCCATGACCTTGAGCGTTCGGTTCAGTCAGGTATGGGTGCAGCAGACAGACGGCTGGCGGCTTGCATCAGTCCAGTTCAGTACGCTCGCACCAATGTGACGCGGGCCAGGTCCCGTCCATGTCAGTTGGGCAGTCGCCCGGACACGGACTCCAGCCGTTCACGGTCCCGGGTGAGCACGAAGCGCGACTGCCCGCCGTCACCATCTGCCGGCCAGCCCGCGGCAAGCGCCGCCCGGATCAGTCCCGCGACCAACTGCGGCGTGACCGGGGCCAGGGCGAACGCCGCGGCCACCCGGTCCGAAGGCGCGGTGATGATCGGCCCGAAGTTGAGCCACGGGTCGTCGAAGGCCACCCGGACCTCCAACTGATTGCCCCGCCTGGTCGCGATGCGCCAGACCCTGACGACGACGTGACCGGGGTCGGCGTAACCGACCGCCCATCGGTAGTCGGCATCGTCGACGCGAATCTTCCGCCTGCGGGTCCTGGCCACGGTGCGAGGGTAGGCAGCCGCGCCATCACCGCGACAGCGGAATTCACTGTCGCCGGCGAAACTCGTCCATCGCCTCCTCGACCAGATGACCTCGGCCGATCGCTCGCCCTGCCAGGCGCCTCCCCCCGGCCGGCGCCTTGCCCGGACGGGGCATGATCACTTGCATGACGATCAACAGCGTCGGCCGCTCCAGTGGCCAGGGGCCCTGCCGCTGCCGTAACTCGGCCCACTGCCACGCCATGGGCCACTGCCACAGCGAGGTCGGCTCCCGTCGTCAGGGACCCGGCTGCAAGGGCCGCAAGGGGGCCCTGGACTCCTGTGGCGACGACCCTTGCAGCAGCCCGGGCTGCTGCGACTTCGGGCTCTACTCCACCCTGCTCACCCTGGGCGCCGCCGTGGCGGGCGTCGCCGGCGGCCAGGCACCCGCCCGCGCGGGCCGATCGGCCGGCAGTCGGCGGGGAACCCTGGACCGGGCTGGTCTCGCCGCGATCCGCGGCTACCGCCGCTGGCTGTCGCACCGCTGGCCGGGGCAGTGCCGGTACACCCCGACCTGCAGCGCGTACGGACTCACCGCCGTCGACCGGTACGGGCTAGCCGTCGGCGGGCGGCTCGCGGCGGCCCGGCTGCGCCGTTGCCGGCCGGAGGTGCCGGTCGGAACCGCCGACCCGCTGCCGTGATCTGTGGGCGCACCCCACGAACGGATGCCCCACCGCCGCCGCCTGCCCCCAAGCCGTCACACACCCCGGCGCCAGCGCCACGGTCCAGCGTTGACACAGGCTGGAACCCTCGTTCGAGGGTGACGAAACGGCGCATGCGCCATCCACTCGCCGACGGCGCCGTCGCCACATCCCCGCTGACCGCGTCAGGGCCGACAGGGAGGCCGACCATGGCTGAGCAACCACGACTGACCTTCGCGCAGGCCAACACCATCTACGACATCCTCGTCCGCCACGCCGGCGCCGACGAGGTCGGCCGCAACGATTTCGTGTTCGCCGAGACCTACCCCGGCGGCCACTACTGCGATCTCTACCGGTTCCAGGGCGCCCTCGGCTTCGACGGCACCTTCTGGCACAAGGACGGCCGCTGGTACGTGACCACCGAACCGCAGGACATCGCCGAGCAGCCCGAGCGCAACAACATGATCCAGGTGGTGAATGACCGGCTCGCCGCCGCGAAGGCGTCCAGCGGGACCTCGACCGGGACGAAGGAGTAGCGCGGCGCTACCCCGCCCGCGGGGGCGACGGCATCAGCCTCGACGGGGACGCGACGTGCTCGGCGTGGGTCGTCCGTGCCGATCCGTGCTCGAGTCGCCAGCTCCGGGCCGACAAGGGCGCGCGGCAACGCCCGGACGATGCCGCCGGCGCGACGACGCGGCCCGCGCCGCGACCCCGAACTGTTTCATGTGGCGAAAATGTCGTACCATCCCTTGCAACCGCAACGGGCACGGCGACGAGGCAGGGATGACGACCGCACCAGCTGGCATCGGATCACCGAGCCGCAGCTGTTCCTGACCGCGCTCGAACACACCCGTGCGCACGGCTTCGGATGGACGACGCGGAGAACCGACCGGGCGGGATCTGCGTCGCCGTGGCGATCGAGGACATCCCCTTCCCGGCCGGCGTCAGCATCAGCTCGCCGCCGGACCGGCTACCCACGGATCGGATACCCGACGTCGTCCAGAAGCTGCGACGCGTGGCGATCCGGTTGTCGCGAGAGCTGGACGCCCGACCGGCACCCGCCACCACGCCCCACGACCCGCTGACCGACAGCACGGCAGACACCCACCGGACGGATCTGCCGCCCCGCAGACAGGGAGAAGGATGCGATTTTTCCGCGTAGGTGAGCCCGGCGCCGAACGCCCGGTCGTCACGGACGAGACCGGCGCCAGCTACGACCTGAGCCCACTCACCCATGACATCGACGGCGCGTTCCTGGCCGGTGACGGCATCGCCGCCACCCGCCGCGCGCTGGCCGATTCGGCCCTGCGGACCGTGGACATCGGTGGCCTGCGCCTGGGCGCCCCCGTGGCCCGGCCGCACGCGGTGTGGTGCATCGGGATGAACTACGCCGCGCACGCGGCCGAGGCCGGCACCGCACCACCCGAGGCCCCCGTGCTGTTCTTCAAGACGCCGAACACGGTGGTCGGCCCGAACGACGACGTGCTGATTCCCCGTGGATCCGCGAAGACGGACTGGGAGGTCGAGCTTGCCGTCGTGATCGGCCGGCGAGCACGCTACCTGGACTCGCCCGCCGACGCGGCGCGGCACATCGCCGGCTACACGATCTCCAACGATGTCTCCGAGCGGGCATTGCAGATCGAGGTGTCGGGCGGCCAGTGGTCCAAGGGCAAGTGCGGCGAGACCTTCAACCCGCTCGGGCCGGCGCTCGTGCCGGCCGACGAACTCACGCCGGACAACCTGCGGCTGCGGTCGTGGGTCAACGGCGAGGCGCGCCAGGACTCGACGACGGCCGACCTCATCTTCCCGGTCGAGTATCTGGTCTGGCACCTGTCCCAGGTTGCCGTCCTCGAGCCGGGGGACATCATCAACACCGGCACGCCCCAGGGAGTCGCCCTGTCCGGTCGCTTCCCGTACCTCAGGGCGGGCGATGTCATGGAGTTGAGCATCGAGGGCATCGGTACGCAACGTCAGGTGCTGCGACAGGCCTGAGCGGCGGCTCCGCAGTTGACGTCCGCGGGTCCGCGGTGGTGGTGCCGGCGCGGCCACCGCCGCGCCCGGTCGGGCGTCGCGGCGATTCAGGGCCAGGTGCTGCCCCGGCTCGGGCGTCGGGACGACCGCGGCGTCTTGGGCCCTCTCCATTGACCGGGGTCGCGACGCGATAGTAGCGTGGCATTCAGTGGAACTGTCATTCCAGCAGCCGAAACCGGCTGCGTCGATCCGAGGAGGACCCGACGTGACGATCGCTGCATGGCCGGCATCCGAGCAGGCCTGGGAACGCACGAAGGCGTCCCTCGGCGGCGGCGTCTCGACAGGGCTGCGCGCCTCGATGAAGCCGCATCCGCTGTTCTTCCGGAGCGGGTCCGGGCCCCGGCTGACCGACGTGGACGGGCACACCTATCTGGACTATGTGCTGGGCTGGGGCGCGGTCATCCTCGGTCACGGCCACCCGGGCCTGACCGCCGCTGTCAGCAGGCAGGCGCCGCTCGGTGCGACCTACGGCGCCGGGCACCTGCTCGAAGCCGCGGTCGCGGAGCAGATCCTCGACCGCATCCCCGGGACCGAGCGCGTGCTGTGGAGCAACACCGGCTCCGAGGCGAACCAGGTCGCGCTGCGCCTCGCCCGGGGCGTCACCGGCCGACGCCGGTTCGTCAAGTTCGGCGGGCACTACCACGGCTGGACCGATCCGATGCTGGTCGGCTACCGCCCGGGTGCGGACGGGACCCTCGGGCTGGGCAGCCAGGGCCAGCACCCGTCCGCGATGGACGACCTGAGCCTCGTCGAGTGGGGCGACCTGGACGCCACCGCCGAACTGCTCAAGTCGCCGAACAGCGACATCGCCGCCGTCTTCTGCGAACCCGTGCTGTGCAACTCCGGCGTCCTCGAACCACCGGCCGGGTTCCTCACCGGACTGCGCGACCTGTGCGACGCGACCGGCACCGTGCTCGTCTTCGACGAGGTCATCACGGGGTTCCGGATCGCGTCCGGCGGCGCGGTCACCCGCTACGGGGTTACGCCGGACCTCATCACCCTTGCCAAGGCGATCGCCGGCGGCTACCCCATGGCCGCCGTGGCCGGCCGCGCCGACATCATCGACCGGGTCACGACGGGCATCGTGCACGCCGGCACGTACAACGGCAATCCCGTCGTGCTCGCCGCCGCCGGCGCGGCCCTGGACGCACTGGCCGAGCCCGGCGTGTACGAGGACTTCGAGCGGCGAGGACAGGCGCTGGCGGATGGCATGCGCGGGGCCCTCGCCCGGCACGGCGTGCCCGGGACCGTCCACCACGTCGGGCCCGTCGTGCAGTGCATCCCCGGCGTCGAGTCGGCTCGCACGTTCGGCGACTTCCTGGCGGCCGACCAGGGGTTCTACGACCGACTCACGGTCCAGATGCTGCGGCGCGGGCTGTTCACCCTCCCCGGTGGACGCTGGTACGTCTCGACCGCACACACCGACGCCGACATCGCCGCCACGGTCGCGATCATCGACCAGGCGCTCGCCGCGACGTTGGCCGAGGGACCCGGCCCCGTGACCCCCAGGCCCTGACGGCCCGAGCGACGCGCTGCCAGCCGTCCGCCGGTCAGTACATCACCCATCCGCCGTCGACGTTGATGACCTGCCCGGTGATGAACGACGCCTCGTCGCTGGCAAGGAACACGAAGGCGCCGGCGAGATCCTCGGCGACCCCGCGACGCGGTAGCGACTGCAGCGGGAGGATCTGCGCGGCGACGGCGTCGCCGTCCGGGTCGAGTTCCACCTCGTTCTCGGTGCGGATCGCCCCGGGCATCACCGCGTTGACGCGCACGTGGTGCGGCCCGAGTTCGCGCGCCAGGGCTCGGGTCATGCCGAGGATCGCCGCCTTCGAGGCGGTGTAGTGCAGCGCCCCCGGCTGACCGGTGCGCACCATCACGGAGGTGAGGGTGATGATGCTGCCGCGCGTCGCGACGAGGTCGTCCCGCGCGGCCTTCGCCAGCAGCCAGGTGCCGCGCGTGTTGACCGACTGGACCCGGTCCCACTGCTCCACGGTGATGTCCTGGTACGGCGACCGGCCCGACGCCGCCGCGTTCGTGACGAGCACGGCGATCTGTCCCAGCTCGTGGCGGGTCTGCGCGACCACGGCCGCCGGTCCCTCAGGATCGGCCAGGTCTCCCGCGACCGCGACGGCCGTGCCACCGCTGGCCCGAAGCTCAGCCACCAGGTGCTCCGCGGCCTCGGTCATCACCGGCGTCGGCTCGTGGGCGACCGCCACGGCCGCGCCCTCGGCGACGAAGGCTCGCGCCACCGCGGCGCCGATCCCCCGGGACGCGCCGGTGATCAGTGCCGTACGCCCGGCCAGCCGCTTGGTCATGTGGGACCTTTCTTCTCGCGCCTGCTCGATCAGCTGTCGACGGCCCGTGGCCGTAGCGGCGGCACGGTGCACCCGCCGACCTCCGCCCGGGCGTGGAACAGGCGGCCGGCGAACGGGTCGGCCTCGATCGCGACCGGATCCAGCCCCTCCCGCGCGGTGGTGACCAGCAGGTCCCGACCGTCGGGTCCGCCGAGCGCGACGCTCGTGACCTGCGGCGTCGGTACGTCGACCACCGACTCCACCCGGCCGTCCACCAGCCGCCACACCTGCCCGGCGCCGTACATCGCGACCCAGAGCCCGCCGGCGTCGTCGAGCGCCACACCGTCGGGAAGGGCCAGCGGCCCGTGCCCCTGCGGAAGGGTGATCGCCCTGCGCGACCGCAGCACACGACCGCTCCCCGGATCCGTCGTGTGCTCCCACAGGCACCGTTCGAGGGAGTCCGCGTGGACCAGCACGCTCGGCGACCGCCACGCCATCCCGTTCGACAACGTGATTCCGCTCGCCACCTCGCGCACCCGGCCGTCGGTCTCCACGACGTACAGCGACCCGGCACCGCGGCGGCGCTCGGGATGGACGGAGCCGATCCACAGCCGACCCGCGTCGTCCGCCGTCCCGTCGTTCAGCAGCCAGCCGTCGGGAAGTTGGACCCGTGACCACCGAACCCGCGTCGCGGCTTGCGGGTCGAGCACGAGCAGGTCGAGGCCGCTCGCGACGACGAGCCGTCCGTCGCTCGCGGGCTGGACCAGGCTGACCCGACCACCCGTGGCGAGCACCGCGCGGACCTCGCCAGCGCTTCCGGTCGAGGTCAGCCCGGCGTCCGCGGTCCACACCGTGCCCGCCTCCGCGTCCACCCACCACCACGCGCCGTGCGCCCAGCGGGGGCTCTCTCCGAGGGCGCACGGCGGCGCGTCGACCACCGTCGCCGCGATGCGGCGGACCGGCGCGTCCTCCCCCGGGGCCGCCTCCGTCCGGGTCATCGAGAGCCGGCTGCGGGGCCCGTGTGCCGCGGCGCGTAGGCGACGACGTCGACCTCGAACTTCAACGTGCCGATTCCCCCGGCCACGGTCGTGCGGGCCGGCAGCGGGGCAGTGAAGTACGTCGGATAGAGCCGGTTGTACTCGTCGCGGTAGGACATGTCGCCCAGATAGGACCGGACCTGCACCACGTCGTCCATGGTCGCGCCGGCCGCCGCGAGGATGCGGGCCACGTTGTTCATCGACCGGTCCATCTCGCCGGCGAAGTCCTCCTCGACGTACGCGCCGGTGTCGTCCACGGAGGCCTGGCCGGAGACGAAGACGAAGTCACCGGCGCGCACGGCGGGGGAGAACGGCAGGTGGCTGAGCGGGACGTCGCCGTCGGTGATGGCTTCACGGGGCATGTCAGGTCTCCTCCTGGCTGGGAGCCGTGGCCGGCGGGTAGGCCGCCCCGGGCTCGTACGGGTACATCGGCCGGCGGCGGTGCAGGTAGCGGAAGCCCCGCACCGAAAGCCGGGTGACGCCGGGGGTGTCCGCGACGACCAGGCCCTGGCAGACCTCGGCGTAGCCGGCGCGAGGCCCGTTGACGCCCTTGGCGACGATCGCGCGAAACGACGCCGGGTCTTGGCCGACGGCACGCAGCTGGTGCGGGGTGATGGGCTGCACGAGCTTGGAGGTCAGGACGACCGTGATGTCGTCGTCGGTGCGCAGGGCGATCATTGCGCCGGCGTCGAAGTACCGCAGGCCGCCGTGCGCCATCTTCGGCTCCTCGTAGCGCCCGTCGGACCGCCCGACGACGACCGCGTCGAGCGGCACCGGCGAGCCGTCCTGTTCCCTGGTACGGCCGCCGACCTGGACCTGGACGCGCGCACCGATCGCGGCGTCGGCCAGGCCGGCAACCGTCTCGGGGTCGAACAGCACGATGACCAGGCCGCCGACCCGCCGCCGTACGGCCTCCGCGAGCAGGATCGTCGAGTCGCCCGGCCCGCCGCCGCCGACGTTGTCGCCGACGTCGAGCACGAGCAGCGGTCCGGTTCCCGTGTGCGCGGCCACCTGCGCGATGGCGTCCTCGACGCTGACGCCACCACCCTGCAGCTGCTCGCGCGCCGCCCAGACGTGGCGCGCCATCGTGCGAGCGACGCGCCGGGCGGCAGCCGTACCGTCGCGGTGGGCGGCGACGACGGACATGCCCATCTGCGGGACGTCCGCGTACGGAAAGCCCTCGACGATGCTCACGTCGAGCACGCCGTCGGCCCCCTCCAGGTCCCGGGCGATCGCGAGGAGGCCGGCCATCGGCTCCTCGCGGGTGTCCTGGCGGGTGATCGTGACCACCAGAGGGAGCTGCTCGAGGGCGAGTCCGGGCCGCCGCCCGGTGCGGATGATCTCGACCACCCGATCCCGGCACTCCAGGCCGCGGTCCTTCGCGTCCACGTGCGGGTTCGTCTGGTACGGCAGCAGCACGTCGACCGTGTCCACCAGCCGCTGGTCGAGGTTGGCATGCATGTCGACCACCACACCGATCGGCACGTCCGGGCCGACCACAGCGCGGACCCGCGCCGCCATCTCGGCGTCGGCGTCCGGATGCCCGTCGGCGACGGCGGCGCCGTGCAGCCCCAGCAGCACGCCGTCGACGGGGCCCGCCGCGGCCAGGCGGTCGACCATCTCCCCCACGATGGCCGCGAACGCTTCCGCGGTGATCGCGCCACACGGGTTGATCCAGGCGGCGAGCAGCGGGACGAGTTCCACGCCGTCGTCGCCGGTCGGGGCGAGGAAGCCGGCGAAGGTCGCCTGGGACTCGCCGTAGTGGTCGAGCATCTCCTGACCGCGGTGGATCCCGCCATCCTCATAGGTGGCGAGGTCCGCGGGGACGGTGGAGAAGGTGTTCGTCTCGTGCCCGAGTCCCAGCACCGCCAACCGTAGCGTCATCGCCCGTCCCTGCCTCTCCGGTGCCTGCTTCTCAGCGCGTCATCCATGCCCGGACCCGCCTGGGAATCTCCTCCAGGGTCGAGGGCGTCGGGCGGCGATCGGTCGCGGTGAAGCGCCCCAGGTCCTTCAGGCCGTGGCCGGTGAGGACCACGCACGGCTCGTCCTGCCTGCCGAGCCGCCCGGCCTCGGCGTCCTGGCGGACGGCGGCGAGGGCGAGGGCCGACGCCGGTTCGACGAAGATTCCCTCGGTCCGCGCGAGCAGGTCCTGGGCGTCCCAACAGTCCTCGTCACGCACCGGCACGCCCCAGCCGCCCGACGCGGTCACGGCGTCAACCGCGACCGCGCCGTCGGGGGGTACGGCGAGTTGCAGGCCGGAGATTCGCGTGGCCCAGTGCTCGACGCGCGGCTCGGGGATCTCACCGGCGGCGGCGCGTGCGATCGGCGCGCACCCGTGCGGTTGGGCCGCGATGACCGCGGCGTGGTGGCCGCCCGCGCGCAGGCCCCGCGCGGTCGCCACCAGCAGCCCCCCGCCTCCGGTCGGAACGTACACGTGGCTGGCCCGACCGTGCTCGGCGATCTCCTCGCCGATACCGTCCGCCCCGCGCATCCCCTGCGGGTTGTGGGCGTGGGCGGTGATGGTCAGCAGCAGGTTCTCGGCCTCGGCGATCTCGCCGAGACGAGCCATGACGTCCGGCCCGAGGGCGTCCATCGACAGTTGCAGCACGCCGTACGGCGCGATCGAGGCCAGCTTCTCCGCGGGCGCGTCGCTCAACACGCACAGCACGCCGGGCAGGCCCGCCCGCGCTCCGTAGGCGCTCATGGCCGCGCCGCCGTTGCCCGAGGAGGTCGCGATCCAGCCGCGGCGGCCCTCGCGGAGGGCGACGGTGAGGCTGGCGGCGGCGATCCGGTCCTTGTAGGACCCGGTCGGGTTGAGGTGCTCCGCCTTGGCCCACAGCCGGGAGAGCCCCCACCGTTCGGCGAGGGTGTGCAGCGCCACCATCGGGGTGCGGCCCTCACCCATGGAAAGCCGCGGGTCGATCCGGTCCGTCATCGCTCTGCTCCGCCTTCCGCCCGCGCCACCCGCGCCACGATCGCCAGCGTGTCGCCGGGGTCGACGTGTGCGCGGCGGCGCAGCAGCATCACCACCCCGGCGTGCGGGCTGCGTACCGGCGCGACCGGCGCACCGTTGCCGTCCACGACCTCGCCGAGCAGGGCGCCCGCCGCCACGTGGTCGCCGACCTCCACGGCGGTGACGAGGTAGCCTCGCGCCTCGGCCTGGATCCCGCCGTCGGTGTCGCCGTCGCCGTCAACGACCACCGGCGCCGGGGCCGGTGGCGCGGACGGGACCATGCCGAGGCGGTGCAGCACCCGGAGCACGCCGGCGACGTAGCAGTCGAGATCCGCGCGCCGGACCTGGCCCCCGCCGCGACCCTCGACGTAGATCGACGGCACGCCCTCGGCGGCGGCGGCCGCTAGTGACCGTCCCGGGGAGAGTCGCGGGTGTCGCCAGACGAACGGGGCGCCGAAGACGGCGGCGGCGTCCGCCGACCGGGCGCAGATCGGTCCGGTCCCGGCGTGGTAGCCGGCCAGCAGGGGCATGTCGAGCCCCTGACCGGCGGAGTGCAGGTCGACCAGCAGGTCCGCCCCGGCGATGACCCGGGAGGTCAGGAAGGCGGCGATTCGTTCCGTCGGCTGGCCGTCGGCGTTTCCCGGAAACACGCGGGCGAGGTTCAGGCCGTCCACCGGGCTGGTGCGGGTCACCGCGTTCCAGGCCGCGGGGTGCGCCGGCGCCGAGATCCGTACGGTGCCGCGCAGTTCCGCGGGGTCGAGGAGGCCCGCGATGCGTCGCGCCGCGAGCACCCCTTCCGGTTCGTCCCCGTGCACCCCACCGAGCACGGCCACGGTGGGACCGGCCGCGTGCCCCACGATCTCGATGACGTCCGGAAGGCCGGGCGACGCGGAGTCCCGCACGATGCTCATGGATCTCCTGTGGCTCGAACGTGGCGGCAGAGCACCGGACGGTGTTCCACGGGCAGAAACGCCAGTTTCATATCGTGATCGTGATCTTAACTCACGACAAGGCCCGGTCGGCAAGACCTCACGTGCGCGAGCCGACCGCCCCGGCGCACACCGGTGCCCTACGATGGTGCCGATGACGACCAGCCGAGCCGAGGCAGAGGACGGACTTTGACAGTGACGGAGTCGGCCGAGGCGCCCGCCTATCCCCTCCGCGCCGTCGACCGGGTGTGCGACATCCTCGACATCCTCGCGAACTCCCCCGAGGGCGCCTCGCTCAAGGCCGTGGCGGACGAGGCCGGCCTGCCGAAGAGTTCGGCCTTCCGCTACCTGAGCGTGCTGGAGACGCGCCGCTACGTGGAACGCGATCCGGCGACGGGGTCCTATCGGCTCGGCCTGGCGTTCCGGCCCCAGAACACCCACGCGGTCGAGCGGCTGACCAACCTCGCCCGGCCCGCCCTGGAGAAGCTGCGCGACCAACTGCACGAGACCACCAACCTCGGGATGCTCGACGGCGCGTTCGTCGTCCACAAGGTCGTGGCGGAGTCGCCGCACATGATGCGGCTGGCCGCACGCGTCGGCGACCGCGGATACGTGCACAGCACCGCACTGGGCAAGGCGATCTGCGCGACGCTGCCGGAAAAGAGGGTGCTCACGATCCTGGCGACCGCGGGCATGCCACGGTTCAGCGACACGACGATCACCCAGACCGAGCCCTACCTGGCGGAACTGGAGCGCACCCGGGTCAACGGCTATGGGCTCGACGACGCGGAGAACCAGCCGGGCGGGCGCTGCGTCGGCGTGGCGATCGAGGGGTTGGACCTCGCCGCCGGCATCAGCGTCAGCGCGCCCGCCGACCGCCTTCCCCTCGAACGCATCGACGAGGTCGTCAGCCAGCTCCAGAAGGTCGCGCGGGCGCTGGCGCGCAAGATGCGGGCCTGAGCGTTCGCTTCTGGGCCTGTCGACCAACGGCGCGTCCGGACCCCGCCAGCCGCGTACGAGTCTCCGGGGGAGCACCTAGGCCCGGCTCTGGGCGACCAGGGCGGTACGGCCGGTGGCAACGGATCGGTAGGCGGCGTCGATGACGGCCATCGCGGCACGGGCGTCGGCCACGCCGTACCGCGGTCGAGTGCCGGCGAGCAGGTGGCCGACCAGATCGGTGAGGAACGCGGTCAGGGCGGCTTCGGCACCGCCACCGGCGACCGGGAGCCCGGCGACACCGTTTCCGTACCGGAGCACCTGTGGCAGGTCGTCGTCGGCGACCGCGTGCCCGTGCGAGCCGATCAGCCGTATGGTCGAGCTGCCCGCGCCGAGCCCGGGCGCGTACGGAATCCGGCCCACCGTGGCCGTCGCGGTGACCCCGTTCCGCAGGCCCAGCGACACCACCGCGCAGTCCTCGACCCCGTGGGCCGCGTGTCCGGCGTCGAACAGCGTGCCGGCCTCGGCGTACACGTCGACGATCTCCAGCCCGGTGAGGTACCGGATGTAGTCCACCGCGTAACCGAGGAAGTTCAACAGTTCGCCGCCGCCGGACAGGGCGGGATCGAGGACCAGTTCGGGACGCTCGACCGACGCGGTGAAGTGGGCGCCGCTGGCGAGGAACTCGACGTCCACGTGCCGGGGCAACCCCAGATGGCCCGCGTCGACCCACCGCCACAGCCGGGACACGGCCGGCGAGTGGGTGCGGTTGACCACGGTGCAGACGCCCGGCGCCGCGTCCGCCGCCGCCAGGACGGCGTCGGCGTCGGGCACGGTGGTCGCCACCGGTTTGTCGACCAGCACGTGCACGCCGGCGGTGAGCGCCTCGATCGCCAGGCGGGCGTGACGCACCGGTTCGCTGCAGATCACCGCGAGGTCGAGCCCGCCCCGGCACAGGGCGAGGACGTCCGTCGACCAGGGCACGCCGAGCTCCCCCGCCACCCGCTCACCGTCCCGGCGAACCCAGCCGGGGGCGTCCGGCTCCTCGGCGATGCCGACGATCTCGACCCGCGGATCGGCGGCGAGGATCGCGGCGTACTGCCCGGCGTGCCGGACTCCGCTGACGAATCCGACGCGCAACCGGTCGCCGCCGCTCACGCCGTCACCTCCCGGGCGGTGCGGGGCACCTCGACGGGTTGCCCGGATTCGAGCGACCGTTGGGCGGCGACCGCGGCCGCGAGCGCGGTGCGGACCTGCCCGTTCGTCACGATGGGAGAAGCGTCCCCACGCAGGGTGTCGGCCCAGTGGCGCAACTGGTGGAACATCGCGTCCTCGACCGACGACGGCGCCGGCCGGGCCGCGTCGGAGACCAACCGGGGATCGTCCTCGGTGCTGTGGAACAGCGTCCCGGTGGTGCCGGCCACCATGATCCGCCGCAGCAGCTCGCCGTGCCGGCGCAGGGCGTAGGAGATCTCGAGCAGGGCGAGGGAACCGTCGTCGAACCGGACCGTGACATGGAAGCTGTCCGGGACCGGCATGTCGGCGGCGAAGCTGGGAAACGCCCGGACGAAGACCCGCACCGGACGGCGAGCGGTCAGCCAGACGGCCAGGTCCAGTGCGTGCGTGCCGTTGTGGACCGGATGGCCGCCGGACTGCGCGGGGTCGTGTTGCCAGCCACGCCAGCCCCGCGGCCAGACGTATCCGGCGTACCAGGAGACGTGCAGCAGTCTGGCCGTGCCGATGTCGCCGGCGGCCAGCGCGGCCTGCAGGGCGCGGATCGCGGGTTGGAACCGGACGGTCTGGCCGACCATCAACGACCGGCCGGCACCTTCCGTCGCCGACACCATCGCGTCGAAGTCCTCGACCGTCAGGGCCGCGGGCTTCTCGACGTGGACGTGCTTTCCGGCCTGCCCGGCGGCGATCGTCCACCGGGCGTGGTCCGGAGTCGCCTCGCAGATGTCGACGGCGTCGACGGTCGGGTCGGCCAGGATCGCCACCGGATCGTCGCTGGGGACCGCGCCGGGCGCGTGGGCGGCGACGGCGGCGGCGCGGGTCAGGTCACTGCCGGCCACGTGCGTGACGCGCACCCCCGGGACGCGGGCCAGCGCGGCGGCGTGCTCGCGGGCGATGGCGCCGGTACCGAGTATCGCGATGTGCAGTGGCAACGGATCACTTCCGGCGTCGGGCGGGCGGGTGGACGGTCCGGGTAGCGGTGGTGGTGCCGTCGGGCCCGGCACACCGCTGGTCACAGGGGTGCGCACTGCCCGGACCGCTTGCCGGTGACCGCGTTCGGCTCACCGATGTCGATCGGGGACGGATCGTTGCCGACGCACTCCAGCGGGCCGGCGATGGTGTTGCCGGCGAGCCGCACGCCGCCGGCGTTACCCGTGAGGAACACCGACCCGCTGATCGAGTTCGGGGCGCAGTCGTTCGTCGCGTCACCGACCTGCACCAGGCCGGAGGTGTGCGAGACCGTGAGCGGGCCGTCCAACTCGGTACCGCAGATGCGGACGGCCGCGGCACCGGAGGCCCGCACCGGACCGTGGATCACGGAGTCGGTGACGACGAGTTGCCCTCCCCCGTCGACGGTCACCGGTCCGTCCAGTCGCGCGTCCTGGACACACGTGACGCCGGTCGCCGTCAGCGGGCCGTCGTGGTGGCCGGTGATCGTCACGGCACAGGGCAGTCGGGAGAACTCGACCCGCACGTCGGACCGGGGGTCGCCGACGACGAAGGTGTACGCGGTGTTCGTCCAGCGCTGGTGGACCTTGACGTAACGATCCGTGACCGACAGCCCGTCGAAGCGGTGCACGAGACGGCCGTCCTGGACGCGCGACGAGAACGTCCACCCCGGCACCTCGCGGTAGGTGTCGTTGTCGGCGCTGGTGAATAGACGGTAGTCCGACGCGACCAGCCGCGACGAGCCGTTCGTGTCCCGCAGTTCGACCGCCGACACGGCGTGCCCGGCCGGGAGATCCACGTCGAGTCCCAGCGCGCGGCCGCGGTAGTCCAGTGCCAACGACGCGGTGGCACACGCCTCGTCCCATCCGTAGAGGTGCCGGGTTCCCGGGAAGACGTCCAGCTCGCTGTGCCCGATCCGCCACAGGCCGGTCGACGGGTCTCCGCCGACACGCAGGACGGATCCGTTCGCCACCCCCGCCTCGGCGAGCGTGGCGGCGCGGTCGAGCGGCTGTCCGTCCGCGCCGATCAGGTTCAGGCGGTCACCCGGCCGGCAGGTCAGCGCCGAGGCGTGCGACTCCAGGAGGTCGCCGACGGTCTCCGTCGCCGCGCTGGTCGCCTTGCGGCTGGCGAACGGCCACGGCCATCGGTCCCGGTCGGCGCGGTCGAGGAAGACCGTGGGGTTGGCGGTCGCCCTGGCCGCGGCGTCGGTCGCCTGTGCCCGGCAGTCGGCCGGATCGGTGGCGTCCTCCACCACGTTCGCCACGATCTTGAACGGTGCGCCGTTGAGGGACACCTGGAACAACACGAGCAGCCGGTCGTCGGACAGTCGGTGGAACGCGGGCTCACCCGTCGCCGCACCCAGGTTGGTGGCACCGCCGGGGTCCACCAGGAAGGTCTCGCCGGCCCAGGTGACGCCGCCGTCGAAGGACGACCGGATGGCGGCGCGGCCCGTGCGGGTGCCGGCGGCGTCGAGGTAGCGGTGCCCCATGAGCAGCTTCGACGTGCCGACCGGCAGATCCCCCGTGCAGGGGGCGATGGTCAGCGAGAGCGCCTCGGCCTGCTGACCGGTCGCCACCGGCGCGGTCCAGGTGGCGCCGTGGTCCGAGGAGTAGGACAGGTACACCTGGCCCCGGTTCGGACCCACTCCCGAGGCGTAGCGGACGACGGCGACGACCCGACCGTCGGGCAGGTCCTGGAGGGCGAGTTCGTTGGCGCCGCTCGTATAGCGGGCACTGTGGAACGGTGGGAACTGGGGAGGGTTGTTGGGGTCGTACGCGATCGTCCGGTAGTCCGACCAGGTGCGGCCGCCGTCGAACGAGCGCAGGACGCCCGACCGCCACCGCATGGGGTCCGTCTCCCAGCCGTCCACGAGTTCGAGGGCGCCCCAGATCGGCAGCAACAGGGTGCCGTCGCCCAGTTCGAGGATCGGGCTGCCGCCGATGTGGGCCTCCCGGATGGGAATCGGCAACGCGACCGGCTCGTCCGTGCCGGTCCACGTGTGGCCGTTGTCGGTGGAGCGGGCGACGAACAGCACGGACTCGCGGTTGTTGTAGTTGACGTGGTTCACCGCGTCGTTGTACGGCAGCAGGATGGTGCCGTCGGACAGCGTCGCCATGCCGCGCTGCGCGGAGATGCTGCCGCGGTCGCCGAAGAGGCGAGGTTCCGCCACCACCGTGGACGGTCCCCACGTCCGGCCGCTGTCGCTCGACCGGATCATCCGAAGCTGGCCGCCCGGGTGGGCGTCCCCGGAGGTGTTGAACGCCGCGAGCAGGTCACCGTTCGGCGCCTGCGTCAGCGCCGGGCGCTGCGCCTGTAGTACGCCACCGCCCGCGTCGGGAAACGTGTGGGGCCCGGTGACGTCCCAGGAGTCGATCACCGTCAGCGCGGGACCGACCGCGTCGGCGGCGGCCACGGGAACGGCGGGCACCGTGGTGGAGACCAGAGCGACGACAAGGCCGGTGACGGCCAGCACGGGGTTGCGGGACCAGAGGCGACTCACGGGGACCCCCACTCAGTGCATGAGTTTCATGCAGTGGAACCATGGTTCCGGATTAGGAGTCACTATGAGAGGGCCTCGATCGGGTTGTCAAGGATCGACAAGGCCCGGAATCCGCCGAGGACGTGCCGGGGCGCGCGCTCGGGGCGCACGAGGGTGCGGCCGGGACAGCCGACGCCGGCGCCCTCGTGGCTACGGGACCGGGCGCCGCGCACCCGGCGGACGTGTCCGCCCGGCGACCGGCGCCCACGTCGACCGAGCGGTGGTCAGTCGCTCTCCTGGCGCGGCACTCGCTTGCCGTCCAGCCGCTTGCGCACGGGTGCGTAGTGGAGCCGGACGGACTCGCGGAAGGCGTCCGCGTCGCCGCGCTGCGCGGCGTTGAGCATCTGCCGGTGCGCCTGGGCGGTCTCCACGTACGCCGACGGGGACGTGGTCACGATGTGCGGCGACACCGCCGAGTAGACGTCCCAGAACGCGGTCGCCAACTGGTGCACCAGGTTGTTGCCGAGCGGTTCGATCAGCCGGGCGTGGAACGCGCGGTCCTCCTCGAGGAAGACCTCGCCCATGTCGCCCTTGTGCTCCATCGACGCCACGAGGTCGGCCAGTTCGGCGTCCTGCTTTCCGGCCCACGCCGCAACGATGCGCTCGGCGTACGCGATCTCCAGCCCCTCCCGGACCTCCACCAGCTCCCGCAGCACCGCCGCGTCGTCCTCGGCGCTCAGCATGCCGCGGAAGGCGAGGCTCTCGACCAGCGCCGACAGGGAGAGCCGACCGACGTACGTGCCGTGGCCGTGCCGCACCTCCACGATGTCCAGCGCGGCGAGGGTGCGCACCGCCTCCCGCACGCTGGACCGGCTGACCCCGAGCGTCGCGCAGAGTTCGGCCTCCGTGGGCAACGGGTCACCGGGGCGTAGCTGCCGCTCCAGGATGTACGCCTTGATGCGGTGGGTGGCCGAGGCACGCCCCGGGCGCACCGCCTGCGCTGCCTCGGCCCACTTCGCTTGCAAATTCGTCATGGTCCCTTGACCCCGTATTCATGCCGCCGCTATGGTGCGACTCTAGCAGGAGCAGACGTCAGATGTCATATATCAGATGCCTGGAGGCATGATGGGCAAGTTGGCGACCCCCAGCGACATCGGGCCCGGGATGGACCGGCGACGGTTCCTCCAGGCCATCGGGGCGGCGGGCCTCGCCGCTGGCTTCGCGGCCAGCGTGTCCGCCTGTGGCGGACCACAGTCCACCCGCGACAGCGAGGGCGGTGGCGGCGTCGACAAGGACGGCACCATCGAGGCGGGAATCTCGTACGCGCTGAGCACCGGCTTCGACCCGATGATCGCCTCGTCGGCGGCGGTGCTCGCGGCCAATCTGCATGTTTTCGAGGGCCTGGTCGACCTCGACCCGGTCACCCGGGAGCCGTATCCGGCGCTGGCGGCGAAGCTGCCCGAGAAGGTCGACGACACCACCTGGCGCGTCACCCTCCGCGAGGGCGCCACCTGGCACGACGGCAGCAAGGTCACCGCCGACGACGTCGTGTTCAGCTTCACCCGCATCATCGCGCCGGACAGCACGTCCCTGATGAAGCAGTTCCTGCCGTTCCTGGCCGGCGTCACCAAGATCGATGACAAGACGGCCGAGTTCAAGCTGAAGTACCCGTTCGCCCTCTTCCCGGAGCGGGTCTCGGTCACGAAGATCGTGCCGAAGGCGGTCGTCGAGGCCAACTCGCAGGCTTTCGACTCCCTGCCGACCGGTTCCGGGCCGTACAAGATCGTCGAGGCCACCAAGGACGACAAGATGGTGTTCGAGCGCCACGACGCGTACAACGGGCCGCGTCCGGCGCTCGCCAAGAAGATGAACTGGCGCTTCCTCACCGACCCGGCGGCGCGGGCCACCGCCATCGAGTCCGCGCGCGTGCACGCCATCGAGGACGTGCCGTACCTCGACGTCGACCGGCTGGCCAAGACGGCGTCGGTGGAGTCGGTGCAGTCCTTCGGCCTGCTGTTCATGATGTTCAACTGCAAGCAGAAGCCGTTCGACGACAAGCGGGTCCGGCAGGCGCTCTTCTACGCCACCGACCTCAACAAGATCATCTCGACCGCGCTGCTCGGCAACGCGGCGCCGGCGACCAGCTTCGTCCAGGAGGGCCACCCCGGCTACCGCAGGGCCAAGACGGTCTACACCTACGACCCCGCCAAGGCCAAGACCCTCCTGGCCGCCGCCGGCGCCAGCAACCTCGCCGTCACCCTGGTGACCACGGACACCGGCTGGGTCAAGGACTGCGCACCGCTGATCAAGGAGAGCTGGGACGCGATCGGCGTCTCCACCACCCTGGACATCGGGCAGTCCGGCGGCCAGTACAAGGAGAAGATCGACACCGGGCGTTTCCAGGTGATGGTGGCCCCCGGGGACCCGTCCGTCTTCGGCAACGACGTCGACCTGCTGCTGCGCTGGTGGTTCGTCGGCACCTGGATGGACACCCGGCACCGCTGGGCCGGCACGCCCGAGGCGACCAAGGTCTCCGCGCTGCTCGACCAGGCGGCGCGGGAAGCCGACGCCGACAAGCAGCGCGCGCTCTGGGGCGAGGCGTACGACCTCATCTCGGAAGAGGCTCCCCTCTACCCGCTGCTGCACCGCAAGCTGCCGACCGCCTGGAACCCCAAGACGCTCAAGGACTTCAAGCCGCTGCCCACCACCGGTCTGTCGTTCCTCGGCGTCAGCCGCACCTCCTGACCACGGCGGGTGCGGAGGCGGCCCAGTGCCTCCTCCGCACCCGCATCGCTGCCCGCTACCGCCGGAGGAATCCGCTCGTGACCGCATTACTGCGACTCGTCGGGCGACGACTGCTCGCCCTGCCCCCGATGGTGCTGGGTATCACGCTCCTGGTCTTCGTGGTCATCCAGTTCGCGCCCAACGATCCCGCCTACAACGCCCTCGGTGAGGGGGCCAGCGAACAGGCCCGGGAGGCGTTCCGCGAGGAACACGGGCTCAACGATCCGCTCCTGGTGCAGTACGGGCGGTTCCTGCTCGGCCTGGTCCAGGGCGACCTCGGCGTGACCACCCCACCCAGCCGCCCGGTGTCCGAGCTGATCGGCACCGCCTTCCCGTTGACCCTCCAGTTGACGTTCCTGGGGCTGCTGATCGGTGCCGCCCTGGCGTTGGCGCTGGGCGTGCTCGCGGCGCTCCACCGGGACCGCTGGCCGGACCAGCTCATCCGGTTCTTCTCCATCGGCGCGGTGGCCACGCCCTCCTTCTGGCTGGGCATCCTGTTCATCCAGTGGTTCGCCCTGCCGCCCAACGCCATCCTGCCCTCCGGTGGCTACGTCAACCCGGCGGACTCCTTCGTGGGCTGGCTGGAGTCGATGGCGCTTCCCGCGGTGGCGCTGGCGATCCCGGTCTCGGCCTCCCTGATCCGGGTGGTACGGACGTCGATGGTGGAGGAGCTCGACCGCGACTACGTGCGGACCGCCATCGGCGGTGGCCTGCCGTACCGGGTGGTCGTGGCCCGCAACGTGCTGCGCAACGCGCTGGTCACCCCGATCACCGTGCTCGGGGTGAAGACCGGCCAGCTGATCGGCGGCGCCGTGATCATCGAGATCATCTTCACCCTGCCGGGAATGGGTCAGCTCATCCTCAACGGCATCACCTCCGGTGACGCCGCGCTCGTGCAGGGCACCGTGCTGACCATCGCCGTGGTGTTCGTCGTGGTGAACATCGTGGTCGACCTGCTCTACCTCGTCGTCAACCCACGGATCAGGACGGTGTGAGCATGCGAGGCAAGCTTGCCGAACGGCTCTCCGCCCCGGGACTGCGGCTACGCCGCCTGCCGGGCGCATCGCGAGCGGCGCTGGCGCTGCTCGTCCTCGTGGTGCTCGGCGCGGTCCTCGCGCCGCTGATCGCCCAACACGACCCCCTGGCCTCCGGCCCCCCGGCCCAGCCGCCGTCGGGCGAGCACTGGTTCGGCACCGACCGCACCGGCCGCGACGTCTTCGCGCGGATCGTCCACGGCGCGCGGTACTCGCTGGCGATCGGGCTCGGCGCCACCGCCGCGGCGGTGCTGGCCGCCGCCGTGGTCGGCTCCCTCGCCGCCACGTCGCACCGGGCCGTGAACGAGGCGATCATGCGGGTGCTGGACGTCATCATGTCGTTCCCCGGCATCGCGCTGGCCGCCGTCTTCGTCACCGTCTTCGGCAACAGCGTCCCGGTGCTGATCGGCACCATCGCCTTCCTCTTCCTGCCGCCGCTGGCACGGGTGGTCCGGGCCAACGTCCTCGCCCAGTTCGGCGAGGACTACGTCTCCGCCGAGAAGGTGCTGGGCGCCCCCCGTCGCCACATCCTGGTCCGGCACGTGGCCCGCAACTGCGCCGCCCCGGTCCTGGTGTTCGCGACGGTGCTGGTCGCCGACGCGATCATCTTCGAGGCGAGCCTGTCCTTCATCTCGGCCGGCGTGCAGGATCCCCACCCGTCCTGGGGGAACGTGATCTCCTACGGGCGGACGCTGGTGCTCAACGGCGGCTGGTGGGCGACCCTGTTCCCCGGCCTGGCGATCCTGCTGACCGTCCTCGCGCTCAACGTACTGGCCGAGGGGCTGACCGACGCCTGGGTCAACCCGGTGGTGCGCAAGATGGCCCCCAAGAAGGCAGCCGCGATGGCGGCCGCCGAGGCGGACACCACTCCCCCGGCCCAGGCCGCACCCGGTCGTCCGGCCCTGACCACCGACCCGCTGGCCGCGCAGCTGGCCCGGCTGGCGGAAGCCGAGTCCCGTCGCACCGACCGGCTGCGGCCCGTGCCCGACGTGCCGCCGCTGCTCGAGGTACGCGACCTGCGGATCGCCTTCCCGCAACGGCACGGCGACGTCGCCGTCGTGGACGGGGTCGACCTCCTCGTCCGCCCGGGCGAGACGCTCGGCCTGGTCGGCGAGAGCGGTTGCGGCAAGAGCCTGACCAGCCTGGCGATCATGGGGTTGCTGCCGCGCGGCGCGCGGGTCAGCGGCGAGATCCGGTTCGACGGGCAGGACCTGCTGACGGTCAAGGAGGCGACCCGCAACCGCCTACGCGGCCACGAGATGGCGATGGTCTACCAGGACGCCCTCAGCTCGCTGAACCCGTCCATGCTCATCGAGGCGCAGCTCAAGCAGCTGACCCGGCGCGGCGGCACGCGGACGCCCGCCGAGCTGCTCGAACTGGTTCACCTGACCCCGAGCCGCACCCTGCGCAGTTATCCCCACGAGCTGTCCGGGGGCCAGCGCCAGCGCGTGCTCATCGCGATGGCGCTGTCCCGCAGCCCCCGGCTCATCGTCGCCGACGAGCCGACCACCGCGCTCGACGTCACCGTGCAGGCGCAGATCGTCGAGCTGCTCGGCGAGCTGCGCGACGAGTTGGGCTTCGCCATGGTGCTGGTGTCGCACGACCTGGCGCTGGTGGCCGAGCTGGTGCACCGGGCCGCCGTGATGTACGCCGGCCAGATCGCCGAGACCGGCGCCATCTCCGAGCTGCTCACCGGCCCACGGCACCACTACACCAGAGGTCTGCTCGGATCGGTGCTGTCCATCGAGGGCGGCGGCCGGCTGCACCAGATCGCCGGAACGGTGCCCTCGCCGGGCGACTTCGGCGCCGGTTGCCGGTTCGCCGGTCGATGCGCCGCCGCGACCGAACTCTGCCAGCAGGTCCGTCCCGGCCTCGCCGGCGTGGTCGGACACCACGAGGCCGCCTGCCACCACCCGGCTGGCTCGGCCGACCTGACCACGGTGGGAGGTGCCGTCCGATGACTGTCGACGCCGCGGCCGCGGCCGGCCGGAAGGCCGACGCCGACGCCCCGGCCATCGAGCTGGCCGGGGTGGACGTGGTCCACACCGCCCGCAGCGGCGGCCTGTTCCGCCCGGACAGGGTCTACGCGCTGACTGCCGCGAACTTCACGGTGCGCAGGGGCGAAACCGTCGGCATCGTCGGCGAGTCGGGCTGCGGCAAGTCCACGCTGGCCAAGGTGCTGGTCGGCTTGCAGGCGCCGACCAACGGCACCGTACGGTTCCGCGGCGCGCCGCTCGGAACCGGCGCCCGGGCCCGCCGTGAGTTCGGCCGGGCGGTCTCGGTGATCTTCCAGGACCCGGCCACCGCGCTGAACCCCCGGATGCGGGTGGAGGAGATCCTGCGCGACGCGTTGGATGTGCACGGCATCGGCGTGGCCGGCACCCGCCAGGCCCGGGTCCGCGAACTGCTCGACCTGGTCGGGCTGCCGCCGTCCGCCGTCGACGTCCTGCCCTCGCAACTCTCCGGCGGGCAGCGGCAACGCGTCGCGATCGCCCGCGCGCTGGCCCTCGACCCGGACGTCGTCGTCGCCGACGAGCCGACCTCGGCCCTCGACGTCTCCGTCCGCGCCCAGGTGCTCAACCTGCTCATCGACCTGAAGGCCAGGCTCGGGCTGGGGCTGGTCTTCATCTCCCACGACATCCAGACCGTCCGGTACGTGGCCGACCGCATCGCCGTCATGTACCTCGGCCGGATCGTCGAGGAGGGGCCGGCCGAACTGGTGGCCGGTCGACCGCGACACCCGTACACGAAGGCGCTGTTCTCGGCCGCGCCCAGGCTGCTGGAACGGACCGACCGCGTGGTGCTGTCCGGTCCCGTCCCGTCCGCGAGCCACCCGCCCTCCGGCTGCCCGTTCCGCACCCGCTGCTGGCGGGCGACCGAGGCGTGCGCCACCCGGTTCCCGGCCGCCACCGCCGACGGCGGACACCGGTGGCACTGCATCCATCCCCTCGACCCCGACCGTCCGACGACGACCACTGATCAGGAGACCCTGTGACCTCCTCCCCTGCCCGCTTCCACGGAGTTATTCCGCCCCTGGTCACCCCGCTGACGGCGGACGGTGAGGTGGATGTCGCCTCGCTCGAGCGGTTGGTCGCGTTCCAGCTCGACGCCGGCGTGGACGGCCTGTTCGTGCTCGGTTCTTCGGGCGAGGTCGCGTACCTCACCGACGAGCAACGGGCGCTCGCGCTCAAGGTGGTCAGCAGCACCGCGGCCGGCGCGGTGCCGGTGCTGGCCGGCGCCATCGACATGACGACCAACCGGGTGATCGCCGCCGCGCTCACCGCCCGCGGGCACGGTGCCGACGCGGTCGTCGTGACCGCACCGTTCTACGTACGGACCGACGCCGGCGAGACCGACCGGCACTTCCGGGCCGTCGCGGCCGCGGTGGACATTCCGGTGCTGGCGTACGACGTTCCGGTCGCGGTGCAACGCAAACTGGCCACCGACGACCTGCTCCAGTTGGCCGCCGACGGCGTGATCGCCGGGGTCAAGGACTCCAGCGGTGACGACGTCGCGTTCCGCCGGCTGGTCCTCGGCGCCCGGGACGTGCCGGGATTCGCCGTGTTCACCGGCCACGAGGTGGTCGTCGACGCGTGCCTGTTGATGGGCGCCCACGGTGTGGTGCCGGGGCTCGGCAACGTCGACCCGCACGGGTACGTGCGGTTGGCCCGTGCGGCGGCGGCCGGCGACTGGCAGGCGGCCCGCGCGGAGCAGGAGCGGCTCAGCGACCTGTTCCGCATCGTCGACGCCGCGGCCGCCGGCCGGTTCAGCCCCAGCGCGGCCGGCCTGGGCGCGTTCAAGACCGCCCTGGTCCTGCGGGGGATCATCGCGCACAACGCGATGGCGGCGCCGATGCGGGCGCTGGGCGAGGCGGAGACCGCGGCCGTACGGGCGATCCTCGACCGGGCGGGACTGCTCGACTCGTGCTCTTCGTAGGCGCGGACCTCGGCGGCACGAAGACCACGGCGGGGCTGGTCACGAGCGCGGGCACGCTGCTCCGGTCGTTCACCCGGCCCACGCCGGCGGCGCACGGTCCGACCGCCGTGGTCGACACGGTGGTACGGCTGGTCCGCGAGGCGATGGCCGCCTCCGAGGAGGCCGTCACAGGCGTCGGTGTCGGTGCGGCCGGCGTCGTCGATCCGGTTTCGGGGACCGTCCTGTCCGCCACCGACGCCCTCCCCGGCTGGGCGGGCACGCCGCTTCGCATGCTGCTCACCGAGCGTCTCGGAGTCCCGGTGGCCGTCGACAACGACGTCTACGCCCACGCGATGGGTGAGGCGTGGCGGGGAGCGGGCGCCGGCCTGTCCCGGGTGCTCGTCGCCGCCGCCGGCACGGGTGTCGGTGGCTGCCTGGTGCTCGACGGTGAGCCGTACCGCGGTGCTCGACACGTCGCCGGCAGCGTCGGCCACGTGCCCGCCGCCGAGGCGGACGGGTTGCCCTGTCCGTGCGGTGGCAGCGGGCATCTGGAGACGGTCGCCTCCGGCCCGGGGCTGCACGCCCTCTACCGGCGGCGGGGCGGTGACCCGGCGGTCGGCGACGCCCGGCAGGTGTGCGCCAGGGCTGCCGCGGGCACCGACGCCGTCGCCGCGGCGGCCGTCGACGTGGCGGCCTCGGCCCTGGGCCGGGCCCTCGGTGGGGTGGCGAACCTGTACGACCCCGACGTCGTCATCGTCGGTGGCGGTCTGGCCGGCGCCGGCCAGCGGTGGTGGGACGGCCTGGTCGGGGCGGTACGGGCGGAACTGATGCCACCGCTCGTCGGGCTGCCGGTGCTGCCGGCCGGCCTGGGCGCGACGGCGGCGGTCATCGGCGCGGCCCGGGCGGCCATGCTGGCGTACGAGGGGAAGACCACACGATGAACGACGCGCTGGCGCGGATCCGCGGCGGCCTCGTGGTCTCCTGCCAGGCATATCCCGGCGAGCACCTGCGCAACCCGGACAGCATGCGCCGGATGGCGCAGGCGGCCGCGGTGGGCGGTGCGGTCGGCATCCGGGCGCAGGGCCTGGCCGACCTACGGGCGATCCGCGAGCACGTCGAGCTGCCGCTCATCGGCTTGTGGAAGGACGGTGACGCCCCGGTGTTCATCACGCCGACCCTGGCGCACGCGGTCGCCGTCGCCGAGGCGGGGGCCGACATCGTGGCCGTCGACGGTACGCGCAGGCCGCGCCCGGACGGGCGCAGCCTCGCCCAGGTCGTCGCCGCGGTGCACGAGCGCACCGGCCGGGCGGTGCTGGCCGACTGCGGCTCGATCGAGGACGCCCGTGCCGCGGCTGCGGCCGGGGCCGACGCGGTGGCCACCACCCTCGCCGGCTACACCTCCGATCGGGCCCGCACCGACGGGCCGGACCTGGAGCTGCTGGCCGCCCTGACCGCCGAACTCGACCTTCCCGTCATCGCGGAGGGCCGGGTGCATACGCCCGCACAGGCCGGGCAGGCGATGGGGGCGGGCGCGTGGGCGGTCGTGGTCGGCACCGCGATCACCCACCCCACCACGATCACGTCCTGGTTCGCCACCGCCGTCTCTGCCTCGTCCGCCCCGCTGCCCGGGGTATAGGACCGCCGGCCTCGGCAGCAGCCTCCGATGGCTGCTGCCGAGGCCGACACAGAGAGCGGATTGTCGGGTCACCTGGCGGTCTCCCTGCGGACAGGGAGACCGCCAGGCCGCGTCCGAGGACGGCGGCGCCCGCCCGGCCTACGATCCTGGCTGGTCGTCGTACACGGCGACGCGTGAGATGGTGCCCGCGAACCGCCACCGGGGCCCGGTGAGGGCCACGTTGGCCCCGATCGTCAGGTTGCCGAGACCTGGGACGTCGGCGAAGAAGCCCTGTTGCTGTGCCTGGCCGATGACCTCGCCGTCCAGCAGCACGCTGGTCAACCCGTGGGCGATGACGACCCGCAGCTCGTGTTCCCGGCCGTCGGCGGCGTCGACGGCGGTCTGGAGGCGAACCGGGTAGGTGCCGGAGGCCGTGCGCACCTCCACGTACGGCCGGCCGCCGTTCAGCGACACCACCAGGTTCCGCACGTTGCTGGTCGGGTCGGCGGCCGAGAGCAGGGTGGCGACGCCGGGGCGCGCGGTGGTGCTGAAGCGCACCGCCACCGCCCCGCCCGACAGCGGACGGACTGCGGGCAACTGGTCGGAGACGTCCACGGTCGACAGGCCGTCGAGTTGGTGGCGCCTCTCGTCCTGCCAGACGAGGTCGCCCGCGTGGACGACCGGACGGGCGACGACGAGGTTCGCGACAGCCGACGTCGACCCCTGCGGGGTCCGGTACCGTGCGGTGATCGTTTGGCTGCCGACCGGGGCGTCCTCGGGAATCACCACCCGGACGTCGACCTCGGCCGTCTCGCCGGCGGCGAGCCTGAGGGGCGCGGGGTTCGGGGCGGCGGTCCAGCCCGGGGGCAGGTCGAGGACGAGGTCGCCGTCGAGCGCGTGCCGCTCCTGGTTGGTGATCGTGACCGCCGCCTCGATGGTCTCGCCGGGCTGCGCTCTGGAGGCGGTGACGAGACCCAGCGGGGCGCACTGGCCGCCGAGCCAGTGCCGGTCGAACCTGGCGAAGCTGATGCGCTCGACCCGGGCGCCCTGCTCGTACAGCATGCCGATGTCACCGTCGGGCAGGCGGGTCAGGGTGGAGTAGTCGGCGGTGCCCGGCACGACCGTCCGGCTGATGGGCCAGGTCCTGCCGTTGTCGCAGGACATCCGGACCGTGAGGTTGCCGCGGCCGCTCGTCTGGGCGGTGTTGCTGAACAACAGCCAGTCCGCCTGGGCACTTCCCGGCGCCGCGTCGGCGTTGTAGCGGATGATCGACCCGTTGTTCGACGGATCCGGCAGTTGGGTCTCCACCTGCGGCTCGGTGTAGCTGTGGCCGCCGTCGCTGGAGTAGGCGACCTTGCGGTAGCCCCCTCCGGCGCGGGTGTTCAACAGCAGCCGACCGTCGGACAGCTCCACCGTCTTGTTCTCGTTCATGCCGGGGCCGACGAGCTCACCCATCTGCCAGGTGTCGCCGTGGTCGTCGCTGTAGGCGCTGGCGGCGTAGATCTGGCCCTGGTGGCTGACGACGTACTGCTGGACGAGTCGTCCGGCGTACGGGCCGCGCCTGATCTGGATGCCCTGGCCGGAGGCGGCGAAGATGCCACCCCACGCGGGATTCTTGATCTGCTCGGTGATGCGACGGTGCCGCCACGTCAGCCCGTCGTCGTCCGAGTAGCTGTAGTCGGTCTGCAGGATGTCCGGGTCGTCGTGCGCGTTTCCCGTGGCCGACCCGGCGAAGCCCTCGTTGATGGAGGCCGCGTGGAACAGGAAGATGCGGCCGGTCTGGCGGTCGACCAGCAGGCTCGGGTCGCCGAAGCCGGGCAGACCGGGCTCGTAGCGTACGACCTGTCTGCCCTGCCACGTCTCGCCGCCGTCCGTGCTGCGCCTGACCAGGAGCGCGATGTTCGACGGCACGTCGGACGCGGTGGGACGGCCGTCGTAGGCGGCGATCAGGGTCCCGTTGTTGGTGGTCGTCAACGCGGGAATGCGGTAGACCGGGTAGTCCGCGCCCCTGGTTTCCAGATCCTGCTGCTCGATGGTGCCCGGGGTGTCCGTCGCCGGGGTCGACGCGGCCATGGCCGCAGCTGGGGGCAGGGTGAGCAGCGCAGCCAACGCGGTGCTGGTGAGTGGTCTTCGCACGATGCTCCTTCCTTCGGTTTACTCCTGGGCCCTTCGGGCCGGGACGGGTCTCACTGACCGACGGTCACCGTGAACGGACGGGTGGCCGCACCCTCCGGGGTGCTCAGTGCCGCGGTCAGGGTGCGCGGACCGGGCTCGGCCTGCTGCGGCACGGCGATTCGGGCGGTCACCGTGTGGGTGCGCCCGGGGAGGAGCACCGGAACGTCGACCGGGCTCGCGGTCCAGCCGTCGGGCAGCTCGAAGCGCAGCTCGGACTTGGGCAGCGCCCGGCCGGTCTGGTTCTCGATCACGACCTGGATCTGGTTCTCGCCCCGCTCGACGGTGGCGTCGGCGATGTGCATCGGGGCGCAGACACCACCGAGCCAGGCGAGGTTGAACGTGGCGAAGCGGATCCCGGTGCCCGGCTCGTACAGCAGCCCGATGTTGCCGTCCGGCAGGGTGGCGAGGGTGGAGTAGGACATGGAGCCGGGGCGGAAGACCTTGGCGATGGGCCACGTCCTGCCGTCGTCGCAGGACATGCGGATCGTGCCGTTACGCCTGCCGGTGGTGCTGGCGGCGTTGGAGAACAGCAGCACCTTCGCCTGGTCGGAGCCCGGGCGGGCCTCGGGGTAGGCGCGGATGATCGAGGCGTTGTTGGTCGGGTCGGGAAGCTGCCTGTCGACGTGGACCTCGCCGTAGGTCTGGCCGCCGTCGCTGGAGATGGCGACCTTGCGGTAGCCGCCCCGGTGGGAGTCGCGGGAGTTGAGCATCACGCGGCCGTCGGACAACTCGACGGTCTTGTTCTCGTCCATCCCGATCCCCACCGGGTTTCCGGCCCGCCAGGTCCTGCCGTGGTCGTCGCTGTAGACGCTCACCGCCTGGAAGTGGCCCTGGCCGTTGATGATCGTGAACTGCTGGATGAGACGGCCGGCGTGCGGGCCGTACCGCAGCTGGATGCCCTGGCCGGAGGCCGCGAAGCGGCTGCGCCAGGACAGGTCCGGGGTGATGTCGGCGGTGATGGTGCGGTGCGTCCACGTACGGCCGCCGTCGGTCGAGGTGCTCAGCTCGGCGTGCAGCACGTTCGGGTCCGCGGGATCCACGCCGGGTTGCGATCCGGTGAAGCCCTGCCGCTGGGAGTAGACGTGGAAGTTGAAGATGTGACCGGTGGTGTGGTCCACGATGTAGCTCGGGTCGCTGTAGCCCTTGATCGGGCTCTCCGTCTGGCCCGCGTGGACGACCTCCTGTTGCTGCCAGGTCGCTCCGCCGTCGACGCTGCGCCGCTGGAGGATCGAGTTGGGGCCGGGGGCGTCCTTCGCGGTGGGGCGGCCGTCCCAGCTCGCCAGCAGGTCGCCGTCGGTGGTCACCGTCAGGGCGGGGATGCGGTAGTTCGGAAAGCCGCCGACGCCGTTGACGGCGAGATCCTGCTCCTCGTAGAACGGCTTGCCGCCGAGCGGCGGCGGGGCGCCGAAGCTCGATCCCGGGTCGGCCGCGGCGGGCGCCGGCGGCAACCCCGCCATCGATACCGCGACGGTCGCGGCGACTACCCCGGACACCATGCCTCTACGTGATGCGCGAACGACCATTCCATGGCCTCCTCTCGACGTTCTGGGGGCCCACCGTACGACGTCGGATGTCCGATGTCTAGGTCCCTCGATGGGCAGTGGCGCGTGGGTGCGGTGGCGGTGGAGGCGCTCCCGGCGAGGTCGGGATTGGACGGTGCTCCCCCGCTCGGGGCCTGTTGGCTCCCCCTCTCGGGGCCTTTTGCTGGCGCCGGTGGCGTGTTCTCATACCCAGACGACGATGTGTGTGAGCCGGGGCGACCCCCGTCCGTCCCGCTCCACGAGCCCATCCCCCACGCCTGAGAGGTGCGACGATGCACAGGAGATTGACGTTCCAATTGGCGGTCCTGACCGCTACCGCCGCGACGTTCCTGGCGGCCGGTGGGGCCTCCGCGGCGGTCGGCACGGCAGGGCCCGCTACCGCCTCCGCGGGTGTCGCGGAGTGCGAGCCGGAGGCCGAGGGGCACAGCGCGGCGCGGGTGAGCGAGGGCGCCACCGCGCAGGAGCCGGAGCTGTACGCCAAGAACGAGGCGAACGCCTACGGCGTGATCAAGGATTCGCCGCGCCTGCCCAACGGCAGCGTCACCGTGCCCACGGTCTTCCACATGATCTCCGACCATCCGCTCAGCGCGGCCGAGACGGCCAGGTGGAACACCATGATCGCGGACCAGATGGAGGTGCTCAACGACTCGTTCGCGGGCCGCACGGCGGCGGACGCCTCCGACACGCCGTTCCGGTTCTCGCTCGTCGACACGACGTGGACGGTGAACAGCGACTGGTACACGGTCGTCCCGGGCAAGAACGAGCGGGACATGAAGCGTGCGTTGTACACCGGCGACTCCCGCACCCTGAACGTGTACGCGGCGAACATCGGCGGCGGGCTGCTCGGCTGGGCATACTTCCCGAAGGGTTACAACCACGGCCGGGACTACATCGACGGCGTCGTGATGCTCGACGAGTCGATGCCGGGCGGAACGGCGGGCAAGTACGCCCTGGGTGACACGCTGACGCACGAGGTCGGGCACTGGCTGATGCTGGAGCACACCTTCGCGCACGGGTGCTCCGCCGCCGGCGACTACGTCGAGGACACTCCGCGGGAGGCGGCGCCGCAGTTCAACTGCCCGGTGGGCGCGGACAGCTGCACGGCACCCGGGCTGGACCCGATCCACAACTTCATGGACTACACGCAGGACGCCTGCATGAACATGTTCACCCCGGGACAGGCGGACCGGATGAGCGACGCCTGGGTGGCGTTCCGGGCCGGTGGCGTCAAGTAACCACACCCGCTGGCACGTGTCGGGGTTGGCGGGCCGCGACGGCTCGTCAACCCCGTCGTGCGGTAGGCCCAAGCACGGCCGGAAGGACACCACCCCGCGGCCACGGCCTGCCGTCGACGTCGGCGGCCCGCCTGCTCAGCCTGACGGCACCCAACAGCTCCTCCTGGGCAGGTGGACGTCGCCTGACAGGCATCGACGTCTCTTGACGCCTGTCAGGCGGCTGTCTAGCGTCGGATGCCATGACCCGGCCCACGTTCCTGCCGCTGCTCACCGCCCTGGTCGTCGCCGTGGCCACGGCGGCCCTGCCCGGCGCAGCCGCGTCCGCCAACCCCACGGGACCGGCGAGCGGACCGGGGGCCGTGATGCTGATCGGCGGCGCTCTCGCCGACGACAACAGCGCCGTCTACGGGGAGTTCGTCCGGCAGGCCGGTGGCTCCGGGGCGCGTATCGGCGTGCTGAGCGCGTCCTCGGCGTCGCCGCACTGGGCCGCGAACGAGGTGGCCAAGGTCCTCGAGCGGTACGGGGCGGCAGAGGTCACCTGGATCCCGGTGAGCGTGAAGAAGAAGGGCAGCGGCGACGATGCGGCGAACGCCGCGCTGGCCGCGTCGATGACCGGGTTCTTCTTCGCCGGTGGCGACCAGTTCCGCTACGTGCAGTCGATGATCCACGCCGACGGCTCCGACGGGGCGGTCCTCGCCGCGATCCGGCAGCGCTTCCAGGCCGGTGCGCCGGTCGCGGGCACCAGCGCCGGCATGCAGATCTTCGCCGGCCCCGACATGATCACCGGCGGGTCGAGCTACTACGGGATCCGCGACGGGGCCCGCGCCGGCTACCACGACACCGACGAGGTCCTCGGCTACTGGCCCGCCGGTGGCTTCAACTTCTTCACGTCCGGCCTCGTCGACACCCACTTCGACGCGCGCGGCCGCAACGGGCGGTCGCTCCGGCTCGCCGCCGACACCGGGCACGACCGGGTGTACGGGGTGGGTGAGAACACCGCGCTGGTGGTCACCGCAGCCGGCACGGCGGGCGAGACCGCGCGGGTCGTGGGCACGAACGGGGTGTCCATCCTCGACCTGCGCTCGGCCCAGGTCGGCACGGTCGGCGGGCACTGGTCGATCAGCGGTGTCCGGTGGAGCTACCTCACCGACGGCGACAGCTACGATCCCGGCCGGTGGCAGGTCACGAAGGGCGCGACGAGCACGCCGGCCGTCCCGCACGACCGCGCGGCGGCACCGCCGTCGACCGACGTGTTCGGCTCGTACGCGCTGCGCGACGCCGCCCTCGACCTCGCCGACGCCGGACAGTCCACCGCGACGACCGGCACGACCGCGGAGACCGGCCCGCGTTTCGTGGTCGGGTTGACCAAGGGCGCGTCGTTCCTGGCGTACACCGCCGGCGGGGCCGGCCCGGCGTCCTTCACCGACCTGACGGTGTCGATCCAGGCGGGCTGAAGCCACGAGCATGAGCACAGCCGGACCCACCCGATCCTCATCCTTCGAGGCGGCCCGGGGTAGGCCATGGAATCTCAGAAGAAGACGGTGAGCAGGACGACGGCGTCCAGCACACCGACCACCACCAGCCAACCGGCGGTGAACAGCGGGTGCCGGGCCAGCCGGGCGGTTCCGCGCTCGCTCAGGTAGCCCAGCGCGGCGTTGACGACACCGACGCAGGCACCGAGGGTGAGCACGCCGACGGCCAGCACGCCACTGCTGCTCAACGGTGACCGGAACGGCAGCGTGGCCACCGCCAGCAGCACCGCGAGCACCAGCCAGAGCGCGTGCAGGAGCCGGGCGGCCAGCACCGGCGCGCTCTCCTCGTCCAACCGCGGCGGCCGGGGCCCGAGCACCGCCGCCAGCCAGCGCCGGTACTCGGCCGCCAGACCCCAGGACCAGCGGCGGGTCAGCCGATCCAACCCGCCCGCCAGTCCCAGTGTCATGGCGTACGGCAGCGGTGGCCGCCCGGGACCCGGCACGCCGTCACCTCCTGCGCTTCTTGCGCCAGCTGCGGTAGTCACGGTATCCGTCCCGGCCCGCCGTGTAGGACGACCAGACACCCCAGCCGGTGTCGATCCGGTCTGCCCGGCGGACCACCTTCCGTTGGTACCGGCGGTTCTTGGCGGCAGCCTGCTTCCGCTTCTTCTTGTAGTACTTGCTGCGACCCGGGACTCCCTTCGGCGCGTTCTTGATCCGCCGGTTCTTGACGAACTTGCCGCCGTAGCGCAGCGCCTTGGCGGCGCCGAAGGTGCCCACTCCGACGAGGTCGACCCACCCGCTGCGGTCGCCCTTGCGGATCTTGTAGATGCCCCGGCCCAGCGAGATCCCGGCGGAGATCACCGCGCACGGGCCGCAGCCGAACATCGCCGCGAAGCCGAGCACCGCGCCGGTGCGGTCGAGCCACTTGCCCCAGCCGAACCGTCCGTCGAGGTCGAAGCAGTTGACCGGGTCGCCGGAGCAGTAGTCGTACGGGTTGGCGTTGCCGCCGTACACCGGGTCGGTCTGGAGGAACCGACCCGTGGTCGGGTTGTAGAGCCGTACCCCCATCAGGACGATGCCGGCCGGAGTGTCCGCTGCCCGCTGGTTCGCGCCCAGCCACCCGTAGCGCTGCGTCCCCGCGTCGTCCGGGTTGCGCGGTGCGCCGTACTCCGTGCTCTCCGACGTGGCGGAGAGCCCCTGGTCGCCGGGGCGGATGCTGGCCACCAGATCGCCGTGCAGGTTGCGCAGCTGCCACTCGGCCTGGCCACTGTCGCTGTGCCAGATGGCGGCCAGCGCCGACAGGCCGGTCACCGCCCGCGTCCAGTGGCCCGCCGACTCCTGGGTCCAGGCCGGGTTGTCGCTGTCGTCGTCGTAGTGGTGGACCGCCTGCACGGCCACCCCGGAGGCGTTGTCCGTCCAGGACCGGATCCGGTTGCCCGTCACGTCGAGGGTGTAGTCGGTGGTCCGCGCGCCCTGGGTGATCCGGTCCACCAGGTCGGTGACGTGGTAGGCCACGGTCAGGTTCCCGCTCGCCGGCACGGCGGTGTCGGCCGCCGGCACGGTGGTTGTCCGGCCGAGCGCGTCGTACCCGTACCCGGTGCTGGTCACCCGGTCGGCCGTGTCGTAGCTCCAGCTCCGCGTGCCGGCCGCGGCGGTGCTCTGGCAGGCACCGTCGGACCCGGGGGCGTACGTCGTGGTCGAGGCGCGGTTGCTGGCCGTGCTGAACGCGTACGTGCGGGTGGTGCACTGCTCGCCGACGGTGTCCTCGACGCTGGTCAGGCGGCCGACGGCGTCGTAGCCGTAGGCCTGGTCCGACAGGGTCGAGACGTGCCGCCGCCACTGGCCGTGGCCCGACTCGGTGACCGCCTCGCTGAACAGTGTGCAGTCGGCCTGTCCACAGCCCGGGCGGGTGTAGGTGAGGCCCACCGGGGTGCCGGTCTCGTCATGTTCGGTGCTGACCACCACGCCGTTGGGCCAGGTCTCCGACACCAGGTTGCCGTCGGCGTCGTAGCCGCCGCTGAAGGTGCCGACCTGCCCGTCGTCGACCGCGGTGAGCAGGTCGCGGCGACCATCCACGCCGTCGTAGCGGTAGGTCCGGGTAGCCTTTCCGTCCGAACTGGTCGACACCCGCCCGAGCAGGTCGTACCCGGTGGTCGAGGTGTTGCCGTCGGCGTCGGTGTAGGAGACCTGCCGCCCGAGCCGGTCGTAGCCGCGCACGACCTCGGCGGTGACCGTGCCGCCGGTCACCGACTGGACCCGGGTCAGCGTTCCGGTGGCCGGATCGTAGTTGCTGCGCTGCACGGGGACCGCCGCGCCCAGCCCGGCCGCCGCGGTCACCGCCGTCTCCCGGACCCGGCCGGCGCCGTCGTACGTGGTCGTGGTGGTCCGCAGGACACCGGCTCCGGTCTTCTCGGTGATCGTCCGCGGCTGGTGGTAGAGGTCGTAGGTGGTGACGGAGTACGGCACCTCCGGCCCGGTCGCCGGCTGCCCGCCGGGCTGGGTACGGCAGGTGAGGCCGGCCCACTCCGGCCGCAGGTCGCACTCGGCGTAGCCTGAGCCGGACGTCGCCCGGTAGGCGACCGTCTGCCGGGTGTACGGGGTGGTGGTCGAGGTGCCGCCGGCCGGCAGGGTGGTGGAGTTCGGCAGCCCGGTCTCCGCGTCGTAGCCGATCCGGGTCGTCAGGGCCTTGCCACCGGGGTCGACGGTCAGCACGGTCGGCTGCCGCAGCGTCCAGTTGTACGCCTTCGTGGTGCGGCGCAGGTCGGTCTCCGTGACCACGCCCCCGGCACCCCAGTACCGGACCAGCTCGTCCTGTGTGGTGACCAGGTGGTACGGAGCGCCCGTGGTGGGTGCCCCCTCGTCGTGGGTGTACCGGATGACCGACCGGCCGCGAACGGTGGCACCGCTGCCGATCACCACGTCGTGCTCCGGTCCGGTCTCGGCGAGCAGCAGCCGGCCGTCGGCGGAGTAGCTGTTGACCGAGGAGAGCTTCTCGGCCAACGTCGCCTCCTGGAGGGAGGTGTCCGACGCGGAGGCGTCCAGGGCCCGGGCCCGGTTGGCGGCGGTCAGCGACCGCACGCTGTTCCCCCACTGGTCGTACCAGGTGGCGGTGGTGTGCCCGCCCGGGTCGACCTCGTTGACCGCACGGGCGTTGGCGTCGAGGTAGGTCACCTCGGCGTGCTCCCAGGACGCCGGCAGCGTCCCCGTGGCCGGGTCGCCACCGGGCACCTGGTCGGGCGGGAAGACGGCGGTGGCGTCGGTCGGCGCCTCGGTCTGCCCCCAGCGCGCCGTCTGGCTGGGGGAAAGGTCGTACGGGGCGCCGGTGCCGCTGGTCGGCACCTGGTAGACGACGGTGGTGGTGGCGGCGCCGGCGGCCAGCGCGGACCGGGTCACCCGGTGCAGCCGCCCGGTGCCCGGGTCGCCGGGGACGGTGGTGTAGCTGAACTGCCACGGCTCCTGACCGGCCGGGGTGGTCGCGGAGAGGACGCCGTCGGCCCCGTAGGTGTAGGTGTCCGCGACGTGCCGGACGGTGCCGGCGTCGTTCCAGTCCAGCCGCGGGTCCCAGGAGGCCCGCAGCCGGCCGGAGTTGTCGTAGGCGTACCGCGCCATCGGCACGGTACGCATCGCCGGCGTGGCCAGGTCCGGATCCCAGGCGGTGAACGTGATCTCCCGGACCCGGCCGAGGTAGTCGCCCCAGCCCGGCTCGTCCGTGCCGGTGGCGGTGGTGGCCGTCGCGTAGCTGAAGGTCAGGGCGCGACACCCGCGGGCCAGCGTGGTGCAGGCGACGCCGTCGGCGACCGGGGCGAGCATCCGGGTCGGCCGGACGATCTCCTTGCCCGCGACGGTGACCCGCTCCCAGCTGTAGCTGACCGTCTGGTTGTCGCCGGGCACCGTGACCGAGGTCGGGAAGTACTTCCCGGCGGTGGTACCGGTGACCCGGGTGAAGACCGCCACCTGCCCGTCGAGGTCCCGCAGCGTGTACGCGTCGGCCACGGCGTCGTGCGACAGCGTCAGCGCCTCCATCCCGATCTCCGGGTCGAAGGCGGTGGTGCTGCGCCGGGTGAACCCGATGGTGTCACCGTCCGGCAGCCCGACCTGGACCAGGGAGCCGTAGACGGAGAGCGAGGTGTAGCCGGCGTCGGCCTCGTCGACCACCGCGCCGGAGACCCAGCCGGGCCCGAACATCTCTGCGGGGTCGGTCTGCGCCACCCGACGGGTGTTGTAGGAGCGGGTGACGGTCAGGTCGCTCCCGGGCGCGTCGACCGAGACGTCGGTGTCGGCGAGGGTGTAGTTGCCGGTGAGCAGGTTGACCGAACCGGGGCCGATCTGCTCGGACTCCGCCGATGCCTGCGCCCGGTCAAAGGTGATCTTCACACTACTGGAGTAGCCGCCGGCGCCGCCGGTGAAGCTGCCCCGCACCTGCACCGGCCCGTCCCGGGGCACCGACTCGGCGTCCACCGCGGCCAGGGTGGCCTCGACATCCCAGTTCAGCTTCGGGAAGGCGCCGGAGCCGCTGGTCGGCAGCGGCCAGGCCACGGCGCCGCCGCCGGCGGCCACGGTCACGTCGGCGGCCGGGACGGTCGCCCACGGGTCGCTGTCGCCCCGCCGCCACTGGTAGGTGACGCCGGTCGCCGTCGACCGGCCGACACCGGTGACCGCGACCTTCGCGGCGGTGACGTCGCCCGTCTTCGGGCCGGTGACCGCACCTGCCCCCACCGAGAACGAGTAGCTGCGGATCGCCGACTGGTTGCCGGCCCGGTCCCGGCTGCGCACGTAGAGGGTCTGCGGTCCGTCCGCGCTCGGGGTGATCGAGACGCTGGCGCCCGCGCCGAGGCTGGGCGCGTTGACGCTCAGGTTCGGCGGGTTGACGTTGAGGCCGTACTCGTACGCCGCCACGTCGGTGACGCCCGACGCGCCGAAGGTGAAGGTGCCGGCGGTGCCCGCCGCGCCACCCCACTGACCCGCCGGGTACGACGTCGAGGAGACCGTCGGCGCCGCCGACGGTGCGGTGGTGTCCACGGTGAACTCGCAGGTGGCCGACCACGGGCCGTCCACGGTACCGTCGTTGCCCCGGGCCCGCCACCTGTAGGTGCCGCCCTCGGCGAAGGCTCCGGAGGGCACGGTGGCCGCGAGCCAGGAGCCGGAGGCACCGGGACCGACCACGCTGGAGCCGAGCAGCGCGCCGGCGCTGGTCTGCCACTCGAACCTGGCCCTGACCGGCGACGACTCCCCGTCGGTGATCTTGGCGCGGAGCTGCGGCGTCCGGCTGTTGACGTACGGCCGGCCGGTGCCGGTGGCGCAGACCGTCGTCGGCACCGTCGCCAGCGCGCTGACCACCGGCTTCGACTGGTAGGTGATGCTCAGCTTCGGCGGGTTGGCCGCCGCCTCCCGGGAGTTGAACCGCTTCCAGGAGTAGTTGTCCGTCTCCGAGGTCGCCCGGATGCCGATGTTCACCGACGTCGAGTGGGCGTCGGCGGCGTGCTGGAAGGCGTCGGCCACCGTCACGTTCACCCAGCCGTCGCCGCAGGTGGTGCTGTAGCCCTTCGTCTCGGTGGAGGTGCCGACCTTGGCGTCCCACGTCGGTTGGGCGGTCCAGCGGGTCGCCGTGCTTACCGCGCCGACCCGCCACGCCTCCCAGGACCTGGCGGTGCAGGAGTACGAGTGGAACTCCCACAGGCTCAGCGTCGCCGACTGCACCTGCTTGTCCCAGAGCCAGGTGTTGACGCTGTCGAAGCGGAGAAAGGATCGAGCCTTCGTGGTGCCGCCGTCGTACGTGCCGAGCTTCAGTTCGGTCGCCGCGGACTGGTCGGAGGTGAAGCTGGACTGCACGAACGCGTCGAAGTTGGCACCGATGCTCTGAGATGGGTCGATGGTCACCGGGTAGCTGGTGGCCGGGTCGGCGAGGAAGTCCTGGTCCGGCTCCAACACCAGCCCGGTCCGGTCGCCCTGGCCGTCGAGGCGGAGCCCGACCGGCGCGCGCCGGCGGTGCTCTCCGGAGGCGGGGTCGACCGCGGCGTCCCACATCAACGGGGCGCCGACGCTGCCGATCCGCTTGCCCGAGCGGTTGCGGATCTCGAGCCCGCCGGCGCCGTCGGTCCGCGCCGTCGCGCCCTCGGTACGCCAGGGCAGCCGGATCCGGCGTACCTGGGCCGCCGCCGCCCGGTCCTTCACGATGAGCAGCTGCTGGTAGCCGGTGCGGGTGGCGGTGACCTCCAGGTCCACCCCGGGACGGACGTCCGGGTAGGTGGCGCGGTTGCCGTCGAGCACGGGCTCGGGCAGCGCGCCGGTCCAGCCGAGCGTGGCGCGGTTCCCGGTCGCGCCCAGCGTGACCAGGGCGTGCTCACCGGCTCCGGCGGCGCCCGAGAACGTCAACCCGTACGGGTGGGCAATCGGTGCGACCGATCCGTCCCCACGCCGGTGCAGCGTCAGGTCCACGTCGGTCCAGCCGCCGGTCCCGTTCCGCATCCGGACCGGGCCGGCCGCGATCTCCGCGGTCACGGCGCCGGACGGCAGCGCCCAGAACTGGGAGGTCTCCGAGGTGAGACCGGTGATCAGCACCCGCTTGCCGGTCATCCGGGCGGTGATCAACGCCGCCGTCTCGTCCGGCCGCTCCAGCACCGTCGGGGTGGCCTGCGTGGCCGACGGGGGTGCCGCGACCGCGGGTCGCCGCGCCCCCCACTCGGCCAGCGTCGCCACGAGCACGACCGTGAGGAACACGATCAGCGCCTGGCCGTACCGCCCGCGCACCAGATCGCCGATCCGTCGAATGACGACGGACGACTCCGGACCAGCGTGCACCGCTGCCTCCCTGTCTGATCAACAAAAGTGAAGGCAACGTACTGATCGGAGTCGAAGAACGGTACGGCATCGTTGATCTCCAAACTGGTCAGACGGATCGGGGTGACCGATAAGATGATCTACAGAAGTATGCAAATTAGGAAGATCACGTGAAGTCTTCCCGTTCAGGCATCGATCAGACGGACGAGTTCCGGTGCCACCAAAGGGTGCCGGGCCGCGCAGCTGACGGGGAGCCGACCCAACGGCACAGCGTTGACGGCATGCCGGGAGCCGTCCGGAACGGCCTGGTGATCGCCGAGAGCGACGACACGGCCTCCATCTGCGCGTCCAGGTGACGAGGCACTAGCTATGGACACGGGGGAGGTTCGTCGCACGCCACGACGGCCACCCGTCCGGCCACGTGTCGGGCCAGTCGTCTCCGCCCTGGCCCGCGCGCGGGATCCCGCCGCTCGCCAGGCCGGCGACCTCCCTGGCGAGCCGCTCCGCGACATCGGCGACGTCGGCGACCGACAGCCGCACCCAGCCGTCGAACCGTGCGCCCAGCGCCCTGTTAACCAGCGCCGCGCTCCGCTGCTCCGGCACTCCCGCGGCGTTGAGGAACCAGGTGAGGACCCGCGCGCACCAGGCCTGCCACCCGTCCTCGTCCTCGACGCGGGCCACCGTGGTGGTCATCAGATGAGCGATCGCCGTTTCCCAGACGGCGACGATCTCGCCCTGCTCGGCCACCCCTTGGAGACGCGGCAGGAACCGGTCGAACCGCTCGGCCAGGTTCTCCAGCCAACGCCGCCACTCGACCAGCGCGTCGGCAACCAGGAGCAGAGTCTCCGCCGGTGAGGTGGAGATTGGCGCCCAGAAGTCCCACCTGCCGACCAGCTCGCCGACGTAGTCGTCGACCCCGAGGGACCAGTGCCAGCCGTAAGCCCAGGCACCGTAGTGGCCGACAAGGGCATCAGTCATCGCCATGTTCCACTGGAACGCGTCCTCGCGCGCGGCGTGGTCATCGGGCCACGCTGCATCCTGCGCGGCAAGTGGCACGGCGGGTACGGGAGGCGCCAGGGATCGCACGATGGCCGGCGCCCCCGCGGGGTCGAACGAGTGCCGAGCCGGGTCGACGTCTGCCCATCCGGCCAGGCTGTACCAGCGCTGCGGTGACAGGTTGTCAGTTGCCATCGGTCACATCCTATGTACCGACCGACGATCGCTCTGGCAGCCGCTGTGCCGCTCGGATCTCGCCCCCTTCCCCGCACGCGCTCGTCGCCGACGAGGACACCGCCGGCGGCGGCACACCCTCGATCTCTGTCATGTCGGCAGTAGCTGGCTGACGAAGCCGTCGATGGCCTGCCTCATCTGGGAGAGGCCCGGTTCCTCGATCGGCAGGTGCCCGGCTTCGTCCAACAGCACCAGATGCCTGCGTGCGGCGATGCGCCCGAAGAAAGGCATGCTCAGCTCCGGCGGGGTCCAGCGGTCGGCCGCCGGGTGGGTCATCAGCACCGGGCAGGCGGTGAACTGTTCCGGTTCCACCGGTGGAGCCGAGGAGAGGAAGGTGCGGAGGAACGTCAGCGAGACGCGGTTGCCGCCGCCGGAGGGATCTGACGCGACCAACGCCGTCAAGGAGGGGTCGTTGCTCATCGCGCCCATGTTCGCCACCCAGCGCATGGGGATGTGGACCCGGCCCAGCCAGCGCAGGTGGTGCAACATCGGCGGCGCCGTCCTTCCCATGATGGGCAGACGGGTCATCCGCATCCGGACCGCGACGTCGCGCGGGTCGAGCAGGCAGGTCACGACCAGGCCGGCGACATCCCCGTGGGCGGCGACCGAGTAGGCCAGCATCCCACCCATGCTCGCCCCCAGCAGGAACACCGGCCGGCCGTCGCGTGCCTTCTCGGCCACGACGAGATCGGCCACGCAGTCGATCCACTCCTGGTAGCTGACCGGTCGCTTGTCGGTCCTGCTCAGCCCGTAGCCGAGCAGGTCCGGCGCCACCACCTCCAGCGGTGTGGTGCGGGTCAGCAGGCGCGCGTAGGGCGCGAGCATGCGTCCGTATCCGCCCGCACCGTGCAGCAGGACGAGCTTGGCCGGCGCGTCGGGCGCCGCCAGCCGGTCCAGGTGTACGGCCCTGCCGCGCCACCGCCACCACTCTTCCGCCGGGGCGTTGACCGCGGTAACGCGCAACTGTGCGGGATAGAACCGCTGATAGGCGTGCCAGTGCGTGACGTCGTCGTAGGTGTACGGCGCGACCGCCATCGGACCCTCCCCGGGAGTTCTTCATTCCAGCCGCGCCCTGCTCACCGCATCGCGGGTAGGCAAGTTTCCGCAGCTCTCGGCTATGGTATGAGGAATCCCTCGCTTTCTGGTACTCGCATTCGGGAGTTCGATTGCCTCCTCGGTCGTCACCGCATCAGCCCAGGAAGACGCCCCAGCAGCAACGCTCCTGGCAGACCCGTCAGCGCATCCTCGACGCCGCGGCTCGCGTTTTCGCCGACTACGGGCATGCCGCGGGCACCACCGACCGCATCGCCGAGGCCGCGAGGCTCTCCGTCGGCTCGGTGTACCAGTACTTCCCGAACAAGGACTCGATCCTGCTCACCCTCGCGCTCGCGCACATCGACGAGAGCGCCGCAGCCGTGCGAGCGGCCCTCGCCGACATCCCCACCCCTGCGACGCTGACGCAGTGGCTGCCCGCGACGGTCGCCGCGTACGCCGACCTGCACACCCGCGACCCGCGCCTGCACAGGGTGCTGTTCGAGGAGTCCCCACGCCCGCCCGAGCTGCTGGCCCGATTCCGCCAGGCCGAACGCGACGCCGCCGACGCCGTCGAGCAGCTCCTGCGCCAGGACCCTGCCCTCGACCTCGCCGAACCCGCACGCAACGCCCGCGTCGTGGTGGCGGTCATCGAGTCCCTGGTCCACCGCTGGGTCAGCCAGCAGCCAGACGACATCGACACCCTGACCACCGAGATCGTCGATCTCCTGGTCGCCTACCTGAGCGCCGCGCAGCGTCCCCCGCGGCGTTAAACCCTCGGCAGCCCTCGGCCCAGGCGCGACCGGTCGGCGCTCCTCGCCGACCACCTGCGCGACATGGCCGACATGGACGACGGCGGTCACGCCCACGTGGAGCACTTCGATGGCCACCACTTCCTGTCGCCGGAATGCGTGCCGCTCGTCATCAACAGCCCGCACGGCGGGATCCCCCGGCGCCGACCTGGCCTCCGCCGGCGCCGCCGAGCCGACCGCCGTCCTGCCCGGCCCCGGCCACGGGGCTGACCGTGGTCGGGCACGGTGTAGTGTTTGACCAGCGTCCGGGGCCGCGACGGCCGCACCGAGGTGCGGGTGGTCGCGCAGACACCGACCGCCACGACCGCGGTCATCAGCACCCGTGGCGTCCGGGGAGCGGGGCGCGCGGACCTCCTCGGCCATCCGGTGACCCGCTGACCACCGACGGTGACGGCATGGTCCGGCGGTCGACGCGCGCCGGGGAGAGCGCCACCGTGCAGCTCGACCTGACCTGACCGCGCGAGCCTCCCCGGACGCACGCCCGGCACCTGCGACGCTGTGCCGGGGTGGAAGGTTTCACCGGCACGGAAAATGGAGAAGGTGGAAGTCGCACCTGCGCCCGAGGGGGGAACACTCGTGTCCGACACCAGCACCGACCGGTCCGACCGCCAGGCCGACCGTCCCGACGAGGTGACCGACCCACTGCTGTGGAAGCTCGCCCTGGACGTGGCCGACGCCCACGAGCCGGACGGGGAGGGCGGGTGCCGCAACCTGCTCTGCGCAGGCCAGGCCTGGCCCTGCCCGGCGTGGAACAACGCCCAGCACGCGCTGCGCGTGGCCCGGGCCGACTCCGCCGGGCAGCCGTCGTCGCCCAGCGTCCCGAGGCAGGCGGACCGTACCGACTGGCCGGCCGCGGCCGGGCCGGCGCGACGCCCCCGGCCGGCCGCGTCGGCGGCGTAGCGCGCCGCGCCTCGGGCCGAGCCGGACGTACGCGCCCGTTCGGTGCCGAACATCGCCGCCGCACCCGCCTGCCGGGTGCGGCGGTCGTCGTGACCGGCGTGCTGCCGTAGCTCAGGCCGGCCCGGCGATCCGGGCGGCCAGCTCAGGCCAGGGCGGCGTCGGCCTCGTCCAGCCAGCGCCGGTACCAGCGGGCGAAACCCAACGGCGTGCCGTCGGAGTCGAGCAGCGGCCGGAAGCCGGCGCTGTCGACGGTGTCGTCGGCCCACATCTGCCCGCGTGCCGGGCCGCTGACCACCAGCGCCTCGCGCATCGCGCAGCCGAGGTGGCACAGGTAGAGCAGCCCGATCGAGTGGTCGGGGACGCAGACCACGCTGTCGTGCCGTTCCCAGTAGGCGTCCTCCGCCTCGTTGAAGGCCTCGACGGTGTCGTAATCCTCCTCGTCGGGCGGCTCGGGCAGCCCGTCGGCCGGGTTGAACGCCTCGGTGTGCGGGAACGGCTGGTGCAGCGTGTCCCGATCGGTGAGGTCGGCGCCGTCGCCCTCCCACGCCCAGCGACCGTCCACCCTGCGCAGCGGGAACAGCCCGTAGGTCGGCCCGGCGCCGCCCCGGCCGGCGGTGAGCAGGAACGAGCGGTACTCCTCGGGCAACTCGACCCGCAGTTGCCCCTCCAGCTCGGCCAACTCCTCGGCGCGCAGCGGCGGCTCCAGCGTCCACCGGTGCGCGTGGGCGCCGAAGACCTTGTCACCGTCGGGGTGGGCGGCCAGCCGGGCGAGCCGCGCGCGTACGTCTGACCAGTCGGTGTGCGTCACGAGCGGCACCCTACCGACGGGCACCGACAACGACGGGGCGGCCGGCCCCCGGTGCGGGAGCCGGCCGCCGTCTGTCGGCGCCAGGTGTCACCGGCCGGTCCGGCCCGTACCGGCAGGCACGGGCCGGGACCGGTCACCGGGGGGTCGGGACCGCCTCGCGGGCGAGGATGACCGCGCCGAGCAGCGCGGCATCGTCGGCGAACCGGGACAGGACCACCTCCGGCGGGTACGGCAGGACCGCCGCGAGCCGCTCCCCCAGCAGGCCGCGGATCAGCCCGTTGCCGGCCACCCCGCCGACCAGCACCACCCGCTGCGGGTCGAGCAGCAGGCAGGAGGTGACGAGGTGCCGGGCCAGCTCGTCCACCCGGGCGGTCAGCGCGTCCCGGGCCGGGCCCGGGCGCTCGGCGGCGGCGGCCAGCGCGGACGCGCCGCCCGGCAGCCCGAGCGAGTCGGCGAGGCCGTCCAGCGCCCGGCCGGAGAAGTCCAGCTCCAGCATGGTGCCCGGCCACGGGCCGCCGGCCACGGCGTAGCCGATCTCGCCTGCCGCCCCGTGGTGACCGGCCAGTACCGCCCCGCGGACCGTGACCGCCGCCGCGACGCCGGTGCCGAGGCCCACCACCAGGCCGGGGTCGGCGTCGCGCAGCGCGCCGATCCGCAGCTCGGCCAGGGCGGCGGCGTTCAGGTCGTTGTCGACCGCCACCGCCGGCACCGCCAACCGGTCCCGGACCGCGTCGGCGAGCCGCAGCCGGTCCCAGCCGGGCACGTTCGGGGCCAGGTCGATCCCGTCGGGCCGGACCACGCCGGGGGAGGCGATGCCGGCCGCGACGACCGGCGAGCCGACCTCCCCCACCAGCCTCGCGGCCAGCTCCAGGGCCCGGTCCAGGGCCTGCGGGGCACCCCGCTCGGCGTACGTCGGGACCCGCTCCCGGGCCAGCAGCCGCCCCTGCCCGTCGGCCACCCCGACGGCCATCTTGGTGCCGCCGAAGTCGATGCCGAGCAGCACGCCCGCGTCGCCGGCCACCGCGGCTGCCTCGGCCGCCCGACCGGCCAGCCGCACGCTCACCGTCCCGTCCCCGTGGGCACGACCCCCGCGCCGGCGCTCATCGGCCCGCCCGCTCGGCGGCGACCGCGTCCAGCGCCTTGTCGGCGGCGGCCAGGCGGTCCCGAACGGCGGCTAGCCGGCCGGCGACGGTGTCGAAGGTGCCGCGCAGCACCGCCACCTGGGCCCGGACGGCGTCCGCGCCGGGGCCGTCGACCTGGGCGCGGTCGAGCACCAGCTCGGGGCGTACGGCGGCGGCGATCAGGTCGGCGACGGCGGCGTCGTCGAGCCCGTCGGCGATCCCCTCGGCCGCCGCGCGGACGGTCTGCGCGGTCCAGGTGTCCGGGGCGCCGCCGCGCACCAGCCGGCCGACCACCGAGTGGGCGGCCCGGAACGGCACCCCGTGCCGGGTCAGCGCGTCCGCGGCGGCGGTGGTGGTGGCGCCGGAGGCGACGATCTCCTCGGCCGACGGCGGCGCGAGCGGCTCGATCTCGGCGAGGAAGCCGCCGAGCAGGGCGAAGAACCGGTCGGTGCGGTCGTTGCTCTCCCAGAGCCGGACCTGCACGTCGGTCGTGGCGTTGTTGGAGTCCTCCCACCAGGCCGCGCCGACGTTGTTGAGCACCGAGGCGGCGTCGGCGGCGGTGGCGCCGGCCATCGAGACGAGGTGCTCCAGCACCACCGGGTTGCGCTTCTGCGGCATGATGCTGCTGCCCTGGGTGAAGTCGCCGGGGGTGGTCACCCACCGCCAGCTCAGCCAGTCCATCAGGGTGCGGGCGAGCCGGGCGCCGGTCGCGAGGGCCTGGGCGTTGAGCGTGCCGACCCGGACGAGGTGGTCGGCGCCGGCCACCGCCTCGTAGGAGTTGGTGACCAGGCCGCCGAAGCCGAGCAGCTCGGCCACGCGGGCGGGGGCGATGTCCAGGTCGGTGCCGGCGAAGGCGCAGGAGCCCAGCGGCGAGGTGTTGAGCTGGTCGATCAGGTCGGCGTACGCGACGGCCTCCCCCGCGAGGGCCTCGGCGTAGCCGGCGAGCGCGTGCCCGATGGTGGTGGGCTGGGCCGGCCGGCGGTGGGTGTAGCCGGTGATCACCACGTCGGCGTACCGGTGCGCGGAGTCCAGGGCGGTCGCGCCGGCGGCGAGGACCCGGTCGAGGACCCCGAGGAGCTGGTCGCGCAGCAGCATCCGGAACACCCCGGCGTCGAGGTCGTTGCGGCTGCGGGCCATCTGCACGTCCAGCTCGGACGTGGGGATGCCGCACGCCTGCGCCAGCCGCTTCTCCATCAGGTAGTAGGTGTCCTCGAACGTGCCGTCGAACTCCGGCGCCGGGGCGGTGTCGGCGCGCAGTTCGGCCAGCCCGCGCAGCAGCCGGGCGCCACGGTCGGCGGGGATGAGTCCCTGCTCGGTCAGCATCACCACGTGCGCCTGGCTGGCCCGCACCATCGCCGGGAACAGGTTCCCGACGTGGTGGTCGTAGGTCGGCCGGAGGTGGTGCCGCTGGTAGGTGGTCAGCGCGGGTGTGCTCATGACGGTTCTCTACTTCCTTCCGTGCCGGGCGCGCCGGTCACCCGCCGCGCCCGGTCGTCAGCCGGTCAGTGGTCGAGGCCGAGCAGGCGCTCGGCGTTCCCGGCGAAGATCGCGCGCAGGTGGTCGTCGGGCAGGCCCAGCTCGCGGCAGATCCGCAGCTGGTCGTCGAGGTAGCGGGTGACGTAGCCGCGCGGGAACCACGACGAGTCGCTGCCGAACACGATCCGGTGCGGGCCGATGGTCTCGTAGCAGCGCCGGAACAGCTCGTCCAGCGTCAGCTTGTACGGCATCCAGCGCACCCACTGGTTCGACCCGGAGGTGTCGACGTGGATGTTCGGGCAGCCCCAGGCGGCGAAGAGCAGGTCCTGCACGTGCTGGACGCCGAAGTGCGGCACCACCACGGCCAGCTCGGGGAAGCGGCGGGCCATCCGGGCCAGCTCGTCGGGGCCGCCGTACCGGCCGTGGGACAGGCCGCCGGCGCTGCCGTAGTGGCCGATGTGGATCAGCACCGGCACGCCGAGGCGCTGGGCGGTGCCCCAGAGCGGGTCGAGGGCCTCGTCGTCGAGCGGGCCGCGCAGCAGCGGGGCGAAGAGCTTCAGCCCGCGCAGGCCGCGTTCGACCACCGCGCGTTCCAGCTCGGCGGAGGCGTCCGGGCCGTACGGGTCGTGGTGGGCGAAGCCCAGCAGCAGGTCGGGGTGGCGGTCCACCACGTCGGCAACGGTGTCGTTGCCGCCGCCGGTGACGAACACGGCCCGACGGATGTTGACGGCGCGCAGCTCCTGCGCCCACCGGTCCGCCTCGTCCTGCCACCGCGACGCGGGGGGCTCGGGGTCGGGGAAACCCCACGCCTGCCGCCACTGCGCCGCGTACGGGGCGGAGCCGGCGGCCCGGACGGCGCGCTCGTGCTCGCCGCCGGGGTGCATGCCGGCGGCGTGCTCGCACGCCCGGATCGTCTCGTCGGCGCCGATGCGGAAGTGCAGGTGGAAGTCGACGACGTCGAGTCCGCGGTCGACGGTCACGGTGCCTCCTCGGGCTCGGGCCCGCCGACCGGCGGGGTGCCGGCGGGCGGGACGTCCGTGGGCGGCACGTCCGTGGGCGGCGGGGTTGCGCCAGACGGGGCGTCGGCCGGCAGCGGGGCGTCGGTGGGCGGGGCGGGTAGCGGGGCGGCCACCCAGGCGGCGACGACCTCGCGCAGCCGGGTCGCGGCCAGTTCCCGGACCCGCCGGCCGGTCTCCTCGCCGGCCAGCGAGACGTGCCCGGACCAGCCCTGCCACGGGTCGGGCCGGGACTCCACCAGCACGTACGGGTGGGTCACCGGCAGCTTCGGCCTCGGCGGCAGGTCGGCCACCGCGTCGAGGCGCACCGCGCCGGGGTCGAAGCCGAGCACCCCGTCGGTCTCGTACGCCCCGCCGTGGCCGCGGGCCGGCAGCGGCCCGTACAGCTCGGCGGTCTCGGCCGGGGTGACCAGCTGGAACCAGTTGACCAGCAGCAGGCTGGCGGTGCGCCGCCCGGAGACCCACTCCATGGCGGCCCGGACGGTGGACATGTTGGCGTCGTGCCCGTTGACGATCAGCAACCGGGGGAAGCCGGCCGCCACGATGCCCTCGATCACGTCGGCCAGGTAGCCGACCGCGATCTCCGGACGGATCGCCACGGTGCCGGGCCACGGCCGGGTCTGGCCGGGGCAGGCGGCGTACGGCACGGCGGGGAACAGCACCCCGCGCGGACCCGCCGCCGTCCCGGGTCCGCCGGGCGGGGTCGCGCCGCCGGACGGCACCGCGCTCTCGGCGGCGAAGCCCTGGGCGAGGATCAGGTCGGTGCCGAGCGGCAGGTGCGGGCCGTGCCACTCGACCGCGCCGACCGGCAGGACCGCGAAGTCCGCCGCCTCGGCCACCGCCGCCAGGTCCCCGCCGGGGATCCGGGCGGCGGGGACCAGCCCGCCGCCCGCCGGCCAGGCCGCGCTCACGCCGTCCACCGCGCCGCCTCCCGGCTGGAGCGCCGGCCGCCCTCCAGCCGGCCGGAGACCACCATCACCACGAAGATCAGGACCACCTGGAGCATGCCGTACGCGGCGGCGGTGCCGACCTCGAACGAGTACATCCGGTTGTTGATCTCGACGGAGATCGGCGCGGTCTCGGAGGTGTAGATGAGCACCGAGGCGACGAACTCGCCGACGCCGTGCACGAAGGCGAGCAGCGCGCCGGCCACCACGCCGGGCAGCATCAGCCGCAGGGTGACCGTGCCGAACGCCCGCCACCAGGACGCGCCCAGGTTGCGTGCGGCCTCCTCCAGCGACGGGTCGATCTGCGCCAGGGTGGCCGAGCTGGACCGGAACACCAGCGGCAGGAACCGCACGAAGTAGGCCAGCGGCATGATCCAGAAGGTGCCGATCAGCACCTGCCCGAAACTGAACGCGTTGCCGGTGCTGAACGCCGAGATCAGGTTGATCGCCACCACCGTGCCGGGCAGCGCCCAGGCCAGCATGACCGCCACGTCCAGCAGTCCCCGGCCGCGGAAGTCCAGCCGCCGCACCGCGTACGCGATGAGCACGCCGACCACGACGCAGCCGACGGTCGCGATGAGGCTCATCTGCAGCGAGTTGAGGATCGGCTGGAACGCCTCGGGGTCGGAGAAGATGGTGACGAAGTTCTGCGTGGTGTACGCCGCCGGGATGACCTCGGTGGTCCAGGAGCCGTCGGCGGAGAACGCCACCAGGGCGATGGTCGCCACGGGGGCGAGCAGCACGGCGGTGGCCAGGATCGACGCCACCAGCGCGAGCCACTTGCCGAATGGGTTGGTGATCTCCCGCCGGTGCGCGGCGACGCCCTTGGACTGGGAGCGGTAGCTGCGCCGCCCCTCGTACCAGCGCATGCCGAGCAGGAACAGCACCGAGACCACACCGAGCACCGAGGCGTACGTGGAGGCCATCGGCAGGTCGCCGTTGGTGCGGTTGATGTAGATCTGCATGGTCATCGTCTGGTCCACCCCGAACAGCAGCGGGGCGGTGTACGAGGCCAGCGAGGTCATGAAGACCAGCAGCGAGGCGGAGACCAGCGCCGGGGTGAGCATCGGCAGCAGCACCGTGCGCCACACCCGCACGCGGCCGGCCCCCAGGTTGTACGCGGCCTCCTCCACCGAGGGGTCCATCCCGCCGAGCGCGGCGGAGGCGGACAGGTAGAAGTACGGGTACATGGTGAAGGTGTGCACCACCAGCACCCCGGCGATGCCGCTGAACGGCAGCACCGGGTTCTCGGTGCCGAAGAGCTGCTGGAGCCCGCGCGGGAGGATGCCGGTCTCGCTGTAGAGCAACTGGAACGAGATGGCCCCGATCAGCGGCGGCAGGGCCGCCGGCACCAGGATGATCGCCTCGATCAGCCGGCGGCCGGGGAACGAGAACCGCTTGAGCAGGAAGGCCATCGCCACGCCGACGATGCCGCAGAGCAGGACGCTGGCCGCGGAGATGACCAGCGAGGTGACCAGCGACGAGCGGGCCACGCCGTCGCCGCTGAGGAAGGCGCCGTAGTTCTCCACCCCGTCGACGCCGACGCTCTCGGCGAAGGTGGCGAACATCGGCTGCACCACGTACCCGAAGAGGATCAGCGCGAGCGGGAAGACCAGGACGTACGGGAACCAGCGGGAGCCGGTGCCGCCGGCGAACCGGTCGGCGAGGCGGCGGCGCGGCGCGCGCGGGGGCGTCGGCTCGCCGGTGACCGGGGCGACGGTGGCCGGGCTGGGGGTGGCGGGGATGGTGCTCACGGCCGCACCACCCACATCCGCTCGCGGTTGAGCCGCAGCCCGACCTGATCGCCGGCGGCGAGCCCGGCCGGCACGTCGATCGCGGCGACCTGCACCGGCTCGCCGGCCACGTCGACCACGAGGTTGGTGGCCATGCCGGTGAACTCCACCTCGGTGACCCGGCCGGGCAGCGCGTCCGCGTCGGTGGCCGACGTGATGCCGATGTGCTCGGGGCGCACCGACACCAGCGCGGTGTCGCCCTCGCGCAGGCCGTGCCCGGTCGGGGCGGGCGCGGCGATCTCGCCGCCGCCCGGCAGCTTCACCGTGACGGACTGCTCGGCGGCGCCGACCACCGGCAGGGAGAGCACGTTGCTGCGGCCGATGAAGCGGGCCACGAAGCTCGTCGCCGGGCGGTGGTAGATCTCCTGCGGGGCGCCGATCTGCTGCACCCGGCCGGACTGCATGACCGCGATCCGGTCCGACATGGCCATCGCCTCGGCCTGGTCGTGGGTGACGTAGATGGAGGTGGTGCCGGCCTCGCGCTGGATGCGACGGATCTCCACCCGGGTCTCCTCGCGCAGCTTGGCGTCGAGGTTGGACAGCGGCTCGTCGAGCAGCAGGGTACGCGGCCGGATCACCAGGGCCCGGGCCAGGGCCACCCGCTGCTGCTGGCCGCCGGAGAGCTCGTCGATGCGGCGGTCGCCGTAGCCGGCGAGGTGCACCTGCCCGAGGGCCTCCTCGACCCGGCGCCGCGACTCGGCCCGGCCGACCTTGCGGATCTTCAGCCCGTACGCGACGTTCTGCGCGACGCTCATGTGCGGGAAGAGCGCGTAGTTCTGGAACACCATGCCGGTGTCGCGCTTGTTCGGCGGCCGGCGGGTCACGTCCTCGGCGCCGAACCGGATCCGCCCGGAGGTGGGGAAGTAGAACCCGGCCACCATGCGCAGGGTGGTGGTCTTGCCGCAGCCGCTCGGGCCGAGCAGCGTGAAGAACTCCCCGGCGGCGATGGTGATGTCGACGTCGTCCACGGCCGCGGTGTCGCCGCCGCGCGCGAAGCGCTTGCTCACCGACTCCAGCGTGACATCGATCATGAGGTCCTCTCCTTCGTGCGGTACCGGACCTGGTCGGTCGTGGGATGGGGGCGGGAGACGGCAGGAAGGGCGGCTTCCCGACGCCTCCGGTGTGAGAGGGGCTCGCCTCTCACACCGGACCGGCGCCCCGGGGGCGGGCGCCGGTGACCCGGGGGCGGGACGGGCCCGCCCCCGGCGCCCGGGCGGTCAGCCCTTGTTCTTGATCTGGCTGTTCCAGTGGTTAATCCACTCGGTCTCGTTCTTGCCGATCACGTTCCAGTCGACGTCCAGCGGCTTGAGCTGGAGCTGGGCCAGCCACTCCGGCTTCTCGGCGATGTCCACGGCCGGGATCTGGTAGTAGTCCTTGGCCAGGTCGGCGCGGAGCTTGTCGTCGAAGAGGAACTCGATGAACTTCTGCGCGCCCTCGCTGTTGCCGCCCTTGACCGCGGCCAGGCCGTCGACCAGCACCGGGGCGCCGGAGGCCGGCATGACGTAGCCGAACGGCATGTTCGACTGGTGGGCCTGCAGCAGGATGTCCTGCAGGTTCCAGGCGCTGAGCGTGCCCTGCTGGCGGGACAGCTTCAGGTAGAGGTCGGTCGGGTTGGCCGCGTACGCGCCGGTGTTGGCGTCGAGCTTCTTGAGCCAGTCGTAGCCGGGCTGCGGGTTGCTGCCGTCCGGGGACTGCCGCACGATCATCGCGGCGTAGATCGACCGCATGGTGCCGGACGCGGCCACGTCCCGGATGATGATCTTGTCCTTCCACTCCGGCTTGAGCAGGTCGTCCCAGTCCTTCGGGGCCTGCTCCGGGGTGAGGGCCTTGTTGTTGTACATGATGACCTCGGGCAGCAGGATCTCCCCGAACCAGCGGCCCTCGGCGTCCTTGTACTTGGCGTCCATCTTGCTGGCGAAGGCCGGCTGCCAGGAGGTCAGCAGGTCCTCGGACGCGCCGGCGGCGAGACCCTGCTGGGTGCCGCCCCACCAGACGTCGGCCTGCGGGTTGGCCTTCTCGGCCCGCACCCGCTCCAGGATCTCCTGGGCACCGAGGTTGAGGATCTCGACCTTGCCCTTGTACTCGGGGTACTTGGCGGTGAACTGGTCCACGACGTAGTCGGAGACCTTCTTGTCGCGCGCGGTGTAGATGGTCAGCTTCTCGGCGCTGCCGCCGCTGGCCGCCTCGTCGCCGCCAGCGCCGCAGGCGGTGCCGGCGGCGAGGACGGTGGCGAGCGCACCGGCGAGGAGAAGGCGACGTCTCATGGGGTACCTCCGAGGGGTGAGGGGAACTGCGTTGTTCGTGGTGTGAGGTCAGGGGGCCGGCAACAGGTTGGGCAGGCCCGCGGCGGCAGCGGAGAGGGCGTAGCTGACCGCGCCGTGCAGCACCGCCCGGTCGCCGAGCACCGCCCGACGGACGTCGGTGGCGCTCGGCGCGGCGGCGTGGACGAGCGCCTGTAGCCGGTCGACGGCGGCGTCGTCGAGCTGGGCGGCGGCGCCGCTGAGCAGCACCCGCCCGGGATCGACGACGCAGACGCAGGAGACGATCAGCCGGGACCAGGCCGCGAGCAGCTCGTCGAGGTACGCGGCGGCCCGCTCGTCGGTGGCGGCCAGCTCCACCAGGGCGGCCACGGGCGAGTCCGGGCGCCGCCCGGGGGCCAGCGCCACCACCCGCTCGGCGATGGCGTTCTCCGACCAGCGGGCCTCGAACGGGCCGATCCCGTCGTGGCCCCGGTCGGCCGGGTCCAGCGGCAGGAAGCCGACCTCGCCGGCGGCCCCGCCGGCGCCCCGGCGGACCTGCCCGTCGAGCACGAGGCCGGCGCCGATGCCGTCGGCGACGTGCAGCAGCAGCAGGTCGGCGACGTCGCTGCCGGCGCCGACCGCGTGCTCGCCGGCGGCCATGAGGTTCACGTCGTTGTCCACCAGCACCGGCACCCCGAGCCGGCGCTGCACCGACTCCCCCACCGGCCGCGCCTCCACGAGGCCGACCGAGGGGGCCAGGCGGACGGCGCCGCCGGTGGAGATGCCGGGCGCGGCGACGGCCACCCCGCGCAGCGCCGGCAGGCCGTCGCCGACCAGCTCGGGCACCGAGCGGCAGATGGTGTCGACGATGTCGCCGGCGAGGCGTACCGCGCGGTGGGCGATCACGGTGCCGTCGCTGTCGGCGATCTCGCAGCTGATCCGGGACGGTTCCAGCGAGACCGCGGCGACCAGCTCGGCACGGGGGTTGAACTCCAGCATCGCCCGGGGCCGGCCGGCGCGCGAGGCGCCGGGACCCCGCTCGATCAGGTAGCCCTCGGCGATCAGCTCGCGGACGAGCGGGGTGAGCGTGGCGGGGCTCAGGCCGGTGAGCTCGGTCAGCTCGGCGCGGGAGAGCACCCGCACCTGGCGGGCGGTGGAGATCACGGAGAGCCGCTTGATCTCCTTCGACCGCTCCCGGCTCACCGGGCTCGTCGGTGGCGTCACCACGTCAGTCACACTTCCTTCCTACGGCGAACGAACTATTGAGTCAAGTAACGAAACCGTCTCGTTACCTTGCGGCCACCTTCATCAGCAGCAGAAACGCCCTTCGCGGAGTCCGTCGAGGCCGGGCACGCGCACCACCGGTCGGGGCACCGCAGGCCGGATGACCCTCGTTTGTTTCTTTCGCAAATTAAGAAAGACCTTGCAAGGCATTGACGGGCCGCCGCGCCGGTCCCTAGCGTCACCGGGCGAAGGCCTTCCAGTGTGTACGGATCTCCGTGCCGCTGCGTACCCCGGTGCCGTGGCGCCCCTCCGCGCCCCGCGCCCCCCACCGCCGTCTCCCCCGTCCGGCCACGACCCCGCGTCCGCGCCACCGCGCGCCCGACGTCGGTGGCCGCTGCGCGGACCTCGTGTGTCGCGAAAGGACCTGCATGCGACTCAAGTCGTTCCTGCTACCCACGGCCCTCGCCCTGGCCCTGTCCGGGGCGCCGGCCGTCGCCCTCGCCGCCCCCACCGACGCCCGGCCGACCGACACCGTCGACCTGGACGTCCTCTTCGTCAGCGCCCACCCCGACGACGAGGCCGGCAGCCTCGCCACCCTCGGCCAGTGGAAGGAGAAGCACGGCGCCAAGGCCGGCGTCGTGACCATCACCCGGGGCGAGGGCGGCGGCAACGCCGTCGGTCTCGAGGAGGGCCCGCCGCTGGGCATCATCCGCGAGCGCGAGGAGCGCACCGCGATCGGCCGGGCCGGCGTGGAGAACCTGTACAACCTCGACCGCGTCGACTTCTGGTACACCGCCTCCGCGCCGCTGTCCGAACAGATCTGGGGGCACGACGACACCCTGGCCCAGATCGTCCGGGTGATCCGGCAGACCCGGCCCGAGATCGTCATGACGATGAACCCCTCGCCGACGCCCGGCAACCACGGCAACCACCAGCAGGCCGCCCGGTTCGCCGCCGAGGCGTTCCACGCCGCCGCCGACCCGACCGCCTTCCCGCAGCAGCTCACCGAGGAGGGCCTCAAGCCGTTCCGGGCGGCGAAGTTCCTGCGTACCGGCGGGACCGGCAGCTCGGCGACCGGGGCGCAGTGCGCGTCCAGCTTCGTGCCGACCGTCCCGACCGACCAGGTGTTCGGCGTCTGGGAGGGCACCCCGGGCGCCGGCGGCAGGACCTGGGCCGAGATCGAGGTCGACGCCCGCCGGGACTACGTCACCCAGGGCTGGGCCGGCACCGCCGCCGCCCCCACCGACCCCGCGAAGATCCGCTGCGACTTCTACACCCTGGTCGACAGCCGCGTCCCGTACGACCCGGCGGACACCTCCCCGGAGGCCATCCTGCGCGGCTCGGTGCTGCCGGCGACGGCCGGCGGGCTTCCCCAGGGCACCGAGTTCTACCTGACCGCCGACCGGTTCGATCTCGCCCCCGGCGAGACCGTCGAGGTCACCGCGCACGTCCAGGCCCCGCACGACCGGGCGCTCACCGCGCCGCGGGTCTCCCTGCGGCTGCCGCAGGGCTGGACCGCCACCGGCTCCGGCGCGCTGCGCGACGCCGTCCCCGCCGGCACGCAGCGGACCGCCACCTTCACCGTGACCGTGCCCGCCGGCGCCGACACCAACGAGCAGCACCTCGTCGGCGCGAACCTGGCCACCGGCCAGGGCGCCGGCCGCACCGACCGCGCGGTCCGGGTCGTCGCCGACGTACGCGGCACCCTGGAGCCGCTGCCCGAGGTCGGGCTGTTCCGCACCTGGGCCGGCGACAGCGGGTATCCGCAGCTCGACACCCTGATCAAGCCGGTCCTCACCGTCGGCTCCGGCAAGAGCCGGACCGTCCGGGTCGACCTGCGCAACCACGGCGAGGCCCCGCAGAGCGGCACCGTCACCCTCGGCCTGCCGGCCGGCTTCACCGCCGACGCGGCCACCAAGAGCTACGCCGACCTGGCGCCGGGCGCGACCGGGGCGGTCACCTTCACCGTCACCAACAGCGACGCCACCCTGCCGACCGCCAACGAGGGCGGCGACGGCGGCGACTACGGCATCACCATCACCACCACCAGCGCCGCCGGCAGCACCGTCGAGACCGGCGCCCTGGAGATCGTGCCCACCAGCGAGGTGCCGCACGCCGGGCACGACCACGCCGTCGACGGGGTGGACTCCCCCGGCGAGTACCCCGGCGCGGAGCTGGACCTGTCCCGGATCTGGGAGGGGCAGGCCACCACGCCGCAGGACGCCTCGGCCACCGGCCGCGTCGCCTGGACGGAGGACGCGCTGAAGGTGTTCGTCCGGGTCACCGACGACGTGCTCGGCAAGAAGGTGGTGCCGCAGGACTGCAAGCGGCAGCGGCGTACCGACAGCGTCGAGATCATCGTCGACCCGAAGGGGAACTCGACGGACACCTCGACCGTGTTCAAGGCCGGCATCTTCCCGGTCACCGACGACCCCGCGGGCGGCGACCCGCCGTGCTGGCAGCGCGACGCCGACAACCGGCAGGGGCCGGGCGCCACGACCGCGCCGGGGATGACGGTGGTCAGCAAGGTCACCGCGCCGTACGCCGGCTACACCATCGAGGCGAGCATCCCGTTCGCGGTGCTGCCCGACGCCGTCGACCCGGCCCGGATGGGCTTCAACGTGCTGGTCTACGACTCGGACACCCAGGACCTGACCTCCCAGTCCCGGCTGGGCTGGTCCACCTTCACCGGCGTCCGCGCCGACCCGTACCGGTACGGCCTGGTGACCCTGCCCGGGTACACCCCGGCCCAGCGGCAGCCCAGCGCCCCGGTCTTCCCGGACACCGCCGCCCGCAGCGTGCACAGCCCGCAGACCATCGCGCAGTCCGCGGACGACGGCGTCGCGCCAGCCGCCGTGGCCCGGCTCCCCGAGCGGGCGCTGCGGCTGACCGGCCAGCGGCAGGTGGCCGGCGGGATCCAGGTGACGCTGCGCGCCGACCGCGCGGGCACCGCGTACCTGCACGCCTGGGACGGCGACCGTTCGCTCGGTGAGCGGTCCGTGCAGCTGCGCCCCGACCACCCGGCGACGGTGCTGGTCCCCGCCACCGGCGGCACGGCCGACGGCCTGCTGGCCGCGTTCGAGGCCGGCGGCGCCGCGCTGGCCCGCCACGTTCCGCTGACCTGACCGGCGACGGACCGGCCCGGTCATCCGACGCGGACGACCGGGGCCGGTCCCGCACGGCGCGTCCCCCGCGCCCCGACCGACACCGGCCGCGCAGCTCGCACCCACGAGCCGCGCGGCCGGTGTCGCGTCGTGCCCTGGAACGGGTGCCCGGGCGGTGGCGGCCGGTCCTCCCGCCAGCATGGTCGCCCGGATCCGCGGGATGGGCCGGTCCGCTGGACGGCCCGACAGGGACGGAAGCGGGATGACAGCGCGATGACAGCGGCCGGGGCCAGGCTCTACCCAGTCACCGGGCCTCGCCCACCCGCGGTCAGGCCCTCGATCCGAGGAGGCAGATATGAGCAGTGCGGTCCGGAAGGCCACCACCAAGGCGGCCCCGGCCAGCTCGGTCCGGGTCGGCGCCATCGTCAGCGAGCTGGAGAAGACGGTCGCCGCGCGGACGAAGGCGGACCCGACGTCGTGCGCGCCAGGCGCCATGTACTGCGCCTAGGCGCGGCCCGCCGGTCCGGGCGCCGTTCCTGAACGGAGGCACCGGACCGGGGCTGGTGGATCGACCGCTGAAAGCCCGGCCGTGATCGTGCCGCCGTCGTCGGACCCGTCGCCGGGCCCGCACGGCAGCGCGGTCACGGCCGGTCGCGGCCCCGGGTCCGGCGTCCCGGACCGTGCCGCACCGACCGTCAGGCAATCGACGAAGGGACGTACCCGTGACCAGCGTCCTGTGGGAGCTGCCGTCGACCACGCGCGGCCCCTCCACACCGGTGCGCACCGCACTGCCGCCCGTCGGGCGAAAGGTCGTGCAGGCGGTGCGGGCGGGCACCGGGGGCGCGCTGTTCCCGCCGCTGGCCGTACCGTCCCCGGGCGGGCGGTCGCTGACGGTGACCCGGCACCTCTGCGGAGCGGCCGACGCCGACCGGCTGGCCCGCGCGCTGCGGGAACCGCGGTTCGCGCCCCTCCTGGACCTTCTGGACCGGCTCGACCGGTGGTGCCGGCGCGCTGCCCCCGGCCACTGGACGGTGGTCGCGCCACAGGTGTTCACGGTGACCAACGCGGAACTGTTCGGCCCGGTCGTCGCCGAGATGTTCGTGGCCTGCGCCGCCGGCCGGCTCCGGCACACCCGCCGGCTGGCCGCCGAGGAGTCCGCCCGCTGCGTGGCGTTCCTGGAGACCTTCCTGCGCCGGCTGCGCCGGGACATGCGGTCGAGCTGGCCGGAACGCCCCGAGTTCCGCGGCCCCGTCGTCGGGCTGCACGCGCAGGGCGAGGAGACGCACAACGGCCGGCAGCGGGTCCTGCGGCTGCGCCTGCACGGGGGCGGGGAGCTGGCGTACAAGCCACGGCCGGCGAACGGGGAGGTCCTCTTCCTGGCGCAGGGGCGGCCCGGCCGCGACGGCTCGGTCTTCGAGCTGCTCAACCGGCTTCCCGCGGCATCCGGGCCGGTCCGCCTGCCGGTGATGACGTGCTGGCGGGGGCGGGGCAGGGACCGCCAGGCGTACAGCTGGCAGGAATGGATCGGCCCGCCCGCCCGGTGGGGGACGATCCGCCGGTCCGGGACGCGCCGCCTGTCCGGCACCCGGCTCGACGCCCGGCACGCGGGGCGCTTCTGGCACCGCGCGGGCTCGCTGACCGCGGCCTGCTTCGCCTTCGGCATCACCGACCTGTTCGAGACCAACCTGCTCGCCGGCAGCCGGCCGGACGACCCGGAGCCGATGCTGTACCCGGTGGACCTGGAGGTCTACTTCTTCCCGGTGCGTCGGCTCTCCGAGACCGGCCTGGTGATGGACCCCGTCAACGGCGGGCACCACCACGTCGGGATCGAACGCGAGGCGCGGTGGTGCACGATCGCCGGCCCGCTGGAGTACCTCCGCGACGGCCCCGACGGCGCGCTCCGGCTCTGCCGCGCCGACCGTTCCTGGACGCGTCGGGACGCCCGCTCGGTAGTGGCCGACAGCCGCGGCCGGATCGGGTACGCCCCGTACCTGACGGCCTTCCTGCGCGGCATGTTCGACGTCTGGACGCTGCTCTGCACGGAACGGACGCGGATCCGCCGGTTCATCGAACGGCGCTGCCGCGACAACTTCGTCCGGGTGCTGGCCCGGCCCACCGTCGACTACCTCGACGCGATCTGTCGCCGCCGCTACTCCGGCGGTGGCGCCGCGCCGCGGGCCGCCGATCCGGCGATCCGGTACGGCGCCGGGGAACTCGCGCAGCTACGGGGGATGGACGTGCCCTACTTCGTCCGGCCGGCGGGTGGCGGGCCGCTGCGGCGGCTCGCGCCGCCCTCCCCCGGCTTCCGGACGGTGCCCGCCGGGACGACGCTCGGGCCGGACCGGCGGCCGTCCCCCTCGGCCGAGGTGCGCACCGGGGCGGACCTCGACCTGGTCGGGCTCGGCGTGGCGATCCGGGACGCCGTCGAGTACGCCCACCCCGACCTGTCCGGGACGGCGTTCGACGACCACGAGCACGGCGTCGCCGTGCGGTTGACCGACTCGCAGTGCGGTGAGGCCAGCTTCGACTGGCCCGAGCAGGGACACCGGATCACCTACGTCTGGACCGACACCGTCGTACGGATCCGGCTGGACCCGCTGCCCACCGCCGGGAAGCGGGCCGAGCCGGACTGGCGCGGCGTCCGCCGGCAGTTGCTGCGGGTCCAGCGGGTGGACGCGGCGATCCGGTCCCGACTGGTGTACGGCCCCGCCGAGCCCGGGCTGGAGGAACGGTTGCGCGAGCTGACCGGTGCGGCCTCGGCCTGGCTGCACGACGTCGTGCGGTGTCAGGGGTGGCCCACCGCGGCGGTGGTGGGTCCCGCCGCGTCGGAGGCCGCCTCCCGGCTCGTCCAGCACTCGGCCGTGCCGATCCGGTGCCACCGCACCTACCTGCGGCTGGTACGGGCGGCGGCCCGCCGGGGCGAGGTGCCCTGGCGACAGGTGGCGTACCTGACCGACGCGCTGCGGGTACGCCAGGGCAGGCCGCAGGTGTTCGGCACGAAGTTCGTCGACGGCGGCGGCGCGCTGGTGCCCTATCCGATCGAGCATCCGGAGTCGGTGGACGAGCGGCGCAGGCGGGTGCGGCTGGAGCCGCTGAGCCGCTACGCGCGACGACTGCGGCAGAGGTATCCCCTGACCGGGACGGAGGCGGCGTGAGCAGCGACCAATCGTGGGACGGATTCGTCGACCGGTGCTGGGGTCGCGCTCCGGCGGTCGTCCCGGCGGCGGCACCGGTGGCCGTCCCGGACGCCTACCGGGTGATGGCGTGGGCCAGCGCACCGTTCCGGAGCGGGACCCGGTTCCGCGTGCTGCCCGACGTGCGGTTCGACACCGCCGCCGGCCGGCTCCGCGCGCCCGGGGAGCTGCTGCCCGGTGCCGAGGACCCGGATCCGGACGCCTACCGGAAGCGGCTGGGCGCCGAGTCGGCCGGGCGGGGCTGGCTGCTCGGCGTGGAGCAGCCGCTGTTCCTGGACTTCGATCTGTGGGCGCGGGTGCGGGACACCGTCAGCGCGCTCTGGCGGAGGGTGGGGTACCCGGTCCTCCCGGTCGGCGCGGAGCTGGCGTTCGGCGACGGGGTGTCCCGTGACCGGGGGCTCGCGCGCGCGTCCCGCCACGCCGTGCTGGCCTGGGTGCTGCGCGGCCGGTTGCGGGTCCGCTTTCCCGACACCGGCACGGCGGCGATCCGTGCGGGAGCGGGTCAGCTCGCCTACTGGCCGGCCGGGCTCCGCCACGCCGAGACGTACGAGGACGACTGCCTGGCGCTGCTGCTGCGCGTGCCGAGTGACAGCCGGCTGCCGGTCGGCGCGGTGCACGACACCGTCGTCGAGTTGGCCGGTGCCGGCCCGGCCGCCGAGCAGGCGGTGCCGTACCTTCCGGTGCCGGCGGCGGCCGGCGGTCCCGGCGGCGTGCTGACGCCGGCACCGCTGGCCCGCGCCGCCGCCGCGGTACGGGAGCTGAGCGGGGGCCCGGAGCTGACCCGCACCCTGCGCACCCGCTGGACGGCCCGCGTCAGCGCCGGCGGGCTGGAACCGGTGCCGGAGCCCCGCGAGCCCGTACGGCTGTCCGCCGGGCACCGGGTGCGGCGCACGGCCGAGGTGATCCGGGTCCGCGACGGGCGGTCCGGCTGGATCTGGGCGGTGAACGGGCACGCGTTCGCGGTGCAGGGCGACGCCGGGCCGCTGCTGCGCCGGCTGCGCGCCGGCCGCGTGGCCCGGGTCGACGACCTGTGCGGGCTGACCGAGGACGGGCGACCCGACCCGGGGGCCCTGGCGTTGCTGACCACGCTGTACCGGCTGCGTGGCGTCGAGGTGCTGGCCGGGCACGGCGGGCCGGCGGGAGAGGAGCGGTGAGCATGGCGCACACCCCGGGCCTGAACGCCCCGGCCGTCGCCGACGCCCTGGACTGGCCCACGTTCGTCTCCGCGTACTGGGACCGGCGGCCGGTGTTGTACCGGGCGGTGCGGGACGCGCCGTACGGGGAGGTCGACACGTTCCGGGCCGCGGTGCGCGCGGCCGACCCGTCCCGGGGCGGCCCGGTGCTGACGCCCAACGTGCAGTTCACGGTCGAACGCGTCCAGCGGACCGCCCCCGGCGACCACCTGCCGGCCGCCGGCGACGGATCGTTCGACGGGTACGAGCAGCGGCTCGCCGGCCTGCTCGGCGGTCGCCGGTACGCGCTGGTGGCGCACTGCTTCCACGCCTTCGACTTCGGCCTGTGGAGCCGGCAACGGTCCTTCTGGGCCCCGCTGTGGCACCACGTGGGCCTGCCCTACGTCAGCGCGATCACCACCCTGTTCCACGGCACGTACGAGCACAGCCCGGTGGGCGTGCACCGGGACCGGTACGCGACGTTCATGTTCGTGCTGCGCGGCCGCAAGCGGATGCGGTTCTGGCCCGCCCGGCCCTGGTCGGAGCCGGTGACGACGGTCCTCGACTACGACCGCTACCGCTCCGGTTCGTTCGCCGTTGAGGTGGGCCCCGGCGACCTGCTGTACTGGCCGGCCAGCTACTACCACGTCGGGGAGAGCGCGGGAGACGAGCCGGCCACCAGCGTCAACGTGGGCGTGCCCCGGGAGGTCTCGGGCGCGGTGGCGGTGCCCGACCTGTTCGGCGACCTCGACCCGCTGTGGGTCGGCGATCCCGCGGCCGGCGTCGACCGGTTGAGCCCGCTGCCGGCGACGCCGTTCGCCCCGGGTCCGGGGCCGGACGGGCGGCTGCCGGCCACCCTGCCGGCCGGTCTCCGGCAGGCGACCGCCCGCCTGCGGGGCTTCGCCCGCGACGGCGGGCTGCGCGCCCGCACGGCGGCGCTGTCCGTGCGGTTCTGGACGGCCGCCGGGTTCCGGCCGGTGCCGCCGCCGGCTCCGGCGCGCCCCCTCCACGACGACGCGTGGGTGCGCGCCGTGCCCGGGTCACCGGTGCTGTGGTCCCCCGCCGGGTCGGCGACGGTGGTCGGCGCGAACGGCCACACCGTGTGGACCGCCGCCCGGCCGGCCGCCGTCGAGCGGCTGCTGGCGCCGCTGGCGGACGGCCGGCCGGCGCGGGTCGGCCGCCTCCTCGCGGCCGGACCCGACGACGGTGCCGGCGCGGCGACGCACGACGGGTCCGGCGGGCCCGCGCCCGACAGGTCCGGCGCGGCGGCGGCCGGCGGGTCCTGGGCGGGTGCGCCCGACGGGTCCCGACCCGACGCGCCGCTGCCCGCCACCCGGGCGGGCACGCGCCGGCTGGTGGAGCTGCTGGTCAGCTTCCGCGGCCTGCGTGCCGGCGCGAGCGACGACGCGGACGGCCGGTGACGGGCGGGCCGGCGACCGTGGCGATCGTCGGGGCCGGGCCACGCGCCGTCGGACTGCTGGAACGGATCGGCGCGAGCCGCGCGGAACTGCTGGGCGACCGGCCGCTCGACATCCACCTGGTCGACCCGTACCCCCCGGGTCCGGGCCGGATCTGGCGGGCCGACCAGTCCCCGCTGCTGACCCTGAACACCGCGGCCGGGAACGTCACCCTGTTCACCGACGCGAGCGCGACCTGCGCCGGACCGGTCCGCGCCGGACCGACGCTGGCGGAGTGGGCCGGGGTCGACGCCGGGACCTTCCCGACCCGCCTGACCCAGGCCCGCTACCTCGACTGGGCCTACCGCCGGGCCGTGGACCAGCTCGGACCGGCCGACCGGGTCCACGCCCACCGGACGCGGGCGCGGGCGCTGCACGGCGACCGGCGGGGGCCACAACGCCTACACCTGGACGGCCGCGACGAACCCCTGGCCGCCGACGTCGTGGTGCTCGCCGTCGGCCACCCTGAGGTGGAGTTGGACGGCGAGCAGGCGGCCCTGCGGGACTTCGCCGCCGGGCACGGCCTGACCTACCTGCCGCCCGGCAGCCCCGCCGACGCCGACCTGTCCCGGCTCGCGCCCGGCGAACCGGTGCTGGTACGCGGCCTCGGACTGACGTTCGTCGACCTGATGGTGCTGCTGACCGAGGGGCGCGGCGGCGAGTACCGCAGGGACGCCACCGGCGTGCTCCGCTACCGGCCGTCGGGCCGCGAGCCGTTGCTGCTGGCCGGCTCCCGACGCGGCCTGCCCCACCGGGCGAAGGTCACCTACCAGCTCGCCGGTCAGCCGGCCGCGCTGCCGCGGTTCTTCCACCGCACCGCCTTCGAGGCGCTGCCGGGTCAGCTCGACTTCCGTGACACGGTGTGGCCGCTGATCGCGAAGGAGATCGGCTGGGGCTACTACCAGGAACTGTTCACGGGCCATCCGGAACGCACCACGATGGGCTTCGCGGAGTTCGCCGAGCGGTACGCGGCGCTCCCCTGGTACTCCGCCGGGCGGGCGGCGCTGGTACGCCGGGCCGTGCCGGACCACCGCGACGCGCTGGACGTGGACCGCCTCCACCACCCGCTGCGGGACGTCACCGCCCGCTCGCTGGCCGAACTCCAGCCGCACGTGCGGCGTACCCTGGCCGACGCGGCGCTCCGGGGCGGTGACCCGGCCCGCAGCCCGGACCTCGGCGCGCTGCTCGCAGCCCTGTCCGCGTGGGCCGAGCTGGACGCGCTCGTCTCGGCGGGCCGGCTCTCCGCCGACTCGGTACGCCGCGACGTGCACGGATGGTGGCCCGGTTTCCTCGGCCACCTGGTCAGCGGGCCGCCCGCGTACCGGCTGGACCAGCTCCGGGCGGCGGCCGACGCCGGCGTGGTGTCGTTCCTCGGGGCGGGCATGTGGGTGACCCCCGCCCGCCCGCGCCGGGCCTTCCGGGCCGGCAGCGCGACCACCCCGGAGACCGTCGAGGCGCGGTCCCTGGTCGAGGCGTGGCTGCCCGGCCCCGCGCTGGACCGGCTCGCCGATCCGCTGCTGCGTTCCCTGCACGTCGCCGGTGACGTCGTCGAGGAAGTGCGCGACTGCGGCGGCGTCCCGGTGCCGACCGGCCGGCTGCGGGTGCGGCCGGAGGACGGCCGGGTCATCGACCGGACGGGCACGCCCCACCCGTGCCGGTACGCGCTCGGCCCGTACACCGACGGCCGGCACGCCATGGCGTTCGCGCCGCCCCGGGTCGACGCGCCGACCTTCCGGCACAACGACGCCACCGCGCGGGCGGTCCTGCGACACCTCGCCGGCGCCGAACCACCCCCGGTCGTCGGCTGACCCGGCCGGGCCGCGGACCCGTCGGCCAGGGACGGCGCCGGCCCACCCGGTGGACGTCACCGCGCCCCGACCGGACGGCCTGCGGCGCCGGGCGCCTGCGGGTGGTGGCCCGGTCTACAGCACGTTGCGCCACAGCAGGACCAGGCCGAAGACCGTCCCGAACGTGACGACCACCGCCTTGAGCAGGCCGCCGGGGAGCCTGCGGAGCAACCGCGCCCCGACGTAGCCGCCGATGACGGTCGCCGGGACCAGGATCGCCACCCCCGCCCAGTCGACGATGCCGAAGAAGACGAAGAGCACCACCGCCGCGAACGAGATGACGGCCGAGAGCAGGTTCTTCAGGGCGACGGTCCTGGTGAGCGGCTCGTGCTGCAGGAGAGCCAGGGTGGCGACCAGCACGATGCCGAACCCCGCGCCGATGTAGCCGCCGTAGACCCCGCCCAGGGCGACCAACGCCTGCAGCGTCGCCGGGTGCTCCCGTCGGCCACGCAGCGCGGAGCGCCTGACCAGCTTGTCCAGGCGGCCCTGGAGACCGAGGACGGCGGAGGCGCCGAGCACCAGGAACGGCACGATCATGTCGAAGACGTGGCTGGGCGTCAGCAGCAGCAGCGCCGACCCGGCGACCCCGCCGAGCACGGCGGCGGGCAGGATTCGCCTGATGTCTCGCCGGGGTGGCAGGTCCCGGTATCCCCCGACGACGCTGGCCACGTTGCCCGGGAACACCGCGACCGTGCTGGTCAGCTTCGCCGTCAGCGGCGGTATGCCCGCACCGATCAGTGCCGAGAAGGCGATCAGGGAGCCGCCCCCCGCGACCGCGTTGAAGGCGCCCGTGGCGACACCGGCGGCGAGAAGCAGCGTTGCCTGGATGGGATCCATCGAGTCCCAGGCTAGTGGCGTTGCCCGCGGGCCGGGCCGGTGTCCGACGGCCGTGCCGGGGCGCCGACACGCGGGCGACGTGGCGCTGGTCGGCGGCGTCGAGGACGCCGGGCGGCGGCAGCGGCGGGCGGCGGCAGCGGGCGGCGGCGCGGAAATCACCTCTTCCGGGTGAGGCGGACGCCGCGATTCGCGGGAAAGGTGGCCCTGAGGAGGTGGCGCGATGGCGAATGCCACCCAGACTTTCTTCCGCAGCCTGGCACGGCGTGGACACGACCGCCGCCTGACGGCCATCGACGAGGGCAGCGTCCGTTTCGACATCAGCCGGGACGGGCGGGTCGATCACTGGCTCGTCTCCGTCGACCGGGGCGACATCACGGTCTCGGAGCAGGCGACCGGCGGGGACGCGGTCGTCCAGGCGGACGGGGCGGTCTTCGACCGGATCGCCAGCGGCGAGGCGTACTTCCTGACCACCGTCCTGCGCGGCGAGGCGACCGTGGCGGGCAGCCCCCGACTCTTCGCGACTCTCCGGAGGTTGTTCCCGCCGCCGCCCAGGTCTACGGGGACGGGACGCCGAGGAGGTGACCATGAGCGAGAATGAGGTGGGCATCCTGGACGGCACCACCTTCATGGTGTGTGACCGCTCGGGCGACATCATCCCGTCACCCGACACTCCCATGGGCCTGTTCGCCCACGACACCCGGCTGTTGTCGAAGTGGGTGCTGACGGTCAACGGGGAACGACTGACCACCCTTTCCATCGACGACATCCACTACTTCGAGAACCGGTTCTTCCAGGTTCCGGGGCGTCAGGACGTCTACGTCAACAGCACGGTGGGGGTGCGTCGACTGCACAGCCTGGACACCGGCCTCCACGAGGACCTGACCGTCATCAACTATGCCAACGACCCGGTCGACGTGACCCTCAGGATCGAGGCGGACGCCGACTTCGCGGACCTCTTCGAGGTCAAGGACGCGACGGCGAGGAAGAAGGGCCGACACTACCGGCGGGTCGAAGACGGGCGCCTCGTCCTCGGTTACGAACGGGAGCGGTTCCGACGGGAGACGTTCATCTCCGCGTCGGCGCCGGCGGCGTGGGACGACGACGGCCTGACGCTCCAGGTCCACCTCGAACCCCACAGCCGATGGACCGTCAGACTCAGCGCCCTGCCGGACCTTCCGATGCCCCGCGGGCTGGAGCGTCTCACGATTGCCGGGCGGGCGGCGGGCAAGGGCAGGGACAAGGAACGCGACCTCCTGGAATGGCTGGACCGCGCGCCGCGCCTGGAATCCGGCTGGGAGCCACTGAGCGGCACGTACCGGCGGAGCCTGATCGACCTGGCCGCGCTGCGCTTCAGTCCCTTCCTCGCCGAGGACAAGCGGGTTCCCGCCGCCGGCCTGCCCTGGTTCATGGCCATGTTCGGCCGGGACAGCATCTTCACCAGCCTCCAGGCGTTGCCGTTCACACCCGAACTCGCCGCCACCACCCTCCGGGTGCTCGCGCTCCGGCAGGGCAGCCGCGTCGACGACTTCCGGGAGGAGGAGCCCGGCCGGATCCTGCACGAGATGCGGTACGGCGAGATGAGCATCTTCGAGGAGACCCCGCACACGCCCTACTTCGGCAGCGCCGACTCCACTCCCCTGTTCCTCGTGCTGCTCGACGAGTACGAGCGATGGACCGGCGACGTCGACCTGGTGCGCTCGGTCGAGCACGAGGCGCGCGCGGCGATCGACTGGATCAACAACTACGCCGACCTGACCGGCATGGGCTACATCTCCTACGAGCGGCGGAACACCAGGAACGGCCTGGAGAACCAGTGCTGGAAGGACTCCCCGGACAGCATCTGTTACCGCGACGGTCGGCTGCCGGGCTTCCCCCGCGCGACCTGCGAACTGCAGGGGTACGCGTACGACGCGAAGATGCGCACCGCGCGACTCGCCCGCGCCGTCTGGAACGACCCGCAGTACGCGGACCGGCTGGAGCGGGAGGCCGCCGACCTCAAACAGCGCTTCAACCGCGACTTCTGGGTGGCGGACGGCGAGTACATGGCGCTCGCCCTCGACGGCGACGGCAGCCAGGTGGACGCCCTCTCCTCCAACATCGGCCACCTGCTGTGGAGCGGCATCGTCGAGAAACCGAAGGCGGCGGCCCTGGTGCGGCACCTGATGTCGCCCGCCCTGTTCAGCGGCTGGGGCGTCCGCACGCTGGCCGAGGGGCAGGCCCGCTACAACCCCATCGGCTACCACGTGGGGACCGTCTGGCCGTTCGACAACTCCTTCATCGCCTGGGGGCTGCGGCGGTACGGGTACGCCGACGAGGCGGCGCGGATCGCCGCCGGCATCCTGGACGCCGCCGTCTTCTACGACGGCCGGCTGCCCGAGGCATTCTCCGGATCCAGCCGCACCGACACCAGGTACCCGGTCAACTATCCCACCGCCTGCAGCCCCCAGGCGTGGTCCGCCGGAACCACCCTCCTCCTGCTGAGGACGATGCTCGGGCTCAGGCCGGTGGGCGAAGACCTCGTGGTCAGGCCCGTCCTTCCCGCTAACCTCGACTTCTTGGCGTTGCACGGCATCCCCGGCCGGTGGGGGCGGTTCGACGCCTACGGCAAGGGGCCGGCCGCCGCGGGCAGGCCGGGCTACCAGCCGGCACCGCAACAACTCTCCGCCCCGTGACGGGAGGATCGATGCGAGAGATCGACCCGGCGCGCACGGCGGTGATCGGCGTCCACTGGCAGCACGAGGTCGTCAGTCCCGACGGGCTGTTCGGTCCCTTCTTCGCCGAGCAGGTCGCCCGACACCGCGTCGCCTCGTACGCCGCTCAGGTCGCCGGGGCGGTACGCGCCAGCGGTGGGCTGGTCGTCTACACGCGCGTCGCCCATCGGCCCGGCTACCCCGGCCTCATCCCCAACACGCCAGCCTTCGCCATGATCCCCGAGCGGCAGGCCTTCCTGGAGGGCGCGCCGAAGTCCCGCATCGTCGACGAGATCGCGCCGGAGGCGGGCGACGTCGTCATCACCCACGTGCGGCTCACCGGCTTCTTCGGCACCGAACTCGACACGGTGCTGCGGCGCAGGCAGGTCGAGACGGTCCTGTTCACCGGCGTCGCCACCAACCTGTCCGTGGCGGGAACGGCCTTCGAGGCGGTCAACCACGGATACCGGCCCGTGATCGTCTCCGACGCGTGCACGGCCGCGACCGACGAGGCTCATCGGGCCAGCCTGGAGACGTGGAGCCAACTCGCCGAGGTGGCCACCACCGCCGAGGTCGTCGAACGGCTGCCGGGATGAGGCCTTCCTCGACGAAACTGGCTGCGTCATAGCCTGCTGGGGCTGCTACCGAGGTGGCGGTCTGCGGCGGATGATCGCCCTTCGGACGACCACCCCGATGCCAGCAACCAGCAGGAGCGCGCCGAGCCCCAACCCGAGGTAGAGCAGACGGTCGGCTCTGGCCGATCATCCCAGCTCCCGAACGTCGCATGACGCGATCATCGCTCACCGGGTCCTGCCTCCACTCCCTCGTTCTTCGCGCCCCGTGCTGACCGCGCACCGGACACGCTAACCGGGACTGCTGGCCCGGGGGCATACGATCACGCCCGTGGAAAGTCTCGGAGCGCTCGGCCTCGTGCTCTGCGGCGCGCTGAGTTGCCTGTTCGTCTGTCTGATGCTCTGCGCTGTCGCTGCGGCCTGGGCCGCTTCGCCCGAACGCCGACGGTGACCATTGCCGGCTCGGCCGGCAGACGTCGAAGCGGAACGGCGGAGGACGACGAGGGGCCGGCGTCCGTCCGCTGACGGTCGCCGTCCTGGCTGGCCTCCGCGTCGGCGCTGCCTCGCCGCAGACCACTCCCGGCGGGCCTGAGGAGCCCGCGGTCAGGGCAGCATCTCGACGACCTGCTAGCAATGACGGTGGGTGGATCTCTGGCGCGCACGGGACTGGGATCGGGCCAGGCTTGCCAGGCTCCGCACCGGCCGGTCGAGGTCGGCCTGGGTGAGGACGGGGCGCTCGAGCCGGGTCGACAGCCATCGGCGCTGATAGTCGTTCAGGTCGTTGATGAACACCACGGCGTCGATGTCCATGCTCGAGCAGGCGGCAGCGATCTGCTCCAGCTTTCCCCGACGGATGAGGAAACGTCGCGACAGTGGGGTCGCCATCAGCCGGACGCCGCCGTCGGAGACGCCTCTGCGCTGAGCGAACCGGCCCAGGACCTGTCCTCCGAGCGCCGTCACCCGCGCCTCCAGGGCGTCAAGGCGGGCCTGGTAGTCACGGTCCTTCGCGGAGAACAAGCCCACCAGGACCACGGAACGGACGGCGCTCACACGCACAGCATCCCCTTCGCTGGTCGCGACCCGGTCACCGCCACCACCATCGCCATCCACGCCACCCGTCGCCGACCGGCACGGCGAGACGCCGCTGGCCACCCCGCGGGCCGCGCCGCCCCGCTCGCGGTCGGGGTTGCGTGCGGCCGGCACGATGACCGGGTGCGCGCCGCGATCACACCGCAACGGTCCCCGGCCTGGGTGACCGCCGGTTGTGTGCTGCTGCTGGTTGCTGGCGGGGCGCTGCTCTGGCTGCCGTTCCACACCCAGTACGCGCTCGACGACTGGAAGACCGACCTGCGGGCGCAGGGTGTGCCGACGCGGGCTGTCGTCTACGACCGCGTGTCCAAGCGTGGCGGCACGTCGACCACGATGCACGTCCGGTACGAACTGTCCGGCCGGACGTACACGCAGGAGGTCGCCTGCTTCGAGGTGTGCCTGTCCGCCGGCGACGAGGTGCCGATCTGGGTCGACCGGGGCGATCCGAGCGACTTCGTCACCGACTTCGGCCAGCTGAGCGGGCACCGGGGCCGCCTACAGGGAGGGCTGGGCGCCGTCGGGATCGGGATCCTGGTCGTGGCGGTCCCCCTGACCCTGTCCCGCATCCCGTTCGCGCGCTGGCTTCCCCGGCGTGCACCGCGGCGGTCGTCGGCCGCCCCGAAGCGGGACGGTGCCGCGTTCACCAGCCGTTCCAAGCACAAGCGCGGCGGCCGCTGACCTTCCGTCGCTCAGGCGGCCCGACAAATGCGCTTGGCTCACGTGTACGGGGGTCGCTACCGTCGTGGGGCACCTCCCGGTGCGCAGGCAACGGCTACTTCCGCTTCCCACGGGGAGACGCGGGTTCGAATCCCGCCGCCGCCGATACGCGGTGTCGACCAGCGGCCCAGGTCGCCTTGGCCCGCGAGGGCCGGTTTCCGTTGCCGCTTCGACCTCGGGAGGTGCGTTCACGCCGCTCACCCGGTGCGCTGGATACGGTTACTTCCGGCAGAGGGTCCACAGAGGGCTCTGCGGTTCGAGTCCGCACACGCCGTGTCCGACCTTGGTCTCGGGTGAGCGGCGTGAACGCCTGACAGACGCGAAATCCCTTGCCGCTCCCGAGTCGCCGCCGTACGTTGTTGCCGCACGTCCCGGTGCGAAGGTGACGGATACTTCCTTTCCCGAATGAGCCCGTCGCCGTTGTCGGTCTCGGGACGTGCTCACGCCGCGTACCCGGTGCGCAGACGACGGATACTTCTAATCTATGGGTCGGGGGTTCGAGTCCCCTCCAGCCGTGGTGCTGGTAGCTCAGTCGGCAGAGCAATAGGCATTTCCGTCGTCGACCTTCTGGTCTCGGGTGCGCGGCGCGACCGTTCCTGCCGCCCACCGCCGCGGGACGGCAAACTCCGTTGCCCGGCCGCCGATGCCGCCACTACGGTCGGGTCCGCACTTCCCGGTGCGAAGGCGACGGTCACATCTGGAGGGGTGGACGACCCGGTGCAGAACGCGTCCGTCGCCGGCTCCGATCTCGGGAGGCGCGACCACACCACACCCGGTGCGCAGGCGACGGTTACTTCACGGATCCGCAGGTTGGGGGTTCGAGTCCCCCCATGCCTTCGGGCGGGTAGCTCAATCGGACAGAGCGGCGGACAAGTCCGTCGCCGACTCTGATCTCGGGTGTGCGTGTGGCCGCGTCCTCCCGTACGAAACATGGGGGACGTGATGGCCAAGTTCAACCTCACGCTGCGCAGGAACCGGCACGAAGACGACTACGATCTCGTCACCGCCGAGGGCGCCCCGGGTTTCGCCCGCGAGCCGCGCACGGAATTGTTCCTGCTCGCGGTGTCGAACATGGTCGGCGAGGAGACCTTCTACGAGGGCGCCGCCGACCGGGACGCCCGGTTCCGTGAGCTGGTCGCCACCGTCGCCGTCACCGACCCCGACTGGTTCGCCCGCTTCGTGCCGTGGCTGCGTACCGGCGCGATGCTGCGTTCGGCGTCCGTCGTGGCCGCCCTCGAGGGCGCCCGCGCGCAGGTGGCGGCCGGCATTCCCGGATCGCGTTCCATCGTGGACTCGGCGTTGCAGCGCGCGGACGAGCCGGGCGAGGCCCTCGCCTACTGGCTGGGTCGCCACGGCCGGGCGCTGCCGAAGCCGGTCAAGCGGGGCATCGCCGACGCGGCGGTGCGGCTGTACCACGAGCGGAGTCTGCTCAAGTACGACTCCGACCGCAACGCGGTCCGGTTCGGTGACGTCGTCGACCTGACCCACCCGACCACGCGGGACGAGCGGCAGGGCGACCTGTTCCGGCACGCGCTGGACCGGCGGCACCAGCGGGACAACCCGCTGCCGGCGTCGCTGACCGTGCTGGCGGCGCGGGCCGAGCTCATGGCGTTGCCGGTCGAGCGGCGTCAGGAGATCATCGACCCGGCGGTGCTGGGCGCGGCCGGTATGACGTGGGAGGCCCTCGCCGGCTGGCGGCAGACGGCGATGGACGCCGCGGCGTGGGAGGCGATCATCCCGTCGATGGGCTACCTGGCGCTGCTGCGCAACCTGCGCAACTTCGACCAGGCCGGCGTCAGCGACGCCGTCGCCGAGACGGTGGCGGCCAAGCTGTCCGACCCGGGCGAGGTCGCCAGGTCGCGGGTGCTGCCGATGCGTTTCCTGTCGGCGTACAACGCGGCCCCGAGCCTGCGGTGGGGGTACCCGCTGGAGAAGGCGTTGCAGCACGCGCTGGCGAACGTGCCCGCCCTGGACGGGCGGACGCTGGTCCTGATCGACACGTCGGGCTCGATGAACAGCGCCTTCAGCAAGGACGGCACGCTGCGGTGCTGGGACGCGGCCACCGTGTTCGGCCTGGCGCTGGCCGCCCGCGCGCAGGACGCGACGGTCGTGTCCTTCTCCCACGACACCCGGCTGTTCCCGGCCGTCGCGGGCGAGTCGGTGCTGGCGGCGGTGCGCCGGTTCAAGGAGGACGGCTACTTCTACGGCGGCGGGACCGAGACCGAGAAGGCGGTGCGTCGGCACTACACCGGGCACGACCGGGTGGTCATCCTCACCGACGAGCAGGCGCACTGGCACCGTTCGGTGGACGTGACGGCCGCGGTCCCCGGGCAGGTGCCGGTGTACACCTGGAACCTGGCCGGATACCGGGTCGGGCACGCGCCGACGGCCGGGAACCGGCACACGTTCGGCGGCCTGTCCGACGCGGCGTTCGCGATGATCCCGCTCATCGAGGCGGGGTCCCGCGAGCAGTGGCCCTTCTGATCCGCGCCACGGCGTCGGCCTCCCGTCCGGAGGCCTACGCCGTGGCGGATCATCCGTCGGCGGTCTCCGCCCGGTAGCGCCAGATCCACTGCCGGTTGAGTTCGTCGGCCTGGCGCTGGTGCCGGGCCACGACCGGGCGTCCCCCCTTCGGCACGTCGAGCCCGAGGAAGTGGAGGATGCCGTTCGTGGTGGCGGCCATGTCCCCGACGAGGTCCTCGTAGCGCACGGGATGCGGCCGGATGCCCCACCTGCCGAACCATGCCTCCCAGGCCGCGTTGTGCTCCCGGATCGTTGCGAGGAAGTGCCTGATCCCGTCGGCGTCGAAGCGGGGCGGCCGCCCGTTGCCGGCGGCGCCGCTGATCTCGCCGTTGCCGCCGACGAACCAGGTGCCGGTCTGCTCGGCGCGCAGCCAGGACACCGCCTGCGCCAACACGTCGTCACGCCGGACGAAGACGAAGCGGGTGCGGCCGAACGCCCGCTGCAGCAGCGCGACGTCGTCGCCGCCGAGGTCGGGGTGGAGCGGCGCGAGCTTGGCGACCACCTCGTCCAGCGTTCCCCACATCAGCTTCGCACCGAACACGCCGTTGTCGGTCCGGCCGGCGGTGAGCGCGGCTCGCACGTACGCCGCGTAGTCGACGCCGCCGTCGGCCGTGCGGGGTAGCCGCCACCGGTCAGCCCACAGCGGCTCGTCCGGCGAGCGGAAGTATGCCTGCGGGCGACCGGCGACACCGGTGGACTCCAGCAACCCGAGCAGCAGTGAGCTGCCGGTGCGCGGGGTGGCGCAGACGAAGTACGAGTCGACACGGTCCCCGGGCATGACCACACGTAATCGCACCCGTGCCCGGTCGGCAACCGGGTTTGCGTCGGCCACACCGCCGCCGGCCCACCCCTGTCCCGGGCCGATTCACCGCACGCACCGCTCGCCGGGCCGGCGTGGTGGGTCAGGACCGCCGGGCGACGACGAGGCCGGTTCCTGTCGGTGGGGTCCTCTACTGTCCGCGGGCGTGAACGCAGTGCAGACGTACCGGTATCTCGGGTCCTCCGCGTTGGGACAGGGTGGACTCGCCCTGCAGACGAGCGGGGGGCCCGCGCCGAACCCGCGGTTCTTCACCGGCTTCCTCACCACCCCGCAGGCGGCTGCCGTCGGCCTGCTGGCGGTCGCGGAGGTGGCCCGGACCCGGTACCACCGGCCGGTCAGCCCGGCGAGCCTCGACCCCGTGGTGACCGGCAGCCGGGACCGGCTCCGGTTCGAGTCCTTCTCCGGCTGCTGCGGCGTGTACGCCCGCCTCGACGCCCTGCCCGGCGGCCTCGACGGCGACGTGGTGGAGCACGGCACCACCAACGTCGACGTCAACAACCCGCTCCGGGAGGCCCTGGCCCGGGTCGGCGGCCTCGACCCGCTGCACCTGTCGGTCGGCCCGGAGGACCTGACGGTCTCCACCATGGACGGCGCCGTCGTCGAGAAGAAGGTCCCGCTGCCGGTGCGCTGGCTGCGCGGCTTCGCCGAGGTGCAGGTGCTGGCCGCGAGGTTCGAGCCCCGGGCGGAGGTCCCGGCGGCCGAGGCGGCGACGTTCCTGCGCCGGCTGCCCACGACCGCCGACCGGTCGGTGCTCTGGGTGGTGCCGGCCGGGCGGTCGCTGCGGCTAACCTCCCGGCCCGTGCCCGGCGCGGTCTGCCTGGCCGGGGCGAGCCGGCTGGCCGCCCTGCGTCCGATGCTGCGGTTCGCCCGGACCCTGCGGGTCTACGGGCCGACCGTCGCGGCCGGGTCGGCCCCGGTGCCGAGCACCTGGGAGTTGGACACGGGCGCGCTGCGCCTCTCCCTCACCCTCTCCCCCGAGCCGTACCGCGGGTTCTCCGGCGAAGGCGCGGCGCTCACCGCGCTGGCCGGGGACGAGGTCGTCGACGACGCCGACCTGGTCGCCGCCCTGCTCTCCTGGGATCCGGCCATCGACGTGGATCGGCTGGCGGCGGAGGCCGGGATCGACGCGGCACGGGTCCGGGCCGCCCTGGCGCAGCTCGGCACCGCCGGGCGGGTCGGGTACGACGTCTCGGAGGCCGCGTACTTCCACCGGGTGATGCCGTACGACGCCGGCCGGGCGGAGCGGGACAATCCGAGGCTGGTCGGCGCACGGGCGTTGCTCGAGGCCGGGGCCGTCGAGTGGGACGGGACGTCCGCCACGATCCGCAGCGGCGACCAGGTGTACCGGGTCCGCCGGCTGCCGGACGGCGAGTTCACCTGCACCTGCCCGTGGTGGGCGAAGCACCGGGGGCAGCGGGGACCGTGCCGGCACGCGCTGGCCACCCGCATGCTGACCACCGACCAGGCCGAGGAGCTGGTGTGAGCCGGGCCCGGCAGACGCTGCTGATGAAGAGCACCGTACGGCGGCGTCGGGAACTGGCCGCCGGGGGGACGAGCGACCTGTTCGACCTGGTTCAGAACGGCTCCGCCGAACTGGTCGCGGCCGCCCTGGCCGGCCTGCCCGAGCAGCGCCGCAGGGAGATCGGTGTCGAGCTGACCGCCTGGTTCAAGGAGCGGAGCCGGTCGACCTGGTGGCCGGTCGGGTCGGGCACCGCCCTCGCGGTCGCCGTGGTGGGCTGCCTGCCCAGCGCCGCACAGGCGGCGGCGGTCCTCGCCCGCAACTCGGTCAACCCGGACGGCGAGCGGGCCGCCGCCCTGCTGTCCGGCGTCGCCGAGGAGCGCGGCATCACCTGGCTCGGCGACCTGGCGCACCGGCTGGCCGCGAAGGTCAACCAGCAGACGTGGATCGAGCGGTGGCGGTTCGTGGCCGCGCTCCTGCGTGCGGAGGAGGTCGCCCCGCCGACGGACGACCGGTTCGTGGAGCTGTGGCTCGGCGCGGTGGAGTCGCCGGACCGGCGCCGATCCGGGCCGCCGACGCCCCTGCTGGACCGGTTGCGCGACGACCCGTTCCTGGCCGCCATGCTGCCCCGGCTGTTCGAGGTGGACGGCCTCGGCTCGCGGATGATGTTCGACGAGGTCGCCACGACCTGGGAGGAGCGGGAGCGGCACGTCCTGCCGACCGCGCTGGCGCGGCTCGCCGCCGAGGGGGTCGTCGACCGGGCGATGCTTGTCGACGGCTCGCTCGGTCGACTGCTGCGCGGCGACCGGGCGGCGGCGCTGCGCGCCTTCACCACCCTGCTCCACGAGCTGGCCCCCACCACCGCCGAGGTCGCCGCCCGGGTCACCGACTACCTGCGCCTGCTCACCGACGCGCCGGCCCCGGTCGCCACGATGGCGCAGAAGGCGTTGCGGGACCTGCCCGACCTGGAGGTCGAGGCGGTGCTCGACGCCTCGCGTGAGGTGTTGCTGCGGCCGGACAAGGCGCTCGTACGGGCCCAGCTGGCCTGGCTGGACCGGTTGGCCCGCCAACACCGGGACCGGGCGGTGGAGGTCGCCGAGGTGATCGGGGTCGCGCTCGGGCATCCCGCCGTCGAGCTGCGCGACCGGGCGAGCACGCTGGCCGCCCGGCACGGCCTCGACGCGGCGGCGGTCGGGACCGGCCCTGCGGTCACCCGGCCCCGCGGGGACGACCTCCCCCCGCCCGCGCCGCCCGCGCCGGCGCCGGACCCGATCACCGACGTGGACGAGCTGGCCGAGGAGGTCGCCGCCCTGCTCGGCACGCCGTCGCAGGGCGCACCGCTGGACCGGATCCTCGACGGGCTGGTCCGGCTCACCACGACCGAGGGCCCACGGGTGCACGCCGCCCTCGCCCCCGTCGTCGACCGCCGCCACTGGTCGTGGGGCAACGAGCACCGCTACGACCCGCTCTGCCTCTGCGAGGTGCTGGTCGACGTGCTCCTCACCGCCGGCTCCAGCGAGCAGCAGTCCCGGCGCCGCAGCCGGTGGGCGGCGCTGCTGGCCGCCGTACGCCGGACCGACCGGGCGCCGTCTGCGTCGGAGCTGGCCGCCACCGATCCCCGGGTGCCCCCGCCGCACCGGCTGCTGCGGGCCCGGCTCGCCGAGGTCGGCGCGCACCTCGACGGTCCGGGGCAGCCCGGCCTGCTGGCCGCCCCCACCTGCGCCAACGGACTGCTCGACCCGCTCGCGCTGGTGGAGCGGCTCGCGGCGTGGGGCGACCGGACGCCCTGGTACTGGGACCTGACCCAGGCCCTGCTGCGCCTACCGGCCGACGCCGACGACGCGGTGGCGAACAAGGCGGCGGCGCTGGGCACCCCGGCCGGCGAGCGGCTCGCCGCCTGGCTGCGCGACGGCGGGCTGCCGCAGCCGGTGATGCGGGCCACCACCGTCACCCGGCGGCCCCGCCGGGCCGGCTACGACTGGGAGTTCGACCAGTTGGCGCCGGAGCGGATCCTGGTCGAGCTGCGCCCGCCCGACGGGTACGACGACCGGTACGGCCTGCTGACCGCCGATCCGGCGCCGATCGGGGTCGAATACTCCGGCTGGGTGAACCTGTGGCCGTCGATCCTGCCGGGGCACCGGGGGGTGGTGGCCGCGTACACCCTTCCGTTGGTGGCCGGCGCCGCGGACATGGACCAGCGCGACGGCGCCGTGGTGCTGCCGCTGCTCGCCGAGAGCGGCGGCGCCGGCGGGGTGGCCGTCGACCTCGCCCTGGCCTACGGTCTCGGGGCCCGGCACGGCGCGGACCGGGTCGCCGCCCTGGACGCCCTGCTCGGGCTGGCCGGGGCGGGGCAGCTCGACGCCGTCGGGACGGGCGAGCAGCTCGGCCGGCTGGTCGCGGGGCAGTTGGTGAAGCTCTCCCGGGCGGTGGAGCCGCTGCGGGACGCCGCCCTGGCCGGGGCGCCGCTGACCGTGTGGCGGCTGGTCGCCGCCGCGCTGCCGGCTGTGCTGGCCGCGCCCAGGCCCCCGCGCGGCCTGCCGGAGCTGCTGACCCTGGCGACGGAGACGGCCACCGCGACCGGTGCCCGGATCGAGGTGCCCGGCCTGGGCGAGGTCGCCGGCCGGGGCGGGTCGTCCCGCCTGGTCACCGAGGCCCGGCGCCTGCACAGGGCGCTCACCACGGCCTGACACCGGTCGGTGGCCCGGCGGGTCTCCGACCCGCCGGGCCGTCCCCGGCACCGCCCCGGGCGACGGACCAACCGTCGGCGTGGCGCCGCGCCCCGCCCGCGCGGCCGCGTCATGCCGACGGCCCTCGGCCCGACTGATCCGATTCGGTCCAGCGACCTACCCTCGAGTGGGATACGTCGCATCGCCCGCGGTACGGTACCGTCCGTTACTACTACGACTTGTCGTGACCGCTGTGGGGGTGTCCGTCCTCAGGCGGGCTGACGGGAGGTGCCGGATGGCCGCCGACGACGACGCGGAGATCACCGCGTGGGCGTTGGCCGCCGGCCGGGGTGACCGGGACGCCGCCGCCCGGTTCGTGCGGGCGACGCAGCAGCAGGTCCGGCGCTTCCTCGCCGTGCTGGTCTCCCCCGCCGAGGCGGACGACCTCGCGCAGGAGACCTTCCTGCGGGCGGTGCGGTCGTTGCGGTCGTTCGCCGGACGGTCGTCGGGGCGGACGTGGCTGCTCGCGATCGCCCGCCGGGTCGCCGCCGACCACATCCGCACCGCCACGTCCCGTCCGCGGACCGTGCCGCTGACCGACGGGCATGACACCGCCGACGCGTCGCGGAGCGCGTTCGACCGGCAGGTGGTGCTGGAGCAGCTCATCACGGCGCTACCGGCGGACCGGCGCGAGGCGTTCGTCGCCACCCAGGTGCTCGGCCTGTCCTACGCCGAGGCGGCGGAGGTCTGCGGTTGCCCCGTCGGCACCATCCGCTCCCGGGTGGCCCGGGCCCGGGAGGACCTCGTTCACGCCATGGACGGCCACGGCCGGTCGACGGCCGCGCGACTCGGCGGCGACGTGGCGGGCTGAGCGGGCCGCACCCCGGTTGAGCAGGGCCACGGCGGCGGCCGGCGAAAAATCGTCGGGAACCGACGGCGGGATCGGAACGACTACCCGTGCATGGGGTGTGAGCAGTGGCGTGAGGTGCTGTCGGCGCAGTTGGACGGGGAGGAGTCCCCCGCCGAGCGGACGGCGGCCGAGGCGCACCTGGCCGGGTGCGGCGACTGCCGGACGTGGTTCGACCAGGCCGCGGCGGTGACCCGGCGGGCGCGGCTCTCGGTCCTGCCCGCCGGTCACGACCTCACGGACGTCGTCCTCGACGCGCTGCCCGCGCTGCCGCCGCGCCGCCGGCGGGGACGGGTCGCGCTCACCCTGCGGGGGCGGGCCGCGCTCACCCTGCGGGCGGCGCTGGGGCTGGTCGGGGCGCTGCAACTGGTGTTGGGCCTGGCGCAGATCGGGCGGGGTGTCGCCGGCCCGCACGTGCATCCGGCGGCCGACGGGCTCGCGGCGGGGCATCTGTGGCACGAGTCGGCGGCCTGGAACGTCGCGGTCGGCGCCGGTTTCCTGTTCGTCGCGGCCCGACGCACTCCCCCGACGGGGCTGGTGCCGACGTTGAGCGCGTTCGTCGGCACGCTGGTGCTGCTGTCGGTCAACGACCTGGCGACGGGGCGGGTGGACACCACCCGACTGGTCAGCCACGTCTTCCTGCTCGTGGGCTACGCGCTCGTCGTCGCGCTGTCCCGCCCCGGGCTGCGTCCCGACGGCCCGGCGCGCCGCGACCGCCCCGACGAGCCCCGTTGGCACCTGCCCGCCGAGGAGCAGCCCGAATCGCCGGGGCTGCGGCTCCTGCCGCCCCACCCCGGTTCCGCGCGCATCCCCGATCGCTGGGCGGCCTGATCAATTTCGGACAGGATCGGCTCCCGGCCGGAACTTTCCCGGCCGCCGGGCCGACCAACCGGACGTCGCGTCACCGATCGAAGGGACCTGCCCGATGCCCCGCACCACGCCAGCCGGCTCGCGTCACCGCCCGGCCGCACTCCTCGCCTGCGTCGCCCTCCTGCTCGGCGGGACGGTCGGCTGCGGCTCGTCCGACGGCTCGTCGGCCGCCGCGGCCAGCTCGTCACCGTCGGCCACGGCGAGCGCGGCGGGTGTGCTCGGCGTCCGGGACCCGTGGGTCAAGGCGGCCGACACGGGGATGACCGCGGCGTTCGGCAGCCTGGTCAACGACGGCGACACCGACGTCACGATCACCGGCGCCGCCACGGACGTGTCGCCGATGGAGCTGCACGAGATGGCCATGCAGGACGGCCAGATGGTCATGCGGGCCAAGCAGGGCGGCATCGTGGTCAAGGCCAGGAGCACGCACGTGCTGGAGCCCGGTGGCGACCACCTGATGCTGACGAACCTCAGGCAGCCGGTGCGGGCCGGCGACCAGGTGAGCTTCACGCTGACCTTCGCCGACGGCCGGACCCAGACGTTCACCGCGGTGGCCAAGCCGTTCACCGGCGCGCAGGAGAGCTACGCCCCCGGCCACGGCGAGCCCGCGCCGGCCACGAGTGGCCAGCCCGCGACGACCACCGGCCCGGCGTCGTGACCGGAGCACCCACCGCCCGCCCGGTGAGCAGGCGCGGCCTGCTCACCGGCGGCGCCCTGGCCGCCGGGGGCACCCTGGCCGGCGCCGCCGCCGTCACCGCCACCCGTTCCGACCCGGGGGTACGGCCCGCCGAGACGGTGCCCGTGGCCGAGGTCGGCGGGGTGGTCGAGCCGTTCCACGGGCCCCGGCAGGCCGGCGTGGCCACCGAACCGCAGGCACACGCGTCGTTCGTGGCGTTCACCCTGCGGCCCGGCACCGACCGGGCCGCGCTGGGCCGGATGCTGCGGCTGCTCACCGACGACGCGGCCCGCCTCACCCAGGGGCGGCCCGCGCTGGCCGACACCGAGCCGGAACTCGGCCTGCTGCCCGCCCGGCTGACCGTCACCTTCGGCTTCGGCCCCGGCCTCTACGCCGCCGCCGGCCTGGCGGACCGGCGACCGGCGTCGGTGGCCGACCTGCCCTCGTTCCGCGTCGACCGGCTCCAGCCCCGTTGGTCGGGCGGGGACCTGCTGCTCCAGATCTGCGCGGACGATCCGGTCACCGTCGCCCACGCCCAACGGGTCCTGGTCAAGGACAGCCGACCGTTCGCCGCCGTCCGGTGGGTGCAGCAGGGCTTCCGGCGCGGCGCCGGCGTCGAACCCGGCGGACGTACCCAGCGCAACCTCTTCGGCCAACTCGACGGCACCGCCAACCCCAGGCCGGGTGGGCCGCTGGAAACCGCGGTGTGGGTGCCCGACGGGCCGCCGTGGCTGCGCGACAGCAGCACCCTGGTCGTCCGCCGGATCAGCATGAACCTGGATACCTGGGACCTGCTCGGCCGCACGGACCGGGAACTCGCCGTCGGCCGTCGCCTCGACACCGGCGCCCCGTTGACCGGCACCGCCGAACACGACGTGCCCGACTTCGCCGCCACCGGCCCCGACGGGCTCGCCGTCATCCCCGACTTCTCCCACCTGACCCGCGCCCGGGTCGGCGAGGACCGGCTGAAGATCCTGCGCCGCCCCTACAACTACGACGGCGTGCCCACCGCCGACGGCGCCGCCGACAGCGGATTGATCTTCGCCTCCTACCAGGCCGACATCGCCCGCCAGTTCCTCCCCATCCAGCGGCGCCTCGCCGAACGGGACCTGCTCAACGAGTGGACCACCCCGATCGGCTCCGCCGTCTTCGCCATCCCGCCCGGCTGCCCCGACGGCGGCTGGATCGGCCAACAACTGCTCGGCTGAGCACCATCCCACCAGGAGAAGCACCAGACATGCCCACCCGACTTCGCCGCCCGACCGCAACCGGTCTCGTCGCCGCCGCGCTGGCCGCCGCCGCGCTGCTGCTCGTGCCGGCCGCTCCCGCCGCCGCGCACAACACGCTGCAGTCCGCCAGCCCCGCCAAAGACGCCCGGCTGACCACCGCGCCGACCCAGGTCAAGCTGACGTTCATGCAGAAGCTCGACCCGGCCTTCACCACCATCGCGCTGACCGATGCCGCCCAGACGAAGGTCGCCACCGGCGAGCCCGTCGTGAACGGGACGACGGGGACGGTGACGATCGACCGACCGCTGGCCAACGGCACCTACACCGTCGCCTACCGGGTCGTCTCCGCCGACGGGCACCCCGTGCAGGGCTCGTACCGGTTCACCGTCGCGGACCCGTCGGCTAGCGCCGGCCCGCAGGCGACCGCGCCGAGCAGCGCCCCACCGGCCGTCGACCCGTCCACCGCGTCGGCCAGCCCCGCCGCCGCGAACGGCTCCGACGGGGGCCCGGGCGCCACGGCGCTGGTGGTGGCCGCCGGGGTCCTGGCCGCCGTCGTCGGCGGCGGTGCCGCCATGGTGTGGCGTCGTCGCCGCGCCGGCGCCTGACGCGCGCCCCGCCGGCCAGACAGGTCGACGCCCCATCGGCGGCCCCGCCGGGCAGCCCGACCAGGCGACCGCCGCCCTCCCCACCAGCAAGGGAACCGACGTGCCAGACACCATCTCCCACCCGGCCCACCCGGCCCGCGTCCCGGACGCCGGGCGTACGGCGGCGGATGCCGGCCCCACCGCGGGGGCGCCCGCCCGCGGTGCACGACCGGCGGCCAGCGGTCGCGGCGGGTGGCTCGTGCCGGTGGCGGCCGTGGCGTCGGCGGTGGCCGTACTCCTGCTCGGCCTGCGCGCCGGCGACGCGCTCACCGCGGCGATACCCGGCCTGCCGGACCCGGGGCCGGTCACGGCGTGGGCGCTGCCCGTCGTCCGGCTGCTCGCCGACGGCCTCGCCACCCTGACGGTGGGGATGGTGGTGACGGCCGCGTTCCTGCTGCCCGGCGACGGTCCGAGCGTGTCCCCGCACGGCTGGCTGCTGCTGCGCCGCGCCGGCATGGTGGCCGCGGGCTGGGCCGTGGCCGCGTCGGCACTGATCGTGCTGACGGTCTCGGACCTGCTCGGCGTACCCGTGGACGGGCTCAGCCTCGCCACCGTGGTCAGCTTCGCCTCCTCGATCTCCCAGGGCCAGGCGCTGCTGCTGCAGGCGGGGCTGGCCCTGACGGCGGCGGTGCTGGCCCGGACGGGGGTGTCGCGCGGGCTCGCCGCCGTCGTGGCGTTGGTCGCCCTGGTCGCGGTGCTGCCCCCGGCGTTCACCGGGCACGCCGCCGGGGCGGGCAACCACCAGATCGCGGTGACCAGCCTCGCCCTGCACGTGCTGGCCGCCGCGCTGTGGGCCGGCGGGCTGGCGGCGCTGCTGATGATCCGGCGCAGCCGGCAGTTCGCCGACGCCGCCGGCCGGTACAGCCGCCTCGCCCTGGGCTGCTTCGCGGCCGTCGCGGTGAGCGGGTCGGCCAACGCCGTCGTGCGCCTCGGCTCCGTGGCGGAGCTGTGGCAGTCCCGCTACGGCTGGTTGGTCCTCGGCAAGCTCGTCGCGCTGACGATCCTGGGCGTCCTCGGCGCCGTGCACCGGTCGCGGACCCTGCCGGCCCTGCGCGCGGGCCGCCCCGGCGCGTTCGGTCGGCTGGCCGCCGGCGAACTGGTCGTGTTCGCCGCCACCGTCGGGCTGTCGGTGGCGTTGTCCCGCAGCCCCACGCCGGTGGTGACGGACCCGCTGGACGCCGATCCGATCACCGAGCTGCTCGGCTTTCCGATGCCCGCCCCGCCGACCCCGGCGCTCCTGGTGGGCCAGCCGCTGCCGGACATGTTCTTCCTGACCCTCACCGTCGCCGGCGTCGGCGGCTACCTGGCCGGCGTGTGGCGGCTGCGCCGGGCCGGGCACCGCTGGCCGGTCACCCGCACCGCGAGCTGGCTGGCCGGCATGCTGCTGCTGGCCGCGATCACCGACCTGGGCGTGGCCCGCTACGCGTACGTGCTGTTCAGCGCCCACATGGTGCAGCACATGGTGCTGTCGATGCTGGTGCCGATCCTGCTCGTCGGCGGCGCCCCGGTCACCCTGGCCCTCCGCGCCCTGCGCCGGCCCACGGATCCGCAGGTCCGCGGCGCCCGGGAGTGGCTGCTGGTGGTGCTGCACAGCCGGCCGGCGAAGGTGCTCACCCACCCCGTCGTGGCGTTGGGCATCTACTCCGGCAGCCTCTTCGGCCTGTACTTCAGCGACCTGCTGGGCATGCTGATGCGGTCACACGTCGGCCATCTGGCCATGCTCATCCACTACGTGGCCGCCGGATACCTGCTGTTCTGGGTGCTCATCGGGGTCGACCCCGGCCGGCCGAGGATCGCCCCTCCCCTGCTGGTCATCGTCCACCTGGCCGCGATGATGGCCCACGGCTTCTTCGGCCTCGTCCTGATGCAGAGCACCACCGTCATCGCCCCGGACTGGTACTCCGCCGTCCACCCCGCGTGGGCGTCCTCGCTGCTCGACGACCAGAAGCTGGGCGCGGGGATCGCCTGGGCCTTCGGGGAGATACCCGCCGCCTTCGTCATGATCGTGCTGGTCCGCCAGTGGATCCGCGCCGACCGGCGCGAGCAGGGCCGCCTCGACCGGGCGGCCGAGCGGGCCGAGGCCACTGGGGAGGAGGACGATCTCGCCCGGTACAACGCCTTCCTCGCCGCGGCCCGGCGCGCCGCTGCCGGCCCGCGCGACGGCCGCGACGCCGCGCGTCCGTGACCGGCGGAGACAGCGGGTGGGGCGGCGCCATCGCGGTACCGGAATTGTCCGTCACGCAATTCAGGGTGCCGCGAATGGGTGGCTCGGACGGGGCTCGGACCCGCGCCGAAATACCGTCCGACCGTGACCGTAATTGGCCTACGAATGTTTCGACGGGATGTCGGCTGAGGCGGACGACGACCGTCCCGCACACGGGACGTCGGCTGCCGTCATCCCGAGTCGGCCACGCGCGTCCCGCAGCGACCGAAGCGCTCGAGACGAAAGCCGGAACGCAGGCGGGGCAGGGACCCTCGCCCGGTCGCCGGCCGGAGCGCCCATGTCCGAAAGATCGGTCAACCCGCCACGAAAGAACCCCGCACCGCCGTCCCGTGCGGCGGCAACACATTTACGAATGCCAAAACCTAACCAGCTTTTACCGGAGCGGGACGGCATCCTGTTAGGGTCACGACATCGATTGATGCACGTCGTATGATAACCGCTGGTGGGAGCCGGAAGGGTGGGGGCATGAGTGGGATCCCGGCCGCGTCCTTGATCATCGGAATCGCTTCCTCGCCGGCCGAACGCCGGCAGCTCGCGCGACTGCTCGGCGGGACGGAGGCGTTTCTGATCGTCTCGAGCGTCGACCGGGCACGGGAGTTCCTCGACGTGGTGGAGACACCGCCCCCGGGGGCCGCGGCCCCGGCCGTCCAGACCATGGTCGCCGCCACCTCGCCACCACCCGACCTCAGCGTCGATTCCGACCGACGGGTGCTGCGCTGGCGGGACCGCGAGATCGAGTTGACCCGCCTGGAGCACGATCTCCTGCTGTGCCTGGTGGGCGCGCCCGGGCGGGTCTGGACCTACGAGCGGCTGCACCTCAAGGTCTGGGGCAACGAGCACCTCGGCCGCGGCTCCGACATCCATTCGGTCGTACGGAGGGTGCGGCGCAAGCTGGCCCGGTTGAACGCCTCGGCGACGATCCACGCGGTCCGTGGGGTCGGCTTCCGCCTCGCCCCGGCCTGACGGCATCCCGCGTCGCCGGGCGGGAGCCCGCAGGCGCTGCCGGTCGCTGCCCGCGCGCGGCTCGCGGCCCTCGGAGGCGGCGCCTCGCGCCCCAGGCGCGCCTCCTGCCCTCAGGCGCGCTCGCAGCCCTCGGGCGCGCATCGCTCGCAGCCCTCGAACCTGATCCGGCCCGCCTGGTCGATGACCAGGCGGGCCGGACTGTCAGCTAGCGGCCAACTGTCAACAACGGACGGGGGACAGAGCGAAGTCCTCCACCGTCGGGGTGACGGCGTTGATCGTCGTCTGACGGGTCTGGGGCTTCCAGCCGTCCTTGGCGACGATCATCGTCAGCGGGTTGTTCCGACGGTCCATCCAGTAGGCGTACCTGCCCTCGGCGTCGGTGGCGAACGTCCAGGACTGCGCCCACGAGTCGACCTGAACGACGGCACCGGCCAGCGGCGAGCTGGCACCCTGGCAGCTCGTCCCGGTGACCGTACCCATCAGCTTGCCCCAGGTCTTCGGCTGCTGCGCGTTCATGGTCACCGCCACCGGCTGCACCGTGTACGGGGTGTTCTCCTTGATGGCGACCGAGGCCGAGTAGGTGCCCGGCTGGTCGACGTTCGCCGTCATCCCGACGGTGACCGTGACCTGCTCGCCCGGCGCCAGCGTGACCGCCGTCTTGTCGATGGTCATCCAGCTGACGTCGGCGCCGCCCTCGGCGCACTCCTCGAACCCGGGCAGCACCTCGCTGTCGGGCGTGGCGTTGAAGCTGCCGGACGAGCCACCGACCTTGTAGAAACCGCACGCCGCGCCACCGCGGTACCGCGCCGTGTTGGCGTTCGGCAGGTTGGACCACGAGTCGGTGGCCGGGTCGTAGGCGAAGCCGGCGTTGGTGATGGCCCCGCCCTGCACACCGCCGACGACCAGGAGCTTGCCGCTGGCGACAGCGAACGAGCTGGCCCAGCTGTCGACCGGCGCGTCGGCGATCGCCGTCCAGGTGTTGGCCCCCGGGTCGAAGGCGTAGCTGGACTTCTGCGCGGCGGAGCCGTCGTTGCCACCGGTGCAGTAGACGACGCCGGCGATCCCGGCGCAGGAGGCGAAGGCCACCGACTTCGGGTAGTCGGGCAGCGTCTCCCAGCTGTCGCTGCCCGGGTCGTACCGGACCACGTCGTTCGACATCGGCGTGCAGGACGACGTGGTGCAGCCGCCGACGGCGTACAGCTTGCCGCCGACGACCGCCTGCCCGGCCGCGGAGCGCGGCGCGGGGTTGTCGGCCTTCTCCGTCCAGGTGTTCGCCGCCGGGTCGTACGACCAGGTGGTGCCGTCCGGGCCGGACGCCGCCCAGCCACCGGTCGCGATGATCTTCCCGTCCACGACGCCCACCGTCATGGCGTTGCGGGCGCCGGGAAGATCGGCGATCGGCGTCCAGGTCTGCGCGATCGGGTCGTAGACGAAGTTCTTCGTCGTGGACGCAGACCCGTTGGTGCCGGCGATCGAGTAGACCTTGCCGTCGAGGTTGACCACCCGGTTGTCCATCACGTTCGCCGGGTAGTCGGCGATGTCGGTCCAGGGCGCGGCCTGCGGCCCGACCGCGGCCGGGGCCGCCGTCGCCGACTTGTCGGACGCCGCCGCGGCGAACGACGTCGGGGTGGTGAGCCGCTGTTCCGGCGCGCCGGCGGAGCCGAGCACCTGCTGCTTGCTGATCCGGGAGCCGTCGGCGCGCAGGAGGGTGAACCCGCCGTCGCGCTCGCTGAACTCCACGTCGACCGGGGCCCCGCCGGTGTTGGTCACCGTGAACGGCGTGCTGACCTTGCCGGTGGGCATCCGGACCGTTCCGCTCACCTGGGCCGGCTCGACCGACAGGCGGCCGGCCGCCAGCTGGAAGTCCGCCGCGGTCGCCCCGTCCGCCTGAACGTCGACCTGCTTGCTCTGGCTGACGTAGTTGCCGGCCTTCGCGGTGAACTTGTGGGTGTTCGTCAGCGACGAGAACAGCCAGTAGAAGCCGTCGGCCAGCCCCGGGTCGTCCGGGGTCGCCACGGTGGTGGCCTTCTCCGCCGGCCGGTCGTCGCTGGTGACGGTGGCACCGTTGACGTAGCCGTCGGTGTTCCTGTCACGGACGTGGCCGAGCACCAGGCCACCCCCGGTCGGCTGGCAGACGACCTGGCTGCCGATCAGCACGTTGTCGACCTCCCACCACCACTCGTACGAGGCGTCGTAGTAGTGGAAGCGGACCCGGGCCTGCGCCTGGCCGGCGGCCTGCGGGATCGGGATCTCGGTCACCCGCGGCCCGCGGACGTCGGCCGCCTGCCGGAGCACGTTCGTCCACGTGGCGCCCCCGTCAAGGCTGAGGTCGACGTCGGCGCGGTCGCTGCCCAGCCAGTTGTAGTCCTGGTTGAACCGGATCACCGGAGCCGCGACCCCGGTCAGGTCGACGACCGGGCTGACGAGCGACGTGTCCTGCCGCCCACCGGAGCCGTACTCGTCGCTGTCGATGATCGCGAAGTTGCCGGTGCCGCCGGTCAGGTTGCGCCGGCCGCCGTCGTCGGTGAACTTCCACACCTGGCCGGTGTTCGCGTGGTCCACCACGGACCAGCCGGCCGGCGCCGTGGTGCCGTCGAACGTCTCGTACACACCGTCCGAGCCGAACTGGTAGCCGGGCGCCGTGGTGCAGGAGGTGGTGTCCACCGGCACGGCGATGTTGGCGGTGACGTTGCCGCTGCCGACCACGACCTCCTTGGTGACGGTCTGGTAGCCCGGGTACTGCGCCTCGACCTTGAGGCTGTACGTGGCCGAGGCGGGCAGCGTGACGCTGTAGTGGCCGTTGACGGGCGTGGTGTAGTCGGACACGCCGGACGGACCCACGACGGTCACCTTGGCGTAGAGCGGCCAACCATGGCCGGAGCCGTCGGTGACGGAGCCGCTGACGGTGACGCTGGGCACGGCCGTCAACGCGACGTTGAGCGTCGTGGTCGCGTCGCGGGTGACGGTCGCCGGCGTCGTCTTGCCCGCGTAGCCGAACGCCGTCACGGCGACCTGGTAGTCGCCGACCGGAAGCAGGGACGAGTACGTCCCGTCGGCAGCGGTGGTCAGCTCGCGGTCGGCCGCACCCGTCACGGCCACCGTGGCACCCGCGATCGGGGCGCCACTGGCCGCGTCCGTGACCTTGCCGGCCAGGGTGCCGGTGTCACCGATCGGGGCCGCGTTGAGCAGCGCGAGCGCGTCCAGCCGGCCCTCGCCGTACACGTTGTTGTCGTCGGTGGTGCCGCCGCACTGGGCGTCGGCCTTGTCGGCCGCCGCGTTGTCCAGCAGCGCTCGGGTCGCGGTGACGTCGCCGACCAGCGCCGGTGCCGCGGACCACAGCAGCGCGATCGCGCCCGCGAGGTGCGGGGCGGCCATCGAGGTGCCGTTGTAGCTGGCGTAGCTGCTGCCCGGGATGCTCGACCGGACGTTCACGCCGGGCGCCGAGATGTTGGGCTTGATCTCGCCGTTCTGGCCGACGCCACGCGAGGAGAAACCGGCGATGTTGTTGTTGATGTCGTAGGCGCCGGCCGAGTAGTTGCTGACCAGGCTGCCCGGGGAGCCGCTGGTCTGGCACGCCGACCCGTTGTTGCCGTTGGACCAGACACCGAAGATGCCGGACGCGGTCCAGGCCAGCGTCACGTCCTCCATGAACGGGTCGTTGGAGGGGCTCGTGGTCCCCCACGAGTTGTTGATGATGTTCGGCCGCTTGCTGACGTCCGGGTTCTGGCCGTTGAGGTCGGTCGGCTCGAGCATCCACTCGCCGGAGTTGACCAGGGCGGCGTCGCTGGGGCAGCAGCCGTTCGCCGCGATCCACGTGACCTCGGGCGCCACACCGATCTGGTTCGCACCCGCGGCGCCGGCCATCGTGCCCATGGTGTGGGTCCCGTGGCCGTTGCTGTCGCACGGCGCCGCGGCGCAGGTCCCGGCGGCGTTGTACCAGTTGTAGTTGTGGTCGAACGTGCCGTCGCCGTTGTTGCCGCGGTAGGAGCTCACCAGCGCCGGGTGGTCGAACTGGACGCCGGTGTCGATGTTCGCCACCGTGATGCCGGCGCCCTTGACGCCGTACTGGGACCAGACGTCGTCGGCGTTGATGTTGGCGATGCCCCACTCGAGGGCGTTCACGGCCTTCTCGTCGGTGCCCTTGGTGACCTCGGGCACCTGGTAGGCGACCGGGGCGTACAGGCCCTCGACCTCCGCGTGGGAGGCGAAGCTCTCCGCCATCGCCAGCGAGCCGCCGCTGACCTTGATCGCGTTGGTCGCCCAGAAGGTCTCGTACTTCGCGCCCGAGCTGTCCAGCTCGGCACGGACCTTGGCCTGGCTCTCGGCGGCGGTCTTCTTCAACGCCGCGACGACCGCGGCGCCACGCTCGTCCCAGTCCTTGATCGCCGCGGCCTGGTTCAGGTCCGCCCTGTCCGTGAAGCGGATCCAGAAGTCGCCTTCGGTCTTGCCCTGGAGCTGCTTGCTGAGTTCCGGCCGGATCTTGCCGTCCGCGGAGGCTGCTCCTGTCCCGGCCAGCGCGGCCTGTGCGCTCGATCCGAAGGCGGCCAGGCCTGTTGCGGCGAGGACCAGGGCCGCGCCGGCACTCACCAGGGATCTGGCTGTGCGTCTTGTGGATGGACGTCTGAACATTGGTGGTGCCTCCTCCAGGACGACCCAGACCGGAACGAGCCATGGTGGAGGGTGCGGGGAACACGCCTCCCCCAGTTGGACGAAGCCGAATGCACCCCTCCATGCCCCCAGGCAACCGCGCGGGTCACGCCGACTGCCCGTCTGGACACTATGATCGACATGAATGGACGATCAAGAACTCGTCGTAAGCAATCTGTCACTAACGGTTGGCCGATCGTCGGGGAGCTTGCCGATTCTTGTCACGATCATGACGAAACTGGGCAGAAACCTGCCCATCGTTCGGGGTGGGTGCTGTGGGGGCACACGACGAAGGCACTGTGCCGGACGGGCGCGATCCGGCCGAGGAACAATTTCCGCTGGTGATCGCGGTGACGCCGTCGCCGGCCGAGCGGATCCGACTCGCGGAACGCCTCGAGGGCGTCGCGCCGCTGCTGCTGGTCTCGGATCTCGACGAGCTGCGCAGGCTGATCGCGGCCCCCCGGCGGCTGCCCCCGGCGCCGTCCGGGCAGACCCCCGGCGCCGCGCCCGACGCGGCCGACGGCACCCTGCTGATCGACTCGGCCCGGTCGACCGTGCGCTGCCGCGACCGGGAGGTCGGCCTGACGCGACTCGAGCACGACCTGCTGACCTGCCTGACCACCGAGCCGATCCGGGTCTGGAGCTACACCGACCTGCACCGGTCGGTGTGGCGCGACGAGGGGCTGCAGCGCAAGGGCGACGTGCAGTCGCTGGTGAAACGGCTACGGCGCAAGCTCACCGGGCTCGGCACCGGCGTGACCATCGACGTGGTACGCGGCGTGGGGTTCCGGCTGACCGACCATCAGCAGCCGCGGGTCAGCGGTTCCTGATGCCTGCCTGACTTGGGCAGTCCGCATCGTGGTCCATCACCTGCGAAGCGGTGCGCGGTCGGGTAGTGGCGGGCAGGGACGCGCTCGCCAGCGCCCCCGACGTCCCCGCGGCCCCGGCCCCGTCCTAGCGGTCCGGGCTGTCGGCGGCGGCCATGACGCGCAGCGCGTTGGGGTCCAGGCCGATCCGGATCGGGGTCTCGCCGTACGGCTCCCCGTCCACCTCGACCGGCGCCGGCCGGTCGGTCTCCAGCCAGAGTTCGCGTACGGCGAGGAACGGCTCGTCGACGAGAGTACGGCGATGGCCGGTGGCCGCGTTGCGCGCCGTGTCGCGCAGCAGCCCGCGGCGGGTGGGGCCACCCACCGGGTACGCGACCAGCAGCCGGTCGTCGGCGTCCGCGTCCGCCGTGATCGGCCGACCGGCGTGGAAGCCACCGTTCGCGACGTACAACTGGTGGGTGAGGAACTCGTGCCGCCGCCCCTCGGCGCGCACGGCGGCGCGCAGCGGCCGGTGCCGGGTCAGCAGCGCCATGGCGGTCATCGGGTACGCGATCCGGCCGACGACCCGCTTGAGCCGGGGCGGCGTCCTGAGCATCACGTCGGCGGACAGGCCGATGCCGACGTGGTTGGTGAACCGCATGCTGCCCACGAGTCCGAGGTCGACGTCGATCACCTTACCGTCGGTGAGGACCGCGACCGCCGCGTCGAGGTCGAGCGGGACACCCACCGTACGGGCGAAGTTGTTGGTGGTGCCCAGCGGCAGCAGGCCGAGTGCGATGTCGCGGTGCGCGAGCAGGCGCGCGGCCGTGCCGATCGTGCCGTCGCCGCCGCCGGCGACCAGGAGGTCCGGCCCGAGGTCGGCGGCCGCGGCGAGGCTCTGCTCGAGCTCGGCGGGCCGGTCGACCGGGTACGTGCCGAGCAGGGTGAAGCCGGCCGCGACCAGCCGCGACCGGGTCTCCTCGTAGAGCTGGCGGCCCCGGCGGGAGTGGGCGTTGACGACCAGCGCCGCCCGCCGCTCCCGCCCGATGGCCGCGCTCAACTCCTGCTTCGTCCGCATAGGGCCCGACCCTAGCGCCGACGGGGCACGCCGCCGCGCACGGTCCCGGGATCGCCGCCCGCGCACGCTCCAGATCCGCAAGCTGGAGACGAAAAGCATCCGCGAGGGCTTCGGCGGCTGACCTGCCGGGAAACCGGCTGCTCGTCGGCCAGATGCGGTACGGCGTCGCCATTAAGAGTCAGGACGACGAGGACGGCGGCGTCTTCGGCTCGGTGGTCAGCCGGGTGGGCGCAGGGTGACCGGCGGACCGAACCGGACCGGTACGCCCGGGGAGTACAGCACGCTGGCCGGTGGCCCGGCCGGCGCCGGCAGCCCGGCGGCGGTGACCAACTCGTCGTCCAGGTGCAGCAGCTCGCAGCGGTGCAGCGGCCAGCGGGGATGCCAGTTCGGCAGGTGCCGCGTACGACCGTACGCCCGGGTGTGCAACCCCCACCGGGCGGTGACGAAGTGTTCCAGCGGGGTCGGCTCGGCGATCGCCGCACCCACGCGGACCACCATCCGGCTAGTCGCGCCACGCGGGCCGGGCCAGCGACGCCGGCACCGGTAGGTGTAGCGGTCGCCGTCCCGGTCCAGCCGCATCGCCGACCACATGTACGGCAGCCGCAGGGTCGCCCGGGCGACCAGCACCGGGACCAGCCGGGACGCGTCGAGCGAGCGGAACACCACCGCCCGCCGGCCCGTGCCGTCGACCGAGTAGAGCCGGACGTTGGTCTCCCAGAAGCTGCCGAGGTAGGGCACCCCCGGCCCGCGGCCCAGGCCCAGCCCCACCATGCGGAAGCCGATCAGGCCCACGTAGCTGAGCCCGTCGAGGGTGTCCGGGCGGGTGCCGGCCGGCAGCAGCGGCGCGACGAGTTCCGGGGCGACCGCCCAGTGCAGGAAGGTGAGGTCCACCCAGCGCTGCCGCAGGATCGCTCGCGGGAAAGCCTGCTCGGGCGCCTGGTCGACCGGCTCGATGAACACCTGCCCATCCTGCCCCGGTGTCAACAGCTGACGCTTCCCTTGCGGGCGGACGACCGCCTCGACGAGCTGACGTGACGGCGGTGGCCGGCCGCCCATCGCGTGATCTCGACATTCTCTGGGAAGACGGGGCGGCAGCTGCCACCTCGGCGGTCAGCTCGCCGACGCCAGCGCCCCGCCGTCGGTCAGCACGTCCCGGGCCTGGCGGGCGAGCAGAAGGTGCTCGGAGCGCCGGGCGAGCTGCTCGCCGAGGCGGGCGTGCCGCGCCGCCTCCGCGTGCCGCCCGGCCGCCCGGTGCGCCGCGGCCAGACCGATGCGGGCGCAGACCTCGGCGCGGCGATATCCGATCTCCCGGCTCAGCCGCAGCGCCCGGTCCAGGAGGTCGACGGCGGCCGCCGGCCCGTGCAGGCCGAGCGCGATCGTCGCGTGGGTGGTGAGCGACTCGGCCTCCACCCGACGGCGGCCGATGGCGCGGGCGGTGGTCAGGGACTCCTCGGCGAGGGAGAGCGCCTTGGCGTGGTAGCCGAGGTCGGCGTACGCGGCGGCGAGCTGGTCGAGGTCGGTGGCGGCGCCGTAGCGGTTGCCCGTCCGTCGCCGGATCGCCAGGGCGCGGGTCAGGTGGATCACGGCCAGGGCCGGGCGGCCCAGGGCGCGGAGGCCGACCGCGAGGTTGTGCAGCACGGTGGCGATGTCGTCGTGCGGCTGCGCGGCCGGCTCCAGCGACGTGTAACCGTCCAGCGCCGTCCGCTGCGCGCGTACCGCCTCGGCCACCCGGTCGAGTTCCAGCTGGACCACCCCGAGGTTGACCAGACAGCTCCACTCCGCGTGCCGGTTGCCCAGCTCCCGGTAGCGGGCCAGGGCGCGGGTGTAACAGGCGCCGGCCTCGGTGAGGTTGCCCTGTTCGCGGTGCACGATGCCGAGGTTGTTCAGAATGGACGCCTGCCCGGCCCGGTTGCCGAGGCGGAGCTGGATCTCCAGGGCGGCGGTGAACCGCCGTTGGGAGTCGGGGTAGTCGGCGCGGCTGGCGGCGAGCGTCGCCAGGCTGAGCTCCATCGCCGCGATGCCCTCGTCGTCGCCCTGCCGGCGGGCCTGGTCGAGGCCCAGCTCGGCGACGGACCGCCACTCGGCGTGCGCGCCCATCTCCTGCAGGTGCCCGCGCATCCGGTCGGCCAGGTGCCAGACGAGCTGCGGCGGGCCGTGCCGGGCGGCGTGGCGGATCGCCGCCAGCAGGTTGCCGTGCTCGGCGTGGAACCACTGGGCCGGCGCGGCCGGCTCCGGGGCCCCGGCCACCGGGACCGCTCCCGGCGGTGGGGGCAGGAACGCCATCCGGGGATGGCCCCGGCGGGCCAGGGCGTCGGCGGTGGCGAGGTAGGAGTGGAGCAGCCGGTCGACGGCGGCGGCGCGCTCGTCGGCGGTGTCCTCGGCCTGGGACAGCTCGGCCGCGTAGAGACGGATCAGGTCGTGGATGACGAAGCGGTCGCAGTGTCCGGGCCGCACCAGGTGGCAGGCGGTCAGCGTCCGCAGCACGGCGTCGGCCTCGGCCCAGCCGACGCCCGTCAGCGCGGCCACGTCGGTGGCGGTGAAGCAGTCCATCGGCGACGACGCCAGCAGCCGCAGCGCCCGCCGTTCGGGCGCGCCCAGGCGACGGTAGGACGGCGCGAACGCGGCGCGCATCGCCACCTGCGGGTCGCCCGGGACGGACAGGCCGGCGAGCCGGTCGCCGTCGCGCAGCCGCCGCAGGTAGTCCCGGGGGTCGGCCTCGCCGGCGGTCGCCAGGTTGGCCGCCGCGATCCGCAGCGCCAGAGGGAGGTAGCCGCAGAGCGCGGCCAGGTCGGCGACGGCGTCCGAGGCGACGTCCATCGCGTGCTGGCGGAGCACGGTGGTGAGCAGGCCGACGGCCTCGTCCGGCGCGAGCGGGTCGAGGTTGACCGCCCGTCCCCCGTGCAGGGCCACCAGGCCGCCGAGCGTACGGCGGCTGGTCACGATCACCGCGCAGTTCGCCGAGCCGGGCAGCAGCGGGGCGACCTGCTCGGCCGAGGCGGCGTCGTCGAGGACGAGGAGGACGGAGCGCTCGGCCAGGACCGCGCGCAGCGCCGCCGCACGCGCGTCGGTCGTGCCGGGCTGCGCGGCCCCGCGGATGCCGGCATAGGTCAGCAGCTCGGCCAGCAGGTCGGCAGGCCGGGCGGGATCCGGCTGCTGCCCGCGCAGGCGGACGAACCACTGGCCGTCGGGGAACAGCTCGCACAACTGGTGGCCGACGTGGACGGCCAGCGCGGTCTTGCCCACGCCCGGCGCGCCCGAGAGGGCCACCAGCGGCAGACGCCCCTCGGCGGCGGCGGTGGCGATCGTCTGCCGGACCGACCGCACCGCGGCGGCCCGGCCGTGCAGGGTGCCCGGGTCGGCCGGGAGCTGGAACATCGGGTTCGCCGGCGGCGCAGGGGTGGTCGGGCCGACGGTGGCGGTGGACGCCGGCGGCCGCCAGCGCAGCGCCGGGTCGGACCGGAGCATGGTGGTGCGCAGCTCCCGCAGGGCCGGAGACGGGTCCAGCCCCAGCTCGGTGGCGAGGAGCGAGGCGACCTCCTGGTAGGAGTCGAGTGCCTCGGCCTGCCGCCCGCTGCGGTAGAGGGCCAGCATCAGCTGCGCCCAGAACCGCTCGCGCAACGGGTTGCGCCGGGTCGCCTGCCGGAGCCCTGGGATGATCTCGACGTGGCGGCCGACGGCCAGCTCGGCGTCGAAGTACGCCTCGGTCGCACGGGACCACCGCTCGGTCAACGCCGGCACGTCCTCGCGGTGCAGCACGTCGGAGACGACGTCGGCCAGCGGATCGCCGCGCCACAGCGTCAACGCCCGGTGCAGCAGCTCGGCGCGCTGCCGCGGGTCGTCCGTCGCCTCCGACGCGGTGAGCAGCGCGTCGAACCGGGCGAGGTCGAGGCTGTCCGGCGGGAGGTCGATGCGGTAACCGTTGGCGCCGGTGGCGATCAGCTCGGCGCGGCCGTCGTCACCGCCGAGGGTGGCGCGCAGCCGGCGCACCAGTGAGTGCAGGGACGCCTTGGCGTGCGTGGGCAGCCCGCCGCCCCAGACCCGGTCGACGAGGGTGGGCACGCTCACCGCTTCGCCCCGGTTGAGCAGCAGCACCGCCAGCAGCGCCCGCTGCCGGTTGGCCGGCACGGGCACCGCCTGGTCGTCACGACTGACGCGCAACGTGCCGAGCACGGAGAAGTCCCACCCCAACGACAGCCCCCAGCGTCGGCCCACCACAACCTCGACCGAGAGCGACCGTAACACGACGGTCCGACAAGATCGGCTGCCCGCGACGCCCGGGCGGCCGGGACGCCACCACGCCCGCCGGCGACCGACCACCGTGGACGGCGGCGCGACCGGGCGAGCGGGACCCGGCGGACGTGCCCGGGCCCAGGCGACGTCGTCGACCACGTACGGGAACGAGCGCGGCCAGCCCCGGGCGTCGCGCGTCACGACATCAGTCAGCGGCGGAAGCGTCGGCAACCGCGCAGGGGTGACTGTGCGTGTAACCCACGATCGGAAAGATCATGAAGCCGTCCGACGGCAGAAGTCGGCGGATCGGCTCGTCGCTCACGACCCGCGAATGGAGTGCCGATGACCCGCGACCCGTCGTCGCAACCGACCATCACCCGCCGTGCGCTGCTGGGGATGGCGGCACTCTCGCCGTTGGCCGGATGCGCGAAGGACAGGCCATCCGCTGTCGCGCCCTCCGCTCCCGCTGCCTCCGCGTCCTCCTCTCCCGCCGCCTCCGCGTCCTCCTTTCCCACTGCCGCGGCGGACGACCAGCACGATCGCCTGGTCGAGCTGGAACGGAGGTTCGACGCACGCCTGGGGGTGTACGCCCTCGCCACCGGCACCGGCGTCACCATCGCCCACCGGGCGGACGAACGGTTCGCGTTCTGCTCGACGTTCAAGGGGCTGGCGGCAGCGGCGGTGTTGGCGCACAACCCGCTCTCGCACCTGGACACGGTCGTCCGGTACACCGAAGGCGAGCTGCTGAAGAGCGCAGTCGTCACCAGAAAGCACGTGGCCACCGGGATGACGATCCGCCAGCTCTGCGACGCCGCCGTCCGCTACAGCGACGGCACGGCCGGCAACCTCCTGCTCCGCGACCTTGGCGGGCCGGCTCGACTGACGGCGTACGCGCGCAGCCTCGGCGACACGGTCACCCGGATGGACCGGATCGAGCCCGAGATCGTGTCGGCCGTCCCGGGAGACCCGCGCGACACCACGTCCCCCCGGGCGATCGGCACCGACTACCAGCGGATCGTCCTGGGTGACGCGCTGCCGGCCGACAAGCGCGCGTTCCTGCGGGACCTGCTGGAACGCAACGCCACCGGCGCCGGCGCCCGACGCGTCCGAGCCGGCGTGCCGGACGGTTGGACCGTGGCCGACAAGACCGGGACCGGCGACTACGGCACGCTCAACGACATCGCCGTCGTGTGGCCCCCGGGCTCCGCGCCGCTGGTCGTTTCGATCATGTCCAGCAAGGCCACCAGGGACGCCGAGTACGACCAGGCCCTCATCGCCGAGGCGGCCGCCTATGCGGTGGCCACCCTCACCTGAGCGGTGCGTCGCCGCCGGCCGCCGCCGATCGTGACCACCACGGTGGACACCGGCATCGGCGCGGCCGACGCCCCCGCCGCCATCTTGTGGCCAAGGTTTGAATGGTGGTTCAATCCTTGCGTGGTCTACCGGAGCACCGACCGGGTGAAAGCCCGGTTGAGCGCGTCCCGCGACCGGATCATCGCCGCCGCCCTGGAGATCATGGCCGGGCACGGGTACGCCGGCTGTTCGGTCGCCGCCGTCGCCGAGCGGGCCGGGGTGGCGACCGGCAGCGTCTACCGCCACTTCCCCACCAAGGCCGACCTGTTCGCCGAGGTGTTCCGCACCGCCTCCCGGCGGGAGGTGGACGCCGTCGCGCGCGCCGCGGCACTGGAGTCCACCGTCGCCGCGCAGGTGTCCGCCGTCATCGAGACGTTCTCCGGCCGCGCGCTGCAGTCCCCGCGGTTGGCGTACGCCCTGCTCGCCGAGCCGGTCGACCCGGCGGTCGACGCCGAACGGCTCGTCTTCCGCCGGGCGTACGCCGAACTGATCGCCGGCTACATCGCGGCCGGCGTGGCGACCGGTGAACTGCCCCCGCAGGACCCGGAGCTGACCGCGACCGCTCTCGTCGGCGCCCTGGCCGAGGCGATGGTCGGCCCGCTGGCGGCCGGGGTCGCCGGCCCGAACACCATCCCCAGCCTGATCACGTTCATCCACCGCGCGCTTGGAGTATCGCCGTGACGACGCACGAGGTTCTCAACCAGGTCCCCCCGCTGGCCGGCTACGACGCGGCCGACGACCCGGCGCTGCTCGACGGGCTCGCCCGGGAGGGCGCCGGCTGGGCCGCCGCGGAGCTGCACGAACTCGGCCGGATCGGCGGCGCCGAGCAGACGATCGAGTACGGGCGGCTGGCGAACGACCACCCGCCGGTCCTGCGCACCCACGACCGCTACGGCCACCGGATCGACGAGGTGGAGTTCCACCCCGCCTGGCACGAGCTGATGCGCACCGCGGTCACGCACGGGCTGCACGCCGCGCCGTGGGCGGACGACCGGCCGGGCGCACACGTGGCCCGGGCCGCCAAGTTCTACACCTGGCGCCCCGACGCCGGGCACGGCTGCCCCATCTCCATGACCTACGCGGCGGTGCCGGCGCTGCGGCACGACCCGGAGCTGGCCGCACGGTACGAGCCGCTGCTCACCGCCGCGACGTACGACTTCGGGCTGCGTGCCCCGCTCGGCAAGCGGGGGCTGCTCGCCGGCATGTCCATGACGGAGAAGCAGGGCGGCTCGGACGTACGCGCCAACGCCACCACCGCCCGCCCCGAGCCGGACGGCACCTACCGGCTCCTCGGGCACAAGTGGTTCACGTCGGCGCCGATGTGCGACCTCTTCCTCACCCTCGCCCAGGCGCCGGGCGGGCTCACCTGCTTCCTCGTGCCGCGCGTCCTCCCGGACGGCACGCGCAACCCGATGCGGCTGATGCGCCTCAAGGACAAGCTCGGCAACCGGTCCAACGCCTCGGCGGAGGTCGAGTACGAGCACGCGGTGGCCTGGCGCGTCGGTGACGAGGGCCGTGGCGTGCGCACCATCATCGACATGGTCAACCTGACCCGCCTCGACTGCGTCATCGGCGCGGCGGCCGGGATGCGCCAGGGCGTGATCACCGCCGTCCACCACGCCACCCACCGGCAGGCGTTCGGCCGGTACCTCGTCGACCAGCCGCTGATGCGCAACGTGCTCGCCGACCTCGCGGTGGAGTCCGAGGCCGCCACCGTCCTGATGATGCGGCTCGCCGGGGCGACCGACCGGTCCGCGCGCGGTGACGCCGACGAGACCACGTTCAAGCGGCTCGCCCTCGCCGTCGGCAAGTACTGGGTCTGCAAGCGCTGGCCGACGCACGCCGCCGAGGCCCTGGAATGCCTCGGCGGCAACGGCTACGTCGAGGAGTCAGGCATGCCGCGGCTGTTCCGCGAGTCGCCCCTGAACTCGATCTGGGAGGGCTCCGGCAACGTCGCCGCGCTGGACGTGCTGCGCGCCCTCGCCAAGGAACCACAGGTCATGGCGGCGTTCGAGGCCGAGGTGACCGCCGCCGCGGGCGCCGACCGGCGGCTCGACGCCGCCGTACGACAGGTGCGGGCCGACCTGGCCGACCACGGGGACCTCGAACTGCGGGCCCGCCGGGTCGTCGAACGGCTGGCGCTGGTCCTGCAGGGCTCGCTGCTGGTGCGGCACGGTCACCCCGCCGTCGCCGACGCCTTCTGCGCCTCGCGCCTCGGCGGCGACCACGGCAACGCCTTCGGGACGCTGCCGGCCGGGGTCGACTTCGCCGCGATCATCTCCCGGGCCGTACCCAAGGTGGGCTGAGGCCACCACGCCGCTCCCCCACCGTCCGGGTCCGGCGCGTCACAACGGCTCGACGACCTCCGACTCGTGGGGAATGCCGCGCTCGACCACGACCGGCGGCCCGCCGGGTCGACGCCAGGCCCGATACTGTCGGAAGGACATGGGGAGGCCACGCGCGGCGAACGGATCCGCGGAATCCATGACCTGGATGTGCAGGTGCGGCTGCGTGGAGTTGCCCGAGTTGCCGCAGGTGGCCACCTCCTGGCCGGTCGCGACGGGCGCGCCCTCACCCACCCGGATCGAGCCGGCACGCAGGTGGGCGAGCACGACGTAACCGCGACGGCCCTCCAACTCGATGATCACATGGTTGCCGGCGAGGGCGCCGGCGCCGCCGCGCGCCCGGGACGCCTGGGTCAGGGCGTAGGGCACCCGCGCCAGCGGCGACCGCCGCGCCACGAGATCCGCCTCGCCGTCGTGGACCGACACCACCCTGCCGGCGGCGGGCGCCAGGATGGGCTGACCGAACGCGAAGAACCGCTCCACCGGCTCCGTGGACAACAGCGCGCGCCAGTCCCGCGTGCGCGCCGTGCGCCGGCCCCGCACCGCGACGAAGTCCATGGCGTACGTCGTGGCGAACAGGTGGGTGCCGTGGCTCGGCACGCGCCGGGCGGGGCTGTTGCGCGCGAGCCACGTGCCGCGAAACGGCAGCGTGAGCACAACCTGGTCGAGGGTGGAGATCGTCAGCCTCCCGTGTCACCTGCTCGTCGCCACCACGAACTCTACCGGTGGAGCGCCCGTCAGCGGCGGGAGCCGGGCGGCGTGGGGGCCGCGATCCGCACCCGCTCCTCCTCCGGGCGGCTGTCGATGTCGTCGAGCTGCGCACAGACGGTCTGCCGCAGGTCGTCGTAGTCGCGGAAGTAGTGGTCGTGGAACAGGGTGTAGCCGGTCCACATTAGGTTGGCGCAGACCCGCGCCGGCACCCGGCCCGTCGCCGCGCCCAGGCCGACGAGCGCCACCGACCCGATGCTGCCCGGCGCCTTCTCGTTCTGCACGTGGATGGCCTGGAAAGCCGCCGCGCACGCCAGCGCCACGTTCAGCGTCTCGCTCACGTTCTGCACCGACTGTTCCATCGTCGGCGTGGAGATCAGGAACGTCGGGTTGGTCGCCCCGGACCGCACGCACACGGCGCTGCCCACCGGCAGCGACCCTCCGAACTCGTCGCGGATCGCGTGCTGGACGCGCAACTGGATCCCGGCGCCGAGGTGCCGCTTGATCACCGCGTCGACCCCGCCGTCCATCCGCCCGCGGGAGTTGGTCGGGCTGACCCACGCGTCGACGTGCCGGGTGAGGATCGAGCCCTTGTGGATCTCGACCTCGGGCGTGTCCGCGAACGCCGCCTGCCAGGCCTGCACCACCTTCGCGTTGACGTCTGTCAGCACCACCTTGAGCAGCGGCTTCTCACGGTCGACGGTCATGGCTCACTCCAGGGCGGGAAGGGTGTCTCCGACGTGGATCAAGCTAACGCGGCCCACCGACATCCCCGCCGGTCGGAAAATCGGCGGTCGATCCCCGTCGCCCGTGGACCGACCGACCCGGTTGCCAGCGGCGGCGACCTTCCGGGTGGCGTCGCCGACGTCGTGACTGTCACCCGTCGACGGCACAATGCCCCCACCTTGATCACCCGCGCCGGCGGACCGGCACGGCGCGCCACTCCGGGAGCCCTCGATGAGCGACACCACCGCCCCCACCCCGCCCGACCCGAACGACCCGCTGGCGCTCGCCGAGCTCTTCACCGGCGGCGGCGAGCCGTGGCTGCCGTTGCTCAAGCCGGTCGTCGAGGCGCAGCCGGGCGCGGAGACGTTCATCGGCCCCGGCCGCAGCCCGAAGGTCGTCCCCGTGCGGGAGCTGACGTTCCAGGCGCTCAAGCCGAACCCGCCGCACAAGTGGAAGGTGGTCGTCTTCGGTCAGAACCCGTACCCACGGACCGAGAGCGCCACCGGCATCGCCATGTTCGACAACACCTTCCACGACTGGGACGACAGCCAGTTCGGCAGGGTCGTCACCATCCGCTGCATCATCAAGGCGGCGGCGATGTGGAAGCACGGCATCCCCAAGAAGACGCCCATCGCCGACATCCGCGCCCTGCTGAAGAAGCACGACACGGTGCAGCCGCCGGAGTGGTTCCAGGCGATGCTCACCCAGGGCGTGCTGCTCCTGAACGCGGCACTCACCGCCAGCAGCGACGGCACGATGGCCACCGACCAGCACACCGCGTTCTGGCGGCCGGTCGTCGAGTCGCTCGTCGAGGAGATCCTGAAGGCCAAGCAGCACGCCGACGAGGCCGACCGGGGCGTGGTGTTCGCCTGGTGGGGCGCGCACGCCCGCAACCTGAAGAGGGTGGTGCTCAGGCTCGAGAAGAAGTACCCCGACGTGGAGGTCCGCCACATCGACCACCCCAACCCCGCGGCACAGGGCGACATCTTCTGCGACGGGAACCACTTCGCCGACGTGAACGCGGCGCTCAGGACGCTGGGGGCGGACGAGATCGACTGGCTGCCCAACAAGGGGTGGAGCACGTCGACCGGGCATGCCGGCGGCACGGACCCGGACACGGCCGACCGCATGGGGGCGTTCATCGCCTCCACCATGGAGCTGCACAAGCTCTACCTCGACCGGCTCGCCAGCGTCAAGGACGAGGGGCTCGTCCTTCCCGCGATCACCGGCGTGTACGACACCCCGCTCATGGACTTCCGGGCGGCCGTGGCGCCGGTGGCCAAGCTGCTGTCGGGGCTCGACTGGCACGTGGAGCAGTCGCACCAGTTCGGCGAGAAGCAGGCCGACGGCCCGGCCGGGGCGCTGTCCTCCGACGAGGTCGCGGCGCTCTACCTCTACACCTGCGAGTCGGCGTTCTACCGGCAGATCAACGCCACCCTGCGCAACCCGGACCGCAGCCGCATCGTCCCGTACCTGCCGTACCTGCGACTGCTCTTCTCGGCCGTGTCGCGGCTTCCGACCCGCGCGGAGCCGCTGTGGCGCGGGGTGTCGCTGGACCTGCGGGCGCAGTACCCGCTGGGCCAGACCGTGACGTGGTGGGGCGTGTCCTCGTGCACGTCGAAGCTCAGCGTGGCCCGGGCGTTCCTCGGCGGTCGCGGCAAGCGGACGCTCTTCGAGGTGCACCCGGTGCGGGCCGTGGGCATCCGCCGGTTCTCCGCGTTCACCGGCGAGGAGGAGTTCATTCTCGCCCCCGGCACCCAGCTCGAGGTCACCGGCGTGAAGGCGGAACGCGGCGGCCTGTGCACCGTGACGCTGACCGAGCTGGCCGAGCAGCGGATGGTGGCGTGAGCGGTGCGGACGCGCCTGCCCCGTCTCACCGGCGGGGCAGGCCGGCCACCCAACGGTCCAGGGCCTCCGGCGACCGGAACAGCAGCACCGGCGGCCCGGTCGGGTCGGCCTGCCAGGCCCGCATCCGCCGCCGGGCCCGCCCGAACGCGGTGAGGTGCCACACCAGGATCGAGTCGCGGGACAGGACGCTGCCCAGCGACTCGCGGTTGCCGTTGCAGATCTCCTCCCCCGTCCGCAGCCGGCGGACGGTGCGACGCAGCAGTCGGCCGAAGGAGCGCCAGCGCGGGTAGTCCAGACCGACGACCAGGTCGGCGCGGGCCAACACCACGTCCCGCCACCCGTGGTACGCGCCGTCGAGGATCCACCGGTCGCGTCGGCAGATCGCCTCGATCCGGCTACGCTGCTGCGCGACCGGCACCTCGACCCAGCCGGGCTGCCAGAGCAGGTCGTCGACCGGGTACCACGGCAGCCCCAGGTGCCGGGCGAGCCGCGCCGCCAGGGTGGACTTGCCGGCGCCGTACACCGCGTAGACCAGGATGCGCGAGGGAGCGCTCATCGCGGCAGCGTACGCCGCTGGCGCCACCGGGGCGCACCTCGCGGGACCGGATCGGCGCCGCCGTCCGGGGCTGAACGGGAACGTCGTCCGAGGCCGGCGAGACTATCCTCGCCGCTATGAGTCGTGGCGTCGGCCCGGTCCAGGCTCCCCTGTGGCGGGATCGCAACTTCGGCGCGTACTGGGCCGCGCAGTCGCTCTCCGCCGCCGGCGACTCGTTCGCCTACATCGCGGTGCCGCTGCTCGTGCTGCACGCGACCGGGTCCGTCGCCCAGATGGGCCTGCTCACGGCCATGGCCGGCGCCGCCTCCGTCGGCGCGGGGATCTTCGGCGGTGTCCTGGTCGACCGGTACGACCGGCGGACACTCATGATCGCCGCCGACCTGGCCCGGCTGGTGCTCTACAGCCTCATTCCCCTGGTCTGGCTCGCCGGCCCGCAGATCTGGCTGCTCTTCGTCGTCCTGCCGATCTGCGAGGCGGCCGGCATGGTGTTCCAGGTCGCCGCCGTGACCGCGGTGCGCAACCTCGTCGACCGGCACCGGATCACCGAAGCCAACGGGCGGCTGCAGGCGACCTACGCGACGGCGGCCGTGGGCGGGCCGTTGCTCGCGGGTGTGGTGTCCGCCCGGTTCGGCCCCACGGCGGCGATCGCCATCAACGCGGCCAGCTTCGCCCTGTCGGCCGCCGGCCTCTGGCTGGTCCGGCTCCGGCAGCCCGCCGACGGTGAAGGGACCGAAGGCGGGGCGGGGCGGGAGACGCGGCTGGCCGAGTTCCTGGCCGGCGCGCGGTTCCTCTGGCGTCAGCCCGTGCTGCGCTCACTGACCGTCCTGCTGTCGGTCTTCATCTTCCTGACGTACGGCTTCACCGACGTGCTCATCTACCACGTCAAGCACGACCTCGGCGGCTCCGACCGCACCGTCGGCACGGTGCTCGGGCTGGCGGCGCTGGGCACGATCGCCGGCGCGCTGCTGGTGGCGCCGATGCGCCGCAGGCGTGGCTTCGGCGTCACCTGGATCGGCGCGCTCTCGATCTGCGGTCTCGCCATCGCCGGCATCGGCGTCGTCGGGACCGTGCCCGGCGTCACCCTGCTGACCGCGGTCTACCTGTGCGGCGTCAGCGTGGGCGGGATCTGCTCCATGTCGCTACGCCAGGAGATCACGCCCGATCACCTGCTCGGGCGGGTCACGTCGGCCTTCTGGAGCACGCACTACTCGCTCGGCCCGGCCGGCGCCGCGGTGCTGACCTGGGCGGCCGGCCGGTACGGCGTCACCGTGGTGGCCCTCGTCGCCGGAACGGGGTGTCTTCTGGTCGCGATCGGTGGACTGTTCACGCCCATCCGTCGAGCCGGCGCGGAGCCCGTCGCTCACCGGTCGGAGCTCCAGCGGGCCGCAACCTGAGGCGCGGACTACGGTCGCCTTCACGACTACAGCCTTCACCTCGTCGACTCCAGGTTGTTCACTTCGGCGCAGCGCCGCAACAGCGAGAGGGGTCGCCGTCATGTCGATCAGCCACACCAGCGTCGGTGACTCCGTCGCCGGCCCGGTCACCGTCGGGCACGGGCCGCACAGGGTGCTGGCGCTGCACGGGTGGTTCGGGTCGGCGCGGGGCTGGGGCTGGCTGCCGGAACTGATCGACGCCGAGCGCTTCACCTGGGCATTCATGGACTACCGGGGCTACGGCGCGCGTGCTGGAGTCTCGGGCGACCACAGCATCGCCGAGATCTCCCGCGACGCCCTGGCCCTCGCCGACTCCCTCGGCTGGGACACGTTCTCGGTGGTCGGGCACTCCATGGGCGGCAGCGCCGCCCAGCGGGTGCTCGCCGACGCGCCGGGGCGGGTGGACCGCCTCGTCGGCATCAGCCCCGTCCCGGCCGGCGGTGTGCCCTTCGACCTGCAGGGCTGGGCCCTGTTCGACGGCGCCGCCGCCAACCCGGGCAACCGGCGCGCCATCATCGACCTCACCACCGGCAACCGGCTGTCCGGCCGCTGGCTGGACGAGATGGTGCGGTTCTCCCTCGACCACTCCACCCGGGAGGCGTTCGGCGCCTACCTCACCGCGTGGGCGCGCACCGATTTCACGGACGACGTGAAGGGCAACCCGGTGCCGGCGCTCGCCGTCGTCGGCGAGCACGACCCGGCGCTGGGCGCCGACACCATGCGCGAGACCTGGATGCGCCACTACCCGAACGCCCGGTTGGAGGTGCTTGCCAACGCGGGGCACTACGCGATGTACGAGACGCCGGTGCGGTTGGTCACGGTGATCGAGGAGTTCCTCGGGCAGTGAGCGTCGATCCGGCGCGCCTGGTCGATCCCCGCACCTACGTCGACGGCGTCCCGTACGACTTGCTCGCCACGCTGCGCGCGACCAGCCCGGTGGTGTGGGTCGAGGAGCCGCCGCTGCTCGGGCTGCCCGGCGGGCCGGGCTTCTGGCTGGTGCTCCGGCACGCCGACGTGACGGACGTGCTCAGGCAGCCACGGCTCTTCTCGTCCCGGCTCGGCGCCACCCAGATCCGCGACCCGGCCACCCCCGAGGACCTGGGCTACGTCCGGCGGATGATGCTCAACATGGACCCGCCGGAGCACGGCCGGCTGCGCCGGCCGGTCGCCCGCTCGTTCACCCCGCGCGCGGTGGCCGCGCTGGAGGCGGCGATCCGCGCGAACGCGGCGGCCCTCGTCGAGCGCGCGCTCGGCGACGCGGACGAGGGCGACTGCGACTTCGTCCGCGACCTCGCCGCCGACCTGCCGCTGCTCACCCTCGCGGACGTGCTCGGCGTGCCGGAGTGCGACCGCTGGCTGTTGTACGACTGGTCGAACCGGGTGATCGGATTCCAGGATCCGGACTACGCCGTGTCCGCCGCCTTCGACCCGCGGGCCGGCACCGCCGCGGCCCGCGAGGCGCTGCGGCACCGGCCCGTGCCGGACGCCGACGGCCGGATGCCGGATCCGCGCACCCGGGCCGGCATGGCCGACCTCTACGCGTACGCGCACCTGCTGGCCGGGTCGAAGCGCCGCAGCCCGGGACAGGACGTCATGTCCATCCTGCTGGCGCACCGCGGCGGCGACCGGCTCTCGGTGGACGAGTTCGAGAACATGTTCTGGCTGTTCGCCGTGGCCGGCAACGAGACCGTCCGCAATGGCCTGCCCGGCGCGATGATCGCCCTGCTGGAGCACCCGGCGGAGATGGACCGGCTGCGCCGGGAGCCGGCCCTGTTCGACACGGCCGTCGACGAACTGCTGCGCTGGTGGACGCCGGTGATGGTGTTCCGGCGCACCGCCACGGTGGACACCGCCGTCGCCGGGGTGCCGGTGCGGGCCGGGGACAAGGTGGTGGTCTCGTTCGCGTCCGCCAACCGCGACGAACGCGTCTTCGCCGCCCCGGACCGGCTCGATCTCGCCCGCCACCCCAACCCGCATCTCGTCTTCGGCCACGGGCCGCACTTCTGCCTCGGGGCGCATCTGGCCCGGTGCCAGCTTCGGGCGCTGTTCCAGGAACTGCTCGCCCGCACCGCCAGCGTCACGTACGCGGGCCCACCCGACTACCTGCGCTCGAACTTCCAGCGCGGGGTGAAGCGCCTGCCGATCCGCTGGCGGCGCCGCTGATCACGCCCGCCCGGCGCCACCAGCCGCGGCACCTGCGGGCATCGGCCGCCGGGCGCTCACTACCGCCAACCGCCCACGGCCGCGTCGCCGGCGGCGTGGGCGTCCTCGACGCGGCGCTCCCCCTCGGGCCGGGGTTGGTGACCTCGGCACAGGGGCCGCGGCACAGGGGCCGCGGCCTACCGGTGCGTTGCCGGTTCGCAGGGGAAGGCGACATCGACGCACGGTTCGGCATCGGCGGCGGTGGCCCAGTTCTGGTGGTAGACCTCCCGCGCGGACGCACTCAGCCGCTGGTCGTGATCCCGGAGCCACGTACCCAGCACGTCGTACGCCTGCAGGATCGCCGGGTAGGCCGCCTCCGCCCTGGTCAGCGACACGTACGCCTGCCGGTGGGCTCGCTCGATCCGGACCCCCACCGGCCCCTCGGGCTCCACCGGATCACCCGTCGGGGCACACACCTCGACGGGCCCGTCGGAGTCCTCGGTGACCAGGCCGTGGTAGGCGACGAACACGGGCCCGGTCAGCGTGCCGCCGGCGGCGGTCAGGTGGTCGAAGAGCAGGCGCGTCGCTTCGGGCAGGAAGAACGGAAGGTGATCGGCGGTCACGTGTCGCTGGATGAAGATCACCTTCTGGGTGGGCACGTCGCGACACCGGACCCCGGACGCGGCGGCCGGGGCCGCTCGATCGTCGAGAAGATCCAGCAGGCGGCGCACCAGCGGTCGGCGGGAGTCGTGCGCGGCCTCGGCGTCCCGCCAGTACGACTCCACCCTGCCGACCGCCTGCGGGCCGGGAAGGCTGAGCACCTCGGCGATGTCCGCCATGGGCATGCCGATCGCGCGGAGCAGGGTGATGCGGCGAGCCCGGTCGAATTCCGCGTCGCCGTAGTACCGGTAGCCGGTTCGGGCGTCGACGTGCGCCGGGCGCAGCAGTTGCCGCTCCTCGTAGAGGCGCAACGCCTTCGGACTGAGTCGTGACCGATTCAGGAACTCACCGCTCGTCAACCACCGTGCCATGTCCGGAAGTTTGTCCCCAGCCCCTGGGGCAAGGTCAAACAGGCAGGCGTCGATCGTCGGCGGCCCGGCGGGGTGATCGTGTCAACAATCGCCCGCCGGCCACGTCACCTGCCGCAATGGCGGCTCCGGCGGCTCCTCCCAGGCAGGAACCGCGGGTGCGGTCCGTGCGGAGGTGCCCTGCATCAATCGCCGTCGCCGTCGCCGCCGCCACAGCCCCCGGTGTCGCCCAGAGTGGCCAGCCACAGCAGGCCGGCCGGGGTCGCGGCCTGAGTGGTCACGACCTGGTCGAGGCTCACGCGTGCCGGCAACCGCCGGTACTTCTCCGCGCCGCCGGGATCCGGCGTCCTGCGCGGCGTGTCAGGTTCCGACATGAGCGGGTCTCCTCTCGCACAACTCAGTGGGTCGCTGGCCACGTCACGACCTGTGTCACGTCATCGCGTCACGTCGGCGGGGTTCACGGGGAGTTCTGGGGTCGCCCGCTGCGCGAGCAGCGCCAGCGGCATGCACACCACCAGCAGGATCACCGCCTCGGCAGCGCAGGCCGCTATCACGGCAGCAGGTGCGCCCTGCAGGACGTAATCGGCGATGGACACGCCGCGCAGCGCGAGGGCGGCAAGCCCCAGGAACAGGAGGGTCAGCGGCCAGTGGGCCGCCCGGGCCACTGCCGACGCGCGCAGGACGAGGTAGGCGACACCCGCTGCGGCCACCGACAACGCACACAGGCCCGGCCAGTCGAGTGCGGCGAATCGCAGATCCTGCTCCACGGGAAGCGTCCACATCCCGATGACGTACAGAGGGCTCAGGAGGACACCGGCGACGAAGGCACGGATCCAGGCCCGCGTGTGCACGCGCGGAGCCTCCCGATGGAACGCCACCAACGCCAGCACCAGGCCGGTGTTGACGAGCACGGTGAACCAGGTGCTGGGGGGCGTGCCGCCAGGCAGGGAGACCGCCTGGTAGGTCCTGGCGACCCAGTCCGCGACGAGGGGCACCACCGCCAGCCAGCGGGCCGGCCTGGGCTGATTCACCGCGAGCGCGACGAACGCGGCGATCGCGAACAGACCAACGGAATTGAACGCCAGGCGCCACGCTTCACCGGGCAGGTCGAAAGCCGGCTCGGTGGGCGGCGACGGCAGCGGCGGAAAGTTGCCGGCGAGCCAGGGCATGACGCCGATTTCCATCGCCGCCATGACGGCATGAAAGAGCAGGCCGAGCAGCGCCACCGCACGGATCGCATCGCCCCAGAGCCGCGACCTCGGCTCGGCGCCGACGCCGCCGAGCCGAAGCCGCGTAGCAAGCGCCAGGACGCTGAGGACTTCATACCTGTCCGGTCGGCCGTGGTCCCGGAGGTACGCGGCGTCCTCGGTGTCTTCCTCAGCGCCGACGCACTCGAGGAAGGTGCGGACCATGTCGTCTTCCCACCTCCGGCGATAGGAGGCCGGCAGAAGCGTCAGCAGCCGGCGGTACCGCTGCTCCAGACGGCTCGTCATGCCGCACCGCCGGCGGCGGGCCGCCATACACCGAGCCTTTCAGTGGCCGCACGGGCATTGGCCACTTGGCGGTCAGCCTCCTCCGCCAACGCTCGCCCGCCCGAGTCGGTGAGCCGGTAGTACCGCCGGAGCCGGCCCTGCTGCACCTCCTCGCGGTCCAGCTCCACCAGACCGTCGGCGACAAGCCGGTCGAGCACGCCGTAGAGCGTGCCCACCTTCAGGTGCACCCGCCCCTGCGACAGCTCCTTCACCTCGTTGACGATCCCGTAGCCATGGCAGGGCGCACCGGCCAGGGCTGTCAGGACGAAGAACGCCGCCTCGGTCATCGGTCGAGTCACCATGGCCACAATATATCGGGAAGCAGGATATGCGTCCAGAGCGGGATATCTGCAGGGCGCCACCATCCGCGTCCCGTACGACACGCAGGCCCCGCCGGCGCAGCTCGGTGCCGGGGGGGCGGCCGCACGGCCCGGGGGCGGTGGCCCAGTCGTGGAACTACTACGACGGTGGTCTGAAGGGCTTGATGATCTGGTCGCTGAACTGGGACGGGTCAACGCGCTGGACGTTCGGCGACAACGTCAAGGCCCTGCTGGGCGCTGACGCGGCCGGCGAACGCCGGGTCAGGTCCGGCATCCGCGGCGGCCCGCCGAGCCACGACGACTAGCGCGACCTGCCCCGCTGGGAGCGGGCCACCACAGCCCATGCCACGACGACCAGACCCAGTCCGAGTGCTCCGGCCGCCACGATGGACGTGGCCACGTTGTCGGTCCGGTCCGCTCTGTCGTCGTCGCCGGCGCGGACGGTCGGCGCGGGGGTGGCAACCGGCGCTGTCGACGGGTCAGCCGCGGTCAGGGAGTAGCGGAGAAGGTCAGCCCTTGTTCCCGGCGGCTGGCCGGCGGTCTCGGACACGGTGAGCAGGGACCGCCCGTCGCGGCTGTAGGTGATCGACTCGCCCTGCGGCTCGTCGGGTAGCGGGGTGATTCGTGGGGTCCCACTGGTCAGCGCGGTGACCACATCGCCGTCGGCGACGTCGAACTCGTACGCGTCGGCGTAGGTGCGCAGCACTATCCTGCGCCCGTCCGCCGCGGTGGCGGCGCCGGTGACCGCTGTCCGGCCGAGCACCGAGAACGGGTTGCTCGTCGTGGAGGCCGGCAACCGGACCTGTCCCACCTTCGCCAGCGGCGCGGTCGTGCCCGGCCGCAGGGGGCCGCTCGGGGCGTACAGGTTTGCCGAGTACTTGGTCACGATCACCGGCCGGCCGTCGCCGGTCACGAGCATGGCCTCGGCGTCGTGCGGGCCGTCCGGATACGCCATGCGGTACAGCACCGGACGGTCGGCGCCCGGCGGCAGCTTCCACACCGCGACCGTCTGCCGGGAGCGGTCGTTGTCGCCGATGTCCGCCACCCAGACCGTGCCGTCCACGCCGACGGCGAGGTCCTCGGTGTCACGGGGCCGCGACGGATACGGCACCGTCCGCACGACGGCGCACTCATGATCGAGGAAGAAGATCCGCCGGCGGGCCTCGTTGTCCGCGCCGTCGTTGACCACGACGTATCCGCCGTCCGTGGCGACCAGGCCGGAGATCTCGGTCAGCCGGTCGTCACGCACCTCGCACAGCGGCGTCCCGCGGACCGGAGCGGGCGACGGGTTCGCCACGACGGCGCCCGGCACCAGCAGGACGGAGAGGACGACGGCCGCTCCCGCCACGCGCGGCAACCTCCGCGCGGTTCCCTTACTGCGTCGCATCACCGGCAATCCTCTCATTGCCGCACGCCGGTCCGGCCAACAGTGGCAGCCAGGCTCGGGTCGAGTCTCGACGCGTCGCGAAACGGAGATCAGGTCGACCGGTTCGGTGATCTCCCGCTCGCGCGTCACCGGCGCAGGGCACCGGTTGGCCGGCGACCGTCGGCCCGGTCGGCGGTCGCCGCATGACGTTCGTCGGAGCACCGCCCGCAGCGCCGAAAGTCGCTTGCCGCCCACCGCGGGTTCCGCGAGGGTGGGGTCCATGACGTTCTGACGGACAGCACACGTTGCTCCCCGGCCCCACGGCGCCGACCGGCGCCGTCATGCCGTCCGCCCGTACCCCTTCAGCGAGAAGCGAGCGTCTTTGTCTCCGCACCAGTCGCGGCGGGATTCCCTGCCGCAGTCCACCCCTGCCACCGTCACCGTGTTCGCCTCCCCCACGAGCTGGATCGAGTCCGACGCCCTGGCGCAGTGCCAGCAGGTGGCCGCCCTCGACGGCATGATCCACGTCGCCGCCATGCCGGACCTGCACCCGGGCAAGGGCGCCCCGATCGGCGCCGCCATGACGTCGACCGTGCTGTACCCGTTCCTGGTGGGCTCCGACATCGGTTGCGGCATCGCCGTGTTCCCCATCAGGCTCAAGCGCCCCGTACCCGAGAGGCTCGCCGCCCGGTTCCCCGACCTCGACCGTGCGCTCGACCCCGAGCGGGACGCCGACGACCCGGCCTGGGCCGTCGTGGCGGGTGACGTTCCCGCCGGTCACGTCGAGGGACTTGGCACGGTCGGCCGGGGCAACCACTTCGTCGAGCTGTCGCGGATCGACACCGTCTTCGAGCCGGGCCACGCGAGCCGGCTCGGGCTCGCCGCCGGCGACCTCGTGCTCATCGTCCACAGCGGTTCCCGGGGGCTGGGCGAGCGGATCCTGCGCGCGCACACCGAGGTGCACGGCGCGGGGCCCGCCCCTGACGCCGCCGCCTACCTGGCGGTGCACGACGACGCCGTACGCTGGGGATCGCTCAACCGGCGGCTGCTGGCCGCCCGCGTCGCCCACGCCCTCGGGGCCGAGCCCACCGAGCCGGTCGTCGACCAGTGCCACAACCTGGTCGAGGTCCGCGACGGGATCTACCTGCACCGCAAGGGCGCGGCGCCGGGCGACGGCCGCGACGTGCTCATCGCCGGTACGCGAGGCACCCCCTCCTACCTCGTCGCCGGCCACGCCGGCCCGGAGGCCAACCATTCGGTGGCGCACGGCGCGGGCCGCAAGATGTCCCGCGCCGACGCCCTGCGCCGGGGCCGGGCCAAGCACACCGTCGAGGAACTGCGCCGCACCCCGGTGGGGTCGCTGGTGGTGTGCGGCGACCGCCAGTTGCTCTTCGAGGAGGCGCCCACGGCCTACAAGCGCATCGAGCAGGTCGTCGGCGACCTCGTCGACCACGACCTCGCCACCCCCGTGGCCACCACGGTCCCCCTGGTCACCTACAAGACGCCCGACGTCGGGTCCGCCTTGCGACCGGACCGCCGGGACACCCGCCGCAAGCGGGGCCGGTCGTGAGCGTCCACCTGCTCCTCTCCGCCGGGCGCGGCCCGCAGGAGTGCGCCTGGGCGCTGGCCCGGCTGCTGCGTCGCCTGGAGGCGGACGCCGCCCGGCGCGGTCTGACGGCCCACCGGGTGCAGACCGTGCCCGGCGACCGGCCCGACACCTACCGGTCGGCGCTGATCCGGATCTCCGGGGCCGGCACCGAGGCGTTCGCCGCGTCGTGGACCGGCACGCTGTGCTGGCAGGCTCCCAGCCCCTACCGGGCGAGCACGGGCCGGAAGAACTGGTACGTCACCGCCCGCCCGTGCCAGGTCGAGACCCCGACCACGACGTTCACGGAGGCGGACGTCGACATCGTCGCCTGCCGTACCGGCGGACCCGGCGGCCAGCACCGGAACAAGGCCAGCACGGCGGTACGGGCGACCCACCGCCCCACGGGCCTCGTCGTCGTGGTCGACACCGAGCGGCAGTTCAGCCTCAACCGCCGAACCGCCCTCCACCTGCTGCGGCAACGCGTCGAGCACGGCGACGAGGCCGCGCGGAGCGCCGCCACCACCGCCCGCTGGCGCATCCACGACGAACTCGTCCGCGGCAACCCCACCCGCGTCGAACGGCCGAGCCCGTCGGGACAGGACCCGGCCCCACCGCCGCGGGCACGCCCGCGACGGGGACGGTCCACCGGGCCACGCTCACCCCGGTCCGAAAGGTCTTGACATCCTCCCGGCCCTGAAGGGCCGGGTCTGATGAACGGGGACCGGCACGACATCGCCTGATGCGGAGGGCCCGGGTCACCGGGGACGCGACCCAGGCCCATCCGTCGCACGGGGGCCCGCCGAGGCACCCTCGTCAACGACGTGCCCCGCCGGATCAGCCGGGCCCTCGACCGTGTCGAGCCGCGATGGCGAGAAGGTCCCGGGCCGGTCCGGTGGGTCGCTGACCGGCCGGCCAGACCGCGCGGAGCGGCCGGCTGAGGTCCACGCCGGTCACCGGGACCCGGACGAGACGTCCGGCGGCCACCTCGTCGTCGATGGCCAGGTTGCTCAGGACGGCGGGGCCGGCGCCGGCGGCGACCGCCGCGCGCATCGCGCTGGTCGTGGACAGCTCCAGCAGCGGCGGAGCGAGCGGCGCGTGGTCGCGCAGGGCCGATTCGAGGGCGTGCCGGGTGCCGGAGGTGGGCTCCCGCTGCACCAGGCGGGTCACGGCGAGCTCGGCGGCGTCGACCGGCCGGCGCCGCCGCGCCCACGGGTGGCGCGGATGCGTCACGACGGTGAGTTCGTCGCGGGCGACGATGCGCGAGTCCAGCCCGGTGGGCACCCGCGGCCCTTCCACGAAGCCGAGGTCCGCCGTGCCGTCGCCGACCGCCCGCGCGACGTCGGTGGAGTTCATCGCGTGCAGGCTGACCGCGGTCTGCGGCCGCTGCGCGGCGAGCCGGACGAGCCACGTCGGCAACAGGTGCTCCGCCACGGTGAGGCTCGCCGCGACCCGCAGCCGTACGTCCCGCTCCGCGCGCAACGAGCGGATGCCGGCGTCGAGCGTCGCCGCCGCCTGCAGCACGTCGCGGGCCCAGTCCGCCACCAGGCGCCCCTCGGGCGTGAGCCTGGAGCCACGAGGCCCCCGCTCGACCAGGGGGAAACCGACGAGTCGCTCCATGGTGCGGACCCGGGCCGTGACGGCCGGCTGCCCGAGCCCCCGGGCCCGCGCCGCCCGGCCGAGGCTTCCGGTGGCATCCACCAGCAGCAACAGCTCGAGCGCGTCCAGATCCGGCACCCGCGACAACTCCACGCCCAGACACTACGCCGACCCATCAGGCGGCCTGATGGGCCCATCACCCTGAGCCACCTACCGGCCCGGCCCCCGCTGCTGCACTGTCAAGGAGATCTCACTTTCCGGGAGGCACGGTGGTCGACGAGGACCTGGGCAGACCCACCCTGACGGCACGCGGCGCCGGCCGCCGGCGCGGGAGCGAACGAGCGCATCCACCCGGGTCGGCACCGCGCCGAATGCCGCGCGCCGCCCCCGGGCTGCTTCTGGTCGCCGCGGCCACCGCGGTGGCGTTCGCCGTGGCACGCGTCCTGCCGGCCGTGCCCGCGTCGACGGTCGCCGTGGCGCTGGGGATGGTCGTGGTCAACCTCGGCGCACACCGCCCGGTGTTGCGTGCCGGCACCCGGGTGGCCTCCCGGCACCTGCTGCAGCTCGCGGTGGTGCTCCTCGGCCTGCAACTGAGCCTCGGCCACCTGGCGCAGATCGGCGTCCCCGGCCTCGCCGTGGTGGTGGGCACCGTCGCGGTCACCTTCGCCGGCACCCGGCTGCTCGGACGGCTGCTCGGCGTGTCCCGCGCCCGCTCACTGCTGGTCGCCACCGGCTTCGCCATCTGCGGCGCCTCCGCCATCGCGGCGATGGAGAAGGTGACGGACACCGAGGACGACGACGTCCCCGCCGCGGTGGCGCTGGTCACACTGTGCGGCACCCTCGCGATCGCCGTGCTGCCGCTGCTGCGCGGCCCGCTGGCCCTGGACCCGGTCGCGTTCGGCGAATGGGTCGGCGCCAGCGTCCACGACATCGGGCAGACGGTCGCCACGGCCAACCAGGTGCCCGGTGCGCTCACCACCGCCGTCACGGTGAAGCTGGCGCGGGTCGCGCTCCTCGCGCCCCTCGTGGCCGCGGTGGCCGTCACCGCGCGCCGCGCCGCGGGAGGGGCACCGGGCGGGTCGGGTCGCCGGCCGCCCGCGGTGCCGCTGTTCGTCGTCGGGTTCCTGGTCGCGGTCGCCCTCGCCAGCACCCCGCTGGTCCCGGACCCGCTGGCGGAGGCCGCGCGTCACGTGCAGCACGTGCTCCTCGTCGCCGCGCTGTTCGGGCTCGGCACCGGCATCCACCTGCCGACCCTCCGGCGCGCCGGCGGCCGCACCCTGACCCTGGGGCTGGCGAGCTGGGTCCTGGTGGCCGGCACCGCCTACGTCGGCGTGCGCCTCCTCGGCCACTGACGGCCGACCCCATGCCCGATGTCCCCGGGGCAGCCGACGGCGGTCCGGGAACGCGCGAGAGGCGGACGGCCCGACCTCGGGCCCGAGCCGAAGGCCGAGCCGGCGGGGGTACGCCGATCCGGGTCGCCCGGCCGGATACCGTACGCGGGCGCGGGCCTGCCCGCGCGGGGCCGTCGAGCGGTGGGAGGATCGGATGCGCCTGCACGTGGGGTGCGCGATGTGGACGCACAAGTCCTGGCAGGGACGCTTCCTGGCGCACCCCCTGCCGGCCCACGAGCGGCTGCGCGCCTACGCCGGCTGGTGCACCGCCGTGGAGGGGAACACCACCTTCTACGCGACACCGGCACGGGAGACGGTGGTGTCGTGGGCGCGGCAGACCGACCCCGACTTCCGGTTCGTGCTGAAGCTGCCCAGGACAGTCACGCACGAACGCCGGCTCACCGGCGCCGACGAGGAACTCCGGGCCTTCCTGAACGCGATCGAACCCCTCGGTCCGCGGGCCCACGCCCTCTGGGTCCAGTTGCCCGGCTCGTTCGGCCCCGCCGACGTACCGGCGCTCGCCCGCTTCCTGCGGGGGCTGCCCAGCGCCCACCGGTACGCCGTGGAGGTCCGTCACCCCGCGTTCTTCGACGACCCGCTGGCGGCGCGGACGTTGGAGGACACGCTCACCACGGTCGGCGCGGAGTGGATCCCCTTCGACACCACCGCCTTCTTCCGCACCCCGCCGACCAGCGACGCGGAACGGGACGCGTGGACGAAGAAGCCCCGTACGCCGCTGCGCGCCCGCGCGCTGACCGACCGGCCGATCGTGCGGTACCTGGGCCGGGACGACCCCGCCCGGACGGTGGAAGGCTGGCAACCGTGGCTCGACGTCATGACCGGCTGGCTGCGCGAGGGCCGCTCCCCGACCATGTTCGTGCACACCCCGGACAACGCCGACGCGCCCGACCTCGCCCGCAGGTTCCACGACGAGGTCCGGGCGCGCCTGCCCGAGGTCGAGCCGCTGCCCGAGCCGACGCCGGTCGGACCGTCGACGCTGTTCTGAGCGGCCGCCGTCCTGGCCGCCGAGGCCACCTCCTCCGACCCCGGCGACCCGCCGACGGCGGCACGGCCGGGGGAAGGCGTCCGCCGGAAGCTTGACCAGCGGACATGAGCCTCGTCGATGGTCTTGGCAGACACCCGGCCCTGACTACACTGCTGCCCACCACAGCTCGTTGATGATCAGGACTGCCGGGTGGAGGGGCCAGAATGCTGGAGGGCGTCGGCGTCGAACCCGCCGAGGAGCAGCTGTATCTCGCGCTGGCCGTCACGTCGGCGGTCGACGCGGAGGAGCTGGCCGAGCGGACGGGGCTGTCCCACTCGGAGGTCCGTCGGGCGCTGGCGGGACTGGAGGACAAGGGGCTCGTGGAGCTCCCGACCGGTCCGGCAGGCGTCATCCGGGCCGCGCCACCGGATCCCGCCCTCAAGCTGCTGGCGCTGCGGCGGACGGAGGAACTGCGCAAGGCGCAGGCCGCCATCGCCGAACTGACCGAGCGGTTCCAGGCCTACGGCTCGGCAGGGCGGGGTGGCGACTCCGTCGAGGTGATTCGGGGCGCCCGCGCCATCGCCGAGCGCTACGCAATGTTGCAGCGCGAGGCCGGGCAGGACATCTGCGCGCTGGTCAAACGACCCGCCGTCGCCGTACCGGCCGCCAACAACGTCGGCGAGCGGGACGCGTTGCGGGCCGGGGTCCGCTACCGCGTGGTGTACGACCGCGAGTTGCTCAACCCGGACAGCTCGGAGATCCCGCTGCTGCTGGAGGAGTGGGCCTCGCTCGGCGAGGAGATGCGGGTGGCCGCCGTCCCGTTCAAGCTGGTGGTCTTCGACCGGCGCCAGGCGGTGCTCGTGCCGTCCGAGCTGGGGTCCGAGGAGCCGGTTCTTCTGGTGGTGCGCGCCCGCCCGGTGGTGGACTGTCTGGCCTGGGTCGTCGACCGGGTTTGGGAATCGGCGCTGCCGGTGCCGGTCGCGCTGTCCTCGCTTCCCGACGGTCCGCTGGCAGCCGAGGACCGCCGTCTGTTGGCTCTTCTCCTCGCCGGCTACACGGATCAGACGATCGCCGCACAGCTGCAGGTGAGCATGCGCACCGTCCAACGCAGAGTGCAGCGGCTCCTCTACCTGGCCGGAGTGCAGAGCAGGATCCAGCTGGGGTGGCAGGCAGCCCGCCGAAAGTGGATCTAGGAGTCGGCGCGGGACCGCAGCCGGCCGGTGGCGGGCGACGATCGGCCGCAACATCCGCGACAACCGATGTCGCATTTGTGCCATGGCAGAGAATTGCCAGGTCAGAACACTGATCATCAGTCGTCGGCGGTGGCAGGGTGTCAGGACATCAGCTCATCTCTTTCCCTGAAGGATGCCGATGACTTCCCCTGCCATGCGCACCTCGCGCCGAGCCCGTCGCGCCGTCGCGACACTCGCCGCCGCGCTCGTCGTGAGCGGACTGTCCCTGCCCTCCGTCCCTGCCCACGCGGGCAGCCAGGCAGCGCCCGGCGGCGCCGCCGACAAGCTGGGCGGCCACGACCGGGCTCTGATCGCCAGGTACGCCGCCCAGCACCGGGCCCGCAGCCTCCCCGCCGGGGCGGAGCAGCGGGTCCCCGACTTCGTCACCCTGATGATCGCGGTGAAGCCCGGCAGCACCGACGGGACCGCCCGGCGGCTCACCGAGCTCGGCGCCGAGGTCACCCGGACCGAGCCGGAGATCGGCTACGTCAAGGCCAACGTGCCGTTCGCCGCCGTGGACCAGGTCGTCGCCCTCGACGACGTGCTCCGGGTGGACGCCGACGAACTCCTCAGGTTGGACGAGACCCGGGCGGACGCGGGCACCGCCGGTGCCGCCGGCGACGCCGAAGACCTGCCGGCGGCGCCGTCAGCGGCGACGCCCGACGACAACCCGTACATGCCGACCCGCGAGACCGGCTCGGTGGCGTTCAAGACGGAACACCCCACCTATGACGGCCGGGGCGTGACCATCGGCGTCATGGACACCGGCATCGACCCGACCCACCCGGCGCTGGCCACCACCACGACGGGCGAGCGCAAGCTGGTGGACACGGCCGTCGGCAGCAACCCGCTCAACTTGATCGACCTGCTCTTCGACCGCACCTGGCTGCTGTACACCGCCGGCAACAAGGTCACCGGGCCGACGGCCGTCAAGTACGACATCACCTGGACGATGCCCGACGGCGGCGGCGACGACCTGTACCTACAGGCCAAGAACCTCGCCATCGCCGGCTACGCCGATCCCACCCTGACGGGCTACCTCGGCGTCGCCTACCGCGAATCCGACAACGCGGTCTGGGTCGACACCAACCTGGACCACGTCTTCGGCGACGAAGAGCTGTACCGGCCGTACCGCGTCAACCAGCAGATCGGCTACCTCGGCCAGGACAACCCCGCGACCGACGTGAACGAGCGCCAGCCCTTCACCGTCGAGCCGCGGCGCCTCAACTCGGCGATCATCGGCGTGAACCTCAACACCCTCGACGAGGCGCACGGCACCCACGTGGCCGGCATCACCGCCGCCAACGGGATGTTCGGCGGGCGCATGAACGGCCAGGCGCCCGGCGCCAAGCTGGTCTCGATGCGGGCCTGCACCAGCAACGGTTGCTCCTCCGCCGCCCTCACCGACGGCATGGTGGACCTGGCCACGAACTACGGCGTGGACGTCATCAACCTGTCCATCGGCTCCAGCCCCGCCCTCAACGACGGGCAGAGCGCCATGGCGCTGCTGTACGACCGCCTGATCGACACCACCGGCGTGCAGATCTTCTCCTCCGCCGGCAACTCCGGCGCCGGCACCAACAGTGTCGGCGACCCGTCCTCCGCCAACCGGGTGGTCAGCGTGGGCGCCTCGGTCTCCAAGCAGACCTGGTGGGTCAACTACGGCTCGTTCGTGCACCAGGTCAGGGCCGTCTTCCCCTTCTCCTCACGCGGGCCGCGTGAGGACGGCGGCTTCAAGCCGGACATCACCGCGCCCGGCGCGGCCATCGCCCCGACCCCGAACTGGATCCCCAGCAGCGCCGTCGCCGAGACGGGCTACCGGCTGCCGGCCGGGTACTCGATGTTGCAGGGCACCTCGATGGCCTCTCCGCAGGCCGCCGGCGCCGCCGCGCTGCTGCTCTCCGCCGCCCGGCAGAACGGCGTCAACGCGACCCCGGCCGAGCTGCGTGCGGCCATCTTCTCCACCGCCGACTTCAACAAGGACGAGCCGGCCATCGCCCAGGGCCGCGGCGAGTTCGACGTGCCGCACGCCTGGCAGTACCTGTCCAAGGGCGTCGCCGACACCGACGGCGTCACCGTCTCCGCGCCGGTCTGCACCGTGCTCTCCGGCCGGCTGACCACGCCGAACACCGGCAGCGGCCTGTACAACAGCTGCGCGCCGGGCAGCGGCGGCCAGGCCGTCGGCGAGTCCCGCGCCTACGACGTCACCCTGACCCGCACCGCCGGTCAGGAGGGCCCGCAGGACTACGTCCTGGACATCCAGGGCAACGACGGCACCTTCACCGCGCCCCGCAAGGTCACCCTGGCGAAGAACGTCCCGACCGTCGTCAAGGTGACCGCCGCCCCGGTCACCCAGGGCATCCACAGCGCCGTGCTGGCCATCGACAACCCGGCGACCCGGGCCGTCGAGCAGTCCGCGATGCTGGCCGTCGCGGCCGCCGCCCCGCTGGCACCGGGCGCCACCTGGTCCGCGGCCGGCACGGTGGACCGCAACGACACGGTCACCTACAGCGTCGCGGTCCCGGCCGGCGCCACCAGCCTGACCGTCAACCTCTCCGGGGTGGCCGACGGCAGCCAGACCCGCTGGTGGGCGTACGGCCCGGACGGGCTGAGCAAGGAGAAGACCAGCGGCACGATCTACTGCTACTCGAACTACCTGGACGGCTACGGCTGCGCACCGTTCGCCCGCACCTACACCAACCCCACTCCGGGCGTGTGGGAGTTCGTCGTCGAGGCGCGCCGCACCAGCCCGCACCACACGAACCCGTACCACCTGGAGGCGACCGTCACCCGGTAGGACGGCCCGAACGCGTCGGACCGGCCGGGCCTCGGCCCGGCCGGTCCGATCCGTGCAGCCGGGACCGGACCGGTGCCGTCGGCGTACCTGCGGCCGCAACGGGCGTACGCCGAGGCCGTGCGGCACTGCTACGGTCGCCGGCATGATCCAGGATCTGATGCGGGTCTACCTCGCGAAGGTCGATCATGACCTGCCGGGCTATGTGCGGGGCCTCTACGTCGTCGGCTCCGCGGCGCTCGGCGCCTGGCAGCCGGACGCCAGTGACGTGGACACGGTGATCCTGACGTCGCGGCCGGCCACCGGTGACGACCTGACCCGGCTCGCGAGAATCCACGCAGAGATGCCGGGGTCACCTCGTCTGGACGGGGTCTATCTCGAGCCGGCGTTGGCGCAGGTCTGGCCGATCGACAACCGGATCGTGCCGTTCGTGGTGGACGGCCAGTTCACCACCGACCGGCCGTGCGGCGAACTCACTCCGGTGCTGTGGTTGACGTTGCAGCGGTACGGCGTCCCGGTGCGTGGACCGGCCGTCGCGGACCTGGGGATCCGGGTCGACCAGGAGCAACTGCGCCGGTACAACCTCGACAACCTGCGGGAATACTGGCAGGCGACGGCGGCGACGATCCCGGCCGCGGTGGCCGACGTGCCACCCGATCAGGTCATGGACGCCGACACCGTCACCTGGTTCGTGCTCGGCCCCGCACGACTGCACTACACGCTCGCCCACCAGGACGTCATCGCGAAGGCGGCCGCCGGCGAGTACCTCGCGACGCTGTTCCCCGCGTACGCCGATCTCGCGCGACGAGCGGTTCGCCGGCGTGCGGGTGGGCCGGAACAGTTCACTGCGGCGGACCTGGCCGCGGCGGGCCGCAGCGTCAACGCGGTGGCCGATGACGCGTGGCGTCGCTTCGGCGGATGACGGGGGTACGCGTGCGCCGCGAACACCTGCGCGCGGTGGCCGGCCGCCGACGTCCCGACGGCCAGCCGCTGCCGCGCAGGATCCGGTCCCGTAATCCGGTCGGAGAGAACCGCCGCCGCTGGTAGGTTCGCTCGCCGTGACGGCGATCAGGGGCGAACGGCTCGGCGGGCGCTTCGCCAGGCTTCTGGCGGCCACCACGACGTCGGCGCTGGGCAGCGGGATGGCCACGGTGGCGGCCCCGCTGTACGTGGCGTCGCAGACCGACGACCCGTTGGTCGTGTCGGCGGGCGCCGCGGTGGCGTGGCTGCCGTGGTTGCTGTTCTCGCTGCCCGGCGGGGTGCTCGCCGACCGGGTCGACCGGCGTCGGCTGATGATCGCCCTCGACTGGGTACGGTTCGCCGCGCTGGCGGTGCTGGCCGCCGCGATCGTCACCGGTCGGGCCGGGGTGACGCTGCTGTACGCGGTGCTGTTCGTGGTGAACGCCGGTGAGGTGGTGTTCCGCACGGCCGCCCAGGCGGTGCTGCCGGCGGTGGTGCCGCGGTCGCGCCTGGAACGGGCCAACGGCTGGCTGGGCGCGGGCACGACAGTCATGCACAACATGGTCGCCGGGCCGCTCGGCGGCTTCCTCTTCGTGCTGGCGGCCGCCATCCCGTTCGGCGTCAACGCCGGCACGTACGCACTCAGCGCCCTGCTCGTCGGCCTCATGACCGGGTCGTACCGCGCATCGTCGGAGACGGGCGGACGCCGCTCGGTCCGCGCGGAGGTCGCCGAGGGGTTCCGCTGGTTGCTCTCCCAGCGGCTGCTGCGCACCATGACCCTGCTGATCGGGCTGCTCAACCTCACCCTCACCGCGGCCCTCGCGGTGCTGGTGCTGCTCGCCTCGCAACGGCTGGGCCTCGGTTCGGTCGGCTACGGCGCCCTCTTCACCTGCCTCGCGGTCGGTGGGCTGCTCGGCTCGGTCATCGGGGACCGTCTCGTCGCCGCGGTCACCGCCACGTGGACCATCCGGATCGGCCTGCTGATCGAGGCGGGGCTGCACCTGGCGCTGGCCGCGTCCCGCAGCGCGGCGGTCGTCGGGGTGGCGCTGTTCGCGTTCGGGGTGCACGGCGCGTTGTGGAACATGGTGGCCAACTCGCTGCGCCAGCGGTTGACCCCGTCCGCCCTGCAGGGCCGGGTGGGCAGCACGACGCTGTTCATCGCCGCCGGCGGCAACTGCCTCGGCGCGTTGCTCGGCGGGGTGGTCGCCACCCGGTTCGGGCTGACGGCGCCCTACTGGGTGGGGCTCGTGGTCGCCCTGGCGGTGATCGCGGCGACCTGGCGGGTCTTCGACCGGGCCACGGTCGCGGCCGCGTACGCCGATCCCGCCCCGAGGGCCCCGGGGACGCCCGCCACCATCTCCTGAGGGAGCCCGTTGCCGTCAGGTCTCGTCCGTCCGCCTCGGGTCGATCAGCACCTTGGTGTGCTCGCTCCGGCCCGAATCGAGTTCCTCGAGGACGTCCTTCAGCGACGACAGGCCGAAGGTGCCCGTGTGCAGTGACGCCACGTCGATCCGACCCGCGGCGATCGCGTGCATGGCGCCCACGAAGTCGTCGTGCTGGTAGGCCAGGGACCCGATCACGGTCAGCTCGCGGCTCTGCCAGTCGCCGTAGCTGACGCTCGAGTTCTCCAGCGGATAGCCGAGCAACGCGAGCGTCCCGCCCCGACGCACCAGCTCCGCCGACGGTTGGAACAGCGTCGGAACGCCGCTGCACTCGTACACGACGTCGGCGCCCAGCCCTCCGGTGAGCTCGTCGAGCGCGGCCCGGAGTTCGGCGGGCTCGACCACGTGGGCGAAGCCCAGCTTGCCGGCCAGCGCACGGCGCGCCGCGGAGGGCTCGGAGATGATCAAGGGACCCGCTCCGGCGTTGCGCGCGTGTTGGGCGGTGAGCAGCCCGATCGGGCCGGCACCCTGGACCACGGTGGTCGTACCGTACTCCGCTGCCACCCGCCGCACGGCGTGGAAGGTGACCGTAGCCGGCTCGACGAGCGCCGCCTCCACATCCGAGAGGCTCTCCGGCACCGGGATCACCCGCCGTGCCGAGACCTGCACCCGGGTGGCGAAGGCACCGTACGCGGGCGCGTCGGCGTCGACCCCGTTGGCCTCGGCGAACACCGTGTCGCAGTGGCGGGCATGCCCGGCGACGCACTGGCGACAACGGCCGCACGCCGGCCCCACCGCGCCCACCACCCGCTGGCCGACCCGCAGCCCGTCCACGCCGTCGCCCACCGCCGAGATCGAACCGGTCCACTCGTGTCCGAAGACCGCCGGCGGCAGCATGTGCCCATCGGTGTACCCGTGGACGTCGGTGCCGCAGATCCCCGTGTACGTGATGTCGACCGTCACGCGGCCGGGGCCCGGCTCGGTCCCGGACACCGGGCCCTCACGGAGCTCGCGCGGACCGGCGACGGCAAGGTGACGATCGGCGGACATACAGGGGCCTCCCTCGGCGACAGCCCCAGTCTTCCACCTGACCTGCCCCGAAGGGCATCGACCAGGAGATTCCGGCGGGGCAGCGCCCGCTCGTCCGCCGGTTCAGACCGCAGGAACGCCGGGGATCACAGATCGTGCCCCGCTGCCCGGATCGGCCAACCCGGCACCGAGTGCGCCGGACGAGCACCTGAGCACCGCTGCGCGGGTTCGCGGGAGTCATCCCTGAGCTCGCGAGGGGTCCGGGCCCACGCCGGCAGCGGCTCAGGCTGACGCCGCCGCGACGGGCCCACGGTGGAACTGTCCGCCGTAGAACAGCAGCGGGGGACGGTCGTGGACGCGGCGCACGGACAACAGACGGCCCACCACGATGGTGTGATCACCACCGTCGTAGGTGCGCCACAGGGCGCACTCCAGCCAGGCGGCGGCGTCGCACACCAGGGGCGCGCCGGTGTGCGGACCATCGACGCACCGCACCCCGTCGAAGCCGGCCGGACCGCTGGGGCGCATGCGACGGGCGAAGGTCCGCGCGACCACGTCCTGGTCGGCGGCCAGGACCGAGACCGCGAAGGTCCCGGCCGCCACGACGCCGTCGAGGGTGCGGGTGCCCTTCTCGAGGCAGATCAGGATGAGGGGCGGGTCGAGCGAGACGGAGGTGAAGGAGTTGGCGGTCATCCCGTGCGGGTCGGTACCGCCGACGGTGACGATGGTGACCCCGGTGGCGAAGGTGCCCAGCACGGGACGCAGTTGCGGGGTGTCCAGCGGGGACACCTCGGCACCCGGAGGCGGTGACGGGGGCGGCATCAGCATGGCAGGAGCGTGCCGTCACCGGTTCGGCGCGCGAGGTCGAGAACGGCGGCGGCGAGACCGATGTCGCTGACACCCATGCCGAACGGGTTGATGACCACGCGGTCGGTGGCGGTGACCGGTCGCGTGTACTCCCCCGCGAGCAGACGCGGGATCTCGGCGTCGACCCGGCGCGATCCGTCCGGTGCGGGGTCGTCCGGCCCGACCACCCGGCCCGCGGCCGCCAACCGGCCGAGCAGGCGATGGTCGTCGGTGCGGACCAACTCCCAGTCGTCGACGATGAGGTGGTCGGCGCCGAGCAGCAGTCCCTCGGTGGCGTCGTCGAGCGAGACGTTGACGAACGTCCCGCCGGGCGGCACCCAGTCGAGGTCCACGTACGGCTCGGTGGTGGTCGTGGCCGCGACCGTCAGCGCCGCGCCCTCGACCGCCTCACGGGCCGTCGATGTCACCCGGATCTGGGAGCCCGCGCCGAGCAGGTCGCGGCATCGGGCGGCGAAGTGCCCGGCGCGGCCCGCGTCGAGGTCGAACACGCGCACGTCACGCAGGGCCGGGGTGAGCGGTGCGAGCAGTTCGAGGTGCGTCTCGCTCTGCCGGCCGCAGCCCAGGAACGCCAGCCGCGTCACGCCGGCCGGTTCACGGACGGCGGTGACGGCGACGACCGAGGTGGCCGCGGTGCGCAGGGCGCTGATCCGGGCGCCCTCCATGATGCAGACGGGCCGTGCGGTCTCCGGGTCGTCGAGCACGACCAGACCGGCCGCCCGGGGCAGGCCCCGCTCCACGTTTCCCAGTGAGGCGTTGATGATTTTGCAGCCGTACGCCCCGTCGGCCCACCCCGGCAGGATGAGACTGCGGGCGGCGTGCCCGGAGCCGGTCGTCCAGCGCAGGGCGGCCTCGGCAGACAGCCCCGCGGCACCCTTGGCGTAGGCCAGCAGGGTCTGGCGGATGACGGCCGGCACGTCGATCCGGCTGACGAGCCCGGCGACGTCGGCGGCGGTGAGGTAGCGGATACCTTCCTCGGCGTGGCTCACGGGCGGTCTCCTTCGTCGACCTGGATCACGACGGCCTTGGGCTCGGTGAAGAAATCACGGCTGAACGTGCCGCCTTCGCGGCCGACCCCGGACTCCGCGGCTCCGCCGAACGGCGCGCGCAGGTCTCGGACGAAGAAACAGTTGACCCAGACGGTGCCGGCGCGCAGGCGGCCGGCGACCCGGTGCGCCCGCGACAGGTCGCTGGTGAACAGCATGGCGTTCAGGCCGTACCGGGTGTCGTTGGCGAGGCGCACCGCGTCCTTCTCGTCGGTGAACGGTGTCACGGTCACCACGGGGCCGAAGATCTCCTCACGCCACGCGGCGGTGCCCGTGCCGACGCCGGTGAGCACCGTGGGCCGTACGATCCAGCCCTCGCCCGCGCCGCCGGTCACCACCCGGGCACCGGCCTCCTCTGCCCGGCGTACGTGCTGTAGGACGGCTCGGTGGTGTCTGGCCGAGGCGAGCGGGCCGAAGCGGGTCGTCGGGTCGGACGGGTCACCTCCCGGCAGCGCCTCGGCCGCCGCTACGAACCGGGACAGGAACGCGTCGTAGATGTCGCGTTGGACAAGCAGGCGGCTGCCGGCCAGGCAGATCTGGCCGGCGTTGGTGAAGATCGCCTTGATCGACCAGGCGACAGCCTGGTCGAGGTCGGCGTCGGCGAAGACCACGCTGGCGCCCTTGCCGCCGAGTTCCAGGCTGACGGGTGTCAGGTTGGCGGCGGCCGCGGTGGCGATCGCCCGGCCGGTTGCCGTGCCGCCGGTGAAGGTGACCCGGTCCACCCGTGGGTCGGTGACGAGCGGCTCGCCGACGGCGTCGCCCGCACCGTGCACCACATTGAGTACACCCGGCGGCAGGCCGGCTTCGATCGCGAGCCGCGCCAGGATGGTTGCCGACGCCGGTGTCTCCTCCGACGGTTTGAGGACCACGGTGTTGCCCCAGGCGAGGGCCGGCGCGATCTTCCAGGTGGCGAGCATCAGCGGGTAGTTCCACGGACTCACCGCGACCACCACGCCGGCCGGTTCGTAGCGGCTGTAGGCGTGGTGACCGCTGTCCATGGGGTAGGTCTCCGCCGCGCCGAGCCGGGCGTGGTCGGCGAAGAACCTCAGGTTCTGCGCGGCGCGGGGCACGTCCTTGCCGCGGCTGTCGCTGATCGGCTTGCCCATGTCCCGCGTGTCGGCGAGCGCCAACTCCTCAATGTGCTCTTCGACCAGGTCGGCGAGGCGATGCAGCAGGACCCCGCGCCGGGTGAAGCCCATGCCTGGCCACGGCCCGGAGTCGAAGGCGGTGCGGGCCGCGGCGACCGCCCGCGCGGCGACGGCGTGGTCGCCGGCCGGGGCGACCGCCCACGGCCGGCGGGTGAACGGGTCGACGGACGGCGCCCGCGGACCGTCGTCCGGCGGGGTCTCCATCCCCTCGATCACGTGCCCGAAGTACGGGGTCGCCACGTCAGCCCCGCTTCCACAGCTCTTTGCGCAGCGCCCGCAGGTCGTCGTAGGACTCCAGGTCCGGCGCGGTCCAGCCGGAGAGGTCGTACTCGGCCAGGCACTGCTCGGCGAAGCCCCGGTAGCCGTCGAGCTGCCCGGTCATCTCCTGCACGGCCACGATCTCGGCGCGCACGTTCTCGTGGTTGCCCGCGAAGTTGCGCTCGTAGAGCTCGTGGCGGCTGCCGAACTCGGTGCCGACGGCGTCCCACAGCAGCTTCATCAGCTTCACCCGGTCGACGGCCGTCTGCCCGGCGGAACCGCGCAGGAAGCGGTCGAGGTACGGCCGGATCTCCGGGTTCTCGAAGTCCTCCGCGCTGGAGTTGATGTAGATGAGGCCGCTGGCCACGTCCTGCTCGATGATCTCCCGGATCCGCGGGTATCCGACGGTCATGAACCACCGGTACGCCAGGCCGTAGTCGAGCCGGGGCAGCAGGGCGCCGTCCTTCCACTCCTGCGGGTTGCGGGCCGCGGCGTCGCTCAGCGCCCAGAACATGTTGCGCCAGGCGAGGACCTCGCCGACCCGGGTCTGCACGCCCCGGTATCCGCCTGTGCCGGTCATGTCGAGTGCCTTCAGCAGCAGGCCCGCGATGAAGTCGATCTTCACGGCGAGCCGGATGCAACCCTGGAACGTCAGCCGCTCCAGGAAGCCCGAGCGCGGCACGAACGTGCTGACCTGCTCCGGATCGCCGTAGAGGAACACGTTCTCCCAGGGAATCAGGACCTTGTCCAGGACGAAGATCGTGTCGTTCTCGTCCAGTCGGCTGGACAGCGGGTAGTCGAACGGGCTGCCCATCACCGAGGCGGTGGCCGAGTACGACGGACGGCAGATCAGCTTGAGCCCGGGCGCGCCCATCGGCACGGTCGCCACGAGCGCGAACTCACGCTTCTTGATCGGCAGGCCGTAGTGGGAGATGAAGTTGAAGTGGGTCAGCGCCGAGCCCGTGGCGACCACCTTGGCACCGCTGACCACCAGGCCGTTGTCGGTCTCCTTCTCGACGTGCACGAAGACGTCCTTCGCGGCGTCCGCGGCCAGGTGACGGTCGACCGGGGGTTGCACGATCGCGTGGTTCCAGTAGAGGACCTTCTCCTGGGACTCGCGATACCACCGGCGGGCATTGTCCTCGTACGGCGCGTAGAAATCCGCGTTGGCGCCCAGCGTGCCCAGGAAGGCGGCCTTGTAGTCGGGGCTGCGGCCCATCCACCCGTAGGAGAGCCTCGCCCATTCGGCGATGGCGGCCCGGTCGGCGACCACCTCGTCGACGCTGCGGGGGGTCCGGAAGAACGGGTGGGTGAACCCGGTGCCGCTGTCGGTCGGCGCGGTGACCACGTCGCGGCGGGCCGGGTCGTGCAGCGCGTCGTACAGCCGCGCGGTCATCCGGGCCGGGTTGGCGAATGCGGGGTGCCTCGTCACGTCGTCGATGCGCTCCCCGTACAGGTAGATCTCGCGGCCGTCGCGGAGGCTCTCCAGGTATTCGGCTCCGGTGAACGGTCGTGTGCTGGGTGCGTCAGTGGTCACGGCAGCGGCTCCTCGGTCAGGACGTCGGTTCGGTGGTCGGGCGCCCGGCCACCGCGAGGTCGGCGAGGTGGCCGGCGACGGCGGTGACGGTCGGGTGGCGCCACAGCAGCGTGCTGGGCAGGCTGAGCCGCAGTCCCTGCTCTAGCCGGCGCCGGATGGAGACGGCCATGATGGAGTCCAGGCCCATCTCCAGCAGTGGCCGGTGCGGGTCGACGTCGGTCTCGGCCGCCTTCATCTCACCGGCGACGACGGAGCGGACCGCCTGGACCATGTGCTCGGCCAGTTCGGTGCCGTCGAGGTCCACCCATGCCGGCGCCTGCGAATCGAGGGCCGACGACGAGGGCGCCTCAGCCGTCAGGTCCGCCAGCAGCGGTGGTCGCCGGCCGCCGACGGGCACCGGAATCGGCCGCAGCACAGCCACGAACCCGCTGTCGCGCCGGTGGGCGTGCTCCCAGACCCGGAATGCCTCCCGCAGCGTGATGTCGGCGGTGCCGCGCGCGGCGAGCTCACCGTCGATGAGCACCGACGAGGTCGACATGCCGAGGCCACGCCACGACGTCCAGGCATAGCTCGTCACCGCGGCGTCCCCGGCGGCCCGCCGGTGCCGGGCGAGCCCGTCGAGGAACGCGTTGGCCGCGGCGTACGCGGCCTGGCCGGGCAGGCCCAGCAGGTGGCCGGCGGAGGAGAACAGCACGAGGAAGTCCAGCGTTCCGGGCGGGAACACGGTGTGCAGGGCGAGCGCGCCGTCGGCCTTGGGCCGCAGCGCACGGGCCAGCGCGGCGTCGTCGACCTGGTCGGCCAGCTGGTTCTCGACCACCCCAGCGGCGTGCACGACGCCGCGGACGGGGGGCAGGCCGAGGACGTCCGGTCGCAGCGCCTGCCGCAGCGCGTCGGTGTCGGCGACGTCGAGGGCGATCGTGCGTACGGTGACGCCGGCGGCCTCCAGCGATCGGACCGCGCCGATGCGCGCCCGCTGCTGCGGATCGGCGTCGTCCCAGCGCTCGCGGGGCGGCAGCGCCGTGCGGCCGGCCAGCACGAGCCGCCGTGCGCCCCGGTTGACCAGCCACCGTGCGACTTCGAGACCCAGGACGCCGAGGCCGCCGGTGATGAGGTACGTCGCGTCGGACCGGCATTCGAACATGGGCCGCACCGGCGGACCGTCGAGCGGGGTGAGCCGGGCGGCGTGGACGGCGCCGTCCTCGACCGACAGCAGGTCCGGACCGGGGGGTGCGCCGAGGGCCGCGCGCAGGGCCGGCGCCGTCGCGGCCGTCAACTCCTCCGGCAGGTCCACGATGCCACCCACGACGTCCGGGTACTCGGTGGCGAGGATCCGGCCGAGTCCCCACAGCGCGGACAGCCCCAGGGACGCGGCCGAACCCGCGCGCACGCCCCGGGTGACGACCCAGACCCGCCGGTCACCGGGCGGCAGCGCGGCCATTGCCCGTACCGCGCGAAGGACCTGAGCCGACGCGTCGGCGGCTGCGGTGCCGGGAGGCGGGGCCACCAGCACGGTGCCGGGCTGCCGCGGAGTGTGCGTCGCGAGCGGCACCTCCAGCAGCCTGGCGAGCGACGGATCACCGAGGACCACGAGGTGGGACGAGGGCGGGGACGCGGGCAGCGGGACCGGCCGCCACGCCAGGTCGAAGGCGAGCCGCCCGGGGCTGGCCTCGGCCCGCGGATCACCGTCGAGCACGCCGTACCGCAGCCCGGTGAGGACGACGGCGAGCGTGCCGTCCGACGCGGTGACGGCAACCTCGGCGGTGTCCGCACCCGACGGGCCGGTGGCGGGCCGCGCGTGCACGATCACCCGCGCGGGCGGATCACCGGTGACGGTGAGGCCGCGGATCGCCGCGGGCATCCGCAGCACCGGTTCGCCGGGAAAGACCACGGACGCGATGGACAGCGCGGCGTCCAGGACACAGGCCCAGCGCCCGGCCCCGATGCCGCTGCCGGGCGCGTCGACCTCGGCACGCAGCCCGCCGTCGGCGGTCCGCGCCAGACCGGTGACCTGCCAGGGGAATCCCATGCCGCGAACGTCGAGCTCGGCGAGGCGCTCGACGACGAAACCGGGATCCAGCGGGGTGCTCGGGCCGTCCGGGCCCGGCGGCGGCGGCGCACCGGCAGGGCCGGTCCGTGCCGTCGTGTGCACCAGCCACGCCTCGTCTCGCGGGCCGTCCCCAGCCTCCGGATCGACCAGGCGGGAGGCGAGATTGACCACGTCACCCTGGCGCACCACCTGGATCTCCCGCAGCGCGTCGGCCGTCACCGGGGTGCGCAACGCGACCTCGGTGAGCGCATCGGCCGACCCCGCCGCCAGGAACGTGCTCAGCAGCACCGCCGCCGGCACGATCTCGACGCCCTGCACCGGATGGTCAGCATCGTAGGGGCGGCTGGCCGGGTCGAGGTAGGTGTGCCACAGCTGCACCGGAGTGACGCCGTTGACCACGGTCCGCCCGCCGAGCAGGGTGTGGCTCGCCGGGTCGTGCCGGTCGCCGAGGGCGGTCAGCCGCGGGGTGTTGGTCGCCCAGTAGGAACGGTGTTCCCAGGCGCGCGGCGGCAGTTCGGCGAGGTCGTCGCCGGGGTAGATGTCCTCCCAGCCGACCGGTACCCCGGCGCAGTGCGCCGCGGCCAGGCTCTCCAGGAACGTCAGTTGCTCGGGCCGGTTGCGCCGCAGCGTGACGAGGACCGTGCCGTCGATCCCGGCGGCGTCGAGCGACTCGCGGATCGAGTGCGTCACCACCGGGTGCGGCGAGACCTCCAGGAACGTGCGGTGGCCGTCGGCGACGGCCGCGAGGACGGCCGTGTGCAGCAGCACCGGGTTGCGCAGGTTCGCCGCCCAGTACGCGCCGTCGCGGGCCACGCCGTCGCGGGGATCGGTGAGCGCGGTGGTGTACAGCGGCAACGCCGGCGGCCGGATCACGAGGCCGTCGGCAGCGGCGCGCAGCCCGGCCAGCAGCGGGTCCATCTGCGGGCTGTGGAACGCCACATCCGAGTCGACGGTACGCACCGCGACCTCGGCCCCCCACTCCGCCACGAGGGCGCGGACCGCTTCGGGCTCGCCGGAGACGACGGTGGAGCTGCCGGAGGAGGCGATCGCGGGCACCACATCGGTGCGTCCGGCAAGTCGCTCGGCGACCTCGTCGAAGCCCAGGGCGACCATCGCCATCGCACCGGCGCCGGCGGTCTGGCGGAGCAGGACCGACCGGCGGCAGACCAGCCGCGCGCCGTCGAGCGGGCTGAGCACCCCGGAGACGACGGCGGCGGCGATCTCGCCGACGGAGTGGCCGATCACCGCCGCGGGGCGCACGCCGTTGGCCTGCCAGACCGCGGCGAGGCCCACCTGCATCGCGTAGATCAGTGGCTGGATCATGTCGACGCCACCGTATTCGCCGCTGGCCATCACCTCGGTGGGCGAGAATCCGATCTCGGCGGTGAAGATCGGGTCGAGGTCGTCGAGCACCTTGCCGAACGCGGGCTCCGCCTGGAGCAGTTCGCGGCCCATTCCGATCCACTGTGAACCGTGGCCGGAGAAGACCCAGACGGCAGCGCTGTCGGACGGCTCGTGGGTGACGCCGCTGACCGGCGCGTCCGGGCGCCCTTCGGCGAGCGCGGTGAGCCCGGCGACCAGCGCGGGCCGGTCCGCCGCGACGACCGCGGCGCGGTGGCTGAGGTGGCTGCGGCGTACCGCGAGGGTGTGCCCGACCGCGCCGAGCGGTGTGGCCGCGCCGTCACCGTCGAGCCAGGCGGCCAGCCGGCCGGCGGCTCGGGCCAGCCCGGTGCCGGTCGCGGCGGAGATCGGATAGACGCGGGGCGCGCCCGTGTCGCCGCCGACGGCGTCGGCCGACTTGGACGCCGGCGCCTCCTCGAGGATCAGGTGGGCGATGGTGCCGCCGTAGCCGTATCCGGAGACGCCGGCACGGCGGGGCTGGTCGCCGCGCGGCCAGTCCTGGAGGCGGTCGACCACCCGCAGCCCGGTGCCCGTCCAATCGATCTTCGGGTTGGGTTCGGTCAGGTGCAGGGTGGCGGGCAGCTGGCCGTGCTGGAGCGCCAGGACCGTCTTGATGACGCCGGCCACCCCGGCACCGGCCTCCAGGTGCCCGATGTTGGTCTTGACGGAGCCGATCAGCAACGGAGTCCGCCGACCGGACCCCGAGCCGAGCGCGGCGCCGAGCGCACCGGCCTCCATCGGGTCGCCGATCTCGGTGCCGGTGCCGTGCGCCTCGACGTAGCTGACGCTGGCCGGCGGGATGCCGGTCGACCGGTACACCCGGCGGAGCAGGTGCTCCTGGGCCTCCTGGCTGGGGGCCATGATCCCGTTCGTGCGGCCGTCCTGGTGGATGCCACCGCCGCGGATCACGGCGAGCACCCGGTCGCCGGAGCGGCGCGCATCGCTGAGCCGCTTGAGCACGACCATCCCGCAGCCCTCGCCACGGCCATAGCCGTCGGCGGAGGCGTCGAACGACCGGCTCACCCCGCGCCGCGAGGTGGCGCCGGCCGCGTCGAGGACCATCGTCAGGCCCGGGCCGGCCATCAGCATGACACCGCCCGCGAGGGCGACGGGTGTCTCGTCCATCCACAGGCTCTGGCAGGCCAGGTGGATGGCGACCAGCGAGGAGGAGCACGCGGTGTCCACAGCGAGGCTCGGCCCACGCAGGTCGAGGGTGTAGGAGACCCGATTGGCCACCGCGCAGTAGGCGCCGCCGATTCCCGTACGCGCCTCGATGCCGGGCAGATCCTCGAGCAGCCGGCGACCGTAGTCGTCGGCGCCGACCCCGACGAAGACGCCGGCGTCGTGGTGGGCGAGGGCGCGAGGCGGGATACCCGCGTGTTCGAGGGCCTCCCAGCTGACCTCGAGGGTCATCCGCTGTTGCGGATCCATCAGCTCGGCCTCTCGGGGCGAGACCCCGAAGAAGGCGGCGTCGAACCCGGCGACATCGGGCAGGAACGACCCGTGGCGGTTCACCGCCCGCAGCGCGGCCGCGTTGGCCGGATCCGACCGCAGGTAGTCGTCCCAGCGCCCGTCGGGCAGCTCACCGGCGGTGCCGCGGCCCTCGGTCAACAACTGCCAGAACTCTGCGGGTGAGTTCACACCACCGGGGAACCGGCACGCCATCCCCACGATGGCGATCGGTTCGGCGGTCGTACCGCTGGCTTCACGTTGCACGTTCGGGTCCCTTCCCCGCAGAGAGACGCTGGATGACGGAGGCTGTGCCAGGTGACGCGTAGGAAAGCCGCCGGTCTGACCTGCGGGTCTTCGCGACCCGCGGCATTCACGAACTCATTGCGGCACCGCGTATGCGCCCGGACCTGAGCGAGTGCGGAGCAGAAGGACACGCTTCCGGGGAAAGATCGAACCCGCAGGCGTGACAGCGACTGCCTGATAGATCCATTGGCCTGTGCGAATGGACAGTACACCGGCCGGAATCCGTGGTCAACATGCGGTGTGATCGAAATCACATTGATTGATGATCTCGCCGGCCGCTGCTAGCGTCTGGGCCACAGCGGCCGATTTCCGGCTCGCCAACACACGGGGAATATCGACCGTGACGCGGGTCCGCGACAAGATGGTCCCGACCGGGCGCGATCTCGAATCAACAGCGGATGAACGCGCATTCACCGCCGCGCACCGGGCACTTTCGCCGATATCGCGCGTCCATTACCCGTACACCATTCGGGACTTTGTCGTGGCCGCGAAAGGAACCGACGTGACCGGCACATACCGCATCGACGTCCATCAGCACATCGTGCCGCCGGGGTACTCCCGCTGGCTCGTCGACAGGGGCCTGACGGCCGGGGGGATGCCACTGCCGGCCTGGTCGGCCGACGGCGCCCTCGCCATGATGGACGATCACGGCATACGCAGCTGCGTCATGTCGGTCTCCACGCCGGGGGTGCACCTCGGTGACGACGCCGAGGCCCGCGACAAGGCCCGATACGTCAACGAGTACGCCGCTGAGCAGGCAAAAGACCGACCGGACCGGTTCGGCTTCTTCGCCACGCTGACCCTGCCGGACGTCGACGGAGCCCTGGCGGAGATCGCACACTCCTTCGACGTGCTGGGCGCCGACGGGGTGGTCCTGCTCGCCAACGTGCGCGGTGCGTACCTCGGAGACCCGGCCTTCGACCCGGTGATGGACGAGCTCGACCGGCGCGGCGCCGTGGTGCTGATCCACCCGTCCCACCTGCCCGGGCCGGGCCTCGACGGCGCGCCGCCGTTTCTCCTCGACTTTCTGCTCGACACCAGCCGGGCGGTGCACAATCTGATCCGGCACGGCGCGATGCGGCGCTGGACCCGGATGCGCATCATCCTCTCGCACGGTGGCGGATTCGTGCCCTACGCGGCGCACCGGATGGCCCACGTCCGACGCGACATGGAATTGACCCCGGATACGTATCTGGCGGATCTCCGGAAGTTCTACTTCGACACGGCACTGTCGACCAGTCCGGTCTCACTTCCGTCACTTCTGGCCTTCGCCGATCCGACACACATCGTTTACGGCAGCGACTGGCCATACGCGCCCCTGCCCTCGGTTACGCATTTTAGTGACGAGTTCGACAAGTATTCCGACATCAGCGACGAGCAGCGCACCTCCATTTCACACGGCAACGCCGTACGGCTGTTCCCCCGGTTCGGCACGCCGGGATGACCGTCACCGTCGTCGTCCTGCCGACCGGGCTGACCGTGCCGGTGGCCAACGGTGAGACCATCCTGGCCGCGTTCTCCCGGGCCGGGTACACCCACACCGTCGGCTGCCGGCGCGGCGGCTGCGGCATGTGCAAGGTGGATCTGCGCGCCGGCAGCGTCCGGTACGACGACGTGGTCGCCGAGTCCGTGCTCGCCGCCGAGGAACGCGCGGCCGGAACCTGCCTCACCTGCCGCGCCGTGCCGTGCGGCGATGTCGTCGTCGAGCTGCGCCAGGACCGGCTCCGCCGCACCAACCCCTTCCTTCCACGTACGCCAGGACCCGCCTGACGGACTGACCCGCCCCGCACGATTGGAGCCAGAGCATGGGTGTACTGAGAATGGGTTATGTCCACGCCCGCGTGACCGACCTGGAGAAGGCCAAGCAGCACTACGGCGACACGATGGGTCTCTATCCCGTCCTCGTCGAGGAGGGCACGGCCTACTTCAAGGGCTGGGACGAGTGGGACCACCACTCGGTCGTCCTCGAGGAGGGCGGCGTCGGCGTCGCCAAGTTCGGCTTCAAGGTCGCCGACCCGGCGGACATCGAGCGCTTCGAGGACCGCGCGACCCGCTTCGGCTGCGCCGTGTCGCGCATGTCGGCCGGGGAGAACCGCGAGGTGAGCGACGGCATCCGGATCGTGCTGCCGTCGGAGCACGTCGTGGAGCTCTACCACGACATGACGGTGCTGGGCACCGAGGTCGGTACCCACAACCCGGAGGTCTTCCCCCGTCATCTGGTGGGCATCGGCGCGCCGCGGTTGGACCACGCGCTCATCACCGCCGAGGACGTCAACCTGATGGAGCGGTTCTTCCGGGAGGTCCTGGACTTCTACCCCAGCGAGCGCCTGGCGACGTCGCTGGACGCGGACGCCGACTGCATCGCCACCTGGCTGACCGTGGGCAACACGGTGCACGACATCGCGATCCTGAAGGGGCCGAACGCGAAGCTCCACCACTTCGCGTTCGAGCTGAGCAGCTGGAGCGACATCCTGCGGGCCGGCGACCTGATGGCGATGGACGACGTACCGGTCGACGTCGGGCCCACCAGGCACGGCATCACCCGGGGGCAGACCATCTACTTCTTCGACCCGTCCGGCAACCGCAACGAGGTCTTCAGCGGCGGATACGTGGCCTATCCCGACCGGCCGTGCGTCACCTGGACGCCGGACCAGTTGGAGAAGGGCGTCTTCTACATCAGTCGCGAGGTCAACGACCGGTTCACCGCCGCGCTGACCTGACCGGCGATCCCGGAAGAGCCCCGCCGCACCCCGGCGGGGCTCTTCCGTGTGGCGGCCGGCCATCGCTCAGCCCTGCCGCAACCAGGCGTCGACGGCCGCGGCCGTGGTGGCGACGTGGACGCGTTCGAGCATCGTGAAGTGGTTGCCGGGAACCGTCACCGCCTCGTGCGGATGCGGCCAGCTGGCCCGCTCGGTCTCCGTCGGCACAGCCGCTCCGACCGGTTCCTGGGCGTGTACGAGCAGGGTGGGAGCGGAGATCGGAGCCGGTCTGAGGTCGAACTCCGCGTACCGGGCGCGGGCGGTGACCCACGCGTCTCCCCACTCCTCGCCGAGCCGGTCCTGGGTGCCGGCGCGATCGAGCAGGTGCCGGGTGATGGCGGCCGACCAGGCCGCGTACTCCTCGCCGGCGCGCTCAGGCCACCAGCAGGTGTCGAGCATGACGAGGCTGGCTTTCTCCCACCGGTGCGCCAGCGCCGCGGCGAGCTGCCCACCGGTGGAGTGCCCGGCGAACACGATCGACCCGGTCGGCGCCTCGGCCTCCAGCACGGCGCGGTGCAGGTCGACGAGGGCGTCGAGGTCGGCCGGTAGCGGCTCGCCGGGCCGGAAGCCGGGCAGGGTCAGCACCGACACGGACGCGGCGGACCGTAGCGCGGCGGCGAGGCCGGCGTACTGGTACACCGACGGTTTCCAGGCGAACGACGGCACGCAGACGACGTGCGGTCCCGGACCGCCGGGTGCGGCCAGCCGCACGAGCCGCGGCCGGTCGGTGACCTCGGCGGCGGTCCGGAACGAGGGCCGGAACGAGGCCATGCCCCGGACCAGGGCGTCGGCCCGCTCGGCGTCCCCGGCGCGGTAGGCCTGCAGTACCAGGGCGCTCAGCGAATCGTCGACGCCGCCACCGGCGCCGGGCGCGGGTGCGGTGGGACCGGCACCGAGTTCCCCGTCGAGGTGCTCGGCGAGCGCGGCCGGTGTCGGATGGTCGAACGTCAGCGTGGCCGGGAAGATCCGACCGGTCCGGGCACCGAGCCGGTTGCGCAGTTCGACGGCGGTGAGTGAGTCGAAGCCGAGCGCCGCGAACGGCGCGTCCGCGTCGACGTCCTCGGCGCCGCGGTGACCGAGGACCGCGGCGACGTCGGAGCAGACGATCCGCAGCAGGTTCCGTCGGCGTTCGCCGGCGTCGAGGCCGGCGAGCTGGTCGGTCAGCGTCTGCCCGTCGCCCGTCACGGCCGCCCTGCGCGGACGGGGGATGGCCCGGCCGCGCCGGAGTTCCTGGAGCAGGGGCGTGGCGTGCGCGGCAGGATCGAGGTCGGCGGCGACGACGGCGGGGTGCTGCCCGCCTATCGCGGCGTCGAGCAGGGCCAGGGCGTGCTCCGTGGCCAGGGCGCGGTCGCGTTGTTGGAGGTGGCTGGTCATGCCGGTGGCGTGTTCCCACAGCCCCCACGCGATGGACGTGGCAGGCAGACCAGCCCGCTGC
>NZ_JBIAZP010000009.1:0-302560 GCF_042899165.1 Micromonospora sp. NPDC000121
GGGGCGGGGGGGGGGGCCCGGGGGGGCCGGGGGCGGGGCCCCCCCCGCCCCCCCGGGGGGGGGCCCGGGGGGGCCACACCCCCACCACGACGCACAGCAACCCGACGCACAGCAACCCACTCCGCCGCCCCGGGCCCACCCGACAAGGGCACAGCCGCACGTGACCGCCGACACATAAGATACGAACCGGTTCCGTATCGAAACCCCAACCCCTACGCTGACCTCAATACGAGTCTGACCCGTATCGAAAACGGGACCCGGGGGGAGACCCAGAGATGCAACCGCACGAGAACACCGGACACCCGAGGAGGTGGGCGATCCTCGGCGTGCTCGTGATCAGCCTGCTCGTCGTCGTCCTGGACAACACCATCCTCAACGTCGCGCTGCGTACGCTCGCCGACCCGGTGCACGGCCTCGGCGCCAGCCAGGGCGAGCTGGAGTGGTCGATCAACTCCTACACGCTCGTCTTCGCCGGCCTGCTGTTCACCTTCGGCGTGCTCGGCGACCGTGCCGGGCGCAAGCGTTTCCTGCTGATCGGCCTGGTGCTCTTCGGGCTGGCGTCGCTGCTGTCGGCGTACGCGCAGAGCCCGGCGCAGCTCGTCGCGGCCCGCGCGCTGATGGGGGTGGGCGGCGCGGCCATCATGCCGGTCACGCTCTCGATCATCTCCAACGTCTTCGACCCCCGGGAGCGGGGCCGGGCGATCGGCGTCTGGGCGGGCGCGGTCGGCCTGGCGGTGGCGATCGGCCCGATCCTCGGCGGCGCGCTGCTGGAGCACTACTGGTGGGGCTCCGTCTTCCTGATCAACGTGCCGGTGGTCGTGCTCGGCGTGGTGCTGGTGGCGATCCTGGTGCCCGAGTCGCGGGACCCGAACCCGGGGCGCGTCGACGTCGTGGGCGTGCTGCTGTCGGTGGTCGGTCTGGTCGCCCTGACGTACGGCATCATCGACGGCGGCGAGCACGGCTTCGGCCGCCCGGTGGTCTGGGCCGCGGTCCTCGGCGGCCTGGCGGTGCTGGCCTGGTTCGTCGCGTACGAGCGGCGCAGCGACCACCCGTCGCTGGACGTGCGGCTGTTCCGGGTGCCCCGCTTCGCCGCCCCGGTGGCGATCGTCGGGCTGATCTTCTTCGCCGCGATGGGCGTGATGTTCTTCAGCTCGTTCTACCTGCAACTGGTGCGCGGCTACAGCCCGCTGGAGACCGGCCTGCTCTTCCTGCCCTTCGCGGTGGCCCAGCTCGTCTTCGCCCCGCGCAGCGCGGCGATGGTCCGCCGGTACGGCGGCAAGGCGGTCGCCGTGGTCGGGCTGGCGCTGACCGTGGTGGCGCTCGGCGCGTTCGCCTTCGTCGGCGAGAGCACCCCGATCTGGGTGGTGCTGGTCTTCTTCTTCCTCCAGGGCGCCGGGATGGCCAACATCATGCCCCCGGCCACGGAGTCGATCATGTCGGCGCTGCCCCGGGAGAAGGCCGGGGTCGGCTCGGCGGTCAGCAACACGGTCCGGCAGGTGGCCGGCGCGCTCGGCGTGGCGGTGCTCGGGTCGGTGCTCTCCGCGGTCTACCGCGCCGACGTCGACTCCGCGCTGCGGGACCTGCCCGCCGGGGCGCGCGACGCGGCCGGCGAGTCGATCTCCGGCGCGTACGCCGCGGCGGGTCAGCTCGGGCCGGCGGCGCCGCAGCTGATCGCGGTGGCCAACGACGCCTTCGTGGCCGCTATGCACTGGGCGGCGGGCCTGGCCGCGGCGGTCGCCGCCGTCGGCATCCTCGTGGTGCTGCGCTGGATGCCCGGCCGCGCCGCGGCCCCGGCGGTGGCGCCGGCGCCGGCGGGTGAACCCGAGTTGGCCGGGACCGCCTAGGTTCGGGGACAATGTCCGACATGACTTCCGCCGCCGACGCTCCGCGGTCGCCTGGGCGACCGCGGAGCGTCCGCGCGGACGAGGCGATCCTCGAGGCCACCCTCGACCTGCTCGCCGAGGGCAGCACGATCGAGGCCCTCTCGATCGAGTCGATCGCCGCCCGGGCCGGCGTGGGCAAGGCCACCATCTACCGCCGCTGGCCCGGCAAGGACGCGTTGCTGACCGACGCGCTGCGCCGGCTCAAGGGCCAACCGCCGGCGCCGCCCGGCCGGTCGGTCCGCGACGACCTGGTGGTGCTGGTCGGCGCGGTCGGGCACAACATCGACCCGCGGGCGGCGCGGATCATGCCCTGCCTGGTGCCGCGGGTGAACCGCAGCCCGGACGAGTACCAGCTCTACCAGAGCATCATCGAGCCGCGCCGGGCGCTGATGCGGGAGGTGCTGCGCCGGGGGATCCGCACGGGCGAGCTGCGCGCCGACATCGACGTCGAGGTCACCATGGCGATGCTGACCGGCCCGATGCTGATCCAGCGGGTGCTGCGCTGGCATCCCGACCTTGATGAGGCGTCCCTGCCGGAGAAGATCGTCGACGGCGTGCTGGACGGCATCCGCGCCCGCTGACCCCGGCCGCCGCCTGGTCCGGCACGCCGGGCACGGGCGGCCGGACCGTCAGCCGGCCGGCGTACGCAGGCGGTGCAGGCGCAGGGCGAGCTGGACCTCCAGCGCCCGCTCCGGCTTCTGCCAGTCCGCCCCGAGCAGCTGCCCGACCCGCTCCAGCCGCTGGGTCACCGTGTTGACGTGCACGTGCAGCAGCTCGGCGGCCCGGGCCAGGCTGCCGCCCACCCCGAAGTACGCCTCCAGCGTCTTCACCAGCGCGGTGCCCCGCCGGGCGTCGTAGTCGACCACCGGCCCCACGGTGGCCGTCAGGAACCGCTCCACGTCCTTGTCGCCGCCGTCGCCGACCGCGCCCAGCAGCAGCCCGACGAATCCCAGCTCGGCGGTGCTCGCGCCCTGCCCCGACCGGCCCAGCGCGCCCAGCGCCGTCAGGCAGCGGTCCGCCTCGGCGAACGTGGTGGCCAGCGACGCCGGCCCCGTCGACGGGCCGCTCGCTCCGGCGGTGACCGGCCGGCCGGTCACCCGGGACAGGTCCCGGGCCACCGCCCGGGCGCTGCCGCCCGCGTCCCGGCCCGGCAGCATCAGCACCACCCGGCCGTCGCGGGCCGCCGCCAGCCCACCCCGCGTCGAGGCGTACGTGGTGGCCCACGACAGCACCCGCTGCCGGGCCGAGCCCGTCGCGGCGATCGCGTCGTCGCCGACCGCCACCAGCACGTGCGGCGCGTCCAGGTCCACCCCGAGCCGGCGGGCCCGGCTGCGCAGCGCGTCGGTGTCCCGCAGCGGCCGGGCGATCAGGTCGTCGAGCAACTCGCCCCGGACCCGCCCCTCCGCCTCGGCGACGGTGCGCCGGAACAGCAGCAGCAGCGCGGTCACCAGCGACGCCCGCTCCAGGATCCGCTGGTCGGCGTCGACCAGCTCGTCGTCGGGGCGCAGCACCAGCGCGCCCATGTTCTCCGCGCCGGCCACCACTGCGGCGTACCAGAGCGGGCCCCGGCGCACGCTGCGGCCCTCCGTACGCGACGCGGCCACCGCCTCCACCATGTCCGCCCGGTCCGGCTCGTCGATCTCACCGACCCGGGCCAGCAGCCGGCCCTCCGCGTCCAGCGCCAGCAGCGCCCCGCCGAGCACGTCGGTGACCGCCGCGGCCACGTCCTCCACGCCGCCGCCGCGCAGCACCAGCGCGGTCATCCGGTCGTGCGCCGCCGCGGCCCGCTCCACCGAGCTGCTGTGCGCCCGGATGGTGGTGTTCGCCGCCGACAGCTCCTCCAACGCCGCCCGGGTCTCCGCGAGCAGCCGCGCGGTGTCGATCGCCACCGCCGCGTGCGCGGCGAGGGACACCAGCAGCGCCACCTCCTCCCGGACGAACGGCCGGGCCGAGCGGTTGGCCGCGTAGAGCACGCCGATCGAGGTCGAGCCGAGCCGCAGCGGCACGCCCAGGATGGCCACCAGGCCCTCCTCGCCCACCCCGGCGTCGATCTCGCCGGTGTGGTGGAAGCGGTCGTCCTCCGGGTAGTTCGCGGTGACGTACGGGGCGCCGGACTGGGCCACCAGGCCGCCGAGGCCGGCGCCCATCGGCAGCCGCAGCCGCTGGAAGCGGGCGGAGACCGAGCCGTCGGTGACGCGCATGTAGGTGTCGCCGCGCTCGTCGTCGTTGAGCGTCATGTAGGCGACGTCCGCGCCGAGCAGGTTGCGCGCCCGGTGCACGATCGCGCGCAGCACGTCGTCGAGGTCGCGCAGCCCGGCCAGGTCGCTGACCGTGTCGTACAGGCCGGACAGCTCGACCTCCCGGCGGCGGCGGCGTTCCAGCAGCGCGCGGACCCGCAGCGCCACCGTCTTGGCCTGCTCCAGCTCGGCGAGCCGGTCGGGCGGCAGCCCGGCGGCGCGCGCGGCGACGAGCGGCCCCTCGAACTCCACCGCGGCGGCCTCGCGGGCGAGCAGCTCCAGGAACTCCACCGGTGACGACATGACCGACATTGTGCGGCTCGCCACTAGTTCGCCGTCCAGCCCCCGTCGAGCGCGATGGACGCGCCCGTGATGAACGCGGCCGGCGGGGAGCAGAGGTACGCCACCAGCTCCGACACCTCCTCCGGCTCGATCAGCCGCTTGATCGCCGCCCGGGCCAGCATGATCTTCTCGACGACTTCCGTCTCCGGGATGCCGTGGCTGGCCGCCTGGTCGGCGATCTGGCTCTCCACCAGCGCGGTCCGCACGTACGCCGGGTTGATGCAGTTGGCGGTCACGCCGTGCGCGGCGCCCTCCAACGCCACCACTTTCGACAGCCCCTCCAGCGCGTGCTTGGCCGAGACGTACGCCGACTTGTACGGCGAGGCGCGCAGCCCGTGCACCGAGGAGATGTTGACGATTCGCCCCCAGCCCTTGGCGTACATGTGCGGCAGCGCCCGGCGGATGATCAGGAACGGCGCCTCCACCATGACCCGGTGCAGGTAGGCGAAGCGCTCCGGGGAGAACTCCTGCACGGGCGCCACGTGCTGGAGGCCGGCGTTGTTGACCACGATGTCCACGTCCGCGTCGAGCCGGTCCACCGCCTCGGCCTCCGCCAGGTCGATGCCCTCGGCCCGGCCGCCGGCCTCCGCCGCCACCGCCTTGGCCGCCTCGATGTTGCGGTCCACCACCAGGACCTTGGCGCCGGCGGCGGCGAGCCGCAGGGCGCAGGCGCGGCCGATGCCGCTGCCGCCCCCGGTCACCAGGGCGGTACGACCAGCGAGGTCGACGTGTACGACGTGGGGCACCGCCACGGGTTCTGCCGTCATGGCGCATGAAGTTACGAGCTGTGTGTCCGGGCGCACATGGGGCGGCGACACATACTCGGCGGCTGGAGTGTGTGGCCGGGCGCGCCCGGCGCACGGCGTGTCGACGCGCCCGGCGTGTCCCCGGCGTCGGGGTGTCACCCCGATCGGTAGGGTGTCGAACACACGTACTGCTGACGGCTGGGGGAGGAGGCGGCGTGCGCGTGCTCGGCGTCGACCCGGGGCTGACCCGGTGCGGGGTCGGCGTGGTCGAGGGCGTGCCGGGGCGGCCCTGCACGTTGGTCGCCTACTACGTCGTCTACACCGACCCGGGCGACGAGCTGCCGCTGCGGCTGCTGCACCTGGACCGCTCGCTCACCGACCTGGTCGCCGAGCACCGGCCGGACAGCGTCGCCGTCGAGCGGGTGTTCAGCCAGCACAACGTCCGCACGGTGATGGGCACCGCCCAGGCCAGCGGGATCGCCGTGCTCGCCGGCGCCCGCGCCGGGCTGCCCGTGCAGACCTACACGCCCAGCGAGGTGAAGGCGGCCGTGACCGGTTCCGGTCAGGCCGACAAGGCCCAGATGACGGCCATGGTCACCCGGCTGCTGCGGCTGCCCGAGCCGCCGAAGCCGGCGGACGCCGCCGACGCCCTCGCCCTGGCCATCTGTCACGTGTGGCGCGGCGGGACGCGCTCCAAGCTGGCCGCCGCGGCCGACCGGGTACGACGAGGAGGAGCCAGATGATCGCCAGCGTGCGCGGGGTGGTGACCGCGACCGGTCCGGACCACGCGGTCGTGGAGGTCGGCGGGGTGGGCCTGGCGGTGCAGTGCGCCCCCGGCACCCTCGCCGAGCTGCGGATCGGCCAGCCCGCCCGGCTGGCCACCAGCCTGGTCGTCCGGGAGGATTCGCTCACCCTCTACGGCTTCGCCGACGACGACGCCAAGCAGCTCTTCGAGCTGCTGCAGACCGCCAGCGGGGTCGGCCCCCGGCTGGCCCAGGCCGTGCTGGCCGTGCACACCCCCGACGCGGTGCGCAAGGCGATCGCCAACGCCGACACCGCCGCGCTGACCCGGGTGCCCGGCATCGGCAAGAAGGGCGCCGAGCGGCTGGTCCTGGAGCTGCGCGACCGGGTCGGCCCGGTCCCGGTCGGCGCCGACGGGGCGGCCGGGGTGACCGGCGGGGCGTGGCCCGAGCAGGTTCGGCAGGCGCTGGTCGGGCTGGGCTGGACGGCGGGGCAGGCCGACCAGGCGGTCGCCGCGGTGGCGGAGACCGTCGACGGTGACGTGCCGCCCGTGCCGGTGCTGCTCAAGCAGGCCATCCGACTGCTGGGCCGCACCCGGTGACCGGTCCAGACGGCAACCTGGTCTCCGCGTACGTCAACGACGCGGAACGGGACGCGGAGGCCAGCGTCCGGCCGAAGCGGCTGGAGGAGTTCATCGCCCAGCACCGCGTGCGCGACCAGCTCGACCTGCTGCTCCAGGGCGCGATGCGGCGGGGCTCCCCGCCCGACCACATCCTCCTCTCGGGCCCGCCCGGCCTCGGCAAGACGACGTTGGCCAACATCGTCGCCGCCGAGCTGGGTTCGGGCATCCGGGTGACCAGCGGCCCGGCGATCGAGCGTTCGGGTGACCTGGCGGCGATCCTGACCAGCCTCGCCGAGGGCGACGTGCTCTTCATCGACGAGATCCACCGGATCGCCAAGCCGGCCGAGGAGCTGCTCTACAGCGCGATGGAGGACTTCCGGGTCGACGTGGTGGTCGGCAAGGGCCCCGGCGCGACCGCCATCCCGCTGGACGTCGAGCCGTTCACCCTGGTCGGCGCGACCACCCGCTCGGGGCTGCTGACCGGGCCGATGCGGGACCGCTTCGGCTTCGTCGCACACCTGGACTTCTACTCCCCGGCGGACCTGGAGGTGCTGCTGCGCCGCTCGGCCCGGATCCTCGGCGTGCCGATCACCGACGACGGCGCCGCCGAGATCGCCGGCCGATCCCGGGGCACCCCGCGGATCGCGAACCGGCTGCTGCGCCGGGTGCGCGACTTCGCCGAGGTCCGCGCCGACGGCGTGGTCACCGTGGAGACCGCCCGGGCGGCCCTGACGGTGTACGACGTCGACGCGCTCGGCCTGGACCGGCTGGACCGGGCGGTGCTGACCGCGCTGGTCGACTCGTTCCGGGGTGGCCCCGTGGGCCTGTCCACCCTGGCCGTGGCGGTGGGGGAGCAGCCGGACACGGTCGAGGAGGTGTGCGAGCCGTTCCTGGTCCGCGCCGGCCTGCTGGCCCGTACGCCGCGGGGCCGGGTCGCCACCGAGGCCGCCTGGCAGCACCTGGGGCGTACGCCACCTAATGGTACATTTGGCGCGGATGCCCCTCGTGCGCCCGATCTGTTCTCGGTGGACGCCGATCAGCCGTGATGCGAACGTGATCTGTGCCGCATTCGGCGTTCCCAGGTGCAGGGATTAGACTCGCGCCGGTCTGTACAGGACGTGAGAATCCGCCTCCGCTCCGGCACGCCAGTGCCAGGTCGGCGGCCAATGGGAAGGTCTTTCACCGTGCTTTACGCAGCAGAGGGCGGCGGGGGTGCCGGCAGCCTGACGCCGATCCTCATGATCGCTCTGCTCTTCGGCGTCATGTACTTCATGATGATCCGCCCCCAGCAGAAGCGCCGCCGCGAGGCGGAGGCCATGCAGTCCGCCCTCGCCCCGGGCGACGAGGTGGTCACGATCGGCGGCCTCTACGGCACGGTCACCGGGGTGGACGACGACACCGTCCTGCTCGAGGTCGCGCCCGGTGTGCAGACCCGGTACGCCCGCCCGGCGATCGCCCGGGTGGTCAGCCAGGCGGAGCGTCCCGCCGAGCCGGCCGCCGAGGATGCGGACGTCGTCAAGGAGTGAGGCGTCGCTCCCGCCCGGGACGGCGGTCGCCGGCTCGCGGTGACCGCCGTGCCCGAAGGGGCAGCGGAGACGACGTGAAAACTGGATAGTTGGGCCCGACGGCGGGAGCCGGCACGTCCACGCTCCGCTCGGCGCTCCCGCGCCGCGACGTCGGGGCCCGCGTGCCGACCCCGACGCCGGCCCGTCAGGACCGCCGGCCGCGCCGGCCGACACCCCGCCGCACCAGCGGCGCGACCGTACAGGGAGACAGGACAGCCGTGGCACCACCTCAGGGACAGATGCGCCCCGGACGGCAACTGGCCGTGCTCGGGCTCATCTTCGTCGTCCTCTATCTTTTGGTGTTCTTCGCGGGCGGCGCCAGCGGCGGCTGGAAGGACCGGCTGGAGCCCAAGCTCGGCCTGGACCTCGTCGGTGGCACCCGGCTGACGCTGGAGGCGACCAACACCGTCGACGGCCGGGCCCCGACGGCGGAGAACCTCGAGGAGGCCCGCCAGATCATCGAGAGCCGGGTCAACGCCTTCGGCGTTGCCGAGGCGGAGGTGGTCACCGAGGGCAACCGCAACATCGTGATCTCCCTGCCCGGTGAGAACCGCGACATCACCGAGGTCGGCAGCGCCGCCGAGCTGCGCTTCCGCAAGGTGCTCAAGGCCGCCGACGGCAGCGGCGCGGCCGCCGCCCCGGCGCCGACCGCCACCCCGGCGCCGTCCGGCAGCGCGACCCCGGCCCCGTCGGGCAGCGCGACGCCCTCGGCCAGCGCCTCCCCGTCCGGCACCGCCGGGCCGAAGGTGACCCCGTCGGCGAGCGGCGGCCAGGGCGGCATGGCGCCGGCACCGAGCGCCAGCCCGTCGGCGTCGGCTCCGGCCTCGCCGAGCGCCGCGGCACCCTCGCCCAGCGCCAGCGGCGAGCCGGTGCCGCAGAGCGTCGAGGAGCAGCGCAAGGCCGTCGAGCAGAAGGTCGGCGCCGCGGCCTGGGCCGCCGCGAACGGCCTCTCGGCACCGGCCGACCTGACCGCTGACCCGTCGCTGGCGGAGAAGCTCAAGCCGTTCGCCGCCCTCGACCCGCGCGAGGTCGCGGTGCTGCCGGCGCAGATGCAGTTCAACGTGCCGCAGATCAGCTGCGCCCAGCTCGACAAGCGGCCGCCGGCGTCGATCTCCGCCCCGGACCAGCAGGTGGTCGCCTGTGAGGACGGCGCCGCGAAGTACCTGCTCGACCAGGCGAAGGTGCTCGGCACCGACGTCGACGACGCCAACGCGGTGCTCGACCAGACCAGCCAGTGGGTGGTCAGCCTCGACTTCTCCGGCGCCGGCCAGGACAAGTGGACCGGCCTGACCCGCGAGGCGTTCAACAACGAGGGCCAGGCCTGCGACGCCACCGCGCTCGGCCAGGACGGCAAGTGCCGCGTCGCCGTCGTGCTGGACAACGAGATCGTCTCCTCGCCCGAGATCCAGGGCGTGCTGACCGGCGAATCGCAGATCACCGGCAACTTCACCCAGAAGGACGCCAGCACCCTCGCCGGTCAGCTCCGCTACGGCGCGCTGCCGGTGACCTTCGAGGAGCAGGAGTCGCAGAACGTCACCGCCACGCTGGGCGCCAGCCACCTGCGGGCCGGTCTCCTCGCGGCGGGCATCGGCATGGCGCTGGTCATCATCTACTCGTTCTTCTACTACCGCCTGCTGGGCTCGGTGATCTTCCTGAGCCTGGTCCTCTCGGCGCTGCTGGTCTTCGGCGCGCTGGTGGTGCTCGGCCGGCAGATCGGCTTCACCCTCACCCTCGCCGGCATCGCCGGCATGATCGTGTCGCTCGGTGTGGCGGCGGACTCGTTCGTCATCTACTTCGAGCGGCTCAAGGACGAGATCCGGGAGGGGCGCAGCCCGCGCAGCGCGGTGCCGCGCGCCTGGATCCGGGCCCGCCGGACCATCATCTCGGCCAACGCGATCACGCTGATGTCGGCGGTGGTGCTCTACGTGGTCTCGGTCGGCGCGGTGAAGGGCTTCGCCTTCGCCCTCGGCCTGGCCACCGTGCTGGACCTGGTCGTGGTCTTCCTCTTCCGGCACCCGATCATGACGATGTTCGCCCGCACCCGGGCGTTCCTGTCCCCGCGGGTCAGCGGTCTCGGGCGGGCACTCCCGGCCCGGACGGCCGAGCAGGCCAAGCCCCGCAACCCGCGCGTCAAGGAGGCCTGAGATGGCTAAGAGTGGTCTCGCGAGCCGCCTCTACCGCGGTGAGGCCGGCCTCGACATCATCGGCCGGCGCAAGCTCTGGTTCGCCGTCGCCGGCACGCTGGTCCTGCTGGCGCTCCTCAGCTTCGGGCTGCGCGGGTTCCACCTCGGCATCGAGTTCGCCGGCGGCAACTCGTTCCAGATCCCCGCCAGCGTCGGCACGCTGGAGCAGACCGAGGAGAGGGTCGGCACGGCCCTCGCCACGGCCGGTGACGGCGCCAGGGTGGTCACCACGCAGAAGGTCGGCGGCACCGGCGGCGACTTCTACGAGGTGCGCACCACGCAGCTCGACACCGAGCAGGCCAACGCGGTCAGGGTCGAGCTGGCCGAGGAGTTCGGCATCGACGCCGCCGCCATCAGCGGCAACCAGGTCAGCGAGGCGTGGGGCAGCCAGGTCACCTCCCGGGCGTTGCTCGGTCTGGTCATCTTCATCGCGCTGGTGATGGTCTACCTGATCCTGCGGTTCGAGTGGCGGATGGCGGTCGCCGCCGTCTCCTCGCTGATCATGAACCTGGTCCTCACCGCCGGCGTCTACTCGCTGGTCGGCTTCGAGGTCACCCCGTCGACGGTCATCGGCTTCCTCACGATCCTGGGCTTCGCGCTCTACGACGTGGTGGTGGTCTTCGACAAGGTGCAGGAGAACACGCGCGGCATCACCGCGAACAACAACCAGACGTACGGCGAGGCGGCCAACCTGGCGATCAACCAGAGCCTCATGCGGTCGCTGAACACCTCGGTGGTGGCGCTGCTGCCGGTCGGTGGTCTGCTCTTCATCGGTGCCGGCCTGCTCGGCGCGGGCACCCTGAAGGACCTCGGCCTGGTGCTCTTCGTCGGTATGGCGGTGGCGTTCCTGACCTCGATCCTGCTGGCCACGCCGCTGCTGGTGCTGCTCAAGAACTACGAGCCGCGGATCCAGGCGCACAACAAGCGGGTGGAGGCCCGCCGGGGCGCCGTCGCCCGCGGCGACGTCACCCCGAAGGCGTCCCGCTCCGCGGAGGCCGCGGACGAGCCGGTCGACCCGGAGTCGGCGGCGCTGGCCGGGGCCGCGCCGAAGGTGGGCGCGCGGCCGGCCGGGAAGCGGTCGACCGGCGCCCGCGGCGGCCGGCCGGCCGGTGGCGGCGGCAACCGGCCGGGCGGCGGCAAGCGGCGCTGACCTGGGCCGGCGACACCCGGTAGGAATCGGACCGACGGCGTCCTTCATGCTGTGCGAGCAGCAGGGAGGACGCCGTCGTCGTGGAAGGGGAGCGGACTGCCGTGACGGAGACCCACAGCACCGTGGTACGGGGAGACAGCGGCCCGGAGGCCGCGAAGCTGGTGGCCAGCCGGGTGCTCGACGTGCCCGACTTCCCCAAGCCCGGTGTCATGTTCAAGGACCTGATGCCGCTGTTCGCCGACGGTGAGGCGTTCCGCCAGGTGGTCGACGCGATCGTCGCGTACCACGGGCGGGACTCGTTCGACGCCGTCGTCGGCATGGAGGCGCGCGGGTTCGTGGTCGCGGCGGCCGTCGCGTACGCGACCGGGGTCGGCGTGGTGCCGGTGCGCAAGGCCGGGAAGCTGCCCCGCCCGGCGTACTCGGCCTCCTACGACCTGGAGTACGGCCAGGCCACCCTGGAGGTGCACCAGGACGCGTTCACCGCCGGGCACCGGGTGCTGGTGGTCGACGACGTGCTCGCCACCGGCGGCACGGCCGAGGCGACGCTGGACCTGGTGGAGCGGGCCGGGGGCACCGTGGCCGGCTTCACCGTGCTGCTGGAACTCGGCTTCCTCGGCGCGCGGGAGCGGCTCTCCCCGCGCCCGGTGCATGCCCTGCTGACCGTTTGAGCGCCCCGCCCGTCGGGTGGACCCGGCGCGGTCCGTCCGGCGGAGCGGCGGGGCACCGTGCGTGCGGGTAGCATTGCCCTTTGCTGACCGGGCGGGACGTCCGGACGGCGCGAGACCAGGCCGACCGGCGCACGGTCGGTGTATTCCCGGCGAGCGGTGAGGAGGCCGGTGTCCCACGATGTCGCCCCTCCGGTGGAGGGCACGGTGCACCCGACAGGCGACGCGGACGGCTCGGTGACCGCACGGAACGGTGACGCGGCGGCGCGTGGCGCGGGCTCCGGCAACGGCTCCGGCGTGACCGGTCCGGCCGACACCGCGCGGTCCGGCGTGACGGCCGGCCCGACCGGTGGCGCGGGCGCGGCGACCGAAGGGGTCGTGCTCCCGTTCCCCGCCGACGCCGCCGGCGATCCGTTGCCCAGCGCCGGCTTCGCGCTGTCCAGCGCGCCCACCGGCCGCCGCGTCCGGGCCAGGCTGGCGCGGTTCAACGCGCCGTGGCAGTCCTCGCAGGTCAGCGAGGTGCTCGAACCGCTGATCTCGACCCACCGGGACGCCCACCCCAAGGCCGACGCCCGGCTGCTCCAGCGCGCGTTCGACACCGCGGCCCGCTGGCACTCCGGGCAGTACCGCAAGTCCGGCGACCCCTACATCACGCACCCGCTCGCGGTGGCCACCATCCTGGCCAACCTCGGGATGGACACCACCACCCTGGTGGCCGCGCTGCTGCACGACACCATCGAGGACACGGAATACACCCTCGACCAGATGCGCGCCGACTTCGGCGGCGAGGTCGCGCTGCTCGTCGACGGGGTCACCAAGCTCGACAAGGTCAAGCTGGGTGACGCGGCCAAGGCCGAGACGATCCGCAAGATGGTCGTCGCGATGGCCAAGGACCCGCGGGTGCTGGTGATCAAGCTGGCCGACCGGCTGCACAACATGCGTACCCTCACCTTCCTGCCTCGCCCGAAGCAGGAGCAGAAGGCGAAGGAGACCCTGGAGATCCTCGCCCCGCTGGCCCACCGGCTGGGTATGAACACCATCAAGTGGGAGCTGGAGGACCTCGCCTTCGGGACGCTGTTCCCGAAGCGCTACGAGGAGATCAACCGGCTGATCGGGGAGCACCAGCCGCAGCGGGAGGCGCTGCTGCGCCAGGTCACCCAGAAGGTGCAGACCGACCTCAAGGCCGCGAAGATCAAGGCGGAGACCACCGGGCGGCCGAAGCACCTCTACTCGATCTACCAGAAGATGATCGTGCGGGGTCGCGACTTCAACGACATCTACGACCTGGTCGGGGTGCGGATCCTGGTCGACACGGTGCGGGACTGCTACGCGGCGCTGGGCGTGATCCACGCCAACTGGCAGCCGGTCCCGGGCCGGTTCAAGGACTACATCGCGATGCCCAAGTTCAACATGTACCAGTCGTTGCACACGACGGTCATCGGGCCCACCGGCAAGCCGGTCGAGATGCAGATCCGCACGTACGCGATGCACCGCACCGCCGAGTTCGGCATCGCCGCGCACTGGAAGTACAAGGAGCACAAGGGCACCCAGATCGTCGGCCCGCCGGCGCACATCGACGAGATGACCTGGCTGCGCCAGCTGCTGGACTGGCAGCGGGAGGCGGCCGACCCGAGCGAGTTCCTCGACGCGCTGCGCTTCGACCTGTCCAGCCAGGAGGTGTACGTCTTCACCCCGAAGGGTGACGTCATCCCGCTGCCGACCGGGTCGACGCCGGTGGACTTCGCGTACGCGGTGCACACCGAGGTCGGGCACAAGTGCATCGGGGCGCGGGTCAACGGCAAGCTGGTGCCGCTGGAATCGACGCTGTCCAACGGCGACGTGATCGAGATCTTCACGTCGAAGTCCGACACGGCCGGCCCGACGCAGGACTGGCTGGGCTTCGTCAAGAGCCCCCGCGCCCGCACCAAGATCCGCCAGTACTTCAACAAGGAGCGCCGCGAGGAGGCGATCGAGGCCGGCAAGGACGCGATCGTCAAGGCGATGCGCAAGCAGGGCATGCCCCTGCAGCGGATGCTCACCTCCGACGCGCTGATGGCGATCGCGCGGGACCTGCACCTGGCCGACGTCGCCTCGCTCTACGCCGCCGTCGGCGACAGCCAGGTCTCCGCCCAGTCGGTGGTGCAGAAGCTGATGGCCGCGTACGGCGGCGAGGAGGGCGCGGCGGAGGACATCGCCGAGACCGCCGTCGCCACCCGGCCGCCGCGCAGCCGGCAGAGCAGCGCGGACCCGGGCGTCGTCGTCCGCGGGGTCAGCGACGTGTGGATCAAGCTCGCGCGCTGCTGCACCCCCGTCCCGCCGGACTCGGTCTTCGGCTTCGTGACCCGCTCCGGCGGGGTGAGCGTGCACCGGGACGACTGCGCCAACGCCGAGGACCTGCGGGCGCAGAACGAGCGCGTGGTCGAGGTGAGCTGGAAGCTCACGTCCGCGTCGACGTTCCTGGTCGCCATCCAGGTCGAGGCGCTGGACCGGCACAAGCTGCTCGCCGACGTCACCCGGGTGCTCTCCGACGAGCGGGTCAACATCCTCTCCGCGACGGTCACCACCACCCGCGACCGGGTGGCGGTGAGCCGGTTCAGCTTCGAGATGGCCGACCCGAAGCACCTGGGCCACCTGCTGGCCGCGGTCCGCAAGGTCGACGGCGTCTTCGACGCCTACCGCGTCACCTCCGGCGCCTGACCGGAAAGCGAAGCGCCCGCCGGCGATGCCGGCGGGCGCTTCGTCGTACGTCGGGTGGCTGGTCAGCTCATGGTGAGCTTCTTGATGGTGATCTCCTTCTTCGGGTGACCACCGCCGGCCTGCTGCGCGAACGCCTTGTCGTCGCCCGCCGCCGCGACCTGCTTGACGATGTCCATGCCGCCGGTGATGGTGCCCAGGACGGTGTAGTTCGGGTCCAGCGGCGAGTCGCCGTAGACGATGAAGAACTGGCTGCCCGTGCTGCCCGGCTGGCCGGAGTTGGCCATCGCGATCACGCCCTCCGGGTACGGCGGGCGCTTGTCGGTGGGCAGGTTCTCCTCGGCGAGCCGGTAGCTCGGGCCGCCGGTGCCGTCGGTCTCCCGCCAGCCCTTGCCGGTCGCGCTCGGGTCGCCGCACTGGAGCACCTGGATGCCCTCGGTCACCAGCCGGTGGCACTTGCTGTTGTCGAAGAAGTTCTTCTCCGCCAGGTGGGTGAAGCTACCCGCGGTGCAGGGCACCGCCGCCCGGTCGACCTTGGCGGTGATCGGGCCGAGGTTGGTGTCGATCGTCATCGTCTGGGTGCCAGTGTTCGACTGCTGCGTGGGCGGCAGCCCGACGTCCTTGATCTGCGGGGTCCGCTGGTCGGCGGGCATCTCGGTCCACGCGCACTGCACGTGGTCGGCCGCCGGCCCGGCGGTGTCGGTCTTGTCGTCGTCGCCGCCCAGCGTGGTGGCGAGCCACACGGTGCCGGCGATGACGAGCACCAGGACCGACGCGGCTCCCACGATCGCCTGGGTCTGCCGGCGCTTGCGGGCTCTGGCCGCGCGCTCGGCCATCTCCTTCTCGAGCCGGGCGCGGGCCGCCGCGCGCTGCCGCTCTCTGGTGGACGTCACGCCTGGATCCTCCTGGGCTGTCTCGGGCGCGGTCGGTGCCGCTGAGGTTGGTGGGGCGGCCGGGTCAGCCGGCGCTGGGGCTGGCCGCCGGGGCGCCGGACGCGGACGGCGTCGCCGACGGGGCCGACGTCACCTGCGCCACGGGCTCACCGACGGTCAGGCTCTGGACGACCACGTCGTCGTCCTTGGGCTTGACCTTGGCCCCCGTCCCATTGTCCACGGTCGGCTTGGCACCGATCTTCTCCACCACGTCGATCCCGCCGGTGACCCGGCCGATGACCGGGTACTTCGGGTCGGCCGTGGTGAAGTCCTTGAAGAAGATCAGGAACTGGCTCGCGTTGGCGCCCGGCGGGTTGGCGATCATCGCGACCGTGCCCTTCGGGTACGTCGCGGGCTGGCCGGGCGCGGGGCTCGCCGACGGCGACGGCGCGGGGGTGGGGACGTTCTCGTCGTAGAACGAGTACGTCGGGCCGCCCAGCCCGGTGCCGCTCGGGTCGCCGCAGCGCACCGCGCCCTCGGCGGTGATCTCGTGGCACTTGGTGTTGTCGTAGAACGACCGGCTGGCCAGGTGGGCGATGCTCGCCGCGGCGCACGGGGCGGCGGCGAGGTCCAGCTCGACGGTGACCGGGGCGCCCTGGTTGGTGGTGACCGTCATCGGGCGTACGCCGGAGGTGGGCAGCCCCTGGGTCGCCGGGGTGCCGACGTCCTTGAGGTTGGTGTTCGCCGTGGCGTCCTGCGGGGTCCAGAGACAGACGTCCTCGGCGGCCGTGTTCTCCTTCGGGTCGTCGTCGAAGGCGCCCAGCCCCCAGGCCGAGCCGACCACGATCAGCGCGAGGACGACGGTGACGCCGACGCCGGCCTGGATCTGCCGGCGACGCTTGGCGGCGGCGGCCCGGCGGGCGAGCTGCCGGTCGAGCTTGGCGCGCGCCAGTTTGCGCTGCCGGTCCCTGCTGGAAGCCACCCGTGCTCCCCTTCCTCTACCCTGGTCGTCACCGGTGGTCGGGCGTCCTGCGCCCGTCCGGCGGCAGGTGCGCCACGCCACACGCCCGCCAGAGTGTACGGCTACCGGCTGGGAAAGTGGTGTACGAGGTCCAGGGCTGCCTCTATCGGGACGCGTCACTGTGGCGAACGGGGCCTCCGGGGCGGATGCGCCGAACCCGGTCGCGTCGCCGGTTAGGCTGCTGGCAGGACCCGACAGCTCGACGGAAGGGGAGCGGACGTGCTCGTGGCCGGCTTTCCCGCGGACGCCTTCGGCACCAACTGCTACGTGGTCGCCGCCGCGCCGGGGGAGCAGTGCGTGGTGGTCGACCCCGGCATCGGGGTGCTCGACCGGCTCGACGCGCTGCTGGCCGAGCACCGGCTGCACCCGGCCGCGGTGCTGCTCACCCACGGCCACCTCGACCACACGTTCTCGGTCGCGCCGGTCTGCGGCGCCCGCGGGATCACCGCGTACGTGCACCCGGGCGACCGGGAGATGCTCGCCGACCCGGCCAAGGGGCTGTCGGCGGACCTCACCTCGCTCTTCGGCGGGCGGCTGCCGTACACGGAGCCGGAGGACGTCGCGGAGCTGACCGACGGCGCCACGCTCGCCCTCGCCGGGCTGGAGATCACCGTCGACCACGCCCCGGGCCATACCGGCGGGTCGGTGCTCTTCCGGCTGCCGGCCGCGGGCTCGCCCTGGGAGGCGGAGCAGCTCTGCCTCTCCGGCGACGTCCTGTTCGCCGGCTCCATCGGCCGCACCGACCTGCCGGGCGGCAGCATGCCGACGATGATCAGCAGCCTGCGGGACAAGATCCTCCCGCTGGCGGACGACACCGTCGTGCTGCCCGGCCACGGCCCCGCGACCACCATCGGCCGCGAGCGCGCGACCAACCCGTACCTCATCGAGGTGGCGGGTGGCGACGGCGCGCGAGCGGCCGCCCCCGCCCGCGGCCTGTAGCCGGCCGCCCCGAGCCTTCGCCCGCGCGGCCAACGACGGCCGCACCGAGCCTTCGCCCCCGCGGCCGCCGACGGCCGCACCAGCCTTCGCCCGCGCGGACCGCGCGGGTCTGCGAACGGAGCATCATGAGCAAGCCCACGCCCATCTCCGGCTTCCCGGAGTGGACGCCCGCCCAGCGGATGATCGAGCAGTTCGTGCTCGACCGGATCCGCGCCACCTTCGAGCTGTACGGCTTCGCGCCGCTGGAGACCCGCGCGGTGGAGCCGCTGGACCAGCTGCTGCGCAAGGGGGAGACCTCGAAGGAGGTCTACCTGATCCGGCGGTTGCAGGCCGACGCCGACGGCCCGGCCGGGGACGACGCGCTCGGCCTGCACTTCGACCTGACCGTGCCGTTCGCCCGCTACGTGCTGGAGAACGCCGGCAAGCTGCAGTTCCCGTTCCGCCGCTACCAGATCCAGAAGGTGTGGCGCGGTGAGCGGCCGCAGGAGGGGCGCTACCGCGAGTTCCTCCAGGCCGACATCGACATCGTCGACCGGGACACCCTGGCCCCGCACTTCGAGGCGGAGATGCCGCTGGTGGTCGGCGACGCGCTGCGCTCGCTGCCGATTCCGCCGGTGCGGATCCAGGTCAACAACCGCAAGATCTGCGAGGGCTTCTACCGGGGGGTCGGCCTGACCGACCCGGAGGCGGCGCTGCGCGCGGTGGACAAGCTCGACAAGATCGGCCCGGTGAAGGTGGCCGAGTTGCTGGCCGAGACCGCCGGGGCGAGCGAGGCGCAGGCCAAGGCCGTCCTGGCGCTGGCCGAGATCTCCGCCCCGGACGCCTCCTTCGCCGACGCCGTCCGTGCCCTCGGCGTCACCGACCCGCTGCTCGACGAGGGGATCGAGGAGCTGGTCCGGGTGGTGGAGACCGCGGCCGAGCACTCCCCGGGGCTGTGCGTGGCCGACCTGCGCATCGCCCGCGGCCTGGACTACTACACCGGCACCGTCTACGAGACGCAGATGGTCGGCTACGAGCGGTTCGGCTCGGTCTGCTCCGGCGGCCGGTACGACAACCTCGCCACCTCCGGAAACGTCCGCTTCCCCGGGGTGGGCATCTCGATCGGGGTGACCCGGCTGCTCGGGCTGCTCTTCGGCGCCGGCGCGCTGTCGGTGTCGCGGGACGTGCCGACCTGCGTCCTGGTCACGGTGACCAGCGAGGAGCAGCGGCCGGTGAGCAACCGGGTGGCCGAGGCGCTGCGTCGGCGGGGCGTGCCGACCGAGGTGTCGCCGAGCGCGGCGAAGTTCGGCAAGCAGATCCGCTACGCCGAGCGGCGGGGCATCCCGTACGTCTGGTTCCCGGGGGTGGACGGGGCCGTCGACGAGGTGAAGGACATCCGCTCCGGCGAGCAGGTCGCCGCGGCGGCGGGGGAGTGGACGCCGCCCCGGGCGGACCTCAAGCCGCTGGTCAGCTGAGACGTTACTGGCGCGTACGGCCGATCGGACCTACGGTGGCGTAAGTTACGCCACCGTAGGGAGATCGTCGTGACCGTGCTCAGCCAGACCGCCCTGCTCCTCGAACTGGAGCACGTCGTCGAGAAGAACCTCGACCGGCACCTGTCCATGGCGAAGGAATGGTTCCCGCACGAGTACGTCCCGTGGAGCGAGGGGCGCACCTTCGACGGGCCGCTCGGCGGCGAGGCGTGGGCGGAGACCGACTCCACCATCCCCGACGTGGCCCGCACCGCGCTGATCGTCAACCTGCTGACCGAGGACAACCTGCCCTCGTACCACCACCAGATCGCCACCCTGTTCGGCCGGGACGGCGCCTGGGGCACCTGGGTGCACCGGTGGACCGCCGAGGAGGCCCGGCACGGCACCGCCATCCGCGACTACCTGACCGTCACCCGGGCGGTCGACCCGGTGGCCCTGGAGCGGGCCCGGATGGTGCACATGTCCACCGGGTACAGCAACGCCCACGACGAGGAGATGCTGCACTCGCTGGCGTACGTCTCGTTCCAGGAGTTGGCGACGCGGATCTCGCACCGCAACACCGGCAAGGCCACCGGCGACCCGACCTGCGAGGCGCTGCTCGCGCGGGTGGCGGCCGACGAGAACCTGCACATGGTCTTCTACCGCAACCTCCTCGGCGCGGCCTTCGAGCTGGCGCCCGGCCAGGCGATGCGGGCGGTCGCCGACGTCCTGGCCGACTTCCAGATGCCGGGCAACGGCATCGAGGGCTTCGCCCGCAAGTCCGTGACGATCGCCCTCGCCGGCATCTACGACCTGCGGCAGCACCGCGACGAGGTGGTCGTCCCGGTGCTGCGCCAGTGGGACGTCTTCAACGTGACCGGCCTGGACGCCGACGGCGAGGCCGCCCGCGACCAGATCGCCGCCCACCTCGACGACCTGGAGCGCGCCGCGTCCCGCTTCGAGGAGAAGCGCGCGGCCCGCGCGGCCCGCCTCGCCGCCCGCTGAGCTGCTGACCGCCCCGGCCGTCGGGGCTCCGGGCGTGGCCGTCGCTGGCTCTCTCGACGACGACCACGCCCGGAGCGTCTCTCCCGCGCCCCCGCGCGCCTGCTCCCGCCGATCTTGCACTTTGTGTCCGGGCGAAAGACGCGATTGGGCCCCATCGAGGGCCGAAAGCGCAAGATCGGCGGGGCGGGGTGGGTCAGGCGGGCTGGTCGAGGGGGAAGAGGAGGCAGGTGGAGGTGGCGTGGGCGACGAGGCGGGACTCGGCGTCCAGCAGCCTCGCCTCGGCCAGCGCCGTGCGGCGGCCGCGCTGCAGGACGGTGCCCTCGCAGCGCAGGATGCCGCTCGCGACGGTGACCGGGCGGAGGAACTTCACGTTCAGGTCCAGTGAGGTGTAGCCGACCCCGGCCGGCAGCGTGGTGTGCACCGCGCAGGCCGCCGCCGTGTCCAGCAGGGTGGAGATGACCCCGCCGTGCACGGTGCCGAGCGGGTTGTAGTGGAACTCCTGGGGGACCAGCTCGACGGCCACCCGGCCCTCGTCGGCCTCCATCCGGGACATGTCGACCAGGTGCATGATCGGCGGCGCCGCGAGTTCCCCGGCGATCATCGCGCGGAGCAGCTCCAGGCCGCCGCGCCGGCCGAGGTGCGCGGCGTTGATGCCTGGGTCGGACCACGAGAAGGTGCGGCTGCGCGCCGGGTCCTGCGTCTGTGTCATGGACTCAGCCTGGCAGCGCGTTGCTGAGTCTGTCAATGAGACCTAGCCTGGAGCGCATGAGGCCCGCGGCACTGGACTGGTCGATCGAGAACTGCACGATCGCGCGGGCGATGGAGGTCCTCGGCGAGCGGTGGACGCTGGTCGTGCTGCGCGAGGTCTTCAACGGCGTCCGCCGCTTCGACGACATGCGCGTCCGCACCGGCATCCCCCGGCAGGTGCTCACCAATCGGCTGGCGATGCTGGTGGAGCGAGGCGTGCTGCGGCGCGAGCCCTACCGGGAGCCGGGCAGCCGGGTGCGCCACGAGTACCGGCTGACCGACATGGGGCTGGACCTCTGGCCGGTGCTGGTCGCCGTCCTCGGCTGGGGCGACCGCTACCTGGCCGACCCGGACGGCTCGCCGTTGACCGTCGCGCACCGCGACTGCGGCGGCGAGGTGCGCGTCGAGCTGCGCTGCGAGCGCGGCCACGAGGTGGCCCGGCCCCGCGACGTGGTGCCGCGCCCGGGCCCCGGGGCGCGCCGCCGCGTCGGGTGAGCGCGCGGCGACGCGCGGACGGTGGGGTCGCCGCCCGCGCGTCAGGTCCGGCGCGTTACCAGCCGAATCCGGCGGCGTACGAGACGCTCGCCAGGACCTGCTGCCCGCTGGTGTTCGGGTGGAAGTAGTCCCAGCTGGAGAGCTGGCTGAGGGTGAACGGGTAGCCGAACACGGCGTTGTCGTCGAAGTCGCAGTTCGGGCCGTACGCCGCGCAGGCCTGGGCCAGTTGGGTGTTGTAGTCGACCACCCGCTGGCGTACCCGGTTGCGCCGGTCGACGTCCGCCTGGGCGGTGGAGGTCGGGTTGGCGAGCATCGACTGGCAGATGCCGAACAGGGACCAGGCGCTGCGGGCGCTGCCGCTGTCCTTGCCGACGAACCAGAGCCGGTGGATGTCCGGCACGCTGATCACCTGCACCCGGGCGTTGGGCAGCCCGGACCTGAGGCGGTTGAGCGCGGCGTCGATGTTGGCCCGGTAGGTGGCCACGGGCGTCATCCCCGCCTCCGTGCTGGTGCAGGCGTCGTTGGCGCCGATCAGCATGGTGACGTAGCCGACGCCCTGGCTGACGGCGGTGCCGGCCTGGCCGTACATGTCGGCGGACTTCGCGCCGCTGCGCGCGTCGTTGTGGTTGCGGCCGGCGATGGCGCCGCCGGCAGCGAGGATGCGCAGGTAGTGGCTGTTCACGGTCGAGCTGTCGCCGGTGCTGAACGACCGCGAGGTGCAGTCGACGTACCAGCCGCACGCGTTGAAGCCGCGGGTGATCGAGTCGCCGAGGCTGGCCATCGAGGTCGGGGGCGGGCCGGGGTCGGCGGCGGCCGGGCCGGCGGCCGACAGGACGAGGGCGGTGACTGCGGCGAGGGGGACGAGCAACCGTCGGATGGGATTCACGGTGGCCTCCGGGGGTCGCGAGTGCCGAGAGTGGTGAAGCGGTGAACAGAGCGTATAGACACACGTCAGTGTCTACAATGTTTCGAACCGATGACAGTCGCAGCCGGGGCGAAAAGGACAAAGCTGGGTCTTGCGTACGATCTTAAGTATGTGAATACTTCAGTGAGTTCGGCCGATTTCCCCAGATCGACCGGCATGGTCCCGGCCCCTCGCCCCGACGGGGGGCCAGTCGTCCCCTCCCTGGAGGTTGTTGCATGCGACCCACGAGGTCCTCGCTCCGTCGTGCCGCCACCCTCGCCGCGGCCGGAGCCCTGGTCGCCGGCTCGCTGATCGGCGCGCCCGCCCAGGCCGCGCCCGCGTCCGCCTCTCCGGACGCCGCCGCCGGCCTGGCCGAGCGCCTCGGCGACCGGTCCGCCGGCACGTACGCCGACGCCAGCGGCAAGATGATCGTCACCGTGACCGACGCGCTCGCCGCCCGTCAGGTCGCCGCCGCCGGCGCGACCCCGAAGATCGTCAAGCGCGGCGCCGCCGAGCTGGCCCGGGCCGCCGCCGAGCTGGACCGCTCCGCGAAGATCCCCGGCACCGCCTGGTGGACCGACCCGGCCACCAACCAGGTCGTCGTCTCCGTCGACAGCACCGTGACCGGCGCCAAGCTGGAGCGCGTCAAGGCCGCCGCCGCGCGGATGGACGGCGCGATCCGGATCGAGGCCGAGGCCGGCGTGCTCAGCACCCGCATCTCCGGCGGCCAGGCCATCTACGCCGGCGGCGGCGGTCGCTGCTCGCTGGGCTTCAACGTCCGCAGCGGCAGCACCTACTACTTCCTGACCGCCGGGCACTGCACCAACATCTCGTCGAGCTGGTACTCGAACTCGTCGCAGACCGCCTACCTGGGCGCCCGCGCCGGCACCAGCTTCCCGGGCAACGACTACGGCATCGTGCGCTACAGCAGCACGGCCGCCCAGCCCGGCAACGTCTACCTCTACAACGGCAGCTACCGCGACATCACCGGCGCCGGCAACGCGTACGTCGGCCAGTCCGTGCAGCGCTCCGGCAGCACCACCGGCCTGCGTGGCGGCTCGGTGACCGCCCTCAACGCCACGGTGAACTACGCCGAGGGCTCGGTCTCCGGCCTGATCCGCACCAACGTCTGCGCCGAGCCGGGCGACAGCGGCGGCTCGCTGTTCAGCGGCTCCACCGCCCTGGGCCTGACCTCCGGCGGCAGCGGCAACTGCAGCTGGGGCGGCACCACCTACTTCCAGCCGGTCACCGAGGCGCTGAGCCGCTACGGCGTCAGCGTCTACTGACGATCGCACGCCAGCGGGCCGCCGGGTGATCCGGCGGCCCGCCCGGGTGCCCCGGCCTGGTTCGCCGGACCGGACCGGGCCGGCCGGGGTACGTTCCGGTCGGTGAACGCCCCCGCGACCTCGCCCGCCGACGTGGCCTCCTCCGCCTGGGCCCCGCTGCGACTCGCCGCGTTCCGCAGCCTCTGGCTGGCGGTGCTGGCCAGCAACGTGGGCACCTGGATGCAGACCGTCGGCGCCCAGTGGTTGCTGGTCGACGAGGCCAACGCCGCGACGCTGGTGTCGCTCGTGCAGACCGCCAGCATGCTGCCCGTGCTACTGCTCGCCCTGCCCGCCGGCGCGCTGGCCGACACTCTCGACCGCCGCCGCCTGCTGATCGGGGTGCAGTGCTTCCTGGCGGCCGTCGGCCTCCTGCTGACGGGCCTCACCGCCGCCGACCGGATGCCCCCGGCGCTGCTGCTCACCCTGACCTTCGCGCTCGGTGTCGGCCAGGCGCTGACCCTGCCGGCCTGGCAGGCGGTCATCCCCGAACTGGTGCCCCGGTCGCAGCTCGTCTCGGCCTCGGCGCTCGGGTCGATCAGCGTGAACCTGGCGCGCTCGGTCGGGCCGGCGGTGGCCGGCGTGCTGGTGGCCCGGGCCGGGGTCGCCACCGTCTTCGCCGTGAACGCCGTGTCGTTCGCCGTCTTCGCGTTGGCCCTGCTGCGCTGGCGGCCGGCACGGCCCGAGGGTGACGACATGCCGGAGCGGTTCACGGCGGCGCTGCGGGCCGGCGGCCGGTACGTGCGGCACTCGCCGGTGGTCCGCCGGATCCTGCTGCGGGCGGCGCTGTTCGTGGTGCCCGGCAGTGCCCTGTGGGCGCTGCTGCCCCTGGTCGCCAGCCGCCGCCTGCACCTCGGCGCGGGCGGGTACGGCGTGCTGCTGGCCGCCCTCGGCGTCGGCGCGGTGGCCGGTGCCGTCGTGCTGCCCCGGATCCGGCAGGCGCTCACCACCAGCCGGTTGCTGCTGCTGGCCGGGTTGGTCTACGCCGCCGTCCTGGTGGTGCTCGCGCTGGCGCCGGGGCCGGTGCCGGTCACCCTGGCCCTGGTGCCGGCCGGGATGGCCTGGATGACCGTGCTGTCCAGCGTCAACGCCGCGATGCAGCTCTTCCTGCCCGGCTGGGTACGCGCCCGCGGACTGTCGGTCTACCAGATGGTCTTCGCTGGCGGGCAGGCGCTCGGGGCGGTCGCCTGGGGCGCGCTCGGCGAGGTGACCGGCCTCGTGGTCGCGCTCGCCGTGGCCGCCGGGACGATGGCGGCCGGCGCGGCGACCGTGCCGCTCTGGCCGCTGCGCGAGACCCGGGGACTAGACCGCGAGCCGGCGGTGTGGTGGCCGGAGCCGCACCTGACGCTGCCCGCCGATCCGCGTACCGGGCCGGTGCTGGTGACCGTCTCCTACACCGTGCCGCCGGAGCGGCAGGCGGAGTTCGTCGAGGCGATGCGGCTGGTGGGGCGGTCGCGGCGGCGTACCGGGGCGATGCGCTGGGGGCTGTTCCGCACCGGGGAGCGGGAGCACGGCTTCGTCGAGGTCTACCAGGTGCCGTCCTGGGAAGAGCACCTGCGCCAGCACGGCGGCCGGCTCACCGGCACCGACCGAGGGGCGGAGGACCGCGCGCGGGCGCTGACGGTCGGGGAGATCGCGGTGAACCACCTGCTTCCCGCCGACCCGCGGGACTGACCGGTCGCGGGACCAGTCGCCCGCCGCGCGTCAGCGGGTGAGGCCGGCGTCGGCGAGGACGGCGACGCCCCCGCCGAAGTCGCACTCCACGGTCAGCGTCAGCAGGTCGGCCCCCTCCACGGAGAAGGACAGCGGCTCCGGCGGTCGGGACATCGTCGTCGTCCGGCCCGGCCGGGGCTGCCGGGTCAGGGTGTCGTCGGGCTCCCGGACGGTCACCACGGCGCTGATCCGCACGGCCGACTCCGGGTCCCCGCCCGGCGGGTACCAGGCCCGGAAACTGGCAGAGAAGTCCAGGTAGCGACGCTTGAGCGGGTAGCTGACCGACCGGCTCAGGTCCTCGCCGTCGTTGGTCGGGCAGGAGAGCGCGACCGGATGCGGCAGGTCGGCGCGACCGGTCAGCGCGCGCGGCAACGGTTGCAGGTACGGCCCGCCGGTCTCGGGCGTCAGCGTGTCGAGGTACGTCCGGCCGGCGGCGCCGGTGGGGGCCGCGGCGGTGGTGGCGACGGGTGGCGCGGCGGCGGCGCTGGTCGTGGCCCGGACCGGGGTGGGTGGGATGGCCGCCGGTTCCTGGCTCTGCCGGGGCCACTGCCAGGCGAGCACGGCGACGAGCAGGCTGGCCAGACCGATTGCGGCCCCGGTCTTCTCGCCGGGGGTCAACCCCCGTCGGCGGCGGGCGGAGTCCGTGCCGGTCACCGGCTCGGTCATGGAGGTCTCACCTGCACAAGATCGACGGGGGTGGTTCATTATCCCGGCTCGCACGGGACGAGACGATCCCGTCGGGTGACAGGTTACCGACAGCGATCTTGACAACTTTCTGCGATAAATGCGCCCCGTGCCCGGCCGATGGCCGTCCGACGTGAGGAGCCACGACATGACCTCGGACCAGCAGGGCACCCCGGTGCCGCCGTCCTCCGGCCCGGGCGTCCCGGGAGCGCCGAGGTCGGGCGGCGGCAGCCGATGGCCCCTGGTCGCGGTCGGCGCGGCCGGGCTGGCCCTCGTCCTGGGGCTGCTGGCCACGGCGCTGTCGCTACGGGCGCTCGACCAGGCCAACGACGCCCGGGACATCGCCCGGGCGGCCGGCGCGGGGCGGCCCCTCGCCCCGACGCCGGGCCCGGGCGAGCCGACGGACGCGCCGACCACGCCGGCCCCGGAACCCAGCGGGGCCGAGCAGACGCCCGGGCAGACGCCCGGGACCCCCCAACCCTCGCTCAACCAGCAGACCCGCTACACCGACAAGTACGTCGACCAGCGCCTCACCCTGCGGGCCGCCTGCGACAGTTCGGTGGACATCGACCTCGACAAGCCCGAGGTGCGGGTCAGCGACGGCGAGGAGATCCGGTTCACCGCCCGCTGCGGGGGCAACTCGTCGTACTTCAACCTCACCAGGAGTACGGACGGCACCCAGGTCGACAGCGCGTCGCTCGGCGCCGCCGACTGCAACGACCGGATCCTGACGGGGGCCATCGGCCCGGACATCAACGTGCCCGCGCGCAAGGGCGTGGCGATCTGTGTCAGGACCTCGCTGCCCGACGCGCAGGAACGCGGCGACACCTGGAAGATGGCGCTGCTGCACGTCACCGACGTCAACGACGACGGCACGGTGGTGGTGTCCGTCCGCGCCTGGGACATCCCGCTGTAGGGCAGGAGCGCGGCCGCGTCGGCGGTGGCCGTCCCCGCCTTCCTCACCCCGCAACGGGGCTCCGGGGGAGGCTGACAGAATGCCAGGGGTAACGGTGTACCGCAGATGAGGAGACGCGAGTCGTGATCCGTACCCATGACGCCGGCAGCCTGCGCGCGACGGACGCCGGCACCACGGTGACGCTCGCCGGCTGGGTCGCCCGCCGGCGCGACCACGGCGGCGTGATCTTCGTGGACCTGCGCGACGGCTCCGGCGTGGTCCAGGTGGTGTTCCGCGAGGAGGACGCGCACGCGCTGCGCAACGAGTTCTGCGTCCGGGTCACCGGCGAGGTGACCCGCCGCCCCGAGGGCAACGAGAACCCGGAGCTGCCGACCGGCGAGATCGAGGTGACCGCCGCCGAGCTGGAGGTGCTCTCCGAGGCGGCGCCGCTGCCGCTGCCGGTGGACGACCAGGTCGAGGCCGGCGACGACATCCGGCTGCGCTACCGCTACCTCGACCTGCGCCGCAGCGGCCCGGCGAAGGCGATGCGGCTGCGCTCGCGGGCCAACCAGCTCGCCCGCGCGGTGCTGCACGAGCGGGACTTCCTGGAGATCGAGACCCCGACGCTGACCCGGTCCACCCCGGAGGGTGCCCGCGACTTCCTGGTGCCGGTGCGCCTGCAGCCGGGCAGCTGGTACGCGCTGCCGCAGTCGCCGCAGCTGTTCAAGCAGCTGCTGATGGTCGGCGGCATGGAGCGGTACTACCAGATCGCCCGCTGCTACCGGGACGAGGACTTCCGCGCCGACCGGCAGCCGGAGTTCACCCAGCTCGACATCGAGATGTCGTTCGTCACCGAGGACGACGTGATCGACCTCGGCGAGGCGATCGTCTCGGCGCTCTGGAAGGACCTGGCCGGCCACGAGATCTCCCGGCCGATCCCGCGCATCACCTGGCACGACGCGATGGCCCGGTACGGCTCCGACAAGCCGGACCTGCGCTACGGCGTCGAGCTGACCGAGCTGACCGACTACCTGCGCGGCACCGAGTTCCGGGTCTTCGCCGGGGCGATCGACGCCGGCGGCTACGTGGGCGCGGTCGTCATGCCGGGCGGGGCGAGCCAGAGCCGCAAGGAGCTGGACGGCTGGCAGGACTGGGCCAAGGCGCGCGGCGCGCGCGGCCTGGCGTACGTGGTGCTCGACGCGGAGACCGGCGAGGCGCGTGGGCCGGTGGCGAAGAACCTCTCCGCCGAGCACCTGGGCGGGCTGGCCGACGCGGTCGGCGCCAAGCCGGGCGACGCGGTGTTCTTCGCCGCCAGCGCCAACACCCGCGAGGCGCAGGAGCTGCTCGGCGCGGCCCGGATCGAGATCGCCAAGCGGGCCGGGCTGGTCGACGAGAGCGCCTGGGCGTTCTGCTGGGTGGTCGACGCGCCGATGTTCGAGCGCACGGACGAGGGCGGCTGGACGGCCGTGCACCACCCGTTCACCTCGCCGAACGCGGAGTGGGTCGACCGGTTCGAGGAGGCGCCGGACCGGGCGCTGGCCTACGCGTACGACATCGTCTGCAACGGCAACGAGATCGGCGGCGGCTCGATCCGTATCCACCGGGGCGACGTGCAGCAGCGCGTCTTCGACCTGCTCGGCATCACCCCCGAGGAGGCGCAGGACAAGTTCGGCTTCCTGCTGGAGGCGTTCAAGTACGGCGCCCCGCCCCACGGCGGCATCGCCTTCGGCTGGGACCGGGTCTGCATGCTGCTCGCCGGCGCGGACTCGATCCGTGAGGTCATCGCCTTCCCGAAGACCCGGGGTGGCTTCGACCCGCTGACCGGCGCGCCGACGCCGATCACCGCGCAGCAGCGCACCGAGGCGGGCATCGACGCCAAGCCGAAGGCCGCCGCGGCGCCGCACACCGGCACGGCCGGCCCGGCCGCCCCGGTCGCCGACCCGACCTGACCGCGGTTCTCGTCGATCAGGAGGTTCGCGTCGTCGGCCCCGACGCGGACCTCCTGATCACCGGCTGAAGGGGGTGCGGCGTGACGCTGCTCGTGGTGGGTGCCAGTGGGTACCTCGGCGGTGAGGTCTGCCGGCAGGCGGTCGCGGCGGGGGAGCGGGTGGTCGGGACGTACCACTCGGGCGGCGTCGACGTGCCCGGCGTCGAGGCGCACCGCCTGGACGTGACGGACCGGGCCGCCGTGCGCGACCTGGTCGCCCGGGTGCGTCCCGACGCCGTGGTCAGCACCCCCTACCGGTACGCCGAGTGGACGGTGACCGCCGACGGGGCGGCGCACGTCGCGTACGCGGCCGCCGAGACGGGGGCGCGGCTGGTGCACCTGTCCAGCGACGCGCTGCACGCCGGCCGTCCGGAGCCGTACGCCGACGACGAGCCGCCCAGCCCGGTCTTCCCGTACGGGGCGGCGAAGGCGGCGGCCGAGACCGCCGTGCGGGCGATCGACCCGGGCGCCGCGCTGGTGCGCACCTCGCTGATCGTGGGGGACGAGCGGAGCAAGCAGATCCGGCTCTGCCTCGACGCCCTCGCCGGGCGGGCCGCCCTGTTCACCGACGAGATCCGCTGCCCGGTCGACGTCACCGACCTGGCCGCCGCCGTGCTCGACCTCGTCGACAGCCGGTACGCGGGCCCGCTCAACGTGGCCGGCCCGGACGCGGTCAGCCGGGCCGAGATGGGACTGCTGGTGGCCGCGCGGTTCGGCCTCGACCCAGCCGGGCTGAAGACCGCCACCAGCGCCTCCTCGGGCCTTGTCCGCCCCGCCGAGGTGCGCCTGGACTCGTCCCGGGCCACGGCTCTGCTGCCGACCCGGCTGCGCGGCATCCGCGAGCTGCTCGCTCCCTGACGCCCCCGCGTCCACACGCCTCCGGCCTGACGCACACTTTCTATGCATAACTCTTGTGCATAGAAAGTGTGCACAAGTACCGTGCAGCTCATGGAGAACGGATCCCCGGACGCGCTGAGCACCGTCCGACTCGACCACCGGCAGGTCCGCGTGCTCGCTCATCCGCTGCGGATGCGGCTGCTCGGTACGCTGCGCGTGGACGGCCCGGCGACCGCCACCACGCTGGCCGACAAGTTGGACACCAACACCGGGGCGACCAGCTACCACCTGCGCCAGCTCGCAGAGGTGGGGCTGGTCGCCGAGGACCCCGACCGGGGCACCGGCCGCCAGCGGTGGTGGCGCGCTGTGGACGACATCAGCAACTTCGAACCGACCGACTACGACGACGATCCTGACGCCCGGGCGGCGGTGCAGTGGATTCAGGGCGACCAGGTGCGGCTGATGGCCGAGATGGCCGAGCGATGGATGGCCGACGCGCCGCGCCAGTCCCCGCAATGGCGGGACGCCGCCGGGATGAGCGACATGGTGCTGACGATCGGGCCGGACCGCCTGCAGGCGCTCAGCGACGAGCTGTGGCAGGTGCTGGTGCGCTACCACGAGGAGACGGTCCCCGACGAGGGTGACGCCCGCTCCGTGCACGTCTTCCTGGCCGCGTTCCCCAGGGCGGAGGGAAAGCGGTGAGCGCCCTGTCCGTACGCCAGGTCCGGCGGCGCTTCCTGGTGCTGCACGGGCTGCGCTGGCTGCCCATGGGCCTGATGGTTCCCGTGATGATCCTGCTGATGCAGGAGCGCGGCCTGTCGCTGTCCCAGATCGGCCTCGTCGCCACTGCCCAGGGCCTGGTCGTCCTCGTGCTGGAGCTGCCCACCGGTGGCTTCGCCGACGCCATCGGGCGCCGCCCGGTCCTGGTCGTGGCCTGGCTGGTCAACCTCGTCTCGCTCGCGCTGTTCGCCGTCGCCGACTCGTTCGCGCTGTTCTTCCTGATCTGGGCGTTGCAGGGCGTGTTCCGGGCGCTGGACAGCGGCCCGCTGGAGTCCTGGTACGTCGACGCCACCCTGGCCGCCGACCCGAAGGCCGACTACGAGCCGGGCCTCGGCTATGCCGGCACCGTCATCGGCGTCTCGATCAGCGCCGGGGCACTGATCGGGGGCGGTCTGGTCGCGCTCGGCCCGATCGGGCCGGTCAGCGCGCTCACCGTGCCGGTGCTGGTCGCGTTCGTGCTCCAGGCGGCGGCCCTGGTCGCCCTGCTGGCGCTGCTGGTGGAGGCCCGCCCCGCGAAGGGCGCCGGGGCGCTGCGGGCGTCGGTCGTCGAGGCGCCGCGAATGGTCGGGCGGGCGGTCGGGCTGCTGCGCCGCTCCCGGGTGCTGCTCGCCCTGGTCGCCGTCGAGCTGTTCTGGGGCTTCGGCATGATCACCTTTGAGTCCCTGCTGCCCCTGCGCCTCACCGAGGTGGTCGGCGACGCCGACCGGGCCGCCGCGCTGCTGGGGCCGGCCAGCTCGGCCGCCTGGCTCGCCTCGGCGGCCGGCGCCGCGCTCACCCCGCTGCTGCTGCGCTGGCCCGGGGCAGCGCCCGGGGCCGCGCTGCTGCGGATCCTGCAGGGCCTCACCGTGGTCGGCATGGGGCTGTTCGCCGGCCCGGTCGGGGTGCTGGTGGCCTATCTCGCCTGCTACACCGTGCACGGCGCGTCGAACCCCCTGCACATGGGGCTGCTGCACCGGCAGGTCGACGGCCCGTACCGGACCAGCGTGCTCTCGCTGAACTCGATGATGGCCCAGCCGGCGGGGGCGCTCGGCGGGGTGGTGCTCATGACGCTGGCCGAGGCGACCAGCATCAGCACCGCCATGCTCGTCGGCGCCGTGGTGCTGGCCGTCGCCGCCCCGCTCTACCTGCCCGCCTGGCGCGCCGGCCGCCGCACCCCGGACGGCCCCGGCCTCGTGTCCGCATCGGAGGCCGCTCCCGACTCCGGCCCGCTCCCGGCTCCGGAGGCCGTCGCCGCCTCCGGCCCGCTCCCGGCTCCGGGTGCCGGACCCGCGGCGGGGGCCGGGTCCGTCGAGCCGGTGAGTGGGCGGTCGGAGGTGGACGCCGCGTCCGCCCCGGCGCAGGGCGGCTGAGCGTCGGGTGTCGGCGGGCCCCCGGGGGAGGGGCCCGCCGGCGCGCTCAGGCCAGGTGCACCGAGCTGCGGGCCAGGGTTTCGGTGAAGCCGAGCCGCCGGTAGAGCCGGATCGCGCCGACGTTGACGGTGTAGACGCCGAGTGCCACGGTGTCGTGGCGGGCGAACAGCGTCCGGGTCATCCCGGCGGTCAGCGCCGCGCCCAGCCCCCGGCCGCGCCGGTCGGGGGCGACGGTCAGGCCGGCGAGGAAGCCGATGTCGCCCCGGCTGCGGTCCGCCCCGCAGGCGACGATCCGGTCGCCGTCGCGGATGCCGTACCAGTCGACGACCCGGGGGTCGCCCGGGCGAGAGGTGGTGGTCGGGAACGCCTCGTCGACCAGCGCCGTCAGCGCCGGGTGGTCGGCCTCGGTGAGGCGGACCACCCGCTCCTCCCCGGGTTGGCGCGGCGGCGCGGCGGTGGTCCAGAGGAAGTCCCACTCGTCGTGCCGGGCCACCGCCAGCCGGCCGGCCAGCGCCGCCGCGTCGAGCCGCGGCAGGTGCAGCCACTGGCCGGGCCGGAGCACGCCCCGCGCGACGAGGTCGGCGAAGACGTCGACCGCCGGCCCGGGCGCGCCGATCGCGCCGCCGGCCGGGCCGTGCTCCGCCGGGAGCAGCCAACCCACCGCGTCGTCGCGCCGCCAGCCGCGCGGCCGCTCGCCGAGCCAGAGCGAGTGCCGGGCGTACGGGTGGTGGTCGGCGGCCGCCAGGATGGCGGCGCGCCCCTCCAGGACCTGGTCGGCGATGATCATGTCGCCAGCCTAGAACCCGCGCCCGGCTCCCGCCGGCGGACCCCGGACGGCACCCGGAGCCGGGCCGGTCCACGGTGGAGATTGGCGATCGGACCGATTGGGTACATCCCGCGCCGACCTACTGGGAACCCCCACCGGAGGAACGACATGCTCGCCATTCTCGCGGCGATCGTTTTCGGCTTCGCCCTACTGCTCGACCTCTTCGACACCAACCTCGGTGCGCCGGACCTGCTGAACCCGTCCACCCTGCTGATGCTGGGCCTGCTGCTGCTCTCCCTCTACCTCGCCGGGGTCGGCCGCGGCCCGCACGGCGGGGGCGGCGGCCGCTGGTACCGGGGCCGGCGACCGGGCCGGGGCTGACCGTAAAGGATCATCGGCGGTCCCGCCCGACGGCGCGCTTCCGGCGTCGTCAGGCGGGACCGGTACTGTTCTCGTGATGGAGTCCGACGCTCTCTTCTCCCTCGGTGAGCCCGCCGGAGCGCCCCCCGCGCCCCCGGGTTCCGTCGGTGTGGACGGCTTCACGGCGGTGGGGGAGGATTCGCCCCTGCCGGTCCGGATGCGCCCGCGCAGCATCGACGAGCTCGTCGGGCAGGACCACCTGCTCGCGCCGGGCGCCCCGCTGCGCCAGCTGGTCTCCGCCAGCGCGCCGATGTCGGTCATCCTGTGGGGGCCGCCGGGCAGCGGCAAGACGACCATCGCGCACCTGGTGGCCCGGGCCACCGACCGCCGCTTCGTCGCCATGTCGGCGCTCACCGCCGGGGTGAAGGACGTGCGCGCGGTCATCGAGACCGCCCGCCGGCAGCGCCGCTCCGGCGGCCCGCAGACCGTGCTCTTCATCGACGAGGTGCACCGGTTCAGCAAGACCCAGCAGGATTCGCTGCTCGCCGCCGTCGAGGACCGCACCGTCACCCTGCTCGCGGCGACCACCGAGAACCCGTACTTCTCGGTGATCTCACCCCTGCTGTCGCGGTGCGTTCTGCTCACCCTCCAGCCGCTTGACGACACGGCGGTGCGCGGCCTGCTGCGCCGGGCGGTCGCCGACGAGCGCGGGCTCGGCGGCGCGCTGACCCTGGAGACCGAGGCCGAGGACCACCTCGTCCGCCTCGCGGCCGGCGACGTGCGCAAGGCGCTCACGGCGCTGGAGGCCGCCGCGGCCTCCGCCACGGCGCTCGGCACCGGGCGGATCGACCTGGCCACCGCCGAGCAGGCGGTCGACGTGGCGGCGGTGCGCTACGACCGCGCCGGCGACGCCCACTACGACGTGACCAGCGCCTTCATCAAGAGCATGCGTGGCTCGGACGTCGACGCGGCGCTGCACTGGCTGGCCCGGATGCTGGTCGCCGGCGAGGACGCCCGGTTCATCGCCCGCCGCCTGGTCATCTTCGCCAGTGAGGACGTCGGCATGGCCGACCCGACCGCGCTGACCGTCGCCACCGCCACCGCCCACGCCGTGGAGTACGTCGGGCTGCCCGAGGCGCAGCTCAACCTCGCCCAGGCGGTGATCCACCTGGCCACCGCCCCGAAGTCGAACTCGGCCACCGCCGCGATCGGCGCGGCGATCGCCGACGTGCGGGCCGGCCGCGGCGGGCCGGTGCCCCGCGGGCTGCGCGACGCGCACTACGCCGGCGCCAAGGGGCTGGGCCACGGCACCGGCTACCGTTACCCGCACGACGACCAGCGCGGCGTGGTCACCCAGCAGTACGCCCCCGACGACCTCGTCGGTGCCGACTACTACCGGCCTAGCCAGCACGGCGCGGAGCGGGCCGTGGCCACCCGGCTGCCGCTGCTGCGCCGCATCGTGCGGGGGCTGCCGGCCGCGGTCACGCCCCCGGAGGTGCCGGCGGGGGTGGCGAGCGGATCGGCGGGCAACGGTCGCCGCCCGGCGGACACGGGCGGCGCCGGCGCGGCGCGAGAGGGCGGCAGTGACGCCGCCGGAGAGGGTCAGCAGTGAGATCGCGTGGTTCGGAGCGACCGGAGGGCGGCCCGGACGAGCGGCGCGACTCCCGCGCCAAGGGTCGCCGCTGGGGGCGGGGCAAGGCCGAGGCCGAGCCCGAGGAGCCCGTCAGCGGCGAGGAGTTCGGCTGGATCGACGACCTGCGCTCGGCCAAGCAGCAGCGCACCGAGCTGGGGCCGGGCGGGGCGGAGCCGACCCCGTCCCCGGGCGCCCCGACGTCTCCCGACCCCTCCGGGCCGCCCCACCGCGGCCCGGCCGCCGCGCCTCCGGTGCGTCGCGCCGGTGCGGAGTCCCCGCGCCCCCGGCCGGCGGACGGTCCCTGGCCCGGCACGCCGGAGCCCCGGCTGGTAGGCCCGGCGGCCCCCGCCTCCGGTCCCGCCCCCGCTCCGGATTCCGCGCGCCGCGCCCCGGCGGCCGGCCCGCCGCAGCCCGGGCCGGACGGGCCGGACCGACGCCCCCGACCCGTCTCGGGCCCCCCGACCGGCCCGCAGGGCGGCCCGGCCACGGGCCGTCAGGGCGGTGCGCCGGGCGGCCCGCGCCCGGCCGTAGGCGCGCCGGCCGACGTGCCTCCCGGCCCGCGTCCGGCCGTCGGCCCGCCGGCTGGTGCGCCCCTCGGCCCGCCGGCCGATGCGCCCGCCGGCCCGTCGGCGCGCCCGCCGGCCGGTCCGCCGGTCCGTCCGCACCCGGGGCCGACCGGGGCCCCGCGATCCGGGCCCGCGGGGCCGCCGGAGGGCGCGGGCGCTCCGCCTGCCGTCGCGCCGGTGGAGCCGCCGGCACCGGGTAGGCGTTCCGGCCGGGTTCCCGCGCCGGGTGCCGCGCCGGCGCCGGGCGCCTCCGGTCGCCCGGGAGGTCCCGTCGGCGCCGCCCGGGTCGCCGTCCCGCCACCCGGTGCCACTCAGCCGCCCCTCGGCCCGCCGACCGGTGAGCTGCGTGAGGCTCCGGCCGACCAGCGTGACCCCCGTGCCGGTCGGCTACGGCGCGGCCCGGCCGACGCCGGCGGTCCCGCGCCGACCGAGGCGGCCGGGCACGCGCCGCTGGCCGCCCCGCCGACTGCCGGCCCCGGCGCCGCGCCGGGCGTGGACGCGACCGACCGCCGCCGTCCCGGCACGGCCGGTCGACGCCGCGCCCCCGAGCCGGACGAGCCGGTGGTGCCCCGCTCCGGCAACGCCCCGCCGGTGCCCGGCGCGCCCCCCGCGCCGCCCGGCGTCGCGTCGGTGCCCGCGCACGGGGCTCCCGCCTCCGCGCCCGTCCGCCGTGCGGACGGCGGTCCCGCGGTGCCGTCCACCGGTCGTGCGGACGGCGGTCTCACAGCCACGCCCACCGGTCGTGCGGACGGCGGTCCCGCGGTGCCGCCCACCGGTCGTGCGGACGATGGTCCCGCAGCCACGCCCACCGGTCGCGCGGACGCCACGGCCGGGCGTGCCCGGGGGCGCCGGGCGAGCCCGGACGAGGCGGACAACACCGTGCCGGGGCGCCGCAGGGCACCCGACGAGGGGGAACCGGGCAGGCGGCGGTCCGCCCCCGGGGAGCCCCGTGGCGACCGGCCGGAGCGCCCGGCCGACTGGCTCCGGCAGGCCGGCCGCGCCCACCACACCGACCCCGCCCTGCCGACCGTCGAGCGACCGGCGGCGCCACCCGTCCCGGGCGGCCCGGCGGCACCCGATTCGGAGCAGCGCGGTGCCGGGACCGGTCGCGCCCCCGCGGGCCGGGCCCGGCCCGGCGCGCAGCCCCCGGTCCCGGGCGACGACACCGGACAGGCGACGGGCCGGGCTCGGCCCGGTGCCGAACCGCCCCGGCCGGCCGACGGCGCACCCTCCGGTCCGCCGCCGGCGCGGGGCGCCGCACGACCGGCACCGACCGGTCCGCTCGCGGGCGAGGCGCGCCCGGGTGGTCGGGCCCGTCCCGACGTGACCCAGGGCGGACCGGCCCGGGGCGCCGCGCGACCCGACGCCGTGCCGGGCCGGGCCGCCGTGCCGCAGCCCGGGGCCCCCAACGCCGGCGGGATGCCGCCCGGGGCCGCCCACGCGGGCGGGATGCCGGCCGGGGCCGCCCACGCCGGCGGAACGCCGCCCGCCACGACTCCGCCCGGCACCGCCGGACCGGGCGCCGCCGGGCCTGGCGGGCCGGCCGGTCCGCCTCGGCCGGGCCACACTCCAACCGGCCCGAGCCGCCCGGGCGCGGATGCGCCGGGGCCCGACGTGGCCCCGCCCGGCCCAGCCCGGCCCGGCACTCCGTCCGGTCCCGCCCGGCCGCCCGCCGAGGGGCGGGACCGGCCCGAGCCGACCTCCGGCGCGGGTTCCCGCCCCGGACCGACCGGGCCGACCGGCGTGGCCCGCGCCGCCGCCCCGGCGCCCCGGCCCGCACCGGAGGACCGCGCCGCCGGGCGCGCCCTGCCGCCGCACCGCGACCCCGGGCGACCGGAGCCGTCGGGCGTCCCGCCGGTGCCGCCGCCGGGATCCGCCGGCGGGTCGCCGGTGGCCCGGGCCGCCGTGGCCGTACCGCCCGCTGATCCTTCCGCCGTCCGGCCGGGTCCGGCGGACGGGCCGGCGCTGCGGCAGGCCGCGGAACCGGAGTCGCCCGACGACGCCCCCGCCCCCGGCGGGCTGCGCGGCGCGCGCTCCGAGCTGCGGCGGCAGATGCGTGAGCGGCGGCGGCTGCGGATGGGCGTCCTGGCCCTGGTCAGCGTGGTGCTCCTCGGCGCGATCCCGCTCTTCTTCGGCATCCGTACGCTCAGCCGCGACCCGGTCTTCGACACCCTCGACGAGCTGGACGTGCCGGGTTGGGCGGCGGCGAAGACGGTCGACGACGTCAGCGGCAGCCGGTGGTGCCTGCTCGACTGCCGGCTGCGCGAACGCACCATCACCTCGGAACGGGCCCCGGAGGAGACCGCGCAGGTCTACGAGCGGGCGCTGACCGAGGACGGCTGGCGGCCGTGGCAGGTGACCCGCTGCCCCGAGCAGCAGCCGAAGGGGAGCTACACCTGCTGGCGCCGGGACGAGCTGACCCTCGACCTCTGGGTGCGCGAGCCGACCTGCGCGCCACCATCGGTGGACGGGGAACCGGCCCTGGAGCCGTCGCCCGCCCCGTCGACCGCTGCGCAGCAGTGCGCCGGATCGTTGGTGTCGGTGAAGGTCCGCAACGCGATCGACGACGAGCGGACCCGGCCGCAGCCGAGCATCGACCCGTCGCTCACGGGAGAGGATCCCTTCCCGACGGTCAGCGAGGATCCGCTCGGCGAACCGACACCCTCACCGTCCTGAGCCGGTTTCCATCACGGACGGTAGGGTCTGGGGCTGGCGGATCCGCCAGCCCCCGCTGGCCCCTGCGGGTCGCCGGGCGGCGGTGTGGGCACAACGGTCGCGCGTTCCGGGGACGTCCGGTCCCCGGGACCCTGCTTGAGGAGGACAGGCGTGGACTTTGGAGAGGTCGCGGCGCTGATCGCAGCGATCGCGTTCGCGATGCTGGTGTTGATCCTGACGCTGCCCATCCTGCGGCTGCGGCACACCGTGGACGCCACCACCCGGATGATCAACGACCTCAACGACCGGACCTCGCCGCTGCTGGGCGACGTCAACACCACGGTGAAGAACGTGAACACGGCCCTGGAGCAGGTGCAGACCTCCCTGGACGGGGTGAACCTGCAGCTCGCCAAGGTCGACACCATGACCAGCCACGCGCAGAACGTCACCGCGAACGTCGCGAACCTGGCCACCGTCGTCTCCGCCGCCGCCGCCAACCCGTTGGTCAAGGTGGCCGCCTTCGGCTACGGCGTGCGCAAGGCCGCCGCCGCCCGCCGGCACGCCGAGACCGAGCGCGAGGTACGCGACACCATCAAGCAGCAGCGGCGGGCCGCCAAGCGCGGCGACCGCTGACGGCACGACCAGGGAGGGCTGGGGAATGAGGCGCTTGTTCTGGCTCGGCATCGGGTTGGCCGTCGGCGTGGTCGTGGTCCGCAAGGCGACCCGCACCGCGCAGGCGTACACCCCGGCCGGCATCGCCAGCACGTTGACCGAATCCGCTGGCGGGCTGGCGGAGTCGCTGCGTAGCTTCGTGGAGGACGTCCGGATCGGGATGGCCGAGCGCGAGCAGGAGATCCACGAGGCGTTCGCCCAGGGCGAGGCGTTCGACGACCAGTTCGCCGAGTTGCGGGAGGACCCGCGCGTCGGCGATCGAGAAATCTTTCCGGAGGAACACCAGCGATGAAGACGGCGGAGATCAAGCGGCGGTACCTCGCCCACTTCGAGGCGAACGGCCATGCCGTGGTGCCGTCCGCTCCGCTGCCCGCCATCAGCGACCCGAACCTGCTGTTCGTCAACGCCGGCATGGTGCAGTTCGTCCCCTACTTCCTGGGGCAGCAGACGCCGCCGTACCGGCGGGCCGTCAGCGTGCAGAAGTGCATCCGCACGCCGGACATCGACGAGGTCGGCAAGACCAGCCGGCACGGCACGTTCTTCCAGATGAACGGCAACTTCTCCTTCGGTGACTACTTCAAGGACGGGGCGATCCCGCTCGCCTGGGACCTGGTCACCAAGTCGCAGGAGCAGGGCGGGTTCGGCCTCGACCCGGAGCGGATCTGGCCGACGGTCTACCTGGACGACGACGAGGCGTACGACATCTGGCGCTCGGTGGGCGTGCCCGCCGAGCGGATCGTGCGCCGGGGCAAGGCGGACAACTTCTGGTCGATGGGCATCCCCGGCCCGTGCGGCCCGTGCTCGGAGCTGTTCTACGACCGCGGCCCGGAGTACGGCCGCGAGGGCGGCCCGGCGGTCGACGAGGACCGCTACATGGAGTTCTGGAACCTTGTCTTCATGCAGTACGAGCGGGGCCCGGGCACCGGCAAGGAGGACTACCCGATCCTCGGCGACCTGCCGGCGAAGAACATCGACACGGGCATGGGCCTGGAGCGGATGGCGTCCATCCTCCAGGGCGTCGACAACCTCTACGAGATCGACGAGGTCCGGCCGATCCTCGCCAAGGCCGCCGAGCTGACCGGCAAGCGCTACGGCGCCCACTCCGGCCATGTCGCCAGCGAGTCGCACCCGGACGACGTCCGGCTGCGGGTGATCGCCGACCATGTGCGCACCGCGCTGATGCTGATCGGCGACGGGGTCACCCCGAGCAACGAGGGGCGCGGCTACGTGCTGCGGCGCATCATGCGGCGGGCGATCCGGGCCGTGCGGCTGCTCGGCTGGCAGGAGCGGGCGCTGCCCGAGCTGCTGCCGGTGGCCCGGGACTGCATGTCCCCGTCGTATCCGGAGCTGGCCACCGACTTCGACCGGATCGCCGACTACGCGTACGCGGAGGAGGACGCGTTCCTGTCCACCCTGCGTGCCGGCACGACGATCCTGGACACGGCGATCGCCGAGACCCGGACCGCCGGCAAGCAGGCGCTCTCCGGTGAGAAGGCGTTCCAGCTGCACGACACGTACGGCTTCCCGATCGACCTGACCCTGGAGATCGCGGCCGAGCAGGGCCTCCAGGTCGACGCCGAGGGCTTCCGTCGGCTGATGGCCGACCAGCGGGCCCGGGCCAAGGCCGACGCCCAGGCGCGCAAGACCGGGCACACCGACCTGTCGGCGTACCGGTCGGTGCTCGACTCGGGCGGTCCGGTGACCTTCACCGGCTACAGCGAGGTGGCCCGGGAGTCGACGGTGCGGGCGGTGCTCGGCGTCGACGGCCCCCGCCAGGCGGCGGTCGAGGGCGACACGGTCGAGCTGGTGCTCGATGCCACCCCGTTCTACGCCGAGGGCGGCGGGCAGCAGCCCGACCTGGGCATGATCACGGTGGGCGGCGGCCAGGTCGAGGTGCTCGACGTGCAGCAGCCGGTGCCCGGCCTGATCGTGCACCGCGCCCGGGTGGTCCGGGGCGAGGTGCGGGCGGGGGAGACCGGCTACGCGGAGATCGACACCACCCGCCGGCGGGCCATCTCCCGGTCGCACACCGCGACCCACCTGGTGCACCAGACCATGCGCAACTTCCTGGGCGAGTCCGCGACCCAGGCCGGTTCGCTGAACGCCCCCGGGCGGCTGCGCTTCGACTTCAACACCCCCACCGGGGTGGCGCCGAGCGTGCTGCGCGACGTCGAGCAGCAGGTCAACGAGGTGCTCCTCGCCGACCTGGAGGTGCACGCCTTCATCACCTCCCTCGAGGAGGCGCGGCGGATCGGTGCGATGGCGCTGTTCGGCGAGAAGTACGGCGAGGAGGTGCGGGTCGTCGAGGTCGGCGACTACGCCCGGGAGCTGTGCGGCGGCACCCACGTCGCCCGCTCCGGCCAGCTCGGCCTGGTCAAGATCCTCTCCGAGTCGTCGATCGGCTCCGGGGTGCGCCGGGTCGAGGCGCTGGTCGGCATGGACGCCTTCCACTTCCTGGCCCGCGAGCACCTCCTCGTGTCCCGCCTCGCCGAGCTGTACCGGGTGCCCAACGACCAGGTCGCCGACCGGGTCGAGCAGACCGTGACGCAGCTACGCGACGCCGAGAAGGAGCTGGAGAAGCTGCGCGCCCAGCTCGTGCTCGGCGGCGCGGCGGCGCTGGCCGCGCAGGCGAAGGACGTGCGCGGGGTCGCGTACGTGGGCACCGAGGCGCCGGAGGGCGCGGCCGGCAACGACGTGCGGACGCTCGCCCAGGAGATCCGGGGCAAGATCGACCCGGCGCGGCCGGCGGTCGTCGCGGTGGCGGCCCGGGCGAACGGCAAGGCGTCCCTGGTGGTCGCGGTGAACGCGGCCGCCCGCAGCCGGGGCCTGTCCGCCTCCGATCTGGTCAAGGCGGCCTTCTCCGGGCGCGGGGGCGGCAGCCCCGACCTGGCCCAGGGTGGCGGCCTGCCGGCGACGGAAGCGCCGAACCTGCTGCTCACGGTCGAGAAGGCGATCGCCGAGGCGTGATGCGAGACCGCAGCGACCAGGGCGGACCGGCATGGTCCGCCCTGGTTCGCCGTTTCGGGGGGAGTCACCAACCGTGATCGAGTTGTCCCACGGCGTTCGGCTCGGGGTGGACGTCGGGCAGGTCCGGGTGGGGGTGTCGCGCTCCGACCCGCACGGGGTGCTGGCCACCCCGCTGGTCACCCTCGCCCGCGACCTCACGGCGGGCCCGGACGCGGTGCCGAGCGACATCGCCGAACTCGCCGCGCTGGTGGCCGAGCATGAGGCGGTCGAGGTCGTCGTCGGCCTTCCGGTCAATCTCGCCGGTAAGCACGGTCCGGCGGCCGTCCACGCGAAGGCGTACGCTGACCGACTGGCCGATGTAATAGCGCCCGTTCCGGTAGCGCTCACCGACGAGAGGATGTCCACGGTCGTGGCGTCTCGTAGGCTTGCCGAGCGTGGTGTCCGGGGGAAACGGCAACGGGCGGTGGTCGACCAGGCTGCCGCGGTGGAGATTCTGCAGAGCTGGCTGGACGCGCAGCGGAGGCGGACGCGATGATGGACGATCTGGACCTCGGGTTCGACGAGCAGGACCGGGGGGAGAAGGGCAAGCACCGGCGCAGCGCCATGCGTAAGCGCGACGGGCGCTCCGGCGGCGGCGGGCGGGGCAAGACCGTCCTGGCCCTCCTGCTCGCCCTGGTTCTGCTGGGCTCGATCGGGGGCGGCGCCTTCTACGGCTTCGACCGGATCCAGAGCTACTTCGTCACGCCCGACTACGACGGCACGGGCACCGGCGAGGTGACCGTCGAAATCAAGCAGGGCGCGCTGATCGCCGACATGGCCGACGCGCTGGTCGCCGCCGACGTGGTGAAGAGCGCCAAGGCGTTCATCGAGGCCGCCGAGGCGAACTCGCGCAGCAAGAACATCCAGCCGGGCACCTACAAGCTGCGCAAGCAGATGAGCGGCGAGAGCGCGGTCGCCGCGATGCTCGACCTCAAGAACAAGATCGTCAACGGGGTCACCATCCCGGAGGGTCGGACGGCGAAGGACGTCTACCTCTTGCTCTCCAAGGAGACCAAGATCCCGGTGAAGGACTTCGAGGCGGCGGCGAAGGACCCGCTCGCGCTCGGCGTGCCGGACTGGTGGTTCAACCGCACCGACGGCAAGAAGGTCAAGCCGTCGATCGAGGGCTTCCTCTACCCGGACACCTACGAGATCCCGCCGAAGGCGACCGCGGAGACCATCCTCAAGCTGATGGTCGAGAACTTCCTCACCGTGACTGAGCAGATGCAGTTCGCCGACCGGGTGCAGAAGGAACGCAAGATCGCCCCGTACGAGGCGCTGATCGTCGCGTCCCTGGCGCAGGCCGAGGCCGGCCACAAGGACGACCTGGGCAAGGTCGCCCGGGTGGCCTACAACCGGGTGTACGGCGAGTTCCCGTGCAACTGCCTGGAGATGGACGTCACGGTCAACTACTACCTGCAGTTGACCGGCCAGCAGACCAAGACCTCCGCCCAGATGACCGCCGCCGACCTGGACAACCCGAAGAACCCGTACAACCGCAAGTTGGAGGGCCTGGTACCGACGCCGATCAACAACCCCGGCAAGCTGGCCATGGAAGGCGCGATGGACCCGCCCGACGGCAAGTGGCTCTTCTTCGTGGCGATCGACAAGGAGGGGCACTCCGAGTTCGCCGAGACCTACGAGGAGCAGTTGAAGAACGAGGCCAAGGCCAAGGAGGCCGGGGTCATCTGATGGCGGACGCACGGCGGGCGGGGGTGCTCGGCAAGCCCATCGCGCACTCCCTCTCCCCGGTGATCCACAACGCCGGCTACGCGGCGGCGGGGCTGACGGGGTGGTCGTACACCCGGATCGAGTGCGCGGCGGCGGAGTTGCCGGACGTGGTCGCCGGCCTGGGCCCGGAGTGGGCCGGGCTGTCGGTGACGATGCCGGGCAAGGAGGCGGCGCTCGCGGTGGCCGACGAGGTGTCGCCGGTCGCCGCCGCCGTCGGCGCCGCCAACACGCTGGTACGCCGCCCGGGCGGCTCCTGGTACGCCGACAACACAGACGTCGTCGGCATGGTCGAGGTGCTCACCGATGCCGGGGTGCGCCCCGGCGCGACGGTGACGGTGCTGGGCGCGGGCGGCACCGCCCGCGCGGCGGTGGCCGCGGCGGGCCGGCTCGGCGCCCGCGCGGTGACCGTGGTGGCCCGCCGCCCGGAGGCGGTCGAGGAGTTGCGCCCGGTGGCGCGCGCGGTCGGCGTGGAGCTGACCGGCGCGCCCTGGGCCGACGCCGCCGACCGGTGCCGCGCCGACGTGGTGGTCTCCACCGTGCCGAAGGGCGTCGCCGACCCGCTCGCGGAGACCGTCGCCTGGCGGCCGGAGACGGTGCTCTTCGACGCCCTCTACGACCCGTGGCCCACGCCGCTGGCCGCGTCCGCCGAGGCCGCCGGCTGCCGGATCGTCTCCGGGCTCGACCTGCTCCTGGCCCAGGCGGTGGGCCAGTTCGAGCACTTCACGGGCGTCGCCGCGCCCCGCGCCGCGATGGCCGCCGCGCTGGCCGCGCACTGCCGCTGAACGTCGCCACCTGTACGCCGGTGTCGGATAGCGGCTACCACGGCGTCGCGGGATTCCACTAACGTACAGCCGCATCGGCATGCACTCATGCCGATGCGGCTGACGCTGCTCACGATGCTGCGGTAGGGCACGGAGCTCTGGACCGGACTCGCCCGACGGCCCGGAAACAGGAGGACCGATGACGTTGGTGGGCAGCATGCGGTCGCATGCCGTGGGTGGGGCGGTCGCCGGTCGACCGGGCGGCGGTGACCGGTCGTGGTCCTGATCTACGCGTTGGGAGCGTTGTCGGTGCTGGTGCCGGCCGTCCTGATCCCCGTGGTGGCCGCCCGGTGGGTGCCGGCCGCGCGGGAGAGCCGGGTGGCGGATCGGATGCGCGCCGCGATCGTCGGGCTCACCGAGGCGCTCGGCCGGCCCGCGGCCGCCCTAGCGGTCCTGCTCGCCGGATGCGCGGCGGTCGTGACCATCTGCTGGCCGCTCGGCGAGGCGCTGTCCCGCCTGGAGCCGTCCGTCGATCATCCGGTCTTCGACTACGTGCATGCCCGTCGCGTCGACCTGTGGGCCGACATCAACGGGTTCGTCACCGGCATGGGAGACCGCTACCCGCTCAAGTGGGTCACCGTGGTCGCGGCGATCGCCTTCGCCATCGCCTGGCGACGCCGCCGCTGGTGGATCCCGTTGGTCGCGATGCCGTTGCAGTTCGTCGTCGAGCAGTACACCCAGCAGATCCTGGCGTTGACCGTGGACCGGGGACACCCGCCCACCGATCTCGGCACCTACCCGTCCGGCGGATGTGCCCGCGTGCTGCTGACCTTCGGCACCGTCGCTGTGCTGGCGGTGCTGACGTGGAACATCCCTCGGCGGGGCCGGATCGCCATCGTGACCGTGCTCGCGGCGCTGGCCTCCGTGGAGGGATACACCCGCATCTACGCCGAGCGGCACTGGTTCACCGACGTGATCGGCGGATGGATCTTCGGCACCCTGCTGCTCGGCGTGATGACGCTGGCGGTGCTCGTGGCCGACGGCCGGGTGCGTCCGCCCGCCCGTGCCACGACCGAGGTGCCGGCCGGCGTCGTGGCCACCCGCTGAACCAACGGCGCGTCGGAGGCGGGTGGCTGACCCTGGGACGTGGATTGAGCAGGCACGGAGCGCATCGCCGCACACCACGCGAAGGCTGGCGTGGCAGGGCGCTGCTGCTCTCCGTCGTCGCCACGGCGGTCATGGGTGGGCTGGCCGCCACCATGGTGCCGCGGTCGGTCGCCGACGACGTCTCGGCCCTGGCGACCGCGGACACGACGGCGCCGACCGGCCGGCAGGACGGGGGCAGCGGCGCCGAACCCGGCGCCGCGCCCCCGCCCAGCCGCACGACGGTCCCGACCACGGCGCCCGCGACTGGACCGTCGCGGAGGGCCGGCCCGAGCCGTCCTTCGTCGACCCCGACGCCGCCACGTCCCGCCGGCTGCGGGCAGGTCTCGTCGAAGCTGGTGCCGTCCTGCGGCGCCTGGTGGGGGATGTACTCGCCGACCAATCCGTCCACCTGGGACCACGGGCGGGCCGTCATCGACATCGAGGCTCAGGTCGGGCGCAGGTTCGACATCGTTCACCGCTACCACGACTTCTCGAACAGCGGCAGCAACGGGGCGTTTCCCGACGCGTACGAGCAGCAGCAGATGCGTGAGGGCCGGCTGATGTTCTTCGCCTGGGAGTCCCGGATCTTTTCCTCTGGCACCGTGCTCACCTGGGAGGACGTGCACAGTGGCCGGCACGATGCGACGATCGACGCGGTCGCCGGCCGGATCCGGGCCGTCGGCTCACCCGTGTTCATGGGCTTCGACCACGAGCCGGAGGACGAGCCGGCCAAGGGCAGCGACGCCGACTTCGTCCGCGCGTGGCGGCATGTCCACGACCGGTTCGCCGCGGCCGGCGCAGACAACGCGGTCTGGGTGTGGACGATGATGGGTTGGTCGGGCCACCACAGCCGGTACCCCGGCCTGTACCCGGGGGACCGCTACGTGGACTGGATCGCCTGGGACCCGTACAACTTCCACGTCTGCAACCGCAGCACGGTCTGGAAGAGCCCGGCGACCACCATCGGCAGCTTCTACCGCTGGCTGGACCGGAACGGCATCGGCGCGGGCAAGCCGCGGATGCTCGCGGAGTTCGGGACCAACGTGAACCCGGCGGACCCGGACGCCAAGCGGCGCTGGTTCGAGGCGTTCCCCGCCGCGCTCAAGGCGCACCCGAAGATAAAGGCGGCGGTCTACTTCAACTCCGCCGGCATGACCACCCGGACGAGCACCTGTGACATGACGATGAACCACGACGCGTCCGCGCTGGCCGGGTTCACCCGGGCCGGCCGCGACGCCTATCTGCGCCAACCGTTGCCTGGTAGCTGACGACGTGCCGGCGGCGGCGTGACCACTGTGGAGTCGGATATCCGACCCGGCGTGCTCGCGCTCGTCGCGTAACGTCAGTGACCGCCCGATCAGCGGATATCGCCCACCACGGTCGGCGAGGCACGCTACGCGGGTTCTCATCCACCTTGGAGGCGCAGCGTGCCCGTAGTCTCGCTATCTCGGCGACTCGCCGGATTCCGCATCCGCGCGGCCGTGCTCAGTCTGGTGACTGTCGCCGCCGTGTTGGCTGCCCCGTCGGCGTCGTCCGCCGGCCTGGTCCCGGCACCCGAGACGCAGACCCTCGTGTCGGCCAACCCCGCCGACCACACCCCGCACGCCCGGGACGGCGAGGTCCGCGCCTTCGCGGAGGTCGGTTCGACGGTGTATGTCGGGGGCAGCTTCACCCAGATCCGGCAGAGCGCCAGCGCGCCGTGGATCACGCAGAGCTACCTGTTCGCGTACGACCGGGCCACCGGAACCATCTCGACGACGTTCCTGCCGGATCTCGACGGCGCGGTCAACTCGCTGATCGCGGGTCCGAACGGCATGCTGATCGTCGGCGGCTACTTCAAGAACGTCAACGGCGTGTCCCGGATGAACCTCGTGGCGCTGCACCCCACCACCGGGGCGATCATCGGTAGCTGGGTGGGCCGCTCCGACGGTGGCATGGTCCGTGACATGGTGCTGCTCGGCAACCACCTGTACCTCGCCGGCGCCTTCAACTGGGTCAACGGCACGGCGCACTCCGGGCTCGCGCGGCTGAACGCCACCACCGGCGCGGTCGACCCGACCTTCAACGTCAACGCCACGGTCGGGCGGCACGGCACCGGCTCGTACGGCTGGACGATCGACGTCACCCCGGACGGGACGACCATGGTGGCCGGTGGGAACTTCACCCTGGTCAACGGAGAACGGCGCGACCAGATGGCGCTGATCGACCTGACCGGGACGCCGACGCTGCTGGACTGGAGCACCGACAAGTTCGCCCCGCCGTGCGCGGCGCCGGCCACCTTCGTCCACTACGTGCAGGACGTGAGCTTCAGTGCCGACGGCAGCTGGTTCGTCGTCGGCACGAATGGCGGCGCGGGCTGGCCGGAGGCGTACTGCGACGTGCTGATCCGGTTCGAGACCGCGGCGCGGGGCAGCGGGCAGCTCGGCACCTGGGTCAACTACACCGGCAACGACACGATCAACTCGGTCGAGGTCGCCGACAACGTCATCTACACGGCTGGGCACTTCCGCTGGCTGAACAACCCGAACGCCCACGACGCCCCGGGCGACGGGGCGATCGACCGGCTGGGCATCGCCGCCGTCACCCCGGCGACCGGCATGCCGGTGATGTGGAACCCCGGTCGTCGCGGCAGCGCGTCCATGCCTCCGGGCACGAGCAACTGGGGCTCCCAGGTGCCGGTGCTGTGGCGGGGCAGTGACGGGCTCTACTTCGGGCACAACTCGGACGGCATGGGCGGCGAGTACCACGGACGCCTGGGAATGTTCCCCCTCGCCGGCGGCCGCACCGTCGTCCCGAAGAACCCGCCCACGGCGACGACCGGCAACCTCTACCTGGGCACCGGCGAGGGCCAGCTGGCCAAGGTGCCGTTCAACGGCACGAGCCTCGGCAGCCCCACCACGGTCAGCCACCCGAACTACACCAACGCCGGGGCGACCTGGCGGGTGAGCGACCGCATCTACTGGGCGCACACGGTGGCCGGCACCCCCACCGGCAGCCGGATCGACGTCTCCATGTTCAACGGCGTCAGCATCGGCGTGCCCTGGGAGTCGTCGGGTTACAACGACTGGTTCGCGGCGGCGAACATGACCGGGGCGTTCTTCCTGAACGGGCGGCTCTACTACACCCGGACCGGCGCCAACGCCCTGTACTACCGGTACTGGGAAATCGACGGCAACTACCTCGGCGCCACCGAGTTCGTTCTCCCCACGACCGGCGTGACCTGGTCGTCGGTGCGGGGCATGGCCTGGGTCGGCGGCCGGATCGTGTACGGGGGCAGCGACGGCACGCTGCGGAGCGTCCCGTTCGACCCGACCGCGACGCCGGCCGTCGACGGCGCGGCGAGCACGGTGATCGCGCCGCCGAGCGTCGGCCTGACCTGGTCCACCCCGCGGGTCTTCTTCTCCGTGCAGTGACGGTTCACTCATTCGTCAGTGACAATCGGTAGGTTGTTCACGTCGGGCCGGCGGCGGATCCACGTCGCCGGCCCGACGCGTCGCAAGGAACCGACCTGCGGCTCCCGCCGCGCGCGTCGTTCCGTCCGGGCAGTTCATATACAGACGGTGAAATTTGATGGCTGACGCACCTCCCGGTTCCTGGTCCGTCGACACGTCCGGCGGTGGGGGCACCTCGGCCCGGACAGTGACCCTGACCGACCTGCTCCGCGTCCCCCTGCACCGGATCCGGCTGGTGGGGGCGGTCGCCGCGGTCGGCCTGGTCGCTGCCCTCGGGTACGTCTTCATCGTCCCGAGTGCGGTCACCGCGAGCGCGGTCGTGGCGGTGCGCCCGGTCGTCACCGACGCGTTCACTCCGAGCGGCGCCGCCGCCGACCGCGCCGTGAACATGAACGTCGAGAGCGGCATCGCCACCGGAACCGACGTGGTGCAACGGCTCGCGGAATCGGGCGGCGAGGATCAGCGCGACGTGCGGGACGCCCTCGAGGTGGAGGTGCCGACCGGCGGGCAGATCCTCCGCTTCTCCTACACCGCGCGGTCTGCCGAGGAGGCGGTGCGCAAGGTCAACCTCGCCGCGCAGAGCTATCTCGACGTGCGCCGGGCGATGTACGAGAAGCAGCGCGCCGAGATGCTCCGGCGGTACGACGAGAGCATCGCCGAGGTTGCCGAGCAGCGAACGGCGTTGCAGCGACGGATCACCAATGCGCGGGACGGTGCGGTGGAGGCCGCGGTCGCCGAGCTAGCCGGGATCAACAACCAGCTCACACAGTTGAACTCCGCCCGGACCGAGATCGCGGCGGTCGACGTCAATCCGGGCTGGATCACCCAGAGCGCCGAGCGTGTCCTGGTCTCCTCCGACGGGAACGCACTGCTCTACGTGCTGGTCGGGCTCCTGGGGGGCGCGCTGCTCGGGGTGGTCCTGGCGTACGCCTGGGAGTCCGTGGACCGGCGGGTCCGGTCCGTCGACGACGGCCGGGACGTCACCGGTCTACCCCTGCTCGGCACGGTGCGGGGTCGGCGGTTCCGGGGGCGTGGGCAGGCCATGGACGCCGACATCCGGTACGTGGCGCTGGCGATCGGCGAGCGGGTTCGCGAGCCGGCCCGGGTGGCGTTGCTGTCCACCCGGGAGGACCAGAGCCCCATCGCCGCTGGCCTGGCGGTCGCGCTCGCGGCGGCCGGCCGGGACGTCTACGTCGCCGACGACAGCGGCCGGCTGGAGCGTCTGCGCGCCGAGGTGGTGGCCGCCCTCGGGCGGCTGCCGGCCGCGGCCAACGGGGCCGGCCCGACCGTCCCCAAGCCCCGCCCGGGCGGAACGGCCAGCATCGACGACATCACCGAGCAGATCGCGGTCCGCCGGCCGTCCCCGTACCCGACCGGCACCCCCCGCCCCCCGGTGGACCCGGACGCCACCATGACCCTGCCCCGGGTCGCGTCCGGCGTGCCGGCCAGTGGGACGAGCAAGGTCAAGAAGTTCGCCGACGAGGTGCCCGTGGGAGCCGGCGGCATCCGCTTCGGCACCTGGCGGCAGCGTGCCGCCACGGGCACGGTGCTGTTCAACGCTCCGCCCGCCGAGGCCGACGAGCGGGGTGTCGCGGCGGCTCGCCAGGGCACCGCGGTGGTGGTCGTCGAGCAGGACGGGACCCGGCAGGGCGACCTGCGCCGGCTGGTGGAGCGGTTGCGCGCCGCCGGCGTCACCCCGTTGGGTTTCGTGTTGACCCGCAGCGGGCGGGGTTGACGGTGCCCGTCACCCGTGCCCCGGCCAGCAGCGAGCCGGACGGGGGTGAACCGTCGGAGATCGCCCCACCGCCCCCGCCGCCTCCACCGCCAACACGGCTGCCCCTCTGGCCGCTGCTGACGATGTTCGGCCTGGTGCCGCTGTGGTGGTTGACCGGCGCGTTCTACCTGGTGTGGCCGGTGCTCGGTGTGGTGCTGTTCGCGTTGCTCGTCGTCCGGGGGCGGGTGCCGCTGCCGCCCGCCACCGGCATCTGGCTGCTGTTCCTCGCTCTGGTGCTGCTCAGCGCCACACAACTACCGTCGCGGGTCTCGCTGCTGCCGTTCGGCCTGCGGCTGGGATTCTACGTCACCGCGCTCGTGGTCGGCGTGTACGTCTACGTCTACGCGCGGGAACGGGGGGACCAGGCGGCCGCGCTCGTCCCGCTCTGCATGTTCTGGCTCGGTCTGGTGGCGCTGGGCTGGCTGGGGGTGGTGGCGCCGCGGTTCGCGCTGACCACCCCGACGGAGATGCTGCTCCCCGGTGGCCTGGCCGGTCACCCGTACATCCAGGACCTGGTGCACGTCACCGCCACCGAGTACAGCGAACGGGCGCTCAACCCGATCTACCGGCCGGCGGCGCCGTTTCCGTACACCAACAACTACGGCGGCGCGTACGCGATGACGCTGCCCTGCGTCGTCGCGTACACCATGCTGCGTCGTCGCGGGATCCTCCGCTGGGTACTGCTCGCGTCGCTGCCGCTCTCCCTGGCGCCGGCCTTCCTGACCCTGAACCGGGTGATGTTCGCGAGCATCGGCGTGGGCCTGGCGGTGCTCGGCGTCCGGGCCGCGTTACGCGGCAACCTCCGGGTGGGCGCCTCCGTCGTCGGGGTCCTGGTCATCGGCGGACTCGCCACGGTGTTCATCCCCGTCGCCGAGCTGATCGGCAACCGGGTCGCGGCCAGCGACACGAACAGCGACCGGCTCTCCCTCTACGCCGAGGTGTTGCGCCGCATCGAGGATTCGCCCTGGCTCGGGTACGGTGCGCCGGCCAGCGTGGACACGGTCTCGGCCGAGGTGCCGGTCGGCACCCAGGGACAGTTCTGGACCGTGCTGTTCAGCCACGGCGTGCCGGCGCTGCTCTGCTTCCTGGCCTGGTTCGTGATCGTCGCGATGATCTGCGCCCGTGCCCGCTCGGCGCCCGGGCAGTGGCTCGCGGTGGTCCCGGTGGTGTGCCTGGCTCAGCTCCCGTTCTACGGCATGACCGATCCCACCATCACGATCGCCTTCTTCGCGGGCGCCTTCGCGATGGCGCTCACCGAGCGGGAGGTGGGTGCCCGCCCGGCCCACCCGCCCCGCACCCCCCGCAGACCGGAAGCGGTACCGGCATGACCGCCACGGTCCGCCCGCACGGCGAGGATGCACCACCGACTGCCGAGGGGGGCGTACCGGCCCGGGACGTCGACGGGCCCCCGGTCGACAACGCGGCGGAGGTCCGACGGGGCGCCCGCAGCGGGGTCACGGGTCTCGTCGGTGCGGCGATCAACGGTCTCTTCGGGTTCCTGCTGGCGGTCGTCATCACCCGGGGTTATGGCACCGAGGGATCCGGTGCGTTCTTCGCGGCGATCGGTGTCGTGACCGTCGCCGCCGCCGTGTGCGTGCTCGGAGCGGAGACAGGGCTCGTCTGGGCGCTGCCCCGGCGGCGGTTCGGGACCGGCGGCAACGCCGCTCGGATCCTTGCGGTGGCCCTGCTTCCGCCGCTGACCGTCGCGCTCGGCGTCGCCGCCGCCGGGACGCTGGCCGCGGGCGCGCTCGCGCCCCGGTTGCTCGACGGGCCGGAGGCGGACGGCAGGGCCCTGCTCACGGTCAGCTTCGCCGCGGTTCCGGTGGTGGTGGCGATGACGCTGCTGTTGGCCGTCCTCCGCTGCGCACGGCCGATCCGGGCGTACGTGGCGGTGCAGTCCGTCCTGCTGCCGGTAGCGCGGCCGGTGCTGGTCGGCGTGGCGGTCCTGGCCTCCGGTGGGCTGCTGGCCGGCCTGGGCGGCTGGCTGGTGCCGGCGGCGGCCGCCACCCTGGTCACGCTGGCGCTGGTCGCCGGTCCGCTCGGGCTCGGGCGGGGGGCGGCGCTGCGCCCGCAGCGAGGGGACTGGTCGACGTTCTGGCGGTTCGCGTTGCCGCGGGCCGCGTCGGCGGCGATCGACACGGGCGCGGTGTGGGTCGGCGTGCTGCTCACCTCGCTGCTCGCCGGGCAGGCCGAGGCCGGCGTGTTCGGCGCGGTCGGCCGCTACATCCTCGCCGGCCAACTGGCCATGCAGGGGCTGCGGGTGGCGGTGGCGCCGCAGTTGTCCCGGCTGCTCGGCCGGGGGGAGCGGGGCGCTGCGGCCGCCGTGCACCGGCAGTTGACCACCTGGGGGCTGCTGCTGTCCTGGCCGGTCTACCTGCTGCTCGCCGTCTTCGGCCTGGCGTTCCTCCAGCTCTTCGGGCCGGAGTTCACCGCCGGCGCCCCCGCGATGACCGTGCTCGCCCTCGCGATGCTGGTCAACACCGGGGTCGGCAACGTGCAGAGCCTGCTGCTCATGGGTGGCCGCAGCGGCCTGCACCTGGCCGCCACGCTGGCCGGGCTGCTGGTCACCGTCTCCCTCGGCCTGTGGTTGATCCCGGCGCACGGCGCGACCGGCGCGGCCCTGGCCTGGGCGCTCGGCATCGCCACCGAGAACCTCACCGCGGCGTGCTGCGCCCGGGTCGTGGTCGGCCAGCCGCTGGTCGACGCGAAGATGCTGCGGGCCGGGGCGGCCACCGTCGCCGGGGTCGGGTTCGCGGCGACGGTCGGGGTGCTGGCCGGCGGGCGGGGGATCGGCGGGCTGGCGGTGGCGGTGGGCGTGCTCGCCGCCGGCTGCGTCGGCTTGTTGACGTTGCCCCGGGTGCGACGCGGCATCCGGGTGACCATGGTGCAGATCCGTGGGCGGCGGGAGGCGGCCCCGGCCGCCGACCGGCCCGCCCCGCAGGAGTCGAAGGGCAGGTGAGGCCGTCGTGCCGTCCATCCGTGACCGGGTGAAGCAGCTCGTCCCGACCCAGGTGACGAACCGGGTGAAGGAGTCCCTCGTCGACTACGGGGTGCGCACCAGCGACCGGCGGCCGCTGCCGGACTTCCTCATCATCGGCACCAAGCGGGGCGGCACGACGTCGCTGTGGAACTACCTCATCCAGCACCCGCTGGTGCCCCGGCTCTTCCCGGCCTGGAACACGAAGTCCGCGCACTACTTCGAGGAGCACTGGCGGCGCGGCGAGGCCTGGTACCGGTCGCACTTCCCGACCCAGCGGCAGCGGGAGGCGCTGGAGCGGCGACACGGCGGGCCGGTCCGGGTCGGCGAGGCCGCGCCGCTGTACATGTTCCACCCCCTCGCCGCGCGGCGGGTCGCCGCGCTGATGCCGTCGGTGCGGCTGATCGTGCTGCTGCGGGACCCGGTGGAGCGGGCGTACTCGCACTGGAAGGAGCGGCGGACGCACGGCATCGAGCCGCTCGACTTCGCCGCCGCGCTCGCCGCCGAGGAGGAGCGCACGGCGGGGGAGCGGGAGCGGCTGATCGCGGAGCCGGAGTACTTCAGCGAGCCGTACGACTGGTACACCTACCGCGCCCGGGGCCGGTACCTGGAGCACCTGGAGCCGTGGCTGGAGCGGTTCGACCGGGAGCAGATCCTCTTCCTGCCCAGCGAGGACCTCTACCGCGACGCCCGGTCCACCTACCGCCGGACGCTGGACTTCCTCGGCCTGCCCCCGCACGACCTGCCCGACTTCAAGGTCTACAACGACCGCCGCTCGGCCCCGCTGGAGCCGGTGGTGCGCGCCGAGCTGACCGAGTACTACCGCCCGTACAACGACGCGTTGCGGCAGCGGCTGGGGCTGGACCTCGACTGGCCGGACCGGGCCGCGTGACGGCGCGGGTCGCCGCGCCGGCCGATCCCCGGTCCCGGACGGACGGGCTGGGCTGGGTCACCCGGGCGGTGTTCGGCGACGAGCGGCTCACCCTGACCGTGGGCGACCCCCCGCCGCCCGGGCACCGCGCCGTCGCCCGGTACGCGGTCGTCCCGTCGGTCGCCCGGGCCCGGTTCCTGCTGCCGCTCGGTGCGCCCCGGGCCACGGCCGCCTCGCTGCTCGCGTACAACGCGTTGCGTCCGCCGAAGGTGCGGGCGGTGCGGGCCGCGCTCGGTGGGCTCGCCCGGGTCGGCGCGGTCGACCTGACCCTGTTCCCGCGGCTCACCGTGTCGCTGCCCGACGGGCTCGCCGCCGACGAGGTGCTGCTGGCGCGGCGGCTGGCCGGCGCGCTCGGCGGCCGGTCGGTGTACGCGGCCTGTGGGGTCCGCCCGCCGGACCCGAACCACAAGCCCACCCTGCAACTGTTCGACGCGGCCGGCGGGCCCCTCGGCTACGCGAAGATCGGCTGGAACGACGCCACCCGGGCGTTGGTTACGGCCGAGGCGGCGGCCCTGCGTGAGCTGCCCGCGGTGGCCGGCACGCCCGACCACCCGGCGGCGCCCCGGCTGCTGGCCGAGGTGACCGCGGCCGGGCAGGTCATCGCGCTGGTCGAGCCGCTGCCGCCGCGGGTGCGGGGGGTGCCGGCCGGCGACCCGCCGCGGCTGGCGGCGCTGCTCGCGGTGGCCCGCCGGGGCCGCCCGCCGGCGCCGCCGCGTCCGCTGGCCGGGTCGGCCTTCCTGGCCCGGCTCGCCGCCGAGGCGCGGCGGGCCGCCGCCGGCACGCCCGCCGGGGCCCGGGCGGTCGCCGCCGTGGCCGCGCTGGCCCGCCGGCACGGGGACACGGCCGTCGAGTTCGGGCACTGGCACGGCGACTGGGTGCCCTGGAACCTGGGCGTGCACGCCGGCCGGCTGGTCGCCTGGGACTGGGAGCACAGCGGGCCGGACGTGCCGCTGGGCTTCGACCTGGCCCACGACGCGTTCCAGCGCGCCCTGGTGCTGCGGGGCGAGCCGGCGGCGACGGCGGCGCGGGCCGTCGACGCGCAGCTCGACCACCACGGCGGCGGGCTGGGGCTCGGGCCGGCGGCGCGCCGGCTCGTGGCCGACGGCTACCTGCTGGAGATGTGGCTGCGCACGTGGCGGCTCGCCGACGCCGGCGCGGGCTGGAACGCCGCGCTGCATCCCGCCCTGCTGGACGTCGTCGAGAAACGACATAGCGGCTGATCCGCCCAATCCGACGCGGGTCGGGGACAACCGTCCGATGCGGACGGTGACGGTGAAACTCCAGGTCGTGACGACAGTCGATGGCTGACGGTCGGCGCGGCGCACCCGATCCGCCGGCCGTGGAGATCGATTGTCGCCCGGTCGTCCTATTTCACCGGCGGAAGAGCTGTGATCTGCTGGCGCGTGGCGCCGACCGAAACTCCAAGCGAACGTTGTGGGGAGTCGCGTGGAAACGACAATCGAGGACGCCGGCGAGCCAGGAGTCCTGCTCCTGGTGGGCTCCAGCGGCGGACACCTGGCCCAACTGCTCGCCCTGCGGCCGTGGTACGCGCACTGGCGCCGCTGCTGGGTCACCTTCGACACGCCCGAGGCGGTCTCGCTGCTCGCCGGCGAGGACCTGGTCCCGGCGCACCACCCGACCACCCGCAACGTGCCGAACCTGCTGCGCAACGCCGTCCTGGCCTGGCGGGTGCTGCGGTCGCGCCGGGTCGCCGCCGTGGTGACCACGGGCGCCGGGGTCGCCGTGCCGTTCGTGGTGCTGGCCCGGCTGCGCCGCATCCCGACCGTCTACATCGAGGTGTACGACCGGATCGACACCCCGACCCTGACCGCCCGGCTCTGCCGCCCCTTCCTGTCCGCGATGCTCGTGCAGTGGGACGAGCAGCGCCGCCAGTACCCGGAGGCCATCGTCGTGGGGACCCTGCTGTGACCACCGAGAGCACCGGAACCGCCCCCGCGCACCGGGTCGCCCCCGGCCGTCCCCGGCCGTCGCCGGCGGGCCGGGTGCCCCGACCCCGCGACCCCGACGAGGTCGCCCGCGCCCGGCTGCTGGTCGCCGTGGGCACCGACAAGCACCCGTTCGACCGGCTGGCCGGCTGGCTGGAGGAGTGGCATCCCGGCGTCGCCGAGGAGGTCGGCCTGACCGTCCAGCACGGACACACGCGGGTGCCCGACGTCCCCGGGGCGGTGCCGTTCCTCGGCCACGACGAGCTCCAGACCGCCATGGCCGAGGCCGACCTGGTGGTCTGCCACGGCGGGCCGGCCACCATCCTGGAGGCCCGCCGGCACGGTCACCTGCCGATCGTGGTGCCACGGGACCCGACGCGGGGCGAGCACGTCGACGACCACCAGCAGCTCTTCGCCCGCCGCCTGGGCGCGGCCGGCATGGTGGCGCTGGCCGAGACCCGGGAGGCGCTGTTCGCGGCGCTCACCGCGGGGCTGGCGGACCCGTCCCGGTACGCCGTCGCGGCCGACCCCGCCGCGTCCGAGGCGCGCCGTGCCGCGGTGGAGCAGGTGGGGCGGATCGTGGAGGAACTGGTGGCCGCGTCGACCGGGCGACGGCGGCGGGCGAGGTGGCGGCCGTGGGCGCGGCCGGAGCGGAACGGGGAGCGGCGATGACCGGACACCCGAGCGTCAGCGTGGTGGTGCCGACCCGGGACCGGCCGGAGCTGCTCCGGGCCGCGGTGCGGGCCGTCCTCGACCAGGACCACCCCGGCCCGGTCGAGGTGGTCGTCGTGTACGACCGGTCCGAGCCGGACGGCTCGCTGGCCGAGCTGTCCCGCCCGGACCGCGTGGTGCGGGTGATCCGCAACGAGCGCACCCCCGGCCTGGCCGGCGCCCGCAACTCGGGCATCCTGGCGGCCACCGGGGAACTGGTCGCGTTCTGCGACGACGACGACGAGTGGCTGCCCGGCAAGCTGCGGGCCCAGGTCGCGGCCCTCGCCGCGGCCCCCCACGCGGAGTTCGTCAGCTGCGGCATCCGGGTCAGCTACGACGGGCACACCGTCGACCGGGCGCTGCCGAAGGATTCGGTCACCCTGGCCGACCTGCTCCGCGACCGGATGACCGAGCTGCACCCGTCCACCTTCCTGATCCGCGCCGCCGCGCTGCGGGACGGGTTCGGGCTGGTCGACGAGGAGATCCCGGGCAGCTACGCGGAGGACTACGAGTTCCTGCTCCGGGCCGCCCGCAGCGCGCCGCTGGTCAACCTCCGCACGCCGTACGTGCTGGTGCGCTGGCACAAGCGGTCCTACTTCGCGCAGCGCTGGGACACCATCTCCGAGGCGTTGCAGTGGCTGCTGGAGCGCTACCCCGAGTTCGGCACCCAGCCGGCCGGCGAGGCGCGGGTCACCGGGCAGATCGCCTTCGCCCGGGCCGCCTCCGGCGACCGGCGGGGCGCGATGCGGTGGGCCCGGCACACCATCCGGCGCAACCCGCGCGAGCCGCGGGCGTACCTCGCCCTCGCGGTGGCCGGGCGGGTGGTCCGCGCCGACGCGGTGCTGCGCACCCTGCACCGGCGCGGCCGGGGCATCTGAGCCGGCGCGGCGGCTGGCGAGAGCCGGGCGGCGCCGGAACCGGGACGCCGGGTCCGGCGCGCCGGCCGCTCGGCGGACGGCGGCGTCCGCAGGGCGGGACGCGGCGGGCACCGCACGCCGGCGGCCACCGGGCGTGACAGACTGACCGCTGTGTTGCGCTGGTTGACTGCAGGGGAATCGCACGGTCCCGCCCTCGTCGCGTTGCTGGAGGGCGTGCCCGCCGGCGTCGAGGTGACCACCGAAGACATCGCCGGCGAGCTGGCCCGGCGCCGGCTCGGCTACGGCCGCGGCGCCCGGATGTCGTTCGAGCAGGACGAGGTCGAGATCATCGGCGGGCTCCGGCACGGGGTGACCCTCGGCAGCCCGGTCGCGATCCGGGTCGGCAACTCCGAGTGGCCCAAGTGGCGCACCGTGATGGCCGCCGACCCGGTCGACCCGGCGGAACTGGCCAGCCAGGCCCGCAACGCGCCGCTCACCCGCCCCCGGCCGGGCCACGCCGACCTGGCCGGCATGCAGAAGTACGGCCACACCGACGCCCGGCCGATCCTGGAGCGGGCCAGCGCCCGGGAGACGGCCGCCCGGGTCGCCGTCGGCACCGTCGCCAAGGCGCTGGTCCGGCAGGCGCTCGGCATCGAGATCGTCTCCCACGTGGTCGAGCTGGGCCCGGTCGCCGCCAAGCCCGGGCTGCGCCCGACGCCCGAGGACGCCGCCCGCATCGACGCCGACCCGCTGCGCTGCCTCGACCCCGAGGCCAGCGCCCGGATGGTCGCCGAGGTCGACGCCGCGAAGAAGGCCGCCGACACCCTGGGCGGCGTGGTCGAGGTGCTGGCGTACGGGGTGCCGCCGGGCCTGGGCAGCCACGTGCAGTGGGACCGCAAGCTCGACGCCCGGCTCGCCACCGCGCTGATGTCCATCCAGGCGATCAAGGGCGTCGAGATCGGGGACGGCTGGCAGCAGGCGCGCTCCCGCGGCTCCGAGGCGCACGACGAGATCGTGCCCACCGCCACCGGCGTACGTCGGGTCACCGACCGGGCCGGCGGGCTGGAGGGCGGCATCACCACCGGCGAGCCGCTGCGGGTGAAGGCCGCGATGAAGCCGATCTCGTCGCTGAACCGGGCCCTGGCGACGGTCGACGTCACCACCGGCGAGCCGGCCACCGCCATCAACCAGCGCTCGGACGTCTGCGCGGTGCCCGCCGCCGCGGTCGTCGCCGAGGCGATGGTGGCGCTGGTGCTGGCCGAGGCGGCCACCGAGAAGTTCGGCGGCGACTCCGTCGCCGAGATCCGCCGCAACCTGGCCGGCTACCTCGACGCGATGGTGATCCGGTGAACGCGGGCGGGCCGGCGGGGCGGTGCCGCTGATGGCGCCGGTCTGCGTGCTGGTCGGGGCGCCGGGCTCCGGTAAGAGCACCGTCGGGCAGGCGCTCGCGGAGCTGCTCGGGGTCGAGTTCCGCGACACCGACGTGGACATCGAGCGGCTCGCCGGCAAGCCGATCCCGGAGATCTTCATCGACGAGGGCGAGGCCCACTTCCGTGCCCTCGAACGGGCGGCGGTGGCGGCGGCGCTGGCCTCCTGCGAGGGGGTGCTGGCCCTCGGCGGCGGCGCGGTCCTCGCCGAGGAGAACCGCGCCGCCCTGGTCGGGCACCCCGTGGTGCACCTGTCCGTGGAGCTGCCCGACGCCGTCAGGCGGGTCGGGCTGGGGGCGGGCCGCCCGCTGCTGGCGATCAACCCGCGGGCGACGCTGAAGCACCTGCTGGACCAGCGCCGCCCGCTCTACGCCGAGGTGGCCACCGCGACCGTGGTCACCGACGGGCGGACCCCGGAGGAGATCGCCGCCGAGGTCGCGGCGCTGCTGAAGCACTGAGCGGCCACCCGGTCGCGGCGCACGTGCGGCGTGCGCCGCGACCGGATCCGGCATGCGGAAACTGCCGCCGCACGGGCTCACGGTGTGGCCGCTCAGGCTGTCGTCAGCTCCCGGCGATCCGGTCGAGCACGTCGGCCAGGCCCTTCGGCTCGCTGAGCATCGGCCAGTGGCCGGTGGGCAGCGCGTGCAGCTGGCCGCCGGCCAGCCCCGCGAAGAACGGGTGCCCCTGCGCGATCATGCCCTCCACCACCTCCAGCGGGAAGGTGCTGGCGACCAGCGCGGTCGGCACCGCGCGCCCGCCGGTGCGGCGCACCGGGTCGGTGGCGGCGCGCAGCGGATGGGCGGTGGCACGCCGGCGCAGCAGCGCGAGCGCGGCGGCGTCCAGGCCGGCCAGGTTCTCCGGGTCCTCGGCCGGGTCCCAGGCGGGCGGGGGCAGCAGGTGGCCGTCGCCGATCCGGGCGCGCAGCCGCTCCTGCTCCTCCGGCGGGTTGGTGTCGAACTGCGACATGCCGTCCGGCATCGGCCCGCTCTCCACGTAGACCACCCGGGCGATCCGGTCCGGGACGCGGTCCGCCGCCTGGGTCACCGGCAGCCCGCCGCCGGAGTGCCCCACCAGCACCACGTCGTGCAGGTCCTCCACCTCGATCAGCCGGACGATGTCGGTGGTGTGCGTCTCCAGGCCCACCTCGGGGCCGGCCAGGTGGGCGCGCTCGGCCACCCCCGTCAGCGTCACCGGGTACACCTCGTGGCCCTGCTCGCGCAGCGCCGCGGTCACCTCCCGCCACGCCCAACCACCCAGCCAGAAGCCCGGAACCAGCACGAACGTCGCCATCTGCGCTCTCCCTCTGTCGTTGCTCCGGAGTACCGTACGATCGAATCCGGACGCTTTCCGCCCTATTTACAGGAGTGGTCCGTGTCACATCCCGCCGCCCGGGTGCTCGGCATGCTCGAGCTGCTCCAGAGCCACCACCGGCTCACCGGGGCCGAGCTGGCCCGCCGGCTGGCGGTGGACGAGCGCACCGTGCGGCGCTACGCCGCGACGCTGGCCGACCTGGGCATCCCGGTGGCCGCCGAGCGGGGCCGCCACGGCGGCTACCGGCTGCGCCCCGGCTACAAGCTGCCGCCGCTGATGCTCACCGACGACGAGGCGGTGGCCGTGCTGCTCGGGCTGGTCGCGGCCGAGCGGCTCGGGCTGGGCACCGAGGAACCGGCGACCGCCACCGCGCTGGCCAAGATCCGCCGGGTGCTCCCGTCCGCGCTGGGCGACCGGCTCGCCGCCGTGCAGGAGCACCTCGGCTTCACGCTGCGGCCCTCCGTGGCGCAGGCCCGTCCGGCGACCGGGACGTTGCTGGCCCTCGGCGCGGCCGCGCGGCACCGGCGCCGGGTGCGGCTGGACTACCGCTCCTGGTCCGGCGTGCCCTCCCGACGGCAGCTCGACCCGTACGGGCTGGTCTTCCACGCCGGCCGGTGGTACGTGACGGGGCACGACCACCTGCGCGGGGAGGTGCGCACGTTCCGCCTGGACCGCATCGGCGAGGTGGAGACGGGGGCCGAGACCTTCGTCGTGCCCGACGGCTTCGACCCGGTGGCCCAGGTGGCCCGCTCGCTGGCCGGCGTGCCCTACGCCCACGACGTCGAGGTGCTGCTGGAGACCGACCTGGCGACCGCCCGACGCCGGGTCCCGCCGAGCGTGGCCGAGCTGACGGAAAGCGCCGACGGGGTGCTGTTGCGCGCCCGCGCGGAGAACCTCGACGGGATGGCCCAGCTGCTCTCCGGGTTGGGCTGGCCGTTCACCGTGTTGAGCCCGGACGCCCTGCGTACCGCGGTGACCGAGCACGCCCGCCGGCTCGCCGGTTGGGCCGGACGGACGCCGGGCTGACCCGGCCGCCGGCGGGACGGTCGCCCGGCGCCGACGGTCACGGCGGGCCGGGTGGCCACCACGTGGACAGTCCCGGCCCGGGACCGGACGGCTGGACTAGGCTGCCGGCGATGGACGAAATGACCCGGATCCCGGTCGGCGGCGAGCGCCCGTACGACGTGCTGGTGGGACGCGACCTGCTCGACGCGCTGCCCGGCCTGCTGCCGGGCGCGACCCGGGTGGCGGTGCTGCACGCGCCCCCGCTCAAGGAGCTGGCCGACGCGATCGGCGACCGGCTGCGCGCGGCCGGCGTCGCGCCGCTGCCGATCGAGGTGCCGGACGCCGAGGCGGGCAAGCACATCCACGTCGCCGCGGCCTGCTGGGACAAGCTGGGCGAGGCCGGGTTCACCCGCACCGACGCGGTGGTCGGGGTGGGCGGCGGCGCCGTCACCGACCTGGCCGGCTTCGTGGCGGCGTCCTGGCTGCGCGGCGTGCGCTGGGTGCCGGTGGCGACCTCGCTGCTGGGCATGGTCGACGCCGCGGTGGGCGGCAAGACCGGGATCAACACCTCGGCCGGGAAGAACCTGGTGGGCGCGTTCCACCCGCCGGTCGGGGTCCTCGCCGACCTGGCCACCCTCGACAGCCTGCCCCCGGCCGACCTCGCCGCCGGCCTCGCCGAGGTGGTCAAGTGCGGGTTCATCGCCGACCCGGTGATCCTCGACCTGGTGGAACGGGACCCGGCGGCGGCCACCGACCCGACCGGCCCGGTGACCCGGGAGCTGATCGAACGGGCGATCCGGGTCAAGGCCGACGTGGTCTCCGGCGACCTGCGCGAGTCGGGCGTGCGCGAGGTGCTCAACTACGGCCACACCCTCGCCCACGCCATCGAGAAGGAGGAGGGCTACCGCTGGCGGCACGGGCACGCGGTGGCCGTCGGCATGGTCTACGCCGGTGAGCTGGCGCGGCTCGCCGGCCGGCTGGACGCCGCCACGGCCGAGCGGCACCGCTCGGCGATGGCGGCGTTGGGCCTGCCCACCAGCTACCGGGCCGACGCCTGGCCCCGGCTGCTGGCCACGATGCGGGTGGACAAGAAGGCCCGGGGCAGCCAGCTGCGCTTCGTGGTGCTGGACGGGCTGGCCCGCCCCGCCATCCTCGAGGGCCCGGCGGACGACCTGCTCGAGGCGGCCTACCGCGAGGTCGCGGCATGAGGGTCTACGTGCTCAACGGCCCCAACCTCGGCCGGCTCGGCACCCGCCAGCCGGACGTCTACGGCGCCACGAGCTACGCGGATCTCGTGGCGCTCTGCGAGGCGACCGGGCGCGAACTCGGCCTGGACGTGGTTGTCCGGCAGACCGACGCCGAGCACGAGCTGCTGGGCTGGCTGCACGCCGCCGCCGACGAGGGGGCGGCGGTGGTGCTCAACCCGGCGGCCTGGTCGCACTACTCGTACGCCGTCCGCGACGCCTGCGCCATGCTGCGGGGGCCGCTGGTCGAGGTGCACATCTCCAACATCCACGCCCGGGAGGAGTTCCGGCACCACTCCGTGGTCTCCGCGGTCGCGACCGGGGTGATCTGCGGGCTCGGCGTCGACGGCTACCGCCTGGCCCTGCACCACCTGGCCAACCGGCCGCCTGGGCGGGATTCCGGTCAGTCGTCGCGCTGAGTGACGCTCGACGCCAGTCACTCTCCGTCGCCAGTTTCTTCGCGTGTGTGGAACGCCTCACGGACGCTTTGCTCTGCACCCGAATACGCACCGGCGGTCTGAGCTGGGAGTCTTCGGTCGGCTGCGGAGGGCCGCTGCGCGACAAATGTCACACAGGGTGAGTGGTGCGTCCGTGGGTGCAGAGCAAAGGGCGCGCAAGGTGTGGGCGCGGCGGGCGATCTCCATGTGCGGAGAGTGACGGAGCGGGTGGGGGAGGCGGCCGGCGGCTCGGGGCGGGCGCCGGCAGGCGGACGCGACGGACGGACGACAACGGCGGACGACAACGGGCGGGCGACGGACATACGGCGGGGGCGGGCGGCGGTGGACGGCGGGCAGCGGCGCGCGGCGCAACTAGTAGACTTGCCAGGTCTGTCCGCCAATTGATGATCAAGGCAGGAAATGGCCACCACCAACGACCTGAAGAACGGCCTGGTACTCAACCTCGACGGAGAGCTCTGGGCCGTCGTCGAGTTCCAGCACGTCAAGCCCGGTAAGGGTGGTGCGTTCGTGCGTACCACGCTGAAGAACGTGCTGTCCGGCAAGGTGGTCGACAAGACCTTCAACGCGGGCACCAAGGTCGAGACCGCGACCGTGGACAAGCGCACGATGCAGTACCTCTACGCCGACGGCGAGGACTACGTCTTCATGGACCTGGAGACGTTCGACCAGATCACCGTCCCCGGCGGCACGGTCGGCGAGGCGGCGAACTACCTGCTGCCCGAGGCCGAGGCGACCGTCGCCACCCACGAGGGCGTCCCGCTCTACATCGAGCTGCCGACCAGCGTCGTGCTGGAGGTCACCTACACCGAGCCGGGTCTGCAGGGCGACCGGTCGACCGGCGGCAACAAGCCGGCCACCGTCGAGACGGGCGCGACCGTGCAGGTCCCGCTCTTCATCACCACCGGCGAGAAGATCAAGGTCGACACCCGCGACGGCCGTTACCTCGGCCGCGCCTGATGGCCGAGGGTCCCAAGCAGCAGATGCCTGCGCGCCGCAAGGCGCGCAAGCGGGCGCTGGACGTGCTCTTCGAAGCCGACCTGCGGGACCGCCCGCCGGTCGAGGTGCTCGCCGGCTACATCGAGCGGATCGAGAAGCCCCGGCCGGAGCACCTGGGATACGCGGTGAGCCTGGTCGAGGGGGTGGCCGCGCACCTCGACCGGATCGACGAGGTGATCGCCAGCTACGCCGAGGGCTGGACGCTCGACCGGATGCCCGTGGTCGACCGCAACCTGGCCCGCATCGCGGTCTACGAGCTGCTCTACGTTGACGAGATCGACGACGCGGTGGCGATCAGCGAGGCCGTCGAGCTGGCCCGGCAGATGTCGACCGACGACTCCCCGCGCTTCCTCAACGGGATCCTCGGCCGCATCGCCGAGTACGCCACCCGCTGAGCCGGCCCGCAGCATTCCCGGCATCCGCGGCGTCCCCGCCGCCGGCCGCCGGGTGACACGTACGACGGAAAGGGCCCGTGCCGGACGGCACGGGCCCTTCTCGCGGTCGGGCTCAGGAGGCGAAGAACGCCCGCGGGTCGGCGACCAGCACACCGTGCTCGGTGAGCCGCTCGATCAGGCCGGACGGCGAGGCGTCGTAGACGATCGCGAGCGCGCGCAGGTCGTCGGCGCGGATCGAGAGCACCCGGCCGTTGTAGTCACCGCGCTGCTGCTGGATGGCGCGGGCGTAGCGGGCGACGTAGGCCAGCTCCTCGGACGCCTCGTCGTACAGCCGCTCCAGGTCCAGGACGATCTTGCTGGTGGGCTCGTGGCGCACCCCGCTGCCGTCGGGCAGCAGCTCCGAGACGGGAACGCGGTAGAAGTCGGCCAGCTCGGCCAGGCGCGACACCGTGACGGCGCGGTCGCCGCGCTCGTACGAGCCGACCACCACCGCCTTCCACCGCCCGTTCGACTTCTCCTCCACGCCCTGCAGGGACAGGCCCTGCTGCTGGCGGATGGAGCGCAGGCGGGCGCCCAGAGACTTGGCGTATTCAGAGGGCATTCGGACACTCCCAGTGCTGCTCGGGTTTCCCCAGCGATCGCTACGGAGCGTGACGGTACGGGGATTGCGACACGTGGTCAAGTGGTCGTGACCGTACCGTTGGGGACCGTCGGGAGAGTTGTCCCGTTTCGTCGGCTGATTGGGGGGTCAGTGGCCGGCGGCGGTTGGCGCGGTGACCACTGGTAACGTGGCGTGAAGCCCCGGTACGGGCCGCTCGCGGTCCGGCGCCGGAATCCGACGTCCTTTAACGACCCGTCCCGTGAGGCGGGGAAGGAGGTCCGCCGTGGCCTACCCATCGGCTGCCCAGTCGTCGCCGCCGCGACAACCCTCGGTGAAGGTGATCCTCGCCAGCGCCGACGTCCAGCGCGTGGTCGACCGCATCGCCCACCAGATCCTGGAGAAGACCCAGGGCGCCGCGAACACCGTCCTGCTCGGCATCCCCACCCGGGGCGCCCCGCTCGCGAAGCGGCTCGCCGCCCGGATCAGCACCTTCGAGGACGTGACCGTCCCGGTCGGCGTGCTCGACATCACGCTCTACCGCGACGACCTGCGCCGGCACGCCACCCGCGCGGTCGGGCCGACCCAGGTGCCGCCCGGCGGCATCGACGGCAAGCGGGTCATCCTCGTCGACGACGTGCTCTTCTCCGGCCGGACGGTGCGGGCCGCCCTCGACGCGCTCAACGACGTGGGGCGACCGGCGTCCGTCCAACTCGCCGTCCTGGTCGACCGGGGGCACCGCGAGCTGCCGATCCGCGCCGACTACGTGGGCAAGAACATCCCGACCTCCCTGACGGAGAGCGTGAAGGTCACCCTCGCGGAGACCGACGGCACCGACGAGGTCAAGCTGTACGGGGGGACGCCCGCATGATCAGGCACCTGCTCTCCGGCGCCGACCTCGACGCCGCCACGGCCACCCAGATCCTGGACACCGCCGCCGAGATGGCCACCGTCGCCGGCCGGGAGGTCAAGAAGCTGCCCGCGCTGCGGGGGCGCACCGTGGTGAACCTCTTCTACGAGGACTCGACCCGGACCCGGATCTCGTTCGAGGCGGCGGCGAAGCGGCTCAGCGCCGACGTGATCAACTTCTCGGCCAAGGGCTCCAGCGTGGCGAAGGGCGAGAGCCTCAAGGACACCGCGCTGACCCTCCAGGCGATGGGCGCCGACGCGGTGGTCGTCCGGCACCCCGCCTCCGGCGCACCGCACCGGCTCGCCGACTGGGTCGACGGCTCGGTGGTCAACGCCGGCGACGGCACCCACGAGCACCCCACCCAGGCGCTGCTCGACGCGTACACGATGCGCTCCCGGCTGGGCCGGCTGGCCGGCCTGTCGGTCGCGGTGGTCGGGGACGTGCTGCACAGCCGGGTGGCCCGCTCCAACGTGCTGCTGCTGTCCACCCTCGGCGCCAAGGTGACCCTGGTCGGTCCGCCCACCCTCATCCCGATCGACGTCGCGCAGGCGCTCGCGCCCGGCACCGACGTCTCCTACGACCTCGACGCGGTGCTGCCGCAGTCGGACGTGGTGATGATGCTGCGGGTGCAGCGGGAGCGGATGAACGACTCCTACTTCCCGTCCGCCCGCGAGTACGCCCGCCGCTACGGTCTGGACGGCCCGCGGATGCGGCGGCTGCCCGAGCACGCGATCGTCATGCACCCCGGCCCGATGAACCGGGGCATGGAGATCACGCCCGAGGTCGCCGACTCGCCCCGCTCCACCATCGTCGAACAGGTCACCAACGGGGTCTCCGTCCGGATGGCCGTCCTCTACCTGCTGCTCGGGGGGAACAACCGGTGAGCTCGTACCTGATCAAGAACGTGAGCGTCGTCGGCGCCGCGCCGACCGACCTGCTGATCCGCGACGGCGTCGTCGCGGCCGTCGGCGCCGGGCTGGACGCGCCGGACGCCACCGTCGTCGACGGCACCGGGCTGGTCGCCCTGCCCGGCCTGGTCGACCTGCACACCCACCTGCGCGAGCCGGGCCGGGAGGACGCCGAGACCGTCGAGTCCGGGTCCCGGGCGGCGGCGCTCGGCGGATACACCGCCGTCTGCGCGATGGCGAACACCTCGCCGGTCGCCGACACCGCCGGCGTGGTCGAGCAGGTCTGGCGGCTCGGCCGGGAGGCCGGGCTGGTCGACGTGCAGCCGATCGGCGCGGTCACCGTCGGCCTGGCCGGCGAGCAGCTCGCCGAGCTGGGCGCGATGGCCGACTCGGCGGCCCGGGTGCGGATCTTCTCCGACGACGGGCACTGCGTCGCGGACCCGAAGCTGATGCGCCGCGCCCTGGAGTACGTGAAGGCGTTCGACGGGATCATCGCCCAGCACGCCGAGGAGCCCCGGCTCACCGAGGGCGCGCAGATGCACGAGGGCGAGGTGTCGACCCGGCTCGGCCTGACCGGCTGGCCGGCGGTCGCCGAGGAGGCGATCATCGCGCGGGATGTGCTGCTCGCCGAGCACGTCGGCAGCCGGCTGCACGTCTGCCACGTCTCCACCGCCGGCAGCGTCGAGGTGCTGCGCCAGGCCAAGGCCCGGGGTGTCCGGGTCACCGCCGAGGTGACCCCGCACCACCTGCTGCTCACCGACGAGCGGGCGGAGACCTACGACCCGGTCTACAAGGTCAACCCGCCGCTGCGCACCGCGACCGACATCGCCGCGCTGCGGGCCGCCCTGGTCGAGGGCGTGATCGACATCGTCGCCACCGACCACGCCCCGCACGCCGTGGAGGACAAGGAGTGCGAGTGGGCGTACGCCCGGCCGGGCATGCTCGGCCTGGAGACGGCGCTCTCCATCGCCCTCGACGTGCTCGGCCCCGAGTGGGACCTGATCGCCGAGCGGATGTCGCGCACCCCGGCCCGGATCGCCGGCCTGGAGGGGCACGGCCTCGACCCGGCGCCCGGCGTGCCCGCCAACCTGACCCTGGTCGACCCGGCCGCCCGCCGCACCATCGAGCCGGCGGAACTGGCCAGTCGCAGTCGCAACACCCCGTATGCCCGCATGACGCTGCCAGGTCGCATCGTGGCGACCTTCCTGCGTGGCGAGCCGACGGTCCTGGACGGAAAGGCTGTCAAGTGATCCGAGCGAGGAGTGCAGCGGAGCGGAGCCCCGCAGTCCGGATCGAAGGAGACGCAGCATGAGCAACCGCAGACGTTCCGCGATCCTCGTCCTGGAGGACGGGCGCACGTTCCACGGCGAGGCGTACGGCAGCGCCGGGGAGACCTTCGGCGAGGCCGTCTTCAACACCGGCATGACCGGCTACCAGGAGACCCTGACCGACCCCTCCTACCACCGGCAGGTGGTCGTGCAGACCGCCCCGCACATCGGCAACACCGGCGTCAACGGCGAGGACGACGAGTCCGGCCGGATCTGGGTCGCCGGCTACGTGGTCCGCGACCCGGCCCGGATCGGCTCGAACTGGCGGGCCACCGGCGGGCTGGAGGACCGGCTGGCCGCCGAGGGCGTGGTCGGCATCAGCGGCGTCGACACCCGGGCGCTGACCCGGCACCTGCGCGAGCGTGGCGCGATGCGGGTCGGCATCTCCAGCGTCGAGGCCGACCCGCGGGCCCTGCTGGCCCGCGTGCGGCAGGCCCCGGAGATGGTCGGCGCGGACCTCTCGGCCGAGGTGACCACCGCGAAGCCGTACGTGGTGGCGGCCGAGGGCGAGCACCGCTTCACGGTGGCCGCGCTGGACCTGGGCATCAAGCGCAACGTGCCGCGCCGGTTGGCCGCGCGTGGGGTCACCACCCACGTGCTGCCCGCCACGTCCACCATCGACGACCTGCTCGCCACCGGCGCGGACGCGGTCTTCTTCTCGCCCGGCCCCGGCGACCCGGCCACCGCGGACGCGCCGGTGGCGCTGGCCCGCGAGGTGCTGCGCCGGAAGGTGCCGCTGTTCGGCATCTGCTTCGGCAGCCAGATCCTCGGCCGGGCGCTCGGCTTCGGCACGTACAAGCTGGGCTACGGCCACCGCGGCATCAACCAGCCGGTGCTCGACCGGGTCACCGGCAAGGTCGAGGTGACCAGCCACAACCACGGCTTCGCGGTCGAGGTCCCGGGCGCGCGGCAGGGCGCGGTCGTACCCGATCAGGTGATCGAGACCGAGTTCGGTGGCGTCCAGGTCAGTCACGTCTGCCTCAATGACAACGTGGTCGAGGGGCTGCGGGCCAAGGACGTGCCCGCCTTCACCGTCCAGTACCACCCGGAAGCGGCAGCCGGTCCGCACGACGCGGACTACCTCTTCGACCGCTTCGCCGAGCTGATCGAGGGCCGGACCCAGAACGAGGGGCGTACACATGCCTAAGCGGACCGATCTCAAGCACATCCTGGTGATCGGCTCCGGGCCGATCGTGATCGGGCAGGCCTGCGAGTTCGACTACTCCGGCACCCAGGCCTGCCGGGTGCTGCGCAGCGAGGGGATCCGGGTCAGCCTGGTCAACTCGAACCCGGCGACGATCATGACGGACCCGGAGTTCGCCGACGCCACCTACGTCGAGCCGATCACCCCGGAGTTCGTCGAGCTGGTCATCGCCAAGGAGCGCCCGGACGCGATCCTGCCCACCCTGGGCGGGCAGACCGCGCTGAACACCGCGGTCGCCCTGCACGAGGCGGGCGTGCTGGAGAAGTACGGCGTCGAGCTGATCGGTGCCAACATCGAGGCGATCAACCGGGGCGAGGACCGGCAGCTGTTCAAGGACATCGTCGCCAAGGCCGGCGTACGGCTGGGCCTGGACGACCCGTCCGGCCTGGTGCCCCGGTCCCGGGTCTGCCACTCGATGGAGGAGGTCGAGGCCACCGTCGCCGAGCTGGGCCTGCCGGTGGTGATCCGGCCGTCGTTCACGATGGGCGGCCTCGGCTCCGGCATGGCGCACACCCCGGAGGAGCTGGCCCGCATCGCCGGCGACGGGCTGGCCGCCAGCCCGGTGCACGAGGTGCTGATCGAGGAGAGCGTGCTCGGCTGGAAGGAGTACGAGCTCGAACTCATGCGCGACCGGCACGACAACGTGGTGGTCGTCTGCTCGATCGAGAACGTGGACCCGATGGGGGTGCACACCGGCGACAGCGTCACCGTGGCCCCGGCCATGACGCTGACCGACCGGGAGTACCAGCGGCTGCGCGACCTGGGCATCGCGGTGCTGCGCGAGGTCGGCGTGGACACCGGCGGCTGCAACATCCAGTTCGCGGTGAACCCGGCCGACGGCCGGATCGTCGTGATCGAGATGAACCCCCGGGTGTCCCGGTCGTCGGCGCTGGCCTCCAAGGCCACCGGCTTCCCGATCGCGAAGATCGCCGCGAAGCTGGCCATCGGCTACACCCTGGACGAGATCCCCAACGACATCACGCTGAAGACCCCGGCGGCGTTCGAGCCGACGCTGGACTACGTGGTGGTGAAGATCCCCCGGTTCGCGTTCGAGAAGTTCCCCGGCGCGGACCCGGAGCTGACCACCACGATGAAGTCCGTCGGCGAGGCGATGAGCCTGGGCCGCAACTTCAGCGAGGCGCTGAACAAGGCGATGCGCTCGCTGGAGACCAAGGCGGGCGGCTTCTGGACGCTGCCCGACCCGGCCGGCGCGACGAAGGAGAACACCCTCGCCGCGCTGCGGATGCCGCACGACGGCCGGCTCTACACCGTGGAGCGGGCGCTGCGGCTGGGCGCCTCGATCGCCGAGGTGACCGCCGCGTCCGGCGGGATCGACCCGTGGTTCCTGGACCAGATCGCCGCCCTGGTCGAGCTGCGCGCGGAGATCGTGGACGCCCCGGTGCTCGACGGCGACCTGCTGCGCCGGGCCAAGCGGGCCGGCCTGTCCGACCGGCAGCTGGCCGCGCTGCGTCCGGAGCTGGCCGCCGAGGACGGCGTACGCACGCTGCGGCACCGCCTGGACGTCCGCCCGGTCTACAAGACCGTGGACACCTGCGCCGCCGAGTTCGAGGCGACCACGCCCTACCACTACTCCTCCTACGACTCCGAGACGGAGGTCGTCGGGTCGGACCGGCCGAAGGTGCTGATTCTCGGCTCCGGGCCGAACCGGATCGGGCAGGGCATCGAGTTCGACTACTCCTGCGTGCACGCGGTGCAGGCGCTGCGAAGCGCGCCGATCGGCACAGCCGCTGCGTCCGCTTCCGGCGCCGCAGGCGCCGGTTTCGAGACCGTGATGGTCAACTGCAACCCGGAGACGGTCTCCACCGACTACGACACGGCCGACCGGCTCTACTTCGAGCCGCTCACCTTCGAGGACGTGCTGGAGGTCTGGCACGCGGAGGACTCCTCCGGCAGGGCGGCCGGCGGGCCGGGCGTGGTCGGGGTGATCGTGCAGCTCGGCGGGCAGACCCCGCTGGGCCTGGCGCAGCGGCTCAAGGACGCGGGCGTGCCCGTCGTCGGCACCTCCCCGGAGTCGATCCACCTGGCCGAGGAGCGGGGCGCGTTCGGGGCGGTGCTGGCCCGGGCCGGGCTGCGCGCCCCGGCACACGGCACCGCCACCTCGTACGACGAGGCGAAGGCGATCGCCGACGAGATCGGCTACCCGGTGCTGGTCCGGCCGTCGTACGTGCTGGGCGGGCGCGGCATGGAGATCGTCTACGACGACGCGACGCTGCGCGACTACATCGGGCGGGCCACCGACATCTCCCCGGACCACCCGGTGCTGGTGGACCGGTTCCTCGACGACGCCATCGAGATCGACGTGGACGCGCTCTGCGACGCCGACGGCGAGGTCTACCTCGGCGGCGTCATGGAGCACATCGAGGAGGCCGGCATCCACTCCGGCGACTCGTCCTGCTCGCTGCCGCCGATCACCCTGGCCGGCTCGCACGTGGCGCAGGTCCGCCGCTACACCGAGGCGATCGCCCGGGGCATCGGCGTGCGGGGCCTGCTCAACGTGCAGTACGCGCTGAAGGACGACGTGCTCTACGTGCTGGAGGCGAACCCCCGCGCGTCCCGGACGGTCCCGTTCGTCTCCAAGGCCACGGCGGTGCCGCTGGCGAAGGCGGCGGCCCGGATCGCGCTCGGCGCCACCATCGCCGAGCTGCGCGCCGAGGGGCTGCTCCCGGCCACCGGGGACGGCGGCTCGCTGCCGGCCGGCGCCCCGATCGCGGTCAAGGAGGCGGTGCTGCCGTTCAAGCGGTTCCGCACCCCGACGGGCAAGGGCATGGACTCGCTGCTCGGGCCGGAGATGAAGTCGACCGGCGAGGTGATGGGCATCGACACGGCCTTCGGGGTCGCCTTCGCCAAGTCGCAGTCGGCCGCGTACGGCTCGCTGCCGACCGCCGGGAAGATCTTCGTCTCGGTCGCCAACCGGGACAAGCGCGGCATGATCTTCCCGGTGAAGCGCCTGGCCGACCTCGGGTTCGAGATCGTCGCCACCACCGGCACCGCCGAGGTGCTGCGCCGGCACGGCATCGCCTGCGAGCAGATCCGCAAGCACTACGAGTCCGGCGCGGGCGAGGACGCGGTGTCGCTGATTCTCGGCGGCGACGTCGCCCTGGTCATCAACACCCCGCAGGGCTCGGGCGCGAGCGCCCGCTCGGACGGCTACGAGATCCGCAGCGCCGCCGTCACGGCGGACATCCCGTGCATCACCACGGTGCCGGGCGCGGCGGCGGCGGTGATGGGCATCGAGGCGCGCATCCGCGGCGACATGCAGGTCCGCCCCCTCCAGGAGCTGCACGCCGCCCTGCGGGCCGCCGAGTGACCGCCGGTCCCGGGCCGGTCGTGCGGACGGCGGCGGGCACGCGTACCGCCGATCGGACGGCCGGCCCGCGGCGGACCTGGGGGAGCGCGCGGTGATCTTCGAGAGGGTGGTCCGCCCCGGCCTGTTCCGGATCGGGGCGGGCGACGCGGAGGCCGCGCACGAGTGGACGCTGCACCGGCTGGCGGGACTGTCCCGCCGGCCGGCGGCGCTGGCCGCCCTGCGCGCCCGGTACGCCGTCCGGGCGCCGCGCACGGTGTTCGGCGTCGAGTTCCCCAACCCGGTGGGGCTCGCCGCCGGGATGGACAAGGACGGCGCGGCGCTGCCGGCCTGGCCGGCGCTGGGTTTCGGCTTCGTCGAGGTCGGCACGGTCACCGCGCGCCCGCAGCCGGGCAACCCCCGGCCCCGGCTGTTCCGGCTGCCCGACAGCGAGGCCGTGGTCAACCGGATGGGCTTCAACAACGCCGGCGCCGAGGCCCTCGCGGCCCGGCTGGCGGCGCTGCCGCGCCCGCTCGGGGTGCCGCTGGGCATCTCGCTCGGCAAGTCCAAGGTGACCCCGTTGGACGAGGCGGTGGCGGACTACCTCGCCTCCTACCGGGCGCTGCGTGGGCACGGCGACTACTTCGCGGTCAACGTCTCCTCGCCGAACACGCCGGGGCTGCGCGCCCTGCAGGACCGCTCGCACCTGGACGCCCTGCTCGACGCGCTGGTGGGGGAGAAGCCGGTGCTGGTGAAGATCGCCCCCGACCTCACCGAGCCGGCGATCGCCGAACTGCTGGAGGTCTGCCTGGCCCGGGGTGCGGCGGGGGTGATCGCCACCAACACCACGCTGGCGCGCGACGGTCTCGCCCCGGCCGACCGGGAGCGCGGCGCCCAGGCGGGCGGCCTGTCCGGCCGGCCGCTGGCCGACCGGGCCCGCGAGGTGGTCTCGTTCGTGCACCGGGAGACCGGCGGGCGGCTGCCGGTCGTGGGCGTCGGCGGCATCCTCGACCCCGACGACGCCGCCCGGATGTTCGACGCGGGCGCCGCCCTGGTCCAGCTCTACACGGGCTTCATCTACCGGGGCCCGGCCCTGCCCCGGGCCGTCGCCCGCGCCGCGGCCGCCGCCCCGCCCCCGGCCCGGTGACCGCCGTTCCCGCGATCTTGCACTGTCCGCCCCGGCCAATGCCTCATGCCGGACAAGAAGGAGGCCACAAGTGCAAGATCGCGGGGGCGATGACGAAGGAGCGCGCGTGACACCCGAGGAGATCCTGGCCGCCGACCGTCGGCACGTCTGGCACCCGTACGCGGCCCTGCCGCCGGCCAACCCGCCCTACGTGGTGGAGGGCGCGCAGGGCGTACGGCTGCGGCTGGCCGACGGCCGGGAGCTGGTCGACGGGATGTCGTCGTGGTGGGCGGCGATCCACGGCTACCGGCACCCGGTGCTCGACGCGGCGGTCACCGACCAGCTCGGCCGGATGAGCCACGTGATGTTCGGCGGGCTTACCCACGAGCCGGCGGTCCGCCTGGCGGGCACCCTGGTGGAGCTGGCCCCGGACGGGCTGGAGCACGTCTTCCTGGCCGACTCCGGCTCGGTCAGCGTCGAGGTCGCCGTCAAGATGTGCCTGCAGTACCAGCGTGCCACCGGCCGGCCGGAACGCCGCCGGCTGGGCACCTGGCGGGGCGGCTACCACGGCGACACGTTCCACCCGATGAGCGTCTGCGACCCCGAGGGCGGCATGCACCACCTCTGGGGCGACGTGCTGCCCCGGCAGGTCTTCGCCCCCGTCCCGCCCGGCGGCTTCGACACCCCGCCCGACGCCGCCTACGAGGCGGCCCTGGTCGAGGCGGTCGAGCGGCACGCCCACGAGCTGGCGGCGGTCATCGTGGAGCCGGTCGTCCAGGGCGCCGGGGGGATGCGCTTCCACCACCCGCACTACCTGCGGGTGCTGCGCGAGGTCACCCGGGCCCACGGGGTGCTGCTGGTCTTCGACGAGATCGCCACCGGATTCGGCCGGACGGGTGCCATGTTCGCCGCCGAGCACGCCGGGGTGGTGCCCGACGTGATGTGCGTGGGCAAGGCGCTCACCGGCGGCTACCTGACGCTGGCCGCCGCGCTCTGCACGGCGGAGGTCGCCCGGGGCATCTCCGCCGACGGCGTGCTGGCGCACGGCCCGACGTTCATGGGCAACCCGCTGGCCTGCGCGGTCGCCAACGCCTCCCTGGGCCTGCTGCGGGCCGGGGACTGGGCCGGGCAGGTGTCGAGGGTGCAGGCGGGCCTGCGGGCCGGCCTGGAGCCGCTGCGGGGCGCGCCGGGGGTGCGCGACGTGCGGGTGCTCGGCGCGATCGGCGTGGTGCAGCTCGACCACGAGGTGGACCTGCCCGCCGCCACCGCCGCCGCGGTCGCCGAGGGCGTCTGGCTGCGGCCGTTCCGCGACCTGGTCTACACCATGCCGCCGTACGTCACGGACGACGCCGACCTGGCCCGGATCGCCGCCGGGGTCGCCGCCGCCGTGCGGGCGGGCTGAGCCGCCGGTCACGGTCCGGCGGGAGTACGCGGGCGCGCGCCGCCCGCCGACGAGCGTGCCCCGGGCGGCGGAACGCCCGGGCGAGGAGAGGGAGAGAACCGGATGGAGAGCTTCGGCGCCCGCCTGCACCGGGCCGTCACCGAGCGTGGGCCGCTCTGCGTCGGCATCGACCCGCACCCGGGGCTGCTGGCCCGCTGGGGGCTCGACGACGACGTCCGGGGGCTTGACCGGTTCGCCCGGACGGTCGCGGAAGCCCTCGGTGACCGGGTCGCGGTGGTCAAGCCCCAGTCGGCCTTTTTTGAGCGGTTCGGCTCGCGCGGAGTGGCGATTCTAGAGTCAACTATCCGACAGTTACGCGAAGCCGGCTCGCTCGTTCTGCTGGACGTCAAGCGCGGTGACATCGGCTCGACCGTCGCCGCGTACGCCTCGGCGTACCTTGATCCATCCAGTCCGGTCCATGTCGACGCGGTGACGGCCAGTCCGTACCTCGGCGTCGGCTCGCTCGCCCCGATGTTCGAGCTGGCCGCCGAGCACGGCGGCGGGGTCTTCGTGCTGGCGCTCACCAGCAACCCCGAGGGCGCCGCCGTGCAGCGCGCCCACACCGCCGACGGACGGACCGTGGCGCAGACCGTCATCGACGAGATTTCCCAGCTCAACGCGGGTGCCGAACCGCTCGGCAGCTTCGGCCTGGTGGTCGGCGCGACCATCGGCGACACCGGCCACGACCTGTCCCGGGTCAACGGCCCGCTGCTCGCCCCGGGCCTCGGGGCGCAGGGCGCCACCGCGGCGGATCTGCGCGTCGTCTTCGGCTCCAGCCTGCCCGCCGTACTGCCCTCGTACTCCCGCGAGGTGCTGAACGCGGGCCCGGACGCGGCCGCGCTGCGGGCCGCCGCGGAGCGGGCCCTGGCCGACTGCCGGGCCGCCCTGACCGGCGGCTGACTGACTGACGGCTCGGTCACTTTGTGGTGATCATCGCGCGTCCACGTTGCCGAAACCGTCGTTGGCCGCTAGTTTTCCCGGCGCTGGGAACCACGGACCCCTTGGTTCACAGCGACACCACGTTTCACAGATGCGGCGTGGCGTCCCGCCCGCCGCGATAGGGACCTGAGGAGAACTGGTGCCGCTCCCGTCACTGACCCCCGAACAGCGCGCTGCCGCGCTGGAGAAGGCCGCGGAGATCCGCAAGGCCCGTGCTGAGCTGAAGGAGCAGCTCAAGCAGGGCAAGACCACCCTCGGAGCCGTCCTCGAGCGCGCCGAGTCCGACGACGTCGTCGGCAAGCTCAAGGTCTCCGCCGTGCTGCAGGCGATGCCGGGCATCGGCAAGATCCGGGCCACCCAGATCATGGAGAAGCTCAAGATCGCCGACAGCCGTCGCCTGCGTGGCCTCGGCGAGCAGCAGCGCAAGGCACTGCTTGGGGAGTTCGCCGCCAACTGAGGCTGGCAGCGTGTAGAAACAAGCCGTGAGCACGGATGACGAGGCGCGCCCGGCGACTCGGCTCACTGTCCTGGCCGGACCTTCGGGTTCGGGCACGGAGAGTGTCGTCGAGTGCGTCCGGGCGCGTTCTCCGTCCGTGTGGATCCCCGTGCCGGCCACCACGCGCCCCCGTCGGGAGGGCGAGCTGGACGGGGTGGACCGCCTCTTCCTGCTCCCCGCGCAGTTCGACCGCATGGTCGCGGCGGGGGAGCTGCTGGAGTGGAGCCGGGCCGGGCCGCACCGGCGCGGCACGCCGGGCGGACCGGTGCGGACCCGGCTGGCCGCCGGGCAGCCGGTGCTGCTCGGCCTCGACCTCGCCGGCGCGCTGCTGGTCCGGGCGGCGCTGCCCGACGCCCGGCTGGTGCTGCTGCACCCGCCCGGCATCGTCCCCCCGGCGGACACCCTGGCGGCGTTCGACCACACCGTCGCGCACGACCTCACCGATCGGGTCGTCGAGGAGCTGGTAGGCTTGTCCGGTTCTTCTTTCCTGGCTCCGGCGCGACCGCATCTGCGCGGTTGACCGCCAGCACCGCTGCCGCGGTGCGATAGACGCAGAGGTTAATTCGTGGGATCCATCGCAAACCCCGAAGGCATCACCAACCCGCCGATCGACGAGCTCCTCGAGAAGACGACGTCGAAGTACGCGCTGGTCATCTTCGCCGCCAAGCGCGCGCGCCAGGTCAACGCCTACTACAGCCAGCTCGGTGAGGGCCTGCTGGAGTACGTCGGCCCGCTGGTCGAGACCACCCCGCAGGAGAAGCCGCTCTCCATCGCCATGCGCGAGATCAACGCCGGCCTGCTCACCGCCGAGCCGACCGACCAGCCGTAACCCGCCCCGCGCCCATGTCCCCCCGGATCGTCCTCGGGGTCGGCGGCGGCATCGCCGCCTACAAGGCGTGCGAGCTGCTGCGGCTCTTCACCGAGTCGGGCCACCGGGTCCGGGTCGTGCCGACCGCGTCGGCGCTCCGCTTCGTCGGGGCGCCGACCTGGGCGGCGCTCTCCGGCCAGCCGGTCGCCGACGACGTCTGGTCCGACGTGCACGAGGTGCCGCACGTCCGGCTCGGCCAGCAGGCCGACCTCGTCGTGGTCGCGCCGGCCACCGCCGACCTGCTCGCCAAGGCCGCCCACGGCCTCGCCGACGACCTGCTGACCAACACGCTGCTCACCGCACGCTGCCCGGTCGTGTTGGCCCCGGCCATGCACACCGAGATGTGGGAGCACCCCGCCACCGTCGCCAACGTCGCGACGCTGCGCTCCCGGGGCGTCCGGGTGGTCGAGCCCGCCGTCGGCCGGCTCACCGGGGCCGACACCGGCAAGGGCCGGCTGCCCGACCCGGCGGAGATCTTCGCCGTCGCCCGCCGGGCCCTGGCCCGGGGCGTCGCCGCTCCCGCCGACCTGGCCGGGCGGCACGTGGTGGTGACCGCCGGCGGCACCCGCGAGCCCCTCGACCCGGTCCGCTTCCTGGGCAACCGCTCCTCCGGCAAGCAGGGCTACGCCTTCGCCCGCTGCGCCGTCGCCCGCGGCGCCCGGGTCACGCTGGTCTCGGCCAACGTCTCGCTGCCCGACCCGGCGGGCGTCGACCTGGTCCGGGTCGGCACCACCGCCGAGCTGCGGGAGGCCACGCTCGCGGCGGCCGCCGAGGCCGACGTGGTGGTGATGGCGGCGGCTCCCGCCGATTTCCGCCCGGCGACCTACGCGCCTGGCAAAATCAAGAAGTCGGACGACGGCGACGCGCCCACCATCGCACTCGTCACCAACCCGGACATCGCCGCCGAGCTGGGCCAGCGCCGTCGCCCGGAGCAGATGCTGGTGGTGTTCGCCGCGGAGACCGGCGACGCCGAGGCCAACGGCCGGGCCAAGCTCGCCCGCAAGCGGGCGGACCTCATCGTCATCAACGAGGTCGGCACCGACAAGGTCTTCGGCGCCGACACCAACGCGGCGACCGTCATCGGCGCGGACGGGTCGGTCAGTCGGCTGCCCGAACAGTCCAAGGAAGACCTCGCCGACGCCGTCTGGGACCTCGTGGCGGCCCGGTTGCCCGACCGTTCCTGACGGCTGGAACCGAGCATGACCGAAGGCCCCCGGCGCGCGGGCGGATGACTAGACTTCCGCGGAACGACTTATCCACAAGCTAGGAGTGCCGTGACACGCCGCCTCTTCACTTCCGAATCGGTCACGGAAGGCCACCCGGACAAGATCGCCGACCAGATCAGCGACGGCATTCTCGACGCCCTGCTCGCCGAGGACCCGCGCAGCCGGGTCGCGGTCGAGACCATGATCACCACCGGCCAGGTGCACATCGCCGGCGAGGTGACCACCAAGGCGTACGCCGACATCCCGACCATTGTCCGTCGGACCATCCTCGACATCGGCTACGACTCGTCGAAGAAGGGCTTCGACGGCGCCTCCTGCGGCGTCAGCGTCTCCATCGGCGCGCAGTCGGAGGACATCGCCCAGGGTGTCGACAACGCCTTCGAGCTGCGTACCGGGGCCTCGGAGAGCGCGCTGGACGCCCAGGGCGCCGGCGACCAGGGCATGATGTTCGGGTTCGCCTGCTCGGAGACGCCCGAGCTGATGCCCCTGCCGATCGCGCTGGCGCACCGGCTGGCCCGCCGGCTGTCGCAGGTGCGCAAGGACGGCACCATCCCCTACCTGCGGCCGGACGGCAAGACCCAGGTCACCATCGAGTACGAGGGGCTGCGCCCCGTCCGGCTCAACACGGTGGTCGTCTCCAGCCAGCACGCCGCGGACATCTCGCTGGACTCGCTGCTGACCCCCGACGTGCGCGAGCACGTCATCGCGCCGGAGCTGGAGAGCCTCGGCCTGGACACCGAGGGCTACCGGCTGCTGGTCAACCCGACCGGCCGGTTCGAGATCGGCGGGCCGATGGGCGACGCCGGCCTGACCGGGCGCAAGATCATCGTTGACACCTACGGCGGCTACGCCCGGCACGGCGGCGGCGCGTTCTCCGGCAAGGATCCGTCGAAGGTCGACCGCTCGGCGGCGTACGCGACCCGCTGGGTGGCCAAGAACGTGGTCGCCGCCGGCCTGGCCGAGCGGTGCGAGGTGCAGGTCGCCTACGCGATCGGCAAGGCCCACCCGGTCAGCCTCTTCGTCGAGACGTTCGGCACCGAGACCGTGCCGGTCGCCTCGATCGAGCAGGCCGTCACCGAGGTCTTCGACCTGCGGCCGGCCGCCATCATCCGCGACCTCAACCTGCTCCGCCCGATCTACCAGCAGACCGCCGCGTACGGCCACTTCGGCCGTGAGCTGCCGGACCTGACCTGGGAGAGCACCGACCGGGCCGCCGACCTCAAGTCGGCCGCGGGAGCCTGACCGGCACCAGGCGCAGCGACCGGCGACCCGCTGCGGGGTCGCCGGTCGCTCGCGTCTGCGTCGACATGCCCCTGGCCCACCTGGACCGCCCGTTCGACTACCTCGTCCCCGCCGAGCTGGACGCCGACGCCGTCCCCGGCACGCGGGTGAAGGTCCGCTTCGCGGGGCAGCTCGTCGACGGCTGGCTGCTGGAGCGGGCCGACGACTCGGGGCACACCGGCCGGCTGGCGTACCTGGAGAAGGTCGTCTCGCCCGAGCCGGTGCTCGCCCCGGAGGTCGCCCGGCTGGCCCGGGCGGTCGCCGACCGCTACGCCGGCAACCTCGCCGACGTGCTCCGCCTCGCCGTACCGCCCCGGCACGCCCGGGTGGAGAAGGACGTCCGCGCCCGCGCCGAGACCGCGTCGGCCGGGGACGCGGCCGTGCCGGCCGGGGACGCCGCGGCGCCGGGGGACGGCGTCACGGTGTCCGGGGGAGCACCCGGCGCGCCGGACGAAGGTCCCGCCGGGCCCGAGGTCGTCGGGTCCGAGGTCGTCGGGTCCGAGGTCGTCGGGTCCGAGGTCGTCGGGCCGGTGGACGGCCCGGCGGGCGCCGGGTCGGTGGTGTGGCCCGGTCCGGACGCCTGGCGGGACTACCCGGCCGGGCCGGCCCTGCTCCGGGCGCTGGCCGACGGGCGGGCACCCCGGGCGGTCTGGTCGGCGCTGCCGGGGGAGGACTGGCCCGCCCGGTACGCCGAGGCCGTCGCCGCGACCGTCGCTGGCGGCCAGGGCGCGGTGGTGGTGGTCGCCGACAACCGCGACCTGGATCGCCTCGACACCGCCCTGCACGCCGCCCTCGGCCCGGGGCGGCACGTCTGCCTCTCCGCCGCCCTCGGCCCCGCCCGGCGCTACCGGGCGTTCCTCGCCGCCCGGCGCGGCGACGTGCCCGTGGTGATCGGCACCCGGGCCGCGATGTTCGCCCCGGTCGCCCGCCTCGGCCTGGTGGCCATCTGGGACGACGGCGACGACCTGCACGCCGAGCCCCGGGCCCCGTACCCGCACGCCCGGGAGGTGCTGCTCACCCGCGCCCAGCTCGGCGACGCCGCCGCCCTGGTCGGCGGGTTCGCCCGCACCGCCGAGGCGCAGCTGCTGGTGGAGACCGGGTGGGCCCGCGAGGTGGTGGCCGACCGGGCCACCCTGCGGGCCCGGATGCCGGCGATCGCGCCCACCGGCGACGACCCGCAACTGGCCCGGGACCCCGGGGCGGCCACCGCCCGGCTGCCCAGCCTGGCCTGGACCACCGCCCGCGAGGCGATCCGGGCCGACCTGCCGGTGCTGGTCCAGGTGCCCCGCCGCGGCTACCTGCCCTCGGTGGCCTGCGCCGAGTGCCGGACCCCGGCCCGGTGCCCGCACTGCGCCGGGCCGCTCGCGCTGCCCTCGGCCGAGGGCAGCCCGGCCTGCCGCTGGTGCGGGCGGGTCGCCGCCGCGTACGCCTGCCCGGAATGCGGCGGGCGGCGGCTGCGCGCCTCCGTCACCGGCGCCCGACGCACCGCCGAGGAGCTGGGGCGGGCCTTCCCCGGCGTGCCGGTGCGCACCTCCGGCCGCGACGAGGTGCTCGCCACCGTGCCCGGCGGCGCCGGCCTGGTCATCGCCACCCCCGGCGCCGAGCCGGTCGCCGAGGGCGGCTTCGGCGCGGTGCTGCTCCTGGACTCCTGGGCCCTGCTCACCCGGGCCGACCTGCGGGCGGGGGAGGAGGCGCTGCGTCGCTGGCTGGCCGCCGCCGCCCTGGCCCGCCCCGCCGCCGGCGGCGGTCGGGTGGTGGTGGTCGCCGACGGCGCCCTCGCCCCGGTGCAGGCGCTGCTGCGCTGGGACGCCGCCTGGTTCGCCGCCCGGGAGCTGGCCGAGCGGCGGGAGCTGGGCTTCCCGCCGGCGGTGCGGATGGCCAGCGTGACCGGCCCGCCGGCGGCGGTGGCCGACCTGCTGGCCGAGGCCCGGCTCCCGGCCGAGGCCGAGGTGCTCGGACCGGTGCCGGCCGACGGGGAGCGGGAGCGGATGCTGGTCCGGGTGCCCCGGGCCCGGGCGGCCGCGCTGGCCGGTGCGCTGCACTCGGCGGCCGGGGTACGCACGGCGCGCAAGGCGCTCGACCCGGTCCGCCTCCAGGTGGACCCGCTCAGCCTCTTCTGACCGGGGCGGCACCCGCGCCGCCCGTGATCCGCCGCACGGTCCCGAGGTCCCCGGCGCCCGACCTGCCCCGCCGTCGCACGCCGTGTACGGCGGGCGGCCCGCGAGCGGGTGATAGCATCGCCCGTCATGCCCGGGCGTACGACGGCTCCAGGTCGCGGCGCGGCGCCAGACGCGCCGAGCTGGAGTTGTCGCAGGATCGCGCGACGATGGCGGAAGCGCGTCGGTTCGGCGCGATGTCGATGATGTCAATCAGCCGGTGAGCAGGGGTGGACCAGTCGTGACCGTTCGTCAGTCGATCGTCTTCAATGGTGACCTCGGCAGCGGCAAGAGCACCGTCTCGGTGGAGATCGCCAAGCGGCTCGGCCTGCGCCGGGTCAGCGTCGGTGACCTCTACCGGCAGATGGCGCAGGAGCGGCAGATGACCGCGCTGCAGCTCAACCTGCACGCCGAGCTGGACCAGGCCGTCGACGGCTACGTCGACCAGCTCCAGCGGGACATCGCCGCCTCGGGCGAGCGGCTGGTCATGGACTCCCGGCTGGCCTGGCACTTCTTCACCGACGCGCTCAAGGTGCACATGATCACCGAGCAGGGCGAGGCGGCCCGCCGGGTGCTCGCCCGTCCCTCCGGGCCGGCCGAGAGCTACACGTCGCTGGAGGAGGCCAAGGCGAAGCTGCGGGAGCGCAGCGAGAGCGAGCGGGGCCGGTTCATCGTCCGCTACGGGGTGGACAAGGCCCGGCTGCGCAACTACGACCTGATCTGCGACACCACCCGCGCCTCGGCGGACGAGGTCATCGAGCACATCATCGACGCGTACGAGGGCCGGCTGTGCGCGGACGTGCTGCGCGACGCCCCGCCGCTGCTGCTGCTCGACCCGGCCCGGATCTACCCGACCGAGGACATCGCCACCCTGCGCGACCTGTGGGACTCCGAGTTCGTCGGCGACGTGGCCGCGGCCGGCGACGAGGCGCTGGAGCCGCTGCGGATCGGCTACACGGGGGAGCACTTCTTCGTCGTCGACGGGCACCGCCGGCTCAGCGCCGCCCTGCAGAACGGCTTCCGCCTGGTGCCGGCCCACCTCGTCGCGGAGGTCGACGAGCCGGTGGTCGGCGGAATGAGCGCGGTGGACTACTTCGCCGCCCAGACCCGGCCCGCCCTGATCCACGACTGGGAGGCCGCCCACAAGATCGAGCTGCCGCTGCCCGAGCACGCCCTGCTCGGCGGGGGCACGGTGCTGGCCGGGGAGCCGGGCGCCGGCGCCTGATCCGCGCGGCCGGCGGGCCGTCCGGCACCGGCGGAACCGCCCACTGATCCGCGCGCCGCGGGCCGGCCCCGTGCCCGCGGGGGACCATCGACACGGCACCGGCGGCGGCGCATCGCGGTACGCCGGCCGGGACGACTCCCGGCACTCCGTAGACTGGTACGGCACCACGTCGTCCAGCCGAAGGAGCCACGCCGAGTGACCGTCCAGCCCATCCGTCTGTTCGGGGATCCGGTGTTGCGCACGCCGGCCGATCCGGTGGTCGACTTCGACGTCGAGCTGCGCAAGCTCATCGCGGACCTGACCGACACGATGCGCGAGCAGAACGGCGCCGGCCTGGCCGCGCCGCAGCTCGGCGTGGGTCTGCGGGTGTTCACCTTCGACGTCGACGACGTGCTGGGCCACCTGGTCAACCCGGTGCTGGAGTTCCCCGACGAGGAGGAACAGGACGGCCCGGAGGGCTGCCTGTCCATCCCGGGCCTCTACTTCGACACCAAGCGCCGGCAGAACGTGATCGCCAAGGGCTTCAACGGCTACGGCGACCCGCTGCAGATCGTCGGCACCGGCCTGATGGCGCGCTGCGTGCAGCACGAGACGGACCACCTCGACGGGGTGCTCTTCGTGGACCGGCTGGACCCGGCCGGCCGCAAGGAGGCGATGAAGGCGATCCGCCAGGCGGAGTGGTACGACCCGGCCGCCCCGCCGACGGTGAAGCTCAACCCGCACGCCTCCAGCAGCCCCTTCGGCCTGGGTCGGTGAGCCGCCCGTGCGCGTGATCTTCGCCGGCACTCCGGCCGTCGCCGTACCCGCCCTGGCCGCCGTGGCGGCCTCCCGCCACGAGCTGGTCGCCGTGGTCACCCGTCCCGACGCGCCCGCCGGGCGGGGGCGCGGGCTGTCCCGGTCCCCCGTCGGGGCGTGGGCCGACGAGCACGGGATCGAGGTGCTCACCCCGGCCCGCCCGCGCGAGCCGGAGTTCCTGGACCGGCTGCGCGAGCTGGCCCCCGACTGCGTCCCCGTGGTGGCCTACGGCGCGCTGGTGCCGCCGGCCGCCCTGGAGATCCCCCGGCACGGGTGGATCAACCTGCACTTCTCCCTGCTGCCCGCGTGGCGCGGGGCCGCGCCCGTCCAGCACGCCGTGCTGCACGGCGACGAGCTGACCGGGGCCAGCGTCTTCCAGTTGGAGGAGGGCCTCGACACCGGTCCCGTCTACGGCACGCTCACCGACGAGATCCGTCCGGCCGACACCTCGGGCGACCTGCTGGATCGGCTCGCCCACTCCGGCGCGGGCCTGTTGGTGGCCGTCCTCGACGCGATCGCCGACGGCACCGCCCGCGCCGAGGCGCAGCCCGCCGACGGGGTGTCGCTGGCGCCGAAGCTGACCGTGGAGGACGCCCGGGTGCGCTGGTCCGACCCGGCGTTCGCGGTGGACCGGCGGATCCGGGCCTGCACGCCGGCGCCGGGGCCGTGGACGACGTTCCGGGGCGAGCGGGTCAAGCTCGGTCCGGTCGCTCCGGTGGCCGACGGCCCCGAACTGAAGCCCGGCGAGCTGCTGGTGGAGAAGTCCCGGGTGCTGGCCGGCACGGCCACCGTCCCGGTGCGCCTCGGCGAGGTGCGGGCCGCGGGCAAGCGGGCGATGGCGGCGACCGACTGGGCGCGCGGCGCCCGGGTGGCCGCGGGGGAGGCGCTCGCGTGACGGGCCCCGAGCGGCCCTCCGGCGACCGCTTCCCCGCAGAGCGACAGGGTGAGCGGCGCGGCGGCCCCGGGCGCGGCGAGCGCCCGGCGGGCGGTCGGCGCGGCGACCGGCCGGCGGGGGGCGGCCGGTGGGGCGACCGGCGCGACGGCGGTCGCCGACCGGCCCGCCCGACGGTGGACCTGCCGCGGCAGGTCGCGTACGAGGCCGTCGCGGCGGTGCACCGGGACGACGCGTACGCCAACCTGGTGCTCCCGTCGCTGCTGCGCGACACCGGGCTGACCGGCCGGGACGCGGCCTTCGCCACCGAGCTGACCTACGGCACGCTGCGCCACCTCGGCACCCTCGACGCGATCCTCACCGACGCGGCCGGGCGGGACGTGCAGCGCATCGACCCGCCGGTACGCGACGCGCTGCGGCTCGGGGCGTACCAGCTCCTGCACACCCGGGTGCCGGCGCACGCCGCGGTCTCCTCGACCGTCGACCTGGTCCGCGCGGTCGGCCCCGGCGCGACGGGCTTCGCCAACGCGGTGCTGCGCGAGGTCGCCGGCCGGGACGCCGACGCCTGGGTGGCCAAGCTCGGCCCGCCGATGGAGACCGACCCGATCGGGCACCTCGCGCTGGCGTACAGCCATCCGCAGTGGATCGTGCGGGCCTTCGCCGAGGCGCTCGGCGGCGACCTCGGCGAGACCGCCCGGCTGCTGATCGAGGACAACGAGCGCCCGCCGGTGCACCTGTGCGCCCGGCCCGGGCTGGCCGACCCGGTCGCGCTGGCCGACGAGGTCGGCGGGGCCCCGGGGGCGTTCTCCCCGTACGCCGTCTATCTCTCGGGCGGGGCGCCCGGCGACCTGCCGGCGCTTGCCGACGGGCGGGCCCACGTGCAGGACGAGGGCTCCCAGTTGGTGGCCAACGCCCTGGCGGTGGCTCCGCTGGACGGCCCGGACGGGCACTGGCTCGACCTGTGCGCCGGCCCGGGCGGAAAGTCCGGCCTGCTCGGCGCCCTCGCCGCGCAGCGGGACGCACGGCTGACCGCCGTCGAGGTCGCCGAGCACCGGGCCCGGCTGGTGGCCCAGGCCACCCGGGGCCTGCCGGTGGAGGTGCTGAACACGGACGGCCGCACGGTCGGCGCCGACCCGAAGCTGCCGGAGGCGCACTTCGACCGGGTGCTGGTCGACGCCCCCTGCACCGGGCTGGGGTCGCTGCGCCGCCGGCCGGAGTCCCGCTGGCGGCGCGAGCCGTCGGACCTGCCGCCGTTGACCCGGTTGCAGCGGGAGCTGCTCGCCGCGGCGCTGCGGGCCGTCCGCCCGGGCGGCCTGGTCGCCTACGTGACGTGTTCCCCGCACACCGTGGAGACGCACGTGACGGTGACCGAGGCGTCCCGTCGATCCGGGGTGCCGGTCGACTTCGTCGACGCCCGGCCGCTGCTGCCGGCGGGGATGCCCGGTCTCGGTGACGGGCCGACGGTGCAGCTCTGGCCGCACCGGCACGGCACCGACGCGATGTTCCTCGCGGTGCTGCGCCGCACCTGATCGCCCGACCGGCGCCCATCGGCCATCCCGGTGGGCGCCGGGTCCCCCGGCCCGAGCCTGACGGTGGGTCAGGCCGGGCGGCCGGCGCTCAGGTGACCGGCAGGCCCTTCGTGCCGGCGCCCTTCATCGAGCGGGTCAGGTTGCGGTCGCTGACCCAGAGGAAGCACTGGACGCCCCGGTTGCCGTTGCGCCACTCCCGCTCGAAGGGGTGGTAGAAGATCGAGCCCGCCCGGTACTGCAGGTCGCCGTTGTTCGGCACCTTGACGTACGTCGCGATCAGCGCCCGGCACGCCCGGTGCACCTTCTGGCTGTCCCGGATGAAGGCGTCGTAGCCGGTGTCCGGGGCCTGCCAGACGCCGACGAACTCGGCGCGGTGCTTGCTGGTGCAGGCCACCGCCACCATCTCCTGCACCTCATCGTCGCTGAGCTTGGGGTTGAAGCAGCGGTGGGCGAGCGGGGCGGCGCCGGCCAGGGCCCCCTTCAGGCTTCCCGTCCGGAACTTGGCGCTCGGCTCGTCGAGGCTGGCCTGCTCGCTCAGGTCGCAGCGGAACCAGCGGGCGCCGCCGCCCCACGCCCGCGGCGACGGCAGCACCACGCTCAGCCCGAGCCGGCCGGAGCGCCAGTCCGCGCCGAGCACCTCCTTGACCTTCGTGTCGCACTCGGCCCGGGCGGCGCGCATGCCGGCCGAGCCGGCGGGCGGGGGCGTGGTGCGCTCGGCCGCCGACCCGGTGAACGTGCCGACGTGCACGGTCTCCGCGCGGTGCGACACGGTGCAGTCGACCGGGTTGTAGGCGGTGAGGTAGCCGACGTCCTGGATGTTGCCGTGGCAGACACCGGTGGCGGGGACGAACGTCTGCGGCGCGGCGGGCGCCGGCCAGTCGTCGGTCAGGTTCCGGTCGGTGCCCGCCGGGGCGCCGCAGCCCGCGAGCGCCAGGGCCGCCACCGCGCCGGCCGCGGCCGCCGTCCACCACCGTCGCATCGCACCGACCTCCCGCCGATCGTGGTCCGGTCGGCGCGAGACGGCCGGACACGTCACGGTGCGGGAGCATACGGCACCGCGCCCGGATCGCGGGGAGTCCCCGAATGTCGGCGCCCCCGCGGGGAGCGGGCCGGCTTCCGGTCGTCGCTCCACAGGAAACACCGGGCGGCGCACGTCAACGTCCCTCGTGGAGTCGTGCCACGTTCCCGTCCTTCGGCCGGCCACGACCGACCCGTCGTCCGGTTCCGCCATGCCGGGACGGCCGATTCCGCACCACTGGTCACCGCCGGGTCACCGGGTGTCCCGGTGGGTGGCGCGCTGCGGGCGCCCGGTCACCGCGTTCGTACACTGGCCCCGTGACCGTACCGCCGCCGATCGTCGCGCCCAGCATCCTCGCCGCCGATTTCGCCCGCCTCGCCGAAGAGGTCCGCGCCGTCGAGAACGCCGCGGACTGGTTGCACGTGGATGTCATGGACAACCACTTCGTGCCCAACCTGACCATCGGGCTGCCCGTGGTGCAGAGCCTGCGGGCCGCCACCGAGCTTCCCTTCGACGTGCACCTGATGATCGAGGACCCGCGCCGGTGGGCCCCCGGCTACGCCGACGCCGGGGCGTACAACGTCACGTTCCACGCCGAGGCGTGCGACGACCCGGTGGCGCTGGCCAAGGACCTCCGCTCGGCCGGCGCCAAGGCCGGGCTGGCGATCGACCGGGACACGCCGATCGAGCCGTACCTGGAGCTGCTGCCGAGCTTCGACACGCTGCTGATCATGACGATCAAGGCCGGGTTCGGCGGGCAGCGCTTCATCCCGCAACTGCTCGACAAGGTGCGCGCCGCCCGCCGGCACGTCGACAGCGGCCACCTCGAACTGCGTATCGAGGTCGACGGTGGGATCGCGGCCGACACCATCGCACAGGCGGCCGAGGCCGGGGCGGACGCCTTCGTCGCCGGCACCGCCGTCTACGGCGCGGACGACCCCGCCGAGGCCGTCCGGAAGTTGCGGGCACTCGCGGAACGCGCCGCCGCCGGGGCCTGACGTGGAACCCGCCGGCGACCGCCGGGACGTCATCCTCGTCGTGGACGACGACGAGGACATCGCGCGCTTCGTCGAGTTCAACCTGCGGCTGCACGGCTTCGACGTGATCCACGCCGGCGACGGGCAGGAGGCGCTCGAGGTGATCGAGCGCCAGCGCCCCGACCTGGCCGTGGTCGACCTGATGATGCCGCGCATCGACGGGCTGGAGCTGACCCGGCGGCTGCGGGCCGACCCGATGACCTCGGCCCTGCCGGTGATCATGCTGACGGCCAAGGGCATGACCGTGGACAAGGTGCACGGGCTCAGCGCCGGCGCCGACGACTACCTGGTCAAGCCCTTCGACACGGCGGAACTGGTGGCCCGGGTCAGCTCGACCCTGCGGCGCAACAAGGAGTTCCGGGAGGTCTCCCCGCTGACCGGGCTGCCCGGCAACAGCCGGATCCGCCGGGAGATCTCCGACCGGGTCCGCAGCGGCGTCGACTACGCCGTCGGCTACATCGACATCGACCGGTTCAAGAGCGTCAACGACCGGTACGGCTTCGTGCGCGGCGACGACTTCATCTCGGCCCTGGCCCGCAGCCTGCACCGGGCGGTCGTCTCGGTCGGGCTGCCGCCGGCCTTCCTCGGCCACGTCGGCGGCGACGACTTCGTCATCGTCTGCACGCCGGAGCAGGTGCGCCCGCTCACCTCGCGGGTCTCCGCCGACTTCGAGAAGGCCGCCGACTCGCTCTACGACCCCGCCGACGCCGCCCGCGGCTACGTGGAGCTGAAGGACCGGCGGGGCAACATCCGGCGCGCCGCCCTGGTCACCCTCTCCATCGGCGTCTCCATCTCCGACGCCAACAAGCGCTTCACCAACCCCCTGGAGGCGATCGCGGTCGCCTCCGAGATGAAGACGGTGGCCAAGAGCCAACCCGGCTCGTACGTGGCGGTGGACCGGCGGCGCGGGGTGACGTGACCCCGCATTCCCGCTGTGAAGTAGCTCGCCTCGGTGGCGCCACCCCCCGTCCGGCGTGTAAGACTGCCGGTGTACCCACCACGCGCTGGCGGGACTCGGTGTAATTCCGAACCGGCGGTGATCCACGGCGTGACCGTGGTAAGCCCGCGACCCGGTCGGCCTCGTGCCGCCCGGTGGACCTGGTGAGAATCCGGGGCCGACGGTTGGGGGCGGGAGACCGTGCCCAGACAGTCCGGATGGGAGACAGCGCGCGGGACGGACGGGCCCTGCCCGGCCGCTGACCTCAGCGTGTCGTGCGCGCCCCCCGGGTCGGCTCCGCCGTACCCGGACCTCCGCCGCCGCACGCCCGCGGCCCGTGCCGTTGCCTCCCGTGACCGCCCGCGCGCCGACCGGCGAGTGAGAGGGCAGGGCATGGGGGGCGTCTCAGTCGACGAGGCGATGCGTCGCGCGGTCGAACTCGCCGCGCGCGGTCTCGGCACGACCAGCCCCAACCCCGTGGTCGGCTGCGTGCTGCTCGACGCCGACGGCCAGGTCGTCGGCGAGGGGTTCCACGCCTACGCCGGCGGGCCGCACGCCGAGATCGTCGCGCTCGCCCAGGCGGGGGAGCGGGCTCGCGGCGGCACCGCCGTGGTCACCCTCGAACCCTGCGACCACACCGGCCGCACCGGCCCCTGCAGCACCGCGCTGGTCCAGGCCGGCGTCGCCCGGGTGGTCATCGCCGTGCCCGACCCCAACCCGGTCGCCTCCGGCGGGGCCGCCACGCTGCGCGCCGCCGGGGTCCAGGTGGACCTGGGGGTACGCGGCCACGAGGCCGAGGCCGGCAACATCGCCTGGCTCACCTCGATGCGCCGGGGCTGGCCGTACGTGATCTGGAAGTTCGCCGCCACGCTGGACGGCCGGTCGGCGGCCGCCGACGGCACCAGCATGTGGATCACCTCCGAGGCGGCCCGGATGGACGTGCACGCGTTGCGCGGCACCGTCGACGCGGTGATCGCCGGGGTGGGCACGGTGCTCACCGACGATCCCCGGCTCACCGCCCGCAACCTGCGCGACGGCACCCTCAGCATCCGCCAGCCGCTGCGGGTGGTGGTGGACTCGGCGGGGCGTACGCCGGCCGACGCCCGGGTCCGCGACGGCGCGGCCCGCACGTGGGTCGCCACCGCCACGGAGGTCGGCGTCGGGCCCGACGGCCGGGTCGACCTGGCGGCGCTGCTCGCCGCGCTGCACGGACGCGGGGTGCGCGCGGCGCTGCTGGAGGGCGGCCCGACGCTGGCCGGCGCCTTCCTCGCCGCCGGCCTGGTCGACAAGATCGTCGGCTACGTCGCGCCCCGGCTGCTCGGCGCCGGCCCGAGCGCCCTGGTCGACGCCGGTGTGACCACCATCGCCGAGGCCATCGACCTGGAGTACGTCGACGTTACGCAGATCGGACCGGACCTGCGGATCACCGCGCTGCCCCGGAAGAGGGAGGGCTGACATGTTCACCGGCATCGTCGAGGAGTTGGGTGAGGTCGTCCGGGTCACCGGGACGGCGGGTGACTCGGCGCTGGTCGCGATCCGCGGCCCACTGGTCACCTCCGACGCCCGGCACGGCGACTCGATCGCGGTCAACGGCGTCTGCCTGACGGTGGTGGACGTCGCCGACGGGGTCTTCACGGCGGACGTGATGGGGGAGACGCTGCGCCGCTCCGCGCTGGGTGCGCTGCGGGCCGGCGACCCGGTCAACCTGGAGCGGGCCGCCGCGCTCGGCAGCCGCCTCGGCGGGCACCTGGTGCAGGGCCACGTCGACGGCGTCGGCGAGGTGCTCGCCCGGGAGCCGGCCGCGCAGTGGGAGACCGTCCGGTTCCGCCTGCCCGCCGCCCTGGCCCGGTACGTGGTGGAGAAGGGCTCCATCACCGTCGACGGCGTCTCGCTGACCGTGGCCGACGTCGGCGCGGACTGGTTCGCCGTCGGGCTGATCCCGACCACGCTGAAGCTGACCACCCTCGGTGCCCGGCGCGTCGGCGACCCGGTCAACCTCGAGGTGGACGTCCTCGCCAAGTACGTCGAGCGGCTGCTCGGCGCCCGGTTGGCCGAGCCCGGCCGCCCCGAGGCCGGCCCGCCCGGCGGGTTCCCGGGCACGGACGCCCCGGTCGCCGGCCTGCCGGGCGCCGCCGCGTCGGGCGGGGTGGCCTGATGGGCCCGCTCGGGTGGCTGCTCGACGCGCAGGTGGCCGTCGCCGGCTCGCCGGTGCTGGTCCGGGAGGTCGTCGGCAACGGCTTCGGGCTGGCCTCGGCCCTGCTCGGCCTGCGCCGGCTGGTCTGGGCCTGGCCCGTCGGCATGATCGGCAACGCGCTGCTGTTCACCGTCTTCCTGGGCGGCGTCTTCGCCACCCCGCAGGCGCACGACCTGTACGGGCAGGCCGGCCGGCAGGTGTTCTTCTTCGCGGTCAGCCTCTACGGCTGGTGGCGCTGGTCGCGCAACCGCCGCCACGGCGGCGACGGCGACCGTGCCGCCGTGGCGCCCCGCTGGGCCACCGGCCGGGAGCGGCTGGGCCTGCTGGCCGCCGCCGTCCTCGGCACCGCCGCGTTCTACCCGGTGCTCGCCGCGCTGGGTTCCTGGGGGCCGCTGCCGGACGCCTGGATCCTCACCGGCAGCCTGCTGGCCACCTACGGCATGGCCCGCGGCTGGGTGGACTTCTGGCTGATCTGGATCGCCGTCGACGCCGTCGGCGTGCCGCTGCTGCTGCGCGGCGGCTTCTACCCCTCGGCGGCCATGTACCTCGTCTACGGCGTTTTCTGCGCCTGGGGCGTCTTCGCCTGGTGGCGCACCTCGCGGGTCGCCCGCCCGGCGCCCGCCCCGATCCCGCCGACCTACTCGGAGGCCGTGGCATGAGCGAGCGAAGCGAGCGAATCATCAGGCTCAGTGCGGTGGTGCCTCATGACGGCACGGAGCGGAGCGGAGTGCCGGCATGAGCGAGCGAAGCGAGCGAATCATCAGGCTCAGTGCGGTGCGTCATGACGGCGCGGAGCGAAGCGGAGCGTCGGCATGACCACCTTTGGGAGCATCGAGCAGGCGGTGGCGGACATCGCCGCCGGCCGGCCCGTCGTCGTGGTCGACGACGCCGACCGGGAGAACGAGGGCGACCTGATTTTCGCCGCCGAGCTGGCGACGCCGGAGCTGGTCGCGTTCATGGTGCGGTGGACGTCCGGCTACATCTGCGTGCCGCTGACCGAGAGCGAGTGCGACCGGCTGGACCTTCCGCCGATGCACCACACCAACCAGGACCGGCGGGGCACCGCCTACACGGTGACCGTGGACGCCCGGGAGGGGGTCAGCACCGGCATCTCCGCCGCCGACCGGTCACACACCATCCGGCTGCTCGCCGACCCCGGCACCGGCCCGACCGACCTGGCCCGCCCGGGGCACGTGGTGCCGCTGCGCGCCCGGGAGGGCGGCGTGCTGCGCCGGCCCGGGCACACGGAGGCCGCCGTCGACCTGACCCGGCTGGCCGGGCTGCGCCCCGCCGGCGTGCTCTGCGAGCTGGTCAACGACGACGGCACCATGATGCGGGTGCCGGACCTGGAGAAGTTCTGCGCGGAGCACGCGCTGACCCTGGTCACCATCGCCGACCTGGTCGCGTACCGGCGGCGCACCGAGAAGCAGGTCGAGCTGGTCGCCGAGGCCCGCATGCCGACCCGGCACGGGGTGTTCCGGGCGCTGGGCTACCGCAGCGAGCACGACTCGGCCGAGCACGTCGCCCTGGTCATGGGCGAGATCGGCGACGGGCGGGACGTGCTGGTGCGGGTGCACTCCGAGTGCCTCACCGGCGACGTCTTCGGCTCGGTGCGCTGCGACTGCGGCCCCCAGCTCGACGCGGCCCTGGACCGGGTCGCCGAGGAGGGGCGCGGCGTGGTGCTCTACGTGCGCGGCCACGAGGGGCGCGGCATCGGCCTGCTGCACAAGCTCCAGGCGTACCAGCTCCAGGACCAGGGCCGGGACACCGTGGACGCCAACCTCGACCTGGGCCTGCCGGCCGACGCCCGGGACTACGGCACCGGCGCGCAGGTCCTCTACGACATCGGGGTGCGCTCGATGCGGCTGCTCACCAACAACCCGGCCAAGCGGGCCGGCCTGGAGGGCTACGGGCTGACCGTCACCGGCCGCGAGGGGCTGCCGGTGCGGCCGCACCCGGAGAACGTGCGCTACCTGCGCACCAAGCGGGACCGGATGGGGCACCTGCTGGACGAGCTGGACGAGGTCACCGAGGCCCCGATGGGCCGGCCGGTCCCCGGCGACGAGATCGGAGCGTAGACATGGCGGGTTTCGGGGAGCCGGGCGTGACGGCGGTGGACGCCGCCGGGATGACCGTCGGCGTGGTGGCCGCGCGGTGGCACGGCGAGCTGACCGACCACATGCTCGACCGGGCGGTCGCCGCCGCCCAGGCGTGCGGGGCCCGCGCGGTCACCGCCCGGGTGGCCGGCTCGGTCGAGCTGCCCGTGGTGGCCCAGGCGCTCGCGCGCCGCTGCGACGTGGTGGTCGCGCTCGGCGTGGTGGTCCGGGGCGCCACCGCCCACTTCGACTACGTCTGCCGCTCGGTGACCGACGGGCTGACCCGGGTCGCGCTGGACGAGGGCAAGCCGGTGGCGCACGGCGTCCTGACCGTGGACACGATCGAGCAGGCCCGGGACCGGGCCGGGCTGCCCGGCTCGGCGGAGGACAAGGGCTGGGCGGCCACCGTCGCCGCGCTCGACGCCGCCCTCGCCATCCGCGGCCTCGCCGCCAGCGGCCACCGGGTCGGCTTCGGCGGCTGACCGGTTCCGCCGGTCACGATCGCGGCGGTGCCGGCAGCCCGGCGGCGTCCGCCGCGGCCGGGCCGGCCCCGGATCGCGTCGGGACGGGGCCACCTGTCACGGACGCGTGCAGCGGTGGCTGCGCCAGGAGCAGGGCGGCCGGGGGCGGGGACGTCGGGGTGAGCCGTCTGCCGACGGCGAGGTACCCGGCGACGGCTGCCAGCAGCGCGCCGATCACCCCGAACAGCAGCCGATAGTCGACGAGCCCGACCAGCACCGCGCCCGCGCCGATGGCCACCGACTGGGGGCCGCTGACGAGCGCGTCCAGCGCCGCCGAGACCCGGCCGACCAGGTGGGCCGGGGTGCGTCGCTGCACCAGCGTGGTGGTGCCCACCATGGTGACCGGAAGCCCCGCACCGATCAGCAGGCTCGCGCCGACCGCCAGCCCCAGGGCCGGCCGGACCAGGAGCAGGCTGCCGGCGGCGAAGGCCGCCGCGCCGAGCGCCACGGTGGTGAGTTCCCCCAGGCGGCGGACCAGCGTCGCGGCGACGGCCCCGCCCAGCAGACCGCCGATGCCCTGCAGCGAGACGAGCACGCCCAGGAACGCCGTCTCCCGTCCCAGCCCCTTGTCGACGTACGCGAACCACAGTGTCTCGCCGAGACCGAGCGCGACCGTGGCGACGACCGCGGCGACCAGGGCGCGCCGCAGCGCGGCCTCGCCCGCGAGGTGCCGGATTCCGGCACCGAGCCCGCCGCTGCCGGACGGTCTGCCGGGGGGCGCCAGCGGGCGCGTCGTGCGGCGCAGCAGCAGACCGGCGACTGCGGCGACCAGGAAGCCGAGCGCGCAGGCGGCGGTCAGCGCCGGCCCGCCGAGGACGACGTACAGGCCGGCGCCGAGCAGTGGACCTGCCAGCCGCAAACCCTGCTTGACGATCTGCAACGCTCCGTTGGCGTCCGGCAGGTGGTCGGCCGGCACGATCTCCTGCACGAGCGCGGTCACCGTCGCGCCGAGCGCGATGTAGGAGAGCCCGTAGCCCGCTCCGACCGCGTACACGATCCAGAGTTGGCCCTCGCTCCGCACGATGAGCAGCGGAGCCAGCAGGACCGCGGTGAGCACGTTGACGACGACGAACATCGACCGGCGGGGGATCCGGTCCACCACCCAGCCGACCAGTGGCGCGAGCACCATCGGCGCGGTCATCGCGACGAAGGTGGCGCCGGCCAGGCCGTCCGATCCGGTCAGGTCCTTGACCCAGATCGCCAGGGCCAGGATGAGGACCGACTCGGCCAGCATGGCGACCGTCAGCGCGACGAAGAGCAGCCGGAAGTCCGGCCGGCGCAACAGTTGCCTCACGACGTGCCGTCCTCGTCGGCGTCCGCCCGGCCGACCTGACCGGCCACCGCGGGCACGCCCCAGGCCATCAACCGCACCGGCCGGGAGCCGGCCGGCCGGGCAGCCGGGTCGTTGATCCGGTCCAGGTAGCGGGCGAAGAGCCGGCGGATTTCGTCCTGCAGCCCGCTCAGCTCGTCCGGGGTGCACCAGCCGATCGACTGGTTGAAGAAGCCGGCGTCCCGCCAGGCGGGCGGCTCCTGCCGGCGGACGTTCATCCAGTCCCACAGCGCCTGGTATTCCAGGTCGAGCAGCACGCGGGCGGCCGCGTCGCCGGCCCTGGCCACCTCGGGACTCTCGTCGCCGTTGCCCCAGCGGTGCCCGTCGGTGACGATTCGCCACGGCCGCTGTCGCCCGCTGCCGCCGCCGGCCTCGGCGACGAAGCCGTAGCGGGCCAGCTGGCGCAGGTGCCACGAGCAGTTCGCCGGGCTCTCCCCGACATGTTCGGCGACCTGGGTGGCGGTCAGCGGCCCGTGCAGGCCCACCGCCTCCAGGATGCGCAGCCGCAACGGATGGGCGAAGGCGCGCAGGGTCTCGACGTCGGTGATCTCGCGGGCGTGCTGTTCGGTCATGCATCGAAGGCTAACGTCGAAGCGAACCTTTCGAAAGAGTTATTTCGACGCGGTCTGACCGGGGCTTGCCGGGCGCGTGGTGGCAGGGCCAGCCCACCCACGCCGAGGGCGCTCCTGCCGGTGACCGCTCCGACGCGAAAGGGCGATGACGTGCGTTGGATTCAAGGGTCCGATCAGCGGGACGCTTGACCCGGAGCACGCGACCTCGGCAGGTGGCTGGAAGAATCGCGGCGTGAAGACGTTCGAGGAGTTGTTCGCCGAGCTGCAGGCCAAGGCCGCCGCCGGCACCCCTGGCTCGGGCACGGTCGCCGCGCTCGAGAAGGGCGTGCACTTCATCGGCAAGAAGGTCGTCGAGGAGGCGGCCGAGTCGTGGATGGCCGCCGAGCACGAGGGGCCGGAGCGGACCGCCGAGGAGATCTCCCAGCTGCTCTACCAGGTCCAGGTGTTGATGCTCGCCAGCGGTCTCGACCTGAAGGACGTCTACCGACATCTGTGAGTGCGCCCCGTCGTTGATCAGACCCGATCGAAGGAGCACTCCGTCATGCTGCGTGTCGCCGTACCCAACAAGGGCGCCCTGGCCGAGAAGGCCGCCCAGATGCTGCGCGAGGCGGGCTACCGCCAGCGCACCGACCCCAAGGACCTCGTCTGCCGGGACGAGCCCAACGACATCGAGTTCTTCTACCTACGGCCCAAGGACATCGCCACCTACGTGGGCTCCGGCGACCTCGACGTCGGGATCACCGGCCGCGACCTGCTGATCGACTCCGGCGCGCCGGCCGAGGAGGTGGTGGACCTCGACTTCGGCCGGGCCACCTTCCGCTTCGCCGCCCGGCCCGAGGACGTCGACGACGTACGGGAACTCGGCGGGCACCGCATCGCCACCGCGTACCCGGGGCTGGTCGAGCGGCACCTCGCCGAGCTGGGCGTGAAGGCCGACGTGATCCGCCTGGACGGGGCCGTGGAGAACGCCATCCGGCTCGGCGTCGCCGACGTGGTCGCCGACGTGGTGGAGACCGGCACCACGCTGCGCCAGGCCGGCCTGGTGGTCTTCGGCGAGCCGCTGCTGCGCTCCTCGGCGGTGCTCGTCCGCCGCGTCGGCGCTCCGGCGCACCCGCAGTCGGAGCAGTTGCTGCGCCGCCTGCACGGCGTCCTGGTGGCCCGCCGCTACGTGATGCTCGCGTACGACGTGCCGGCCGGCCTGCTGGACCGGGCCAGCTCGCTGACCCCCGGCATCGAGTCGCCGACCGTCTCCCCGCTGCACCGCGAGGGCTGGGTGGCCGTGCAGGCGATGGTGCTCCGCGACGACGTGCACCGGATCATGGACGAGCTCTACGAACTCGGGGCCCGCGCGATCCTCGTCACCGACATCCACGCCTGCCGGCTGTGAGCGGCCCGCCCGCGGCGCCGGGCAGCCCGGCCCGGCCGGTGCCGCGCGTCCTGCCGCCGTGGGTGGCCGTGGTGGTGGTCACCCTCGCCGGGGTCGCCTCGGCGGCGCAGGGCGTGGTCAACGCCGAGCTGGGCGAGCGGGCCGGCAACGCCACCCTGGGCGCGGTGGTCAACAACCTCGGCGGGACGCTGCTGATCGCGGTCGGAGTGCTGGCCCTGCCCTCGGCGCGGACCGGCCTGGTCGCGCTGCGCCGGGCCCGGCTGCCCTGGTGGGCGTACCTGGGCGGGCTCGGCGGGGCGGCCATCGTGCTGCTCGCCGCGTACGTCGTCCCGGTGCTCGGGGTGGCGGTCTTCACCATCGCCCAGGTGGCCGGCGGCAGCCTCGGCGGGCTGGCCGCGGACCGGGCGGGGCTGGCGCCGGTCGGGCGGCTGGCGCTCACCCCGGCGCGGGTGGCCGGCGCGCTGCTCGGCGTGGCCGCCGTGGCGCTGGCCCAGCTCGGCCAGCCCGTCGGCGACCTCGCCCTCGGGCTGGTGCTGCTGGCCGTGGCCGGCGGGGTGGCCGTCGCGCTCCAGTCGGCGTTGAACGCGCGGGTCTCCGCCGCCGGCTCGGCCGCCGCCGGGGTCGCGGTCAACTTCGCCACCGCCACGCCGGTGGTGCTGCTCGTCGCGGCGCTGGCCGGCGCCCTGGGCGGCCCGGCCCCGACCTGGCCGGACGCCTGGTACCTCTACACCGGCGGCCTGCTCGGCGTGGTCATCGTGGCGAGCCTGGTGGTCGGGGTGCCCGCGATCGGGGTGCTGCGTACCGGCCTGGCGCTGGTCGCCGGGCAACTGGGCGGCGCACTGCTGCTGGACGCGCTGGTGCCGGGCGGGCCGGGCGTCCGGCTGCCGGTGCTCGCCGGCGCGCTGCTGACCCTGCTGGCCGCGCTGGTGGCGGGTTGGGGCACCAGGAGGCGGGTCGCCCCCGCCGCCGTGCCGTCCGCCCGTGTGGCGGCGGACGAGCGGCCCGGAGCGGGTGGCAGACTGGTGGGGTGAGTGAGACCGAGACGATCCGCCTCCGCCCGCGGCGCATCCGGGTGGTCTGCTGGACCTCGGCGGCCGTGCTCCTCGTGGTGTTCAGCCTGGTGGCCACCTCGCTGACCGGCGAGACCGGCAGCGGCTACGGCAGCTTCCAGCGGGGCGACCAGATCGCGATGGTCGGCCTCGGCGTGTTCGGCGCCCTCGGCTTCCTGCTCTTCACCCGGCCCCGGGTGGAGGCGGACGGGCGGGGCGTGCGCGTCCGTAACGTCGTCGGCTCGTACGAGCTGCCGTGGGAGGTCGTCCGCGGGGTCCGCTTCGACCGGGGCGCGCCCTGGGCGAGCCTGGAGCTGCACGACGACGACCTGCTGCCGATGGTCGCGTTGCAGGCCGCCGACAAGGAGCTGGCCGTCGAGGGGGTCCGCGCGCTGCGCCGGCTGCACCGGGCGCACCAGGCCCGCCTCGCCGAGGGCGCCACCGGCCGCTGAGCCGGCACGGGCGGGACCGCCGGGCCGAGCCGGCCGCCCGGGGTGCCCGGTTTGGGGGGCGGTCCGGCGACGGTGTAGTGTTATCGAGTCGACCAGGCTGTCTCCGCGTGCGATCAGGTCGCCCGCGACCGGACAGCCATGAAAGAGGAGCGCCTGCTCCCACCCGAGTCGCCGCCACGGTGGCCGGGTCCGGTCACCGGTTCCGGGCACATCCCGGCGCCGGATGCGCGACCATGTGATCGTGCCGACCGGTCGAGCGGGCCCTGGCATGCGCCGGGGCCTTCTGCTTTCCGGGTCGGCTCCCACCCGGGAGCCGCGGGGTCGGCCACGCAGGAGACTTTGACTCGAGGAGGCCCCATCAGCGTCGAACCACGCGTGAACGAGCAGATCCGGGCACGTGAGGTCCGACTGGTCGGCCCCGAGGGTGAGCAGGTGGGCATCGTCCCGCTGGAGCGCGCCCTTCAGCTGGCCGCGGACGTAGACCTGGACCTGGTCGAGGTTGCGCCGATGGCGCGCCCTCCGGTGTGCAAGCTCATGGACTTCGGCAAGTTCAAGTACGAGAGCGCACTGAAGGCGCGCGAAGCGCGGCGTAACCAGCAGCAGACCGTCATCAAGGAGATGAAGCTCCGGCCGAAGATCGACCCGCACGACTACGAGACCAAGAAGGGTCACGTGGTGCGGTTCCTCAAGGCCGGCGACAAGGTCAAGGTGACGATCATGTTCCGCGGTCGCGAGCAGAGCCGCCCGGAGCTGGGTTACCGGCTCCTGCGCCGGCTCGAGTCGGAGATCTCGGAGCTGGGGTACGTCGAGGCCGCGCCGAAGCAGGACGGCCGAAACATGATCATGGTGCTCGCGCCGCACCGCGCCACGAAGGCCGCCGCCACGGCGGCCCGCGGCGGTGCGCTGCCGCGGGGCGAGCGGGAATCCGGCGCCGCCGAGGCGCCGACGGCCGAGGCGGCCGGGCCCGCCGGGACGACCGGCGAGTAACAGGGGAGAGACGTTCCACATGCCGAAGATGAAGAGCCACACGGGGATGGGCAAGCGGGTCAAGGTGACCGGCAAGGGCAAGATCGTTGCCCAGCAGGCCGGCCTCCGGCACAACCTGGAGAAGAAGCCCTCCACCCAGACCCGTCGCCTGACCGGCACCGTCGTGCTGGCCAAGGCCGATGTCAAGCGCATCAAGAAGCTGCTCGGCCGCTGACGCGCGCCACCTGACGTAAGAAGGAGTTGAGATGGCACGCGTCAAGCGGGCTGTGAACGCCCAGAAGAAGCGCCGTACCCTGCTGGAGACCGCGAGCGGCTACCGCGGTCAGCGCTCCCGCCTCTACCGCAAGGCCAAGGAGCAGGTGCTGCACTCGATGCAGTACGCCTACCGGGACCGTCGCGACCGCAAGGGCGACTTCCGGCAGCTGTGGATCCAGCGGATCAACGCGGGCGCCCGCGCCAACGGGATGACCTACAACCGCCTGATCCAGGGCCTGCGCCTGGCCGGCATCGAGGTCGACCGCAAGATCCTGGCCGACCTGGCCGTCAACGACGCCGCCGCGTTCGCGGCGATCGTCGAGCTGGCCCGGGCCGCGGTCACGGCCGAGGGCACCGGCGGCGCGGCGGCCCAGGCCGCCTGATCCACCCGCACCAGCAGATCGAGGCGTCTCCCATGCAGTCACCACCGCGCGGGAGACGCCTCGACGCCGTCTCCGGCCCCTTCACCCCGCGTACGCCCCGGGTGGTCGCCGCCCGCCGGTTGCAGCGCCGCCGGGACCGCGAGGCCGCCGGCCGGTTCCTGGCCGAGGGGCCGCAGGCGGTCCGCGAGGCCCTCGCCCGCCCCGGGGTGGTCACCGAACTCTTCGGTACGCCCGCCGCCCTGGACCGGCACGCCGACCTCGCCGCCGACGCCGCCCGCGCCGACGTGCCGGTCTCCGAGGTGACCGACGAGGCCCTGGCCGCCCTCGCCGAGACCGTCGCCCCGCAGGGCCTGGTCGCCGTCTGCCGGCACCTCGACGTGCCCCTGGAGCGGGCCCTGGCCGGCGGGCCCCGACTCGTCGCGGTGCTCGCCGAGATCCGCGACCCGGGCAACGCCGGCACCGTGCTGCGCACCGCCGACGCCGCCGGGGCCGGCGCGGTCGTCTTCGCCGGCGACGCCGTCGACCCGTACAACGGCAAGTGCGTCCGGGCCTCGGCCGGCAGCCTCTTCCACGTCGACGTGGTGCGCGCGCCCGACCCGCTGGACGTGGTCGCCGCGCTGCGCGCCGCCGGCCTCACCGTGCTCGCCACCACCGGGTACGGCGAGGACGACCTCGACGACCTGGCCGACGCCGGCCGGCTCGCCGCCCCCACCGCCTGGCTGTTCGGCTCGGAGGCGCACGGCCTGCCGGAGGAGCTGACCGCCGTCGCCGACGCCCGCGTCCGGGTGCCGCTGCACGGGCGCGCCGAGAGCCTCAACCTGGCTGCGGCCGCCGCCGTGTGCCTGTACGCTTCAGCGAGAGCGCAGCGGTGACCGGGCACCGGTCCCGCGCGGCATCCAGCAGAGGAGAGCATCCGCCCATGAACGCGCCACGGCGTTCGTTTAGCCAGCCCGCCGGTGTCGGCGGGCGGCGGGCCTGACCTGCTTTCCGCGCAACTCCCACCGGCGGGCTGCGGCACAGCCGCGCGTCCGTAGACTCGCTTCGCCGCCCCGTGAGGGCTGGCGCCGCCGTGAGGGAGTGCCCGTACGCCATGAGCTACCGCAACGATCCGTACGACCCGAAGCAGGTCGCCCTGCTCGACCCGGCCGCCCTGGCCGAGGCCGTCGCCGCCGCCGAGAAGGCGTTCGCCGAGGCCGGTGACCCGGACGCGCTGACCGCGCTGCGCCCGGCGCACCTCGGCGACCGGTCCCCGGTCTCGCTCGCCCGCCGGGAGATCGGCGCGCTGCCGCCGGCCGCGAAGTCCGACGCGGGCAAGCGGGTCAACGAGGCCCGCCGCGCCGTCGAGGCCGCCTACGCCGCCCGCCAGGAGGTCCTGGAGCGGGAGCAGGCGGAACGGGTGCTGGTGGAGGAGCGCGTCGACGTGACGCTGCCCCACGACCGGCGGCCCCGGGGCGCCCGGCACCCGATCAGCACCCTGATGGAGCAGATCAGCGACCTGTTCGTCGGGATGGGCTACGAGGTGGCCGAGGGGCCCGAGGTCGAGCTGGAGTGGACCAACTTCGACGCGCTCAACATCCCGGCCGACCACCCGGCCCGCGGCCTGATGGACACCTTCCACATCGCACCCACCGACGGCTCCGCCGGGACGGCCGGCGACCCGACGGGCTCCGGCCTCGTCCTGCGTACCCACACCTCGCCGGTGCAGGCGCGCACCATGCTGACCCGTAAGCCGCCGATCTACGTGATCGTGCCCGGGCGGGTCTACCGCACCGACGAGCTGGACGCCACCCACGCGCCGGTCTTCCACCAGGTGGAGGGCCTGGTGGTGGACAAGGGCATCACCATGGCGCACCTGCGCGGCACCCTGGACCACTTCGCCCGGGCGATGTTCGGGGAGGGCGCGAAGACCCGCTTCCGGCCGCACTACTTCCCGTTCACCGAGCCGTCGGCGGAGTTCGACGTCTGGTTCCCGGAGCACCGCGACGGCCCGCGCTGGGTCGAGTGGGGCGGCTGCGGCATGGTCAACCCGCGGGTGCTGCGCGCCTGCGGCATCGACCCCGAGGTCTACTCGGGATTCGCGTTCGGCATGGGCATCGACCGGACCGTGATGTTCCGGCACGGGGTCAGCGACATGCGGGACATGGCCGAGGGCGACGTGCGGTTCACCCGCGCGTTCGGGGCCGGGGCGTAGGCGATGCGGGTACGAGTTACGGAGACGGTGGTCTGAGTCATGCGAGTTTCTGTCAGTTGGCTGCGGGAGTACGTCGACCTCCCCGCCGACCTGCCCGCCCGCGACCTGGAGCAGGCCCTGGTCGGCCTCGGCATCGAGGTCGAGTCCGTCGTGGACCTGCGGGAGACCGTCACCGGTCAGCTGGTGGTCGGTGAGGTCCGGGAGATCGAGGAGCTGACCGGCTTCAAGAAGCCGATCCGGTTCTGCCGGGTCGACGTCGGCGACGCCAACGGCACCGGCGAGCCGCAGGAGATCGTCTGCGGGGCGCGCAACTTCGCCCCGGGCGACCGGGTCGTGGTGATCCTGCCCGGCGGAGTCCTGCCCGGCGGCTTCGCCATCGGCGCGCGCAAGACCTACGGGCGCAACTCCAACGGCATGATCTGCTCCGCCAAGGAGCTGGGCCTCGGCGACGACCACTCGGGCATCATCGTGCTGCCCGAGGACACCCCGGCCAAGCCGGGCGACGACGCGCGGCCGGTCGTCGGGCTCGACGACGTCGTGGTCGAGCTGGAGATCACCCCCGACCGGGGGTACGCGATGAGCCTGCGCGGCCTCGCCCGCGAGCTGTCGCACGCCCTCGGCGTGCCGTTCCGCGACCCGGGCCTGGCGCCCGCGCCCGGCGGCACGGAGGCCCCGGCCTACCCGGTCGAGGTGCGGGACACGGTCGGCTGCGACCGGTTCGCCGCCCGCCTCGTGCGCGGCGTCGACCCGACGGCGGCAACCCCCGGCTGGATGCAGCGGCGCCTCACCGTCGCCGGCATCCGCAGCATCTCGCTGCCGGTCGACATCACCAACTACGTGATGCTGGAGCTGGGCCAGCCGATGCACGCCTTCGACGCCGACCGGATCGCCGGGCCGCTGGTGGTCCGCCGCGCCGAGGCGGGGGAGAAGCTGACCACGCTGGACGGGGTGACCCGCGCGCTCGCGCCCGAGGACATGGTGATCTGCGACGACACCGGCCCGATCTCGCTCGCCGCCGTGATGGGCGGCGAGACCAGCGAGGTCGTCGCGGGGACCACCAACGTGCTCTTCGAGGCCGCCCACTGGGACCCGGTGATGGTGGGGCGCACCGCCCGCCGGCACAGACTGTTCAGCGAGGCGGCGAAGCGGTGGGAGCGGGGCGTCGACCCGGCCCTGCCGCTGGTCGCCATCGCGCGGGCGGTCCGGCTGCTCACCGAGCACGCCGGCGGCACGGCCGGGGACGAGATCCTCGACGTCGACCACGTCCGGCCGCGTACCCCGGTGGTCCTGCCGGTCGACCTGCCGACCCGGCGGATCGGCGTGACCTACCCGCCGGCGCGGGTGGTCGCCCTGCTGGAGCAGGTCGGCTGCACGGTCGCCCAGGGCGCCGACCGGCTCGGCGAGGACCCGGGCGAGGTCGGTGTCGCCGCCGGCGACGGGGCGGCGCTCACCGTCACCCCGCCGACCTGGCGGCCCGACCTCACCGATCCGGCGGACCTGGTCGAGGAGGTGGTCCGCCTCGACGGGTACGACCGGGTGCCGTCGGTGCTGCCGACGGCGCCGCCCGGCCGCGGCCTGACCTGGCAGCAGCGCCGCCGCCGGGCCGTGGCCCGGTCGCTCGCCGAGCGCGGGTACGTGGAGGTGCTCGCCCACCCGTTCGTCGCCCCGGAGCTGGCCGACCAGCTCGGCCTGCCCGAGGACGACCCGCGCCGGCAGGCGGTGCGGCTGGCCAACCCGCTGTCGGAGGAGGAGCCGCTGTTGCGCACCACGCTGCTCGGGCCGCTGCTCGGCATCGTGAAGCGCAACCTCGGCCGGGGCCAGCGCGACCTCGCCGTGTACGAGATCGGCACGGTCTTCCACCCGCGTCCCGGTGCCGGCCGCCCGCCGGCGATGGGCGTGGACCGGCGACCCAGCGACGAGGAGTTCGCCGCCGCCGACGCCGTGGTGCCCGACCAGCCCCGGCACGTCGCCGTCGTGCTGACCGGCGACATCGAGCCGGCCGGCTGGTGGGGCCAGGGCCGGGCGGCCGGCTGGGCGGACGCCGTGGAGGCCGGCCGGGACGTGCTCGCCGCCGCCGACATCCCCGGGGACCGGATCGAGGTCCGGGCCGCCGAGTACGCGCCGTGGCACCCCGGCCGCTGCGCGGAGCTGCTGGTCGACGGCAGGGTGGTCGGGCACGCCGGCGAGCTGCACCCGGCGGTCGTGGCGGCCTTGGAGCTGCCCCGGCGGACCAGCGCCCTGGAACTGGACCTGGACGCGCTGCCGGCGGCCCCGGTGGCGTCCGGGCCGGTCGTCTCGGGCTTCCCGCCGGCGCTGATCGACGTGGCGCTGGTGGTCGACGAGTCGATCCCGGCGGCGCAGGTGCAGCGCGCCCTGGTCGAGGGCGCCGGCGAGTTGCTGGAGGGGGTGCGCCTGTTCGACGTGTACGCCTCCGAGCAGCTCGGGGCGGGCCGCAGGTCGCTGGCATACAAGCTCACCTTCCGAGCCCCGGACCGGACGCTGACCGTGGAGGAGGCGGTGGCCGCGCGGGACGCGGCGGTCGCCCGGGCGGCGGAACGCTTCGGCGCCACCCTGCGCGGCGCCTGACTTCTCGACGCCGATGGCCCTGTCCGGTACGCCGGGCAGGGCCATCGGCGTTCATCGCTCCGATTGGCCCCGTGGGCACGGAGCATGGCGCATCGGCTGAAAGGTCAGCACCCTCGGCATCTTTGGCTACCCGCGGGTCACATCCGAGCGGTTAGCCTGCTTGGATTCCGGATGTTGCCGGAGTCACACCCCCGCCACCCCCACGGGAGTCCAGTCATGGCCGAGGATTCGCCGGTCGCCACCGTCGACGTGTGCATCGTGGGCGGCTGCGGCCGGGTGGGGCTGCCGTTGGGCATCGCCTTCGCCGCGCGCGGCCTGTCCGTGGTGCTGTACGACATCAACGCCGACGCGGTCGCCACGGTCAACGCGGCCACCCTGCCCTTCGCCGAACCCGGCGCCGCCGAGGCGCTCGCGGAGGCGGTCGCGGCCGGCCGGCTGCGCGCCACCACCGATCCGGTGAGCGTCGGCGCCTCCGAGCACCTGGTCGTGGTGGTCGGCACCCCCGTCGACGAGCATCTCAACCCGGATCTGGGCGCGGTGCCCCGGGCCCTGGAGCGTTGTGCCGACCACCTGCGCGACGGGCAGCTCGTCGTGCTGCGCAGCACCGTCTACCCCGGGGTCACCGCGCTGACCGAGAAGCTGCTCGCCGGCAAGGGCATCCGCGCCGACGTGGCCTTCTGCCCGGAGCGGATCGCCGAGGGGCGGGCGATGACGGAGCTGTTCGCGCTGCCGCAGATCGTCGCCGCCCGTACGCCGGGGGCGCTGGCGCGCGCCGAGAAGCTGTTCCGGCACCTCACCGAGCAGATCGTGCCGCTCGAACCGGAGGAGGCCGAGCTGGCGAAGCTGTTCACCAACACGTGGCGCTACATCAAGTTCGCCACCGCCAACCAGTTCTGGATGATGGCCAACGACTTCGGGCTCGACTTCGCCCGGATCCGGCACGCCGTGGCGTACGACTATCCCCGTGCGGCGGATCTGCCCATGCCCGGGTTCGCCGCCGGGCCGTGCCTGTTCAAGGACACCATGCAGTTGGCCGCCTTCAACCGGAACAACTTCGTGCTCGGTCACTCCGCGATGCTGATCAACGAAGGGTTGCCGCTCTACCTGGTGTCTCGCCTGGAGGAACGCTTCGACCTGTCGGAGCTGACCGTGGGCATCCTCGGCATGGCCTTCAAGGGCGGCAGTGACGACCCCCGGGAGAGCCTGGCGTACAAGCTGCGCAAGATCCTGACGCTGAAGACCCGCGAGACGCTCTGCACGGATCCCCACGTGGCCGACGAGCGGTTCGTCGACCTGGCCGACGTGCTGCGCCGGGCCGACCTGCTGGTCATCGCCGCCCCGCACGAGCAGTACGCCCGCCTGGAGACCGACAAGCCGGTGATCGACATGTGGGGCCTGACCGGGCAGGGGGTGCGGGTGTGAAGCCCCGGGTGTCGGTGATCGTCCCGGTCTACGACGAGGGCGAGGCGATCCTGCGCTGCCTGGAGCGGATGCTGCGGGAGTTGCTGCTCCCCGCCGAGGTGCTCGTCGTGCACGACACGCCCGAGGACACCACCGTGCCGTACGTCGAGGAGGTCGCCCGCACGGACCCGCGGGTGCGGGCGGTCCTCAACACCTACGGCCGCGGTCCGGCCAACGCGATCCGGTTCGGCATCGACGCGGCGCGCGCCCCGGTCGTGGTGGTCACCATGGCCGACGGCTGTGACGACCCCCGCCAGATCGACGAGTTGGCCCGGCTGGTCGACCGGGGTGTGGTGGTCGCCGCCGCGTCGCGCTACATGCCCGGCGGCCAGCAGGTCGGCGGGCCCCGGCTGAAGCGGATGATGTCGCGCTGGGCGGGGCGCAGCCTCTACACCTTCGCCCGGGTCGGCACCCGCGACGCCACCAACAGTTTCAAGGCGTACGACACCGCGTTCATCCGGGAGGTCGGGATCGAGTCGCGGACCGGGTTCGAGATCGGGCTGGAGCTGACCGCGAAGGCGACCCGGCTGCGGTTGCCGGTGGCCGAGATCCCCACCATCTGGTTGGACCGTCCGCTGGGGGAGTCCCACTTCGACCTGGGTCGCTTCCTGCCCGGCTATCTGCGCTGGTACTTCTTCGCCTACGGTCGACGGCTGAGCCGGGAGAAGCTGGCCCTGCGCGCCGCCCCGACCGGGGCCGTGCCCGCCCGGCGCGACCCGCAGGACAGCACCGAGTTCGAGAAGACCGCATAGGAGCGCACGTGGCGAAGGTCCTGGTAACTGGTTCGGCCGGTTTCATCGGCGGCTACCTCGTCTCGGAGCTGCTGGACCGGGGTCACGAGGTGGTCGGTGTCGACAACTTCTCCAAGTACGGCCCGGTCACCCACAGCTACGACGAACATCCCCGGTTCCGGTTCGTCGAGGGCGACGCCCGGGACGTGGACCTGCTCACCGAGCTGCTCGACGGCTGCGACCACCTGGTCGCCGGGGCGGCGATGATCGGCGGCATCTCCTACTTCCACGCGTACGCCTACGACCTGCTCGCCACGAACGAGCGGATCATGGCGGCCACCTGCGACGCGGCGATCCGCGCCCGCCGGGACGGCCGGCTGGCGAAGGTCACCTACCTCTCCTCGTCGATGGTCTTCGAGTCGACCGGGCACTGGCCCAGCCGGGAGGGCGACGAGCGCCGCATCCCGCCGCCGCTGTCGTCGTACGGGTTCCAGAAGCTGGCGGTGGAGTACTACGCCCGCGCGGCCTGGGAGCAGTACCAGGTGCCGTACACGATCGTGCGGCCGTTCAACTGTGTCGGCGTGGGCGAGGGCCGCGCGCTGGGTCAGGCCGAGGTGCTCTCCGGCAACGTCAAGCTGGCCATGTCGCACGTCGTGCCCGACGTGGTGCAGAAGATCGTCAAGGGGCAGGATCCGCTGCACATCCTCGGTGCGGGCAACCAGGTCCGCCACTACACGTACGGCGGCGACCTGGCCCGGGGCATCGCCACGGCGATCGAGCACCCGGCGGCGCACAACGAGGACTTCAACCTCTCCACGGCCGAGTCCACCACGGTGCTGGAACTGGCCGAGCTGATCTGGCGCAAGATCAAGGGCCCGGACGTGCCGTTCCGGTACGTCTCCGACGAGCCCTTCCGGTACGACGTGCAGAAGCGGGTGCCGGATGTGACCAAGTCTCGGGAGGTCCTGGGCTTCACGGCGACCACCTCGCTGGACGAGATGCTCGACGAGGTCATTCCGTGGGTGACCCGGGCCGTCGAGGAGGGCCGCCTCTGACTATCTGATTCTATGCATACCGCTGCATGAACTTGCAGCAGCCGATCATCGCTGCTAGCCTTCGCTGCATAGTCATGCGGAGGTGGGTATGGGAATCCGAGTCGCGGTTGCCGGGGCGAGCGGCTACGCCGGGGGCGAGCTGATCCGTCTGGTCGCCGGGCATCCGGAGTTCGACCTGGTCGCCGCCACCGCGCACAGCCAGGCCGGGCACCGGCTCGACGTCGTACACCCGCAGCTCGCCGGGCTGGACATGGTCCTCGGCGAGACGGACGCGGCGGCGCTGGCCGACGCGGACCTGGTCTTCCTGGCGCTGCCGCACGGCCAGTCGGCCGCCCTGGCGGCGCAGCTCCCGCCCGAGGTCCGCGTCGTCGACCTCGGCGCCGACCACCGCCTGGCCGACCCGTACGCCTGGGCCACCTACTACGGCGGCCCCCACGCGGGGCAGTGGACCTACGGCCTGCCCGAGCTGCCCGGCCAGCGGGAGCTGATCGCCGGCGCCACCCGGGTGGCCAACACCGGCTGCTACGCCGCCACGATCACCCTCGCGCTCGCCCCGCTGATCGCCGCCGGCGCCGCCGACCCGGCCGACGTGGTGGTCGTCGCGGCCTCCGGCACCTCCGGCGCCGGCAAGGCGGCCAAGCCGCACCTGCTCGGCAGCGAGGTGATGGGGGACCTGTCGCCCTACCGTGTCGGCACCCACCAGCACGTCCCGGAGATCAAGCAGGCCACCGGGGCGACCGGCCTGTCGTTCACCCCGGTGCTCGCGCCGATGCCCCGGGGCATCCTGGCCACCGTGACCGCCGTGCCGGCCCGGGGCGTGGACCCGCGGGCGGTGCTCGCCGAGGCGTACGCGGACGCGCCCTTCGTGCACGTGCTGCCCGAGGGGGCCTGGCCGCACACCGCCGCCACCCTCGGCTCCAACTCCTGCCACCTGCAGGCCACCGTCGACGTCGACACCCGCCGGCTCATCGTGCTCAGCGCGCTGGACAACCTCGGCAAGGGCGCCGCCGGCCAGGCCGTGCAGAACGCCAACCTCATGTTCGGCCTGCCGGAGACGACGGGCCTGTCCGTCTGGGGCGTCGCGCCGTGACCGCGCGGGGAGCCGTCCCGACCGAAGGAGCAGTGCTGTGAGTGTCACGACCCCCCGGGGGTTCCGGGCGGCCGGGGTGGCCGCCGGGCTCAAGGCCAGCGGTGCGAGCGACGTCGCGCTGGTCGTCAACGACGGCCCGGACGCCGGGGTCGCCGCCGTGTTCACCGCCAACCGGGTCAAGGCCGCGCCGGTGCTCTGGACCCAGCAGGTGGTCCGTGGCGGCGTCGTCCGCGCCGTGGTGCTCAACTCGGGCGGGGCCAACGCGTGCACCGGCCCGGCCGGCTTCCAGGACACCCACGCCACCGCCGAGCACGCCGCCGCCGCGCTCACCTCGGCCAGCCCCCGGCTGATGCTCGGGGCCGGCGACGTGGCGGTCTGCTCGACCGGCCTGATCGGCGAGCGGCTGCCGATGCAGAAGCTGCTCCCCGGCGTACGCGCCGCGATCCGCGGCCTGTCCCGCGACGGCGGCGCGGCGGCCGCCGAGGCCATCATGACCACGGACACCCGCCCCAAGACCACGGTCGCGCGGGGCAGCGGCTGGACCGTCGGCGGCATGGCCAAGGGCGCCGGGATGCTCGCGCCGGCGATGGCCACCATGCTCTGCGTGCTGACCACCGACGCGGTGGCCGGGCCGGATGCCCTCGACGCCGCGCTGCGTGAGGCGTGCCGGGTCACCTTCGACCGGATCGACTCCGACGGCTGCATGTCGACCAACGACACGGTGCTGCTGCTGGCCAGCGGCGCGAGCGGCATCACGCCGACGCCGGCCGAGCTGACCGCCGCGGTCACCGCCGCCGCCCACGACCTGGCCCAGCAGCTCGTCGCCGACGCCGAGGGCGCCACCAAGCAGATCGCCGTCGACGTGGTCGGCGCGGCGAGCGAGGACGACGCGGTCGAGGTGGGGCGGGCGGTGGCCCGCAACAACCTGGTCAAGACCGCGCTGTTCGGCAACGACCCGAACTGGGGCCGGATCCTCGCCGCCGTCGGCACCACCGCCGCCGCCTTCGAGCCCGACGCCGTCGACGTCGCGGTCAACGGCGTCTGGGTGTGCCGCTCCGGCGCCGCCGCCGAGGACCGGTCGAAGGTCGACCTGACCGGGCGGGACGTCACCATCCGGATCGACCTGCACGCCGGCGACGCCGAGGCCACGATCTGGACCAACGACCTCTCCCACGCGTACGTTCACGAGAACTCGGCCTACTCCACATGAGCCTCACCACCGACCTCACCCGCGCCCAGGCCAAGGCCGCCACGCTGATCGAGGCCCTGCCCTGGCTGGCCCGCTTCTCCGGCGCGACCGTCGTGATCAAGTACGGCGGCAACGCCATGGTCGACCCCGAACTGCAGCGGGCCTTCGCCGCCGACATGGTCTTCCTGCGGTACGCCGGTCTGAAGCCGGTCGTGGTGCACGGCGGCGGACCGCAGATCTCCGCCATGCTCGGCCGGCTCGGCATCGCCAGCGAGTTCCGGGGCGGCCTGCGGGTCACCACCCCGGAGGCGATGGACGTGGTCCGGATGGTGCTCGTCGGTCAGGTGGGCCGTGAGTTGGTCGGGCTGATCAACGCGCACGGCCCGTTCGCGGTCGGCCTCTCCGGCGAGGACGCGGGCCTGTTCACCGCCGTGCGGCGGCCCGCGTACGTGGACGGGGAGCCGGTCGACGTCGGGCAGGTCGGCGACGTCGAGTCGGTCGACGTCTCGGCGGTCACCGACCTGATCGCGGCCGGGCGGATCCCGGTGATCTCCACGGTCGCGCCGGACGCCGACGGCGTGCTGCACAACCTGAACGCCGACACCGCCGCCGCCGCGCTCGCCGTCGCCCTCGACGCCCGCAAGCTGGTCGTCCTCACCGACGTGCCCGGCCTCTACGCCGACTGGCCGGACACCGACAGCCTGGTCAGCGAGATCACCGCCGACGACCTGGCGAAGCTGCTGCCGTCGCTGTCCAGCGGCATGGTGCCCAAGATGGAGGCCTGCCTGCGGGCCGTGCGGCAGGGGGTGCCCGCCGCGCACGTCGTCGACGGCCGAGTCGCCCACTCCACGCTGTTGGAGGTCTTCACCTCGGAAGGGTTCGGAACCATGGTGATTCCGTCATGAGCACGCTCGTCGAACGCTGGTCGCAGTCCTTGATGGACAACTACGGCACGCCGCCGCTGGCCCTCGTCTCCGGCTCCGGCGCCGTCGTGGTCGACGAGACCGGCCGGGAGTACGTCGACCTGCTCGGCGGAATCGCGGTCAACGCCCTCGGCCACGCCCACCCGGCCGTGGTGGCCGCCGTGTCGAAGCAGATCGCCACCCTCGGGCATGTCTCCAACCTCTTCGTCGCCGAGCCCCCCGTGGCGCTGGCCGAGCTGCTGCTGGCCCTGGCCGGCCGGCCCGGCCGGGTCCTCTTCGCCAACTCCGGCGCGGAGGCCAACGAGGCGGCGTTCAAGCTGTCCCGGCTCATCGGCCGCACCCACGTGGTCGCCACCCGGGGCGGCTTCCACGGGCGGACCATGGGCGCGCTCGCGCTGACCGGTCAGCCGGCCAAGGCCGACCCGTTCCGCCCGCTGCCCGGCGAGGTCACCCACGTCGACTACGGCGACGTCGCCGCGCTGGAGGCGGCCGTCACCGACGCCACCGCCATGGTGATCCTGGAGCCGATCCAGGGTGAGAACGGCGTCGTGGTCCCGCCGGCGGGCTACCTGGCCGCCGCGCGGCGGATCACCGCCCGGCACGGCGCGCTGCTGGTGCTCGACGAGGTGCAGACCGGCATCGGCCGCACCGGGCACTGGTTCGCCCACCAGGCCGAGGGGGTCGAGCCCGACGTGGTGACCCTGGCCAAGGGGCTGGGCGGCGGGCTGCCGCTCGGTGCCGTGCTGGCCTTCGGGCGGGCCGCCGAGCTGTTCGGCCCCGGCATGCACGGCACCACCTTCGGCGGCAACCCGATCAGCTGCGCCGCCGCGCTGGCGGTGGTGAGCACCATCGCCCACGAGGGGCTGCTCGACCACGTCAAGCGGGTCGGCGAGCGGCTGCGCCGGGGCATCGAGGCGCTCGGCCACCCGCTGGTCGACGACGTACGCGGGGCGGGCCTGCTGCTGGGCGTGGCGCTCGCCGCGCCCGTGGCGAAGGTGCTCGCCGAGGCGCTGCGGGAGACCGGCTTCCTGGTCAACCCGGTGCAGCCGGGCGTGGTCCGGCTGGCCCCGCCGCTGATCCTCACCGCCGCCCAGGTGGACGCCTTCCTGGCCGCTCTCCCGGCCGCCCTCGACGCCGCCCTCCCGGCCGCCGCCGGCACCACCCCGGCCGCCGCCGGTGAGAGCCCGGCCGCCGCGACCACCGTGACCACGACGGAGACGAACGCATGATCCGGCACTTCCTGCGGGACGACGACCTGACCCCCGCCGAGCAGTCGGCCGTACTCGACCTCGCGGCGCGGATGAAGGCCGACCGCTTCGGCCACCGGCCGCTGGCCGGCCCCCGGTCCGTGGCGGTGCTGTTCGACAAGCAGAGCCTGCGCACCCGGTTCTCGTTCGACGTCGGCATCGCCGAACTCGGCGGGCACCCCCTGGTGGTGGACACCCAGGTCACCCACTTCGGGCGGGGCGAGACCCTCGGCGACGCCGGGCGGGTGCTCTCCCGCTACGTCGCGGCGATCGTGCTGCGTACGCACGGCGACGACCGGATCGCCGAGGTCGCCGACGCCGCGACCGTGCCGGTGGTCAACGCGCTCACCGACGGGTTCCACCCCTGCCAGCTCCTGGCCGATCTGCTCACGATCCGTGAGCACTGCGGCGGCACGGCCGGCCGGACGCTGGCCTACGTCGGCGACGCCGCCAACAACCTGTCCCATTCGTACCTGCTCGCCGGGGCGACCGCCGGCATGCACGTGCGGGTCGCCGGGCCGGCCAACTTCGGCCCCGACCCGGAGGTGCTCGCCCAGGCCGAGAAGATCGCCGCCGGTACCGGCGGCTCGGTGCAGGCGTTGACCGACCCCGTCGCGGCGGTGGCCGGGGCCGACGTGGTCGCCACCGACACCTGGACCTCGATGGGCCAGGAGGCGGACGGGCAGGACCGGGTCACCCCGTTCCTGCCGTACCAGGTCAACGCCGCGCTGCTCGGCCACGCCGCGCCCCACGCCGTCGTGCTGCACTGCCTGCCCGCGCACCGGGGCGAGGAGATCACCGACGAGGTGCTCGACGGGCCGCAGAGCGTCGTGTTCGACCAGGCGGAGAATCGGCTGCACGCCCAGAAGGCGCTGCTGACGTTCCTCCTCGGGGCCGCACCCGCCGCCCCGGACGCGGCGGCGCCGGGCGCCGCCGCGACCAGGGAGAACCCATGAGCGCCCCGCTGACCCGCGCCGCCCGCCACGCCCGCATCGTCGAGCTGATCCGCGACAAGGCGATCCACTCGCAGACCGAGCTGGCCGACCTGCTCGCCGGCGACGGCATCCAGGTCACCCAGGCCACGCTGTCCCGCGACCTCAAGGAGCTGGGCGCGGTGACCGTGCGCGGGGGCGACGGTCGGGCCGTCTACCTGATCCCCGAGGACGGCCACCGGCCGCTGCGCGACGCCGAGGCGGCGCCGGCCCGGCTGGTCCGGCTGCTGCGCGAGCTGCTCAACGGGGTCGACTCCAGCGGCAACATCGCCGTGCTGCGCACGCCGCCGGGCGCAGCCCACTACCTGGCCAGCGCGTTGGACCGAGCGGGCCTGCCCGAGGTCGTCGGCACGATCGCCGGCGACGACACCATCCTCGTCGTGGCCCGCGAGGCCGTCGGCGGGGCCGCGCTCGGCGACAAGCTCGCCGGCTGGGCCCGCCGCGAAGAGAACGTTGAAGGGAGCACCACACCATGACCGAGCGGGTCGTTCTTGCCTACTCCGGAGGTCTCGACACCTCCGTCGCCATTCCGTACCTGGCCGAGCAGACCGGCGCCGAGGTGATCGCGGTCGCGGTCGACGTCGGGCAGGGCGGCGAGGACCTCGACGCCATCCGGCAGCGCGCCCTGGACTGCGGCGCGGTCGAGTCCGAGGTGGTCGACGCGCGCGACGAGTTCGCCGCCGAGTACTGCCTGCCGGCCATCCGCGCGAACGCGCTCTACATGGACCGCTACCCGCTGGTCTCCGCGCTGTCCCGGCCGCTGATCGTCAAGCACCTGGTGGCCGCGGCCCGCAAGCACGGCGGCACCATCGTGTCGCACGGCTGCACCGGCAAGGGCAACGACCAGGTCCGCTTCGAGGTCGGCCTGGGCGCGCTCGCGCCCGACCTGAAGATCATCGCGCCGGCCCGGGACTTCGCCTGGACCCGGGACAAGGCGATCGCCTTCGCCGAGGAGAAGGGCCTGCCGATCGACGTGTCGGCGAAGTCGCCGTACTCCATCGACCAGAACCTGTTCGGGCGCGCCGTGGAGACGGGCTTCCTCGAGGACATCTGGAACAGCCCGATCGAGGACCTGTACTCGTACACCGCCGACCCGGCGCAGGAGCGTGACGCCGACGAGGTCGTGATCACCTTCGACGCCGGCGTGCCGGTGGCGATCGACGGCGAGACCGTCACCCCGTACCAGGCGATCCTGGAGCTCAACCGGCGCGCCGGCGCCCAGGGCGTCGGCCGGCTCGACATGGTCGAGGACCGCCTCGTCGGCATCAAGAGCCGCGAGGTGTACGAGGCGCCCGGCGCGATCGCGCTGATCACCGCCCACCAGGAGCTGGAGGCGGTGACCGTGGAGCGGGACCTGGCCCGGTTCAAGCGCGGAGTCGACCAGCGCTGGGGCGAGCTGGTCTACGACGGCCTCTGGTTCTCCCCGCTGAAGAACAGCCTGGACGCCTTCATCGACGACGCGCAGCGGCACGTCAGCGGCGAGGTGCGGCTCGTCCTGCACGGCGGCCGGGCCACCGTCACCGGCCGGCGCTCCGAGGCCAGCCTCTACGACTTTGGCATGGCCACCTACGACACCGGCGACACGTTCGACCAGTCCCTCGCCAAGGGTTTTGTCCAGCTCTGGGGCCTGCCGAGCAAGATGGCCGCCGCGCGGGACGCCCGGCTGGGCGGCTGAAGATCGTGGGAACCACAATGGGCGGCGTGGACGACAAGAGCCTGACCGAGAACAGTGCCGCCGCCAACCGCACCAGCCTCTGGGGCGGCCGGTTCGCCGGCGGCCCCGCCGAGGCCCTGGCGCGGCTGTCGGTGAGCGTGCAGTTCGACTGGCGCCTCGCCCCGTACGACATCGCGGGTTCCCGGGCGCACGCCCGGGTCCTCGCGGGCGCGGGCCTGCTCGACCCGGAGGAGCTGGGCCGCATCCTCGCCGCCCTGGACGACCTGGAGGCCGCCTGCGCCTCCGGGCAGTTCCGCCCCACCGTCGACGACGAGGACGTGCACACCGCGCTGGAGCGCGGCCTGCTGGAGCGCCTGGGCAGTCTCGGCGGCAAGCTGCGCGCCGGCCGGTCCCGCAACGACCAGGTCGCCACCGACCTGCGGCTCTACCTGCGTGATCACGCCCGGGGCGTGGCGTCGCGGCTGGTGGAGCTGGCCGAGGCGCTGGTCGAGCAGGCGGGGCGGCACGTGGACACCGCCGCGCCGGGGATGACCCACCTCCAGCACGCCCAGCCGGTCACCTTCGGGCACTGGCTGCTCGCCCACGTGCAGCCGCTGCTGCGCGACCTGGAGCGGCTGCGCGACTGGGACCACCGCACGGCGATCAGCCCGCTCGGCGCGGGCGCGCTCGCCGGCTCCGGCCTGCCGCTGGACCCGGTGGCCGTCTCCAAGGAGCTGGGCTTCCGCACGTCCTTCGCCAACTCGATGGACGCCGTGGCCGACCGGGACTTCGTCGCCGAGTTCCTCTTCGTCACCGCGATGGTCGGGGTGCACCTGTCCCGCCTCGGCGAGGAGGTGGTGCTCTGGACGTCGCAGGAGTTCGGCTGGGTGGAGCTGGACGACGCCTTCGCCACCGGCTCGTCGATCATGCCGCAGAAGAAGAACGCGGACATCGCCGAGCTGGCCCGGGGCAAGTCCGGCCGGCTCGTCGGCGGGTTGATGGCGGTGCTCACCATGCTCAAGGGCCTGCCGATGACCTACGACCGGGACATGCAGGAGGACAAGGAGCCGGCCTTCGACGCGGTCGACACCCTGGAGCTGCTGCTGCCGGCCCTGGCCGGGATGATCTCGACGATGACCGTCCGGGTGGACCGTCTCGTCGCCGCCGCGCCGGTGGGCTTCTCGCTGGCCACCGAGGTGGCCGACTGGCTCGTCCGTCGGGGGGTGCCGTTCCGCGACGCGCACGAGATCACCGGCAAGCTGGTGGCGCTCTGCGTGGCCCGGGACTGCGCCCTCGACGAGGTCTCCGACGCCGACCTCGCGGCGGTCAGCGAACACCTCGACCCGTCCGTGCGGGACGTGCTCTCGGTCCGGTCGGCGCTCGCCGCCCGGACCACCCCCGGCTCGACCGGCCCCGGCCCGGTCGCCGACCAGCTCGCCGCCGCCGCGGACAAGCTGGCCGGCTGGCGGGAGTGGGCCGCCGAGCGGGTCGTGCCGCGCTGAGTGCGTGACCCCGCGCGGCGCGACCGGCGCCGCGCGGGGTCAGGCCGTCGGCCGCTCCCGCTTCGGCAGCTTGGCCACCACCGCGTCGTACGACGCGTCGACCGCCTCGGTCAGCTCCTCGTCGTCGATCCCGCCGGCCAGGCGCAGAGTGTTCCAGCCGGAGCGCCCGATGTACGGCGAGGCCCGCGCGTCGCCCGGGTGCCGGTGCAGCCACTCGTCGGCGACCTCCCGGGTCGGGCCGCACTTCACCCCGACCGTCGGGTCGTCGCCCCCGGCGGAGCCGAGGAAGGCGAAGATCCGGCTGCCGACCTTGACCACCTCGTCGCCCTCCCACGGCTGGTCGAGCCAGGCCCCCGGCTTGTCCAGGCAGTACGCCAGCATCTCCTCGCGCGTCATCGCGTCCTCCTCGACACCGATCCCGCGCCCAGTCTGGCCCACCGGTGGGTCATTCGGTGGCGGCGGTGCGGGCGGAGAGGCGCTCGAAACGCTGTTTGGCGGCCTGCGCGCTGCCCAGCCCGAGCCCGTACGCGATCTGCTGCCAGGTCAGCCCGCGACCGCGGGCCAGCGTCAGCAGCCCCGCCTCCATCGTGTCGACCTCGGCGCGCAGGTGCGGCACGAGGGTGAGGGCCGCGACGAGGTCGGCGTCGTCGACCGGCTCCTCCCCGGGCTCCGCCTCGGCCCCGCCGGCGGCGAGCGCCGTGACCAGCGCGACCGCCTCGTAGGTGTCCGGGACGTAGGGGTTGGTGTGGCGGCGGCGGCGCGTCTCGGTGCCGGCGTGCCGCTCGGTGATCCGGTGCAGCGCGTCGTACGTGCGGTGCGCCCGGGCCCGGCCGGCGTCGGGCGTGGCGAAGGAGTCGGTCATACCCCGACCCCAGCACATCAACGAACAGTTGTCAACGAATCGTTGATGTGCCGAGCCGGGCGGGGCGGCGTCGCGGCCGGATAGGGTCGTGCCCGTGGTGGCGTCCTCCGACCGCCGTCCCGCCGACCTCGCGGGGCTGGCCGACCTGCTCTCCGGGCCCGTGGTGCCGGCCGCGCGCGGCCTGCTCGGCTGCCGGCTCACCGCCGGCGGCGTCACCGTCCGGATCACCGAGGTCGAGGCGTACGCCGGGACGGCCGGCGACCCGGCGTCGCACGCCCACCGGGGCCGCACCCCGCGCAACGCGGTGATGTTCGGCCCGGCGGGGCACGCCTACGTCTACTTCACCTACGGCATGCACTGGTGCATGAACGTGGTCACCGGGCCGGACGGGGAGGCGTCGGCCGTGCTGCTGCGCGCCGGCGAGGTGGTCGACGGCCTCGACGTCGCCCGGGCCCGGCGCACCGCCGTACGCCGGGACGTCGACCTCGCGCGCGGGCCCGCCCGGCTCTGCGCGGCGCTCGGTATCGACAAGACCGTCTACGGCCGCTACCTGCTCGGCGACGGCCCGGTCCGGCTGCGCCCGGCCGACCGGCCGGTGCCGGCGGAGTCGGTGGCCGCCGGCCCGAGGGTGGGCGTGACGGGGGCGCACGACGTCCCCTGGCGGTTCTGGATCGCCGGCGACCCGACGGTGAGCGCCTACCGTCGGCACGTCCCGCGCAGCCGCTGACCCTCCGCTCGCCCCCTCGCCGGCGTGACCGCGCCCACGGGAGACGCCTCCGCGCGCGGAATAGTTGACTCGTCAAATATGTTGTGCGGTGCGAACGGGAGCCGCACCGGCCCCGGCCGGACAACGCGAGGAGCTGGTCATGCAGTTCGGAGTCTTCACCGTCGGCGACGTCACGGTCGACCCGACCAACGGTCGCGAGCCGACCGAGCATGAGCGGATCAAGGCGATGGTCGCCATCGCGCTGAAGGCCGAGGAGGTCGGCCTGGACGTCTTCGCCACCGGCGAGCACCACAACCCGCCGTTCGTGCCGTCGTCGCCCACCACGATGCTGGGATACATCGCGGCCCGCACCGAGCGCCTGCTGCTCTCCACCTCGACCACGCTGATCACCACCAACGACCCGGTGAAGATCGCCGAGGACTACGCGATGCTCCAGCACCTCGCCGACGGCCGGGTGGACCTGATGATGGGGCGCGGCAACACCGGGCCCGTCTACCCGTGGTTCGGCCAGGACATCCGCAACGGCATCCCGCTCGCCATCGAGAACTACGACCTGCTGCGCCGGCTCTGGCGCGAGGACGTGGTCGACTGGAAGGGCCGGTTCCGCACCCCGCTGCAGTCGTTCACCTCGACGCCGCGCCCGCTCGACGGCGTGCCGCCGTTCGTCTGGCACGGCTCGATCCGCAGCCCGGAGATCGCCGAGCAGGCCGCCTACTACGGCGACGGCTTCTTCGCCAACCACATCTTCTGGCCCAAGGAGCACACCCAGCGGATGGTCGGGCTCTACCGGGAGCGGTACGCGCACTACGGCCACGGCTCCGCCGACCAGGCCATCGTCGGGCTGGGCGGGCAGGTGTTCATGCGGCGCAACTCGCAGGACGCCGTGCGGGAGTTCCGGCCGTACTTCGACAACGCCCCCGTCTACGGGCACGGCCCGTCGCTGGAGGAGTTCAGCGCGCAGACCCCGCTGACCGTGGGCAGCCCGCAGCAGGTCATCGACCGTACGCTGGGCTTCCGCGACTACGTCGGCGACTACCAGCGCCAGCTGTTCCTGATCGACCACGCCGGCCTGCCGCTGAAGACGGTGCTGGAGCAGCTCGACCTGCTCGGCGAGGAGGTCGTCCCGGTGCTGCGCAAGGAGTTCGAGTCGCTGCGCCCCGCGCACGTGCCCGAGGCGCCGACGCACGCGTCGCTGCGGGCCGCCGCCGAGCAGGCCGGGGCGGGCGCGGAGGCGGGCCGATGACCCGCCGCACCCTCGCCGTGGTGTCGGCCGGGCTCGGTCAGCCCTCGTCGACGCGGCTGCTCGCCGACCAGCTCGCCGCGGCCACCCGCGACGAGCTGGCCCGGCGGGGCGACGACGTGGACGTCCGCCCCGTCGAGCTGCGCGAGCACGCCCACGACATCGTCAACCACCTGCTCACCGGCTTCCCGCCGCCCGCCCTGCGGGAGGTGCTCGACACGGTCACCGGCGCGGACGGGCTGATCGCCGTCACGCCGATCTTCAACGCGTCGTACAACGGGCTGTTCAAGTCCTTCTTCGACCTGGTCGACTCCGGCGCGCTGGCGGACCGGCCGGTGCTGGTCGGCGCCACCGGCGGCACCGCCCGGCACTCGCTCGCCCTGGAGCACGCCCTGCGGCCGATGTTCGCCTACCTGCGCTCGGTCGTGGTGCCCACGGCGGTCTTCGCCGCGCCCGAGGACTGGTCCGACGGCGGCGCCGACGGCGCGCTGCGCGCGCGGATCGCCCGCGCCGGCGGCGAACTGGCCGACCAGATCCACCGGCGCCCGCCGGCCGCCGGCCCCGCCGACCCGTTCGCGCTCACCACCAGCTTCGAGGAGCTGCTCGGGGGCCGGGACCACTGACCGCCGCCGACCCGCCGGCCCCTCGTGGGCCGGCGGGTCCGCGCCGGCTCAGCGGGCGTGGCCGTACGGGTGGGCGACCAGCACCGGGCAGTGCGCGTGCTGCACCAGGGCGTGGCTGACCGAGCCGAGCAGCATCCCGGCGAACCCGCCCCGGCCCCGCGAGCCGACCACCACCAGCGCCGCCGCGCCGCTCGCCTCGACCAGCGCCTGCTCCGGCTTCCCCGCCCGGAGCACCCGCTCCTCGACGGCCAGCCCGGGGTGGCTGCCGCGCACCGCCGCCCCGGCGGTGGCCAGCAGCTCGGCGGACTCCGCGTGCCCGGCGGCCCCCGTCCCGGCCACCTCGTCCGGCACCCGGCGTTCCCCGTCCGGCGGCCGGACGTGCGCCAGCACCAGCCCGACCCCGCGGCGGGCCGCCTCGTCGGCGGCGTACCCGACGGCCAGCTCGGCGGGCTCCGAGCCGTCCACCCCGACCAGCACCGGCCCGTCGACCGGGATCGGCTCCTCGGCGGGGCGGACCACCAGCACCGGGCAGTGCGCGTGCGCGGCCACCTGCGCGCCGACCGAGCCGAGCAGCAGCCCCGCGAAGCCGCCCAGGCCGCGGCTGCCCACCACCACCAGTTCCGCCCGCCGGGACTCCTCGACCAGCGTCGCGCCCGGCCCGCCGGCCACCTGGCGCGCCTCCACGGCCAGCCCCGGCCAGCGCTCCACCAGGTCGGCGGCCGCCCGCTCCAGCATCTTCTGCGCCTCCTCGGTCGGCGCCGGCAACCCCACGTCGTACGGGTTGACCGGCACGCCGTAGCCGAGCGGGTGCAGGTAGCCGTGCACCAGGTGCAGGGGGCGGGACCGCAGCGCGGCGGCCCGGGCGGCGTGCTCCGCCGCCACGAGGCTCGACGGCGATCCGTCCACACCCACCACGACGGGTCGGTTCATCAGCCCTCCCAGAGGTCGATCAGGTCATTGTCGACGCGGCCCCGCCGGCGCACCGGGGTTTCCCACGAGCCCCCGTCGCGCCGGCCGGGGGAGCGGCCGACGCGACGGGACGGGGGGCGGGGTCAGGACGCGTCGGCCCGCTTCCGGTGCCGCACGATGGCCAGCGGGGAGTGCGCGTGGTGCAGCACCGCGTGGCTGACCGAGCCGAGCAGCAGCCCGCCCAGCGCGCCCCGGCCGTGCGCGCCGACGACCACCAGCTGGGCCGTCCTCGACTCCTCGACCAGCACCCGGGCGGGGGAGCCCCGGACCAGCCGGTGCCGCACCGGCACGTCCGGGTAGCGCTCGGCGAAGCCGGCGACGGACTCGGCGAGCGCGCGCTCCTCCTCCGCGCCGAGCGCGTCGAGGTCGTACACGAGGGGCAGGATGTCGCCCGGGCCGACCGGCGAGGGGTAGAGCCAGGCGTGCACGGCGAGCAGCGGGGCGCCCCGGTGGGACGCCTCCTCGAAGGCGAACGCGACGGCTTCGGCGGAGTTCGCGGAGCCGTCGACGCCCACCACCACCGGACCGTCGGCGCGCGGCTCGCCGCGCACCACCAGGACCGGGCACTGCGCGCGGGCGGAGACCTGCACGGTGACCGAGCCGATCAGCAGCCCGGCGAAGCCACCCAGACCCCGGTGCCCGAGCACCACCAGCGCCGCCTGCCGGGACTCGTCGAGCAGGACGGGGGTCGCCGCGCCGTCGACCACCGCGCCGCCGACCGCCACCTCGGGGGCGGCCTTGCCGGCCTCGGCGACCGCCTCGGCGACGTACCGCTCGGCCTGGTTGCGCAGGCCGGCGCCGGCCGGCGCGCCCGGCACCGGGTCCAGCGGGGCGTTGGTCAGCGGCCAGATGAAGGCGTGCACCACCCGCAGCGGACGCTGCCGCTGCGCCGCCTCCCGCGCCGCCACCCGGACCGCGTCCAGGGCGGCGGCCGAACCGTCCACACCCACCACGACGGGGGCACCGGTGTTGATGACCATGACTCCTCCTTCGTCCGCCTTCATCCTGCTCTGTCCGCGCGTCTCCCGGTCAGAGTCGGCAGTCCCGGCCGCCGGGACCTTGGTCCCGATCCGCCGTCCCGACAGTGGCGATCGGGCCGCCCGCCGCCCCGACAGTGGCGTCCGGGCCGCCCGCCACCCCCGTGCCCCCGGCGGGCCCGCCGCGGGCGGCCGGTGCGCCCGCGCTCCGGGTGGTGGTGGCGTGCGGGTCCGTGCCCGACGACGGGGTGGCGGGACCGGCCGGTCGGCGGGCCAGCCGCAGCACCAGCCCGGGCAGCACGCTGACGGCGGCGCAGGCCAGCAGCTCCACCGCGCCGAGCGGCTCCGTGCCGAGCAGCTCCCGCAGCGGGGGCAGCAGCACCCCGGCGACCTGGAGCAGCGCCGAGACCGCCACCGCGACCGGCAGCGCGCGGTTGCCGCGCCGGGCGCCGCGCGCCCGGGGCGCCCGGACCGCGAGCGCCACCCCGAGCTGGGCCAGGCCGAGGACCACGAAGACCACCGACTGCCACGGCCGGTCCCCGTGCGCGGCGGCCACGCCGGCGCCGAGCACCACGGCGGCGATCAGGGCGCCGGTGACCAGCACGTCCCGGCCCAGGCCGGCACCGAGCACCGACTCGGAGGGGGAGCGGGGCGCCCGGCGCAGCGTGCCCGGTTCCGCCGGCTCCGCGCCGAGCGCCACGCCGGGCACGCCGTGGGTGAGCAGGTTGACCCAGAGGATCTGGGCCGGCAGCAGCGGTACGGCCAGCCCGAACAGCGGCCCGAGCAGCATCACCGCGATCTCGGCGACGCCTCCGGAGAGGGCGTAGCGCAGGAACCGGCGGATGTTGTCGTAGATGCGGCGGCCCTCGCCGATCGCCGCGGCCACGGTGGACAGGTCGTCGTCGACCAGCACCAGGTCGGCGGCCTGCCGGGCGACCTCCGTGCCGCCGCCCATCGCCACGCCGATGTCGGCGCGGCGCAGCGCCGGAGCGTCGTTCACCCCGTCGCCGGTCATCGCCACCACGTGGCCCTGGGACTGGAGCCCGGCGATGATGTCGAGCTTCTGGTCCGGCTGCGTACGCGCGAACACCCGCGCCCGCGGGTGCGCCCGCGCCGGGTCGCCGTCGTCCCCGCGTACCAGCGGATCGCCCTCGTGCCAGAGCCCGAGCTGGCCGCCGATGGCCGCGGCGGTCGCGGGGTGGTCGCCGGTGACCAGCACCAGCCGGACCCCGGCGTCGTCGAAGCTGCCCGCGATGTCCGCCGCCCCGGCGCGCAGCGGGTCGCCGACGGCGACCAGCCCCACCGGCCGCAGCCCGGTCGGCCGGGCGGGGTCCGCCGGCGGCGCGTCGGTCACGGCGGACGCGACCGCGAGCACCCGCAGCCCCTCGGCGGCCAGCCGGTGCGCGGCGGCCGACAGCTCGGCGATCTCCTCGGCGGTGGCGTCGACCAGCGGCGCGACCAGCACGTTCTCCGGCGCGCCCTTGCACACCACCAGGTACCGACGGTCGCAGGAACGGTGCACCGTGGTCATCCGGCGCAGCTCCTGGTCGAAGGGGTGCTCGGCGACCCGGGGCCAGGCGGCGCGGGTGGTCTCCGGCTCCAGCCCGCAGCGGGCGGCGAACGCGACCAGGGCCGCCTCCAGCGGGTCGCCCACCGCGGCCCACTCCGGCCGCTCGTCGGTGGGCGGCGCCAGCGTGGCGTCGTTGCAGAGCAGCCCGGCCCGCGCCAGGCGGCGCAGCTCGTCCGGTACGGCCACCGGCTCGCCCCCGTGGTGCACGGTCCCCTGCGGCGCGTAGCCGGTGCCGGTGACGCCGTAGCGGGAGCCGTCGGCGGTGACGGCGTGCTGCACCGCCATCCTGCCCTCGGTGAGGGTGCCGGTCTTGTCGGAGGCGATCACGGTGACGGAGCCGAGCGTCTCCACCGCGTGCAGCCGCCGGGGGATCGCCCGCGCCCCGGCCATCCGGCGGGCGCCGAGGGCCAGGGCGAGGGTGACGACCGCCGGCAGCGACTCCGGCACGGCCGCCACCACCAGGCTCACCGCGGTGACCGCCATGTCGACCACCGGCCGCCCGCCGACCACGCCGACGACGAAGACCAGCCCGGAGAGCACCACCGCGGCGAAGCCGAGGATCCGGCCGAGCCCGGCGAGGCGGCGCTGCAACGGGGTGGCGGCGGGCCGGGTGGACGCCACCAGGGCCGTGATGCGGCCGAGCGCGCTCGCGGCGCCGGTGCGCACCACCGTGCCGGTGGCCCGCCCGGTGGTGACCACCGTGCCGGCGCTGGCCTCCTCGCCGGCGGCCCGGCCCACCGGCACCGACTCGCCGGTCAGCGCCGACTCGTCGAGGGTCAGCCGGGCGGCCTCGGCCAGGAGCAGGTCGGCGGGGACCACGTCGCCGGCCTCGACCCGCACCAGGTCGCCCCGGACCAGGTCGGCGGCGGGCAGGACGAGGTCCCGCCCGTCCCGGACGACCCGGGCGGTCGGCGCCGCGAGCTGGTCCAGCGCGGCGATCGCCCGGTCGGCGCGGACCTCCTGCACCACGCCGATGGCGGTGTTCACCAGCACGACCAGCACGATCACGGCGGTGTCCGGGTAGTCCCGCAGCACGGCGGTGACCACGGCGGCGGCCAGCAGCAGCGCCACCAGGGGGTCGGTGAGCTGGTGCAGGACCCGGACGGCCAGGTGCCGGCGGGGCGGCGCGACCGCCGCGTTCGGGCCGTCGGCCCGCAGCCGGGCGGCGGCCTCCGCCGAACCGAGCCCGGTCGCCGGCCCGGTCGAGGTGTCAACGGGCACCGGTGGGCCCCCGTCCTCGCCGCTCCCCGGACGTTCCCACATCACCCTCCGCCCTGCCGTGGCGCCGTCCCGGCGCACCGTTCCGACTCCACCCTCGCCCCGCCGGTGCGGGCCGACCAGGGCAGTTCCGCCCGCGTGGCCCGGGACCAACGGCCCTGTCGCTGGGGGACGCAGTGCGGTGCACTGGTAAGCAGGACGACCGACCGTCGCAGGGTCCGGCCACCGCCGCGCCCTCCCGACGAAAGGGGCACCCGCATGACGACCCTCGACATGCTCCGCGCGCACCCGTTCCTCGCCGGCCTGCCCGAGCCGTGGCTGCCCCGGCTGGCCGGATACGCCCGGCCGGTGGTGTGGCACCCCGGGCACCGGCTGTTCCGGGCCGACCAGCCGGCGGAGCGCTTCTGGCTGGTCCGCGCCGGGCAGGTCGCGCTCGACTTCCCGGTGCCCGGCCGGGGTGACGTGGAATTCGAGACGATCGGCCCGGGCGGGGTGCTCGGCTGGTCGTGGCTGTTCCCGCCGTACCGCTGGCAGTTCGGGGCGGTGGCGGCGCAGCGCAGCACGGCGGTGGAGTTCACCGCCCCGGGGGTGCGCCGGCTGATGGAGTCCGACGACGCGCTCGGCCGGCAGCTCACCACCCGCTTCATGAGCGTGGTGGTGGACCGGCTGCACGCGGCCCGGGGCCGGCTGCTCGACCTGTACGGCTATCCCGTGGCCGCCCCGCCCGCCGCCTGATCACCCGCGAGGGCCGCCGCCCCGCTCGTCGGGCCAGTGCGCGGCCGCGGCGGCGGAGAGGAACGCCCGGGCACGCCGCCGCAGTGCCGCCCAGTCGCCGTCGGCGGCCTCGGCGGCGTCGACCAGGGCGCCCCCCGCGCCGACGGCGACCGCTCCGGCCGCCGCCCACTCGGCCACCGACTCGGGCGTCACGCCGCCGGTCGGTACGAGCGGCACGTCGGGCAGCGGGGCGAGCAGTTCCCGCACGTACGACGGGCCGGCGACGCCGGCCGGGAAGAGCTTGACCAGGTCGGCGCCCGACGACCAGGCGACGTCGACCTCGGTCGGGGTGAACGCGCCGCAGACCACGGGCAGCCCCGCCGCCTTCGCCCGCGCGAGCACCTCGACCCGGGTGGTGGGCGTGACGAGGAACTCCGCGCCGGCGTCCCTGGCCGTGGTCACCTCGGCGGGGGTACGCACGCTGCCGACGCCCACCCGGCACGAGCCGGCCAGCTCGCCCCGGAGCGTCGCGACGGCGTCGAGCGCCCCGGGCGTGGTGAGCGTGACCTCGACGCCGTCCAGGCCCGCCTCGGCCAGCTCCCGGCCGGCGCGGACCGCCGCGTCGGGATCGGACAGCCGGATGATGGCGATCACCCGGCCGCCGGGGAGGGCGTCGCGCGTCCCGTGCCCTGATGCCATGTCGACCTCTCCTCTGGAAGTGTCTCCTGGGATATGGCAACGTATCCCGCATTATGCATGACGATAGTCATAGTGCCGCTGGCGCGGCCTGGGGAGGCGGCGGCCCGGTGGCCGACGGGAACCGGTCTGGGGCCTCGGCGTCCGGGTTGGAGATCGTCGGGTTGGGCGAGGCGATGGCCCTGTTCCAACCGCCGCCGGGCCAACTGCTCGCCGACACCGCGACCCTCGAGGTGCACGTCGCGGGGGCCGAACTGAACCTCTGCACGGCCGCCGCGCGGCTCGGCGTCCGCGCCGGCTTCTGCAGCCGGGTCGGCGCGGACCCGCTCGGCGCCCGGGTTCTCTCGGCGGCAAGGGCCGCCGGCGTGGACACCTCGCTGGTGGTCGTCGACCCGGGGCACCCGACCGGCCTGTTCCTCAAGGACGCCCGGGCGGACGGGCGTCGACGGGTCCACTACTACCGGGGCGGATCGGCGGCGGCGCACCTCGACACGTCCGACGCGGCGAGGCTGCTGGCCGCCCGACCGCGGCTCGTCGCCGTCTCCGGGATCACCCTCGCCCTCGGCGCGTCCCCCCGGGCGGCGGTCGAGGCGGTGCTGCGCGAAGCCCGGGGTCGGGGCGTCGCGGTGGCGTTCGACCCCAACCTGCGTCCCGCTCTCGGCGACGTCGGCCGGCAGGCCGATGTGGTGCGGGCGCTGCTGCGGTACGTGGACGTCCTGCTGCTCGGCACCGACGAGGCCGGGCCCGTCCTGGGCGTACGGGACCCGGGCGACGCGGAGGAGGTCTTCGCCGCCGCGGCTGCCGCGGGCGTCGGCGAGACGGTGCTCAAGGCCGGCGCCGACGGGTGCCACCACGCCGGTCCGACCGGGGCCCCGGTGCACCTGCGGAGCGCGGCGACCACGGTCGTGGATCCGGTCGGGGCCGGCGACGCCTTCGCGGGCGGCTACCTGGCCGGCCGGCTGCGCGGCGCCTCGCCGGCCGCCGCGGCCGGGCTGGGCACCGCCCTCGCCGCCGGCGTGGTGGCCCGGGCCGGCGACACCGCCGGGCTGCCGGACCGCGCGGCCGCCGCCGAACTGCTGCGCCGCGCGCTCGCCGGCTGACGCCGCTGGGCGGGACCTCGCCGGCCAGACTGAGCGCCCAGCGGGGGGTTTGACGAACACGCAACCCGTAGTGTGGAATCTAGTTCCGTAATGTGGCAGACAAGGTTGAGGGGTGGAGCGACGATGACCCGGCCACGGATCGCAGCGGTGGACTGCTTCGTTCTCAAACTCCCGAACCCCGAGCAGTACCTCGGCCCCCCCGACGACTCCTCCGACCCGGCGCGTTCCGGGTACGCGGTGCGACCCCCGTGGCGCAGCATCTACTCGCCCCGCTTCGAGACGCTGCTGGTCCGGCTCACCACCGAGTCGGGCGTCAGCGGCTGGGGCGAGGCCCTCGCGCCGGTCGCCCCGGAGGTCCCCGCGGAGGTGGTGCGCCGGCTCCTGGCGCCGACGCTGGTCGGGGCCGACCCGCGCCGGGTGCGACCGCTCAGCGCGCGGCTGCGCGATCTCATGCGGGAGCGGGGCCACCTGGGCGGCCACCAGGGCGACGCGCTCGCCGCCGTCGACATCGCGCTCTGGGACCTGACGGGACGGCTGGCCGGGCTGCCCGTGCACGAGCTGCTCGGCGGCGCGTTCCGCGAGCACGTCCCGACGTACGTCTCCGGGCTGCCCAAGCGGGACGACGCGGGGCGGGCGGCCCTCGCCGCCGAGTGGGCGGCGAAGGGCGTCGAACGGATCAAGCTGCACCTCGGCAAGGGGGTGGCGGCGGATCTGGCCACCGTGGACGCGGTGCGCGCCGCCGCGCCGCAGGTGCGGTTCGCCGTGGACGCGCACTGGACCTACGACCTGGCCGCCGCGACCCGGCTGGCGCGCGGCCTGACCGCCATCGGCGGGATCGATTTCCTGGAGGCGCCCCTGGCGCCGGAGGACCTGGCCGGCCACGCCGACCTCGCCCGCCGCACGGACCTGCCGGTCGCCGTCGGCGAGGCGATGCGCCACCGGTACGAGTTCCTGCCCTGGCTGCGGCAGCGGGCCGTCGGCCTGGTGCAGCCGGACGTCGCCCGCACCGGCATCACCGAGGCGGTGGCCATCGCCGAGCTGGCCGCGGCGCACCACGTCCCGACCGCGCCGCACCACTCGGTGGGGCTCGGTGTCGCGCTCGCCGCCGGCCTGCACCTCAGCGCCGCCGTCGAGCACCTCAGCTGTTTCGAGTACCAACCCACCACGACCGACGTCGGGCAGCGGATCCTCACCGCGCCGCTGCCGGGCGGGCCGGACGGGTTCGCCGTACCGGCCGGACCCGGCCTCGGGGTCGAGGTGGACGTTTCCACTGTCAGCGCCCTCGCGGAGGAAAGTTGAGCACCCTCGAGCCCCGGGCCCGCGTACGCGGGCTGGTCCCCATCCTCGCCACCCCGTTCGACGACGCCGGCGCGCTGGACGTGCCGAGCCTGCGCCGGCTGGTGGAGTTCCAACTCGCGGCCGGCGTGGACGGGCTCGCCGTCTTCGGCATGGCCAGCGAGGGGTTCGCGCTCACCGCCGCCGAGCGGGCCACGATCCTGACCGAGACCCGGGCGGTCGCCGGCCCGGGCGTGCCGCTGGTCGCCGGAATCAACGGCACCAGCACCGCCACCGCCGTCGAGCTGGCGCTGGCGGCGCGGGACGGGGGCGCGGACGCCCTGATGGTCCTGCCCCCGTACCTGGCCAAGCCCGCGGGTGGGCAACTCGTCGAGTTCTACGCCGGAGTCGCCGAGGCGAGCGGGCTGCACGTGATGGTGCAGGACGCGCCGGCGGCGACCGGGGTGACGATGCCCGTCGCCCTGATCGTGGAGCTGAGCAAGCTGCCCGGCGTCGAGTCCGTGAAGGTGGAGACCCAGCCCACCGCGCCGAAGGTGGGGGAGGTGGTGACCGCGACCGACGGCGAGTTCGACGTCCTCGGCGGCCAGAACGCCTTCTTCGTGCTGGAGGAGTACGCCCGGGGCGCCGTCGGCACGATGCCGGCCTGCGAGTTCACCGACGTGCTCGCGCCGATCCTGGCCGACTGGCGGGCCGGCCGGCAGGAGGCGGCCCACGCCGCGTTCAACCGGCTGCTCCCGCTGGTCCGCTTCGGCCTGCAACCCCGCCTGGCCTGGGCGGTGCACAAGGAGGTGCTGGTGCGCCGGGGCGTCATCGAGTCCGCCTTCGTGCGCGACCCCGCCGTGCCGCTGGACGCCGGCAGCCGCGCCGCGCTCGACGCGATACTGCGGCACGCCCCGCTGCCGGCCTGGCGGCCGTGAGAGGCTGACCGCCATGACGAAGATCGTTTCGGTGGACGTCTACCCCCTGGCGCTGGGCCGTCCGGACGGCGCGCCCCGCGCCTACGCCACGCGACCGCCCTGGCCCAGCGTGTACGGCAACCAGCGGGAGACCCTCGTGGTCCGGGTGACCGCCGACGACGGCACGACGGGCTGGGGGGAGGCGCTCGCCCCGGTCGCCCCCGAGGTGCCCGGCGAGATCGTCCGCCGGCTGCTGGCGCCGGTGCTGCTCGGCGCGGATCCGCGCCGGGTACGCCCGCTGCGCCACCGGCTCGGCGAGCTGATGCGCGAGCGGGGTCACCTCGGCGGCCACCAGGCCGACGCGATCGCGGCCGTCGACATCGCGTTGTGGGACCTCGCCGGCAAGCTGGCCGGCCGCCCCGTCGTCGAACTGCTCGGCGGCGCGTTCCACGACGCGGTCCCGACGTACGTCTCCGGGCTGCCCGGCCGCACCGACGCCGACCGGGTCGCGCAGGCCCGGGACTGGGTCGGGCAGGGGGTCCGGCGGGTCAAGGTCGGCCTCGGGTACGGCGTGGACGCCGACCTGGCGACCGTGACCGCGCTGCGCGAGGTCCACCCCGACCTTCAGGTCGCCGTGGACGTCCACGGTGTCTACGGCCTGGCCGACGCGGTCCGGCTCGGTCGTGGCCTGGCCGACCGGGACGGCTGGTTCCTGGAGATGCCACTGGCCTTCGAGGACGTCGCCGGTCACGCCGACCTGGCCGCGCGCATCGACGTGCCGGTGGCGCTGGGGGAGAGCCTGCGGCACCGCTGGGAGTTCCAGCCGTTCGTGGCGGCCCGGGCGGCTGGCCTGCTGCAACCGGACATCGGACGGACCGGGATCACCGAGGGGCTGGCGATCGCCCAGTACGCCGAGACCCACCACCTGCCGGTGGCCCCGCACCACTCGGCCGGGCTCGGGCTGGCCCTCGCCGCCGGTCTGCACGTCGCCGCCGCCTGCGCGAACCTGGTCGCCTTCGAGTGGCACCCGACCCTCTTCGACCGGGTCAACGACATCCTCACCGTGCCGATCGAGCCGACGCCGACCGCGATCCCGCTGCCCGCCGGCCCCGGGCTGGGGGTCTCGGTGGACGCCGAGGCGGTCGCCCGGCACAGCACGTGGGGTGCGCGGTGAGGCGCGTACTGCTGGTCGGCGCGTCGACCCCGATCGGCCGGGCCATCGCGGCCCGCTTCGCCGCCGCCGGTGACCGGGTCGTCGGCTACGGCCTGGAACCGGCGGGCGAACCGAGCCTGGTCGCCGACCTCGCCGGCGACTGTTCGACCGCCGACGGGGCCGCCGCCGCCGTCGAGGCGGCGCGGGAGCGGTTGGGCGGGCTGGACGTGCTGGTCGCCGCCGCCGGGAGGATGCCGATCGCGCCGGCCCACCGCACCAGCGACGAGCAGTGGCGGGCCGCCCTGACGGGTTGCCTGGACACGCTCTTCTTCCCGCTGCGCGCGGCGTTGCCGCTGCTGCCGGCCGGCGGGGCGGTGGTCGCCGTCTCCTCGGTGAACGCGTTCCTGGCCGCCCCCTGGGTGGCCGCCTACGCGGCGGCCAAGGGCGCGGTGGAGGCCCTGGTACGCCAGGTCGCGTTGGACTACGGCGCGCGTGGGATCCGGGTCAACGCGGTGGCGCCGGGCATCGTCGGTGGTGAGCAGCTTCCCGACGCCGCCGGGGGTTACCCGATCGGGCGGACGCTGCGCCCGGAGGAGGTCGCCGCGGCGGTGTACTTCCTCGCCTCCGAGGCCGCCAGCGGCGTCACCGGGGTGGTGCTGCCCGTCGACGGCGGGCTGTCGATCGCGTCGCCCGCCGCCTACGCCCGGGCCGACCTGCGGCAGCGCCTGGCCGAGCTGGCCCCGTGACCGCTCCGCAGGCGCCGGTCGGTGGGCGGTACGCCCGCCTCTACCGGCTGCTCGACTGGCCGCCGCGGCTGGCGGGGCTGAACCTGTTGTGGCTGGCCGGGGTGCTCGCCGGCGGGGTGGTCGCCGGCCTGTCGCCGGCCACCGTGGCGCTCTTCGCGCTGTTGCGGGACTACCAGCGGGGCGGGCATCCCCAGGCGTGGCGAGACTTCTGGCGGCACTGGCGGGCGGAGTTCGGGCGCTCGCAGGTCCGGCTGGGCCTACCGCTACTGACCGTGTGGGTGTTCGTGTTCTACCTGCTCGCCGTGCGGGGCACGCCGCTCGCCGGCGCGGTGGCCGTGCTCGCCCTGGTGTATCTGGCGGTGCTGGCCTACCTGCCCCCGGTGCTGGCGCACTTCGACGTGCCGGCCACCACCGCCTGGCGGATCGCCGCCCTCACGGCCGCGCGTGCTCCGCTGTGGACGCTCGGCCTGGGCGCGACGCTGTCGCTGCTGGTCCTCGCGATGCTCGTCGCCGTGCCCGTCGCCATCCCCTTCTTCCTGCCCAGCGCCCCGGCGGCGCTGGTCGCCCTGGTCGCCGCGCGGGGCTTCGACTCGTTGCCGGCGGCGCCGCCGGCCCCCGGCGGCGACGAACCCGGGTGAGACGGCCCCACCGTCGCGGCGTCCGTCGGTGAGGGAGCGGACGGGCCCGTGTCGTCAGACGACGGCGGAGAGCGGCGCGGCGCTGGCGTGGTAGCCGAGTCCGGTGGAGATCTGGTCGGCCTGTTCGATGACCTTCATGGCCAGTTCGTCCTGGCGCCTGGGCAGGTCCATCGCGGAGAGCGGGCCGGAGACCGACAGGGCCGCCACGGCCTTGCCCGAGCGGTCCCGGATCGGCGCGGCCAGGCAGGCCCGGCCGAAGGCCAGTTCCTCCAGTTCGGTGGCGTAGCCGCGCCGTCGCCCCTCGCCGATCGCGGCGAGGAGCCCGTCGAGGTCGGCGACGGTCTTCGGGGTGTACGCCGGATAGCGCGCCCCGATCAGGGCCTCGATCTCCTCGGCGGTCAGGTCGGACAGGAGCGCCTTGCCCAGGGCGGTCGCGTGCAGCGGGCCCCGGCGGCCGACCAGGGTGAACGAGCGGGGGGCGAGCCGCCCCTCGAAGTTGCAGAGGTAGAACAGCTCGGTGCCGTGGCGCTCGGCGATGTTTGCGCCGAGGCCCAGGTCGCAGGCGAGGTCCTGGGCGATCTGCCGGGACTGACGGTGCACCGCCGACTGGTTCAACGCGACGCCGGCCAGCCCCACCACCGTCGGCCCGATGCGGTAGAGGCCGCTGCGCTGGTCGTGAGTGACGAAACCGAGCGCCTCCAGCGTGCCGACCAGCCGGGAGACCGTCGACTGGCCCAGCCCGGTGAGCTGGACCAGCTCGGAGACGCGCCGCTCCGGGTGCTCCTCGGTGAACGCACGCAGCAGCGACAGCGCGCGCTCGACACTCTGCGTGCCGCCGCCGACCTCGCGGGTGGTGGAGCGTGGCATTCTGCCCATCCCTCAAAGCGTAGGAGTGTAATCCAGATTACGGATCATACATCGCACGGCGGTGCGGGCCGCCGACCGCCACGGCCGGCGGCCCGCACCACCGGTCAGCAGCCCGGCGTCCGGGCCGGGACGACCGGTTCGAACCGGACGGCGTCGGCCCGGTGGTGGCCGACCTGCTGCGCCGACAGGCTCACCGCGGCCGTCGCCGGGTCGAGGTGCCAGGCGCCCAGTACCCGCCACTGCCCGGCGTCCCTGGTCTGGTCGACCATGCGGGTGTCGGTGCCGGCGGTGTGCGCCACCCGGTAGGTGGCCGCGGTGGTCGTGGTGGAGTTCGTCGGGTACCACACACTGACCTGGTACGCGCCGGCCGGCAGCGTCGGCCGCCAGGTCGCGACGGCGCCCGTGCTGCCGCCGGCGACCCGGGTGGTGCTGTCGGCGTACCCCTTGAGCGTGCTGGCGGTCCAGCCACCGGTCTCGGTGTAGCCGTCCTGGCCGTTGTCGACGACGACCGCCCGTGCCGGGTCCGGCGTCCCGACGGGTACCGCTGTCCGCCCGACCGCGCCGGCCACGTGCAGCGCCACCTCGTGCAGCGCGCCGACGGTCGCGTCGGGCGGAGCCGTGATCGTGAAGCTCACCTGCTGGGTGGCGTTCGGGGCCAACTCGACCGGGACGGACGCCGGTGTGCTGGTCCACCCCTCCGGCAGGCCGAGGGCGGCGCAGCCGCTCGCGCCCGCCATCGCGGCCGCGGTGATGGTGGCCGTGACCGTGGTGCTGCCCCCCGGGGCCGCCACCGCGTCGGCGGAGAGCCCGGTGATCCGGGGCTGCACCACGGCCGGATCCACCGGCCGGAACCGGACGGCGCTGACCCGGTGGAAGGCCGGGTCGTCGACGGAGATCCGGACGAAGCCGTCCTCGCCGGCGGCGAAGGGGAAGGTCCCGAGGACCCGCCAGGTACGCGCGTCCTGCTGCTGGTCGACCCGGACCGGTGTCTCCCCGTCGCGGTGCCGCACCAGGTAGTCGGCCTCCCTGGTGGTGTCGGCGTTGGACGGGTACCAGACGGCGACCTCGTACCACCCGGCCTCGGCCAGGGCCGGCCGCCAGGTCGCGGTGCCCCCGAGCTTCCCCTCCGCGCTGAAGCGCGACTGGGTGCCGTTGTAGCCGGCGAGGCCGCTGGCGAGCCACTCACCCGTCTCCGTGTACCGGGGACGGATGTCCTGGGTGGTGATGACGACGTCCTTGCTGGCGATCCGTACCTGCGCCGTGGTCTCGGCGCCGCCGTCGATCGCCGCGCTCACCCGGTACGCCTGGTCGCGTTGCGCCGTGGACGGCGAGGTGAGGGTGAAGGTGTACGCGCGTTCCCCGCGGGCGCCGACCTCGTACTCCACGCTCGCCGGGGTGATCGTCCACCCGGCGGGCGGCGTCACGCGGAGGGTGCCCCGGGCGGTGGCCGGGCCGACGTTGAGGACGCTGGCGGTGACCGTGGTCGCGTCACCCGGTTTCGCGAGTTCCGCCGGTGCCGCGACGAGGGCGCTCAGCCGGGTCGGTGGGCGGACCGTGAGTCGTCCGGCGGTCAGCGCCACCGCGCCACCGTGCCACCTCGCCGTGCCCTTGAGCGCCACCGTGCCGGCGGCGGCGTCGGGCGCGACGGTCAGCTCGTAGCGCCAGGTGGCCGAGGCCCCGGCCGGCACGGTGGACGGCTGCGTGCCCTCCGGCCGGGCCGACCAGCCCGCGGGAAGGTCCAGCGTGACCGCCGGGTCGGTGAGGGCGGCGGAACCGTCGTTGCGGACGGTCACGGCGAGCCCCACGGTGTCGCCGGGCGTGGTGTCCGGCGAGGCGGGGGTCGTCGCACCGCAGACGGTCGCTCCGGCCGGGCAGCGGCCGGTGACCGCCGGCGGCAGGCGCAGGGTCGCCTCGTCGGTCCTGGCGGCCTCGGTGCTGATCCGGTACCGGAACGACGTGTCGAGGTCCTCGACCGGGATCGTCCACTCGTTCGGGTAGATCCGGTCCTCCTGCTCCTTCCAGGTCGCGCCCCCGTCGGTCGACCAGTGCAGCGTCGCCGGCGCCTCGGTGGCCGCCTGCAGGTACGCGTCGTAGCCGCTGCCGTCCGGCCGGGTCAGCAGCATCCCCCGGGCGGTCCCGATCGGGCTCGCGTCGTCGAAGTGGTAGCTGTCCTGCCCGGTGTCGGCCTGCCCGCCGCCGACCTGGTGCCCCACGTTCGGCACCGACACGTCGCGGACGACCAGCGCGGTGATGCCCCGAGCGGAGACGGTGACCGGCAGGGTCGCCCCGCGCATCGTGGTGACGGTCCGGGAGCCGTTGTCCTGGATCACCTCGACCGTGTACGCCCGGTCGGGCCGCACCCCGCTGACCTTCGGGTCGAAGCGCACGACGCTGCGGGAGGTGTCCGTCGCCTCGTTGGTCAGGCTGAGGTAGAGGCTGTCGTTGCCGTGCCCGGTGACCCAGTTGAGCTGCGGATCGGCGACGTCGACGATGCCCTTCGGCAGGTACGGCCAGACGCCGTCCTCGCCGTAGAAGGTGCCGGGCTGGTGGCCGTAGACGTGGTACTTGAAGTAGACGTAGTTGGTCTCGAACACGGCCGGGAAGCTGATCTTGCCGCGCGAGCGGTACGTCTGCTCGGAGATCAGGTAGTCCATGGCCAGCCCGAGCTGGGCCGGGATGTGGTGGTAGTAGATGGAGGTGAGCCCGGCCGGGCCGGTCAGCGGGAAGTCCGGGCGCATCTGGGCCGCGGTGAACTCGCGGTAGTAGTAGCCGGGGTAGTTGGTGAAGCGGCCGACGACGAGGTTGTGCGCCACGTCGGCGAGCAGCCGGTCGTCGGTGTGCGCGGAGAGCCGCAGCAGGAACGGCGCCCAGATCGGGTTCATCACCAGGCCGCCGCCGGGGTTCTCCCGACCCGCTGCGATCTTGTAGGTGCTGAGCTGCTCGAAGGTCATGCCGTTGGTGGAGACCATCCAGGCCGGCACCTCCTCGGCCGGCACATCCTTCTTCGGATAGTCGTAGGTGACGGGAGGGGTCCAGCGGTCCACCTGCGCGTCGATCCAGCCGTCGGCGTTGACGGTGATGTTGCCCTCGGGCACCGGGCGCACCATCGTCTGCGTGACGAACCGCTTCGCCTCGGTGTAGGCGGCGTTCAGGTACCGCTTGTCGCCGGTCTCCTCGTACAGCTCCAGCAGCTCGATCCAGCCCTTGGAGTAGTTGAACTGGAAGCCGTTCTCGCCGATGTTCGTCGTGTACGGCGGGTCGATCTGGGCGGTGATGTAGCGGTCCGCCTCGGCCTTCGCCTCGGCCAGGTACGCCGGGTTACCGGTGAGCCGCCACGCCGCGAGCGGGGTGCTGACCGGCGTCCGGCTGTCCTTGCGGACCCGCTCCTCGACCGACTTCAGGGCCAGTTCGTGCAGGCCGGCCACCTGGCCCCGGGTCTGTTGGTAGAGCGGCACGAGGGTGGAGGCGTCCCCGGACACGCTGCCGACGCGCCAGGCGTTGGTGTCGCCGTAGACCGGGTTCTGCTTGATCGGGGTCCACCCGATGTTGTTGCGGGACACCTGGTACTCCAGGGACGGCCGCGCCCGCTTGTCGTAGAGGTCCCGGTTCCCGGTGAGGTAGTAGGCGCCGAGCAGGACGCCACTGGTGGCGGTGCGCACCGCCCGGTCGTTCTCCGTGTCCACGAAGCCCTTCGCCCGGTCCCACCAGCCCGACAGCGAACGCTGGTAGGTCTCGCTGTCGTCGGCCTCGGTGTCCTTCATCGTCAGGTCGACCAGGTTGTGCACCGTCTCGGTGAGCGAGGTGTCGTAGATGTTCTGCCGGTACGCGCTGTAGTCGTACTCGTCGCGCGTCAGCTGCGTGTACGCCTGGTACATCGTCGTGGGCCGGGCGTAGACGCCGAACGTGAACCGGTGTTGCTGCCCGGTCTGCAACGGCGAGAGTCGGCCGACCTGCGGCGCGAAGGCGACCGGCTGGATGGCGCCGTTCTCGTTTCGCAGGCTCATCCCGAACGGTTGCCCGTCCGCGCCGGCCCCGCGCTGGTGCTCGAAGGGGATCACCTCGGCGGGTGCGTAGACCCCGCTGGTCACCTGCCGACCCGCGACGGTGCGTTCCATCAGGCAGGCCGGTGTCATCAGCTCCCAGGCGCTGAGCGCCTCCGCGCCGTAGACGACCCGGGCGTGCTGGCGGCTGCCGCAGAGCACCTCGTCGACGTCGCCGAGGGAGGTGACGTCCAGGGACTGGTAGCCGACGACGAAGTTGTCGGCGCGGCGGGCGGTCAGGGTCCACGACGCCTCGGGGTTGTCGCCCGCGACCGACCAGCGGACGGTCAACTCGTACGCCCCGGGTGCCCCGGTGCGCAGCTCGACGGTACGACTGTCGACGGTGCGGAGCCCGGTGAAGCCGACCCAGCCCGGGTTCATGGAGCTGTAGTAGTCGGTCGGGGTGCCGTTCGCGCCGCTGAGCACGATCCACTGCTCGTCGAAGCGCCGCTCGGTGTCGGTGACGGGCAGCCAGCCGCCGGGGGTGCGGACCTGGATGTCCCGCAGGTACGTCTGCCCGCCGCGCCAGGTGGCCTGGTGGAAGATCATCCGGTGGTGGTCGCCCTCGATGGCGGCCACCTGCCGGATCCGCAGGTCGGGCTTGTCCGTCTCGCGCAACGGGGCGGCGAACGGGGCCTGGTCCGGGGCGGTCGGTGCCGCGACGGCCGCCCCGGAGGGCAGCACCAGCGCCGTGAGGGCGAGGAAGAGGGTGAGTATTGAACGATGTCGCCTCGATACGGTGGGCTTCACATCCATGAAGTGGATAGTCAATGCAATCGATGTCGGTGTCAAGGGCGTCCGTTGGTAGGGGCATGCATGCCCGATCGAGGCGGTCCCGACGCGCTTCGCGCCGTACGGCGCGGTGCCGGCCGCCCCGGGGCGGCTCGCGACCCCTGTGCGTGACCAACCCACATGGCGGATGGCTATTGCACAAGGTGGTCGGTGAAGCTACTGTCCTCAACACGCTCTTCACCGCGACGAAACACAGACCGAAGCCTCGTCCTCGTTGGCCGAGCGGCTCCGCCAACCGGTGATCGAACAGGAGTAGGACATGAAGCAACCAGAGCTCACCCGCCGGTCCTTGCTGCGGATCCTGGGCGTGGGTGCTGCCGCGACCGCGGCGGGCGGGCTGACCACCGCGTGCAACCTGGTCGGCAGCGGCGACGGGTCCAGTGGGGACACGGTGACGATCAAGGTCATGCTGGTGCCCGACCCCTCCGGCGCCTCCCAGTTCTACCGCGAACAGTTCGACCTGTTCGAGGAGAAGAACCCCGGCATCAAGGTCCAGGTCATCGAGAACCCGACCGACCAGCAGATCAACGCCATCGAACTCAGCTTCCAGCAGGGCAACGCGCCGGACGTCTTCCGCGCCCAGGACCAGGGCTTCGACCGCATCTTCGAACGCGGCTGGATCGCGCCCCTCGACCAGTACGTCACCGACGAGTTCAAGGCCCGGTTCCCCGAGGGCACCCTCGACCCGGCCACGTCGGGTCTGCACCGCGACGGCAAGCTCTACACGCTGCCGCTGGTCTGGGGCAAGTGGTCCGTGGTGCGGTTCCTCCTGGTGAACAACACCGCCGCGAAGACGGGCGGGGTCACCGCCGCCCCGAAGACGTGGGAGGAGTTGGAACAGTCCGCCGCCGCGATCACCCGTGCCGGCGGGGGCAGGACGTTCGGCTTCGCCGGCCCGTGGAGCAAGAGCGTCCTGGCCCGCATGCTCCAGCACACCGCGGGGCCGCCCTCGATCGACAACGGCATCGACCTGCGCACCGGCCGGGCGGCCATCACCCACCCGTCCCTCGCCGCGACGGTCGACCTGCTCAGGCGGATGCACGCCGCGAAGACCATGACCCCGGGTTGGGAGACCTGGACGGACGCGGGCAAGGTGCACACCGCGTTCGCCAAGGGCGAGCTGGCGATGTTCCTCGCCTCGCCGTTCCAGATCAACGAGGTCCGCAAGCTGAACCCGCAGCTCGACATGACCATCGCGGCCGTGCCCGTGCCGGCGGCCGGGCGCGGCGGCTACTCGGGGCAGACGGCGAGCTTCAGCCCGCTCTGGTCGATGTCGGCCCAGTCCAAGCATCCGGAGCAGGCGTGGAAGGTGATGGACTTCCTCGCCTCCAAGGAGTTCCACCGGGCGTACTACGAGAAGTTCGGCACCCTGACCGCCCTGGAGAGCGCCTGGCAGGACAAGGCGGCGGCCAACGCGGACCAGAAGGCGATCATGGACATCGCCGCGGAGACCGTCCGGCTCATTCCCAACCCGGTCCTCGCCAGCAAGGGCGGCGCGCAGCTGATGGCGGCCATCCGCGGCAAGCAGGACCTGCAGTGGTCCGAGATCGCCCTGCCGGCCATCCTGCGCAACCAGCCCTTCGCCCCGGCCGCCGCGGGCCTCAACACCAAGCTCGACGCCTTCATCGACGAGCAGATCAAGACCCTGTCGGGCAAGGGGGTGCAGGCCTCGCGCGCCGACCTCACCTTCCCCGGTTGGGACCCGCTGCAGCCGTTCACCCCGAGCCAGAAGTGACCAGCACCCCCACCATCGTCCCGGGCGGCGCCGCAGAGCCGGCGGCGCCGTCCCGGCCCGCCCCCGCCGCCGCCCGGCGGCGCCGCCCCGGCCGGCTGCGCCGGCACGCCTGGCAGTACGTCTTCCTCGCCCCGATGCTGCTGCTCTTCGTGGCCTTCACCCTCTGGCCGATGGTCGCGAGCTGGTGGTACTCGTTCTTCGAATGGGACGGGGTGGGCCCGGCCACCGAGTGGGTCGGCTTCGCCAACTACACCGAGGTGCTCGGCAGCGAGCGGTTCTGGCACTCCTTCCGCAACTCCTTCTTCTTCTCCCTGGTCGCGATCTGCGTCGAGATGCCGCTGGCGCTGCTCGTGGCGATCCTGCTCAACAGCCGCCGGCTGCGCGGGCGCAACCTCTACCGGCTCTTCCTCTTTCTGCCGGTGGTGACCACCACCGCCGTGGTCGGCATCGTCTTCGCGGTCCTGCTGGACCCGGCCGGCGGGTTCGTCAACGAGGTCCTGCGCTCCGCCGGGCTCGTCGACTCGCCGGTGAGCTTCCTCTCCGAGTCGTCCGCCCTGCCGACCGTCATGGCGGTCGACGTGTGGAAGGGCTTCGGCATCACCCTCGTCTACTGGCTCGCCGCGCTGCAGACCGTCCCCGAGGACCTGTACGAGGCGGCGAAGATCGACGGGGCGAACGGGCGACAGACGCTGCGGCACGTGACGCTCCCGGTGATCGCCCCGATCGCCGTGGTGATCCTGCTGCTGACATTTCAGAAGAGCATGAACCCGTTCGACCTGGTGCAGGCGATGACGCAGGCCGGCCCCAACTACGCCACCGACGTGGTCGCCACCTACATCTACCGGTACGCCTTCAACCCCGACCTCAACGCGCCCCGCTACGGCTTCGCCTGCGCCGCCGGCGTCGTCTTCGGGGTGATCACGCTGGTGATGACGGCTCTGCAGGCACCCCTGCTGGGCCGGCAGTACCTGAAGGGGAGCCGCTGATGCGTCGGATGCACCTCTGGCACCTGCTGCTGGTGCCGCTCTGCCTGGTCTGGATCTACCCCTTCGTCTGGATGGTCTCCACGGCCTTCAAGTCGGAGCGGGAGGTCTTCCTCGGCGGGCTCTCGGTGCTGCCGAAGGAGTGGAGCTTCGACAACTTCATCCGGGCCTGGGACACGGCGCACTTCGGCACCTACCTGTCCAACACGGTCGTCTTCTCCGTCACCACCGTGGCCATCGTCCTGCTGGTCTCCGCCACCTCCGGGTACGCCCTCGGCCGCGGCGACCTGCCCGGCAAGAAGGTGATCGTCGGGCTGCTGATCGCCACCATGTTCATCCCGCACGGCTACACGATCATTCCGATCTTCAAGCTGGTCGACGGGCTCGGGCTGAACAACGGGCTGCTCGGTGCGGTGCTGGCCACCGCCGGGCCGGCGCACGTCGTACCCATCCTGCTGTTCATGGGGTACTTCGCCGGGATGCCGCAGGAACTGGAGGACGCGGCGCGGATGGACGGCGCGGGTTACCCGCGCATCTTCTTCCGGATCATGCTGCCGCTGGCCAAGCCGGTGATCGGCACCGTGGCGCTGTTCAACTTCATGGCGGCGTGGAACGCCTTCTTCATCCCGCTGGTGTTCACCCTGGGCCGGCCGGAGCTGCGCACGCTCGGCGTCGGCATGTACAGCTTCTTCGGCCAGGAGGCCACCGACTGGGGCGGACTGGCCGCCGCGGCGACGATCAGTCTGCTGCCGATCATCGCGATCTTCCTGTTCCTGCAGCGTACGTTCGTGGAGGGCATCGCCGGTGCCGTCAAGTCCTGACACCCTGCGCGCACACCCGGTGTCCGCCGAGCGATACGAACTCGGCGAGGGGCCGCGGCTGGACCCGCGTACCGGTGAACTGCTGTGGGTGGACATCCGCGCCGGTCGGCTGTGGCGGGGGCGGTTCGGCGGCGACCGGATCGAGGTGCTGGCCGGGTACGACGTCGGGGCGGCGACCGGGGCCGTGGCACCGCTCGCCGCCGGCGGCGCGGGCTGGGTCGTGGCTGCCGGGCGGGGCTTCCGGCACGTCGCGGCCGACGGCACGGTGCGTCCCCTCGGCGGTGACGTCGCCGCGCCGTGCACCCAGATGAACGACGGCGCCTGCGACCCGTACGGCCGGTTCCTGGCCGGAAGCCAGATCCTGGGCGGCGCGGAACCCTGGTCCGGCGCGCTCTACCGGCTGGAGCCGGACGGCTCGGTGGCGACGGTGCTGGACGGCATCGGGTGCGCGAACGGGCTCGGGTTCGACCCGGCGGGGGAGACGATGTACCACGTGGACAGCCGGCGCCGGCGGCTCACCGGCTACCGCTACGACCCGGCGACGGGTGAGGCCGGCGACCCGCGCGTCCTGGTGGAGTTCGACGACGCCACCCCCGACGGGCTCTGCGTCGACGCCGAGGGCTGCCTCTGGGTGGCGATGTGGGACGGCTGGTGCGTCCGCCGCTTCGCCCCGGACGGGACCCCGCTGGCACGGGTGCGGCTGCCGGTGCCCCGGCCGACCGCCGTCTGCCTGGTCGCCGGCACCCTCGTGGTGACCACGGCCTGGATCGGGCTGGACGAGGCGACCCGGCGGGCGGCGCCGGACAGCGGCCGGATCTTCGCCGTCGACGTCGGGATCGACGGGCCATCGGCGCACACCTGGGGGGCGGCGTGAAGATCACTCACCTGGAGCTGCTGACCGTGCCGCAGGACGCGAGCGCCATGCTGCTGGTGGTCGTGCACACCGACTCCGGCGAGTACGGCGTGGGCGAGGTCGGCATGCGCTCCCGCTGGCGGGCCGTCCGCGGCGCGGTGGAGGACTTCGCCGAGCAGTTGGAGGGCGCCGATCCGAGCCGGATCGAACACCTCTGGCAGTTCCTCTCCCGGTCGGGGTTCTTCCCGGCGACCGGGGTGCTCGCCTCCGTGCTCGCCGCGATCGACGTGGCGCTGTGGGACCTGCGGGGCAAGACGCTCGGCGTGCCGCTGCACCAACTGCTCGGTGGCGCCTCCCGGGACCACGTCGAGTGCTATGTGCACGTCCGCGTCGGTGACAACAGGGACCCGGCCGCGATGGTGGCCGAAGCCGAGCGGCTCGCGGCAGCCGGATGGCGCCACCTGCGGGTGCCGGCGAACAGCCCGGACGCCGACGGCGGGTACGACCAGCGCGGCGCCCTGCGGCACACCGTCGCCACCGTGGAACGGCTCCGCGCCGCGCTCGGCGACGACGTCGAGCTGCTGCTCGACGTACACACCCGGTTGGAGCCCCCGCAGGCCGTGACGCTGTGCCGGGAGTTGGAGCCGTTGCGGCCGTACTTCGTCGAGGACCCGCTGCGCAGCGAACACCTCGACGGCTACCGGATGCTGCGCCACCGCAGCGCCGTCCCGCTCGCGGCGGGAGAACAGCTCGGCACGAAGTGGGAGTTCCGGCCGCTGATCGAGGGCGAGCTGATCGACCACGCCCGCGTCGACGTGGCCAACACGGGGCTCACGGAGGCCCGCAAGATCGCGGCGATGGCCGAGGTCCACCACATCAACCTGGCCACCCACAACCCGCTCGGCCCGGTCACCGCCGCCGCCTCCGCCCACCTGAACCTCGTCCTGCCCAACGTCTCCGTCCAGGAGCAGCCCTGGCCCGAGTTCCCGCCCTCGCCGGTGCTGACCGCCGGCCCCGTGCTGGCTCCCGGCCGGATCAGGCCGGCGGAGCGGCCCGGCCTCGGCATCGAGCTCGACCTCGCCGCGGCCCGCCGGCTCGACCACGCCGGTCCGGCCCCGCTGCCGGTCTACCACCGCCGCGACGGCTCCTTCACGAACTGGTGACCGGGATGCGGATACTGGTGACCGGCGCGGCCGGCGGAGTGGCCGGTCTGCTCGTGCCGGAACTCGCCGGAGAACACGAGCTGCGGCTGACCGACCTGCGCGCCCCGCAGCCGGTCGGGCCGGCGGAGGTGGTGCCCGGCGACCTCGCCGACCGGGGTTTCGCCGAACGGCTCTGCGCCGGGATGGACGCGGTCGTGCACCTGGCCGGGAACCCACGGCCCGGCGAGGACTGGGACCGGCTGCGCGGTCCCAACATCGAGGTGCCGACCGTGATCCTGGCGGCGGCCGCGGAGGCGGGCGTACGCCGGGTCGTGCTCGCCAGCTCCGTCCACGTCCTCGGCGGCTACCGCCCGCCGGCCGCCCGGCCCGCGCCGGGCCCGATACGCGACCCGTGGCCACCCCACCCGTGCTGCCGCTACGGCGCGACCAAGGTCTTCGGTGAGGCCGCCGCCCGGGTGTACGCGGACTCGGGCGCCTTCTCCGCGGTCTGTCTGCGCCTCGGCGGCTGCCGTGCCGTGCCGCCGACGCACGGCTGGTTCGACACCTGGCTCGGCCCGGCGGACCTGGGCCAGGCGGTGCGCCGCGCGCTGCGGGCCGACGTCGACTTCGGGGCGTACACCATCACCTCGGCGAACACCCGGGCGGTCTTCGACCTCGACGCGGCCCGGCGCGACCTGGGTTATGCGCCGGTCCTGGACTCGGAGGCGTACCGGGACAGCGCGCCCGACGGCCCGTCGACACTGTGCCGGGGCGGGCAGGGCTGAGCCCGTCGCGGTCAGCCCACCCGGTCGAGGAACTGCCGCGAGCGCCGCACCACCAGCGCCGTCGCGTCCGCGTCGTACGACGGCAGCGAGCTGTCGGCGAACAGGTGCTGGTCGCCCGGGTAGACGAACAGCTCGGCCAGGTCGGCTCCGACCGTCGCGACCAACTCGCGCGCGGCGTCGATGTCGCCCTCCAGCGCGAAGAACGGGTCCTTGTCCATGCCGTGGATCTGCACCGGGACCCCGGTGGGCCACGGCCCGACGGCCCACTCGCCGGTGATCGGGAGGCAGGCTTCGTAGAGGAGTGCGCCGCGGGCGCCGGGGCGGGTCTGGGCCATCCGCTGCGCGGTGCCGACGCCGAAGGAGAAGCCGGCATAGACCAGCTCCTCGGGGAGGTCGGCCACGGCCCGGTCGGCCCGCTCGTCGAGCACCTCACCCCCGATGCGCCGGGTCAGCGCGAGGCCGTCCTCGAGGGTCGCCGGTCGTGCGCCGTCGAACAGGTCCGGCGTGTGCACGGTGTGGCCGCCGGCGCGGAGCTGCTCGGCGAACGCGCGCAGCCCGTCGGTGAGTCCCTGCACGTGGTGGAACAGCACGACTTCGGCCATCTCTACACTCCTGACAACGGACGGCGAGGATCAAACGATCCACAATCTTAGAACGGTCGAGAAATGTCGGTCAATCAGCGGATCCCGGACTACGACCTCGAGGAGATGCTCGTGGTCACCGCGCCCGAGCAACTGCGTGCGCTGGCCGACCCGCTGCGCGACACCCTCCTGGAGCTGCTCCTCGAGCGGGCCGCCACGGTCACCGAGATGGCCCAGGCGGTCGACCGCCCCAAGAGCAGCGTCGCCTACCACGTGAAGCTTCTCGTCGACGTCGGTCTCCTGCGCGTGGTGCGCACCCGCCGCGTGCGGGCGATCGAGGAGCGGTACTACGGCCGGGTCGCCCGGACGTTCTACGTCGGCGTGCTCAGCCGCAGCGAGGACAAGCAGGTCGTGGCGGCCATCAACGGGCTCGCGCAGGCGACCGCCGAGTCCGCTGCCGCCCACGCGGCCGACGAGCTGCGGTGCACGCTCGTGCACGCCCGCATCCCCGTCGAGGAGGTGCGCAACTTCTGGGCGCAGGTCCAGGAGCTGGCCCGCCGGTTCGCCCAGATCCCCCGCGCCGGCGACCAGGTGTACGGCTTCGTCGCCGGCCTGTACCCCACCGACGCTCCCACCCTTCCCGAGGCTCCCGCCCCTCCCGACGCTCCCGCCCTCCCCGACGCCGAGCGCGATCCAGCCGCCTGACGTCCGGCGCGGAACGACGACGTCGTCGGAGAGGCGCGGCGGTCCGCGACTTCGCGCCCACGAGCGGCCATCGGTTGCTGTCAATCGCGCCGTGACGGGCGATCCGCCCGATGTACCCTGACCGGCGGGCCCTCCGGTCGGACGTCATACCGTTCTGGCCTGTCCCGGGTGACCGACGGCGGCGGTGCGCCGGCGAGCACGCGGCGCGCCGGACGCGGAGCGCGGGCCCGCGGTCACCGCAGTCGCACGGTGGCGGCGGCGAAGTGCGGGGCCTGCCGGCCACCAGAGCTTCCCGCCCGCACTTCCCCTCGACCGGGCGCCGGACCCTGGCCATCGACGCGCGGCGCAGGACCAGACAGGCCCAATCCCACCCGGCACGCAAGATCGCCGCAGTGGTCGCAGAGAGCGGGAGGCGCGGGTGTTCGACAAGCGTCGGCGTGAGCCGGGCCGACGGCGGCGCGGCGCGTGGTACGACTGATGGCAGGTACCGCAGAACCGACAGACCGGGCGCGCCGATGACCGCCGGCAGCCCGCGCGACCTCCTGAGGGATCACGCCGAGCCGCAGCGCGCCACCTACGTCGAGCTCTTCTTCGACGTGATCTTCGTCTTCGCGCTGACCCGGCTGTCCCACACCCTGTTCAGCGACCTCACCTGGCTCGGCGCGCTGCACACCGGGATCCTGCTCGCCGCGTTCTGGTGGGTCTGGGTCTTCACCGCCTGGACCACGAACCGCCTCAACCCCGCCCAGCCCGCGATCCAGCTCGTGATCATCCCGATCATGCTCGGCACCCTGATCATGGCGGGCGCGGTGCCCGAGGCGTTCGCCGAGGACGGCATGATCTTCGCCGGCGCCTACGTCCTCATCCAGGTCGGCCGCGCCCTTTTCGTCACGGTCGCGATGCGCGGCCGGGAGGTGACGATCGGCTCCCTGCAGCAGTTCATCTGGTCCTGCATCTCCGGAGTGCTGTGGATCGCGGGCGCGCTCACCGACGGCAACACCCGGGTGGTGATCTGGCTCGTCGCGGCCGTCCTCGGGTACGTCATGAGTCGGCTGGACTTCCGGCTGCCCAAGCTCGGTCCGGCCCGGATCACCACGCAGGCGGTCTCGGCGGAGCATCTCGCCGAGCGCTACCAGCAGATCATGATCGTCGCGTTCGGCGAGTCGATCCTGGCGGCGGGCGGACAGTTCGCCGGGCTCGGCTTCGAGCGGGACCGGGTGATCGCGTTCGTGCTGACGTTCGCCATCACCACGCTGCTGTGGCGGATCTACTTCTACCGGGCCGGGCTGCTGCTCCCGGCCGTGATCGCGGCGAGCACCACGCCGGCGGTGTTCAGCCGGTCCGCCTCGTACGCCCACCTGCTCATGGCCGGCGGCATTGTGCTCAGCTCGGTCGGCGACGAGATCATCATCACCCACCCGTTCGCCGAGCCCAACCTCGCGTGGTCCGCCGTCATCCTCTGCGGACCGGCGATCTACCTGGCCGGCCGGGCCCGGCTCGACTACCTGTCGTTCAGCCGGGTCGCCCTGTCCCGGGTGATCGGACTGCTCCTGCTGGTCGCGCTGGCGCCCGTGGTCGCGTTCCTGCCACCGGTCCTGATCGCCGTGGTGGCCGTCGTCATCCTCACCGGGATCGCCGCGACGGACGCCGTCTCCTGGCGGGTCCGCCCCAGCGAACCGACCCCGCCACCGTCGCCCCGCGGGGGAGCACCGCGCCCGTAGCGCCCCGGCGCGCCGGCCGTCGGCAGGCCAGCCGACGGTGGTCACCGGGCCGGTCGACGTATGTACACCCACCGATCGGCGGTGGCGGCGACCTGACATGTCCAGTGTTCGCCAGGCCCAGCCGTAGCGAGTTCACCCCCGCTTTCACGAAGCTTTGCCCCACCGGCACGGACCACCACCCGTACCGGCAGAAGGAGGGGTCAGCTCTATGCGAACCAGAAGATCGACGCTGCTCGGCGTCGCGCTCGCGGCGACACTCGTCGCGACCGTCGGCACAAGCGCGCACGGCAAGGCACCGGCACCTGCCGGCGAGGTAACCGCCGCCGTACCCCCGTCGTCGAAGGCGGCACAGGTCACCCTCGTCACCGGTGACGTGGTCACGGTGACGACGCAGGGCGGCAAGCCGGCGATCACCGTCACTCCGCACGACGGGCCGGTCGGCAACTTCCGCACCTACTCGGTCGGCACCGACGTGTACGTCGTCCCGCTGGCGGTCGAGCCGCTCATCGCGACCGGCCAGGTGGACAGGCGACTGTTCAACGTCACGGGCCTGATCGCGCAGGGCTACGACGACGCGCACGACACGTCGATCCCGCTGATCGTGAAGTACCCGGCCGGGGCGGCGGGCAGGGCCGGCGCGCCGTCCGCCCCCGCCGGCAGCCGGGTGAAGCGGAGCCTGCCCAGCATCCGGGGCGCCGCCATCGCCGCCGACAAGAAGCAGGCCGCCACGTTCTGGGAGGCCGTCGACGACGACACCGCCAGGGCCCGTACCCCCAAGGCCCGGCTCGCCGGGGGCATCGAGCGGCTCTGGCTGGACGGCAAGGTGCACGCCCTGCTCGACCAGAGCGTGCCGCAGATCGGCGCGCCGGCCGCGTGGGCTGCCGGATACGACGGAACGGGCGTGAAGGTCGCCGTCCTGGACACCGGTGCGGACCTGAACCACCCGGACCTGGCTGGCAAGATCACTGAGAGCCGCAGCTTCGTGCCGGGCGAGTCGGTCGACGACGGGCACGGGCACGGCACCCACGTCGCCGCCACGATCGCCGGCACGGGCGCAGCCTCCGGCGGCAGGCACAAGGGCGTCGCGCCCGGTGCGCAACTCCTCGTCGGCAAGGTGCTGGCCGACGAGGGTGGCGGCGCGGAGTCGTGGATCATCGCCGGGATGGACTGGGCCGCCCACTCGGGCGCGAAGGTCGTCTCGATGAGCCTGGGCGGCGTGGCCGGCGAGGGGGTCGACCCGATGGCCGAGGCCGTCGACCAGCTGACGGCCGAGACGGGCGTGCTGTTCACCATCGCGTCCGGGAACTCCGGGCCCGGCGCGACGACGGTCGGTTCGCCCGGCATCGCCGCGTCGGCGCTGACGGTCGGCGCCGTGAACCGCGCCGACGCGGTCACCTCCTTCTCCAGCCGTGGCCCGCTCGCCAGCGGCGCCCTCAAGCCGGAGATCACCGCACCCGGCGCGGGGATCGTCGCCGCCCGGGCGGCCGGCACCAGCATGGGCACCCCGGTGGACGACCACTACACCGCCGCCAGCGGCACCTCCATGGCCACGCCGCACGTGGCGGGCGCCGCCGCGATCCTGGCCCAGCAGCACCCGGACTGGACCCCGGCGCGGCTGAAGAGCCAGCTCGTCAGCACGGCGAAGACCACGGCCGACACCTCGGTCTACGCCCAGGGCGCCGGCCGCACCGACGTGAGCCGCGCCGTACGGCAGCCCGTGTCCGGGCCCGGCGTGGTCGACTTCGGCCTGCAGGCGTGGGAATCGACCGCCCCGGTCACCAGGCAACTCACCTACGTCAACGACGGCGACCAGCCGGTCACCCTCGCGCTGACGACCAGGGGCGCCGCCGGGCAGTTGCCGGCAGGGGCGCTGACGTTGGGCGCCGACACGGTGACCGTGCCGGCCCGTGGCACCGCCGACGTGACGGTCACCGCCAACAGCGGCGTGGTGCCGCCCGGCGCGTACGGCGCGCACGTCACCGCCGCCTCCGCCGACGGCGGGACGGTCGTGACGACGGCCGTCGGTTTCGTTCGGGATTCGGAGCGCTTCAACGTGAACGTGAAGCTGATGGACCTGGACGGCAAGGCGCCGGCCTCCACCTACAGCAGCGTGTGGGTCTTCGATCTCGACAATCCCGGGCCCGCCGACATCCACTTCATCCTCGGCGCCGAGGGCACTCTGGAGCTGAGGCTGCCCCGCGGCGAGTACGCCTTCGAGGCGGGCATCTACCGATTCACCCCGGACTACCAGCAGGTCCGGGACCACGTCTACGGCGCGGAATCAGGCATCGTCGTCGACTCCGACCGCACCATCACCTTCGACGGGAGCAAGTCGAGCCAGGTCAGCATCCAGACGCCCAAGCCGAGCCAGCCGCAGCGCGTCCGGATGGGGATGTCGCTGCTGAAGGACGACAAGTCGCTCATGTACGGCCTCCAGACCGAGTTCAACGGCTACACGAAGCTGCACGCCATCCCGTCGCAGTTCAAGAGCGAGAACCTCGAGCACCGGCTGGCCTGGTCGCTGGCCGCACCGGCACTGGAGGCGCAACTGGTCAGTCCCGGAGCGTTCCCGATCACGCCGGAGTACGTCGGTGGCTGGGTCGGCTCGGCGCGCATCGACGGCACGCAGGTCCTGGGCGTGGTGAACGCCGGCCTCGGACGGCCGCAGGACTACGCGGGCAAGGCCGTCAAGGGCAAGCTGGCGCTGGTACGGCGCAGCGACGGCCTCACCCCGCGGCAGCAGATCGACAACGCGGCGGCGGCCGGCGCCGGCGCGATCCTGATCTACAACGACCTCCCCGCCGAGTGGGGTACCGACGTCTACCAGAAGACGCCGACCGCCATCCCGGCCATGACCCTCTCCGGTGAGCAGGGCGGCCGACTGGCCGGTCTCGCCGACCGCGGCGGCGTCCTGATCCAGCTCAAGGGTACGGCGGTGAGCCCGTACTCCTACGAGCTGATCAAGTACCAGCACGGCATCTCGGCCGACCAGCGCTACCAGGTCAGCCCCGAGGAACTGGCCACGGTCGACACGTCCTTCCACGCCTCGACGCCCGGCACCGAAGCCGGATACTCCCGCTTCCTTCTCTCGCCGCTGCAGTCCTTCATCGTCATGACCCTCGCCCGGACGACCATGCCGAGGTCGCTCACCGAGTACGTCACCGCGGGCCGGCCGACCTGGGAGTTGATGGCGCCGGCCGGCGTGTGGGAGTCGATGCCCGGCTTCCAGCAGACACTTCCGTCGGTGTTCGAGCCCGGGCAGCGGCTGACCCGGGCCTGGAACAAGCCCGTCGTCCGGTCCGCCATACCCGCCGGCCGGCCGGAGGGAGCCGTCCGGGTCGGCGACGTGGGCGTCGTGTTCACCACCGGCCTCCTTGACGAGGCGACCGGCCAGTATTTGACGATCCCCAACAACACCGACAAGGCGCTGACCACCGTGTACCGCGACGGCCAGTTGCTCGGGTCCGCACCGGCCGCGGCGGTGGCCTTCCCGATGACGCCTGAGCGTGCCAGGTACCGCGTGGTGACGGACGTGCGGCGGGACCAGCCGTGGTGGACGACCTCCACCAAGGTGAACACCGCCTGGACGTTCCACTCGCAGCAGGCCGGCGACCGGGCGCTCCTGCCCGTGCTGTCGGTCGGCTACGACCTCGACGTCGACCTGGACAACACCGTGCAGGCGCAGTCCACGGTCGGCATCAGCCTCGACTTCTGGTACCCCAAGGATCTGGCCGGCCTGCGGATCCGCGAGGCGAAGCTGTGGGCCTCCTACGACGACGGCGTCACCTGGCGGCAGGTGACCGTCACCGCCGGGGGCGACGCCACCGTCAAGGGCGCCATCAAGAGCCCGGCCCTGGACGACACCAACGGTTTCGTCTCCCTGCGGGTGCAGGCCACCGACGCTGACGGCAACACCGTCGAGCAGACCGTGACCCGCGCCTACAAGCTGCGGGGATGACCTCGTCGTCCCGCACGGTCGCCCCCATCCGCGCGTCGCGGGTGGGGGCGACCCGCTCTCCGGGCCCGGTCAGGGCGAGATGAGCCCCGACCGGGCGGCGTACCAGGCCAACTGCATGCGGCTGTCGGTCCCGGCCAGCTTCATCAGCCGCTGGATCCGGCGCTGCACCGTCCGTTCGCTGGTCCCGAGCCGGCTGGCCACCGTCTTGTCCGGCATCCCGGAGAGCAGGTACGTCAGCAGCGCGACGTCGACGTCGTCCCACGCGGGAGACCCCTCGGCGAGACCCGTGGCGGTGAGCCGCAACGGCGTGGCCGCCTGCCAGACCCGCTCGAAGAGCGCCACCAGCAGGTGCACCAGCGCCTGACCTCGTACCAGGAGGAATCCGGGATGGACGCTCGTCTGGTCGGGCAGCATCGGCAGCAGCACCGTCTCCCGGTCCACAATGATCATCTTGCTGGGCAGCTCGGCGGCGATCCTGATCTCGTACCCGCTCTTGAGGAACCTGCCGATCTCGGCGGGGGTCCGCGGATCGTCGAGGGCGGCGCGTTCGTACACGTACCGGTAGGCGGGCACGTCGGTGGAGACCTCGAGCTCGCCGTCCAGCACGTACGGAGGCCGGAAGAACGCCATGATCTCCCGCTTGGCACCCCGCTCCATGTTGTCGATCCAGGTGGCGAGCTCCTCCGGCGTGGTGAGCGCCTCCACCTCACCCACGGTGGAGCTCGCCCCGGTCCGGTACACCTGTACCAGTTCTCCCAGCCTGCCCTGGACCTGTTGCAGTGCGGCCTGACGCTGGACGATGAGGGTGCCGAGCCCGACGTCGGGCGGTACGACGGTGTGCAGGCCGCCGTCGTCAACGGTGACCAGGCCGAGCGCGACCAGTCGCGCCATCGCGGCCGTCACCGCCGGCGCCGCCATCTGCAACGCCTCCGTGAGATCCGCGGCGGTCGCCCGGCGGCGGCGCAGCAGTTCCACGTAGACGGCTTCGTCCTTCTCGCCGATTCCGAGCCCACGCAGCATTCTCATCCCACTTCCCGCCCCTGCCATCGGGGTGCCGGCCACGTAAGGACCAGCCGCAGTATTGCCCTGACTCCACCGGGCCGTCTAGATCATTCGCCCGCCACCCCACCCTTTCTCCACCCCGCCGGCGAACTGGGAGCCGCACTCCGGCCGCGACCGGCCGTGCGCGGATCCGCTGCGGAAGCCGTCAGGCGTCTGGTAGGGCGCCCTGCCTGGTCCCCGTCCGGGAGGCTGGACGGTCTGCGACTGTGACGAGGAGATGCGACCTTGACACGCCTTGAACGATGGGGCGCATGAGCCCGAGTGACCTGGAGTCTGTGTGACCACCGTGCGCCTCGTGATCGTGGTCCTCAGCCTCGCCATGATCGGTTTCGGTGTCCGCGTCGCCGTGTCGCGCCGGGTTCCCGTGGCCTGGGTGCGGGTCGCGCGCCTGACGGCGAGGCAGCGGTCCCAACCCGTCCGCATGGGCGTGGGTCAGGCGCTGCTCGGCGCGTGCCTGCTGGTCCAGCAGGCGCCGTTTCTCATCCCCATGCCCCATTCGGTGGGAGTCGCCCTGCTCGTGGTGTCGCTGCTCCTTGCCCTGACTGCGGTGGGCTGGTTCGCCGTGCCTCGACGCTAGGCGTCACCTGACCGGTTGGCCGATCGCGCCACGGGCTGGTCCTGGCTCACGCGGCGGCCTGTTGGCGCGTGCGTCCAGGGGCGGTGAGAGCGCCGGCCTCCTCCCACAGGAGGAGGCCGGCGCTCTTGTCCGACGTCCCGGTCGCTGCTGGGCAGGTCCAGGTCAGACAGGGGTGGTCGGCGGGCTCAGCCTCCGCAGCCGGTGCTGATGTCGAATTCGGTGATGATCCAGCCGTCGTCCTGCTTCTTCCAGGTCACTGCGGCGAAGTTCCCCTGGAAGCCGCCGTTCGGGTCCGGCGGGCAGGCCTCCAGCATCGCGAAGAACTGGTTGGGGTACTCGACCTTGCCGTACATCGTGGGCCCCCACTCCTTCGGCGGCGGACCTGACTGCTGGCTGGCGAAGGAGTCCACCACGCCCTCGCAGGTCGTGCCCTCAGCGTCCTTCCATCGCCTCATCTCCCCGATGAACCTGTCCGCGGCGTCCGGAGTCATCAGTGAGCACACCCGCTGCGAGTCGGCGGCGTAGATGGCCTTCATGATCGCTGCGTACGAGTCTTCCGGGGACTTCGGGATGCCGGTGCCGCTGTCGTCACCAGTTTCGGCCTGGCCGCCACCGCAGGCGGACAGCAGCGCGACGGCGACGAGCGGCAGCGCGACCCTTGCAACGCGAAGACGCAAGAGGGGTTCTCCTTCGTAGTGCGTGATGATGCGGGGACGCGGGCATGCCCGCCGTGCGCCCGCCGACGCGAACCAAGCCCAAGATCATATTGCAATGATCTTGCAGGTTCGCCGCCGCGTCACCCGTCGAGCTTCGCGTTGACGTGGCCTACGGGCGGACCCACAGGTCGATGCGGCGGGCTGGCTCCGTCAGGTGGGCCAGGGCAGACCCACCACAGACGGCGCCCCGCTGGGCGGGGCGCTCATCGTGGTCGGCGGCAGCGGCCTGGGTGCCAGCACGATCCTCGGGGTCGGCGCCCTCGTTCTGCATGGCACCGCCTGGTTCGGCGGCGGCGACGTATCCGCCCAGGATCTGACCTTCGACATCGCCGGAGCCGTCACCATCGGCCTCGGAAGGCTGATGCGGCCGGCCCTTGAGGGCCTCGACGACGTCACTCGCGGCATGCACGAGGCGTTCTTCGACGGAAGCTGGCAGTCGTCGGCGAACTCCATGCAGCAGGAGGACATCGCCAACCACGTCGACGACTACTGGCAGGACGGCTGGTACGACATCCCGGCCGCCATGGAGCGGGCGTGGAGCCTGGGCGGGGGCGAGGACGACGCCGCACAGCGGGAGAAGGCGGAACGGTTGCAGGAGGCGAAGAAGGCGGTGGCCCACTAGTGCTCCCGGTGACCGAGACGGCGCCGCCCGCGCTGCCCCGCGTCGGATTCGCCGTGCCCTCCTGGTTCCACGCGATGCCGCTGCACCCCGACCCCGACCAGCGCCGGCAGGCTCTGTTCGAGCTCGCCGCCCGGTTCCTACCCGAGGGAGACCCCGACCAGCGTCGGTCCCTGGCCGCACTGTACGACCGGCAGGTCGTCGAGCTGAGCCGCTACCCGCTGCTCTACTACGGGTTCAGCTGCCTGGTGGCCGACGGCAAGGCCAGCGTGTCGTCCCTGCTGGTCGCTCTGGAGCCCGCGGAGCAGTTGGACGTGAACCTCGCTGCGGACCGGCTGGCCACGCAGTTCGAACGCGCGGCGGGGCCGTACCAGCGGGTGGAGCGACGTATCCTGCCGTGTGGTCCGGCGGTGGTCGTGCTGGCCGGGTCCGGCGCGCCGATCCCCACGCGGCTCGGCGCGCAGCCGGAACCGACAGTCGTCCCGGTCGCCAACGTCCAGGCGGTCGTGCCCCTGCCCGACGCGCCGTACCTACTGGTCCTACGCCTCACCACCCCGAGCCTCGCCGACTGGGCCGAGTACTGCCGGGTGATGGTCTCGATCCTGCGCAGTATCCGGTTCGAACAGCGCGATCCGGCGCCCTGACCGGCCCGCTTCCCCAGACCCGGGTCAGCGGGCGCCGGAATTCCTGAGCAGCCGCAGTGCCAGGCTGGTCAGCTCCGGACCGGCCTTGTCGGGGCTGCCCGTGTCGAACGGCGGTTGAGGGTCGTATTCCACGACCAGTTGTAGGGCCTGTGCGATCCGGTCACCGGCGAGCTTGGCGGCGAGATGCAGTGACATGTCGATCCCAGCGGACATGCCGGCCGCGGTGATGATCCGACCTGCCTCGACGAAGCGGCTCGGGACGAACGTCGCGCCGAACTGGGCGAGTTCGGTCTTGAGCGCCCAGTACGTGGTGGCCGGCAGCCCGCGCAACAGGCCGGCCGCGCCCAGCACCAGGGATCCGGTACAGACCGAGACGGTCCACGTCGTGTGCCGATGGACCCGCTGGATCCAGCGGATCGTCTCGGGGTCCGCCTGCACGTCGCGGACGTTTCCCCCGGGCACCAGCAGCACGTCGGCCGTGCGCACCTGGCTCAGCGTGTGGTCCACGCCGAGCGTGAGCACCCCGGTGTCCGTCCGCACCCGGCCGGACTCCCTGCCGACGGTCACCACCTCGGCGCCCGGGATCCGGCACAGCACCTCGCACGGGCCGATCGCGTCCACCGCCGTGACTCCGTCGAAGAGCAGGATCGCGATGCGCAGCTTCCGGGCCGGGCCGGTGGAGCCGCTGCGCTGCCCGGCCGAGGCCGAGGCCGGGGCGGCCGGGCCGGACGTGACCAGGCCCGTGCCGGCCAGCCCCATGCCCGCCCCGCCAGCGGCCGCGGCCCGCAGAACCGTCCGTCGGCTGACGTCCATCGTCAACATTCATGACCTCCTCATGGCTCGGCCTGGACCGATCGAGTACGTCCCCGGCTGATGTCCGTGCATGTGGCACTGGTCGGCCCGGTCACCGCCGCGGTTCCCGGTTCTGTGCGACTGGTCCGGATCCGAGGGGATCCGGTCCGCATCAGGCGTGCCCGCTGCCGCTGCCGGCCTACGGGACGGCGCGAGTAAGCCCGGTCCGGGAACCAGCCGGCCGGCGCATCGGACCTGTGGGTATGGCGGCTGATGACGGGCGTGAGGTGGTCCTCGTCGTGCACGACGGTGCGGTCCTCCTGGACGTGGCGGGACCGCTCCAGGTCCTGAACGGCTCCGGCGGCTACCGGATGCGGCTCGTGTCGCCCGACGGGCGGCCGGTGCGTACCGATGTCGGCGTGTGGATCGGGGTCGACCTGGCACTGCCCGAGGTCCGTACGCCGGTCGACACGCTGATGGTTGCGGGCTGTCCGACGACGGCCGGCAACCGCCCACCCACCACGGTGGTCGAACAGGTACGGCGGATCGGCCGGTCGGCGCGGCGGGTGGCGTCTTTCCGTACGGGGGCGTTGGTGTTGGCCGAGGCGGGCCTGCTGGAGGGCCGGCGGGCGAGGACCCACTGGGCCGTCTGCGGCGATCCGGCGGCACGGTTCCCTGGCGTCGCGGTGCGACCTGATGCCGTCTGGGTCCGCGACGGCCCGCACCTGACCTCGGCCGGGATGACCGCGGGCATCGACCTCGCGCTCGCCCTCGTGGCCGAGGACCTCGGCGTCGACCGGGCGCGCACGGTCGCCAGACACCTGGCCGGGTCTGTCCACCGGCCCGGTGGCCGGGCGCAACGTGACTCGGCCGGCGTCGGGCCCGCGCCGGCCGGGCCGGTCCTGCGCCGGGTGCTCGACGCGGTCGAGACGCAACCGTCGGCCGAACACACCCTCGCCACCATGGCGGCCCGCGCGGCGGTCAGCGAGCGCCAGCTGACCCGGCTGTTCCGCCGCGAGACCGGCACCACCCCGGCCCGGTACGTCGAACTGATCCGGGTGCACGCGGCCCGGGCCCTCCTCGAAGCCGGAGATGCCGGCGTCACCTCCATCGCTCGTCTCTGTGGTTTCGGCTCGGCCGAAACGATGCGTCGGGCCTTCCTGAGGGTCGCCGGCGTCACCCCGGCCACGTACCGTCGTCGGTTCCGTGGGCAGGAGGCGCACGAGGCAGCCGTACGGCGGCGGCAGCCGTGACCGGCACGCGGGTTTCCGTCCCCCTCCGGCGGGCCGCGAATCCGACGGACGCGCGACGTCTCGTCGGGGTCGCAGGCCGGTCGGAGCCTGGTCCGCTGCTCGACCCGACGTCCCGGTCCCCGTTCGCGGGCAGACCGGGTCAGCACGAGGCGCGGACCGCGCCGGGCCGGTCGGCCCTCCGCGTACTCGCCCGGGGCAGCAGGGTGTGGGGGGCCACCACGTCGACCGGGGCGGCGTCCGGCGCGGCGATGCGGGCGACCAGCCGGGCCACGGCCTGGCGGGCGACGAACCCGGTGTCGGCGGAGACGGTGCTGAGCGCCGGACGCGCCCACCGCCCCTCCTCGCTGCCGCCGACCCCGATGACCGCGAGGTCGTCCGGGACGCGTACGCCGGCGTCGAACGCGGCGCACAGGGTGCCGATCGCCAGGGAGTCCGAGGCACAGAAGACGGCGTCCGGGCGTTGGTGTCGGGCCAGCAGCGTACGGGCGGCCCGGTAGCCGTCGGCGCGCTGATGGGAGGGTGCCCGGAGGAGGTGGCCGGGGAGCGGGGCGAGGCCCGCGGCGCGGAGGGCGTCGGCGTACCCCTGGATGCCCGGCGGTGTCGGGGACGGCTCGCCCGGTCCGGCGTCGATGGCGGCGATGCGCCGCCGGCCGGTGCCCAGGAGGTGTGCCGTGGCGTCGCGGCCGGCACGGATGTGGTCGATGCCGACCCGGTCCACGTGACCGCCGGCGGCGGGCCGGCCGAGCCGGACGAGGGGCAGCCCGCCGACGCCCGGCGCGGCCGGGAGGTCGGCGAGCAGGAGGCAGCCGTCGACCGGCAACGGAGGGTTCGCGGTGCCGGGGCGCCCGGGGCCGGAGCCGATCGCGTTGACGACGACGCGGTAGCCGTGCCCTGCTGCGGCGTGGACGACCGCCCGCGCGAGCACGCCGATCCCGGGCAGGTCCGCCTCCGACACGATCAGGGCGAGCATCCCGGTCCGCCCGGTCCGCAGGGTCCGGGCGGAGCGGTTCGGACGGTAGTCCAGCGCCTCGACGGCGGCCTCGACGCGGCGGCGCATCCCGGCGCTGACGTGCGGGTGGCCGTTCACCACGTTGGAGACCGTCTTCACCGACACCTGGGCCAACCGCGCCACGTCGCGGAGCGTGTTGGGCATCGGGCCTTCCCCGCCTTCGTCGCGTTCCTGCTACACCAGCGAAACCCCTTTGATGGTGTACGGGCAGAGTGACACCTGTCAAGGAATTACGCTGGTGTGAGCCGAGGGGGTGCGATGAGCGAGGAGGACGTGATCCCGCCCGCCGCCCGTCTGCTCCGGGACTTCGTCAACACGTTCGAACCGCAGACCGACGAGGAGTCGCTCACCGCCCCCGACCGGCTCCGGGACTGGTTCGCCGAACGGCGGCTGCTCCGCCCCGACGCTCGGCTGCGGGCGGCCGACCTCGCCGTCGCCGTGACCGTCCGCGAGGGCCTGCGCGCGGTGCTGCTCGGCCACGCCGGCCATCCGGCCGACCCCGCCGCGCTGCACCGACTCGACCAGGCACTGGCCGGGGTACCGGTGCGGATGACCTTCACCGACCGCGGTCACCGCCTCGTCGCCGCCCGCGACGCCGCCCTCGACCACGCTCTGGCAGCCCTGCTGGACGCCGTCCGGCAGTGCGGAGCGGAGCAGAGCTGGACGAGGTTGAAGGTGTGCGCCCGGGACACCTGCCGCTGGGCGTACTACGACGCCTCCCGGAACCAGGCCCGCCGCTGGTGCTCCATGGCCGGCTGCGGCAACTACGTCAAGATGCGCCGGGCGTACGCCGCACGCACCACACGCAGGAGGAAGGCCGCCCACGGAACGCCCACACACTGAGCCGTCGCACCCGAACGCCCGCGCCCGGGCCGCACCCCTGGTCGCGCTCGACGGACCGATTCCTCCGAAACAGCCCCTGTAGCTGCCGTGACGCGGGAAAGTCGGCGAAGAGTCGCGGGCCGAAGGGGGACTGGTGCGATCGACCCGGCGCCGGCTGGTGGCCCTCCTCGGGGTCGCCGCGGTGGTCCCGCTGGCCGAGGTGCTCGTGCTCATGCCGAGCGGGTTCGCCACGGCAGAGGGGCTCGCCCCGCAGGCCTCGGCGGTCTGGCCGTACGACTCCTACCACGACATGCGCTGGCTGCTGGTCTACCACAACACCTGGCTGACGTTCTGGGCCGGGCTGCTGGGCGTGATCCTGCTGCGCGGGGTGCTGACCGCGGCGCTGGTCGGCCTCGCCTGGCCGGCACGCGTTCCACGGCCGCCGTACCGGGCGCTGGTGCGGCGCAACCTCGAAGTGGCGGCGCTGGGCGCGGTTCTCGTCCTGCCGTTCGCCGCGTACTCGGTCGCGGCGTCGGTGGCCTCGCTGTCCTGGTTCCTGTTCGCCTCGCTGATCCCGATGATGCTGCTCGCTCCCTTCCTGCAGCGGATGTCGGTGGGCCGAGGCCTGTGGCGGGGGCTGCCCTCGGCCGAGCTGGTGGCCTGGTCGCTGCTCGACTTCGTGGTGATCTAGTGTGGCCGGTGGGCTGGTGTGGAGCGCTCCCCAGCTCCTGGCGCCGTTCGTCGCCGCGGCCGCCGGCGCGGTCAACGGCCTGCTGTGGAACCGGACGGTGCGGGCGGCCGTCCTCCAGAAACGGGTACGGTGGCGGCGGGTGCCGGTGGTGCCGGTCGTGGTGGTGCTGGCCCTGGCCATCCCCCTGACAGCGCAGGCGCTCTTCGAGTCCCGCCGGCAGGCGACCCCCTTCACGCCGCCGATCCTCGGCCGGCCGCTGCCCGAGCGGGTGCCGTACGCGGTGGTCCTGCTCGCCGGCCACAACTCCGACTACGACGGCCGGCCCGCGGCGGATCCGAACGTGGAGCGGTTCTCCTACGCCGGCCTGGACGCGGGCGGGCGCCCGCTGCCGTACGGGCCGAGGGCCACCCATCGGTCACTGAGGTCCAGCTCCCAACTGCTCGCCCGCCAGGTCGAGGCGGTACACCGGCGTACCGGACGGCCGGTCGCCCTGGTCGCGCAGAGCGAGGGGGTGATGGTGGCCCGCACCTACCTGCGGGACCTGCCCGGCTCTCCGGTGCGGGCGCTGGCGATGTTCAGCCCGCTGGTCCGCACCGCGCGGACGTACTACCCGCCGCCGGACGCCAGCACCGGCTGGGGGCTGGCGACCGGGTGGGTGTTGCGGGCGATGTTCCACGTGACGACCATCGGCAGCGAGGCGGCCAGCACGCCGGACGAGCCGTTCATCCGCTCGCTGCTCGACGAGGCGCCCTTCTACCGCTACCAGACTCTGTGCCCCGTCCAGGGCGTACGGGTGATCGCCTTCCTGCCGACGGTGACCGCAGCCGAGGCCCCACCGGGTCAGTTGATCCATATCCCGGTCGTGGAGGTGCTGACCTTCCACGGCAAGATCATCGAACGAACGGACGCCAACGAGGACCTGCTCGACTTCCTCGCCGGTGCGGACGTCGACCGCCGGCGCAGCGAGTTCGGCCTGCTCCAGCGGCTGGTGGCGGCCTGGCACGCGCCCGCCCTCGCCATCGAGCTGAATCCGGTGTGGCGACCCACCGCGCCACCCGGCAGCCCCTTCGCACCGAGCCGGTTCTGCGGTCCGGTCAGATGAACGTGACCGTCAGCGGTCGGCAGCCGCGCGTACGCTCGCTGCGGTGACGAGGCCCGGCGACCGCGGTCCCGTGCCGGCGACGCCCAGGGAGCAGGAAGCAGGGAACGGGCGAGTTGAACGCGACGTGGCGGGGGTGGGTGGGGCTGGCGCCGGGCCGGATCTACTACCGCGGCGAGATCGGTGCGGCCGGGACGCATTCGCACCACGCGGTGCAACTGCTCGTCGCCCGGGACACCGCCCTGGTGCTCCGTGGTGCCGACGGCACCGACCATTCCTGCCGCGCGGCGCTGATTCCGGCCAACACCGCGCACGCCATCGTCCAGGGCGCGGCGGACGGCCTGCTCGCGTTGATCGACCCGGTGTCCAGTCTCGGCCGGCTGCTTGATCGCGGCGAAGGGCGGTCCGCTTCGGCCGCGCAGTGGCGGCTCGATCCATATCCACTGCCTCCGGGCGACGCCTCGTCGACGGACGCGATCGACGCGGTGATCCGGTCCGCGGCGCGCGGTGAGATCCCGACCGCGCGCCCGCGACACCCTGCCGTGGCCGAGGCGGTGAAACTGGTTCCCGCCCTGCTGCCCGGCAGGGTCGCGCTCGACGAGGTGGCGCGAGCCGTGCACCTGTCGCCGAGCAGGCTGTCGCACCTGTTCCGGCAGGAGCTGGGGCTGCCGTTCCGTGCCTACGTGCGGTGGGAACGGCTGCGCACCGCCCTGCTGTTGTTGTCGTCGGGCGGGTCCCTGACGCAGGCCGCCCACGAGGCCGGCTTCGCCGACTCCTCCCACCTGACCAGGGTGTTCCGAAGCATGTTCGGGCTGGCGCCGTCCGAGCTGCTGCGCGGGGTGCGGTGGGACGGTTAGCAGGTTCGTCCAAGCCCTGGACCGTCACGCCGGGGAATCGTGGTGTCGTGACAGAAATTCTCATCATCGGTGCGGGCCAGGCCGGTCTCGCCGCGGGGTACGAGCTGCGCCGCGCCGGATTCGACATCCTCCTGCTGGACGCGGGAACGCGGGTCGGGGACACGTGGCGAAACCGTTGGGACTCGCTGCGGCTGTTCACCCCGGCGCGGCACAGCGCCCTGCCCGGCCTGCCCTTCCCCGCTCCGCCCGGCCACTATCCCAGCAAGGACGAGGTGGCCGACTACCTGGCGGCCTATGCCGAACACCACGCTCTGCCCGTCGAGCACGGCGCGGCCGTACGGCTGCTGCGGCGGACCTCCGAGGGTGCCTTCGAGGCCGTCACGGCCGACGGGGTCCGCACGGCGCGGGCGGTGGTCGTGGCGACCGGCCCCTTCCAGGTCCCTCATGTCCCGGCGCTGGGCGGTGCCCTGGCCGCGGAACTGTTCCAGGTGCACAGCGCCCACTACCGGCGCCCCGCCGACCTTCCCGACGGCCCGGTCCTGGTGGTTGGGGGCGGCAACTCCGGCGTGCAGATCGCCGCCGAGCTGGCGGCATCGCGCTCCGTCACGTTGTCGCTCGGGACGCGGCAGCCGGTCCTTCCGCAGCGCCCCCTCGGCGTCGACATCTTCACCTGGCTGGAGGCCCTCGGGGCGGTACAGGCGCCCGCCGAGGGCTGGCTGGGGCGGCGGATCCGGGCGCGGGACCCCCTGATCGGGAGCGGTCCGCGCACCCTGCGGCGACGGGGTGTCCGCGTTGTCGGTCGGGTCACCGGCGCGCGGGGCCGGACTCTGCGGACGGCGGACGGACAGGAGCTGACGCCCTCCGTCGTGGTCTGGGCGACGGGCTTCCGCGCCGACTTCGGCTGGCTGTGGGTGCCGGGCGCCGTCGACCCGGCCGACGGGCTGCCCGTCCACGTCGACGGCGTGAGCCCGGTACCCGGCCTGTACTACGTCGGCCTGCCGTTCCAGCGCAACAGGGGATCCGCGTTGCTCGGCTGGGTCGGCCAGGACGCCGCCGTGGTCAGCCGCCTGCTGCGCGCGTCCACAGCCTCGGAGGCGCGGGATGCCCGGCATGCGGACCGGCTGTAACGGAATCCGGCTCGGCGCCGCGCTGAGGAGGGGCCGGCGTTGCCGAGCCGGTTCCTGGCCGGGGTGGGCACCTCCCGAACAGGGTCGCCCAACCCACCCCGGCCACCTCCGCAGGTGCGGTCCCCACATGGCAGCGGCCGGCCGCGGTGCCGCTGCGGACGGGACGCTCAGTGAGCGTGGGCCTTGGCGGTGAGCACGTGGGTGACCAGGGTGGTGAGCACGTACTTGGTCGACTCCCGGTCCCGCGCGTCACAGAGAACGACCGGGACGGAGGGCGGCAGCTCCAGCGCGTCGGAAACCTCTTCCGGCAGATATCTGGGTGCGCCTTCGAAACAGTTCACGGCGACCACGAAGGGCGTGCCGCGCTGCTCGAAGTAGTCGATCACGGGAAACGAGTCGGGCAGCCGGCGGGTGTCCGCGAGAACGATCGCACCGAGCGCGCCGAGCGTCAGCTCGTCCCACATGAACCAGAACCGGTCCTGACCCGGGGTGCCGAACAGGTACAGCGCGAGTCGCGGACTCAGCGTGATGCGCCCGAAGTCCATGGCGACGGTGGTGGTTCGCTTGGCTTCGACGCCGGCGGTCGAGTCGACCCCGACCGAGCGGTCGCTGAGCGTCTCCTCCGTGCGGAACGGGCGCACCTCGCTGACCGAGCCGACCAGCGTCGTCTTGCCGCTGCCGAACCCGCCCGCGACGAGGATCTTCAGCGAGGCTGGCTCCTGCGGCGTGGCCCGGGTGTCAGAGTCTCTGAAGACCATCGAGCAGTTCCTCCAGAAGATGCACACTGGCCTGCAGTGCGCCGTGGTTCGGCGGGCGAATGGTGATCAACTCCAACTCGTGGAGATCGGCGAGCAGCACGCGGAGCACGCCCAGGGGCAGGTCGAGGTCGGCGCCGATCTCGACCACCGCGGTCGGCCGCGCGCACAACCGCAGGATCGCGACGTGCTCCGGACCGAGAAGCTGGATGGCGGCGGGATGGACGTTGACGGCGGCGATCACGGTGAGCAGATCCAGCGAGATCTTCGCGGTGTGGGTCCTGCCCGAGGTCACGCCGTAGAGTCGCACCAAGGGCCCCGCCTCGTCGTCAAGCCACTCGTTGCCTCCCGACGACCTCCGCCATGCCGCCATCAGGGGTCACCGGGTCTCGTACGCAGCGCTCTGGTGCCTCGGAAGGGTCGCCATGTGCTCACCCATCCGGCGTACCAGCATCGACATCTCATAGGCGATCAGCCCCGCGTCCGCGTCGGGCTCGGCCACGACGGCCAGCCGGGCCCCGGCGCCGGCGGCCGTCACGAACAGGAAGCCGCGGGTCAGGTCCACCACCGTCCGGCGCACCTCACCGCAGTCGAAATGATCGCCCGCGCCGTTGGCGAGGCTGTGGAAGCCCGCCGCGACGGCACTGAGGTGGTCGGCGTCGTTGCGGTCCAGATTTCTGGTACGCGCCACGAGGAGGCCGTCGCTGGACAGGATGACTGCGTGCCGGACGGCGGGGGCGCGGTTCGCGAAGCCGTCCAGCAGCCAGGCAAGGCCGCCAGCGTCCGCAGCCGACTCAGTCATTCTGATCACTCTCCCGTGCGGGTGTTGACGACGGCGCGCCGAAATTCACGCCGGCGTCATTATCGGACCTCAGGTTTTCGGGGCGCAGCCCGTCCCAGCCCAGCTGGATGGCGGACATCATTGACCGGACCTCGTCGGGGTTGCGGTCATGCACCGGTTCGGGCTGTGCGGGGGCGGCCCCCGCACGGCTGGATCTGGCCCCCGGGTACGCAGGGGGGGCTGCCTGGCGGGAGCGGCGGGGCAGCGCCGGCCGGTCGGCGTCGGGCATGACCTCCACCGGATTGCGCCGCACCGGCGGCAGGTTCAGCGCGGGCAGGTCCAGTGTGGGCAGGTCCAGCGAGCGCAGGTCCAGCGCCGGTCTCGTCGGCGCGTCCAGCTCCGACCGGCCTGCCACCGGCGCGGCGGGCTGGCGCGGCGCCTCGGCAGGAGGGCGGTTGGTGGCGAACGCGTCCCGTTGCGCGTGGTCGACCCCGTTGAGCCGGCCGGCCGGCACACGCTCCAGCGGGGGGTCGGCGTTGACCTCGGCGAGCAGGGTGGGCGGCAGCAGCACGATCGCCGTGGTACCGCCGTAGGGCGAGCCGCGCAGCGAGACGCGGATGCCCTGCCGAGCGGCGAGCTGACCGACGACGAACAGGCCGAGCTGGCTTCCGTCCGACAGGTCGAATTCAGGCGGATCCGCGAGCTGCGAGTTCAGCTCCGACATCGTGGCTTCGCTCATGCTCACACCGGCGTCCTCGACCTCGACCACGAAGCCGTTGGCTGCCCTCATGCCCCGCACCTGCACCTGCGTGTCGGCGGGCGAGTAGAGTGCCGCGTTCTCGATCAGCTCGGCGAGCAGGTGAATGAGGTCGGCGACGACCGGGCCGACGATGCCTACCGACGGCGGCACGTGCACGTTGATCCGCGGGTAGTCCTCCACCTCGGTGACCGCCGCGCGCACCACGTCCTGCAGCGGCACCGGGTTGCTCCAACCCCGGCCCGGCGCCTCACCGGACAGAATGATCAGGCTTTCGGCGTGGCGGCGCATTCTGGTGGCCAGGTGGTCCAGCGAGAACAACTGCGCGAGCTGATCAGGGTCGCTGTTCTGCCGCTCGATCTCATCCAGCAGCTTCAGTTGGCGGTGCAGGAGCGTCTGGTTGCGTCGAGCCAGGTTGACGAACACCCGGGACACGCCCTGCCGGAGCTTCGCCTCGCCGCTGGCCGCCTCGACGGCGACCCGATGGACCCGGTCGAACGAGCCGCCCAGGTCGTCGAGTTCCTTGGTGCGTGGCCGTTCGGCGGCCCGGCCCCTGGTGAGCTCGTCGGGGTTGACGTCCGTGCCGGCGCGGAGCCGCTGCACCAGTTGCGGCAACCGTACGGTCGCGACGTCGTCCATCCGGTTGCGCAGCAGGGTGCTCTCCCGGATCAGGGTCCGGCCGGTGCGAATCGACACGGTCACCAGCGCGAAGACGCCGAGCAGACCGAACCCGGTGGCGATGGCGGCCCGAATCAGGGCCCAGCGCGCGACCGGCTCGGCGCTGGTGCCCCACACGTTGGCGGTCCTCAACTCGAAGGCGTGCACCTCATCGAGCACGGCCTTCGTCGCGGCGTCCCACTCCGCCGCGGTGACCCCGATGCGGGTGCCGGGCCGCGTCTGGGCAACGGTCTCCTCCAGCGCGCGCAGCCGACTCATCGCCTCGCTGCTCGCGATCCTGTTGTACTCCGCCGAGACCTCGGCGGGCAGGTTGGGCAGCGCCGTGGCGTACGTGCCGTTGACCGCGCCGATGTTGGTGACCAGGGCGTACCAGGCGTCGCGGGTCATGACCCCGGCGGCGATCGCGGCGGACACCCGGGCGTCCACCTCCTGCAGCAGCGCCCGGGCGCGGGCGAGGCGGGACAACGCCTCACCGAAACTGTGCACCCCCTTGTCGTCCACATTCGTGAGGGAGTTCAGAACGCGAATGCCGTTGTCGATGGCGGCGTTGTAGTACGCGAAAACCTGCGCCGGTTCTGCCGTTCCGCTGTCGATCGCGGAGCGCTGACGGGGCAATTCCCCGAGGCGGCCAAGCAATTCCCGCGCCAACGGACTGGTGGATCCCTCGCCGATTTCGCCGATTACGTCAATCGCGTCGTTGCGGTACTTGTCGGCGGCCTGATCCGTGACGGCGCGCGCTTCTTCGAGCGCGGATCGGCCCGTTCCACGGTTTGCCAGATACACCACCGACGCCTTGCGTTCCGCACTTAACGCGGCATCCAGCGCGTCGGTGGGTACGCCGATTTCCAGGTTCCGCTGCTGGCTCTGGCTGGTCGACACCGCACTGGGAACGGTGAGATACATGCCGAAGGCCCACAGCGGCAGGAGCGTCGCGAACGCCACCACCAGCAGCGACCAGATCTGAAAACGTACCGAGCGCCGGCGGAGGCGCCGCCTGTCGCCGCCCGACCGAGGCATATCCGACCCGGGGGCGCCCGTCGGTGTCCGAGGGCGCGCAGATTCATCAAGCAACGGTCCGAGCCCCCGTGGTGGGGTAGCCGGACGGCATACGCCGTTCGGCCCGGAGACGATAGATCAACACGGGAAGAGCATAAGGGGCTGTCAAGGCCTGAACAATACGACCGAGAGTAGCCGTGGAGGCCGGAAACGGTTACATAGATCCTGATCTGGCGGAGCGTTAATGTGCCACGTGTGCTGACGCGCTCGCAGGGGCGCGGGTATTCAGAATAGGTCACACGGAGCCTTCTTCCGGAAGCTGATTCCTGTTTCCGCCATCGAAACCCAGGCGGCCCAAGTCGGCACGAATCGGCCGGGCGGACAGGTAACGGGTGCCGCGGAGTGTGAGCCCGGTGGGTGGTGGACACGGGTTCCCGGCGAGGCCGCCTGCCGGCATCGCGCTCTCGCCGTCCTTACCGGACTTCGGCGGGGTGGCCGGATCGACGTCCGGATCGACGGCGAGTGCGCGGGCCAGCCTGGTCACGCCCGCCTCGTCCGCGTCGACCCCGATGACGACCGGCGGCGCGTTCCAGCCCGGCCCGTAGCGCTCGGCGACCATGTCGTACGCCTGGCGCTGGGTGCTCCCGGTGGGCTGGATGCCGTCGTCCCGCGGTAGATCGTCGAACCGATTGACAATCGATAGGTTGCGAGCGATAGTCGATGCATGTTTGCCGAGCATCGAGCGGTCGCCCCGCTCAGAGTCTTCCTCGTGTTGCTGTTCGGAATCCTGGTTCTGTTCCAGACCATGTCGCTGCCCGGGCAGTTCGCGCACATGGCCAAGGAGTCCCCGGACCTCGCCTACCTCAGGTGGCCGATGACTGCCATCACGGTGTTCTGGGTGCTGTGCATCCAGGTGGTGATCGTGGCGACCTGGAAGTTGCTCACTCTGGTCAAGAACGACCGCATCTTCAGCGACGCCTCCATGGGCTGGGTGAATGCGATCGTGTGGGCGATCGTCGCCGCCTGGGTGGTGCTGCTGGGCGTGTTTCTCTACGTCGGTTTCAGAGCGACAGATCCCGGCCTGCCGCTCCTGCTGTTCCTGATGTTGGTGGGAGTCGCCGTGCTGGGGCTGCTGATGGTGGTGATGCGTGCGCTGCTGCGGCAGGCCACGACGCTGCGTACCGACATGGAGGCGGTGATCTGATGCCCATCGTCGTCCGCATCGACGTCGAACTGGCGAAACGCAAAATGAGCGTCGGTGAGTTCGCCGAGCGCGTCGGGCTCACGCCGGCGAACGTGGCCGTGCTGAAGAACGGTCGCGCCAAGGCTGTCCGCTTCAGCACCCTGGAGGCCATGTGCCGGGTGCTCGAATGCCAGCCCGGTGACCTGCTCGAGTGGGTCGAGGAATGACGGGCACGCCACGCACTGAGCACGTCGACGACGTCCACCCGCGCACCGGCAGGGTCGGCCGCGGGCCCAGCCTCAGACAGGAGATCCGATGAAGTACTTCCTCGCCCTCGTCGTCGTCGCGCTCGGCGTCGCCGGCATCGTGCACGGGGAGGCCGACGACTCCCCGGGCCTCCAGCTCATGGGCGCCGTGCTCGTCGTCGGCGCGATCGCGTTCGGCGTGCGGAGCGTCCGACGCAGCAGGTAGCAGGACGGCCCGTCCCCCGCCCCGCACCCGGTCGCGAGCCATCCCTCAGGCTCGGCGCGCGGCGCGGATCCTCGCCAGAATGCCCACCAGTGCCACTGCTGCGGCGGCCTGTGAGATCGCCACGGCCACCATCAGGCTCGCCGCGGAGTGTTCGTACAGTCCTCCCGCGGCAGCGCCGCCGGCCAGGGCACCCGCACCCTGCACGGCGGCGAACACCCCGTACGCCGTGGCCCGGCGCGCGCCGGGCACGAGATCGGCCACCAGGGCCTTGACGGTGGAGTCCTGCACACCCACGGCGGCACCCCAGACCAGCACGCCGGCCACCGCCAGCAGCGGGCCTCCGCCGAACGTCAGTACGGGCACGGCGGCAACCAGCGCGGGAAGCGCCACCAGCACCCACGGGCCGGCCCGGTCGTAGATCAGGCCGGTCACCAGCGCGGCGAGCGCAGCCGCGCCCATCGCCGCCGCGTACAGCAGCGGCACCGCGGCGGTCGCGACGACGCCGGCGCGTACGAGGTGGAAACCGATCAGCCCGAACGTCACCAGGCCCGCGGTGCACAGCGCCATCGCCGCCGCGAACCAGTGGAAGCGGGCCGGCAGCGACACCCGGCCCGCGGGACCGGCCGGCGGGCGCGGTGCGGCCTCGTCCGGCGGCGCGTGGGCCGGTACGGGGGCGGCCGCCCGGGCCCGCACGACGACCAGCAGCAGCATGGTGACGGCCCCGGGGATGGCAAGTGCGGCCAGCCCCGGCCACAGCGTGCCCGCGGCCAGCGCGACGACTCCGGCGACGAGCAACGGACCCGCGAAGGCGCCGATCTGGTCCAGTGCCTTGTGCACGCCCAGGCCCCGACCCAATCCCACATGTGTGGCGGCGTCGGCGAGCAGGGCCGACTTGGCGGGGCTGCGAATCGCCTTGCCCAGCCGTTCGGCGACGATCAGTGCCGCGGCGACGGCCATGCCGGCGCCACCCAGCAGCGGGGTGACGGCGAGCAGCGGCACGCAGATCGCGGTCAACGCGTACCCGAGGATCGTCAGCGACCAGTAGCGGCGTGTCCGATCCGCCAGCGGCCCGGAAACCAGGCGCAGCAGCAACGCCGCGGCCTCACCGGCCCCGGTCACCAGCCCGACCGCGACCGCCGAGGCGCCCAGCGAGGCCAGCAGCGGACCGTACACCGAACGGGCGCCCTCGTACACCATGTCCCCGGCGAGGCTGATCACGCCGAACCCGACGACGACCCGCCACGGCGACCACGCACGCCCGGCCACGTCGGACGTGCCACCGACCCTGCCCCGCCGCCGCCGGCGTCGACTCGACACCCGACCCGCCATTCGACCTCCCCTCGCCGATCGCCGTCGAGAACCGCGCGGGGCCGAAGCCCGCGGCCGTCCGGCGCGATCCACCACGGTTGTGGATACCAGTTGGACCCGGGACTGTTGTCACCGGCTGTGCCAGGACGGCGGTTGCGGCTACGGGGAGGGCCCGGTCGTCGGCGCTCCGCTGTTGGGCGGGCCTCGTCGCGCCGATCGGATGGGCCCACCGGCACGCACCGGGCGCCGCGTTCCCTTGTCCTGGTGAGGTCGGCGCGGGCCGGCCGGACGCGACAGCGGCGTGACAGCGGCGCGACAGCGACGATCAATACCTTCGTCGGCATGAGTATTTCCAAGATCATCCGCCGCCTCGCCCTCGGTGCGGCCACCACGTCGATGGCCGTGGGCGGCCTGGTCGGCGTCGCGAGCCCGGCCTCCGCCGGCGTCCACCAACCGCCGGCGGGCTGCTTCGCCGAGATGGGCTGGTACTACGGCATCGCCCGGTGCAACTACGGCATGCCCGCGTTCCAGGTGCTCGTGCGGTGCAGCGACGGCACCTACCGGACCGGGCCGTGGCTGCAGCCGGGCCCGACCTGGTCGCAGGCCAACTGCAACCACCCGCTGTGGGTCACCGACGTGTGGGTCAACCCGGCCGACTGACGGTGCCGTGCGACGCCGCGGAGGCCCGAACCCCTCTTCAGGGCCTCCGCGGCGTCGACCTGTCGCCGGGGCGTGTCTCCCGATCCGGTCCGCGGTCGGCCGCCCGGGCCAGGCGGGACCCGGCCGGCTCCGGTGGTCAGGAGAGACGCTCGATCGTCGCGGGGACCAGGCCGTGCCAGCGGGCCACGTCGGTGACCTGGCGCAGCACCCAGCGTAGGCCGTCACCACCGGCCGGGTCGGACGTCACGTCGATGCTCCAGGCGACACCGCCGACACGGCGGAGCTGCCAGACGTGGTTCGTGTCGTTGACCCGCAGCCGGCCGGTGCCGACCACGCCAGGATCGCTCACGTCCGGGCCCGAGGCGGCGCCGAGCCGCAGCAACGCCGACAGGCGGGCTATCGCGTCACCGTCCGGTTCGCCGGCGAAGAGCACCCGGTGCACCGCCGGGCCGGCGCCCAGCCGCAGCGGCGTACCGGCCCCCAGCGGGACGTCGTCGCTGAACTGCCGGCGCAGCGCGTCCTCGTCCGGCAGCGCCCCGCCGCCGAGCCGGCCGTACGCCGCCTCCGCCCCGGGGCGGTTGACGGCCGCCAACCGGGAACGCAGGCGTGGGTCGGTGCGGACCGTCCGCACGAACGTGGCCGAACTCCGCCAGCCGGCGTCCGCCGTCCAGCAGGCGCTGCGCAGCCGTACGGCCGACAGGTCGTCGCCCAGCACGAACTCCTCGACCAGCAGCCCCGCCCCCGCCGCGTCATCCCCGCCGGTCGGGTGCAGCAGGTAGTAGTGGAGCATCGCAGTGCTCGCGGGCAGCGTCGGCGTCACCGGGTTCATCCCGGGACGATACTGCCTGATCAGGCCGCGCGGTCGACGGGCTCGTCGGTTTCGCCGGTACCGCCTCGGCCGGCGGTCACCGGGGCATGGCGCGCCGGCAGCGGGCCAGCTCCGCGCGGAGGTCGCGTCGCAGCGACCGGTCCAGGTCGGGTTGGGTGAGCGCGTGGGTGAAGTCGCGGGCGGCTTCTTCCCACCGTCCCAGCCGCATCAGCGCCGTGCCGCGGTTGTAGCGGGGGACAGGTGCCGCCGACAGCGCCACCGCCTGGTCCAGGTCGGCCAGGGCGGCGGGCACGTCACCGCGTTCGAACCGGATCGCGGCACGGTTCGTCCACGCCTCGACCAGCTCCGGATCCCCGGCCAGCGCCTGGCTGAGCAGGTGGTCGGCCTCGGCGAGGCTGCCGCGCTCAGAGCGGATCAGGCCGAGGGTGCACAGCAGCGCGGGCTCCTGCGGGGCGAGCGCCAGCCCGGCCCGCGCGTCCGTCTCGGCCTGTGCGAACGCGGCGCGTCGGACGTGCAGGTTGACCAGGGCGATCCGGGCGTCGAGGTGCCCGGGGTCGATTGCCAGCACGCGCTCCAGGTCGTCGCGCGCCCGTTCGGCGCGGCCCCGCTCCTGTTGGAGCATGGCCCGGTTGTAGTACGCCTCGGGCAGGTGCGGCCCCAGGCGGATCGCGGTGTCGTAGTCCCTGATCGCGGCCCGTGGCCGCCCCGCCGCCCGGTGCAGGGCAGCCCGGTCCACGTAGTACTCGCAGTTGTCGGGGTCGTGGGCGATCACGGTGTCGAGGTCCGTCAGGGCCTGCGCCGGATCGCCCAGGGCGAGGTGCACCTGCGCCCGGTTGTGGCGTAGCCGGGCCAGGTCCTGCGGGCGCTCGCCGGGGGCGAGCACCGCGGTCAGCCGGGCCAGCCCGTCGTCGATCAGCCGTAGCGCGGAGGCGGGATCGCCCTCCCTGCTGTCCAGCAGGGCCAGGCCCTGCTCGTAGAAGACGGTGGACAGCACCCGCTGCCGCGGGTCGGGCAGCCCGGCGGCGAGGTGGAGCGCCTCCTCCAGCCAGTGCCGCGCCCGCGCCGGGTCCTGCTCGGCGGCCGGCAGGTGCCGGGCGTACAGCATGGCGGTGGCGTACGCGGCCGACATCGTGATCCTGGGGTCGTCGGTGGCGGCGCGGGCCTCGTGGTAGAGGTCGAGGGCTTCGGTGGCCCGGTCCAGCGCCGCCAGGGCGGTGGCCAGGCCGGTGGTGAACGCCCACCAGTGCCGCAGGTCGCCGTCCGGGGTCACCGTGGCGCGTCCGCGTCGGGCGGTGCGGGCCGCGTGGTGGTAGAAGCCGCGGGCCAGGCTGTCGCCCAGGGCCGTGCGCATCGCCTTCGGCGTCGGGGCGGCCGTTGCCGGCTGGCGGGGGCCGCTGTCGTGCGGGTCGAGGCGCACGGGGGATGGCCCGAGCCGGCGGGTCAGCACGTCCAGTAGCTCGCGGGTGGTTTCGTCGGCGCTCCCGACGTGGGTGAACCGCACCGTGACCGGGCGGCGGAGCCGGTCCGCCCAGGCCGCCACGAACTCGGCCGCGCCGTAGGCCAGGTAGGCGGTGCGTCGGGCGGGATGGAACCGGATCGGCTCCTCCTCGGCGGCCGGTCGTGCCGTGCCGTCCAGTCGGGGAGCGATGGCGTGCAGCGCGACCCTGTGGCGGGATGCCAGGCGCGGGCGGTCGGCGGCGACGCGGCCGAGGAAGGCCGCGACCCCGGCGTACGGCCCGTGGTCGCGGTGGCAGTCGTAGCCGTCCGGCTCGTCGGTCACGGCCGGGCCGGTCGCCGCAGGGGCGGGCGCCCTGGAGCGCCCGCCGTGTCGGCTGCTACCAGCACCACTCGATCCAGAGTCGGCGGGCACCGGACAGCAGGCGCAGCGAACTCTTGCGGCGGACGGTCATCTTCCTCACGAGGCGCCTCCACTGTGGATCACTACAGGACGGCTCAGAGCCTAATCGAGATCCATGTAAATATGAAGATGGCTCGCGATGGTGGTGACTGCGGCAAGCCCTTCTGTCGTCGACGCGGGTTTCCGCCACGTCCCTCGGCCAGGAAACGAGGGCACCGGTGCGCGGAGGCTTCCGCGCACCGGTGCAGGTGCCTGGCGTACCAGCCGGCCGGGGCGACCGCCCCGGCCGGCGGCGGGTGGGATCAGCGCAGGCGGGACTCGATGGCCTCGATGATCCGTGGGCGCAGTTCCGCGGCGCGGATGACGGCGTCGACGGAGCCGACCTCGACCGCCCGCTGGATGTTGTGCACGCGGTCGAACTCCGTGGCCACCTCGCCGAGCTTCTCCGCGCGGACCGACGAGCGGAGCTCGTCGAGCTCCGCGGTCAACGCCGCGCGGTCGGCCCCGGAGGCGGCCGCGACGCGGGCCTCCAGGTCCCGCACGCGCGGGTCGGCCGCGGTACGGGCGTTGACGTCGCCGGAGAACACCACCGCGGCGGCGGGGGCGCCGCCGAGCACCGAGGCGAACGACCCCTCCAGCGCGAGCACGGTCATGTTCGGGTTCAGCGCCTTCGAGAACACCACGAACGCGCCCCCGTGGTACCGGGAGATCACGCAGAACACGATGGGCCCGCGGAAATTCACGATGGCGCGGCCGATCTCGGCGCCGTACTCCAGCTGCAGCTTCCGCATCGACTCCGGCGAGCCGTCGAAGCCCGACAGGTTCGCCAGCACCACCAGCGGTCGGTTGCCGCTGGCCGCGTTGATCGCCCGCGCGGCCTTCTTCGACGACCGCGGGAACAGCGTGCCCGCGGTGTACGTGTCCGGGCCGTCGGTGGGCGGGAAGCCGCGCCGCGGCACCGACCGTGACTCGATGCCGAGCAGGCACACCGGAATGCCGCCGAGGTGCACGTCCTGCACCACCGCGGTCTCCGCGTCGGCCATGCCCGCCCAGCGTTCCAGCACCGGGTGGTCCTGGTCGGAGAGCGCCCGCATCACGGTCCGGATGTCGAACGGCTTCTTGCGGTCCGGGTTGGCCTCGGCCGAGAAGATCTCGCCGACGGTGGCGAAGTCGCTGCCCGCCAGGACGTGCGGGAAGTCGGAGATGTCCCGGTCGACGGGGTCGGTGGTCTTCGCCCGCCGCGGCCCCGCCTCGCCGGGCACGACGTACGTGTGGTCGTAGTACGACATCAGCACGTCCCGCGCGGCGGTCAGGTTCGGCGCCCAGTACTGCGCCTGCCCGTTCGGGCCCATCACCCGGTCGTAGCCGCCGATGCCGAAGTTGTCCTCCGCCGACACGCCGCCGGAGAAGTCGAGCGACTGCTTGCCGGTGAGCACCATCGCCGAGTCCGGCGTCATCACCAGGATGCCCCTGGTGTGCATGAGCATCGTCGCTTCGGCGTTCCAGTACGGCTGCGCGCCGACGGTGATGCCCGCGACCACGATGTTGATCTCACCGCCGGCCTGGGTGAACTCGACGATCCGCTTGAGCGCCGCGGCCACCCAGTCCATGTTCTCGGTGCCGGACTCCATCGAGATCCGGGCGCCGGCGGAGAGCGCGTACCACTCCAGCGGCACCCGCATCCGCTCGGCCAGGTCCAGCGCGGCGATCACCCGGCGGCACTCCGGCTCCGACAGCGCGCCGAGCGACTTCGTCGGGTCGCCGAGCAGCACGACCCGGGTGACGCCCTGCGGGTGCCGCCGGGTACGCGTCCTGACCACGCCCGCGACGATCGCCGCGGTGTTGCGCCCCTTCGGCCGGTCGACCGGCACCAGCGCGTGGTCGTCGTCGAGGTCGTGCTCGACGAAGTCGCCGAGCAGGCCGGTCAGCTCGTACGGGTACACCGTGTTGCGGCTGCTCGCGCGCAGCACCTTCTGCCGGTAGCCGTCGAGCGGCTCGACCGGCTCGTCCGACGGCTGGCCGACGGTCAGCTTGGTGCCGCCGGTGGCGTCGAAGGAGACCCGCACGGCGATCTTGGTCAGCTCGCCGGTCGTCCGGTGCCGCTGCCGCGCGATGAACAGGATCTCCTCCAGCCCGGCGCCCGCGGTCGTCGGCAGCACACGCCCGGCGATCATCTCCAGCTCCGCCCGGGTGAGGTCGCTCGGCGGCCAGACGTAGACCACGATCCGGTTGGTGTTGAAGCGGTTCTTCGACGGTCGCCGCGACTGCGCGCGGCGGATCGAGTCGAGGCAGGTGGCGATGACGTCCTCGGCCGTCGGCAGCGCGACCAGCCTGCCGTCGTGCTCCCGCAGCGCGGTCAGGTCACGCACCTGCGCGAACGCGACCAGGCGGTCGTCCGACGGGTTCTCCTGCGCCACGCACCGGAAGAGGTAGACCTCCTCGTCCGACGACGGCAGCCGGGTCAGGTCGAACTTGCGCAGCCGCTCCAGCTGCATCCGCTGCGCGATGTACGGGTGCAGGCCCCGGATCAGCCGCTCCTCGGTCATCCCCGTGGCCGACGGCCGGAACGTGAAGTGGTGGTGCATCACCGCGCCGCTGCGGCCCGCGACGGTGGCGGTGACCCTGCGGACCTGGCTCGGCAGCGGATGCGCGCTGACGACCTCGTGCAGCGCGGCCGCCATCGCGTCCGGGTCCTCCGGCTGCTTCTCCCAGGCGAGATAGATGTCGGCGTCGACGGCATCCTCGCCACCCGCCAGCTCCGCGAGCCCGCGCAGCGCGCTGCCCAGCGCGTCGAATCTCACCGCGGCGGAGGCCACGCAACCGTCCGCGCGCTCGGCGACCACGAAGGTGCAGCCCGCGACCTCGCTGGTGCGGACGCTGGTGAGACCCTTGTTGCCGTAGTAGCGCCGGGTCAGCACCTCCAGCATGACCGCGTGGTCCAGGGAGTCGCGGACGAGCCGCTGGCCGAGCAGCCGCACCAGCGGCTCGGTGCTGCGCACCATCTCGCCGACGCGTTCCGCGCGGTCCGGCGCCTCCGGGTGCGCGTCCAGGTGGCGCAGGTGCTTGCGGACGTTCGCGTAGACGCGGGCGCGGTTGCGGCGCAGCAACGGCTGGCCGAACCAGGCGAACACCACGCCGCGCGCGAGGTCGGCGAGCACGGGGAAGCGGACCTGCGTCGCCGCCACCAGCCGCTCCAGCGCGAGACCGGCCGGCTCCCGCAGCGCCTCGTCCGGCGGCGGCTCCCGCAGCCACGAGCGCAGCAACGTCGCGACGACCGTCGCGTCGGCGGACGCGCGCTGCTGGGCGAGGAAGATCCGGAACACCGCGGCTTCGAGCTCGGGGGAGCGCTCCAGGTCGGTGACACCGTAGTGCCCGAGCGCCCGGGCGAGCTTGGCCTGGAACGCCTCTGGCAGCCCGGCCCGCTCGACGTCGAGGCTCTGCAGGTAGGTGTGGAAGTGCTCGCGGGCGCTGTGCACGTGGCCCTCGCCGCCGACGTCCTCGCCCGCCGGCCGGTTGCGGCTCAGCTCGGCGAGGTCGGCGAACACGTCGACGAGTTCGAACTCCTCGGCCAGCGGCCGGTGGCCGTCCTCGGTGGCCGCCCGGCGCGCGGCGAGGTAGTCGTCCAGCGTCCGGCGATCGTCGTGCGGGTCGATGTCGAAGCCCAGCAGCAGGCTGCGCAGGTCCTCCTGGCCGCGCGTGAGGCGCTCGCGCGCCGGCACCTCCGCGGGCACGGGGGGCAGGTCCAGCTCGACCGACCCGGCGGCCGAGGCGTCCTCGGCGTCGTCGTCGGCGTCGTCGGCGAGCGGCTCCAGCCGCAGCAGCGGGGCACCGGTCTCCACCTGGCTGCCCACCGACACGGCGCATTCCCTCAGCCGCGCCCGGAACGGCGCCCGCAGCACCGTCTCCATCTTCATGCTCTCCAGCACCAGCACCGGCGCGCCCGCCTCGACCTCGGCGCCGACCTCCAGCGGCGTGGCGACGACCAGCGCCGGCGCCGGGGAGCGGACGACGCCGCCCTCGTCGCGGCTGACCCGGTGCGTCACCCCGTCCACCTCGACCAGGTGGGTCGGCCCGTGCGTGCCGGTGAGCAGGCGGTACCGGGTGCCGTTGACGACGATCTGCCCGGTGTGCCGGTCGAAGCGGTCGAGCTCGACGTCGGCGGTGCGGACGTCGGCGCCCGCCTCGATGCCGACGCGGAACCGGTGCGCGCCGACCCGCGCGACCCGCACGCGGTAGCCAACGCCCCGCAGCTTGAGGTCCAGCGGTCGGCCGCTCTTGTGCTGCACCTGCGGGCGCCCGCCGAACGCCGTCGACAGCAGCCGCTGCCGCTCCGCGCGCTCCTCCTCCTCGTACGCCTCGATGGCGGCGGCCGCCAGCGCGACGGCGGAGTGCCGGTGCGAGACGAGCCTGCCCTCGCCGCGGACGCGGTCGATCCAGCCGGTGTCCGCGCTGGCGTCGATCACCTCGGGCTGGTCGAGCAGGTCGAGCACGAAGCTCTTGTTCGTCGCGCCGCCCTCGATGATCACCGTCGTCTGCGCCATCGCCCGGCGCAACCTGCCGAGCGCCTCGTCGCGGTCGCGGCCGTACGCGATGATCTTGGCGATCATCGAGTCGAAGTCGGCGGGAATGGTGTCGCCCTCGCTGACGCCGGTGTCCACGCGGATGCCCGGCCCGGCGGGCAGGTCCAGCCGCGCGATGCGGCCCGGGGAGGGCGCGAAGTCGCGGTCCGGGTCCTCGGCGTTCAGCCGGGCCTCGACGGCGTGCCCGCGCTCCGCCGGCGGCTCGCCTTCGAGCCGGCCGCCCGAGGCCACGTGCAGCTGCGCCTTGACCAGGTCGAACCCGGTGGTCGCCTCGGTGATCGGGTGCTCGACCTGCAGGCGGGTGTTGACCTCGAGGAACGCGAACAGCCGGTCGCCCGGGTGGTAGAGGAACTCGACGGTCGCCGCGCCGCGGTAGCCGACCGCGACGGCCAGCCGTTCGGCCGACGCCTTGAGCTCGGCCGCCTGCGCCGGGCTGAGCACCGGCGACGCCGACTCCTCGATCACCTTCTGGTTGCGCCGCTGCACGGAGCAGTCGCGGACACCGAGCGCCCACGCGGTGCCCTGGCCGTCGGCGATCACCTGCACCTCGACGTGCCGGGCGCCGGTGACCAGGCGCTCCAGGAACACGACGCCGCTGCCGAACGCCCGCGCGGCCTCCTGGCTGGTGCGCTCGTAGGCGTCGGCGAGCTCCGCCTCGTTCGTGATCACGCGGATGCCGCGCCCGCCGCCGCCCGCGGTCGCCTTCAGCATCAGCGGGTAGCCGATCTCGGCCGCCGCCGCCAGGGCGGCGTCCAGGGTCTCGACGGCGCCGCGGCTCCACGGCGCGACCGGCACGCCGACCTCCTCGGCGATCAGCTTCGCGCCGATCTTGTCACCGAGCTTGCGCATGGCCTCGGCGCTCGGGCCGACGAAGGTGACGCCGACCTTCTCGCACAGCTCCGCGAACGCCGGGTCCTCCGCGACGAAGCCCCAGCCGACCCACGCGGCGTCGGCTCCGGTCTCCACCAGCGCCCGCTCCAGCGCCTTCAGGTCGAGGTACGGGCGCGCGGACGCGGGACCGAGGTCGTAGGACAGGTCCGCCTCGCGGACGAAGGTGGCCGTGCGGTCGACGTCGGTGTGCAGGGCGACGGTCTCGATCCGGGCGCCGGTCTCCGCGGCCAGGTCCCGTACGGCGTGGATGAGCCGCATGGCGGCCTCACCACGGTTGACGATGGCGACACGACTGAACACCCGAACGAGCCCTCCTGTAGACCAACTATGTACGCCCCGTGACACGGCGGCCCTCGGCAGTGTTCACCCTTCCGCCGGCACTTGAGAACCCCTGTTTCGCTCGACATCCGACGGCTGGCGGTGCCAGATCGCGGACGACGCGCTACGCGGCCCCAACACCGTAGGGCAGGGGCTCAACCGCCGGCGGGGCGGGCACGGCCCGCTGTGACATGACGAAGGCACCGCCCCCCGCGACGGTCAGCCCCCGCCCACCTCGTCGAGCGCTCGCCCGGCCGTCACGCCCGTGACGTGCGTCTCCCCGAGGTCGCAGCGCGTGACGCGCCGCTTTCGCCATCGCACCGCTCCGCTGCCGCAGGGTCCCACCGGTCACGACTGGATCATAGGTCCGGTGGATCGGATGCCCGCCAGTCGTGTGGAGGTCCGCGTCGGGTGGTTAGGCTGGCCGTCCCGGAGATTGGGAGCCGCGTTGGTCGAGTCGCGATGAACGCGGTGAGCCAGGTGAGCACGTCAGCCGCAGGTCGGACGCAGGAACGACCGATCGTCGTCTGCTGTCCCGGACTGAGGAGCCCATGGGTGCGCGTCAGCATGGCGACCAGCGCCGGCAGGGCCGGCCAGCCGAACGAGGACTTCGTCGGCGCTGTTCCCGGCGCTGCCGTTCTGCTGGACGGCGCCGGCATCCCGGGCACCGAGTCGATCTGCTCCCACGGTGTCGCCTGGTACACGCACCGCCTCGGCGGGGCCCTGCTCGGCCGGCTGTCGCGCGGCGACGGGCGAGACCTCGCGGCGATCCTCGCCACCACGATCGGCGAGATAGCCGCCGAGCACCGCGGCACCTGCGACATCACGAACCCCGGCAGCCCGCAGGCGACGGTGGTGATCGTCCGCGCTCACCGGGGCCGCCTGGACTACCTCCTGCTCGCGGACTCCTTCCTCCTCCTCGACCAGGCCCGCGGTGGCCCGCAGGTCATCACCGACGAGCGTGAGGTCACCGCCAGGCGCACCTGCTCAGCGCCCCTGGACGGCGTTCCCGGGGGAACGCCGGAGTACGACCGCGTCCGAGACTCCTGCGTCGAGGCGCTGCGCGCTCGCCGGAACCAGCCGGGCGGCTACTGGATCGCCAAGGACGATCCGCACGCGGCAGAGGAGGCGGTGACCGGCAGCCGGCCCCTTACCGACCTGAACAGCATCGCGCTGCTCAGCAACGGCGCCAGCCGCATCGTCAGCCCATACGGCCTGACCGACTGGCCCGGCGTGCGGCAACTGCTCGGCGCTCACGGGCCGGCCGAGATCATCCGCCGCGTCCGGCAGGCCGAAGCCCACACCCCCGCAGGCCCCGACGCTCGGGTCCCCGACGACGCCACGGTTGCGCACTGCACCCACCTGCCGGGCTCCGGGGTCGGCGAACTGTGGCCGCCAGCCGCTGATGCCCGCTGACTGTGACGACCCGCGAGGGAATGGGCTCACGATCGGCGGTGCGCCCCTCAGGCAGCCGTCACCGCGAGCAGGTCGAGGACCTGGGCGGGCCGGTGGGCCACCGCCCGGACGTCCGCCGTGGCCGGGGAGGTGTCGCACCAGCGGGCGTGCACCGCCAGCGCTCCCGCCGCCTCCGCACACGCGAGGTCCACCGCCGCGTCGCCGACGTACGCGGTCTCGGCGACGTCGACGCCCAGGCGGCGGCAGGCCAGCCACAGCCCGTCCGGCGCGGGCTTCGGCGCGGGAACCTCGTCACCACAGACCACGACCGGGAACAGCCGGTCGAGCCCCGTGCGGGCCAGCACGAGGTCCGTGCTCCGTCGTGCGGCGGCGGTGAAGATGCCGAGCCGACAGCCGGCGCGGTCGAGGTCGTCGGCCAGGTCGAGTACGCCGGGGAACGGTCGTACGTTCGCGACTGCCGCCTCGAAGTGGCGGTGGAAGCACTCGAGGTCCCCGGCGGTGACGGGCCGTCGCAGGAAATGGGCCAGTACCACCGGCGTGGCCCCGATGTGCCAGGTGGCGACGACGGTGGCCGGCGAGACGTCCGGCCCGCCGAGGGCGCGGATCGTGTCGGCGTACACGGTCGGAGCGATCGTCATCGTGTCGACGAGGGTGCCGTCGAGGTCGAACACGACCGCGGCCGGGCCGACGCGGGGCGGCCGGGTCACGGACGCCTCCGGTGGGGTGCGGTTCACCGGGCGCCTCTCCGCCGTCCGGGTACCCGGGTCGCCGCCTCGACCCCGTCCCGCCCGACCTCGTGGTCACCGCTACCGACACGCATGCGCTCCATCACGCCCGCACCGTATGCGGCCGGCCGCCTCCCGTCGAGAACCAATCCCCGCCTCGTGGCCGGGTCGTTCGTCCCCGCTGAGCCGGGAGGTCGCCCGCCCGGGTCAGGTCCGCGACCACGAACAGCCAGCGTGGCGCCGCCTCGACGTCGAGCCCGTCGGAGGCGTGCTCGCCGGTCCGGCTGGAACCGCCGGGCGCGAACCGCGGCGCGATCCGGGACAGCCGGTCGTCGCCCGGATCCGGCGTCACCGCTCCCGGGCGCGGGTCAGCCGGCCGCGCAGGCCGTCCTCACCTGCTTGACGGCGGTGTCCAGGGCCGCAGTGCTGGGCTTCTTGGCGGGGTTGGTGGCGTACGTGTCGGCGAGCTCCGACATGGCGGTCGTAACCGCCTTCACGGCGTCGTTGACCGTGGCGGACGAGGTGAACGTGTGCGCGTAGAGACCTGCCGCGCCGGCGGAGTACTGTGCGCTGACGGCCGAGTGACCCGCCGGGGGCCCGATCTTCTCCGCGTCGGCCACCTTCGCCAGCGCGCTCTCGATGTCACCGTTGATCGTGGTGCAGGCGGCTTTGGCGTCGGCGTTCATGGCCGAGCCGCCCGCACAGTTGCCTCCCCCGTTACCTGCGTACGCCGACGCAACCTACCAGGCGACCAGCGTGCACAAGGGACGCGCTGGTCTGGTCGGCGCCCTCGTCGGGTTGGCCGGCGCGGCAGCTCCCTGCCGGCGGTGCGGCACCGTCGCCGGGTCGTCGCGACACGTGCCGATTGTCGGAGATGTCGCGGGCGGCTCCGGTCAGCAAAAACGCACTTCACTCATGTATAGCGATCGATGCCTTCGGTGCGGTACTGCTGTTCCTTACCACAGGAACACCTAGCAAACGGAGGCGTGCCATGCTGACAACTCGTCGTGCCCTCACGGCGGCCGGCGCAGCGTTGCTGCTGGTGGCGGCTGTGTTGGTCGTCGTGGTGGCGAACCACCGCACCGCCGGATCCGAGCGGACGACGCTGGCGGCAGCGGCGGCCGGCCAGGCCGTGCCGGCGCCGTCGAACGAGCGTCTCCGGGAGGTCCTGCTGCCCAAGGCCGACCACCCCGCGGGTACGGAACTGGTGGAGATGTCGTTGGCCGACGCGGGCAGGTTGTTCGAGCCCGACCCCGACGTCGCCGTCTCGCCGGTGGCCTGCCTCGGCTCCCTGCAACTGGCGATCGGAGGGCAGAGTCGGGCCGCCGGCGGCTGGATCCAGGTCGGCAGCCGGCGCGACGTCGACAGGGGCACCACGGGCAGGTTCACCGCGACCGTCGAGGAACTGCCCGAGGGGCTTGATCTCGCCCGGCTCCGCGAGGCCGCGGGCACCTGCGCCTCCGGCAGCATGACCTGGCGGTCGCTGAAGGTGAGCGCGACGATCGACCTGGCCGAGGTGCCCGTGCCGGCGCTGGACGGAGCCGCGACGTACGGGCTGCAGTCGACCATCACGTTCACCGGCCTGACGCAGCAGCAGTTCGACCAGCTCGTCGCGGACAGCTGCTCGATCGAGGCGGCGTCGGCCGTCGTCGCCGTCGGCTGGACCTGCGACGAGGGCGCGGGAACCGGCACGACCGTCAACCAGCCCGCCGGGGACTTCACCGTGCGCCAGTACCAGCTCTACGTGGCCCGTGGGAACCACTACCTGGAGATCTGCGAACCGGACCTGACCACGGCGATCTCGATGTCGGAGACGCTGTACGGCCGGTTGCGCTCGGTCGTCAAGTGACGTGGACCCGGTGACCCGGCCGCGCCTGGGGGCGGCCCGGCCGGGTCACCGGCACCCGCCGGACCCGCGGCCCTGGCGGAGGCCGCGAGTCCCACTATCGTTCGCGGCATGGCTGATGGCGGTCTTCTCGCCTCGGGACGCGACGCGGACGTGTACGCGCTCGGCGACCTGCTGGTGTTGCGCCGCTATCGGCGCGGCGGCGACGTGACGGCCGAGGCGACGGTCATGGCGTACCTGGAGAAGGCGGGCTTCCCCGTCCCCAGGGTGCACGAGGCCAACGGGCCCGATCTGGTGATGGAGCGGGTGGACGGGCCCACCATGCTGCAGGCGCTCCTCGACGCGCGCCTCACGCCCGTGGCGGCGGCCAGGCTGCTCGCCGACGTCCACCGCCGGCTGCATGCCGTCCCGCCGCGACGCGGCACCGATCCCGCGGCGCGCATCCTGCACATGGACCTGCATCCCGACAACGTCATCCTGAGCGGGCGAGGGCCGGTCGTCATCGACTGGCGCAACGCCACGGAGGGCCCCGCGGACCTCGACGTGGCGATGACGGCGGTGCTCCTGGGGCAGGTGGCGGTCGACGCGACGCACGCGCTGGCCGCACCAGCCGCCGCAGTCCTGACCGCCTTCCTCACCACCGTCGGCGGCGGCCCACTGTCCGTACTGGACCGGGCGGTCGCGATGCGTCGGGCCGACCCCGCGTCGCCCGCCGGCGAAGTCGATCACCTCGCCGGCGTGGCGGCGCACATCGTCGCGACCTGCCTCAGGCGCGGGTGATGCGGACCGCGTCGGCGATGACGTAGCCCGTGCCGCTGGTCCACCGGCTCACGCCGACCTTGTCACCGTCGCCGGCGGCCAGCGTGAACACGCCGAGCGACACCCACCGGCCGCCGTTGAGGCGCTGGTTGACCCGTACCGTCTGGTTGCCGGTGGTGGTCGCCACGATGTACGGGGTCGAGTCGTTGTAGCCGGAGGCGGCCGGGTACCAGACCGAGACCTCGTACGCGCCGGTCTCGGGCAGGTTCGCCTTGTACCAGGCCACGTCACTGGCCGAGACCGGGTTGGCGAACCGGTAGTCGGGACCGATCCGCTGGCTGGAATAGGTCGACGTCCCCCAGTTCGCGCTCGCCGTGAACCGACCCGTGGTGGTGTTGTCGACCGTGACACTGAACTCCTGCGGCGGCGTGGTCCCGGTCGAGACGTCGAGGTAGTCGCGGTCGATGTAGATCCGCACCCCGCCCCAGGTCTCGTAGCTGTCCCCGGTGTACTGGTGGATCCGCTGCCGGTTGGCGTAGTGCCCGTCGGGGCAGTAGCTGCCGGCGTCGGTGTCCGCCACGCCGTTCCACCAGGCGAAGAAGAGGTGGTCGACGCGGGTGTACCGGGGGTCGTCGTACGCGGAGCACAGGTCTCGGACACCGGAGGAGCCGCTGGAGTACATGCCCGAGAGGTAGCCGAGCGCGTGGAGCTGTTCGGTCCAGCCGGACAGGTACGAGAGCACCGCCGCCTTGCACGACTCACTCGACGGGTAGTGCTCGATGTCGTTGTAGATCACGCTCCCGGCGGGGATGCCCAGCGCGCGGGCCGCGTTCACCGCGCTGTTCGCCCGGGTCGCGCCCTGCGACCGGGCCGTGGCCGGGTCGTAGGACATCTTCGGCGTGCGGGTGCCGCACGGGGCCTGGTAGTCCAGCTCGATGGGGATCAGGTGCCAGCCCTTGTTGGTCTGGTTGGTCACCCAGGTCGCCGTCAGGTTGGCCTGGGTGCAGGACCGGCTGGCGCCGCTGATGTAGATGCCGACCGCCCGGTACGGCGAGCTGCTGCGCCACGCGTCCATGGTCGACTGGGCCGGGGCGGTGCACGTGTCGAAGCCCTTGCCGGTGTAGGTGCCCGGCTGCGGACCGGCCGCCGCCAGCGGCGTCACCGAGGCCGGGCCGGCGGCCGCGCGCGTGAGGTCCAGGGGTGCCGGGGTGGCGCCCCGACCGAGGCTGGCGGAGGCCAGGACGCGGCGGACCGCCGACTCGGTGTCCGGCGTGTGCGCGGCCGTGACGAGCACGCCGGCGTCGCGCACCGCGACCTGGATGGTGCCGTCGCGTGACACCGGGGCGTCTACGGTCGCCCGGCCCCTCGCCGTGATGGCCGTGTCCGCCGTGAGGCGGTCGGCGGTGACGGCGTCGATCGGCTCGATGACCAGTCCTGCGGTGCGCCCGACCAGGCCGGAGGGGCACCACGGCTCGTCGCCCGGGTGGCCCAGGTAGACGGTGGGCCGGTCGAACCGGACGCACGCGTGCGGATCTTCGGCCAGGTCGACGACCTGCCAGCCGGCGGGCACCGCCACCCGGTAGCCGCGGTAGCTGACGGTGTGCTCCTCGGTGGGGGCCGCCCAGGCCGGGGTCACCGCCCCCACCGCACCGACGATGGCGACCGTGAGGCTCGCCAGGATCCTTCTTATCGTCATCGAAGCCTCACTCTGGGGAAGAATTTTGCCGGCGGGTGAACAGCGTTGCAAAATTTCTACCAGTCGCGGGCGGCTATAGCCAGAGACCAATCTCGATGCTCAACCCCTCACCGTCGCGGCGAGAGGACGCGCCACAGCGCCAGCGTCGCCGCGAGCGACCCGCCACCGGCCAGCGCCATCACCGCTCCCGGCGGGAGCACGTCGCTCAGGGCGCCGCCGGCTGCGGCGGCCACCCCCTGGGTCGCCATCAGACCGGCGCCGAGCAGACCGAAGGCCTGACCGCGACGGGCCTCCGGAACGGCGTCGAGGAACCGCCGGGCCAGACCGAGCTGGTAGGCGAAACCCGCGGTGGCCGCCGCGAAGAGGGCCGCCGCCGGCCACAGACCCGGCCGGGCCACGAAGGCCAGCATGGGTACGCCGAGCAGCAGTGCGAGCCAGGGTGTCCACGCCTCCCGGCGGGCGGGTGCGACGAACCGCCCGACCAGCAGGTTCCCGAGGAGCATCCCGAACGCGGCCGCCATCAGCAGCACCCCCGCGCTCGCTCCCGGCCCGAGCCCGGCGGCGTACGGCACGGCGACGCCCTCTGCCCCGACCAGCAGCGAGCCGGGCAGCCACTGCGCCAGCAGCAGCCCACGGATCCGCCGGTCGGCGAGCAACGCCCGGTTGACCCGCCAGGTCTCCCGGACCGCCCCGGAACCGTCCCGCCCCGCGCGGGGCGGTCGCGCCGCGAGCCCGGCGCGCACGAGCAGGGCCGAGACGGCACACGTCGCGGCGGCCACCCACAGTGCGCCGTACGGGCCGATCCGGCCGAGCAGGAGGCCGCCGAGGGCGAACCCGGCCACCTGGGTGCCGCCCGCCGCCACGGTGAGCAGGGACCGCCCCAGCACGTACGCGTCGCCGGGCAGCACCTCCGGCAGCAGCGCCGTGCGCGCGGCGCTGCCGACCGGTGCCAGCAGGCCGACGGCCGCGGCCAGGACCAGCATGCCCGCCGGGGAGAGCGCGCCGAGGGCGAGGACCACCACCAGGAGGAGCCGGAGCAGGTCGTACCCGACGATCACCGCGCGCGGGGGCCACCGGTCGGCGAGCGCGAGCATGAACAGCCCGCCCAGCGCGTGGGGCAGGAACCCGGTCACGTACGCCAGGGCGGCGAGCAGCCCCGAGCCGGTGCGCTCGTAGACGAGCACGGACAGCGCGAGCATCTTCACCGTCTCGCCGATCATGAACACGCCGAAGCTGCCGAGGAGCACCCGGAATTCGGCGACGGCGAAGGCGTCCCGGTAGGTGGCGGGTCGCCCGGCGTCGGCTCTCGTGGAGGTGGCGGTCACCCGGGCATCGTGCGGGCCGTGCCGGTGGCTGGCCTATCCTTTCGTTGTCGAACGAAAGGCGCGGCGTGCGGATCGAGGTGACCCTGGCCGACGTCGCGGCGAGCCGCTACGCCATCTCGCCACTGGGCGAGGCGGTGGCCGCGCTGCGGCTCTGCGCCGGGCAGAACCCCGCCACCGTCCTGGCACCGTGGGTGGCCCGGGCGCGACCGGGGTACGAACGGCTGCGGCGGGAGTTGCCGGCGGTGGGCGCGCTGCTGGCGTTGCTGCGCCGCGGCGGCTACAACGCGGATTTCATCCAGCCACCACCGGACGGCACGGGGCGGGACTTCGCCGACGAGTTGGCCGTGGTGCGGGCGACCCCGCTCGCGCAGGCCCGCGGCGAGTTGGCCCGCAACCTCGCCGGTCCGCGCAGCGCCCCACCGGCGTACGCCCGCCGGATCTACGACTCGCCCCACCTGGTGGACCTGCTCGCGGACGCGATCGAGGCCGCCTGGGTGACCCTGGTCGAGCCGGACTGGCCCCGCCTCCGCGCGGTTCTCGAACGGGACCTGCTGCACCGGGCCGGCCGGCTGCTCGCGTACGGCTGGGGGGCGGCCGTGGCGGACCTGGACCCCCGGCTGCGGTGGGAGCCCGGCGGGGCCGTCGGGGCGATCGAGGTCGCCGACGGCGACCCATGCGTCTGCCGGCTCGACGGGCGGGGGCTGCTCTTCGTCCCCACCGTCTTCGGCACCATGATCACCTACGTCGACCCGCCGTGGCCGTTCGCCGTCGTCTACCGCGCCTCGGGGGTGGCCGAAGTGCTGGGGTCGCCCGACCCGGCCCGGCCGGAGGACGCGCTGGACCGGCTCCTGGGGCGGGGGCGGGCGGCCGTGCTGCGGGCGCTGGCCGTGCCCGCCACCACCAGCCAGCTCGCCGCCCAGCTCGGGGCCAGCCTGGGCGGGGTGGGCGGCCATCTGGCCGTGCTGCGCGAGGCGGGGCTCGTCGCTCGTGCGCGCACCGGCCGCACGGTCCTCTACCGGCGCACCCCGCTGGGTGAGGCGCTCGCCGGGGGTGGGTGAACAGGGTTCGCCGCGCGCCCCCGGTCAGGCCCGCACCACGGTCACCCCGGCCCCGGCCAGGAGCGTCGCCTGCTCGTCGTCCGCGCCGGCGTCGGTGACCAGCGTGTCGATCTCGCCCACCGTGCAGATGCGCGCGAACGCGCGACGGCCCAGCTTCGAGCCGTCCGCCACCACGATCGCGCGGGCCGCGGCGGCCAGCATGGTGTGGTTGACGGCCGCCTCGCCGTCGTGGTGCGCGCTCGCCCCGTGCCGGTGGTCGATCGCGTCCACCCCGATCACCGCGGCGTCCAACGCCACCCCGTCGAGCATCGTCGCGGCGATGGGGCCGACCAACTCGTACGAGTGGGGCCGGGCCGTCCCGCCGGTGAGGACCACTCGGATGTGCGGGCGGACGATGAGCTCGTTGGCGATGTTGAGCGCGTTGGTGACCACCGTCAGCGACGGTGTGCGGCCGTCGGCGGCCAGGTCGGCGCGCAGCGCCAGGGCGCGGGCGACCTCGGTCGCGGTGGTGCCGCCGTTGATGCCGACGGTGGAGTGCGGGGCGATCATCGCGGCGGCGGCCTCGCCGATGCGCTGCTTCTCCGGTGCGTGCCGGCCCGCCTTGTAGCGCAGCGGCAGGTCGTAGGCGACGTTGCTCGAGGCGGCGCCGCCCCTGGTCCGGGTGACCAGCTGCTGGGCGGCGAGTTCGTCGAAGTCGCGGCGCACCGTCGCGCCGCTGACCCGCAGTGCGGCGGCGGTCGTCTCGATGTCCAACTGGCCCTCCTCGGCCAGCATCTCGAGCAGCTTGTTCCACCGTTCGTAGCGGTTCATCGTCGCGCACTCCGGTCCCTGGACGCATTCGGCCGGTAACCCTATCGGCTGGCCCGCCCCGCCCGGCTCACCTTGACCGGTGCCGCCCGTCGCCGTAGCGTCCTGCAACAACTTGCAAAATTACGGCCCTGTTATTGCATGAGGTGACAGTCGATGGCGTACATCACCGAGGAGATCGCGTCGCAGCCCGCGCTGTGGTCGCGAGCAGAGAGCCTGGCCCGTTCGTCGGCCGTGACCGCGGCGCTGCCCGCACCCGGTGAGCGGGTCGCCGTCGTCGGGTGCGGCACGTCGCTGTTCATGGCGCAGTGCTTCGCCGCGCTGCGGGAGTCCGCCGGCGGCGAGACCGACGCCTTCGCGGCGTCGCAGTTCCCGCACCACCGCCGCTACGACCGGGTCGTCGCCCTGACCCGCTCCGGGACCACCACCGAGGTGCTCCGCCTGCTCGCCGACCTCCCCGCCGGCCAGCGGTCCACCGTCGTCACCGCCGTCGCCGACGAGGCGGCCACGCGGCTGGCCGACCGGTCCGTGGTGCTCGACTTCGCCGACGAGCGGTCGGTCGTGCAGACCCGGTTCGCCACGACGGCGCTCGCGCTGTGGCGCTGCGCGGTCGGCGCCGGCCTGGGCACCGCGGTCGACGACGCCCGCGCGGTCCTGGCCGCCCCCGTCGACCCGGCGCTGCTCGACCGCCGGCAGTTCACCTTCCTCGCCAGCGGCTGGGCGGTCGGGCTGGCACACGAGGCGGCCCTGAAGCTGCGCGAGGCCGCGCAGGCGTGGGCGGAGTCGTACCCCGCGATGGAGTACCGGCACGGCCCCATCAGCGTCGCCGACGCGCAGTCGGCGGTGTGGATCCTCGGGCCTGCGCCGGACGGCCTGCGGGAGGACGTCGACGCCACCGGCGCCACGGTGGTCCAGTCCCCGGCGGACCCGATGGCGCAGCTGGTCGCCGCGCAGCGGCTCGCCGTCGCGGTCGCCGCCCGCAAGGGCCTCGACCCGGACCGTCCACGCCACCTCACCCGGTCCGTCGTGCTGCCGGCGACGGCGAGCCGACCGTGATCCTCGCGGTGTGTCCCAACCCGGCGATCGACGTCACCTACACGGTGCCCGATCTCGTTCCCGGCACCTCGCACCGGGTCACCGCCGCGCGGTGCCGGGCCGGGGGCAAGGGAGTGAACGTGGCGCGCGTGCTGTCCCGGCTCGGCGCGCAGACCCGGCTGCTGGCCCTGGCCGGCGGCACGACCGGCGAGACCATCCGGGAGGAGCTGCGCGACGCCGGCATCCCGGCCGACCTCACCACCGTCGGCGGCGAGTCCCGGCGCACGGTCACCGTGGTGTCTCCGGACGCGGCGACCGTCCTGAACGAACCGGGCCCCGTCGTCACGGCGGCCGAGTGGGGCGCCTTCACCGAGCGCTTCGACGCCGCCGTAGCGGACGCGGCGGTCGTCGTGCTCTCGGGTAGCTGCCCGCCCGGCGTGCCGGTCAGCGCGTACCGCGACCTCACCGTCGCGGCCCACGCCGCGGGGGCGGTCGTGCTGGTCGACGCGGCGGGGGCCACGCTGCGCCACGCGCTCACCGCGCGCCCCGACGTGGTCAAGCCCAACGCGGACGAGATCGCCGACATCGTCGGGGCCGCGCCCCGTACCGGGACCGAGGCCGTCTCCGCCGCGTACCGGCTGGGTGACCTGGGGGCCGGGGCCTCGGTGGTCTCCCGCGGCGCCGCGGGCTTCGTCGCCGTCGTCGGCGGGACCGCGTACGAGGTGCGCGCGCCGGAGACCGTGCACGGCAACCCCACCGGCGCGGGCGACGCCCTGGCCGCCGTGCTCGCCCAGGGGCTCGCCGCCGGGCAGCCGTGGCCGCGGATCCTCGCCCGGGCCGCCGCGATCTCGGCTGCGGCCGTCGTCTCGCCGTACGCCGGGGACTTCGACACCCCCACGGCGGACCGGCTGCTCACCCACGTCACCGTCGAGGAGGTCACCGATGCCGCTCGCCGCCACCGCTGAACTGGTCGCCGCCGCCCGCGCGGCCGGCACCGCCGTGCTGGCCTTCAACGTCATCACGCTCGAACACGCCCAGGCGATCGCCGCCGGCGCCGCCGCCGCCGGCCGCCCGGCGATCCTGCAGATCAGCCAGAACGCGGTGCGCTACCACGCCGGCGTGCTGCCGATCGCCACCGTGGCGGCCGAGGTCGCGCGCCTCTGCCCGGTCCCGCTCGGCCTGCACCTCGATCACGTGGAGGACGTCGCGCTGCTGCGCCAGGCGGCGGACGCCGGGTTCAGCTCGGTGATGTTCGACGCCGGCGCGCTGCCGTACGACCGCAACGTCGCGGCCACCCGCGCCGCGGCGGACTGGGCCCGCGAGCAGGGCCTGTGGCTGGAGGCGGAACTCGGATACGTCGGCGGCAAGCCGGGAGCGCCGGCCAGCGCCCACCTCGCCGGCGTACGCACCGACCCGGAGGAGGCGGCCCGCTACGTGGCGGAGACGGGCGTCGACGCGCTCGCCGTCGCCGTCGGAAGCTCGCACACGATGACCACCCGGACGGCGACGCTGGACCAGGGGCTGATCGCGGCGCTGCGCGAGGCCGTGCCGGTGCCGCTGGTCCTGCACGGGTCGTCCGGCGTGCCCTTCGAGGAGCTGCGGGCCGGAATCCGCAACGGCATCGTCAAGGTCAACGTCGGGACCGCCCTCAACGTGGCGTTCACCGGCGCGGTCCGGGCGGCGCTCGCCGGGGACAGCTCGGTCGACCCCCGGCGCTACCTCAGCGCCGGCCGGAAGGCGATGACCGCCGCCGTGGCGGAGCTGCTCGCCGTGCTGCCGGAGCCGTCCGGGGCGCTCGCCCGCGGCTGAACCCCGGGGCCGGCCACCGCGGCGGCCGGCCCCACCGGCCTCCTTCGACATAGCGTCCCGTCGATCAATCGTGCTATATATGTTTAAAGCCTTGGCCCCCCGTCGCGCCCGTCGTCGCCCTTGTCGGCGGGCGCGGTCGGATCCCAGGGGAGCCACCGCTCCGCGCGCACGCGCCGCGCTGACAACGCCGAGACGACCAGCCGGGAGTGAGCCCATGCGCCAGCGTCACATCCTCTTCGCCAACGTCCAGGGTCACGGTCACGTCTACCCGTCGCTCGGCCTCGTCAGCGAGCTGGCCCGGCGAGGGCACCGGATCACGTACGTGACGACGCCGCTGTTCGCCGACGAGGTCAAGGCCGCCGGCGCCGAGGTCGTGCTGTACAAGTCCGAGTTCGACACCTTCCACGTGCCCGAGGTCGTCAAGCAGGAGGACGCCGAGACGCAACTGCACCTGGTGTACGTCCGCGAGAACGTGGCCATCCTGCGGGCCGCCGAGGAGGCGCTGGGGGACAACCCGCCCGACCTCGTGGTCTACGACGTGTTCCCGTTCATCGCGGGGCGCCTCCTGGCCGCCCGGTGGGACCGGCCGGCCGTACGCCTCACCGGCGGCTTCGCCGCGAACGAGCACTACTCGCTGTTCAAGGAGCTGTGGAAGAGCAACGGCCAACGCCACCCGGCCGACGTCGAGGCCGTGCACTCGGTGCTCGTCGACCTGCTCGGGAAGTACGGCGTCGACACCCCGGTCAAGGAGTACTGGGACGAGATCGAGGGCCTCACCATCGTCTTCCTGCCGAAGTCGTTCCAGCCCTTCGCCGAGACCTTCGACGAGCGGTTCGCGTTCGTCGGGCCCACCCTCACCGGCCGCGACGGCCAGCCCGGCTGGCAGCCGCCACGGCCGGACGCGCCGGTGCTGCTGGTCTCGCTCGGCAACCAGTTCAACGAGCACCCCGAGTTCTTCCGCGCCTGCGCGCAGGCCTTCGCCGACACCCCCTGGCACGTGGTCATGGCGATCGGCGGCTTCCTCGACCCGGCGGTGCTGGGCCCGTTGCCGCCCAATGTCGAGGCGCACCAGTGGATCCCGTTCCACTCCGTGCTCGCGCACGCCAGGGCGTGCCTGACGCACGGCACCACCGGCGCCGTGCTGGAGGCCTTCGCCGCGGGCGTGCCCCTGGTGCTCGTGCCGCACTTCGCGACCGAGGCCGCCCCGTCCGCGGAGCGCGTCATCGAGTTGGGCCTGGGCTCCGTGCTGCGGCCGGACCAGCTCGAACCGGCCAGCATCCGGGAGGCCGTGGAGCGGCTCGCGGCCGACTCCGCTGTCAGGGAGCGGGTGCGCCGGATGCAGCGCGACATCCTCTCGTCCGGTGGGCCGGCCCGGGCGGCGGACGAGGTCGAGGCGTACCTGGGGCGGGTCGCGCCCTGACCCCTGGCGTTCCCTGCCGTCCACGCGGGCCGGCGTCATGACCGGGTGGCAGGGCCGGCCGTCGCTGGTGGGCGCGTGGGGAGGCCGCCCGCCGCTCGCGCGGCCGGCCCGCCCGTCCGTCGGCCCGCCCGTCCGTCGGCGCGGGCGGGTGTCGCCCGTCGGCGTGGGCGGCAGCCTGCCCGCCGGTCCTCCCGACGGCGTGGACCGTCCACTTGACATATCGATTCTGGTTCCGGCTCTGGGCCGCTGGGGTCCTTGTTTCCACTTCAAAACTAGGTAGTATTTCGCCATGGGTCTTCGTGACGTCAGCGTGCTGCTGCTGTACCCGCCGAACCAGACCGCCCCCGGCACGGTGTGCAAGCCGAACGGATCGCTCGCGTACCCGAATCTGGGCGGAGCCCTGCGGGAGCACGGTGTGCACGTTCGCGTCTTCGACGCCTGCGTCGGCGAGGGCGCCGACCCGCTCGACGACATCTTCGCCAACCCCACGCCGATGCCGAGCGGTTTCCTCCGCACCGGCGTCAGCGACGAGCGGATCCTCGAGGTGGTGAAGGACCACGACATCGTCGGCATCACCTCGATCTTCACCGACCAGGAGACGATGGTCCTGCACTGCGCGCGGCTCATCCGGGCGGCCTACCCGGAGAAGCTGCTCGTCACCGGCGGGGTCAACGCGCGGTCGCGGTTGCCGCAGTTCTTCGGGGCGGGCTTCGACGTGGTCTGCCTGTCCGAGGCCGAGCGCACGATCATCGACATCGTCGAGGCCGTACGACGGTCGCCGCACCCGAGCTTCGCCGACATCCACGGTGTCGCCTTCCTCGACGACGGCCGGATCCGGATGAACCCCGCGCGGGCGCAGGACGTCGTGTGGGACCTGGACACCCTGCCCATGCCGGCCTGGGACCTGCTGCCCAACGAACGGTACTGGACGATCGCCCGGCCGCACTCCGGTCTCTTCGAGCCCGGCGCCGAGCTGCGGTACGCGACCATGATGACCTCGCTCGGCTGCCCGTTCCGCTGCGCGTACTGCCACATCGCCGGCGAGCAGGAGGGGAGCCCCAGCGGCCCGATCGGCAAGTTCCGCGTCAAGTCGGACGAGCGGGTGCTGGCGGAGATCGAGACGCTGAAGAGCCTGGGCGTCGACAACGTGTTCATCGAGGACGACTCGCTCCTGGGCGACAAGCGGCGCGGCCTCCGGCTGCTCAAGAAGATCCAGGGCGCTGGCGTGACCATCTGCGACCTCAACGGCATCAACCTCATCCACCTGCTCAAGCGCTGGAAGCCCGACCACGAGGTCCTGGAGGCGATGGCCGACGCGGGCTTCACGCAGATCAACATGCCCTTCGAGTCGGGCAACCTGCGGATCATCCGCAAGTACGCGAGCAACAAGCTCAACATCGAGAAGGCCGACCTGCCCGGGCTGATCGTCGCCATGAAGGAGTACGGCTTCCAGATCTACGGCAACTACATGATGGGTTACCCGGACGAGACGCTGGAGGAGATCGAGACGACCATCCAGCTCGCCAAGGAGCACGTCTCCTACGGGCTGGACGCCGCGAACTTCTTCCTCGTCGTGCCGCTGCCCGGCGCGCCGTTGTTCGACATGGCGATCGCGGGCGGCCACATCAGCCCCGACTTCGACCCGGACACGATGAACATCTACCGGGCCAACATGACCGGCACCCTGGTGCCGGCAGAGGTCCTGGAGGAGCTGCGCCACCGAGCCTGGGACGAGGTGAACTCGCCGACCTGGAAGAACGCCAAGAAGGCGTGGGCGGCGACGGCCAGCTGAGCAAGTTCAGAGTCACGCCGCGGTCGTCACACCTCATAGCGTGAAGACACACCTTCCGGTGTGGACTATGGAGGGACCCATGGCAGCCACTGTCCGTAAAGCCTCTTCCGGCCTGATGGCGTCACTCAACGGCCGGTTCCACCGCACGGCGCTCGCCCTCTACATGGCGGTGGTCGTCGCGCACTGGGCCGAACACCTGGTGCAGGCGTACCAGATCTGGGCGCTCGGCTGGCCGCGGCCGGAGGCGCGCGGCGTGCTGGGGATGCCGTTCCCCTGGCTGGTGAGTTCCGAGTGGCTGCACTACGGCTACGCCATCGTGATGCTGGTCGGCCTGTTCCTGCTGCTTCCTGGGTTCACCGGTCGGTCCCGGGCCTGGTGGACGGTGGCCCTCGCCCTGCAGTTCTGGCACCACATCGAGCACGGGCTGCTGCTCGTGCAGGCCCACAGCACGTTCCGGCTGCCGGGCTCGGCCGAGCCGACCAGCCTGCTCCAGCTGATCGTGCCCCGGGTCGAGCTGCACCTGTTCTACAACTCGGTGGTCTTCCTTCCGATGCTGATCGCCATGTACCTGCACCTGCGCCCGAACGCCGCGGAGCGGGCCGCCGCCACGTGCTCCTGCGTGCACCGGGCCGGTGCGCCGGCCTGGCGCCAGCCCGTGGCCGCCACCGACTGACGGGCGTCATGTCGAGCACGAGACGGATCTACGCCGGCGCCGCCCTCACCGTGGCGGCGCTGGTGGCCGTCCTCGCCCTCGCCGGCAGGATCGACTCGCAGTCCACGGCCGCGTCGAAGGTCGAGGTGGTCTCGGTCGACCCGGCCGATGGCGCCGTCCTGTCGGGCGCGCCGACGGCGGTACGCATCCGGGTGGCCGGCCGGCCGGACCTCGCCGGATCCCACATCTCCGTCTACGACGCGGACCGGTCCCTGCTCAACCAGGGGGCGCTGACGGCCGCCGGCCGCGACGGCCTGACCCAGGCGGTGCGGGCCACCGGGTCCGGTGAGGTTGCCGTCGCGTACCACGTGGTGACGGTCGACGGGCGGGACGCCTCCGGCATCGCCCGGTTCACGGTGGGCGCGCCGGGCGGGGCGCCGCCGCCCGAGCCCCCGGCGCCGGCCCACGCCCACGGGATCGACCCGGTCGGCGCTGCCCTGCTCGCCGTCGACGGTCTCGCGCTCCTCGCCGTGCTCGTGCTGCTCGCGCGGCGCTCCCGCACCGACCGCGACATCGCCTGATCCCGCCACGGGTTCCGGCCCGCCCGCTTCGTGGCGCGCCCGCGTCGGCCCGCACCGGTAGCCCTCGGTCGACCACGACCCGGTCGTGGCGTCTTCGTGTGACCCGATCGTGTCGGGGTGTGCACGACGCGCCAGCGTTGTGGGGCACAAATCGGACGTTAGGTAAGTCATGGCTGCTAAAGTCCTCGGCGTGCGGGCCGGACCGGCTCCCGTGGCACCACGCACCTGTAGGAAGGTCAAGTGGCATGAACAAGACGTCCGACGTCGTCAGGGACACCGAGCGCGAGCTGCGCGATCACCCCAGCGGATTGAACGCCCTGGTGGTCCGCCGCAGCTACGACGCCTCACCGGAGGAGCTGTGGGACGCCATCACCGATCCCGAGCGCCTGGTGCGCTGGTTCCTGCCGATCTCCGGTGACCTGCGGGTGGGCGGGCGCTTCCAGCTGGAGGGCAACGCCAGCGGCGAGATCCTGCGGTGCGAGCGGCCCAGCACGATCGGCCTGACCTGGGAGTCGGGCGACGGCAGCAGCGAGGTCGAGCTGCGACTCACCCCGTCGGGCGACGCCACCGTTCTGGAGCTGGAGCACGCGCCGGTGCCGGCCGAGATCATCCCCAACGCGGCGCCGGGGGCGTGGGGCATCGGGGCCGGCTGGGAGATGGGCCTGGTCGCGCTCGACGACTACCTCGCCGGCACGCTTCCCGAGGGTCGGGCGGTCGACTGGATCGCCAAGGCGGGCCCCGAGGAGATGGCGGCCGCGTCCGAGTCGGCCCAGCGGATCAGCGAGGCGTGGACGACGGTGATCGCCCAGCGTCGCTGAACCCGTCGGCGCTCCCGACCGGGACCGGCGTCCGGCACCGACGGCGCGGCCGGGCGCCGGCGCGGTCGGCTCACCAGGCGACCGGCAGCGCGTGCAGGCCGAAGATGTTGCCGTCCTCCTTGAGCGGCAGGTCGTCCACGTCCACGGTCAACCGCAGCCCGGGCAGCCGCCGGACCAGCCGGCTCAGCGCGACGTCCAGTTCCAGCCGGGCCAGGTGCTGGCCGGGGCAGATGTGTCGTCCGTAGCCGAAGGCGAGGTGGTGCCGGGCGTCGCGGTCCGGGTCGAACTCGTCCGGCCGGTCGAACGCCGCCGGGTCCCGGTTGGCGGCCTGGCCCAGCGCCACCACCCCCTCCCCGGCCCGGATGGTGACCCCACCGACCGTCACGTCGGCGGTCGCGGTCCGCGCGGTCGCCGCCTCGACGATGGTGAAGTACCGCAGCAGCTCCTCGACGGCGGCGGGGAACCGGTCCGGCTCGGCGCGCAGGCGGGCGAGCCGCTCCGGATGGGTCAACAGGGCCAGCACGCTCAGCGAGATCATGTTCGACGTCGTGACGTGCCCGGCGACCAGCAGCACGAAGGCCATGCTCACCACGGCCTCGTGGTCGGGCTCGCCGGCCGCGCGCTGCGCGGCGAGCAGCCGGCTGAGCACGTCGTCGCCGGGGTGCCGCTCCTTGTCGGTCACCACGCCGTCGAGGAACTCGCGGATCTCGCGGGCGCACCGGGCCCGCTCGTCCGCGGGCACGCCGCGACTCAGCATCCGGGTGGACCGGCGCTCGAAGAACGCGTGTTCGCCGTACGGCACGCCGAGCATCTCGCAGATCACCCGCGACGGCACCGGATAGCTGAACGACGGCACCAGGTCGGCGCTCGACCGCCCGGCCGTCATGGCGTCGAGGTGCTCGTCCACCACCCGCTCGACCAGCGGCCGCAGCTGTCGTACCCGCCGCGCGGCGAACTCGTCGACGATCTGGCGGCGGGCGGCGGTGTGCTCCGGCGGGTCCATCCAGTTCAGCGGGGGGCGGAAGTTCGCGAACGAGGCCTGCCGCTGGCTCTCGGTGGTCGGCGCGAACCGCGGAAAACCGGCCCGGCGCCGGTCCGCGCTCATCCGCGGGTCGCTGAGCACCCGCTTGACGTCGGCGTACCGGGACACCACCCAGGCCGTGTTGCCGCCGAGCATGGGCAGCCGGGCGACCGGCCGCTCGGTCCGCAGCCGGGCGTACTCGGCCGGCGGGCCGAACGGGCACCGGCGGGGCAGCGGAAACGCGTCGATCCCGGCCGCGCTCCCGGCCTCGGCCGGTCCGTCCGCCGCCCGCCCTGGCGTGACCGGCGGCCCGGGCGTGACCGCTGGCCCGGGCGTGACCGCTGGCCCGGGTGGGACCGGCCGAGCGCCGTCGGGCCGGTCGTCGCGCCCGGTCACCGCAGCGCCCGCAGGCAGAGCAGGAGGCTGCGCGCCTCGATGTTGACCTGATAGCTGAAGGCCGCCACGGCGGTCAACTGGCGCAGGGTCAGCCAGGTGTAGTCCGGCGGTGTCGCGGTGGGGAAGTCCGGGCCCACCTCCACCACCATGTGCCGGGTCACCGCGTGGTGGAACCGCCCGCCCTCCTCCGACTGCAGCACGTCGTAGTGCACGCGGACCTCGTCGGAGAGCACCAGGTCGAGGTACGCCGGGCGGCCGTCCCGGGCCGGGCCGGTGAAGTTGTCCGGGGTGCACTGCACGGTCGGTCCCAGCTCGACGGTGTCCCGGTAGCCGGGCCGCAGGTCGGCGTGGGCGAGCACGTGCAGCACGCCGTCGATGCGTCGGACGACGAACGCCACCAGACCCGTCCCGCACGGTGCCAGCAACGGCTGGCACCACTGGGACACCTCGCGGTTGCTGGCCCGCACCCGCCGGCCGACGATGCGGAAGAACCGGCCGGAGCGGTGGCGGATCTCGTCGTCGGCGCGGTACCAGTCGCGCACCTCGCGCAGCGGGACCTGCCGGGTCGCCAGGGTGGGGCCGGCCTTGTTGGCGGTCAGCCAGTTGCGGACGCCGAGCAGCGGTTGCCACGCGCCGTCGGCCAGCGAGGACTCCGCCACCGCGCCGCCGATCGTCCCGGCGTCCCCGTCGCCGTCGGCGACCGCGTGGCCGGGCAGGCAGGACAGGACGGTACGGGCGTCCATGTTGACCAGGTTCGGCCGGTGCAGCAGATCGTGGATCTGGCCGAGGGTCAGCCACACGAAGTCCTCGTGCGGTGCCACCTCGTCGGCGACCTCGACGATGATGTTCCGGTTGCGCTTGCCCCGGAACCAGGAGCCCTGCTCCGACTGGAGCACGTCCACCAGGACCCGGCCGCGCCCCGGTTCCAGGAAGTACTCCACGTAGCGGGACCGGGCACCGCGGTGCGTGCGCTGGTAGTTGCTCGGGGTGGACTGCACGGTGGGGGAGAACTGGACGCCGTTGACGTTTCCCGGCTCCATCTTGGCCTGCATCAGGAAGTGCAGCACCCCGTCGATCTCCCGGGCCAGGATGCCGAGGATCGCCCGGTCGGGCTGGTGGATGATCGGCTGCCACCACTCGCCGACCGGCCCGCGGTCGGTCCGTACGTGCAGGCCCTCGACGCTGAAGAACCGGCCGCTCTCGTGCACCAGGTCGCCGGAGTCCGGCGCGAAGTGCCAGCCGGTCAGGTCGGCGAACGGCACCGCGGTGACCTCGAACGGGTTTGCCCGCTGTCGCTGCGCGAGCCAGGCCGCGAGCCGGGCGGCCGAGCGGGGGCGGTGCCGGGCCGACCGGGCCAGCCGGAGAGCGAGGTCGTCACGATCGGCCCGCCCGGGGCCGGGTCGGGCGTCGGTGTGCGGCAGGAGCATGCTTCCTCCCTGACGGGGACGCGCTCGGCGGGACGCCGGTGGCCGGACGCGGCCGGGTCGGGACCCGGGCGCCCGACGGGTGGGTCAGCCCCCGGCCAGCGGCGGGACGATGGCGACCGTGCTGTCGGCTCGGGCGGTCACCCGGGACCGGTCCGCCTTCTCGACGAGGTCCCCGTCGAGGTAGACGTTGTAGTAGGTCAGCGGCTCGCCCGTGTCGTCGAGCAGCCGGCGGCGGTAGACGGGGTACGTCTCGACGAACTCCCTGATGACGTCCCGCACGGTGCCCTCACGGCACTCGAAACTCTTCTGCCCCCGGTGGGCCCAGCCGGCCGACAGCAGCACCGTGACCATCGCTACCTCCCGTTGTCGTCGACGTGGGGGACCGCCGTGACGTCACGCGCACAGCGGAAGCCGAGAGCGAAGTTGGACCATCCGGTGGGGTCCCCGTACAGCCGTTCCGCGCACCGGACCTGGTAGCGGAAGTTCATCCAGGAGCCGCCCCGGATCACGCGGGAACGCCCCATGACCAGGTGGATCGTCGGGTCGCACCGGGTGGCGGGCGAGTAGAGGTGCGCCAGGGTGGACGTCCACTCGTAGACGTTGCCGGTCATGTCGGCGCACCCGTCGACGCTGTCGCCGCGCGGCGAGAACGCCCCGACCGGCGTGGTCTGCGGCATCGGCCCCTGCACGGCGTGGATCGCCCCCCACCAGGTCCGCCAGGCGTCCAGGTCGCCGAGCGCCCCGGCCGTGTGCTCGGCGGTGTTGGCGTTCCTGCTGTCCCAGGTGTCCCCCCAGGGCCAGAGCCGGTACGACGGGCCGGTGGCGGCCCGCTCCCACTCCGACTCGGTGGGCAGCCGCCGGCCCGCCCAGCGCGCGTACGCCTCGGCGTCGGCGAAGGAGATGTGCACGACGGGGTGGTCGTCGCGGCCGCGGATGCCGCTGCCGTACCCGGCCGGGCGGTGCCAGCAGGCCCCCTCGCGGATCTCCCAGTACTGCTCGCCGTAGACCATGCTGCCCCCGGCCCGCTCGGCGGACGTGACGTAGCCGGTGCGGGAGACGAAGGCGGCGAACTGGGCGACGGTCACCTGGTGCCGGTCGATGAGGTAGTCGGGCAGCGTGACCGGAATCTGCGGCGTCTCGTCGGTGAACCAGTCGCGGGGGAACGCCTGCCCCTCGCGGTCCAGCCAGTCCAGCGTCCGCTCGGGCGAGCCCTGCAGGAACGTCCCGCCCGGGATGCGGACCATGTCCCCGGGGACCGCCTCCGGCGCGGGCCGGGCGGCGTCGAGGTCGCCGATGCGCGCCATCGCGTCAGCTCCCGTCCGGCCCGGTGGCCGGGGCGGGCGCCGCCTCCAGGATGCCGACGACGCTCGGCGCCGGGCAGGGCGTGACGGACTCCAGCCGGAAGCCCGCCACCCGCAGCAACTCGCGGAACTCCGCCACGGTGCGCTCCCGGCCGCCGTGGCAGACCATCATGTTGAGGTCGTTCATGACCACCTGGGCGACGCTCGGCGCCGTGGTGACCGTCGTCGGCATCAGCGACTCGACGAGGATCACGCGGCTGTCGGGTCGGACCGCCCGGCGGACGGTGCGCAGCACCTCGACGCACTGCTCGTCGTCCCAGTCGTGCAGCACGCTCTTGAGCACGTAGGCGTCCGCGCCCGGTGGCACGGAGACGAAGAAGTCACCGGTCTCCACCCCGCACCGGTCGGCGACGCCCTGCTCGGCGACCGTGCGCGCCGCGTCGGCCACGCCGTCCGGGGTGTCGAAGACCGTGCCGCGCAGGTGCGGGTGCGCCGCGAGGACCCCGGCGAGCAGGGCGCCGCTGCCGCCGCCCACGTCCACCACGGTGCGCAGGTCGCCGAAGTCGTACGCCGACAGCAGCGTGGGCACGAAGGCCCGCGAGCCCTCGGCCATGGCCGCGTTGAACGCCGCCTGCCGCTGCGGGTCCGCCATCAGGTGGTCGAAGCAGCTCCGGCCGTGCACGTGCTCCCACGCCACCTCGCCGGTGCGCACGCTGTGTTCGAGCTGCCCCCACGCGGCCCAGCTCTCCGGCCCGGACAGCAGCAGCACCAGCTCCCGCATCGACCCGGTCACGTCCGCCCGCAGCACCTCGCCCTGTTCGGTGAGGGCGAAGGTGCCTGGCGCGGGCTCGTCGAGCACCTCCAGGAAGACCAGCGCCCGCAGCAGCCGGCGCAGCGACGGGGCGTCCGCGCCGGTGGCCGACGCGAGGTCGCCGACGTCGCGCGCGCCGTCGGCGAGCAGGTCCGGTATCCGCAGCCGGACCGCCACGTGCAGCGTCTGCGCCGTGAAGAACCCGTAGATCAGCTGTTGCATCCGGTGCCGCAGCCCGGGCCGGGCGGCGGTCGTGGTGAGTTCCATGCGCTCCTCCGGGTCGACGCGTCCGGCGGGTCAGCGGGCCACGGCGTCGGCGACCGCCCCGTCCGGCGAGGGGGCGGCGATCAGCTCGGCCAGGTGCACCGCGATCGCCGTGACGGTGGGCTGCTGCCAGAACAACGAGGCGGGCAGCACCTGGCGGTAGGTCTTCTCCAGCCGCCGGCGCACGATGACGGTCATGACCGAGTCCATGCCCTGCTGCACCAGCGGCAGGCGCGGGTCGAGCGCCTCGGCGGCCAGCTTCATCTCGGCGGCGACCGCCGCGCGGACCTCCTCGATCAGGCGCTCGCGCAGTTCGTCCGGGTCGAGGTCGGCCAGGGACTGCCGGGTCGGGGCGGGCCCGTCGGTGTCGGCGGCCGGGGCGTCGGGGACCACCGGGTAGTGCAGGCCCGTGAGCCGGGCGGCGAGAGTGCCGTCCGCCCCGGAGACCGTCACGTCGACGGTGTCCTCCCGCCCGCCGTCCCGGACGACGTCGACGAGGGCGACGGCCGGCACCACGCCGGTCGTCCAGATCCGCTCGATCGCGTCGACCAGGCGCAGCCGGGGCTCGCCGGGGAACGCGGCCGGCGCGATGGACACCGCCGCGTCGATGACGGCCGCCCAGTCCTCGGCCGGCTCGGGGAAGCGGACCCGGGCCCGCAGCCCGCCGTTGCCGGTGGTGAGGCGGTCGACCCGCCATGGGAAGCCCGTCTCGGGCACCCCGACCCGGGCCAGCCGGTCCCGGACGAGCCCCGGGTCGGCGACCACCCCGCCCGGCCCCCGGGGGTCGGCGGCCCGCGCCGACGGGGCGGCGTCGTCCGGCGTCACGCGCGCGGTGGCGTGGGTCAGCCACGGCGCGGTGTCCGCGCCGGCCGGGCGGGAGGCGAGCAGCAGCTTCCCGCCGTCGTCCACCACCTGGATCTCCTGGCGCCCGGCCGTGGCCAGCGGCACCCGCATCGACAGGTCGTGCAGGGCCACCGGCGCGCCGTCGCGGGCCCCGGCGGCGAGGAAGGTGGCGGCGAGCACCGCGGCCGGCACGAGCTCCGCGCCCTGCACGGTGTGGCTGCCCGGGTACGGACGGCTGGCGTCGCTGAGCACCGTGTGCCACAGCCGCAGGTCGCTGCCGGCGACGGTGGTCGCCGTGCCGAGCAGGGTGTGCGAGCCGATGTCGTGCCCGCCGGCGGCCACCGGGGGAGTGGGCTCCCGCCACAGCTCCTGGTGCCGCCAGGCGTACCGGGGCAGGTCGGTGAGCCTGCCGTCGGGCCGCAGCGCGGCCCAGTCGACCTCGACGCCGTGGCAGTGCGCCTCCGCCACCGCGGCGAGGGCCGTGCGGTGCCCGGGAACGTGACGGCGCAGCGTGGTCCCGACGTACCCGTCCTCGATGCCGGCGTGGTCGAGGGTCTCCCGCACAGAGTGGGCGACCACCGGGTGGGCGGAGATCTCGACGAAGGTGCGGTGCCCGTCGGCCAGGGCGGCGCCGACCGCGTCGACCAGGCGGACCGGTCGGCGCAGGTTCGCCGCCCAGTACGCCCCGTCGCAGGGGGCCGCGGCGCGCGGGTCGTCGAGCACCGTCGAGTACATCGGCACGGTGCCCGCCGAGGTGGGCAGGTCGGCCGCGGCGGCCCGCAGCTCGTCGGCGAGGGCGTCCATGTGCGGGCTGTGGAACGCCACGTCGGACTGCACCCGGCGCACCGCGATCCGGTCCGCCGGCCACTGCTCGATCACGGCGTCCACGGCGGCGATGTCGCCGGAGACCACGGTGGACGCGGGGGCGGAGGCGATCGCCGCGACGAGGTCGGCGCGGCCGGCGAGCCGCTCGGCGACGTCGGCGAACGGCAGGGTGACCATGGCCATCGCGCCCCGGCCGGCGGCCCGCCGCAGCAGGGCGGACCGGCGGCAGATCAGCCGGGCCCCGTCGGTCGGGGTGAGGATGCCCGCGGTCACGGCGGCGGCGACCTCGCCGACCGAGTGCCCGATGACGGCGGCCGGGCGGACACCGTACGCCCGCCAGACCGCGGCCAGGCCGACGTGCATGGCGAAGGTCAGGGTCTGGATGCGGTCCACCCCGGCCAGCTCGGGGTCGGCGAGGGCCTGCCGCAGCGAGAAGCCGGCCTCCTCGGCGACGACCGGTTCGATCTCGTCGATCGCGGCGGCGAAGGCCGGTTCGTGGGCCAGCAGGTCGCGGCCCATGCCGGCCCAGTGCGAGCCGTGCCCGGAGAAGACCCAGACGGGCCGGGCGGACCGGCCGGCCGGCGTCACTGCCGAGACCGTGTCGGGGTCGGGTTGGCCGGCGGCGAGCCGGCGCAGGGCGGCGACGACCTCGTCGCGGTCCTGCCCGGTGACCACCGCGCGGTGGGTCAGGTGGGCCCGGCGGCGCGCGAGCGTGTGGCCGACGTCGACCAGGTCCGGCCGGTCGTCCCCGTCGAGCCGGTCGGCGAGTCGGGCGGCCTGCTGGCGCAGGGCGGCGTCCGATCGGGCCGACAGCGGGAACAGCGGCCGGGCGGCCTCGTCGGCAGCCGGCGCGTCGCCGTCGGCGGGAACGGGCGGCGCCTCCTCCAGGACGACGTGGGCGATGGTGCCGCCGTAGCCGAACCCGGAGACCGCGGCGCGGCGCGGACCGTCCCGCTCGGGCCAGGGCAGCGTGCCGGTCACCAGGCGCAGCCCGGTGCCGTCGCCGACGGCGGGGATCGCCTGGCCGCGCAGCGGGGTGCCCGGGATCTGGCCGCGGTGCAGCGCGAGGATGGCCTTCATCAGCCCCGCGACCCCGGCGGCGCCCTCCAGGTGCCCGACGTTGGACTTGATCGAGCCGATGAGGCAGGGCCGGTCGTCGGGGCGGCCGGCGCCGTAGACCGCGGCCAGGGCGGTCGCCTCGACGGGATCGCCGAGCTGGGTGCCGGTGCCGTGCGCCTCCACGTAGTCCACGCTGGCCGGGGCGACGCCCGCCCGGTCGCAGGCGCGGCGGACGACGTGCTGCTGCGCGGGGCCGGACGGGGCCATGATGCCGTCGGTGTGGCCGTCCTGGTTGACCGCGCTGCCCCGGATCACCGCCAGGACCCGGTCGCCGTCCCGTTCGGCCTCGTCGAGCCGCTTGAGCACCAGCACGCCGCATCCCTCGCCGCGGCCGTACCCGTCGGCGTCGCGGTCGAACGACTTGCTCACGCCGTCGGGGGAGAGCGTGCCGGCGGCCTGGAGGGAGGCGTTCTGCCCCGGGGTGAGCACCAGGTTCACGCCGCCGGCCAGGGCCACCGTGCTCTCCCGCAGCAGCAGGCTCTGGCAGGCCAGGTGCACCGCGACCAGCGACGCCGAGCAGGCCGTGTCGACGGCGACGCTCGGGCCGCGCAGGTCCAGCGCGTAGGAGATGCGGTTGGCCAGGGCGCAGGTGGCCGCGCCGATCCCGGTGTACGCCTCGACGGTCGGCAGGTCCTCCAGCAGCCGGTCGCCGTAGTCGGTGGTGCTGACCCCGACGAAGACGCCCGTGTCGGTGCCGGCCAGCCGGGTGGGTGGCAGGCCGGCGTGCTCCAGGGCCTCCCAGCCGACCTCGAGCAGGATCCGCTGCTGCGGGTCCATCTCGGCCGCCTCCCGGGGCGACAGGCCGAAGAACTCGGGGTCGAAGCCCGCGACGTCACGCAGGTAGCTGCCGGCGGTGACGGTGTCGCGCAGGACCGCCTCGTACTCGGGGCCGCGCTCCCGGTAGGCGCGCCAGCGCTGCGCCGGGATCTCGCCGGCGGTCTGGCCGCCCTTGAGTAGCAGCTCCCAGAGGGCGTCCGGGGTGTCGACGTCGCTGGGCAGCCGGCAACCGATGCCGATGACGGCCACCTGGTACGGGTTGTCGGCGGGATCGTCCCGGGTCATCGTCGTACCTCCGTTGGTCGGGTCGCGGCGCGGGCGGGGGGCGGTCAGCGCTCGACGTAGGGGTTGTCCAGTACGCGCAGGACGGCGGCGGTGAACTCCACGCCGGGGCCCATCGCCAGCCACAGCACGTGGTCGCCGGCGGCGACCTCACCGGCCCGCAGCGAGTGGTGCAGGGCGAGCAGGTGGTCGCTGGCGCCGCAGTGCCCGATCATCCGCCCGAAGTCCCAGGTGGACTTCTCCATCCCCAGCCCCAGGGGCGCCATGCAGCGCTGCTCGACCACCTCGCGGGAGTAGTTCATGAAGGAGACCTTGGCCAGGTCTCCCGTGCCGATGCCGGCCTCGGCGAGCGCCTGCTCGGCGACGGTGGTCATCGTCTCCTGCGCCTCGCCGAGCACGGCGAGCACGGGGGTCTGCTCGGTGATGTGGTAGAAGAGCCGGGCGCCGAAGTCGAGCTCCTTGGCGAGCGTCGCGCCGGGCGGGAACATCGGCTCGCCGCCGCGGTGCACCTCCTCGGCCTCCGGCACGGTGATGGAGCAGACCGACATCAGCTCGACGAAGCCGCTCTCGGTGCTCAGCACCACCGCGGAGGCGGCGTCGCCGAGGATGAAGCCGAGGTTGGTGCGCCAGCGGTCCAGCAGCGGGGTGCCGTAGTTGTCGGCGGCGACGAGCATCGCCGCCTTGCGTTCCGGCGCGGCCTTCAGGTAGCTGGCCGCGAGTTCGAGCATGGTGAACATGCCGTTGCAGCCCTGCCGGATCTCGGTCGCCCGGGGCACCCCGCCGAGCAGGTAGTGCTGGATGTAGGAGTGCGCCAGCCAGCCCTCGGGGCCCTGGTGCCAGGCGGCCGCGTAGAGCAGCAGGTCGATGTCGCCGCGGCCCAGCTCGCTCTCCTTGAGGGCGTCCTGCGCGGCCCGCAGCGCCATGTCCGGCGCGGGCAGTTCGCCGGCGATCGCGGCCCCGCCCAGCCCGTGCGTCTCGATGTCCTCCTGCGGGTACAGGCCCTGGGCGACGGCTTCCTCGACGGTGACGGTCTCAGGAAGGTAGGCCCCGATCCCACGGATGTACGTTCCGGCGGTGCGCATCGGCTTCTCTCCTCGGCGTTCGACGTGATCGAGGCAATTCGCTTTAAGATTATATAGCGTCTGACGGTCGGTCAATGGCCGTCCGAGGGCTGCGGTCGAGCGTCTCGTCGCCCCGCGCCAGCCCCGACAGCAGGGAGACGAACGAGATCTTCGGAGGCATCAGCCGGTCCGGGTCCACGATGGCCTGGGCGCGCAGGTGCAACTCGTCGCGGCCGTGCGCGCCGTCGTAGAAGAACCGGATCAGATCCAGCAGGGCGGCGAGGAAGTCCCGGTAGCGGTCCTCGTACACCTGCATGAGATGGCGCTCCTTCTCCGGCGCGGCCAGTGCCTCGTGCACCGCCCGGGACAGGCTGAGCGCGCCGCGCATCGCCAGCGTCACGCCGGAGGACAGCAGGGGGTCGATGAAGGCGGCGGCGTCACCGACCAGCACCCAGCCCGGCCCGGAGAACTGGCTGCACGCGTACGACCAGTCCCGCGCGGTGCGGTAGACGTCGACCCGCCGCGCGCCGGCGGTGAGCCAGGAGACCTCGTTCGACTCCGCGATCTGTTTCTCCAGCAACTGATCCGGGGGAAGGCCGGTCTCGGCGAACCGGTCCGACGGGGTGACGTACCCGATCCCGGTCAGGGTGGGGCTCAGCGGCGCGTACCAGAGCCAACCCTGGGCGCAGCTCTCGACGAGCAGGTCGCCCTCGTGATCGCCGGGGTAGCGCAGCGCCCCGGCGTAGTAGCTCCACGCCGCCATGTTGCGCAGGTCGTCGTGCCAGGAGACCAACCCGAAGTGCCGGCCGAGCCAGCGCTGCTGCCCCGACGCGTCGACCACGATCGCGGCGCGGGCGTCGATCGGGTCGGCCTCACCCCGGAACTGGTAGCTGACGCCCGCGACCCGCTCGCCGTCGGTCAGCGGCCCCCGGACGGTGGCTCCCTCGACCACCACCACGCCCAGTTCCCGCGCCCGGTCCAGCAGCATCGCGTCGAATTCGGCACGCCGGACCTGCCACGAGTAGTCGAACCGGGCGTCGCGGATCTCCCGGAACCGGAACGACCACGGGGCGGTCTGATCGGCCCCCCACAGCAGGCTGCCGCCGTGTTTGATCTGGAAGCGCAGCTCCGCCATCCGCTCGCGTACGCCGAGCGCGTCCAGGGTGAGGGTGACGCCGCTGATCAGGGACTCGCCGATGTGGTAGCGGGGGAACTTCTCGCGCTCCAGCAGCAGGACCCGGTGGCCCTCCTGGGCGAGCAGACCGGCCGTGCTCGATCCGGCCGGGCCGCCGCCCACGACGATCACGTCGTACTCGGGTTCGGGGTGGCTCATGTCGACAACTCCTCCTGCTCGGACAGGCACGACGCGGCGCTCAACCGCCCGGCGTGAACGCGATCGGCAGGCTGGCCAGGCCCCGGAACATGGTGCGCGGCTGATAGGCCAGGGCGTCCGACGCGCAGCCCAGCCGCAGGCCCGGCAGTCGGGCCAGGGCGGCCACCGCGGCGCGCAGCTGCGTACGGGCGAGGTAGGACCCGAGGCAGTAGCGCATCCCCGCGCCGAAGGACATCGACGGGACCGGATCCCGCTCGATGTCGAAATCGTCGGGCCGGTCGTACCGCCGCGGGTCCCGGTTCGCCGCGCCGGCCAGGACGACCACGACGTCGTCGCGGCGCAGCCGCCGACCGCGCAGCTCCACGTCGACGTCGAGCTGCCGGGTGTTGGACTGCACCGACGGGTCGTACCGCAGGCACTCCTCGACGGCCTGGGCCAGCAGGTCCGGCCGGCGCCGGAGCAGGTCGAGCTGGTCCGGGTGCGCCAGCAGGCTCAGCACGGCGTTGCCCACCTGGCTGGCCACCGTCTCGTGGCCGGTGAAGATGAACGTGACCACCGTGCTGACGATCTCGTTGCGACTCATCAGGCCGCGGTCGTGGGCGTCGAGCATCAACGCCAGCAGGTCCTCGCCGCCCTCACGCCGCCGCCTCGCGAGGGCCCGCTCCACGTAGTCGGCGAACTCGGCGATCGCCGCGTGGCCGCGGCGCATGTCCTCGGCGCTGGCGCCCCGGTCCAGGGTCCGTCCCACGTCGCGCGACCAGCGCCCGACCGCCCCCCAGTCGGCGGCGGGCAGGCCGAGCAGGCCGAGGACCGCGCGCAGCGCCAGCGGGTACGCCAGCTCGTCGACCACGTCCATCGCGCCCCGGGCCAGGGCGGGCCGCAGCAGGTCGTCCACGGTGCCGGCGATCACCGGTTCCAGCCGGCGCAGCGCGGACGGCGAGAACGCCGGGCCGACCACCCCGCGCAGCCGGCCGTGGTCGGGCTCGTCCTGGAACAGGATGATGTCGCCGACGATCTCGGCGAGCAGCCCGGGCCCGACGAGGTCGGTCCAGAACCGGCGGATGCCGGTCCGGGCGAAGCGCTCGTCGCCGAGCACCGCGCGCACGTCCGCGAAGCGGGAGACGTACCAGACCCGGTGGGCGCCACGGTGCACCGGGTCGTGCCGCAGCAGCCAGTGGTAGGACGGGTAGGGGTCACGCCGCACGTCGGCGTCGGTGGGATCGAACGCGGTCACGGCATCGACCAGCACGAGGTGCCCCTTCCAGTGGCTCCTCGCGCCGCCCGCCGCCGACGGAGGCGGCGGGCGACGCGACCGGCTCAACCCGAGATGCGCTCGACGATGCGCCGCACCGTCTCCGCCGGCGTGGGCAGCGCGACCATCTCCTCGCGTACCTCCCGGGCCGCGGTGCGCAGCGACTCGTCCCCGATCAGCCGGCGCAGCAGGTCCGCGTCGACCTTGTCCGACGTGCTGACCAGGCCGATGCCGCGCCGGCTGACGGCCTCCCGGGCGGTGTGCTGGAACTGGTCGCGCGGGTCCGGGGCGAGCAGCTGCGGGATGCCGGCGTCGATGGCGGTCATCACCGTGCCGCCCCCGCCGTGGTGCACCACCGCGGTGCAGGTACGCAGCAGGGTGTGCAGCGGCGTCCAGCCGACCGCCCGGACGTTGCGCGGCAACGTGCCCAGCGGGCTGATGTCGAGGTCGCCGAGGGCGAGCACGAAGTCGGCGTCCACCTCGCCGGCGGCGGCGATGATGGGCTCCACGGCGCCGATGCCGAACGCCTGGAGCTCGATGGTGCCCATGGTGATCGCCACCTCGGGCCGGGCGGGCACCGGCGGCAGCCGGTCGCCGAGGACGGCGCCGCCGCCGTACGGCACCCAGCGCATGAACCAGCCCTCGGGCTCCGCCTCCAGCAGCAGGCTCGGCGGGAACGACTCGATCGTCGCCACCGGCTCGGGCAGGCTGACCTGGTGCTTGTCCATCAGGTCGGTCAGGAAGGACGCGATCGAGCGGTGCATGCCCCGGGTCCGCCAGGCGCTCTGGTTGCGCTGCACTGCCGGCACCCCGGCGCGGTCGGCGGCCAGCAGGCCGACGGTGGCGCCCTGCTCGTAGACCACCAGGTCGGGACGGTAGTCGTCGACCAGCGCCATGGTCCCGTCGACCAGCGGGCGGTTCACCGCCGCGATCTGCACGCCCCACTCCTCCAGATCGATCGCGGGACGCGTGGCGACGGTCTCGGCGAAGCGCGGGTTGTCCTTGGCCACCTGCTCGAAGACCTTGACCGCGCTGTAGTCGGGCGCCACGTCGACGACCTCCAGGCCCGCGGCGGCGGCCCGGTCGGCGTGCTCGGCGACCGCGATCAGCACGTCGTGGCCGGCCGTGCGGAAGCCCCAGGCGAGCTGGATCAGCGGGAAGAGGTGGCCGATACCGGGGGAGGAGACGAACAGCACGCGCATGTCGGAGCCCTTCTGTTCGGGGATCCGGCGGGGGTCACCAGCCGGACTTGATCGTTTCGACGACGTGGGAGCGGTCGTCCTCGGTGAGCCACCAGCCCACCGGGATGTGGACCACGCGGTCCGCCACCCGGTCCAGCCCGGGCAGGGTGGTGCGGGCCGACGCGACGCAGCTGTGCGCGTCGTTGCGGCGCGACACGACGCTGGTGGCGATGCCGGCGTCGAGCAGCCGGCGCATGAAGGCGGGACGGTCGCGGACCTTCAGCGGGTACATCCAGAACGCGGGCTCCCGGTCGTCGGCCCGCTCGGTCTGCTCGACGCCGTCGATGCCGGCCAGTTCCTTGTCGTAGAACGCGGCGTTCTCCCGGTGCCGGCGCAGCAGCTCGTCGACGCGTTCCAGGTTGGACAGGCCGATCGCCCCGCCGATCTCGTTGAGGATGAACCGGTAGCCCCACTCGGCGACGTCGTAGTCGCCGGTGATCCGGTCCGACGCCCGCTCGATGCCGAGCCAGCGGCGCAGCCGGAGCCGGTCGTACAGGTCGTCGTCGGGCAGCACGACGAAGCCGCCGCTGCCGGTCGTCAGGATCTTGATCGCGCCGGTGCTGTACACGCAGACGTTGCCGTGCGTGCCCAGCGGCGCGCCCCGGTAGGTGGCGCCCCACGCCTGCGCGCAGTCCTCCACGACCAGCGGGCGGCGGTCGTATCCCGCCGTGGCCCGGTCCACGACGGCGCGCAGCCGGTTGAGGTCCACCGGGTAGCCGAGCCAGTGGACCACCACGATGGCCCGGGTGGCGGGCGAGATCTTCGCGGCCAGGTCGTCGAGGTCCATGTTGAGGGTGGCCGGGTCGACGTCCACCCACCGGATGCGCAGCCCGTTGGCGAGGATCGGCCAGTTCGTGCCCTCGAAGGTCAGCGGCGTGGTGAGCACCTCGCCCGGGCCGTCGTGCTCCGACTCGCCGGCCCCCGGCCGCGCGGCGAGGCTCAGCGCCAGGTGGAGCCCGGCCGTGCCGCAGTTGACCGAGACCACCCGGGGGTTGCCGATACGACTGCCCACGGCCGCCTCGTACTCGGCGACGGTCGGCCCGTGCTCCAGCCGGCCACTGCTCAGGACGGCGGAGACGCGGGTGCTGACGTCCGGAGACATGGCGACCTTGGACAGCGGGATCATGACACCCCTCTCGCTAGTTGCCACATGATTCTCAAGCGCATGGGAAGGGTCGTCAAGGGAGCCCTATCGATATCGCCCGCCAGGCGTTCTTCCTGATTGCGGAACTTCCGAGCGGCCAGGTGCGGGGGTTGAGAAATGTATATCTTCAACGGGTCGCCGGACGCCGCGTCCGGCACCGGGTACGCGGGAGGTCCGGGTGTCGTCGCTGCATGTCCGGCTCGGACGGACCGGCCTGCGGGTCAGCCGGGTCGCCATCGGGACCGTCAACTTCGGCGGCCGGGTCGACGAGGCCGACGCCCACCGGCTGCTCGACCACGCCGTCGCGCAGGGGGTCAACCTGGTCGACACCGCCGACATCTACGGCTGGCGGGTGCACCGGGGCTGGACCGAGGAGATGATCGGGCGCTGGCTCGCCAAGGACCCGGCCCGGCGGGACGAGGTGGTCCTCGCGACCAAGGTCGGCAATCCCATGGGGGACGGCCCCAACGCCCGGGGCCTGTCGGCCCGACACGTCGTCGCCGCCTGCGAGGCGTCGCTGCGCCGGCTCCAGACCGACGCCATCGACCTCTACCAGATGCACCACGTCGACCGGGAGGTCGGCTGGGACGAGATCTGGCAGGCCATGGAGCAGCTCGTCCGGCAGGGCAAGGTCCGCTACGTCGGGTCCTCGAACTTCGCCGGCTGGGACCTGGTGAGCGCCCAGGAGGCCGCGCGCCGGCACCGGCTGCTCGGGCTGGCCAGCGAGCAGTGCGTCTACAACCTGGTCAGCCGGTACGTCGAACTGGAGGTGCTCCCCGCCGCCGTCGCCGAGGGCATCGGGGTGCTCGTCTGGTCGCCGCTGCACGGCGGGCTGCTCGGCGGCGTGCTGCGGAAGCTGGCCGACGGCACCGCGGTCAAGTCCGCGCAGGGACGGGCCGCCGAGGCGGTCGAGCGGCACCGCGCGACACTCGCCGCGTACGAGACGTTCTGCGCCGAGGCCGGCCGCGACCCGGCGGAGGTCGGCATGGCCTGGGTGCTGCACCGCCCGGCGGTGACCGCCGCGGTCGTCGGTCCGCGTACCCCCGAACACCTGGACGGCGCCCTGCGGGCCCTGCACCGGCCGCTGTCGGCGGCGGAGCTCGCCCGGCTCGACGAGCTGTTCCCGCCGCTCGGCCGGGGCGGCGCCGCCCCGGACGCCTGGATGTCCTGACCCGACCCGCGCCGGCGCGCCCGGGACCCCGACCACGGACGGAGTCGACGATGGCCCACCTCCTGATCGTCAACGTCGCCAGCCACGGCCTGATCCTGCCCACCCTCACCGTGGTCACCGAGCTGGTCCGGCGCGGGCACCGGGTCAGCTACGTCACCGCCGGCGGGTTCGCGGAGCCGGTCCGTGCCGCCGGCGCGACGGTGGTGCCCTACCAGTCGGAGATCATCGACGCGGACGCCGCCGAGGTGTTCGGCTCGGACGACCTCGGCGTCCGTCCCCACCTGATGTACCTGCGGGAGAACGTCTCGGTGCTCCGGGCCACCGCCGAGGCGCTCGACGGCGACGTGCCGGACCTGGTCCTCTACGACGACTTCCCGTTCATCGCCGGGCAGTTGCTGGCCGCCCGCTGGCGGCGGCCGGCCGTCCGGCTCAGCGCGGCGTTCGCGTCGAACGAGCACTACTCGTTCTCCCAGGACATGGTCACCCTGGCCGGCACGATCGACCCGCTCGACCTGCCGGTGTTCCGCGACACCCTGCGGGACCTGCTCGCCGAGCACGGCCTGTCCCGGTCGGTCGTGGACTGCTGGAACCACGTGGAGCAACTCAACCTGGTCTTCGTCCCGAAGGCGTTCCAGATCGCCGGCGACACCTTCGACGACCGCTTCGTCTTCGTCGGGCCGTGCTTCGACGACCGGCGGTTCCTCGGCGAGTGGACCCGCCCGGCCGACGACCTGCCGGTGGTGCTGGTGTCGCTCGGCACCACCTTCAACGACCGGCCCGGATTCTTCCGCGACTGCGCGCGGGCGTTCGACGGCCAGCCGTGGCACGTGGTGATGACGCTGGGCGGCCAGGTCGACCCGGCGGCTCTCGGCGACCTGCCCCCCAACGTGGAGGCGCACCGCTGGGTCCCGCACGTGAAGGTGCTCGAACAGGCGACGGTCTGCGTGACGCACGGCGGCATGGGCACCCTCATGGAGGCGCTCTACTGGGGGCGCCCGCTGGTGGTCGTGCCGCAGTCCTTCGACGTGCAGCCGATGGCCCGGCGGGTCGACCAGCTCGGCCTCGGCGCGGTGCTGCCCGGGGAGAAGGCCGACGGCGACACGCTGCTCGCCGCCGTCGGGGCCGTCGCGGCCGACCCCGCGCTGCTCGCCCGGGTCGAGGCCATGCGGGGCCACGTCCGCCGGGCCGGGGGCGCGGCCCGGGCCGCCGACGCCGTGGAGGCGTACCTGGCCCGCGCCCGCTGACCCGCCCCGCGCATCGACCGGCCGCGCACGGGAGCGCCCCGGTGGGCGGGGGCGGCGCGGCGGCGGTCGGTGGGGCGGGCGCTCAGCGGGCCGCGGGCACGGGCGGCGCGCCCGCGGGGACCGTGCCGTCGCGGAGCTGCGCGGGAAGGAGCTGCTCCGCCAGCAGGGTGCGGTACCGCGCGACGAGCGGCTCGCCGGCCGGCCGGGCGGCGAGCCACCCGCCGACCAGCCGGGCCCCCTCGATGTACGTCACGGAGTAGGCCCGCCACAGCGGGTCGGTCAGGAAGGTGGCGATCTGCTCGGCCCGGTCCCGCGGCAGCAGCAGCCACCGGTGCAGGTGCTCCACCGCGTCGTCGATCGACGCCCCCCGGTCGTGCAGCAGGATCGCCGCGTCCTGCCGGGCCGGCATCAGCTCGTTGACGAGCCCCACCATCCGCTCGACGAGGTCGCCCTCGACGGGCACCCCCTCGCCGGCCAGCACCTCGGTGGTCCACCGTCCCCAGCCGGGCCCGAGCAGCGCCGCCGCGGCGTGCTCGGCGGTGCCCTCCGCCACCAGGCACTGCGGGGTGTTGACCAGGGCGATGCGGTGCTCGTCCCAGCCCCGGTCGAGCACCAGCCCGGCCTCCTTGAGGCAGTGCTCGGTGTGGTGGCCCGGGTACGCCTCGTGGGTGGCCATCAGCGGCAGCACGGCGATGGTCCGGCCGGCCGTCTCGTTCAGCGTCACCGTGGAACGGAAGCCGCCGTGGTACCGGTTGAACGCGTTCCACGGCCGGTCGCGGACCACCTCGATGTCGACCCGCTCGGCCTCGGGCAGCCCGAGCATCGGCCGGGCACGGGCGCGCAGCGCGTCGGCGACGGCCCGCACGGCGTGGCCCAGCCGCTCCGGCGGCACCACGTTGCGGGCGTAGAACGCCTCGACCTTGTCCATCAGCGGGCCGGTGCCCGGCAGCAGCGCGTCGATGGCGTCGTGCGCGGCGGCGTACCGGTCCGGGTCGCCGAGGCGCACCTCGACGTCGAAGTAGGTCTCCACCTCGGCCAGGAAGCCGATCTGCTCACCCGCCGCCCGCCGGGCCGCGCACTCCACCGCGGTCAGCTGCGCGGCGAGGAACCGCCGCCGCTCCGCGTCGAGGTCCGCGTCGCCCAGGCGGCGCAGCAGGTCGCGGGCCTGTCCGGCCAGCTCCGCCGGGTCCGGCGCCGGCTCCGCGGCGACCCGCTCGGCGAGGGCCCGGTCGCCGAACCAGCAGTCGACGTAGCCCTCGACGAGCCGACCCATCCGCAGCCCGAGCGCGAGGTAGTCGGCGACCACCGCGTCGGCGGCGGCACCGGTCACCGGTCCACCCCGAGCCGCACGTCGGCGAGGTCGGGCAGGCCGGCGAGCGCCGGCAGGGCGGTCGCGCGCCGCACCCGGGGCCCGCGCGGCGCGGCGTCCGTGGCCCGCCGGAACAGCAGGGGTACGACCGCGGCGTCGGCGAGCAGCCGCCGCTCCACCTCCTGCCACAGGGCGACCGCCTCGCGCGGGTCGGCCGCGTCCAGCGCGCGCTCGACCACCCGGTCAACCCCGGGGTCGCGGTAGCCGCCGGGGTTGCCGGGTCCCTCGCCGACCAGCGGTTGCAGGAACACCCGGGCGTTGCCGTAGGCCCACGGCGCGGTGAACGTGGCGGTCGCCAGGTCCCATCGCAGGCCGGGCGCGTCGCCCGTGGCGGCGAGCAGGGCCCGGTGGTTGGCGTCGTCGAGCGCGACCAGGCGTACGTCGATGCCGGCGGCGCCGAGGTCGGCCGCCCACGAGCGGGCCAGCGCCAGGTCCTCGGCCGTGTCGGGGTGCACCGCGGTCAGGGTGAGCCCGTCCGGGTGCCCCGCGGCGGCGAGCCGCTCGCGCGGGTCCGCGTCGGCGTCGGGAATCGGGTCGGTGAGCGGGTCGGGCTGCCGGTGCCCGTCGTTGCCGGGCGGCACGACGGTGTGCGCGGCGCGGACCTCGGACCACGGGTCGGCGGCCCGGGCGATGCGCACCAGCGCCGCCCGGTCGACCGCCCCGGCGACGACCCGGCGCACCGCGGCGTCGGCGACGGCCGGGTTGGCGGGGTCGCGCAGGTTGAACACCAGGCACGGGTCGAGCCGCTGACCGGGCACCGGGCCGATCGGCACGCCCCACGGCAGGTCGGCGTCGTCGGCGGCGAGCCGGTCGGCCAGTTCGCGCGGCCCGCCCATGGCGACGCGGAACTCGACGGCGTCGAACCGCCGCTCGCGGATCGGGTCGGTCTCCGCCCGCCACGCCGGGTTCGGCTCCAGCCGGATGGTGCCCCCGGGGCGCCACGACACGACGCGGTACGGGCCGTTGGCGACCAGGTGCTCGTGCAGGCCGGCGCTTCCCGGCAGGTGTGCGTCGTACTCCACCGGGGCCGGGGAGGCGCCGCTCTGCGCCAGCATGTCGACGAAGTCCAGCGCCGGACGGTCCAGCTCGAAGACCACCGTCTCGTCGTCGACGGCGAACACGCCGGGGATCTCGTGGGCGTCCTGGAAGCCGGCGAGCAGCGCCGCGGTGACCGGGTGGCCGGCGACCGCCGCCGCGTACTCGTCGCAGTACCGGCCCATGCCCCGCAGGGTGCCCCGGAAGTACGCCAGCGCGGGGTGTCGGGTGAGCGGGTTGGCCAGCCGCTTGAAGCCGCGTACGACGTCGTGCGCCGTCACCGGGCGGGGGGTCGGCGTGTCCCAGAGCACCCCGGGGCGCAGGTGCACCACGTAGCTGCGGTGGCTGGCGCCCAGGCCGGCGTTGTAGGTCGAGGGGACGTCGGTGGCCAGGTCGGCGACCGGCGCGAGGGCGCGCCAGTCGCCCGGGTCGGGTTCCGGGCGGTAGCTGATCAGCTGCCGGGTGCACAGCCGCAGCAACTGGCGCTCGGCCGGCGACCAGGCGGCGGCCGGGTCCGCCTGGTGGACGGCGGCGGGCCCGAGCAGCCGCAGGGTGCCCCGCAGCCGGGTGTCGTTCGTCGTCGTTGCACTGCGCGCCTGCGTCACCGGATCACCGCCAGGATGCCACGTCCTTCAGGGCGGGGACGAACGGCGGATGCGTTGTCAGCCACGACTGTCCTTTCTGGTAGGGCTGGTCCTGTGCGGACGGCGTACAGGTGTCGGGCGTACCCGACCCCGGAGCAGGCGGCGGTGCTGAACCGCACGTTCGGGTGTGTACGTGTCGTCTGGAACCGCACGCTCGCCGCCCGTCACGCCCGCTGGCACACCGAACGGAGATCCACCTCCTACGCGGAGACCGATCGGGCGTTGACGGAGATGAAGAAGCAGCCCGACCTGGCGTATCTGGGTGAGGTGTCGTCGGTGCCGTTGCAGCAGACCCTGCGGCACCAGCACACCGCCATGACCGCCTTCTTCGCCAAGCGGGCCCGGTACCCGCGCTACAAGTCCCGACACGGCCGCCAGTCCGCCAGTTACACCCGGTCGGCGTTCCGCCTCCGCAGCGGGAACCTGTCGTTGGGAAAGACACCCGGGGTGCTGCGGTTCGTGTGGTCGTTGCCGAACGTGGATCCGGCGGGGTTGGATCCGACGATGGTGACGGTGTCGCGTGACCCGGACGGCCGCTGGTTCGTGACCTTCGCCGTCGACGTCGACACACCCGCCGCACCCGAACCCACCGGCGAGGCGGTGGGCGTGGACCTCGGCCTGACCGACTTCGCGGTGCTGTCCACCGGCGAACGCATCCCCCACCCGAAGCACATGGAACGGCGGGAACGCCGACTCAAGCGGTATCAGCGGATAATGGCCCGCCGACAGAAGGGCTCCGCCAACCGCGCCAAAGCCAAACGAATGGTCGCCCGAGCGCATTCGCAGGTGCGCGACGCCCGCCGGGACTTCCTCCACCAGCAGTCCACCGCCCTGGTGCGCCGGTTCGCCGCCATCGCCGTGGAGGACCTGGCCGTGGCGAACATGGTCCGCAACCACTCCCTGGCCAAAGCGATCTCGCGTACCGGCTGGGCCGAGTTCCGCACCCTGCTCACCTACAAGGCGCACCGCGACGGCCGCACCCTCGCGGTGGTGGACCGCTGGTACCCGTCGTCGAAGACCTGCTCGGCGTGCGGGCACCTGCTCGCCACACTCTCCCTCGGCACACGCCACTGGACGTGTCCGAGTTGCGGCACCCGGCATGACCGGGACGTCAACGCAGCCAAGAACATCACCGTCGCGGCCGGGCTGGCCGAGACGAAAAACGCCTGCGGAGCGGACGTCAGACACGAAGGACCTCCTTCCGTGCGGTCTGCGGTGAACCAGGAACCCCAACCCGCGAGGGTCGGACTCCCCCGCCTTTAGGCGAGGGAGGATGTCAAGACATCTCCTCGGCCAGGCGGACCATCGTCCGTACGGTGTGGTCGATCTCTTCCCGGGTGTTGAACAGGTGCGTGGTGATGCGCGCCGCGTAGTGCTGGTGCGGGGAGCCGGGCACGTCGAACTCCGTCCAGCGGGTCCAGATCCGGTGCTCGGTCTCCAGGCGCTTGACGAAGCCGATGAACTTCTTGATGTTCCAGGCGTCCTCCGGCCGCCGGAACGGGTTGAACGCGAGCAGCGGCGAGCGCAGCCGCGGGTCGGCGCCGGGGGAGTACATGGCCTCGACGCCGAACGCGTCGATGAGCCGGCCGCGGGCGTACTCGGCGAGGTCCATGATGTACGCCTCGATGCGGTCGCGGCCGATGTCGTCCCACAGCTCGAAGGCCCGGGCCAGGGCGGCGCCCCGCGCCAGGTTGGCGCTGCCGGCGCTCTGCAGGAAGTCGCCCATGTTGTAGCTCTCCACGGCGGTGCTGGTCCGCGGCGGCGGGCTGCCCATCATCGGGTACCAGGTCGAGATGAGCGGCCAGAACGTGGGCAGCGGCAGGGGGTTGTGCTCGGGGACGACCTTGTTGCGGACGTAGATCAGGCCGGTGCCGAGCGGGCCGCACTGGAACTTCGACCCGGAGCAGGTGATGAAGTCCGCCCCGGTCGCGCGCAGGTCGCAGTCGAGCATGCCGGGGATCAGCGCGCCGTCGATGACGGTGGTCAGCCCGTGCCGGTGCGCCAGCTCGCAGAGCTGCCGGATGGGGAACATCGTCCCGGTGAAGAGGGTGATCGCGGCGAACGAGAGCACCTTCGTCCGGGGCGTGATGGCGGCCTCGACCAGCTCGACGATCTCCTCCGCGCGCACCTCGTGGCCGGACGGCGGGGTGACGGTCTTCAGCACCACCCCGAACCGGTTGCGCAGCAGGTTGAAGTTGGACAGCACGGAGTAGCACTCGTGCGTGGTCGTCACCACCTCGTCGCCCTCGCGCAGGTCGAGGCCGTGGATGACCCGGGCGACCCCCTCGGTGGCGTTGTGGCAGATCACGATCTCGTCGCCGTCCACGCCGAACGTCTTCGCGATGGCGTCCCGGTACTCGGTGAACATCGCCGGGCGGTAGACGTCGAGCAGGCCGCCGGTCCACTGGCGGGTCACCCGGTCCACGGTGTCCAGCACCTCGTACGGCATGGCGCCGACCGTCCCCGTGTTGAGGTGCACGGTCGTCGGGTCCAGGGCGAACAGCTCGCGGATGCGGGCCCAGGACGCGGTGCGCAGCGGACTCTGCGCCGGTGACGCCGACACGGTGGCCGGGCCAGGGGACTCCACGGTACGGCTCACGGTGATCCCTTCGTAGCCGACGGCGGGCCCGGAGCTCGGCGGCGATCCGGGCCGGGAACTGCAATCACTTTCTCAAGTGGATGTGGTCGGGACTATTGCGCAAGTTGCGCTCCTGACTCCCGCTGCACCTGACAGGCACTTGACTCGGGTATAGCATTCGACACAGTGCAGCGGCAGCGTCCGCCATCACGGGCCGGAGGGGACATGGACAGGTTGCAGTCGGCGCTGGCCCTCTACGAGGAGGCGATGGGCTACACGTACGCGGCAGCCCTGCGGGCCGCCGCCGCCGTCGGCGTCGCCGACCACCTGGTCGACGGCCCCCGTACGCCCGCCGAGCTGGCCGCCGCGACGGGCACCGACGCGGACGCGCTCCGCCGGGTGCTGCGCCTGCTGGCGGTCCGCGACGTGGTCCGCGAGTCCGACGGCCGGTTCGCGCTGACCGACAAGGGCGCGGCGCTGCGGTCGGACTCGCCGGTGCCCGCGCGGGCCGGCATCCTCATGTTCACCGACACGATGTTCTGGACGATGAGTCACCGGGTGGCGAGCGCGCTGGGGCCGGAGCGACCCGCCTTCGCCGACATCTTCGGTAGCTCGCTGGACGCCTACTTCGACGGCGACGCCGAGGTCGAGGCGCTCTACTACGAGGGCATGGAAACGGTCAGCGCGGCGGAGCACCTCATTCTCGCCCGCGCCGGTGACTTCCCCGCCACCGGCACCGTGGCGGACGTCGGCGGCGGCCGGGGCGGCTTCCTGCTCACCGTCCTACGCGAGCACCCCGGCCTGCAGGGCGTGCTGCTGGACCGCGCGGAGGTGGTCGCCCGGCACCGGCTGGACGCCCCGGACGTGGCGGGGCGCTGGAAGGTTGTCGAGGGCGACTTCCTCCGCGAGGTGCCCCACGCCGACGTGCACGTGCTCAAGCGCATCCTGCACAACTGGGGCGACGAGGACAGCGTCCGGATCCTGACGAACTGCCGCCGGGTCATGCCCGCGCACGGCCGGGTGCTCGTGATCGACGCGGTCGTCCCCGAGGGCAACGACGCGCACCAGAGCAAGGAGATGGACTTCATGATGCTCGCCGCGCGCACCGGCCAGGAACGCACCGCCGCCGAGCTGGAGCCGTTGTTCACCGCGGCCGGGCTGCGCCTGGACCGGGTCGTCGGCACCTCGTCGGTCATGTCCATCGCGGTCGGCGTGCCGGCCTGACCCAGGGAAGGGGCCGCAGACCCGTGCCGGACCACGACCAGCAGCCTCGCCACGGCGGCACGCTGCGCTACTACGGGCCCGGTGGCCTCGACCACCTGGACCCCGCCGCCGCGTACTACGCCTTCTCCCACCAGGTCATCCGGCTCTTCGCCCGGCAGCTGTTCAGCTACCCGACCACGGAGGACGCCGCCGCGCTGGTGCCGGTGCCCGACGTGGCCGCCGAGTTGCCCACGGTGGACAATGGCGGGCTCAGCGAGGACGGCCGCACGTACACGATCCGCCTGCGCGACGGGGTCCGGTGGGACACCGCCCCGCCGCGGCCGGTGACCGCGGGGGACTTCGTGCGCGGCTTCAAGCGGATGGCCAACCCGGTCGCCGGGGCCGGCGCCATCGCCTACTACACGAGCACCATCGCCGGCATGGCGGAGTTCGCCGAGGGCTACCGCGCGCGCTTCGCCGGGCGTACGCCCACCGCCGCCGAGCTGGCCGACTACCAGAACGGCCACGAGATCAGCGGGCTGTGGGCCAAGGACGACCGGACCCTGGTGATCGAGCTGCTGCGCCCCGCCAACGACATGCTCAACCTGCTGGCGATGCCGTTCGCCTCCGCCGCGCCCCGGGAGTTCGACGACCTCGTCCCGGACGGTCCGGACTTCGCGCGGCTGGTCCGCTCCAACGGGCCGTACCGGATCACCGGCTACGCCCGGGGCAGCCACCTGACCATGGACCACAACCCCGCCTGGCGGGCCGACGCAGACCCGATCCGCCGCCGCTACGTGGACCGTATCGAGGTGCGGATGGCGAGGGTGAGCGACGAGCGGGTCCGCGCCGAGATCGAGAGCGGGGCGGCCGACCTGTCGTGGGGCGCCGCCGTGGGCAGGCCCCGCCGGCGTACGGCGGCCGACCGGAACCTCGGCTGGGCGCTGAACCCCTACCTGGCGTTCAACCTGCACAGCCCGCACGAGCGGGGGGCGCTGCGCGACCGGACCGTCCGGCTGGCGATCGCGTACGCCGTCGACAAGGCGCGGCTCGTCCGGTTCTTCGACGACATGAACATCGGCACGGTGACCCGCCCCGCGCACACGGCCATCCCGCCGGGCAACTTCGGCCACCGCGAGTACGACCCGTACCCGACGCCGGGGGACCGGGGCGACCGGGCGCGCTGCCGGGAGCTGCTCGCCGAGGCCGGGTACCCCGACGGGCTGCGGCTCACCATGATCTACCGGATCGACGCGGTGCACGGCCAGGTGGCCAAGGCGATCGCCGAGGACCTGGGCGCGGGCGGCGTCGACGTCCGGCTGGTCGAGATCGACCAGACCGACGAGTACTACCGCATCCTCCAGGACCCGGCCCGCGCGGCGGCGGGGGAGTGGGACATCACGCCGGCCGCCTGGATGCCGGACTGGTTCGGCAACAACGGGCGGTCGTACGTCCAGCCGATGTTCCAGTCCAACACCGGCGTCGGCACGGCCAACTACGGCGGCTACCACAACCCGCTCGTCGACGAGCTGATCGACCGCGCGTTGTCCGCCCGGACGGAGGCCGAGGCGGAGGAGCTGTGGCACCGGGTCGACCGGCAGGTGCTGCAGGACGTGGCGATCGTGCCGATCCTGGCCTGCGAGCCGACCATCGAGCACCTGACCAGTTCCCGGGTGCGGGGGGCGATCCCGCTGCCGCACGTGGACCGCTGGTACGACGCGGCGAACCTCTGGCTGGACCCGCCCGACTGAATTCGGCCCACGGCTAATAGCAGCCTTGACTGATATAAGCGGTTCTTGTAGTTTGGCCCCGACGGAGCTTCGTGATCGAGCTGCCCGAGTTCGCCTGTGACGCGACAGGAGTGAGCATGACAACCAATCCGGCCTTGGCCATCGAGACCCGCGATCTGGTGAAGGTCTTCGGCCAGACGCGCGCGGTCGACGGACTGGACCTGGTGGTGCGGGCCGGGACGATCCACGGGGTGCTGGGCCCGAACGGCGCCGGCAAGACGACGGCCATCAAGATGCTCGCCACGCTGATGCGACCCACCTCCGGCACCGCGTCCGTGCTGGGGCACGACGTGGTCCGCGAGGCCGCCGAGGTCCGGCGCCGCATCGGCCTCACCGGCCAGACCATGTCCGTCGACGAGGACATGACCGGCGTGCAGAACCTGATCCTCGCCGGCCGCCTGCAGGGTCTGCGGCACGCGTCCGCGGCCGCGCGGGCGGAGCAGTTGATGGAGGCGTTCGACCTCACCGAGGTCGGCGGCCGGCTGGTGAAGACCTTCTCCGGCGGGCAGCGGCGGCGCATCGACGTGGCCGCGAGCATGGTGGTCACCCCCGAGCTGCTGTTCCTCGACGAGCCGACCACCGGCCTCGACCCGCGCAGCCGCAGCGAGGTCTGGGAGATGATCCGGGCGCTGGTCCGGGACGGGGGCACCGTCCTGCTGACCACGCAGTACCTCGACGAGGCGGACCACCTCGCCGACGAGCTGACGCTCATCGACCACGGCCGCATCGTGGCGCAGGGCACCCCGCCGGAGCTGAAGGCGAGCCGCGCCGCCGGCGTGCTCGACGTGCGGCTGCGTGACCCCGAGCGCCGGGCCGACGCGGGCGCCCTGCTCGCCAAGGCCGTCGGCGCCGCCGCCGACCTCGACTCCGATCCGGCGCGGCTGTCGGTGCGGGTGACCGACCCCGACCGGGCGGCGCTGGCCCTGGGCGAGCTGGCGCGGGCCGGCATCCACGTCGACGACTTCACGCTCGGCCAGCCCTCGCTCGACACGGTGTTCCTCGCCCTCACCGGTCACTCGACGGTCGACGCCAGCGAAGAAGAGGAAGCAGAGGTACGGGCATGACGACACCCAGCACCGAGGTGCGGCCGCTGCCGGCCGAGATCTTCAGCCGATCGGTGGCCGGCGCGGAACGGCCGCCACGCCCCGGCCCGCTGTTCGCCGTCCGCACCTTCGCCTGGCGGAACCTGATCAAGCTCCGGTACGTGCAGGACCACCTGGGCACCGCGGTGGTCTTCCCGATCATCCTGACGCTGGTCTTCACCTATCTGCTCGGCGGCGCGATCGCCGGCTCGCCCCGGGAGTACCTGCAGTTCTTCCTTCCCGGCGTGATCGTCCTCTCGCTCGTGTCGTCGAGCATGATGAGCGCCCTGACGCTGAACCGGGACATCGCCACCGGCATGTTCGACCGGGTCCGCAGCACGCCCATCTGGCAGCCCGCGGTACTGGTCGGGGCGATGGCCGGCGACGCCGTCCGGTACGCCCTGACCTCGATCGTGCCGCTGTCGCTCGGCCTGCTGCTCGGCTTCCGGCCGGACGGCGGCCTGTCCGGGGTGGTGCTCGCCCTGCTCTACCTGCAGCTGTTCACCTTCAGCGTCGCCTGGCTGTGGATGCTGTTCGCGGTGCTGATCCCGCAGCCGACCGCCGCCGCCGGCGTGGTGAACCTCCTGCAGTTCGTGCTCCTCTTCGGCAGCAACATCCTGGCGCCGTCGCAGACGATGCCGGGCTGGCTGGAGGCGGTGGTCAAGTTGAACCCCGTCACCCACGCCGCGACCGCCACCCGCGGGCTGATGCACGGCACGGTGACCTCGGGGGAGATGGGCGCCGGCCTGCTGACCTGCGCCGTGCTCATCGTGCTGCTCGCCCCGCCCACGATCTGGCTCTACAGCCGCAAGCAGCGCTGACACCCCTCCCCGACGGCCCCGGTGTGCCCCCTGTTCTCCTCGCAGGGGCAGGCCCGGGGCCGTCGCGGCATCCCGCCGCCGGTCGGCGCTGTGCCCCGGCCGCACCCGGAGCCTTTGCCGCGCCGGCCACCGCTGCTGCGGCCGTAACCGCCCGCTGTGTCGGTCACCGGCGCCGTGGCGGCGCACCGTGTCGGGGCCGGCTGCCCACTTGTGGCCGCCGTGCGGTCGGCGGACGGACGGCGGCCCCGGACGGACATGAGTCCGTCCGGGGCCGCGTCGTGGTCGGTCGAGCAGCTCCCGACCCGGCTACGAGCCGGAGTGGACCAGCGCGGCCCAGGCCTCGCCGCGCTCCTGCGAGATCCGCATCATCTCGGGGCTCGGCTCGAACTCCTCGGCCGCGTCCTCCGGGACCGGGCCGCCCGGCAGGTCGCCCCGGATGAACATACCGAGGAAGTCGAGCGCCATCTCCCAGCCGACGCCGACCTCCACGAGCATCTGCTCCGAGGTCGTGGCGTGCTCCAGCTCCAGCAGGGTGCCGTCGCCCTCCTCGCTCAGCCGCAGCTCCACCTCGCTGTCCGGCTTGCCCTCGTACACCCAGCTGATGGTGAGCCGGCGCGGTGGCTCGCAGCGCAGGATGTCGCCGCTGGCGTTGCCCTGCAGGGCGAAGTTGCCACCCTCGCGGAGGTCGCCCTTGGGCTCGATGAACCAGCGGTTGATGCGGTTCGGGTCGGTGCAGGCGCTCCAGACCTCGTCGACGGGCGCGTCGTACCGTTGCCGGATGATGATGCTGCGGGCCTCGCCGGCCGGGATGGTGCGCCGGCCGAGGGCACGCTCCGTCGCCTGACCTGACGCCACCGGGCCGTTCACTTCTTCGCCCCTTCCTCGTCGATCTTGTCCTGGAACGACTGGAGGATCGTCGGCCAGCCCTTGTCCATGCCGTTGCGGACCCGCTTGGCGTGCTTGGTGCCCATCCGGTCGAAGTGGGTGTGCTCGACGTCCACCCGGGTCTTCTTCTGGCCGTCGGCCACGAAGGTCACGGTGAACTCGCTCGAGTTGTCCGGGTCGATCCGGCCGAAGCCGTTGAGCCGCCAGCCGATGACCAGCGTGTCCGGCTCGTCCACCTTCCGGATCAGGCCGAAGGTGTGCTCCTCGCCCTGCTCGTCGATCTCGTACCAGCGGCCGCCCTTCTTGTCGACGCCCAGCGGGGCCCCGACCTTGGTGGTGCGGAAGTTGTTCGGCCACCACTCCGGAAAGCCTTCGAGGAACGTCTTGAAGGCGGTCTTGCGGTCGGCCTTGACAGTGACGCTGTGCCGGACGAACGGGTCGTAGTTCGGGGGCTTCGGCTTCTTCGCGGCGGTGCTCTTGGTGGTCGTGCTCTTCGCGGCCGGTGCGGTCTTCTCCTGAGTCATGTCTCGTCCTCACTGTCGCTGCGCGGAGGCTGGGCGGGTCAGACGGGGTCCGCCCATCCTCCTCCATAAGTCGGCACGAACGTAAGTTATAGTTTATACGTAGTCCGGTCAATCGCGCGGCGAGCGCCACGGTTCCCGCCGGGTGTCGCCGTCCCGGGCCCCGCGGCAGGTGTCGCCGGTCAGTCGCCCCACCGCAGGTACGCCGGCGCCGGGCGGCCCGGCAGCAGGCGCAGCGGGGCGTGGTCCAGCCCGAGCACCTTCCGCATCGCGATGTTCTCGCCGGGCCACTTCGGATTGTCGAGTTCGTCGAAGGCGACGATGCTGCCCTTGGTGAGGTAGGGGCGGATCGCCTCCAGGACGGCCTTCGTCGGCTCGTAGAGGTCGAGGTCGAAGTACGCCAGCGCGATGACGGTCTGCGGGTTCTCCGCGAGGTAGCGCGGCACCGTCTCCCGTACGTCCCCCTCGACGAGCACGCTGCGCTGCGTCACGTGGCCGAAGAAGTCGCTGCACTCGTGCGCGTCCAGCACCTCTTTCAGGTACGCCGGATAGCCCCCGGGCACTGCGAAGCGGCCCTGGTACGCCGTGGGGCCGACGCGGTCGACGTCGTTGACGTCGGGGAAGCCGGTGAAGGTGTCGAAGCCGACGATGCGGCGCAGCGGGTTGTAGGGCTCGTAGACACCGCGCAGGGCGGCGAACGTGCCGAGGTGACGGCCGAACCGGACGCCGAACTCCATGATCACGCCCGGCACGTCGAGGACCTGACGGTAGAGCGCGTCCATCGAGAGCAGATCGGTCATCTGGTGGCGGCGCAGGAACAGGGGGAGGTTGTTGACCAGTTCCTCCGTGGGGATCGGAGAGTTGGTCAAGAGCTTCGTCAGGCGCTGGGTGGTCTCCGTCTCCTCCGGTGAGTCGTGCACGAACGCACGCAGGTCCTGACCGTCGCCGCTGTCCATCCGCAGCCTCCATCGCATAGATCACTTGATAGTTTCAAGCGTAATGGAGGGGTAGGGTCGGCACAACACAGTGCCGTCGACCATGGTTCTCAGGCCACCGCGCGCGTACGGGACTTGCGCAAGATGAGCCACTGTAGATCGACTTACCCGTGTGCTAGATATGACTCAAGTAGACGGGTCGCCCCTGCCAACTCTGGAAAGGCAAGTGATCACCGTGCGTGTGCTGTTCGCCAGTCTCGGAACCCATGGCCACACCTACCCCCTGCTGCCACTGGCCACGGCCGCCCGTGCGGCGGGCCACGAGGTCACCTTCGCCACCGGCGAGGGCTTCGCGGGCACCCTGCGGAAGCTGGGCTTCGAGCCGGTCGCGACCGGGATGCCGGTCTTCGACGGGTTCCTGGCGGCGCTGCGGATCCGCTTCGACACCGACAGCCCCGAGGGGCTGACCCCCGAGCAGCTCAGTGAGCTGCCGCAGATCGTGTTCGGGCGGGTCATCCCGCAGCGCGTCTTCGACGAGCTCCAGCCGGTGATCGAACGGTTGCGACCCGACCTCGTGGTGCAGGAGATCAGCAACTACGGCGCCGGCCTGGCCGCCCTGAAGGCGGGCATCCCGACCATCTGCCACGGGGTCGGCCGGGACACGCCGGACGACCTGACCCGGTCCATCGAGGAGGAGGTGCGGGGGCTGGCCCAGCGGCTCGGCCTCGACCTGCCGCCCGGGCGCATCGACGGCTTCGGCAACCCCTTCATCGACATCTTCCCGCCGTCGCTGCAGGAGCCGGAGTTCCGGGCCCGCCCGCGGCGCCACGAGCTGCGCCCGGTGCCCTTCGCCGAGCAGGGTGACCTCCCGGCCTGGCTGTCCTCGCGCGACACGGCCCGCCCGCTGGTCTACCTGACGCTCGGCACGTCCAGCGGCGGCACCGTCGAGGTGCTGCGGGCGGCGATCGACGGGCTCGCCGGCCTCGACGCCGACGTCCTGGTCGCCAGCGGCCCGTCCCTCGACGTCAGCGGACTGGGCGAGGTGCCGGCAAACGTACGGCTCGAGTCGTGGGTGCCGCAGGCGGCCCTGCTGCCCCACGTCGACCTGGTGGTGCACCACGGGGGCAGCGGCACTACGCTCGGCGCACTGGGCGCCGGCGTGCCGCAGCTGTCCTTCCCGTGGGCGGGGGACTCGTTCGCCAACGCGCAGGCGGTGGCGCAGGCCGGCGCCGGTGACCACCTGCTGCCCGACAACATCAGCCCCGACTCGGTGTCGGGCGCCGCGAAGCGCCTGTTGGCCGAGGAGAGCTACCGGGCCGGGGCGCGGGCCGTGGCGGCCGAGATCGCGGCCATGCCGGGCCCCGACGAGGTCGTCCGCCTGCTGCCGGGCTTCGCCTCCAGGAGCGCGGGCTGACCGGCGCTACGTCTGCCGTAGGCGGTCGCCCGTACCGTCGCCGGCGGCCCGGACCGCTCAGTCCTGGCCGTCGGCGGCCGCGCGGCGGCGAGGTGGTCGCCCCTCGGACCCGCCGGCGCGGCCCTCGCCCTGGCGGGCGCGACCGCGCGCGATCTCCGTGCCCAGGGCGTCGAGGCGCTGGTTCCAGAATCGCCGGTAGCGCTCCAGCCACCGGTCGAGCTCCTGCAGCGGGGCGGGGTCGACCGCGTAGAGCCGCCGCGTGCCCTGCGGGCGGACGGTGGCGAAGCCGTTCTCGCGCAGCACCCGCAGGTGCTGGGAGACGCCGGGCTGGGAGATGCCGAACTCGCGCTGCACGACCGCACCGACCTCGCCGGCCGACAGCTCGCCGTCCGCCAGCAGCTCGATGATGCGCCGGCGGACGGGGTCGCCCAGGATGTCGAACGCGTGCACGGGTACGACAATATCAGACCGGAGTTATAGAAGCCGCAGGTTCGGTCGGTCACACCGTCGGCACCGCCGCGGCGGCCGGTGGACCGGGCGGCCGCGCAGCAGGGGGAGAGATGTTCGGACCGGAGCACGCCGAGGTGTACGAGGCCGCCTACCGCGGCCGCGGCAAGAGCTGGCACGACGAGGCGGCGGACGTGGCCGACCGGATCCGGGCCGCCCGCCCCGACGCCGCCCGGCTGCTCGACGTCGGCTGCGGCACCGGCGCGCACCTCGAGACCTTCGCGACCCGCTTCCCCCACGTGGAGGGGCTCGAACTGGCCCCGGCGATGCTGGCGCTCGCCCGACACCGGCTGCCCGGGGTGCGCCTGCACGCCGGGGACATGCGGACGTTCGACCTTGGCGTCACGTTCGACGCGGTGACCTGCCTGTTCACCGCGGTCAACTTCCTCGGCACGGTGGCCGAGATGCGGGCGGCCGTGGCCGCGATGTCGGCCCACCTGGCGCCGGGCGGCGTGCTGGTGCTCGAACCGTGGTGGTTCCCGGAGCGGTTCATCGACGGGTACGTCGGCGGCGACCTGGTGCGCGAGGAGGGCCGCACGGTGGCGCGGGTGTCGCGGTCCACCCGGCAGGGACGGGTGACGCGGATGGAGGAGCGCTGGCTCGTCGGCGACGCCGCCGGGATCCGGGAGTTCAGCCAGGTCGGCCTGCTCACCATGTTCACCCGCGAGGAGTACGACGCGGCGTTCGCCGCTGCCGGCTGCGAGTCCGCGTACGTCGAGGGCTGGCTGACCGGCCGGGGCCTTTTCGTGGCGACGCGTACCGGTGGACACGCCACCCCGACAATGGTTTGACCGTCCCGTCGAGTGGATCTCCTCAGGATCTTTCCGGGCCGGTCATAAAGTCGGTAGGCCGATAGTCGCGGCATCACGTCCCGGGCGGTGCCTCGTCCACAACGGTCTATTTGTCAGATGCCGGGAAATGCTGGCCCGGACCCTTGTCCCAATTTCGGGAACTGTTCACGCATGAATCGGAACGTGTCCGGTCCAGTCGGATCGGCGCACCGGGCCCGCCTACCTGACGACCAGTCCGTCGTCGGCCTGGGCGGTCCACCACGGGTTGCGGCGGGCCCACTCGACGGTCCGGCGCAGGCCGGTCACCAGCGGCACCCGGGCCCGCCAGTCCAGCAGCGCGGCGGCCTTGCCGCAGTCCGGTACGCGGCGGGGAATGTCCTGGTAGCGGGCGCCGAGCCCGGCTCCGGTGTCCGCGGTCTGGGCCGCCACCGGCACCCCGGCCACCGTGCCGGCCAGCCGGACCGCCTCGGCGACGGTGGTCTCCACGCTGCTGCCGATGTTGAAACACTCGCCGACGGCCCGCGGGTGGGCGGCGGCCAGCAGGGTCGCCTCGGCCGCCTCGTCGATCCAGGTGAAGCACCGCGTCTGGCGGCCGTCGTCGTACACCACGGGCGGAACGCCCCGCAGCAGGCGGGCGACGGTGCGGCTGAGGACGTACGCCGGGCGCTGGCGTGGGCCGTAGACGTTGAAGTACCGCAGCACCGTCACCGGCAGGCCCTCCTGCCGGTGGAAGGCGAAGGCCAGGTGCTCGGCCGCCGCCTTGCTCGTCGAGTACGACCACCGGTCCGTCGCCGTGCTGCCGAGCACCCGGTCGTCGTCCTCCCGCCACGGCACCCGCGGATTGCGCCCGTACACCTCGCTGGTGCTGGACACCACGACCCGGGCACCGGCGCGCAGTGCGGCGCGCAACGCGTTCCGGGTGCCGTCCACGTTGATCTCGACCACGTCCAGCGGCCGGCTGAGGTACCGGTCGACGCCGACGACCGCCGCGAGGTGGTAGACCTCGTCCACGCCGGTGGCGGCGGCCGCCAGCCCGTCGGCGTCCCGGACGTCGCCGCGGACGTGCCGGATCGCGCCCGGCGGGTGCTCCAGGTCGGGCGGCGGGTCGGCGAGGTCGTAGACGACGACCTCGTCACCCCGGCGGACCAGCCGTTCGACGACGTGACTGCCGACGAAGCCGAAGCCGCCGGTGACCAGGGATCTGGGCACTTCCGATCACCTTCCAATGCCGCGGTAGGCGAAGCCGAACCGGTGCAGCTCGCGGATGCGCGCCGGCGGGAGGTGCATGCGGCCGTCGAAGACCAGGCAGGGCTCGTCCACCCGCTCGGCCAGGGCGCCGAAGTCGAGCTCGTGGAACTGGCGGTGCCCGGCGAGGAAGGCCAGGCAGCCCGCCCCGCTCACCGCCTCGTCCAGGCTCGCCGCCGGCGCGGTGCCGAACCGGGCGACGATCTCGGCGGGATCGGCCAGCGGGTCGAAGATCCGGACCCGGAAGCCGCTGTCGCGCAGCGCCGCCACGACCCCGCGCACCGGGGTGTTGCGGACGTCGCCGGTGTCGTTCTTGAACGCCGCGCCGAGCACGGCGATCGTCGTGTCGTTCCGATCCCGTCCCAGCTTGACCAGCTCGTCGGCGATGACGGCGGCGGTGTGGCGGGGCATGTCGTCGTTGACCGCGCGGGCCGTCTCGACCGTGCGCAGGGGCACGCCCCGGTCCCGGCCGTCCCGCCACGCCATCCACGGGTCCTTCGTCAGGCAGGAGCCGCCGACACCCACCCCCGGCAGCAGCAGGTTCACCATGCTGCTGCCCTTGGGCAGGGTGTTCGCCGCGCCGATCACGTCGAGGACGTCCACCCCCAGCACCGCGCAGTACCGGGCGAGTTCGTTGGCGATCGCCACGTTCGCGTCGATCCACCAGTTGGTCGCGAGCTTGACCACCTCGGCGGACTCGGCCGACGGCACCTGCCGGACGTCGACGCCGAGCGCGGACCGCCAGAACCGTTCGGCCGCGGCGGCGCTGCGCGGGCCGCACCCACCCACCACCACCGGCAGCGTCCGCACCTGCGCCAGCGCCACCCCCTCGGCGAGCCGCTCCGGGCAGAAGGCCAGCCCGAAGTCGCGCTCGTGCACCAGCCCGCCGCTCTCCAGCAGGGGCGCGACGAGGGTCCGGGTGGTGCCCGGGGAGACCGTCGACTTGAGGATCACCAGTTGCCCGGCGCGCAGCCGCGGGGCGATCTGCTCGCACGCCGCGACGAGCTGGTCGGTGACCATCTCGTGGCCGGCGTCGGTCGGGGTGCCGACCGTCACGATCACCACGTCCGCCGCGCCGACCGGGTCGTACGACGTGCTCGCCGTCAGCCGTCCGGTCGCGGCGAGGTCCCGGACGGCGCCGGCCAGGCCGGGCTCGGGCAGCCGGCACCGGCCGGCCCGCAGGTCCGCGACGGTGCCCGGGTCGCTGTCGACCGCGACCACCTCGGCGCCGCGGCCGGCGAGGGTGACGGCGAGACAGGTGCCGACGTAGCCGGCGCCGGCGATGACCACCTTCAGCGGGGACGGTTCGCCCGGGTCGGGAAGGAACGGCATGATGGCCCGGCACCGCCTTCCTGGTCACGACCTCGTGGTCCTGTCGCCGACACGCGCGGGTGCCCGTGCCGCCGGGTCACGCGATGGCCGCCGCGGCCAGCGCGGTGCGGCCGGCCGACCAGGCCGGACCCGGCCGGCCCGACGGGCCGGCCAGCCGCGTGAACGTCTCGACGAGCCGGCACACCGGGCCGAGGGCCAGCGCCGGCGGGTCGGTCGGCCGCGGCGGCGCGGTGGTGACCGGGACGGCCGCGCAGCCGTCCTGGGGCAGCACCAGTTCGGCGGTGCCGACCAGATGGCTGGTGGGCTCCTCGTCCACCAGGGCGCGGGTCAGCGTGCTGTCGCCCCGGACCAGCACGACCCGGGCCTGGTACGGGCCCGGCCGCGCCACCACCGGGACCTGCGCGCCGTCGGCCGCCACCGCCCACGTGGTCGACGCGTCCGCGGCCTCCCCGTCGGCCCGCAGGCCGACCAGCACCAGGTCGCCGGGCTCGCTCTCGGGCACGTGCAGCACCAGCCGGGGTCGGGTGACCTCCGTGACGGCGTTGCGCAGCCAGCCCGCCAGGACGTGGCAGGGCCGGCCGGCCAGCAGCCGGGACATCTGCCGGAAGTGCCCCGGCGACGTGCCGACCAGCCGGGAGAACTGGGTGGTGAAGGTCCCCGCGCTCGTGTAGCCGACGTGGCCGCTGATCGCGGTCACCGTCAGGCCGGAGTGCAGCAGCATCCGGCGGGCCTCCGCCATCCGCAGCGCGGCGAGGAAGCGGGCCGGGGTCATCGTGGTCACGTCGCGGAACAGCCGGTGGAAGTGGAACGGGCTGAAGGGGACAACCCGGGCCAGGTCGGCCAGCTGCAGCGGCTCCGACAGGTGCCGGCGCATGTAGTCGATGGCCCGCGCCGCAGCCGCCTCCCGGGACTGCTCCATCGTGCTCCGGGCAACGCCAGACGTCGATTTCACATCAGCTCCCTGTGGCAGTGGATCGGGCACCGCAGAGGAGTCTGCGTAGCTCTCCTTGACGTTTTCTTGAACGCCTCGGCGACCGGCTGGCGGCGCCATTTGCGGGTCAGCCGAGCAAGTTGGGAGAAGCAGATTCGATGAACCCCGTGAAACATGGGTCCGTAGCGGTACGGCGATCCGCCGACTCCCGTCGGAGCTGGATTTCGACGAAACATCTCGTCAACTGTCGTCTCATTCACCGCGTCCCACCTGCGGGAGGAGTGCGCCATGCCCGCCAATTGGCGAACCATTCGTCAATACGCCCTGACGCCGGGGATGGCCCAGACCACCTTCGCGACCCGGGGCTTCCGCGCCCGGGACGAGCCGACCCGCGAGCGGCTGGAGTCGGTCGGCGCCCACTTCCTCACCGGCTACGGGCACGCCGTCGGCGCCCGGGGCCCGGACGAGGCCGTCGGGGCGCTGGAGACCGTCGCGCCGGACCTGCGCGGGTTCGCGTACGAGGGCGCGGCGATGGGCCTCGCCGTCCTGGACGGGCTGACCGGTGGCCGCCGGATCGCCCGGTTCCTGGCCGGGCCGGCCGCCCGGCACGTGTACATGGTCCATGTCGGGGTGGGCTGGGCGATGGCCCGCCTGCCCCGCTGGCGTCGGCACGCGATCCAACCCGCCGACCGGCTGCTGGGCTGGCTGGCGCTGGACGGCTACGGATTCCACCAGGCGTACTTCCACACCCGGCGGTACGTGTGGTCGCACCGGCGTGACGAGGTGCTGCCCTGGCCCGGCGACCCGATCGGGCGGTGGACCGGGCGCGTCGTGGACCAGGGCATCGGCCGCGCGCTGTGGTTCGTCGAGGGCGCCGACACCGACCGGATCGCCGACACCGTCGACGGCTTCCCGCCGGACCGGCACGAGGACCTGTACAGCGGGGTGGCGCTGGCCGCCACGTACGCCGGCGGGGCGCCGCCCGAGGACCTGCGGCGGCTGCGCGAGCGCGGCGGAGCGTACGCCCCGGCGATGGCCCAGGGCAGCGCCTTCGCGGCGGAGGCCCGGGAGCGCGCCGGGCTGACCACCGCGCACACCGCGGTCGCCACCGACGTCTTCTGCGGCGCGCCACCGGCCGAGGCGGCGGCGGTCACCCAGGCCGCGCTGGCCGACCTCGACCGGGACGGGCCGGAGCCGGCCTACCTGGTGTGGCGGCAGCGGATCGCCAAGCAGTTCGTGACGCTGGGGAGGTGCTGACCCTTGTCGGCAATCATCACTATGTTCCGCCGGCAGTTGGCCGGGCTGGTCGCGCTGGTGCTGCTCACCGGCATGTACGTGCTGGTCCGGCAGCCGGAGGCGAACGCCGACGAGCGGCGCGCCATGGCGGAGCCGTACCGGTTCACGCCGATGTCGCTGCCGATGCCGGGCGGCCTGCCGCAGCAGTCGATCCGCCGGGTCAACGGCGCGTACCAGCACCTGGCGGCGTGGATCTCCTCCGTCGGCGCCGGCGCCGCGATGAACGACCTGGACGGTGACGGACTGGCCAACGACCTGTGCGTCACCGACCCACGCGTCGACCGCGTCGTGGTGACCCCGGCCCCGACCGCCGGCGCCGACCGCTACCAGCCGTTCGTGCTGGACCCGGCGCCGCTGCCGATGAACCCGTACGTCGCCCCGATGGGCTGCCTGCCCGGCGACCTCAACGCCGACGGCCGCACCGACCTGCTCGTGTACTGGTGGGGCCGGACCCCGGTGGTCTTCCTGGCCCGGGCGGACGCGACCGGGCTGTCCCGGGCCGCCTACCACCCCGTCGAGCTGGTGCCGGGCGCGGCGACCGGCGGTAGCCGGTACGACGGGCCGAAGTGGAACACCAACGCCGCGACGCTGGCCGACTTCGACGGCGACGGGCACCTGGACGTCTACATCGGCAACTACTTCCCCGACAGCGCCGTCCTCGACGACACCGTCCACGGCGGGGTGGCGATGAACCGGTCCATGTCCAACGGCCTCAACGGCGGCGAGGACCACGTGTTCCGGTGGACCGGCGGCACCGCCGGCGCCACGCCGAGCGCCTCCTTCGCCGAGGTCCCGGACGTCTTCGACACCAAGGTCTCCCGGGGCTGGACGCTCGCCGTCGCCGCGAACGACCTCGACGGCGACCAACTGCCCGAGCTGTACGTGGCCAACGACTTCGGGCCGGACCGGCTGCTGCACAACCGGTCGGAGCGGGGGCGGATCGCCTTCGCGCCGGTCGAGAGCCCCGGGCTGCCCGGCCTGACCCCCAAGTCAAAGCGGCTCGGCCACGACTCGTTCAAGGGCATGGGCGTGGACTTCGGCGACATCGACGGCGACGGCATGTTCGACCTGTACGTCGGCAACATCACCACCTCCTTCGGCATCCAGGAGAGCAACTTCGCCTTCGTCAACACCGCCGCCGACACCGCCGCGCTGCGCGCCGCGCTGTGGGCCGGCGAGGCGCCGTGGCACGACCGCAGCGCCGAGCTGGGCCTGGCCTGGAGCGGGTGGAGCTGGGACGTCAAGTTCGGCGACTTCACCAACCGCGGCGACCCGGCGATCGTGCAGACCTCCGGCTTCGTCAAGGGCGAGGTCAACCGCTGGGCGCAGTTGCAGGAGGCGGCCACCGCCAACGACGACCTGCTCGCCAACCCCCGCTGGTGGCCGAAGGTCGAGCAGGGCGACGACATCGCCGGCGGCCAGCACCTCGCCTTCCACGTCCGGGGCGCCGACGGCCGCTACGAGGACCTCAGCCACGAACTGGGCCTGGCCGACCGGGTGCCCAGCCGGGGCATCGCCACCGCCGACGCCGACGGCGACGGGCGCCTCGACCTCGTCGTCGCCCGGCAGTGGGACGCGCCGGTCTTCTACCGCAACGACAGCCCGGACACCGGTTCCTTCCTCACCCTGCGGCTGCTGCACGAGCAGGCGCCGGCCGCCGGCCCCCTCGCCGGGGCGGGGTCGCCGGTCGTCGGCGCGCAGGTCCGGGTGACCACGCCGGACGGCCGGGTGCTCATCGACCGGGTCGACGGCGGCAGCGGCCACTCGGGCCGGCGCAGCAACGAGGTGTCGCTCGGTCTCGACGACGTGACCGGCCCGGTGTCGGTCCACCTCACCTGGCGGGACCGGTCCGGCGCCCCGCACGAGCAGGAGCTGACGCTGGCCCCCGGTCGACACACCCTCACCCTCGGTTCGCAGGCTCGGGAGGTCTCGCGATGACGCAGAAGCCGGCGAAGGACCCGCGGATCACCGCGCTGCGCAGGTTCGCCATCTCCATCACCATCCTCAACATCGCCGGCTACACCGTGCTCGGCTTCGAGCAGGCCTGGGCGTGGCCGCTGATCGCGCTCGCCACCGGCTACGCCGTCGAGCTCGGGCTGGAGATCATCGGCGCGCGGGCCGAGCGGCGCCCGCCCCGGTTCCGCGGCAACGGCCTGCGCGGCCTGGTCGAGTTCCTCTACCCCGCGCACATCACCGCCCTCGCGGTGAACATGCTGCTGTACGTCAACGACCGCGTGCCGGTGATGATGTTCGCGGTGGCCGTGGCGATCAGCGGGAAGTGGCTGTTCCGGGTGCCGGTCAACGGCCGGCTGCGGCACTTCATGAACCCGTCGAACTTCGGCATCGCGGTGGTGCTGCTGCTGTTCCCGTGGATCTCGATCGCCCCGCCGTACCAGTTCACCGAGTACCTGGAGGGCCCCGCCGACTGGATCGTCCCCGCGGTCATCGTCGTCTTCGGCACCATGCTCAACGCGAAGCTCACCGGCCGGATGTGGCTGATCGCCGGCTGGCTGGGCGTCTTCGTGCTCCAGTCGGTGGTGCGGGGACTCGTGCTGGACACCGCCATCCTGCCGGCGCTGGCCACCATGACCGGGGTGGCGTTCGTCCTGTTCACGAACTACATGATCACCGACCCGGGGACGACCCCGTCGCGGCCGCTGTCCCAGTTCGCCTTCGGTGGCGGGGTGGCCCTGGTGTACGGCGTCCTCACCGGCGCGTCCATCGTCTACGGCCTCTTCTTCGCCACCGCCATCGTCTGTCTGATCCGGGGCGGCTTCCTCTGGTCGCTGCACGCGGTACGCGTCGCCGCCCGCGACGGCAAGGGCACGCCGCCCGCCGCCCCGGGGACCGTCGACGGCACGGTGCCACCCGCCGTGGCCCGCGAGATGGTGCGGGCATGAGCAGGATCGCCGTCGTCGGCCTGGCCTGCCGCTTCCCGGACGCCGCCGGCCCCGGGCAGCTGTGGGAGAACGCCCTCGCCGGGCGGCGTGCGTTCCGCCGCCTGCCCGAGGAGCGGATGCGGGCCGCCGACTACTGGTCCCCGGATCCGGCCGCCCCCGACCGCTACTACGCGGGCAACGCGGCCGTCATCGAGGGCTACGAGTTCGACCGGGTCGGGTTCAAGGTCAGCGGGAGCACGTACCGGTCCACCGACCTCACCCACTGGCTGGCCCTCGACATGGCCGCGCAGGCGCTCGCCGACGCCGGGTTCCCCGAGGGCGACGGGCTGCCGCGGGAACGGACGGCGGTGGTCGTCGGCAACACCCTCACCGGCGAGTTCACCCGGGCCGGCATGATGCGCCTGCGGTGGCCGTACGTCCGGCGCGTGGTGGGCGCCGCCCTCGGCGAGCAGGGCTGGGACGACGACCGGGTGGCGGCCTTCCTCGCCGACCTGGAACGCTCCTACAAGGCGCCGTTCGCCGAGATCACCGAGGACAGCCTCGCGGGCGGCCTGTCCAACACCATCGCCGGGCGGATCTGCAACCACTTCGACCTGCACGGCGGCGGGTACACGGTGGACGGCGCCTGCGCCTCCTCCCTGCTGTCGGTGGTCACCGCCTGCCGCAGCCTGACCGACCTCGACGTCGACGTGGCGGTGGCCGGCGGCGTGGACCTGTCCATCGACCCCTTCGAGATGGTCGGCTTCGCCAAGACCGGCGCGCTAGCCGGCGACGAGATGCGGGTCTACGACCGCCGCTCCAACGGGTTCTGGCCCGGCGAGGGCTGCGGCATGGTGGTGCTCATGCGGGAGCGGGACGCGCTCGCGCAGGGCCGGCGCATCTACGCCTCGGTCGCCGGGTGGGGCGTCTCCTCCGACGGTCGGGGCGGCATCACCCGGCCGGAGGCGGCCGGCTACCGGCTGGCCCTGCGGCGCGCGTACCAGCGGGCCGGTTTCGGGGTGGACACCGTGCCGCTGTTCGAGGGGCACGGCACCGGCACGGCCGTCGGCGACGGCACCGAGCTGCGGGCCCTGGGCGAGGAACGCCGGGCGGCCGACCCGGACGCGGACCCCGCCGCGATCGGATCCATCAAGGGGATGATCGGGCACACCAAGGCCGCGGCCGGGGTGGCCGGCCTGATCAAGGCCGTCCTGGCCGTGCACCACCAGGTCGTCCCGCCGACCGTCGGGTGCGTCGAGCCGCACCCCGAACTCGCCGCGGACCGGCCCGCGCTGCGCGCCGTACGGCGGGCCGAGCCGTGGCCGGCCGGCGCCGCGCAGCGGGCCGGCGTCACCGCGATGGGCTTCGGCGGCATCAACACCCACCTCGTCGTCGACGGCCCCACCCGCCCCCGCCGCCGGTCCCTGGACCGGCGGACGCAGCAGCTCGCCCGGTCCGTGCAGGACGCCGAGCTGCTCCTGGTCGACGCGGACACCCGCGACGAGCTGCGCGACCGGCTGGACGACCTGCGGACGGTCGTGGCCGGGCTGGCCTTCGCCGAGCTGGGCGACCTCGCCACGAACCTGCACCGGAGCCAGCGCGGCCGCGCGTACCGGGCGGCGGTCGTGGCCCGGTCACCGGAGGAGGCCGACCGCGCCCTCGGACTGGCGGCCCGGGCCCTGGCGCCCGAGGGCGCCGGGACACTGGTCGACCCGGCGCGGGGCGTCTTCGTCGGCCGGGTCACCCGGCCGGCCCGGGTCGGCTTCCTGTTCCCCGGGCAGGGGTCCGGTCGGGGCTGGGGCGGCGGGGCGCTGCGCCGGCGGTTCACCGAAATCGACGACGTCTACCGCGCGGCCGGGGAGCCACCCGGGGACGAGGCGGCCGGGTCGACCGTGTTCGCCCAGCCCCGGATCGTCACGGGCTCGCTGGCCGGGCTGCGCGCCCTCGCCGCGCTCGACATCGACGCGACCGTCGTCGTCGGGCACAGCCTCGGCGAACTCACCACGCTGCACTGGGCGGGCTGCCTCGACGAGGACGAGCTGCGGGAGCTCGTCACGCTCCGGGGCGAGGCCATGGCCAGGCACGCCCCGCCCGGGGCGATGCTCGGCGTCACCGCCGGGCCGGAGGAGACCGTCGCCCTGCTGGCCGGCACCAACGCGGTGATCGCCGGCTACAACGGGCCCCGGCAGACGGTCGTCGCCGGAGCCGACGACATCGTGGCCGAGGTGGCCCGCCGGGCCGCGACGGCGGGGGTGAACTGCACCCGGCTGCCGGTCCCGCACGCCTTCCACTCGCCGCTGATGGCATCGGCGGCCGCCGCCTTCGCCGAGCGCCTGCGGTCCCGCCGGTTCGGGCCGCTGCTGCGCCGCGTGGCCTCGACGGTGACCGGCGCCGTCCTCCCGTCGGACACCGACCTGCCGCGGCACCTGCACCGGCAGATCGAGGCTCCGGTGCGCTTCGCCGCCGCGCTGGGACGCGCCGCCGCCGAGGTCGACCTGTTCCTCGAGGTCGGCCCCGGCAGGGTGCTCACCGGGCTGGCCCGCGAGCAGGCGCCGGACGTGCCGGCGCTGGCGGTCGACACCGACGCCGAGTCGCTGTCGGGCCTGCTCGCCGCGGTCGGCGCGGTGTACGCGCTCGGCGGCCCGGCCGCGTACCCGGTCCTGTTCGAGGACCGGCTGACCCGACCGTTCGACCCGCACCGCGCCCGCACCTTCTTCGCGAGCCCGTGCGAGGCGGCGCCCGAGCTGGCCGGGCCGGCACCGGCCGCGGTCGCCCCGGTCCCGGCTCCGGCCCGGGCCGACGACACCGCGCTGCCGGCCGCCACCGGTGCGCTCGAGCTGGTGCGGCACCTCGTGGCGGAACGCGCCGAGCTGCCGGTGGAGGTGCTTCGGGACGACAGCCGGTTCCTCGACGACCTGCACATGAGCTCGATCACCGTCGGCCAGCTCGTCAACGAGGCCGCCCGCGCCATGGGGCTGTCCGCGGTGGCGATGCCGACCAACTTCGCCACCGCCACCGTCCGGGAGATGGCCGAGGCGCTGGAGGCCCGGGAGCGCGAGGCCCCGCACGAGCGCGCGGACCTCGTCGCCGGGGTCGCGCCGTGGGTGCGTACCTTCGTCGTCGACCTGGTCGACGAGCCGCTGCCGGCGACCGACCCGACGGAGCCGTGCGGCCGCTGGCAGGTGTTCGCGGGCGCCGACCACCCCCTCGCGGACGCCCTGCGCCGGGCCCTGGAGGCGGCGGGCGTCGGCGAGGGCGTTCTCGTCTGCCTGCCCGACGAACCCGACGAGGAGCACCTGGTCACCGCGGTGCGCGGGGCCCAGGCCGCGCTGCGCCAACCGCCCGGCGGGCGGCTCGTGGTGGTGCAGCCGGCGGCGCGGGCGGGGGCGCTGGCCAAGACCGCCCGGCTGGAGGGCGACCGGCTGCGGACCACCGTCGTGACCACCCCCCTCGACCCGGCCGCGGTCGACCGGGTGGTCGCCGACGTGGCCGCCACGGACGACTTCACCGAGGCGGTGTACGACCCGGGCGGCCGCCGTCGGGTGCCCGTGCTGCGCCCGCTGCCCGCGTCCGACGGCGAGCCGGGCGCCCTGCCGCTGGGCCCGGCCGACGTGCTGCTGGTGACTGGCGGCGGCAAGGGCATCACGGCCGAGTCCGCGCTGATGCTGGCCCGGGAGAGCGGTGCCCGACTCGCCGTCCTCGGCCGGTCCGACCCCACCGCCGACGAGGCCCTGGCCGACAACCTGAAGCGGCTCGCGGACGCCGCGTCCGACCTGCGCTACCTGCGGGTCGACGTCACCGACGCCGGCGCGGTGGCCGCCGCGGTCGCCACGGTCACCGCCGACTGGGGCCCGGTGACCGCCGTGCTCCACGGCGCCGGGCAGAACACCCCAGCCGCGCTCGCCGACCTGGACGAGGCGGCCCTGCGGGGCGTGTTCGCCGCCAAGGTCGACGGCCTGCGGGCGGTGCTCGCCGCGGTCGACCCCGCACGGCTGCGCCTGCTGGTCACGTTCGGCAGCATCATCGGGCGGGCGGGGCTGCACGGCGAGGCGCACTACGCCGCGGCGAACGAGGCGCTGGCCGAGCTGACCCGGGAGGTGGCCGCGACGCGGCCGGAGTGCCGCGCCGTCTGCCTGGAGTGGTCGGTGTGGTCCGGGGTCGGCATGGGGGAGCGGCTGTCGGTGGTCGAGTCGTTGAGCGGCTCCGGCGTCACCCCGATCAGCCCGGACGACGGCCTGCGGGTCCTGCGCGAGGTGGTCGCCGACGACACGCTGCCCCCGGTGGTGGTGGTCACCGGCCGTACCGGCGGCGTGGAGACCCTGCGCTACCACCGCTCCGAGCTGCCGCTGCTGCGCTTCACCGAACGGCCGTTGGTGCGCTACGACGGCATCGAGCTGGTGTGCGAGGTCGACCTGGCCCGCACCACGGATCCGTACCTGGAGGACCACCGGCTCGACGGCGACCTGCTGTTCCCGGCGGTGCTCGGGTTGGAGGCCATGGCCCAGGTGGCCACCGCCCTGGCCCGGCACCCGGGAGTGCCCGTGATCGAGGAGGTCCGGTTCGACCGCCCGGTGGTCGTCGACCCGGACACCGGCACGACCGTACGCGTCGCCGCGCTGGTCCGGTCGGAGCAGGTCATCGACGTCGTCCTGCGTAGCGCGGTGACCGGCTTCGCGGCCGACCACTTCCGCGCCCGGCTCCGGTTCGCGCCGGACGAGACCTACCCGGCGTACACCGCGGCGCCCGCGCCGGCGGAGCTGCCGGCCGTACCGCTCGACCCGGCCCGCGACCTCTACGGCGACGTGTTGTTCCAGGCCGGTCGGTTCCGCCGGATCAAGGGCTACCGGCAGGTCGCGGCGCGGGTCGCCGAGGCCGAGGTGGTCACCAGCGACGCCGCCTCCTGGTTCAGCGCCTTCCTGCCGGGGCGGCTGGTGCTCGGCGACCCGGGCGCCCGGGACGCGTTCATGCACGGGATCCAGGTGTGCGTGCCGGACGCGACGCTGCTGCCGGAGGGCATCGACCGGATCTGGTCGGCGGGCCCCAAGCTGTCGGCCACCGAGGCCGTGACGATGACCGCGCGGGAACGCGAACAGCACGGCACCGCCTACGTGTACGACGTCGTCGTCCGGGACGCCACGGGCGCGGTGATCGAGCACTGGATGGGTCTGCGGCTGCGCGCCGTGCGTCCGCACGCGCCGCGCGGGTCCTGGCCGCCCGCGCTGCTGGGGCCGCTGCTGCAACGACGGCTCGCCGAGGTGTTCCCCGGCGACATCGCGGTCGCCGCCGCACCCGGGGGCGGGCCCCGCGACTCCGGCGCGCTGCTCTCCCGCGCGCTGGGCCAGCCCGTGGTGGTGCGGCACCGGCCCGACGGGCGGCCGGAGGTCGACCTGCCGTACACCGTCTCCGTGGCGCACTCGGCGCCGCTCGACCTCGCCGTCGCCGGGGACGGGACGCTCGCCTGCGACGCCGAGCCGGTGGCCGCCCGCCCGGCGGACGTGCGGCGCGACCTGGTGGGTCGGCACGGCGCGGTGGCGGCGCTGCTCGTCGCGGAGGTCGGTGATCCGCCGGACGTGGCGGCCACCCGGGTCTGGTGCGCGGAGGAGTGCCTGCAGAAGGCCGGCCGCCCCGAGGGCCGGCTCACCCTGCTGCCCGGGGCGCTCCCCGACGGCTGGGTGGTGCTGGACGCCGGCGACGTCCGGGTCGCCACCCGGGTCGTCGCGGTGGCGGGAGCGGCGGCGCCGGCCGTGGTCGCCGTGCTCAGCGGGGCGGGGAGGTGAGCATGCCGCGCTACTACGAGTACCGGCACGTCGTCGGCTTCGAGGAGACCAACCTCGTCGGCAACGTGTACTACGTCAACTACCTGCGCTGGCAGGGCCGGTGCCGGGAGATGTTCCTGTACGAGCACGCGCCGGAGATCCTCGACGAGCTGCGCGCCGACCTGAAGCTGTTCACCCTCAAGGCCGAGTGCGAGTTCTTCGCCGAGCTGGCGCCGTTCGACCGCCTCGCGGTCCGGATGCGGCTGGTCGAACTCACCCAGACCCAGATGGAGCTGGGCTTCGACTACCTGCGGCTCGGCGGCGACGATCTGCTGGTCGCCCGGGGGCGGCAGCGGATCGCGTGCATGCGCGGGCCGAACGGGCGGACCGAGCCGGTCCGGGTGCCGGCCGGCCTGGTGCGGGCGTTCGCCCCGTTCCGGTCGGCCACGGTGGGGCAGGGGTGAGCGGTATGCGCTTCGACACCCGGCTGGTGCACGGCGGCCGCCGGCCGTCGGCCGGCACCGGGGACGTCGTCCCCCCGATCCACGTCTCCACCACCTACGAGCGCCGCGCGCAGGACGAGCCCCGCTACTTCTACGGCCGGGGCGAGAACCCCACCCGGGAGGAGCTGGAGGAGTGCCTCGCCGGTCTGGAGCGGGCGCCGTTCGCCACGGTCTTCTCCTCCGGGCAGGCCGCCGCCGCGACCCTGCTGTCGCTGGTGCGGCCCGGGCAGTGCGTGGTGAGCACCGACGACGTGTACGCCGGCACCGACGGCCTGTTCGACCTGGCCGCGCGGCAGGGCGTGCGGGTGCGGTACGCCGACCTGACCACGCCGGAGGGGATCGCGGCGGCCCTGGCCGAGCCGGACCTGGCCCTGGTCTGGATCGAGACGCCGACCAACCCGCTGCTCACCGTGGTGGACGTCGCCGAGGTCAGCCGGCGGGCGCACGAGCGGGGGGCCCGCGTGGTGGTCGACAACACCTTCGCCAGCCCGGTGCTCCAGCAGCCGCTGGCGCTCGGCGCCGACGTCTCGCTGTACAGCACCACCAAGTCCATCGCCGGCCACGCGGACGTGCTGGGCGGTGCCCTCGTCTACCGCGACGCGGACCTGCACGCCGCGGTCCGGGCGTACCGGACGACGGCCGGGAACGTGCCGGGGGCGCTGGACTGCTTCCTGGTCCGCCGGGGGCTGCACACCCTGTCGCTGCGGGTGCACCGGCAGGTCGCCACCGCGCGCGTCCTGGTGGAGCGGCTGCGGGCGAGCCCCGTGGTCGGCGCCGTCCACTATCCGGGGCTGCCCGAGCACCCCCAGCACGCGGTCGTCAAGGCCCAGATGAGCGCGCCCGGCGCGATCGTCTCCTTCGACTACCTCGGCGGCCCCGCCGAGCGACTGCTGGACCGGTTCACGCTCTTCACCTGCGGCGTCAGCCTCGGGGGCGTGCACTCCCTTGTGGAGTGCCCGGCCCTGATGACGCACCGTCCGCTGTCGGCCGAGGCGCGCGCGCGTCGGGGCATCGGCGAGTCGCTGATCCGGTTGTCGGTCGGCATCGAGGACCCGCAGGACCTCGCCGAGGACCTGTCCCGGGCGCTGGCGGGCGGCACCTGAGCCCGCCGTCCGCCCGCGTCCCGCCGCCCACCCGCCTGCCACGAAAGGGGCCGTCCATGGCCATCCGCGAGATCGACACGACGTTGCCGGTCGTCCGGTCGCTGCCCGCGCCGGGTCGCTACCTGTGCGGCCTCACCTTCGACGGCGAGTTCTTCTGGCACTCCGACCAGGAGGCCGGCGAGATCTACGCCCTCGCCCCGGACACCGGCGCCGTCGTGCGGACCCTGTCCTGCCCCCGGGCGCGGGCCGACCTCACGGTGGGCGGCGGCGCGCTCTGCCAGGTCGGCGGACGCCCGAAGCGGATCCTGCTGATCGACCCGCTCACCGGCGAGGCGCTCGGCGAGAAGGAGGTGGCTCCGCCCAGCGGCCGGCTCTGCGGTGTGGAGACCACCGGCGTGGCGATGTGGATGGGGCTGCGCGGGCCGTCGGTCGTCCAGCTCCGCGACGTCGCCACGATGACCGTCCAGCGTGAGTTCCCGGTGCCCGGCGTGCCGTCCGGGCTGACGGTGGCCGGTGACCTCGTGGTCTACGCGGACTTCGAGGGGGCGATGCTGCGGGCGGTCGACGCCCGGCACGGCACGCTGCGCGGACAGGCGCCCGTGGCCGGCCGCCCGGTCGGCCTGACCTGGGACGGCGCCCTGCTCTGGTACGCCGACTTCGCCGGCCGCCGGCTGGCGGCGGTGCGGCTGCCCGATCTGCTCGCCGCCGGGTCGTGACCCGACGGCGGGCCGCCGGGCCGATCCGGGCGGTGGGGCGTCAGACCGGTTCGGGGGAGGCCGCCGGGGCGGGGACGTAGTCGTTGCCGGCGTACCAGTCGCGGCGGCCCTCAGGCAGCAGGTCGAGGACGTTCCAGACCGGGCTGAGCAGGTCGATGCCGCGCTCGCCACCGTCGGGGAAGCTCGCCGGGGCGGAGTAGAAGTGCCTCACCCGGTCGCCCTCGGCGCGCAGCACGCTGACCATCGGTCGTTGGGTGCCGTCCGGGTGTTCGGCGCGCAGGTCGGCGTTGAAGGACGTGCCGTGGCTGGACAGGATCCGCAGGCCGGCCCAGCCCCGCCGCCGGGCCCAGGCACGCAGCCGCGGCAGCGGGGCCTTCGCCACCACCGCCACGGCGGTGTGCCGACGCAGGTGCGGAAGCACCCCGTGGAAGCCGTCCACCCACAGCGAGCACATGGGACATGCCTCGGCGGCCTCCGGTGCGAACATCAGGTGGTAGACGAAGAGGGTCTCGTGCTCCTCGAACAGGTCGCGCAGCCGGACGCTCCGGGCCGGCCCGGAGCGGGTCAGGTCGGCCGGCCCCTCGGCGAGCCGGTAGTCGGCCAGCAGCGGGCCGGGTGGCAGCCGCCGCCGCGCCGCGGCCACGCGTTCGAGCTGGTCCCGCAGGTCCTGCTCGGCCGACGCGAGCGCCCGCCGCGCGGCCACGTACGCGCCGTCGGCGCCGACAGGCCAGCTCGGCAGCGCGGTCTCCTGGTCGACGTCGGTCATCGTTGCTCCCTCCGCGACGGTCGGGTCACCCCGGGCAGGCTACCTCGCCCGGCACCCGACGTGATGTTTCCACCACGCGTAGGCGTCATGCGTTACGCTTTAAAAATGCGTGGTGTTTTGCTCGCTGGTGGCACCGGGTCGCGGATGTGGCCGGTGACCCGGGCGGTCTCCAAGCAACTGATGCCGGTCTACGACAAGCCGATGATCTTCTATCCGCTGAGCACCCTCGTGACGGCCGGTGTGCGGGAGATCCTCATCATCACGCGCCCCGACGAGCAGCCGCTGTTCCGGCGCCTGCTCGGCGACGGTGGCCAGTGGGGGCTCGACCTGCGGTACGCCGTGCAGGAGCGCCCGGACGGCATCGCCCACGCGCTCCTGCTCGCCGCGGACTTCCTCGCCGGCGGCCCGGCCGTGCTCATCCTCGGCGACAACATCATTCACTCCGCCGGGCTGGACCGGCAGCTCGCGGAGCTGACCGAGGTGGACGGTGGGCTGGTCTTCGGGCTCCCGGTGGCGGACCCTCGGCCGTACGGGGTGCTCGACTTCGACGAGTGCGGCGCGGTGCGCGACATCGTGGAGAAGCCCCTGGTCCCGCCGTCCCGGTACGCCGTGCCCGGCCTCTACGTGTACGGCGCGGACGTCGTCTCCATCGCCGCCGAACTGACGCCCAGCGCCCGGGGCGAGTTGGAGATCACCGACGTCAACCGGGAGTACCTGCGCCGGGGCCGGCTGGAGGTGCGGCTGCTCGGGCGGCGCACCGCGTGGCTGGACACCGGCCGGTTCGGCGACCTGATGAAGGCGGCCGAGTACGTGCGCGTGATCGAGGAGCGGCACGGAGTCAAGGTCGGCTGCGTCGAGGAGGCGGCCTGGCGGGCCGGGCTGCTCGACGACGCGGCGATGCGCCGCCTGGCGGTGCCGCTGCGCGCCAGCGGGTACGGCGACTACCTGCTGCGCCTGCTCGACGGCGAGCGCCCGGCGCGCCCGGCCGCCGTCGGGTGAGGGGCCGGGCGCCGGCGGCGGGCAGGCGATGGCAAGCCCAGGCCGTTGCCCGACAAACTTGTCAATCATATAGTGAGCTGAGGCCGAGTCCGCCTGCGAGGAGAGCGACATGACCGTCGTCCGGTTCGACTCCGTGGCCTTCAAGGCCGAGCAACGTGACACCTGGAACGCGGTCAGCGCCGGGTGGGACTACTGGCAGGACCGCTACGAGCGGGCCGCGGCGCCGGTGACCGACTGGCTGCTGCGCGCCGCCGGGCTCCGCCCCGGTCACCGGGTGCTCGACGTCGGCTGCGGCACCGGCGAGCCGTCGGTCAGCGCCGGCCGGCTGGTCGCCCCGACCGGCCGGGTGCTCGGCATCGACCTCTCCCCGGAGATGGTCGACCGGGCCCGCCGCTGCGCCGCCGGCCTCGGCCACCCCATCGACTTCGCCGAGTCCGACGTGGAGGCCCTCGATTTGCCGGCGCACTCCTTCGACGCGGTGCTCAGCCGGTGGGGGCTGATGTTCGCGGTGGACCGCCAGCGCACCCTCACGGACCTGCACCGCCTCCTGGCGCCCGGCGGCGTGCTGGCCGCCGCCGTCTGGGGGCCGCCGGAGGCGAACCCGATGACCGCGCTGGGCTTCCGGACGCTGGCCGCGGGCCTGCCGGTCCCCCCGCCGGGCCGCCCCGGCCCGTTCAGCATGTCCGACGCCGGCCGCGTCCGCGCCGACCTGCTCGCCGCCGGCTTCACGGACGTCGGCACCGCGTCCGTCGGGATCGCGATGCGGTTCGCCTCCGTCGACGAATACCTCGGGTACACCCGGGACGTGACGCCGCCCGGTGTCCTCGCCACGGTGCGGCGGCAGCTCGGCGCCGACGCGGAGCGGGCGGGCTGGGACCGGCTCGCCGAGGCCGCCGCCGCCTTCGCCGACGCGGACGGCCTGCTCACCCTGCCCGGCTCGGCGCTCTGCCTGCGCGCGCGCCGGCCCGCCGACACCTCCGCGGCGCCGGCCGACGGTGGCCGACCCGAGGCGGCCGGATCCGGCCCGCCGGGGGCCGGGCCGGGGAGGGCCGGATGACCGCGGCCTGCCCGAGCGCGCCACGCCCGGTCCGCCCGCCGGCCGGCCACCCCGGCCTGCTGGCGCTGGCCCAGTCGTACGTCGACGACGCCGCCGCGCGCGGCGAACTGCCCCGCCGAGAGCTGGGTGGGCTGCCCGGCACCCGGGTGCGCGTCGACCCGGAGTTCTGCCGCACGGTGGCGCGCCACTTCGACCGGGCGCCCCGGCGGGACCTCGGGCCGGACCTGGCGGCCCGGTACCGCCGGTTCACGGAGGAGAACCTGCGGCACTTCGCCCTGCTGGCCCGGGCGGGGATCCGCGTCGAGCCGTGGCGGGGCCCCGGGCAGCCGTACCGGGGCGCGGCGGACCTGGTCGACCGCCTCGCCCGCACCGGCGTGCTGCACGTCTACCTGACCCGGGACGGCCACGGCCCCGGCGGGCCCGCGCCGGACCATCCGCTGTGCGCCCCGTCGGGTGTCACGGTCGGCGGCGTCGCGCTGCTGCACAACGACATCTTCCGGGCCGTGCACGACGTCTTCGGTCACGTCATGCTCGGCGCCTCGATGGGGGTGGCGGGCGAGTTCCTGGCCGCGTACGGGCACATGGCGATGTACTCGCCGCAGGTGCATCCCGTCGTCTTCACCGAACAGGTCAGCCAGATCTGCTGGTTCTTCCACGGCCCGCACCTGGCGGACCGGGCCGGGCGGTGGCCCCGGCGCGGTGAGCCGGGGTGGATCCCCCCGTCCGAGCGGCCCTACCCGGAGCAGAAGCTCTTCTCCTGCCCGCCGGGTTTCCTCGACCGCTTCACCGCAAGCTTCACGGAGGAAGCACGATGACCGACACGGCTGCCCATCCCCTGTCCGCGGTGCGGGCCGAGTTCCCGTTCCTCGACGTGGCCGGGCACGGCCCGCCGCTGGCCTACCTCGACAACGCCGCGACGACGCAGAAGCCCCGGTCGGTCCTGGACGCGGTGGTCGACTTCTACACCACCGCCAACAGCAACATCGGGCGCGGCTTCTACGAGCTCAGCCGCCGGGCCACCGGCCGCTACGAGGAGGCCCGGGAGGTGGTCCGGCGGTTCGTGAACGCCGCCCACGCCGACGAGATCGTCTTCACCCGGGGCACGACGGACGCGGTGAACCTGCTCGCCGACACCTTCGCCGAGCGGATCGTCGGCGCCGGTGACGACGTCGTGGTCACCGGCATGGAGCACAACTCCAACCTGCTGCCGTGGCGGCGGCTCTGCGAGCGGCGCGGGGCGAGGCTGCGGATCGTGCCGTCGCCGGCCGGCGGGCCGGTCCGGCCGGAGGACCTGGCCGCCGTCCTGGGCCGCCGGACCCGCCTCGTCGCGGTCAGCCACGTCTCCAACGTGCTCGGCACCGTCAACCCGGTGCGGGAGCTGGTCCGGGTGGCGCACGACCGGGGCGTGCCCGTGGTCGTCGACGGCGCGCAGGCGGTCGCGCACCTGCCGGTCGACGTGCGGGAGATCGGCGCGGACTTCTACTGCTTCTCCGGCCACAAGGTGTACGCCCCGATGGGCTCCGGGGTGCTCTACGGCCGGCGCGAGCTGCTCGCCGACCTGCCGCCGTACCAGGTGGGCGGCGGGACGGTCAAAGGGGTCTCGCACGACGCTCCGGTGTCCTACGTGCCGGTTCCGGCGCGGCTGGAGGCCGGCACCCCGGACATCGGCGCCGCGGTCGGGCTCGCCGCCGCGTTGACCTGGCTGGACGGGCTCGACCGGGAGGCGGTGCGGGCACACGACGCGGACCTCGTCCGGTACGCCGTCGACGTCCTGTGCGACGTCGACCGGGTGCGGGTCGTCGGCGACCCGGCCGCCGACCCGGCCGGCATCGTCTCCATCGCCGTGGACGGCCTGCACCCGTACGACGTGGGCGGGCACCTCGACGCGCACGGCATCGCCGTACGGTCCGGCGTGCACTGCGCCAGCGCGTTCCTCGACGACCTGGGTCTGCTCGGCACGGTGCGGCTCTCGTTCGCGGTCTACAGCACCCGTGGCGAGGTCGACCGGGTCGCCGAGGCGCTGCGCACCGTGCGGGCGGGGGAGTGGACCACCCGGTACCCCGACATCCGGTTCCGGTGACCGCCGGGCCCGCCCCGGCCGCCGCCGCGGAACCGGGATTCGACACGCTGCCGGCCGGGGAGCTGGCCCTGGCCGCGCTGGAACGGGCCCGCCGGCTCGGCGCCTCGTACGCCGACGTGCGGCTGCGGCGGGTGCGGGCGCTGCGCGAGCGGGTTCGCGACGCGCAGCCGGAGGGCACCCAGGAGAGCGTCGAGACCGGAGTCGGCGTGCGGGTCCTGGTCGACGGCACCTGGGGTTTCGCCTCGGGGGTGGACCTCTCCCCGCCGGGGGGCGCCGAGCTGGCCGCCCGGGCCTGCGAGCTGGCCCGGATGCTGCGCCCGCTGCGCGGCGCGCCGCCCCGGCTGGCGCCCGAACCGGTCCACGGCCCAGCGGTGTGGGAGTCGCCGTGCGAGGTGGACCCCTTCGCGGTGCCCGCCGCCGAGCGCACCGCCCTGCTGGCCCGCTGGTGCGCGATCCTGCGCGACGGCGGCGCCGACCTGGCCGAGGCGTACCTGCAGGTGTTCCGCGAGTCCACCGTGTACCACGACAGCGAGGGCCGGCGCGTCCGGCAGCGGCGGACGTGGCTGCACCCGATGGTGGTCGGGTTCCGGATCGACGCGGACAACGGCACCTTCGAGACCATGCGCACCCTCGGGCCGCCGGCCGCCCGCGGCTGGGAGTACCTGACCGGGACCGGCTGGGACTGGGCGGGCGAGCTGACCCGGCTGCCGGGGCTGCTGGCCGAGAAGCTCGCCGCCCCGTCCGTCGAGCCGGGCGAGTACGACCTCGTCATCGACCCGACCAACCTCTGGCTGACGATCCACGAGACCGTCGGGCACGCCACCGAGCTGGACCGCATCCTCGGCCGGGAGGCGGCCTTCGCCGGTACCTCGTTCGTCGGGCCCGACGACATCGGGTCGCTCCGCTACGGCTCGCCCGCGATGAACGTGGTCGCCGACCGCACGACCCCGCACGGTCTGGCCACGATCGGGTACGACGACGACGGCGTGGCCGCCCGGTCGTGGCCGCTCATCCGCGACGGCGTGCTGGTCGGCACGCAACACGACCGGCAGACCGCCGGCGCCGCCGGGCTGGACCGCTCCACCGGCTGCGCGTACGCCGAGTCGTACCGGCACCTGCCCGTGCAGCGGATGCCGAACGTCTCGCTCCGCCCCGCGCCGGGCGGGCCGGACACCGGCGAGTTGATCGGCCGGGTGCGGGACGGGCTGTACGTCGTCGGCGACAACAGCTTCTCGATCGACATGGCGCGGGTGAACTTCCAGTTCACCGGGCAGCGCTTCTACCGGATCCGCGACGGCCGCCTGGTCGGCCAGGTGCGGGACGCCGCGTACACCGGGACGACGCTGGAGTTCTGGCGGTCGCTGGAGGCGGTGGGCGGCCCGCAGACCTGGCTGCTGTCCGGTGCGGGGCAGTGCGGCAAGGCGCAGCCGCTGCAACTCGCCGCCGCCGGGCACGGGTGCCCGTCGGCGCTGTTCCGAGGCGTACGCGTGACCAGCACCCGGACGGAGGCGCCCGCGTGAGGACCCCGAGCCCGCAGGAGACGGTGGAGATCGCCCTCGCCGCGGCGGGCGGCGACGACTGCGTGGTGATCGTGGAGCGGGGCGCCGACGTGCACGTGCGCTGGGCGGACAACGCGCTGACCGGCAACGGGAGCGGCGACGAGCGCCGGGTGTCGGTGGTGGCCGTCGCGGGCGGCCGGGTGGGGGCGGTGTCGCTGTGCGGGCCGGCCGACCGGGCGGAGGTGGTCGGGCTGGTCGAGGCGGCGCGGTCGGCCGCCCGCCAGGCGCCGCCGGCGCCGGACGCGCGGCCCCTGCCCACCCCCGGTGCCGGGTCGCCGCACTGGGGGGACCCGGTCCCGGCGGCGTCGCCGACGGTGCTGACCGGGCTGGTCGACCAGTTGGCCGCCGGGTTCGGCCGGGCGCGGCGCGGCGGCCGGGTGCTGCACGGGTACGCCGAGCACCGGATGCGCAGCACGTTCCTCGGCACCTCCACCGGCGTGCGGCTGCGCCACGACGAGCCCGCCGGGCACCTGGAGTTGACCGCGCGCGACCGGGACGGCTTCCCGGTCTGGACGAACGCCGTGACCACCGACTTCGGCGACGTGTCGGTGGCCGCGCTGCAGGACGAGCTGGACCGGCGCCTGCACTGGGGCCGGCGGCGGTTCGAGGTGCCGCCCGGCCGCTACGAGTGCCTGCTGCCGCCGACCGCCGTCGCCGACCTGATGAACTACGCCTACACCACGGCGGGAGCCCGGGCGGCGGCGCAGGGCCGGACGGTCTACAGCGGGCCGGGGGGCCGGACCCGGATCGGGGAGCAGCTCGCCGGCGTGCCGCTGACCCTGCGCAGCGACCCGACGGCCGACGGGCTGCGCTGCGCCCCGTTCCTGGTGGCGCCCGCGTCGACGCCGACGAGGTCGGTGTTCGACAACGGCCTGCCGCTCGGCGCGACCCGCTGGTGGGACGAGGGCCGGCTGCGCTCGCTGGTGCACACCCGCGACAGCGCGGACGAGCTGGGCATGCCGCTCACGCCCGCGGTGGACAACCTCATCCTGGAGGGGCCGGACGGTGCGTCGGCCGCCGACCTGATCGCGACGACCCGGCGTGGCCTGCTGGTGACGAGCCTCTGGTACATCCGCGAGGTGGACCTCGCCACCATGGCCCTCACCGGGCTGACCCGGGACGGTGTCTACCTGGTGCGTGACGGCGAGGTCGTCGGGGCGGTCAACAACTTCCGCTTCAACGACAGCCCGCTGGCGATGGCCGCCCGGGTCACCGAGGTGGGCCGGACCGTGCCGACCCGGGCCCGCGACTGGGGCGACGCGGTGGCGCGTACGGCCATGCCGATGCTGCGCGTCCAGGACTTCCGGCTCACCGCCGCGACCAACGCGGTCTGACCGCCTGGTCCGGCCGGCGCATCCCTGGCTCCGGCCGCCCCCGGCACGTCCGGCTCGGTGCCGGCGGACCGTCGCGGCCGGGCGTGGCCGCACCCCAGCCCTGCAGTGCGCCCCGACCGTGCCGCCCTGCGGTGCGCCCCGACCGTGCCGCCCGAGTCGGTATACGAACAAATAGCGACCGTGGGAAGTGCGCCCACGGGGATTCAACCCTCCCCATTGGATGATCCCCTTGAACCATCAGTGAAACCGGACATTATTTCGCAATCGATCAATGTGATCCCGTTGACAGTCACTTTAGAAAACAATAGCGTTCGGGTCAGTGGTCCTCCCGGGTTGAGCAGAGCGTCACAGAGGGCGTCAGGGCATCCGGGGCAAACAGGGAGGTGGAGCCGTGACTGACACGGCGAGAGAGACCTACGAGTCGCTCAACATCGAGCCGAAGCCGCTGCGGCCGCACATCCTGGCTGCGGCGACGGTCGTCTTCGGCGACGACTACTACGGCGGCCGTCGGGAGACGATCAACCTGTCGGGCTTCGTGCAGATGAACAAGTGGCCGATGCCGGGGTTCAAGCACACCGTCGACGAGGACGGCACGGCGAGCTTCAACCTGGAGCTCATCAGCGCCCCCGAGGTCGGCATCAAGGGGTTCAGCTACACGCTGAACGACCGGATCCAGATCCTGTCGAACCCGTACCTGCCGAACACCGGTCACATCAAGCAGATCGTGCCCGGCAAGAACTTCCCCGCGGAGTTCTACATCCGGCGGTTCGGGATCCTGGAGACCAGCACGATGCGGCTGGCCCACCGGGGTGTCATCGACGTCAAGGGGATCGTGGACGGCCTTCCGCCGTACAAGACCCCGCTCACCTCGCCGTTCCTCGGCCGCCCGTACGGCGACCAGGGTGAGGTCATGCCGGCGCATAACGTGGTCCGGGGCACCAACCTCCCGGCCGCGTGGTACCCGTCGAACGACGAGAACGAGGCCGTCGGCAACACGCCGAGCGCCTTCTTCGCGTCGAGCATCGGCCCGTGCGTCTCGATGCTGGTCGACCCGTCGATCATCATCCAGGCCTCGACCGAGGCGAAGATCAAGGTCGAGGTCAACGGCCGCACCGAGGAGATCGAGCTCGCCGGCGACTACCCGCTCGCCGCGGGCGCCGAGATCCTCCTCTTCGGGCCGGAGAAGCACGACCAGGGCTCCGGGGTGCTGGCCCAGCTCGCCCGCGTGGCGCTGGTGGGTAACAGCCCGGCTCTCGGCGGCAAGGTCATGCTGCGGGCCAGCTTCTTCACCGTCTCGGGCGGCCAGCTCGGCGACGGCAACGAGGAGAGCCTGAGCCGGCTGCGCTACCCGGGTGAGCTGCACTTCGACGCTCACTTCGAGCTGGTGACCCCGTCCGCAACGCTCTACGCGGCGGCCCCGGTGCACCTGAGCGGCCAGCTCAAGGACATCGAGCCGACCGGCACGCTGCTGACCGCCGAGCACGCCGACGCCGCGCTGCGGACGAAGGACGGCGAGTCCCGGGCGCGCCTGACCGGTGTGTCGATGAAGCTGGGTGACGCGCTGGTGGGTTCCGAGGCCTACGTCAGCGCGTGACGACCAACCGCCGTTAAGAGTCCCGAAAAGACGTCGTCCCGGGTGGCCTCCTGTCACCCGGGACGGCGTCACTCTCCAGGGGTGGCAGACATGTTCGAGCGGTTCACCGACCGAGCGCGACGGGTTGTCGTCCTGGCCCAGGAAGAGGCCCGGATGCTCAACCACAACTACATCGGTACGGAGCACATCCTGCTGGGCCTGATCCATGAGGGTGAGGGTGTGGCTGCGAAGGCTCTGGAGAGTCTTGGTATCTCTCTGGAGGGTGTGCGTCAGCAGGTCGAGGAGATCATCGGCCAGGGTCAGCAGGCGCCGAGCGGGCATATTCCGTTCACGCCGCGGGCGAAGAAGGTGTTGGAGCTGTCGCTGCGTGAGGCGTTGCAGCTCGGCCACAACTACATCGGTACGGAGCACATCCTGCTGGGTCTGATCCGTGAGGGTGAGGGTGTCGCCGCCCAGGTGCTGGTGAAGCTGGGTGCGGACCTGAACCGGGTGCGGCAGCAGGTGATCCAGTTGCTGTCGGGTTACCAGGGCAAGGAGCCGGCTGCGGCGGGTGCTGCGGCGGGTGAGGCCGCGCCGTCGACCAGCCTTGTGCTGGACCAGTTCGGTCGGAACCTGACCCAGGCCGCCCGTGAGGGCAAGCTCGACCCGGTGATCGGGCGGGAGAAGGAAATCGAGCGGGTCATGCAGGTGTTGTCCCGCCGGACGAAGAACAACCCAGTCCTGATCGGTGAGCCCGGTGTCGGTAAGACCGCCGTGGTGGAGGGCCTGTCCCAGAAGATCATCAAGGGCGAGGTGCCCGAGACGCTGAAGGACAAGCAGCTCTACACCCTCGACCTGGGTGCGCTGGTGGCTGGTTCCCGCTACCGGGGTGACTTCGAGGAGCGCTTGAAGAAGGTGCTCAAGGAGATCCGCACGCGGGGCGACATCATCCTGTTCATCGACGAGATCCACACCCTCGTCGGGGCTGGGGCGGCGGAGGGCGCGATCGACGCGGCGTCGATTCTGAAGCCGATGCTGGCTCGTGGTGAGTTGCAGACCATCGGTGCGACGACGCTGGACGAGTACCGCAAGCACTTGGAGAAGGACGCCGCTCTTGAGCGTCGTTTCCAGCCGATTCAGGTGGGTGAGCCGTCGCTGGCGCACACCATCGAGATCCTCAAGGGGCTGCGGGACCGGTACGAGGCGCACCACCGGGTGAGCATCACCGACGCCGCCCTGGTGGCGGCGGCGACGCTGGCGGACCGGTACATCTCCGATCGGTTCCTGCCGGACAAGGCGATCGACCTGATCGACGAGGCGGGTGCGCGGATGCGGATCCGTCGGATGACCGCGCCGCCGGACCTGCGTGACTTCGATGAGCGCATCGCGCAGGTGCGCCGTGACAAGGAGTCCGCGATCGACGCGCAGGACTTCGAGCGGGCCGCGCAGCTGCGGGACAAGGAGAAGCAGCTGCTGGGTCAGAAGGCGCAGCGGGAGAAGGAGTGGAAGGCCGGCGACCTGGACGTCGTCAGTGAGGTCGACGACGAGCAGATCGCTGAGGTGCTGGGTAACTGGACCGGCATCCCGGTGTACAAGTTGACCGAGGAGGAGACCTCGCGTCTGCTGCGCATGGAGGACGAGCTGCACAAGCGCGTCATCGGGCAGGAGGACGCGGTCAAGGCCGTCTCGAAGGCGATCCGCCGTACCCGCGCGGGGTTGAAGGACCCGAAGCGCCCGTCGGGGTCGTTCATCTTCGCCGGCCCGTCCGGTGTCGGTAAGACCGAGCTGTCCAAGGCCCTGGCGGAGTTCCTGTTCGGGTCCGAGGACGCGCTGATCCAGCTGGACATGTCGGAGTTCCACGACCGGTACACGGTGTCGCGGCTGGTGGGTGCCCCTCCCGGCTACGTCGGCTACGACGAGGGCGGTCAGCTGACGGAGAAGGTGCGGCGTCGGCCGTTCTCGGTGGTCCTGTTCGACGAGATCGAGAAGGCCCACCCGGACGTGTTCAACACGCTGCTCCAGATCCTGGAGGACGGTCGGCTCACCGATGGTCAGGGTCGGATCGTGGACTTCAAGAACACGGTCATCATCCTGACCACGAACCTGGGTACCCGTGACGTGGCGAAGGCCGTGTCGCTGGGCTTCCAGGCGTCGGAGGACTCGGAGTCGAACTACGACCGGATGAAGCAGAAGGTCAACGACGAGTTGAAGCAGCACTTCCGGCCGGAGTTCCTGAACCGTATCGATGACACGATCGTGTTCCACCAGCTGCGCGAGAACGAGATCCTGTCGATCGTGGACATCATGATCGCTCGGATCGAGACGCAGCTGCGGAACAAGGACATGGGTCTGGAGCTGACCGACAACGCCAAGAAGTACCTGGCGAAGAAGGGCTTCGACCCCGTGCTCGGCGCGCGGCCGCTGCGCCGCACGATCCAGCGCGACATCGAGGACAACCTGTCCGAGCGGATCCTGTTCAACGAACTGACCCCCGGCCAGATCGTCGTCGTCGACTGCGAAGGCGACCCCAGCAACACCGCCAAGTCCAAGCTCGTGTTCCGGGGAGCCGACAAGCCGCCGACAGGGCCGGTCCCCGACGCCGGGGCGGTGACGGCATGACCGGCGTACGCGAGCAGGAACGCGTCACCGACACGCACACCGGGACGGACACTCTCCGTTTCCTGGGCCCCGTCGACGGCGGGCTGCCCGACGAGCCGGCCCCGGGCTGCATCGGGACCGGGCAGATCCTCCGGCTGCTCACCCGGCAGTTGTTCGCGTACCCCACCGGCACGGACCCGGGCGTCCGACCGGCGGCGGACGCGGCCGTGGAAGTGCCCACGGTCGGCAACGGAGGGATCAGCGCGGACGGGCGCACCTGGCGCATCCGGCTCCGGGACGGCATCCGCTGGGACGCCCAGGCGGCCCGGGCGCTGACCGCCGGCGACGTCGTCCGGGGCATCAAGCGCACCGCCCACCCCCTCGCCCGCGCGATGCGTCCGTACCTCGGCGAGATCATCGAGGGCATGGCGGACTACTACCAGGCGTACGACGAGGCGCTCGGGCACTGGGAGGCGCACGCCCCCGCCTTCGCCCAGTTCCAGCAGTTCACCCGGATCCCGGGGCTGCGCGCCGAGGGGGACACCGTCGTCCTGCGGCTCACCGCGCCGGCCAACGACCTCGTCGACCTGCTCGCCACGGGATTCACCGCGGCGGCCCCCCGCGAGTACGACTACTACGTGCCCGAGAGCCCCGAGCTGTACCGGTGCACGCCCTCCGCCGGGCCGTACCGCATCGCCAAGCGGCTGTCCCCGGGCGGCGACCTCGTCCTGGAGCCCAACCCCCGGTGGGATCCGGGCACCGACCCGGTACGCCGGCGCACCGCGCGGCACATCGAGGTCGTCGCGGCGGCGGACGGCCAGCCGGTCGACCCCGCGGCGGGCTTCGGGGTGCTGTCCTGGTCGGTGCCGTCGCCGGCGGCCCGGTTCGCCGGCACGGGGTGCAGCTACTACCTCGCCGCGGGCGCCGGCGGGGCGGCCGAGCCCCACGCCGTACGGCATGCGCTGTCCTGGGCGCTCGACCGTGCGGCCCTCGCCGAGTCGGCCTGCGCGGCCGGTGCCGACGGCGCCGCCACCCAGCACGGCGTCCTGCAACCCGGGCACCCGGCGGCGGAACGCGGCGCGGACGACGCACCCGACGCCGGCGACCCGGAGCGGGCGAGGCGCCTGCTCGACGACGCCGGGCTGGGGGAGGGCACCCGACTGACCCTGGGCGTCCCCGCCGGCTCGCGGCTGGGCGCCGTGGCCGCCGCCCTGGTGGCGGTGCTGGCGCGGTACGGGATCACCCTCGTGCCGGTCCCGCTGGCCCCCGCCGGCGGGCCGGGCGTCGACGTCGTGCTGCACGAGTGGGTGCCCGGCTGGGCCGGCGACGCCGGCCGCGACCTGGTGCACCGGATGTGGCCGTCCGACGGCCGCGCCGGTGACCCCGCCGAGGTGGCGCGGGAGGCGCTGCGGGCCACGGACCCGGGTGAGGCGGCGACGCTGTGGCGTCGCTTCGACAGGTTGGCCACCGCCGACCTGCGGCTCGTGCCCCTGCTCGTGGCGGACTGGCCGCGGACCCGGGCCGACGGCGTGGCCGCCGGGGCGGCCCGGTGGTAGGGGCCGTCGGACCGGGCTGACCACGCCCGGCACCGTCGCGGGCCGGTCGCGGAGGCGACCGGCCCGCGGCACGTCCGGCACCGGTGGACGGGCGCAGCCCTCGGCCCGGCCCGACGTCGGCGGGACGGCCGGACCGGGCCGAGGCTGTGGTCAGCGGATGCCGAACAGCGCCCGGTTGAGCACCGGCTTCGCGGTCTCCTGGAAGTCGATGTCCGGGTCGAGCGACCGCACCGTGCCCTCCACGACGAGCAGCGACAGTAGCGGGAAGACCAGCTCCGGCGACGCGGCCACCCCGTACCGGCGTTGCAGGTCGAACAGCTCGCCGGCGAAGGCGATCAGGCTGAACTCCTTGGCGGACAGGCGGTAGCTGCGGGCGACCAGGTCCTTCACGCCCTCGGTGAAGGCCGGCACGTCCGCGTCGTCGGCGACGCCGATGGCGCTCTCCAGCACGATCGCGGCGCAGCGGTCGCCACGCCCGATCGACATGTTGAGGAAGAAGTCCGCGAAGAGCCCGCGCATCTTGTCCGACAGTTGGACGCTGAAGCCCGCGTCCAGCACCACCACCTGCCCGCTGCGGGTGAAGTAGAGGTTGCCGGGATGCAGGTCGCAGTGGACGAAGCCGTTGATGAACAGCATCTGGTAGACCACGGTCAGGGTCGACGCCGCGAACGTCCGGCGCATCGCGCGGGGGCACCGGGCGCCGGTGTCGACGGCCAGGTCGGGGATGAAGTCCATCACGATGGCGGCCGGCCGGCTCGCCGCGGCGTGCACCCGGGGTACGCGTACCCGCGGGACCCCGCCCAGGTCCTCCCGCAGCCGGTCGAGGTCGCGTCCCTCGCGGCCGAGGTCGAGCTGGCCCAGCACCGACTCGCAGAGGCTGTCCACCACCTCGCGGACCGGCACACCGCGGAACATCGGCAGTCGGGCGACCACCGAGGCGCCCCGGCGCAGCAGGCCGAGATCGGCGGCCATCTGCGGACCGATGCCGGGGCGGCGCAGCTTCACCGCGACGGTGGCCCCGTCGGGCAGCGTCGCCCGGTAGACGCAGGCGATGCTGCCGCTGGCCACCGGCGTCTCCTCGACCGAGGCGAAGACCGTGTCCAGGCGGTCCCCGTACACCTCGCGCAGCGCGGCCCGGCTCTGCGCGGCGTCCATCGGCGGCACGTCGTCCTGCAACATGGACAGCTCGTCACAGAGCAGCGCCGGCACGACGTCACGGCGGGTGCCCAGGACCTGCGCGGCCTTGATGAACGTCGGGCCCAGCCGGGCGACCGTCCGCGCGACCTCCCGGGCAAAGCGGCGGCGACCGGCCGGCCGGCCGTGCCGGAGCGCCGTACCGGCGGCCGCGGCGAGCCCCGCCGCGAGCGACGCGGTCGCCACCGAACCGATGACGACCGCGCGTACGCCCAACCCCGACCCGCCGGGTGCGAGCGGTGGACGTCGGGAGGGTGGGGCGGCGCGCAGGGCCGCCGAACCGACGGGGGAGAGGCCGAAGATGAACTTGGACGGAACCATCGTGCGCCTTTCTGCCGAGGGGTCAGCAGGCCGGGTCAGGCGGTCGTCGCGGACAGCCCCGGCACGTCCAGCGCCCGTAGGCGCAGGTTGGCGGCGTCGCCGTACCACAGGCGCAGACCGTCCCACGTCAGGCTGGTGGGCCGGCCGTCGACGTGGATCTGCAGTACGTTCCGCCCGGCGCGCAGGTCGAAGACGGTGATCGCCTCGCCGAGCCGGTCGGTGTGGGCGACGTACCGGTCGGTCACCGTCACCCCGGTGACCCCGAGCGGGGCGGGCACGGTGGCCAGGAGCCGCAGGTCCGAGGCGTGCCGGAGCTCCAACGCGTCGGACCAGCCCAGCCAGATCCCGTCCTTGCCCGCCTCCATCCCGCAGATCGGCACGCCCGGCCGCGGGCTCGGCACGTCCCGCAGGATGTCGCCGGTCTGCGTGTCACAGAGCCGCAGCGCCCCGTCGGTGGCGTAGAGCAGGTGCCCGCCGAGCGAGGTGAGCCCGGCCACCAGGCCCGGGCAGGACAGCGTGTGCCCGGGGGCGCCGGTGCGCGGGTCAAGGCAGGTGGCCTGCTCGCGGCCCTGGTCGGCGTACCAGAGTGCGTGGCCGGACCAGGTGAGGCCGGCGAGCTGGTCCGCGTCGATGGAGAGGTCGTGCACCGACGCCGCGGTGTAAATGATCATCGTTTGTCCGCCCGGTCGAGGTGACAGTCGAGGCGCCACCGGGTCACGTCCCGAGCGGCGGGACCCTCCGGACGCCGGGGGCGCACGTGCACGGTGTCGCCCGCGGCGACCCGCGTGTGCCGGAGCGGCCAGACGAAGACCGCCCAGTTGCAGCCGAGGTAGGAGGGCATGTTGGACAGCTCGATGCCCGGCGCCAGCGTGGCGGTGAAGTATCCGAGCACGGCGTGCAGCGTGCCGTCCCGCTCCAGCGGCAGGGCCAGCGGCCGGGCGGCGCGCAGGCCGGTGTCACCGCGCGCGGTGTCCACCAGCACGGCCGGCTCGCCGAGCAGGACCGGCTCCCGGCTGAGGAAGTGCAGGTGCGCCGACGGCTCGACCAGCTCCTGGACCACGTCCAGCCGCATGCCGAGAAAGTCGTCGCTCCAGATGCCCCAGCCCTCGTCGTCGAACTGCACGGCGGCGAGCCGGGTGACCACCCGCTCGGGCACGACGACCCCGCCGGGCCGCAGGTTGCGGCGGTTGAACGTGCGCAGGATGCGGGCCATGTCCTCCTCGGGCCCGAGGTTGCCCATCAGCTCGCACACGGTCACGTCGACCTGGCGCGGCAGCCGGGCGAGGCGCGCGTCGCCGACGACCAGGGTCACCCGGTCGTCCCAGTCGTTGGCCTTGATGATCCGGTCGGCGACGGCGGCGACCTGGGGGTCCGCCTCGACGGCGTACACGTGGGCGGCGCCGTGCCGCAGGGCCAGCGCCGTGAGCGCCAGGGTGCCGGCGCCGACGTCGGCCACCACCGTGTCCTCGTCGACCGCCCCGGCCAGCGCCCGGTCGTACGCCTCGATGCGGCGTCGGTCACCGAGCATCGCCTGGTGCATGAGCAGGTGGCGCTGGTCCATGTGCGATCTCCCGCCCGTCGACCGGCCTGATCTACTGGAGAATCATATAGCAGAAATTGATGCTTGTCCCCTGCCTCAGCGGCCCGTGTGGCAACCGCAGGTGCAGCCGAGGGAGGGGGGTTCGCCGTCCACGCCGTGCTCGTACAGGAGCTGCCGGGCCAGTGCGTGCACCGTGCCCAGCATCCGGTAACGCCGGCCCGACGAGCTGTGCCGGACCTCCAGGACCGACTTGTCCACCAGCCGTTCCAGCAGCATCTGCACCGTACGCGGCTCGCCGGCGATCGCCTTGTCGGCGACGGCCGCCGCCTCCAGACAGAACGCGGCCGGCATCGCGCCGAGCGCGGTGAAGCAGCGTTGCTCGGCCGGATCCAGCAGCTCGATGCTGCGGTGCACCGCGGCGTGCAGCGAGCGGTGGTGACTGGGCACGCCGCGGCGGGGCGGCTGGATCCGGCGCAGCGGGTCGTCGAGGCCGTCGACCAGCGTCTCGAGGCGCTGCGTCCGCAGGCAGGCCGCGGCGAGCTCGATGGCGAGCGGCAGCCCGTCGAGGGCCCGGCACACCGACGCCACCGCGTCGATGTTGGACTCGGTGAGCCGGAAGCCCGGCCGCACCTGCGCCGCCCGCCGGGCGAACAACTGCAGGGCGGGTTGCTCGGCCAGGTGACCGGGCTCCGCGTCCACGACCAGCGGCCGCACCGGGTACACCGCCTCGTACGGCAGCCCCAGCAGTTCCCGCGAGGTCAGCAGGATGGTGATCTGCGGGCAGTTGCGCAGCACGTCGTCCGCCAGGTCGGCGGCCTCGTCCGTGACCAGCTCGGCGTTGTCCAGCACGAGCAGCAGCTTCCGGTCGTGCAGCCGGTGCACCAGCGGTTCGCAGCGGCCGGCGCCCCGGGCCGGTGGCTCGTCGACGGCGACCTCGACCGCCCGCGTCAGGTCCGGGCCGGTGCGGACGTTCGCCAGGTCGGCCACCGCCACACCGTCGGCGAACCGCTCTCGCAGTTCCTCCGCCGCCGCCAGGCCGAGCGCGGTCTTGCCGACGCCGGCCGCCCCGGTCAGGCTCACCAGGCGGTATTCCCGCAGCAGGTCACAGACCGCCGACAGGTCGGCCGCCCGCCCGATCAGCTCGTCCACCACCGGTGCCGGCCCCCGCCACGGCGGCTGGTGGACGCCGGGCCGGGCGTCCAGCACCTCCCGGTACGCCGCCGCGAGTTCGGGGCCGGGGTCCACGCCCAGGTCGAGCTTGAGCCTCGTGCGCACGTCGGCGTACCGTTCGATGGCCCACGCGCGCTGGCCGATGTGCGTGAGCGCCTGGAGCACCCGGGCCTGCACCCGCTCGTTGAGCGGCTCCGCCTGGGCCAGCCGCTCGGCCAGCGGCAGGACCGCGTCCGGCCGGCGCAGCTCGAGGCCGAGCGCGATGTAGTCGAGCGCGGCGGCCAGGAACTCCTGCCGCAGCGGGCCGACGTCGTCCTGCTCGGCCAGCAGCGCGGACAGGTCGCCGATCTGGGGATCCTGCCACTGGTCGATGCTCTCGCCGTACCGGGCGAACGCGCTCTCGAGCTCGCCGCTGTCCCGCAGCGCCGACGCCCGCCGGACGCCGGCGCGGAACACCTGCAGGTCGAGCTGGTCGTCGGCGACGGTCAGCCGGTACCCGCCGGGCACCGACACGATGACGTTGGTGCGCTGTCGTCGAGGCGTGTCGGGCTCGACCGCGTGGCGTAACCGCGCGACGTAGGTGTGGACCAGGTTGGCGGCCCTCGTCGGGGGCTGTCCCGCCCAGAGTGCGGCGATCAGGTCGTCCAGCGGCACATGTCGTCCGGCCCGCAGGGCCAGCAGGGCGAGGACCGCCCGCTGCTTCGGGGGGCCGAGGTCGACCTCCCTGCCGCGAATCGTCGCTCGGACGGGACCGAGGATCTGAATTCGGAGTTCGATCTCGGTCCGGTTCACACGTCCCCCAGCTGTCGTGGCGCTGTGCTCAGTGCTCCTCCACTTTAAGTGAAGAACTTCCATACTTAAAGAGGCGGAGTGATCGCACTGGGTAGCGGGCCCGGCGTCGTCCCAGCGTCAAGTGGCCGTCAAGAACGGTGTCGGAAACTTGGCTGCGGCTACCGCCGGCACCCGATCGAATCGTGTCCGGCCCAGGCCGGGCAGCTCTCGACCACGACCCGGAGCGGAGAGATGCGGACGATCGCACCCCACGGTTCGTACCCCCACCTCGCGACGCGGCTCCGCCCATGATCGTCGGCATCATCGGGCGCGGTCGGATGGGATCGGCGCTGGCCAGGGCGCTTGCGGCGCACGGGGGCCCGGTCCTGATCGCCGGCCGCGGGGACCCGGTGCGACCCCCCGACCCCTTCGCCCCGTACCCCGGAATCCGGTCCGTCCCGACGGGCGCCGTCGTCGCCGGGGCGGACCTGGTGGTGCTGATGCTGCCGTTCGCCGCCGCCGTGGAACTGGCCCTGGCCGGCCGGCTCGACGACGGACGGGGACGTACGGTCATCGATGCGACGAACCCGCCGCAGGCCGGTGTCGCCCCGTCCGCTCCCGCCGGATCCGGGGGGCGGTTGCTAGCGGAACTGTTACCGCAGTGGCGCGTCGTCAAGGCGCTCAACACCGTGCCGGCCGGCATGCTCGACGAGCCCGTCCTCGACGGGCGCCCGGTCACCGTGCCCCTGGCCGGCGACCACCCGCCCGCCAAGGCGGAGGTGAGCGTGTTGCTGCGCCGACTCGGATTCGCCCCGGTGGACGTCGGTGGCATCGACCGCGCGCCGGCGCTGGAGTCGCTGGCCGACCTGTTGATGGCGATCAGCAGCCGGCACGCCCTCCGGGGGCGGCTCGGCTTCCAGGTCGCCCTCGCGGAGCCGCGGGCCGCGGTGGACGGCGGGCTGTCCGGGCCGGCGCACGTCGAGCTGAACCGCCGCGCGCCGGCGGGCGGCGGCGAGCGTCAGCGCCGGCCGGCGCCCGCCGCGGAGAGTGCCCGCTCGCCGGCCGGCCGGCCGCCCAGGCCGAGCAGGTAGAGGCAGCGGGGGAGCGCCGCCGGCGGACCGGTGACGGAGACCGCCCCGCTGACCACGGCCTCGACCGGCTCGATCGCGCCGCTGCCGAGATCGAAGAAGGTCCGGGCGTCGGTGGCGACCCGCAACGTGGCGTCCGCGCCGGCCGTCCCCTGCACCGTGCGGGCCTCCCCGGCGGCGACGCGGACGTGGAACAGCTCGCCCTCGATGTCGAACTCGTAGACCTCGTCGGCGAGGGCCCGGGCCGGGTCGACCATGGACTCGATGGCCAGCACGGCCCAGGAGGCCCGGGTCACCGAGGCGCTGGTGCGGGCGGGCTGCTCGGCGAGCAGCGTCAGCCCGAACCGGGCCAGCACCAGGACCGGCTCCCGCAGCTTCTCGCCCAGCGCGGTGAGCGCGTAGCCCGCCGTGCGCCGTTCGGCGTCCAGCGGCTCGATGATGCCGGCCTCGGTGAGGAAGGCCAGCCGGTCGGCGAGGAGGTTGGTGCCGATGCCCGGCAGGGCGTCCAGCAGGTCGCGGTAGCGGCGAGGCCGGACCAGCAGCTCGCGGATGATGAGCAGCGTCCAGCGCTCACCCACCACGTCCAGTGCGAAGGCCAGGCCGCACTGCTGGCCGTACGTCCGACGGTCCCGTTGCTCTTTCACGGCGCTCCTCGATGCCGTAGCGCGGACTCGGCCGCGCTTCTTTACTTAGACATAGTACATGACTGCCTCTTCCAGATTGCCCTGCTGCCGGCAGAAATCCCCGTGACGCCGGTACGCCCCAGTCTGTCCATCCGCGACGTGCCTAGAATCGGCCCGGTGACGACCGCCGTACCAGCCGGGCAGGATCTCACCGACGTCCTTGGCCGCCTGCCCAAGGTCGAGTTGCACGTGCACCTCGAAGGGTCGGTGCGGCCCGGCACCCTGCTCCGGATCGCCCGCCGGCACGGCCTCGACCTTGGTCGGCTCGACGAGGCGGCGGTGGTGGAACTCTTCCGCTTCCGCGACTTCCGCCACTTCACAGAACTGTACGAACAGTGCTGCGGGGCGCTGCGCGACCCGGCCGACCTCGAACTGATCACCGAGGAACTCGCCGACGAGGCGCACCGGCAGAACGTCCGCCACCTGGAGGTGACGTTCAGCCCCGGCACGCACCGGCGGGGAGCGGGCATCCCGTTCGACGAGCAGCTCGACGCCGTGGCCCGGGGCGCCGAGCAGGCCCGCCGCCGCACCGGCGTCACGATGCGCTTCGTCGTCGACCACGTCCGGGGCGGGCCGCCGGAGGAGTGCCAGCAGGTCGCCGAGTGGGCGGTCGCCGGCGCCGGCCGGGGCGTGGTGGCGCTCGGTCTCGGCGGTTTCGAGCCGCGGCGCCCGGCCTCGCTGTTCGGGGAGGCCGTCCGGTGGGCGGCGGCGCGGGGCGTGCCGTTCGTGCCGCACGCGGGCGAGGCGGTCGGGCCCGAGGGCGTCTGGGACTGCCTGCCGTTCCGCCCGCCGCGCATCGGGCACGGCATCCGCTCCGTCGAGGACCCGCGGCTGGTGGCGGCGTTGCGGGACCGGGCCGTGGTCCTCGAGGTCTGCCCCACCAGCAACCTGCGTACGGGCGTGGTCTCCGAGCCGGGGGCGCACCCGCTGCGCCGGTTGTGGGACGCCGGGGTGCGGCTCACCCTCAACACCGACGACCCCAGCATGTTCCACACCGACCTGCTCGCCGAGCACCGGTTCGCTGTCGAGTGGCACGGTTTCACCGTGGCCGAACTCGCCGCCATGACGCTGATCGGGGTCGACGCCGCGCTGCTGCCCGCGACGGAGCGCGAGGCGCTGCGCGAGCGGGTGACGACCGAGCTGGCGGAGCTGGGCGTGACCGCCGCCGGCCTGCCCGCCTGAGCCGGCACGGTCAGCCCGGGCGCGGCGCCAGGCGGGACCGCAACGCGGCGATGTGCGCCGGGGTGGTGCCGCAGCAACCGCCGACGATGCGCAGCCCGACGGGGCGCCAGGCCGCCCAGAGGTCGGCGAAGGCGTCGGGCGTCAGGCCGGGCGGGAGATAGCGGTCCACCGGGGTGGCCGGCGGCACGCCGCTGCGGTCCTCCACGTTCGGGTACGCGCCGAGCAGGCCCGGCCCGGCGGCGCGGAGCCGCCGCAGCGCGCGTTCGGTGCCCGCCGGGTCGGTGCAGTTGACCAGGACCGCAGCCGCGCCGGCCGCCCGTACCGCGTCGGCCGCCGCGGCGAGGTCCTCACCGGACAGCAGGCGGGCGTCGCCGGTGCAGACGAAGCTCACCCAGGCCGGCAGGCCGTGTTCGCGTACCGCCCGGGTGGCGACGACCGCCTCCCGGACGGTGTTCATGGTCTCGACCAGCGCCAGGTCGACGCCGGCGCGGGCAAGCTGGTCGGCCAGCCAGCCGTGCTCCCGCCGCAGCACCGCGGCGCCGGGCACCAGGTCCGGCCGGTAGCAGTCCTCGACCGGGGCGACGGAGGCGGCGACGAGCACCCGCCGGCCGGCCCCCGTCGAATCGGCCGCGCGGCGGGCCAGCGTCACGGCGGTACGGACCAGACCGGCGGCCGTGGCCTCGTCCGTTCCGGCCCGGTACGCCGTCCGCAGGGTGGTGCGGAACGTGTCCGCGGTGAGCACGTCCGCTCCCGCCGCCACGTACGCGGCGTGGACGCGGGAGACGAGGCGCCGGCCCCCGGCGTCCAGCAGGCAGCGTGCCGTCCACCACGGGGCGGACACGGACCGGCCGTGCCGTTGCAGCTCGGTGCCCAGCCCGCCGTCGAGGACCAGTGGCCCGGCCGTCGGCGCCCCCGGTACGTCCACCGGCGCCTCCCCGTCCCCGCCGGCCCCGCCCGCCGCGGCCGGCCGCCCGATCGTGGCACGGCCGGCTCCGGCTGCACGACACCCGCGACCCGCCGGGGGAGAACTCCGCAAGCTGTGAGACAGGCGCGGCCGGCACGTCGTCGGGCCCGCCCCGGTCGGGGAGGGGCCCGGACGGCCGGCGGGGTCAGGCCCGGGGGGCGGCGATCGCCGCGACGCCCCCGAGCAGCGCCCGTACGTCGTCCCGCGTCGTGTAGCGCGCCACCCCCGCGCGCAGGGACTCGGGCACGTCGGGCGACAAGGCCCGCAGCGCCCGCTCCGCGCCGAAGGTGCCGTGCCCCACGGTGATCCCCTCGGCGGCGAGGATCGCCGCCACGTCGGCGGCGGACCGGCCGACGACCTGGAAGGACACGATCGGTATCGGGGACCTGCCGTCCGGACGGCCGAGGACGCGCACCCCGTCGATCATCCGCAGACCGCGGGCCAGCAGGTTGGCGAGGCGTTCGCCGTGCCGGAACACGGCCGAGCGGTCCCAGTGGAGCAGCACCTCGGCCGCCATCCCCGCGGCGAGGACCACCTCGATGCCCGGACCGTGCGCCGCGCCCGGCCGGTCGCTGGTCCGCGCGACCATCGACCGGGGCCGCCCGTCGCGGTTCCACAGCACCCCGCACCGGGGGCCGTACCACTTGTCGGCGGAGGTGACGAAGGCGTCGCAGCCCCACGCGGCGACGTCCACGAACCGGTGCGCCGGCGCCTGCACGCCGTCCACGAAGATCCGCGCGCCGGTGGACCGTGCGGCCGCACAGATCGCCGGGATGTCCGGCGCGCTGCCGAGGACGTTGGAGCCGGCGGTGACCGCGACCCACCGGGTACGCGGGCTGAGCTGCTCGGTGACCGCGTCGACGGTCAGCTCGCCGCTCGGCGACAGGTCCGCGACCCGGACGACGGCGCCCTGCCGCCGGGCGGACTCGCGCCACGGGTCCACGTTCGCGGCGTGGTCGAGAGCCGTGCACATCACCTCGTCGCCGGGGCGGAGTGCGGGCGCGACGGACCGGACGAAACCCTCGGTCAGGCTCGTCATGTCGGGGCCGAACGACACGGCGCCGCCCGGTGCCCCGATCAGCGCACGGAAACGGCCGGCCGCCCAGTCGAGCACCGTGCGGGACCGCGGGTGGGCGATGTCCGCGCCGGCACGCGCGGGATAACGGGTCACCACGTCGCGGACCGCGTGGTGCACCAGGGTGCCGGCGGGCGCGTCGAACCGCGCGGCGCCCGGCCGCAGGTCGGGGAACTGCTCCGTGACGGGCCGTGTCACCAGGGCGGTGAGGGGGAGCGCATCCAGCTCGCCGAAGGTCATCTCAACGAGGGGGATCAGATCGCCGCGGCGGTCGTACGGACGCGCGCGGTGGTGCCGGTCGGCAACGGGGAACCAGGCAGAGCACGGTCCCGACAGGGCACCGGCACGGTGTCTCCTCGATGGGCGCATGTGGACATCGCGTTCGTCGCAGCTGCGTGTTATCCCAGAGTCGTACTGACGGGCCGCAGGGGCGGCTCCTCTCAGTTCGGCGAAAAGTATCACATCCGGCGCGTACGGGCGACCCCGTGACGACGGTCAGTGAACTCCGCCCGCGGTCGTGGCACGACCACCGTGCTCGTACCCGAGGCGGACCCGCGCGGCTACGGCATGAGCCCGGGTCCACCCGGTCCGACGTCGGTCGCCGCCGGGTCGGCGTCCGCGTCGGCACCGTGGGGGTCGCCCCACCACCGCCAGAAGTCCGCGCCGGCCGCCGGCGCCCGTCCGTGGGGGGCGCGACGCCGCGGGCCCGCCCGCCCGTCCGGATCGGTCCCGGTCCACCACGACAGATGCCGCGGGTCGAGCTCGGGCACCTCGGCGCTCCCGCCGGCTCCGGCGGACCGGGGGTCGTCCGGCGGGGCTCCACCGTGACAGGCGACGGACACCATCGCGGACCTCCCGTCCGGTGTCGATCGAGGACAGTCAGGCTAACCCGTGGTCCGTCCCGGTCGGTCTCCCAGCTTGCGCAACAGGGCGTCGCCGAAGCGGCTCCCACCAGGAGCGGTTCGCGCGATACCAGGCGACCGTGTCGGCGAGCCCGCGGTCGAGGTCCTTGCGCGGCGCGTACCCGAGCTCGCATCTGATCTTGCTCCAGTCGACCGCGTAGCGCCGGTCGTGCCCCTTGCGGTCCTCGACGTAGCGGATCCGTTCGGGCCCGGCGCCGCAGGCCGCAAGCAGGCGATCGGCCATCTCCCGGTTGGTCAACTGGGTGCCCCCGCCGACGTTGTAGACCTGCCCGGCCCGGCCCCGCGTCCGCACCAGCTCCAGCGCCCGGACGTGGTCGTCGACGTGCAGCCAGTCGCGCACGTGCAGCCCGTCGCCGTAGAGCGGGACGTCCCCGCCGTCGAGCAGGTTCGTGATCGCCAGCGGCACCAGCTTCTCCGGGTGCTGGTGCGGGCCGTAGTTGTTGGCGCACCGCGTCACCCGCACGTCGAGCCCGTGCGTCCGGACGAAGGCCAGGGCGAGCAGGTCGCTGGCGGCCTTCGCGGCGGCGTACGGCGAACTGGGCAGGACCGGGTCCGTCTCCGGCCAGGTGCCGTGCTCGATCGACCCGTACACCTCGTCGGTGGAGACGTGCACGAAGACCGCGCGGTCGCCGTGCCGCCGCCGGACCGCCTCCAGCAGGGTGTAGGTGCCGAGCGTGTTGGTGCGGACGAAGTCGCCGCCGTCGGCGATGGACCGGTCCACGTGGGACTCGGCGGCGAAGTGCACGACCTGGTCGTGCTCCGCCACCAGCCGGTCCACCAGGAGGCTGTCGCAGATGTCGCCGCGGACGAAACGGTAGGCGGGGTGGCCGGCGACGGGACGCAGGTTGGCGAGGTTGCCCGCGTACGTCAGCTTGTCCAGCACGGTGATCCGGACGCCGCCCGGTCCCGCCGGCCGCAGCAGGGTGCGGACGTAGTGCGACCCGATGAAGCCGGCGCCGCCGGTGACGAGGATCCGCGTCGTGTTCATGCCGACCTCCGTCGCGTGCGGTCCTGGCCGGCCGGCCCGGCCCGGCTCCGCTCCTCGGCCACGGCCGCCTCGATCATCCGTCGCCACGGCGGCAGCGGGCCGAGGCCGGCCCGCGCCCACCCGTCGTGCCCGAGGACGGAGATCCGTGGCCGCCGGGCGGGCCGGGCGGCCAGCGTCCCGCTGCCCGTCGGGCGCACGCGGTCCGGGTCGAGCCCGTGCAGCGCGAAGACCGTGCGGGCGAAGCCGTACCAGGTGGTCCGACCGGCCGCCGTGCCGTGGTAGATCCCGGCCGGCGCCCGCCCGGCGGCGGCCAGCCCGGCCAGCGCGACCAGCCGGCCGGCGAGCGCGCGCGCCCAGGTGGGCTGGCCGTGCTGGTCGTCCACGACGTCCACGAACTCCGTCTCGGCGGCCCGGCGCAGCACCGCGCGGACGAAGTTCGGGCCGTGCCGGCCGTACAGCCACCCGGTCCGGACCACGTAGCCCCCGGCGGGCAGCAGGCCGCGCACGGCCCGCTCGCCGGCGAGCTTGCTACGGCCGTACGCGTTCAACGGGGCCGGCGGGGCGTCCTCCGGCCACGGCACCGTGGTCTCGCCGGAGAAGACGTAGTCGCTGGACAGGTGGATCAGGAGCGCCCCGGTCCTCGCACACGCCCGGGCCAGGTTGGCCGGGCCGGCGCCGTTCACTTCGGTGGCGCCGGCCTCGTCCGACTCGGCCCCGTCGACGTCGGTCCAGGCGGCGGCGTTGACGACGACGTCGTGGCCGGGCACGGCGTGCCGCACCGCGGCGGCGTCGGTGATGTCGAGCGCGGACCGGTCGAGGGTGGTGTGCCGGTCGCCGCTGCCGGCGAGGAGCTCGCCCAACTCGCGGCCCAGCAACCCGCCCGCGCCGGTCACCAGCAACCGTGGCGTCGGCACGCTCATCGCCGCCTCCGGTGCGTCATCGCCCCGCCCACGCCGCCGGCGCTATCGTCCACAATGGATAGATGGCGTCGCGGCGTGGCCGGTGGACGCCGCGTCGGTTTTCCGATTCGCTGGCTCGACGGCCGGCCATGACCGGCCCGCGGTTTCCGGGACGGGTGAGGAGGACAGCGGTGGACATCCGGGCGTTGACGATCGAGGGTTCGTGGCTGGTCACCCCGGAGCAGCACCACGACGACCGGGGCCTGTTCCTGGAGTGGTACCAGGCGGACCGCTTCACCGAGGCGGTCGGACGGCCGTTCCGCGTGGCGCAGTCCAATGTCTCCGTCTCGGGCCGGGGGGTGATCCGAGGCATCCATCTGGTGGACGTGCCACCCGGCCAGGACAAGTACATCACCTGCGTCTCCGGGGCGGTGCTCGACGTCGTGGTGGACCTGCGGGTGGGCTCGCCGACCTTCGGCCGGTGGGAGGGGGTGCGGCTGGACGACGTCGACCGCCGCGCCGTCCACCTCGACGCCGGGCTCGGCCACGCGTTCTGCGCGCTGACCGAGCCGGCCACCGTCGTGTACCTCTGCTCGTCGCCGTACGACCCGGCGGCCGAACGCACCGTCAACCCCCTCGACCCGGAGCTCGGGATCGCCTGGCCGGCGGGGCCGCGCCGGCTGTCGCCCCGCGACGCCACCGCCCAGAACGTGGCGCAGGCCCTTGCCGGGGGCGTGCTCCCGACCTACGTGCCGCGCGGGTAGCGGGGCACCGCGCCCGGCCCGCCCGGCATCGCTCACCTGTCGTTGTACGGCATGGTCGGGAACCATCCGTAGTCGAACATCGCCGGTAGCCGGACGTCCCAGTAGACGACCATGAACACGCCCAGCGCGATCAGCATCCCGCCGGTCAGCGCGGCGGTCCGGGACGGGCTCGCGGCCAGCCAGCTCACGAATCGGCCGCGGGTGAGCACCACGATCAGGGCGAACAGCGCCGTCACGACGGCGACGTTGCCGATGGACTGCAGGACGAACGCGCCGGCGCCGTAGAGCGGGTTGCCGGTCTCCACGGCCCAGTGGAAGAGCTTGTTGAACAGGGGGTACGGCCGGCCGATCAGGAAGCCGCCGACAAGGGCGCCGAGCACCACGACGCGGGCCGTCGGTCGGTGCGCGAACGGGTCCCGCAGCACCCCGAGCGCGGCCAGGCCCAGGTAGACGAAGGCCAGCCCGATCAGCCCGAACACGACCATGGACTGGACCAGGCGCACCGGGAGACCGCCGACCGACGCCGTGGACAGTTGCGGCAACCCGTCGCCGACCAGTACGCCGACGAAGCCGTAGACCGCGGCGACGGCCACCATGCCGGCCGTGAGCCAGGCCACCGGCCGTGCCAGGCTGCGCAGCGCGCTCCTCGTCGCCCCGCCCGCACCGGCCTGGCTCATCGGGCCGATGGACGCCGCCATGGCGATGTTGCAGGCGGTGAACGTGCCGGCAAGACCGGAGACGAAGGCGAAGACGAGACCGGCCAGGGTGCCCCCGATCGCGGTCGCCTTGGCGTCGCGGCCGAGCATCGCGTTGGCCACCGAGTCGCCGATGACGTGGTCGACGAACTCGTAGGACCACAGCACCGACAGCAGCACGCCGGCGACCGTGGCACCCAGCACGATTCGTCCCCGCCCGGTCGGTGTCGCCCGGGGAGCGACGGCGGCGGCTCCTTGCTCAGTGACAGTCATGACTGGATTTTGGGCGACCGGCCGCCGGTCGGTGTTCTCGCAGGTTGCCCGATGCCCGCGGGGCCCGGCCGTGGCCGGCGCCCCGCCGGTCGGCGGATGGTCCGCGTCACGTCGGCCAAAATTTCTTGCAGAAACTGCAAGATCGCTTGTAGCGTTCCCGCGTGCACACCGGCGAGACCGAATCCGCCCCCGGGCGACGCGACCGCAGGAAGCGCCGGACCCGGGCCGCGCTGACCGGGGCGGCGCTGCGCCTGGTGGCTGAGCGCGGCCTGGCCCAGGTGACGGTGGAGGAGATCAGCGAGGCGGCCGGCGTCTCCCCGCGTACCTTCTTCAACTACTTCGCCTGCAAGGACGACGCGCTGGTCGGCGACCACGCGGGCGACGCGGCGCGGCTGGTCGCGCGCCTGGCGGCCGTGCCGCCGGAGGTGCCGGTGCTGACCGCGCTGCGGGCCGCGCTCGACGAGGTGATCGACGAGGTGCGCACCGAGCGCGAGCTGTGGTGCCTGCGGATGGAGGTGGTGACGCGCAACCCGGTGTTGCTGCCCCGTCTGGTCGCCGGCAACGTCGAGACCGAGCGGGCCATCGCCGAGGTCGTCGCGGCGCGGGTCGGGGTCGATCCCGACCACGGCTACCCGGCACTCGTCACCGCCGTGGCCGGGGCGGCGGTGCGAACCGCGATGACCCGGTGGGCCGCACATCCCGACGGACCGGACCTGGCCGACCTCGTCGACGAGGCGTTCGCCGCGCTCGCCGCGGGTCTGCCGCAGCCCGACCCGACCTGACCCTGCAAGCCTCCTTCCGGGGAACGGTCCCCGGATGGCCCGTGAACCCGCACCCGTGAGGAAGCGTCAATGACCGCCACCATGCCCGCCGAGACCCCCAAGGTCAGCGCCGGCCGCATGTCCCGCCGAGAGGTGCTCCAGGCACTCTCCGGCCTGATGGTCGGCATGTTCGTGTCGATCCTCGCCTCCACGGTCGTGGCGAACGCGCTGCCGCGCATCATCGCCGACCTGGACGGCTCGCAGACCGTCTACACGTGGATCGTCACCACCGAGCTGCTGGCCATGACGGCGACCGTGCCGCTGTGGGGCAAGATGGCCGACCTCTACAGCAAGAAGCTGCTCATCCAGCTCTCCCTCGGGCTCTTCGCGGTCGGTTCGCTGATCGCCGGGCTGACCCCGAACGTCGAGGTGCTGCTGATCAGCCGCATCGTGCAGGGTGTCGGCGCGGGCGGCATGACCGCCCTGGCCACCATCGTGATGGCGGCGATGATCCCGCCCCGCGAGCTGGGTCGCTACGCCGGCATCTTCGGCGCCGTGTTCGGCGTCGGCACCATCGCCGGCCCGCTCATCGGCGGCGTACTGGTGGACACCTCCTGGCTCGGCTGGCGGTGGTGCTTCCTGATCGGGGTGCCGTTCACCCTGCTCTCGATCGTCCTGCTCCAGCGCACCCTGCACCTGCCGGTGACCCGCCGCAAGGTGCGCATCGACTGGCTCGGCGCGCTGCTCATCACCTCGGGCGTCTCCACCCTGCTGATCTGGTCGTCGCTGGCCGGCAACTCCTTCGCCTGGGCGTCCGGCTGGACCGCCCTGATGGTCGTCGGCGGGCTCGCCCTGCTCGGGCTGGCGGTCTGGGTCGAGTCGCGCGCGGAGGAGCCGATCGTGCCGCTGGACATCTTCCGCAACCGGACGGTCTCGTTGACCACCATCGCCAGCGTGCTGGTCGGCGTGGCGATGTTCGGCGGCACCGTGTTCCTGTCCCAGTACTTCCAGATCGCGCTGGGCAAGTCGCCGACGGTGGCGGGGCTGATGAGCCTGCCGATGATCTTCGGCCTGCTGGTCTCGTCGACCGTCGCCGGTCAGCTGATCACGAAGTACGGCCGCTGGAAGCGGTTCCTGGTGGCCGGCGCCGTCGTGATGACCGTCGGCATGCTGCTGCTGAGCACCATCGACGCCGACACCGGCGTGCCGCTGCTCAGCGTCTACATGGCGGTGCTCGGCGTCGGCGTCGGCATGCTGATGCAGAACCTCGTGCTCGTGGCGCAGAACGACGTGCCCGCGCACGAGCTGGGCGCGGCCACCTCCGTGCTGACCTTCTTCCGCAGCATGGGCGGGACGATCGGGGTGAGCGCGCTCGGCGCGGTGCTGGCCAACCGGGTCGCGACGCTGAGCGCGGAGAAGCTCGGCCCGTTGGCCGGCGGCGCCACCGCCGGGGGCGGGCACGCCGTGCCCGACCTGTCCGCGCTGCCCGAGCCGGTGCTGCGGATCATCCAGGACGTGTACGGGACCGCCACCGCCGAGCTGTTCCTCATCGGCGCCCCGTTCGCGCTGCTCGCCGTGGTGGTCGTGCTGTTCATCCGGGAGAAGCCGCTGCACACCCTCAGCGGTGAGGAGCGGCGCGCCCGGGAGGAGGCGGCGGCCGGAATGCCCGGCGCGCACTGAGGTCGCACCAACCGAACGGAAGTCCCGGCCTCGGCGCGCGTCTGCTCGCCGAGGCCGGACTCGCTCAGGACGGGCGCAGCCGCGGCGGATCGACCGGCACCGGCCGCCGCGCCGACGGCCAGGCCGCCGGGATGCGTTCCAGCACCCCGCCGGCGAAGACGTCCCGCAGGCCGAGCGGCTTGAGGTGCACGTACCCGATGTGGCAGTCGCAGGTCGCGTTGGCGCACGGGCGGGGCCGCAGGGCCGGCCGCCACGAGCCGTCGTACAGGTTGCCGATCGGTTCGGCGATGAAGTGGCAGCGGCGCACCGTGCCGTCCCCGAGCACGGAGACGGCCGTCTCTCCCGCGTGACAGGGCCGGTCGAGCGACACGTGCGGGCGGACGCTGAAGCCGAAGAGCGGGTCCAGTTCCGTCCAGACCGCCTCCTCGGCGGCGTCGTAGCGCCGGCCCTCGGCGGCGTTCACCCACAGGTAGACCTCGGCGGGCAGGGCGGCCCGCAGCGCCCGCGCCTCGCCGAGGTGCTCCGGCAGACCGACCACCCCGACCGAGTACCGGATGCCCAACTCGGACAGCCTCGCGCAGCGGCGCAGGAAGCGGTTCCGGTCGACCTGGCCGGGGTGGTAGGTGGTCCAGAGGGCGGCGGCGCGGGGATCGGCGTCGGCCAGCCAGTCCACCCGGGCGGCGAGGTTGGTCTGGATGACGACCCGGTCGACGTGCGACAGGTGGGACAGCGACACCATCGCGTCCCGGTACCAGCTACGGGTCAGCCCCTCCCCCCACGGGGTGAACAGCACCGACAGCCGTACGTCGATGGTGGCCGCGACCCAGCCGGCGAAGCGGTCGAGGGCGGCCCGGTCGGCGCGCAGTAGCTCCGGCGGGTCGTGCCGCTTGGCGAAGGGACAGTACGGGCAGTCGTAGTTGCAGCTCGCCAGCGGCCCCCGGTAGAGGATGGCCAGGTTCACCGGGGCACGTACCCGGTCATCGCGTCGCGGACCCGGGCCGAGGTCAGCCACGGGCCGACCGCGTCGGAGCGGGCCAGCCCGGCCGGCGTCAGCCGCAGCCCGCCGTCGGTGGCCCAGCCCCGGTCGACCAGCCGGCCCAGCTCCGGGAAGTCGTCGCCGGGCGGGCGGCCGAACCGGGCCCGGTACGCCGCCGGGTCGACGCCGTCGACGCGCAGCAGCGACTTGAGCAGCCACCGGCGGCGCTGCTCGGCGCCGTCGAGGGTGAACCCGAACTCGGCGTGCCGGAAGTCGTCGGCCGGGCGGGCCAGGTAGTCGTCGAGCACCGCCCGCACCTCGGTCACGCTGACCGCGTAGTCGAACGAGTAGTGCAGGCTCGTGGTGTACGAGCGGGCGCCGCAGCCCAGCCCGACCATGCCGTCGTCCTGGCAGCAGTAGTCCGGCCCGTCCGGCGGCGGCACGTCGGCCCGGCGGAACTGCCGCATCGACTCCTGCCGGTACCCGGCCGCGTCCAGCGCCTCCACCGCCTGCTCGTAGAGGGCGAGCCGCTGGGCGTCCCACTCCGCCCGGTGGTGCGCCCGCCGCCCGAGCCCGGTCAGCGGCCGCACGTACAGCGGGTAGAGGTACAGCTCCTCCGGGCGCCAGGCCAGCGCCGCGTCGAGGCTCTCCCGCCAGGTGTCGGCGGTCTGCCCGTCGATGCCGTAGATCAGGTCGATGTTGAGTACGGGGATGCGGGCGTCGCGGATCGCACCGAGGGCCGCCTCCACCTCGGTGCGGCGCTGCGGCCGGCCGGCGGCGCGGGCCTCGGCGTCGAGGAAGCTCTGCACGCCGATGCTCACCCGGGTGGTGCCGTGCGCGGCGAGCACCGCGAGCCGGTCCGGCGTCGCGGTGGCCGGCGAGGTCTCCACCGACAGCGGTACGCCGGGCAGCCGCGCCCCCGTCGTGGTGGTGGCGATGTCGAACAGCTCGGCCAGCTCGTCGGCGGTCAGGTAGGTGGGGGTGCCGCCGCCGAACGCCGCGCGGGCGTACCCGGCGTCGGCGCCGAGCGCGTCGGCGACCTGTTCGGCCTGCCGGCGCAGCTGCCGCAGGTAGCCGGTCACCTGCTCGGCGGGGGCGTTGGCGCGGGTGAACAGGTTGCAGAAGCCGCAGCGCATCTCGCAGAACGGCACATGCACGTAGAGGAAGAGCGCGTCGCGCGCCTCGGCCCGCCACACGTCCGCCAGCAACGGCCGGGGCCGCAACGGCCGGTACGAGGTCTTGTGCGGGTACGCGTACAGGTACTGCTGGTACGGCGAGCCGCCGAGGCCCGTGTCGGTGCTGGTCACCATTCTCCCGGGTGCAGAGTGAAGTGGGCGTACGGGACGGTCCACACCACGTCGTGACCGATCCGGTGGCCGGTGTGGCCGTCCTCGCCGTACGCGGTGCCGTGGTCGGCGCAGACGATCGCGAACACCGGCCGGCCCCGGCCGGTGAGCAGGGTGAACAACCGGTCGATCCGGCCGTCGACGTACTCCAGGGCGGCGGCGTGGCTGGCGAGGTCGTCGGCCTGCGCGCCGGGCAGGTGGTGCCGGTTGGGCTGGTGCAGCGCCGCGACGTTGAGGAACGTGAACAGCGGTCGCCCCGCCGGCACCCGTGGCAGCACCTCGGCCAGCCGGTCGAGCTGGGCGTCCAGGCAGGTGGGGGAGGTGACCCCGAACTCCGGCTCCCAGTGCGCCTCGGCGAACAGGCCCGGCAGCACCGCGCCGAGCGGGCTGCGCCGGTTGAAGAAGCCGACCCCGCCCAGGCAGAGCGTGTGGTAGCCGACGCCGGCCAGGGCGGTCGGCAGGTCCGGCGCGTCGAAGACCCACGTGTCCCTGCCGGCGGTCTCGCTGCCGGGGAAGGCCGCCGCGTACAGCCGCTCGTGCCGGCCGGGGGTCACCGGGGTCGGCAGGAAGCCGGCGAAGAACGCGTGGTGCGCGGCGTAGGTGAAGCTGGCGGGGGAGTGCCGGCGCTCCCACCGCCCGCCGGGCAGCGCCCGGGCCAGGTGCGGCGTGCGCCCCCGCTCCGCCAGCTCGGCGGCGACGTCGTAGCGGAGCGTGTCGAGGGTGAGCAGGAGCAGGTCGTGGCTGCCGATCAGGCTCCGCACGGCAGCACCTCCCGCTCGTCGAGGGCGCGACCGGCCGCCGCCCGCCAGCGTTCCCACCGGCCGTCGGTCACTGCCTGCACCTGCTCGGCGTAGGTGTCCCGGCCGTCGGTCAGCACCCCCGGCAGCAGGTCGCCGAACGCGTTGACCTCCGCCACCGCGTGCCGCCGCCAGCCGACGAGGAACATCAGGTCGATCCCCACCTGGAGGGTGCGGGGAAAACACCCGGCGACCCGCTCGCAGGTCTCCATCGCCGCCGCCCACGCCGCCGGCCCGGCGGCCGCCCGCAGCGCGGCGAGGTCGCCGCGGGCGTTGCCCAGGTGCAGGTTGGTCAGTGGCCCTCGCGCGGCCCGCACCACGGCGTGGGTGGGCCGCCCGGCGACCACCACCACCCGCAGGTCGACCACCCGGTCGCCGAGCCCCGCCTTGGGCAGCCACCGCTCCACGTGCAGGCTCTCGGGCGCGAGCCGGTCGACGATCGCGGCGACCTGCGCCTCGTCGGTGTAGCGGCGCGGCCGCAACGAGTTGAACAGCCCCTCGGGGGTCGCCTCGACCGTGGTGACCGCCTGCACCCGGCGCCCGGCGACCGCCAGCGCGATCACCCCGGCGGCGGACGAGCCGTGCGCGGGCTTGACGAACACCCGGCTCCAGCCGGCCGCCGCCATCGCCGCCCGCAGCTCCGCCCAGCCGCCCACGGGGGGCAGCGCGGCGGGCACCGGCACCCCGGCGGCGGACAGCCGCGCGTGGCAGCGCCGCTTGTCGCACATGACCGCGACGTCCTCCGGGTCGTTGAGCAGCTCCGCGCCGCCGGCGGCGACCCGGTCCAGGCCCCTGAGCAGGCCGGCGTACGTGTCGGCCAGGCCGACCAGCTCGCCGTGCCGGGCCGGGGCGGCGGACCGGCGCAGCAGCCGGTCCACCTCCGGGTCCTCCCCGGGCGAGTCGACCCGCACCAGCGCGTCCGGCGCCGGCGGGGCCGCCCCGGTCAGCACGTCGGCCCAGGGCAGCACCGCGGGCCGGGGCAGGCCGGCATCGAGGACCGCCCGGGTGAACATGCCGACCCGACGGTTGCCGGGGTTGCCGACGACGGTCAGGCGCATGTCACTCCGACACCGCCGTGTAGCGGTAGCTCTCGCCGTCGTACTCGTCGGCCTTTCGCGGGTCGGACATGTCGACCCGGACGCCCGGCAGCGCGGCGACCACCGACGCGGCCATCTCCTCCGACAGGTAATGGTGGTGCAGGTCCAGCTCCGTCAGGTGTTTCAGCGGCTGCCCGGCGAACAGCGCCGCGGCGCCCCGGTCGCCGAGCGTGCCCAGCGACAGGTCCAGCCGTTCCAGCCGCGGCACCACCGCCGCCGTCGCCAGGGCCTCGGCGAGGTCGTCGGCGATCTCCGCGTTGCGCAGCCCGAGCCGGCGCAGCGCGCCGAACCGCTCCCCGGCCAGCAGTGGGGCCAGGTCGGACACCTGCGCGTCGCCGCCGTAGTCGGAGGCGCCGAGCCACAGCTCCAGGTCGGTCAGCGCGGGCAGGTCGGAGTCGAGCACCGCGCCGACGAACGCCCGGGACAACCCGCCGGTCTCCACCGCCAGCTCCCGCAGCCGCGCGTGCCGCACCGGGGAGAACGCGAAGTCCTCGCCGCCGCGGACCCGCAGCACCTCCAGCTCCGGGTACGCCGTCAGCAGCGGGCTGACGTCGCCCACCTTCATCCAGGACACCTCGCACTCCTCGCTGGTCATGTCACCGAGGAAGAGGGCCCGCAGGGCGGGCAGCCGGGGCGCCGCCGCGCAGAGCTGCGCGATGGGGGCGGGGTTGAACGCCGCGTACCCCCACGCGCCGACGACGAGGGAGTCGACGGAGGGCCCGGCCTGCGCGACGAACCGGTCGAACGCGGCCCGGAACGTGTCCGAGAGCTTGTAGTCGGCGGTCTCGTCGAAGTGCCACAGGGAGAACCGCCACGAGACCGCACCGTCCACCGTGGGCAGCGGCCCGTCGACCGGGACGTCGACGACCGGTCGGCCGGCGAAGGTCCGCGCGTGGGAACCGAAGGTCACGGCCGACTACTCCCCGACCTCGGTGTAGCGGTAGCGGGTGCCGTCGTACTCGTCGGCGGTCTGCGGGTCGGACACGTCGACCCGCACCCCCGGCAGCGCGGCGACCACCGCCGCGGCCATCTCCTCGGAGAGGTAGTGGTGGTGCAGGTCGAGCCGCGTCAGATGGGTCAGCGGCTGGCCGGCCAGCAGCGCCTTCGCGCCCTCGTCGGTGAGCGTGCCCATCGACAGGTCGAGGACCTCCAGCCGCGGGACGACCGGCGCCGCGGCGACGGCCGCCGCCACCGCGTCGGCGATCTCGGCGTTGCACGGCGCCAGGTGCCGCAGCGCGGGCAGGCCGGTGCCGGCCAGCACGCCGACCAGGTCGTCCACGGTCGCGTCGCCGCCGTAGTCGGAGCGGCCGAGCCACAGCTCCAGCCGGTGCAGGGCCGGCAGCTCGCAGGCGCCGACGGCCCGCACCACACCGGCCGGCAGCCCGCCGGACTCGAATCGCAGCTCGCGCAGCCGGTCGTGCCGGACCGGTTCCAGCCGCAGGTCCTGCGCGCCGCGCACCCACAGCACCTCCAGCGCCGGGTACGCCGCGAGCAGCGGGGTGACGTCGCCGTGCCGGAGCCAGGAGATCTCGCACTGCTCGTAGGTCAGGTCGGCGAGAAAGACCGCCCGCAGCGCCGTCCACTCGCGAGCCGCCGCCACCAGCAGCTCCACCGGCAGCGGTCGCTCGTACGCCTCGCCCCACTCGCCGACCACCAGGGCGTGCACCGCGTCGGCCGGCACCTGCTCACGCATGGCCTGCACGAGGCCGGCGAACTCCTCGGGATCGGCGTCGAAGTCCTCGACCTCCAGCCGCCAGGCGACCGCCGACGGATCGTCGGGGAGGGTCATGCCCGGTGTGAACGGCAGCACCGGCAACCCGGCGAACGACGACACGTGCGAACTGATCACGCCTACCTCCGGTCGACTGGTGCAGCGGCGGCGAGACCGTAACAGGTGTGCCCGACAAGATGATCAGCGGCGGCGGCCCGCCGGGTTCTCGGCCGCCCGGATGTCGGTGAGCCACTCTGGGCAACCCGGCGGGAGCCCTCGGTCCCGGGCCGCTCGGGGTGTCGACCCCGCCGACGATCCGGCGCGTCCCTTTTTAGACCCTTTAGGGTATTTCATCCATCGTCCGTTCGGTTGATGTGGGTGCAGCCTTTGGTCTAGGGTGGGCTGCACTGCGGTCGACGCCCCCGGGCGCCGCCGCGCCGTGCGGGACAGGAAGGCCAACATGATCACCACGACCACCGCGCTGACGACCACCACCGACGCCAGCACCACGGCGGCCGGCGACGAGTCCCGCGCGAGCGAGCTGATCGCCGCCCTCGCCGCCCTGCCCGAGGGGCACCCCGACCGGCCGGCGCTGCGGGATCGGGCGATCGAGGCGTGGCTGCCGCTGGCCCACCACCTCGCCTACCGCTACAGCGGGCGCGGCGAGCCCACCGGCGACCTCACCCAGACCGCCGCCCTCGGGCTGATCAAGGCGGTGGACCGGTTCGACGCCTCCCGGGGCGTCGACTTCGCCGGCTTCGCCATCCCGACGATCCTCGGCGAGATCAAGCGGCACTTCCGCGACCGCACCTGGAACATCCGCGTCCCGCGCCGACTGCAGGAGCTGCGGCTGCGCATCTCCGAGGCCAACGGCGTCCTCACGCAGGCGCTCAACCGGGCCCCGACGGTCGCCGACATCGCCGCCCACCTCGACGTCACGGAGGAGGAGGTCCTGGAGGGCCTCGAGGGCGCCCGGGCCTACAACGCCGTCTCCCTCTCCACCCCCATCGGTGACGGCGACAGCCCCACCGAACTCGCCGACACGCTGGGCGCCGAGGACGGCGAGTTCGAGCTGGCCGAGCTGCGGGTGGCCCTCGGCCCGGCGCTCGCCACCCTCGACGAGCGGGAGCAGAAGATCCTCACCCTGCGCTTCTACGGCAACCTCACCCAGAGCGAGATCGCCGCCCGGGTCGGCGTTTCCCAGATGCACGTCTCCCGGCTGCTCGCCCGCGCCCTCGGCAAGCTGCGGGGGCAGCTCGCCGACTGCTGAGTCCGGCTTCCCGGCTTCCGACTTTCGTCGGCAAGGGCCCTTCCGCACGCCTCCGGGCAGCGGAGGGGCCCTTGCCGACACTCCGGGCCGGCGGGGGGCACCGGGTCCGGGCCGCGCCGGGGGCACCGGCCGCGACCACCCGCCGCGGCGACGCTCCGGGCGCACGGCGCAACGACCGGCCGCCCGTTCCACCGGGCAGACTCGTCCGGGTGAACCACCCACGCGGGCCCGCCGACGGCGGGTCGCGTCGCACGGACTGGCCGGATGTCGCCGACGGACCCTCCGGCACCACCTCGGAGGCCCGCCGGGCGAAGGTAGGAGAGATCAATGAGCACGATTCTCGTGACGGGCGCGGCGGGCTTCATCGGGTCCAATTTCGTCCGCCACTGGCGCCGCGCCCACCCGGGCGACCGGGTGATCGCCTTCGACCTGCTGACGTACTCCGGCACACTGGCCAACCTCGTCGACCTCGGTGACGCGGTCACCTTCGTCCACGGCGACATCCGGGACCAGCCGGCCGTGGAGCGGGCGCTGCGCGAACACGGCGTCGACGTGGTGGTCAACTTCGCCGCCGAGTCGCACAACTCGCGCGCGGTGCTGGGCCCGACGGCCTTCTTCGAGACGAACGTGCTGGGGCCGGTCGCCCTCATGGAGGCCGTCCGGCGGGTCGGCCGCGACGGCATCCGCTTCCACCAGATCTCCACCTGCGAGGTGTACGGGGACATGGCGCTGGACGACCCCGGCGCCTTCACCGAGGACTCGCCCTACCTGCCGCGCACCCCGTACAACGCGGCGAAGGCCGGGGGCGACCACGCCGTGCGGGCCTTCGGGCACACCTACGGGATCCCCTTCACGATCACCACCTGCTCCAACAACTACGGCCCGTACCAGTTCCCGGAGAAGGTCATCCCCCTGTTCGTCACGCACGCGTTGCGGGGCATGCCGCTGCCGGTCTACGCCTCCAGCCGCAACCGACGGGAGTGGCTGCACGTGACCGACCACTGCCGCGCGGTCGAGGCGGTGCTGCTGCACGGCCGGCTGGGGGAGACGTACAACGTGGGCAGCGGCGTCGAGGTCGACGTGGAGACGCTCGCCGACGCCGTGCTGGGGGAGTTGGGTCTCGGCGCGGAGCTGAAGCGACGGGTGCCCGACCGGCCCTCGCACGACCGGCGCTACCTGCTCGACTCGGGCAAGCTGCGCCGCGAGCTGTCCTGGGCCCCGAGGATCGGGTTCGGCGACGGGCTGACGGAGACGATCGCCTGGTACCGGGAGCACGAGAACTGGTGGCGGCCGCTGCTCGACCGCGTACAGGTGGCGGAGGAGACGGCGTGGCGGTGAGCCGGCGCTGAACGCGCCGCCCGGGCGCGTGGCCCGGGTCCCGCCGATCGCGGTGATCCCCGGCCCGGTGACCCCCGTTACTCCTACAGTGGTCCCGTGCGCCGATCCGCCCACGGTGGGCACGACAAGCACGCCGGTCACGACCCGGAGCAGTTCCGCCGCACGTTCTGGCTGTGCCTCGCCCTCACCGTGCCGATCGTGCTGACCAGTCACCTGGTGATGGACTGGTTCGGCTACACCCTGGACTTCCCGGGCAGGAGCTGGGTGGGCCCGGTCCTCGGCTCGGTGGTCTTCTTCTACGGCGGCCGGCCGTTCCTGGTGGGCGCCGTACGGGAGGTCCGCGACCGCGCCCCGGGGATGATGTTGCTGGTCTCGATGGCGATCACGGTGGCGTACGCCGCGTCGCTGGCGACCAGCCTCGGCGCGTTCGACCTGGACTTCTGGTGGGAGCTGGCGGCGCTGGTGACCATCATGCTGCTGGGGCACTGGCAGGAGATGAAGGCGATCGGCCAGGCGCAGGGCGCCCTCGCCGCGCTGGCCGCCCTGCTGCCCGACGAGGCCGAACGGCTCGACGACGACGGCACCCCGCGCCGCGTGCCGCTGGCCGACCTGCGGGTGGGCGACGTGGTGCTGGTCCGCTCCGGTGGTCGGGTGCCGGCCGACGGCTCGATCGTCGACGGTACCGCCGAGTTGGACGAGTCGATGATCACGGGGGAGTCCCGGCCGGTGCCGCGCGGCGTGGGCGACCGGGTGGTGGCCGGCACGGTGGCCACCGACTCCGCGCTGCGGGTCCGGGTCGACGCGGTGGGCGAGGACACCGCGCTGGCCGGCATCGGCCGGCTCGTCAGCCAGGCCCAGGCGTCCAGCGGCCGGGCCCAGGTCCTCGCCGACCGCTTCGCCGCGACGCTCTTCTACGTCGCCACCGCCGCCGCGCTGGTCACCTTCGCCGCCTGGTGGGCGCTGGACGATCCGGACCAGTCCGTCGTGCGGTCGGTGACGGTGCTGGTGATCGCCTGCCCGCACGCCCTCGGGCTGGCCATCCCGCTGGTGATCGCGCTCTCCACCGCCGTGTCGGCCAAGGCCGGCATCCTGGTCAAGGACCGCCTGGCCCTGGAGCGGATGCGCACCGTCGACGCGGTGCTGTTCGACAAGACCGGCACCCTGACCAAGGGCGCCCACACGGTCACCGCCACGGCCGCCGTCGGTGGCGTCACCGAGGACGAGGTGCTGCGGATCGCCGGCGCGGTCGAGGCCGACAGCGAACACCCCCTGGCCCGCGCCCTGGTGCGGGTCGCGCGGGAGCGGGGGCTGCGGGCCGAAGCCCGGGACTTCCGGTCGCTGCCCGGCCGGGGGGTCCGGGCCGTCGTCGACGGCGCCACCTGGGCGGTCGGCGGCCCCGCCCTGGTGAACGAACTCGGAGCGGCCGTGCCCGACGACCTCGCCACGGTGACCCGGGGCTGGTCGGCGCGCGGTGCGGTGGTGCTGCACCTCGTCCGGCTGCCCGCCGACGGGCGACCCGAGGCGGTGGGCGCCTTCGCCCTCGAGGACGAGGTCCGCCCGGAGGCCCGCGCGGCCATCGCCGAGCTGCGCGAGCACGGCGTACGGACGATCGCGATGATCACCGGCGACGCCCGGCCGGTCGCCGAGGCCGTCGCCGCCGACCTGGGCTTCCGGCCGGGCGTCGACGAGGTCTTCGCCGAGGTGCTCCCCGCCGACAAGGACCGGGCGGTCGCCGACCTCCAAGCCCGCGGGCTGACCGTGGCGATGGTCGGCGACGGTGTCAACGACGCCCCGGCCCTGGCCCGCGCCGACGTCGGCCTGGCGATCGGCGCCGGCACCGACGTGGCCATCGAGTCGGCCGGGGTCATCCTGGCCTCCTCCGACCCGCGCGGTGTCACCGGCGTGCTCCGGTTGTCCCGCGCGTCGTACCGGAAGATGGTGCAGAACCTGGCCTGGGCCGCCGGCTACAACGTGGTGGCGATCCCGCTGGCCGCCGGTGTCCTGGCCTGGGCCGGGATCGCGCTCAGCCCGGCGGTCGCGGCGGTGCTGATGTCCGCCTCCACCGTCGTGGTGGCGGTCAACGCGCAACTGCTGCGCCGGGTGCGGCTCACGCCCTGATAGCGGAAAAGGGCATGGTGGCAGCCGATCTCGCGTGGGTGGACGAGGTCGGGCGCCAGCCAAACCGGCCAACCTGTGCGCGGATGTGGATGCCGTACGAATTCCGGGTGCACCGGGGGCGGCGCCCGGGGTTCGGCTACCGGGCGCCGTCCGGCACCCGTCCGGCGCGGACGGGGCCGCCGTCGGCGGCGTCGCGCGTGCGGCCGGTAGCCTCGGCCCATCCGGTGGTGATGAGCAGCAGGGCCCCGATGTAGGTGGTCATCACGGCCAGGCCGTGGCCCGGCAGCGTGGTGCCCGCGGCGTCCAGCCCGATCAGCAGGTCGGAGACGAGGAACAGCGCCCCGCCGACGGCCACCCGGCGGGAGACGCCGGCCGCGGCGGCGGCCATCAGGCCGAGCGCGAGGCTGTAGCCGAGGACCGGCAGCCGCAGCGGGCCGAGGGCGTTCCACAGCGCGACGTTGGCCGCCGCCCAGCAGGCGAGGTAGCCGGCGACCGCGGCGACGGGCGGTCGCCGGCGGCGCAGGAAGGCGGTCACGAAGCCGACCTGCGTGCCGAGGAAGCACCCCATGCCGACGAGGAACGCGGTGCTGCCGGACAGCAGCAGCGCGACGTCCCCGGCGGTGGCGAAGACCAGTCCGACGGCGACCCCGTCGACGCGTCGGCGCGCCCGCAGCAGGTACGCCAGCAGCACCGGCGCGAGCAGGGGCTTGGCCAGCCACTGCAGGGCGGTCACGTCGGCCGCGACGCCGATCAGTTCGACGGCCGCCACCACGCCGAACGGCCAGAGCCGCCTCACCGGGCAGCGACCGGTTGCGCGTGCGGGGCGGGCTGCCAGCCGGGACGGCCGAGCACGTAGCCGAGCCGGTGCCGCCAGGACGAGGCGGCCCGCGCGTCGGCCCAGATGGCCCGGTACTCGTGGGTCGCCACCCGCAGCGGGTTGTAGGTGCCGATGTTCTTCGTCAGGCCGTACCGGACGGCGGCGCGTTCCGGCTCGAAGGTGCCGAACAGCCGGTCCCAGACGATCAGGATGCCGCCGTAGTTGCGGTCCAGGTACTCGGCGTTGGCGCCGTGGTGGACCCGGTGGTGCGACGGCGTGTTGAAGATCCATTCGATGGGGCGGGGCAGCACGGTGATCCGCTCGGTGTGCAGGAAGAACTGGTACAGCAGGCTGACCGACTGCTGGAGGAAGATCATCCACGGCGGGATGCCGAGCAGCGCCAGCCCGAGCCAGAACGGCATCGACGTCATCGGGGTCCAGCTCTGCCGCAGCGCCGTCGAGAGGTTGAAGAAGACGCTGGAGTGGTGCACCACGTGCCCGGCCCAGAGCAGCCGCACCTCGTGGTGGGAGCGGTGGAACCAGTAGTAGGCCAGGTCGTCGGCGAAGAACAGCAGGACCCACGTCCAGACGCTGGTGGGGGAGAGCTGGACCGGTGCGAGCGTGTACGCGGCGGCGTAGAGGCCGACCGTCAGCAGCTTCCACGGCACGCCGATGACCTGGCTGCCGGCGCCCATGGTCAGGCTGGTGGCGGTGTCGCGCAGCTCGTACCCGCGCTCGTCGTCGTCGGGCGCGAAGCGGTAGGAGAGCGCCTCGACGGCGATGAGGAGCAGGAACGCCGGTACGGCGTAGAGCACGGCGGGGATCATGCCCGGGCCTCCCTTCTCGGCGGTGCGGCGGCGGTGGTGAGGGGAGCGGTGAGCAGGGCGCGTGCCTCGCGGGCGGCGTCGGAGGCCCGGCCGGTGACGATGGCGTCGGCGAGCCGGCGGTGGCCTGCGACGTCGAGCAGTTCCGCGGCGCGCCGCTCCGGTGGCACCTCGCCGACGGCGAGCGCGCCGGCCACCAGGCTGTTGAAGGCCAGCAGGTAGGCGGTGTTGCCGGAGCCGGCGACGATGTGCCGCCAGAGCACGATGGTCGCCTCGCCCATCCCGGCCAGGTCCGGCGCGAGGCCCGCGTACTCCTCGACGGCCCGCAGGATCGCGGCCCGGGCCGCCGGGTCGCCGCGCTCGGCGCAGAGCCGGGCCGCGTCGACCCCGACGCAGGCCCGCATCTCGAGCATGTCGCGGACCAGGGTGTCCACCGGGAGGGTGTCGTGGAAGCGGGTGAGGGAGAGCGCGAGGTCGAGCCCGGCGTGCACCCGCCAGTCCAGCACCCGGGTCGCGCCGCCCTGGCTGACCCGGACCAGCCCGAGCTGCTGCAACCGGCGCAGCGCCTCACGGACGGCGTGCCGGTTGACCCCGAAGGTGGCGGCCAGCTCCCGCTCGCCGGGCAGCGCCTCGTCGGGACGGTAGGCGCCGCTGACGATGGCGTCGCGGAGCTGGCCGAAGACGTGGTCGGAGACCGAGGAGCGGGGGGCGGGGGCGAAGTCCATGCCGGGGAGTGTGGCGCAGCACACATCAACCCGTCAACTGGTTGGACCAGCCTGGTTCCGGCTTCCGGCCCCTGCGAGGCGCGCGACCGAGGCGACGCGCCGCTCGTCGCGCAGCGCGTCCAGCCCCCGGGTCAGTCGTCGATCGTGACGCTGGTGATCCAGGACGGCGGCGGCGGCGCACCCGACCCGATCAGCCCCGCGACGACCCGCGTGGACTCCAGCGGCGCCGCCGGCCACGGCGTCAAGCCGTCGGTCAGCACCACCACGATGTGCGGTCGGTCGCGCAGCGCGGCCTCGATCCCGATCCGCATGTCGGTGCCGCCGCCCCCGGCCAGCCGTACCTCGCCGACGGTGTGCACCCGTCGTACGACGTGCACGGCCGCGTCGCAGGAGAGCACGGTGACCCGGTTGCCGCCGACGCCGACCGCCCGGAGCACCCCGGCGACCTCGGCGAGCGCGGCGGCGAGCTGCGGCTCGCCCATCGACCCCGACGTGTCCACCACGACCGCCACCCGGGGCACCGGACGGCGCAGGCTGGGCAGCACCACTCCGCGGGTCGCCGCGGCGCGTCGGGAGGGCCGGTGGTAGGTGTAGTCGACCGCGCCGCCGGCCCACGCGGCCGCCTCGCGTACCGCGCCCGTCAGCGCCCGCCGCCAGTCCACCCGGGGTTCGAGCACCTGGGCGGCCCAGCGTTCCCACCCGGCCGCGACGGTGCCCCGGGAGCGGACGTGCGCGCGGATCGCGTGCGCCGTCTCCCGGCGGATCGCCCCCGCCTCCACGGCGCTGACGCCGCCCGCGCCGTCGCGCTCCCACGGCCGGTCCACGCCGTGCGCCCCGGATCCGCAGTCGTGCGCTCCCACCTCGCACACCTGCGGAGGCAGCAGCGGCAGGTACGCCTCGAACAGCAGGCCCGCCGGCAGCCCGAAGGTCTTCGGCTCGATCCGGTCCGGCGGCAGCGGCAGGCGGTCGGCCACCAGGTCGTCGTTGATCTCGCAGTCCTGCGCGACGTTGACCCGGTGGTGGTCGCGCCGCTGCCCGACGGGGAGCCGGTCGGCGCGGCCGTGGTGGTCGCGCAGCAGGTGGGCCACCTCGTGGATCCACACCGCCGCGAGCTGGGCCACCGGCAGCCGGTCGACGAACCCCGGCGAGACGTGGCAGCGCCAGTGCCGGTCGACGCCCATGGTCGGCACGTGCGGCGACTCCACCACCGTGACGCTGTACAGCGCGGTCGCCAGATAGGGGCGGTCCTGCGCCGCTCGGAACCGGGCGGCGAGCAGCTTCGTGCGGTCCAGCCGGCCGCCGCCGGCACTCATCCGGCCAGGCGTCCCGACAACCGCAGCACGTCGGCGAAGGCGTGGATGGCCGGCGGCACCGGCCACGCGGTGTCGCGCAGCGCCGCCAGGTCCATCGCCGCGCGCGCCGCGACGTCCGGCACGCCCGCCTCGACCGCCTTGCCCAGCACCACCCAGCCGGCCTCCCAGCGGGACCGGTCGACCTTCGCCTGCACCGCGGAGATCACGGCGGTGAGGAACGCCAACTGCCGGTCGCCCCGCTCCGGCAGCCGGAACGCCGCCGGGTCGGCGAGCACCCGCTCCGGGTCGGGCAGGTCCAGGTGCTCCAGATAGGTGACGAACTCCAACCCCGCGCCGTCGCCGACAGCGCCGATCACCGCCAGCGCCAGCGCCTCCGCCCCGGTCCCCGCCGCGTGGTGAACGGTGAGCAGCCGCAGCACCATCTCCCAGGTGCGCGGCGACGGCCACGCGCCGCCACGGGCCTCGGCGTCGGCGGGCAGGTGGTGGGTCAGCCCCGGCCGAGCGGTGAGGAAACCCGCGATCGCGCCGCGCGCCCTGGCCAGCGCCGTGGCGGTGCGCCCGGGCCGGACCTCCGGCACGGCCACCGCCGGCCACGTGCCGGCCAGACCCCGCGCGACCGTGCGCGCGTCGTGCGTCCAGTGCAGGTGCACGAACCGGTTCGCCAGCGGCGGGGCCAGGTGCCAGCCGTCCGCTGCGCTGGTCGGCGGGTTCGCGGCCGCCACGATCCGCACCGATGCCGGCAGCGTGAGGCTGCCGACCCGGCGCTCCAGCACGACCCGCAGCAGCGCCGCCTGCACCGCCGGCGGCGCGGAGGAGAGCTCGTCGAAGAAGAGCAACCCCGATCCGGTACGCGCCAGCCGGACCGCCCAGTCCGGCGGCGCCATCGGCACCCCGTCGGTGGCCGGGGAGTCCCCGACGATCGGCAACCCGGCGAAGTCCGACGGCTCGTGGACGCTGGCGATGACCGTCTCCAGGGGCAGGCCCAACCCGTCGGCGAGCTGCTGGAGGGTGGCGGACTTGCCGATGCCCGGCTCGCCCCACAGCAGCACCGGCAGGTTCGCCGAGACCGCCAGGGCCAGCGCCTCGACCTTCGGGTCGGCGGCCGGCTCCGTCCGCCACGCCCGGGTGGCGGCGACGAGGTCGTCGGCGGCGGCCAGCGCCCGCACGGCCGCCGTCATCCGTCGACCCACTCGGCCAGCACGTCCCGGATCCGGAACACCGGCTGCACGTCCTCGCCGTCGTCGTCGTACATGCTCGCCTTCCCCTCCGCCAGTTCGCGGGGGCTGCAATCGTCCTCGTCGGGGGCGTCCGGGTCGGCGCCGGCGGCCAGCAGCGCACGGACCAGCTCCGGGCCGCCGCCGTCGCCGACGGCCACGTGGAGCGCGGTGCGGCCCCGCCGGTCCCCGGCCCCGATCGGCACGCCGGCGTCGAGCAGCCTCCGGACCAGCGAGACGTCCTCCACCGCGCGCAGCTGGTGCAGCAGCGTGCCGCCCCGGCCGTCGCCCATCCTCGGGTCGAGCCCCGCGTCCAGCAGCGCGGCCAACGTCGCCGCGCCGCCGTGCTGGATCCGCAGCAGCACGTCGCGCCGCAGCTCGCGCAGGGGCCGGGGCAGCCGGCCCGGCCCGCCGCGCCACGCCTGCACGGCGGCGAAGCAGCCCGCCGACTGCCCGCCGAGGGCGCGCAGCAGCTCCTCCCCGGCGACCTCCTCGGCGGTGTGCGACACCGGGTCGAGTCGGCCGTCGCCGTGGACGAGGGTGTGCCAGGCGCCCCCGCACCGCACCGGCACCTCCACCCGCAGACCGACCACCTCCGGCCGCGCCGTTCCGGCCGACGCGGTCTCCGGCTGCTCGGCGCGCGCTGTCTCCGGCCGACCCGCCTCGGCCGGCGCGGTCTCCGCCTGCTCGTCCTGTGCCGGCTCGGCCTGCCCGGGCTCCGGGGCCCCCGGCCGCGCGGTCTCGGCCCGCGCCGCAGGCAGCCGTACCGCCGCCGGCACCGATGCGCGGTCGCCCGGCGGCGGGACGGTGTCCGGCGTGGACGGTGCCGACGGGAACAGGGCCCGACGCACCAGGGGGTGCAGCTCCGCGGGGCGGATCAGGCCGTGCCGCAGCAGGTCCAGGTCGGCGGGGCGTTCGTGGACCACGCCGGCGAAGCGGACGCGGGTGAAGTGCTCCGATTCGTACCCGACGAACCCGGCCGCAACGGTGCCGTCGCCCCGCCGCCGCACCTCGACCACCGGCCGCCCCCCGGACCAGAGCATCACCCGGTCGACGCCGTAGCGGCTTTCGAGGCGGGCCAGCTCGGCGTCCAGCCCGAGCGGGACCAGCCAGCCGCGGGCGGCGCGTGCGACCTCGCGGTTGAGGTAGTAGGTCTCCGGGACCTCGGGTTCGAGCTCGACGCCGGCCACCGCCCACGCCTCGACCATCTCGCCGCCGGCGATCAGCCGGTCGAAGACCTCGGCCCGGCTCGCCGGGTCGCCCGGGTCGACCACCGTCGCGTACGACTCGAACGGCCGGACCGCGCCGTCGGCCGCGAGGCCGGGCAGCCGGACCGGCGAGCCGCCGTACGCGCCGGCGAGACCGTCGACGTGCGCGGCGCTCCAGTACACCGGCGGCAGGTCCTGCGTGGGGTAGCCCTCGGCCCGTGCGGGGCGGACGCGCAGCCGCAGCCGCTGCGACCCGTCGACCGTCTTCGGCGCGTCCACCACCAGCGCGACGTCGCGCTCGTCGAACCGCCCGTCGGCGGTGGACAGCACGAACCGCTGGTGGGTGGCGACGCTGGTGCGGCCGCCGAGCACGCGCGGCAGGTGCCAGCGCAGCAGGTCCGGGGCGAGCGCGCCGAGGTCCGCCTCGAGCCGCTCGGCGCGGGCCCGACCGTGCTCCCTGGCCACCTCGCCCAGGTCGACCGCCACGTCGATGCGGCCCGCCGCGCAGGCGGCCCGCCAGTCGCCGGCCTCCCGGGCCGCGGTGCACGCCTCGATCATCGCGGCCGGCACGGCGTACCGCCGGACGCGTTGCCAGGTGCGGATCTCGTCGACGACGGGCGGGTTCACCGGTAGACGCTCGCGATCGCCCGGATGTCCTCGTGCGGCGCGGTGACCGGCCGCTCGGCGAGCAGCGCCGAGGCCCGGCGACGTTGCCGGCGCGGCACGCCCCCGTTGATGCCCAGGTACTCCAGCGTCGGGTGACCCTCGACGGCCTCGACGAGCCGCTTCGCGCCCCGCCCACCGACCTCCGTACGCCGCAGGTCCAGCCGGCGCAGCCGGGCGGCGGGCAGCGCGTCGGCCAGCGTCGCGGCGCCCTCGTCGCCGACCACGTTGCCGCGCGCCCCGAGGGCCCGCTCCGAGGGCGGCCGGGCCAGGTCCAGCGCCCGCCAGGCGCCCAGGTGCCGGGCCAGCGCGGTCACCCCGGCCGGGGTGATCCCGTTGCCGCCCAGGCCGAGCGTCACCTCCACCCCGTCGACCAGCTCGGCGAGGGCGGCGGCGCCGGCGTCCCCGAGGTGGTTCGCCGCCAGGTAGAGCTCCCGGACCCCGGCGGCGCGGACCAGCGCGCCGAGCACCGGCACCGCGTCCGGGCCGAAGCCGTTGCCGCCGAGGAAGAGCCGCTGCACCGGCGGCTCCCGGTCGGTCAGCGCCTCGGCGAGGGCGGCCAACCCGCGTACGCTCATCCCCACGTTGACCAGGTCCAGCGTGCGGATGGTGGAGTTCACCGCGAGCGCGGCGGCGAGGCGCCGGACGCCCTCGTCGCCGACCGGGTTGCGCTTGAGCCACAGCGCCCGCACCGTGCGGTCGCCGGCCAGCCGGGCGGCGAGCGCGTCGACCCCGGCCGGGTCGATCCGGTTGCAGCCCAGGTAGAGCGTCTCGAGGTGGTGCCCCGGGCGCAGCGCCTCGGCGACCGCTCGGGCGCCGTCCGCGCCGAGGCCGTTGGTGCCCAGCAGCAGGTGCCGCACCAGCGGCGAGTCGACCGCGGCGGCCACGATCCGGGCGGTCTGCACCGGGCCGACGCCCTGCTTGCACAGGTCGAGTCGGCCGTCCGGCTGCACCGTGCCGCGCGGGAACTCCTCGGGCCCGACCACCGCGTCCGGCACGGCGAGGCGGAGCAGCAGCGGGTCGAAGTCGGCCGGGTCGGCGAGCCCGGCGTCGGGGTCGGCGATGGCCGGGCACCGCACCGGCGTGGGATCGGTCACCAGGGCACGCTCCGGTAGTCCTTGAGGAACTGGCCGCTCACCGGCGCGCCGTGGACGCCCCGGACGATCGGGTCGTAGACCCGGGCGGCGCCGTCGACCACGTCGAGCGGCGGCCGGAATCCGAGGTCACGCTGGGCGGTCTTGCCCGGGTGCGGCCGCTCGTCGGTGACCCAGCCGGTGTCCACGCTGTTCATGTGGATGCCGCTGGCCAGATAGTCGGGGGCGACCGTGCGGACCAGCATGTTCAGCGACGCCTTGGCCATGTTGGTGTGCGGGTGCCGGGTGGTCTTGCCGGAGCGGCTGTAGCTGCCCTCCATCGCCGAGACCTGCACGACGTGCCGCTGCGGGTGGACGCTCGCCTGCATCAGCGGGCGCAGCCGGGAGGTGAGCAGGAAGGGCGCGAAGGCGTTGACCACGTGCACCTGCAACCACTCGTGCGGGCTCACGTCGGCGTCGCTGAGCACCCACGAGTTGACCTCGCGCAGGTCGAGCGGCTGGCCGGTCTCGTCGACCTGCCCGGCCGGGAAGAACGCGTCCAGCCCGGCGGGCAGGCGCTGCGCCGTGGCGGCGGCGGGCGTGGCGCCGATCGCGATCCGCGCCGCCGGCCCCTCCAGCGCCGTCGACTCGGCCGCCCGGACCTCCCGGTGGTACGCCTCCGGCCGGTACAGCGTCTGCGCCGCGTTGTTGACCAGGATGTCCAGCCCGGCGAAGCGCCGGCCGACCACCGCGACGAAGTCGAGCGTGCCGGCCAGGTCGAGCAGGTCCAGCCCGTGCACGTAGAGCCGGTCGGCCCAGTCGTCCGCGTCCGGCACGGCGGCGAAGCGGCGGGCGGCGTCCCGGGGGAACCGGGTCGTAACGATCACCTCGGCGCCGTCGCGGAGCAGCTTCAGCGCGGTGTGGAAGCCGATCTTCACCCGGCCGCCGGTCACTACGGCGGTGCGGCCGGTCAGGTCACAGCGGGCGTGCCGCCGCTCGCGGTTCTCCGCCGCGCACGGCGGGCACATCTGGTGGTAGTCGACGTCCACCCGGCGGTAGGGCAGCTTGCACACGTAGCAGTGGCGCTCCCGACGCAGCGCCCCACGCTCCACCGCGTCGTGGCCCGCGCCGTCCCGGCCCGGGTCGGCGGGTCGGCCGGCGGAGGGCGGGGCGACGTCGGGGATCTCGGTGCGGAAGCGGGTGGCGCCGGCCAGCAGCGCCCGGTCCGCCGCCCGGGTCTCGGCGTCCCGGCGGGCCTTGGCGCGCTTCTTCACCCCCCGGTGGGCGGCCGTGACCGCCCGCTCCAGCTCCTGCCGGGTCGCCTCGTCCAGGTCGCCGTCGTCGAGCCGGGCCAGGACGGCCAGACAGGCCGCCAGCTCGGCGCGGTCGACGGACACGGTGCTCCTTCGCGAAGGGGTGGCGGCGAGACCGGCCGGATTCGAACCGGCGTCCTCCAGCTTGCTGTCAAGGCGCGTCGACCTCTGCGCTACGGCCTCGCCGCGCGGGAGCATACCGAAGGCCACCGACAGCGCCTCGACTACCGTCGCGTCAGCTTCCGCGTGGCGGCGAGCAGGCCGGCGGGGGTGCGGCCCTGCGCGTCCACGGCGTCCGCGTCGGCGCCCGCCGCGAGCAGGGCCTCCATCACCTCGGTGTCGAGTGCGACCGCGGCGGCGTGCAGCGGGGTCCGGCCGTCCCGGTCGCGTTCGTCGACGTCGAGACCGGCGGCGGCGAGCGCCGGCAGCATCCTCGCGTGGTCCAGGTGGGACAACCAGTGCATCAGCGTGCCGCCCGCGCCGTCGCGCAGCCCGGGGTCGAGGCCGTCGGCGAGCAGGGCGAGCACGCCGTCGGTGTCGCCGTGCAACGCGCGGGCGAAGACGTCCTGCCGGAGCCTGCGGATCTCCTTCGGGACCGGTCTCGCCCCGGTACGCCAGGCCCGCACCGCCGCCGCGCAGCCCACGAGCGGCCCGCCCAGCCCGGCGAGCAGGAACTCCCGGCTCAGTTCCTCGTCGCTGTGGTGCGGGGTGGCGAGGCGCCCGTCGGCGAGCTGGACGACGTGCCAGTCGGACCCGCACCGGATCCGGATCGGCGCGGGTGGCGCCGGCGCCGGGGCCCGCCACGCCTGCGCCCGACGCGGAAACAACGCCTCGTGCACCAGCGGGTGCAGCTCGTCCGGCGTCAGGTCGCCCCGGCGCAGCAGCGCCACGTCGGCTGGCCCGGGCAGGCCGAAGGCGCACGGCCCGACGGCGGGCTCGTGCCAGCTCGCCCTGCGGACGCTCAGTCGGCCGTCGGCGGCGAGCTCGACGGCGAGCCGGTGGTCCGCGCTGACCTGCGTCGTCGCCGCGTAGCGGTGCGCGAGGCGGCGGGCCTCGTCGGCGAGCACGGGCAGCGCCGGCGCGTGGGCGGCGAGCAGGGCCGCGAAGCGGGCGCCGTTCTGCCGGTCCCCGTCGGGCTCGACGGCGAACCCGGCCGCCTCGTACGCCGCCACCGGCCGTCCCGCAGACAGCAGCGCGGCGAGGGCTTCCACCTCCGCGGCGCGGTCGTCGGCGGGCGCCGCACCGCCCGTGCCGCCCGGTGGGTACGGGTGGCCGTCGGGCGTGTGCCAGGCGAGCCGGGTGGCCGAGGCGCCGTACGCCCAGCGGCGTGCGTCGACCGCCTCCGCGTCCCAGCACCAGCCCGGCAGGTCGTGCCACCGGGAGGGCAGGCGATGGCTCTCGGTGACCCGCAACCCGATCCGCTGCGGGGCGCGATCGGTGAGTGGCAGCGTCGCCACCAGCAGCGGGATGCCCCGGCGGAGCAGCCGCTCGTCCGTCCGGACCGGACCGGGCAGCCGGGTGAGCACGACGGCGGCCCGCGGCAGCAGGGTGAGCGACCCGGTGCGGGGCAGGAAGCGGCGCATCAGGTCGGGGGCGAGGGCGCGCAGCTCGGCCTCGATCCGGGCGGCCTCGCCGCCGCCGTACCGGGAGGCCACGTCCCGCAGGTCGACGTGCGCGTCGACCGCCGCCGCGGCGCAGGCACCCCGCCAGTCACCGGCCCGCCGGCGGGCGGTGGCGGCCTCGACCATGCCCGGTGGCGAGGCGTACCGCAGGAACCGCAGTTGCCGGTCCCGCTCGCGTCGGCGTTCCATCTCGGCGCCCCCGTTCCGGTCGGGAGCGGGCCGGCCGGAATCGAACCGGCGTCCTCCCGATTCGCAGTCGGGCGCGACGACCTCTGCGCTACGACCCGCTCGCCGGGGAGTGTAGGGGCGCGGGCCGGCCGGATTCGAACCGGCGTCCTCCCGGTTTTGGAGACCGGGCGCGACGACCGCTGCGCTACGGCCCGCGGATCGGGCGGACGACCCCGGGCGGCGGACGGGCCGGAATCGAACCGGCGTCCTTCTCCATGAGAGGGAGACGCGACGACCTCTGCGCTACCGCCCGCCGCGAGCGAGTGTAGGGCACCGTTGGCGGACGACCCCGCGGTGCGACGAGTCCTGGTCGGTGGTGCCGCCCGGCCGCTGCGCGCTCGTCGCATGGCTGCGCGCCCCCGCCCGACCCGAGGCGGTCCGGCACGAGCGGGGGCCCGACGCGCCGCGTCAGCCCGGGGCGGCCACCGGCTCCACCGGCGGCTGCGCCACGGCGCCACCCGGGGACCGCTCGTCGTCGTCGGCCGGTGCCCGCCCCGTGTCGCCGGCCGGGTTCCCGGCGCCGCCCGCCACGGCCTCGACGCCGGCTGCCGCGTAGCCGGCTCCACTGCCGACCGCCTCGACAGCGGGCGCCACCGGCCGGTCACCGCGCGCGCGGGCGCCGACCTGTGGGTACTCGGCGGTCTCCGCGCCGCCGGTGGCGGCCGCCATGACCGCAGCCGCGGCCAGGTCCGCCACCCGCTTCGCCTCCCGCTTCACCCGGGCGCGGACCTCCTTGGCGTGCTGCTCCGCGGACTCCGCGGCCCGGCGCACCTCGTCTAGGCGGTGCAGCTCGTCGGCCAGTTCCTGCCGGGTCTCGGCGAGGCGCTGTTGCAGGTCGGTGAACTCCCGCTCGGCGCTGCCGCTGTCCTGCCGCGCCTGGGCGAGCTGCTGCTGCGCCGTCTCCAGCTCGGACTGCACCCGGGCCAGCGCCTCCCGCCGGTCCCGGAGGCCCTGCTGCGCCGCGACGAGCTGCTGCTGGTGGGCCGCGGCCTGCTCGTCGGCGCGCTGGCGGACCTTGGCCGCGTACTGCTGCGCCTCGGCGATCAGCGTCGCGATCTCCTGCTCGGCCGCCGTCCGCTGGCCGGCCAGTTCCCGCTCCGCCGTCGCGCGCTGCTCGGTGACCTCCTGCTCGGCGGCGGACCGCCGTTCGTTGATCTCCCGCTCCACGCTGGCCTGCCACTGGCCCAGCTCATGTTGGGTCTTCGCGCGCGCCGCCTGCACCTCCTGTTGGATCTGGGTACGGGCCGCAGTAAGGAACCCCTCGGCCTCGGCGCGAGCCTGTTCGATCTGCTGGGCGCTCTGCTCGTCGATCCGCTTGGCCTCCTGGAGCGCGTGGTCGTGCGCCGCCTCGCCGGCTGCCCGCAGCCGCTCCGCCGCCTCGCGGATCCGGGCCAGCTCGGCCTGGGCGTTGGCGCGGCGTTCCTCGTGCTCCTGCTCGTCCTGGGCGCGCCGGGCCGCTGCCTCCTCCGCCAGCTCCCGCAGCGTCGTGGCGGCGTGCTCCCGGGCCTCGGTGAGCGCTCGCTCCGCCTCGGCCCGCAACTCGGCGGCCTCATGGCCGGCGGCATCGGTGATCACCCCGGCCTGCTTTTCCGCCAGGGCCAGGATCTGGTCGACCATCGGCCCCAGGTCGCGGAAGGACGCCCGGTCCGGCTGCGTCGGCCGCTCGCGCAGCTCCGTGACCTCCGCGCGCAGCCGGTGCAGCTCGGCGGTCAGCTCCCGAAACTGGCCCGAGATCCGCTCCCGCTCGGCCGCCAGCGCCGACCGCTCGCCGTCGACCTGTTCGACATACCGGTCGACCTGCCGCTTGTCGTAGCCGCGCAGTGCGAGGTCAAAGCTCGGCCGCGAGGTCGCGTCCTCGCGTGCCGCGAACGGCTCCTCGCCGTGGGACATGCACCCTCCTCCGTACGATCGCGAGCGCCACGCCGGCGGGGGAGTCCGCCCCACGGGCCGTGATGTGGCGCCACGCTACCGCCGCCACGCGGACCCGCGGAACGGGGTGACCCGCGCGGCGACCGGTGGGACGGGGTGACCCGCGCGGCGACCGGTGGGACGGGGTGACCCGCGCGGCGACCCGCGGGACGGATCGGGCCGTCCGCGGCGGCGTCGGTGCCGACCACCGCCAGGTGACGTCCCACGCGGGAGTCGGTCAGGCGACGCCACCGAGTCTGAGTGGACTCGCGTGGTCTGAATGTGGAGGTGGTCGAGCCCCCGACCGCCCGCCGCCCCGAGCAACCGTGGCCAGCGTCAGGCGGGCCGGTGCGTCGCAGCGGGTTGCCGCTCCCGCCCGTCCAGGTCCCTGCGGTGCGGTTCCACCGCCCACGGCACCCCCAGCTCCGACAGCAGCGCCCCCTCGTCGGCCGCCCGGCGCAGCAGCCGGCCGATTCCGCGGATGGTCAGCACCCGGTCCGGCCCGGCGCCGGTGGCGGTGACGAGGTCCCCGTCGAGCAGCGTCGGCTCCGGCGCCGCGGTGACCGCCTCCAGCACCGTCGTGAACGGTGCCGTCCCGGCCAGCGGCGCGATCAGCGGTACGCCCGTCGGGTCGGCCCGGTGGTCGAGGAGGTTCGCCAGCAGCCCGCGCCGGCCCGGCACCTCGCGCGGGCTGGCGTCGCCGGGCAGCAGCAGGCGGTCGGTCGGGTACTCCAGCACGGCCCGGCCGGCGGTGCCGGTCACGATCACCTCGCCGGCCACGAGGTCCTCGCCGGCCAGGGTCACCGCCGCGACGATGGGCGGTCCCGACCGGGACCGCACCCGCAGCGTCGCCGTGTCGTCCACCTCGATCGGCCGGACCCGGTAGCGCTCCACCTCGATCCGCACCGGTTCCACCGGCGCGCCCCCGGCCGCCTCGGCCACCGCCAGGCACTGCATGACCGCGTGCGCCAACGGGTTGGCCAGAGCGCCGTCGAGCACCGGCCGGCCGTGCAGCGTCCGCCGCCCGGCCCACGGCGCCCGCGCGTAGTAGGCGTCGGGACGTTGCCAGGCCGCTACCGTCGCGATGCCCGTGACGGTGCCGAGCCGTCCGGCCCGGACCGCGTCGGTCAGCTCGGCAAGCGCCGCCGAGCCGAGCGCCTGGAAGCCGACCTGGCACACCCGGCCCGTCGCCGTGAGGACGGCGGACAGCTCACGGTGCTCGGCGGCGGACAGCACCGGCGGCTTCTCCAGCAGCAGGTCGGCGCCGGCGGCGAGGCAGTCCAGGGCGATCGGCAGGTGGGTGTGCGGCGGGGTGCAGACCACCACCACGTCCGGCCTGGTCGTCCGCAGCATCTCCCGGTGGTCGGTATGGACCACCGTGCCGTCCGGCACCGGCGCCGCCGGGTCGTCCTCGACCGGGCGGACGTCCACCAGGGCGACCAGTCGCAGCCGTCCGGCGGCGTGCAGCGGGGCGATGACCCGTCGGTGCCAGCGTCCGTACCCGTTCGCCCCGACCACCGCGACCCGCGGCACCTCGTCTCCCGAAGGCGCCGTAGCCCGCCCCGGGCTCGCCGCGGCGGTCGGGAATCGCGTGTCCTGCGCGCCGACGGCGGTGAGACTCGCCGGACACTCGCCCCGATCTCCTGCCCGCGCGCCGCGTACGCCGTCGTCCGGCGGCGGCTCCGGCTGTGCGGCGTCTGGTTCGCCGTCGTGATCGGGACGCTGCTGCTTCGCGGCCACGTGCTGATCGTGCCGCAGCACATCCTCTTCCGCAGCCCCACCCCTCCCGCCGCCGTCCGGATCGGCGGCGAACCGGCCGAACCTGCCGCTGTCGACCCTGCGGTTCCTGTCCATCGAGGCGCCTCTCGTCTTCCCGATGGCGCAGCTTGATGCTGGCCACGTGAGCTCGACGAGGCCACCGAGGTCGACGCCACGTCCGTCGCGGTGTCTCCCGGCACGTGATCCCGCCGCTGAGCCGACCGGCGCCGCCCTCCTCGATTGCCCGGTGCCTGCTGCGGTCCCGGCGTGTGACGCGCGACGCCCCCGGCGGATTTGACGATCTTCCTGCGGGACGCGTAGCTTTCTCTCTGCCAGCGCGGAACGGACGAAACAGGGCGAAAGCCCTGGAGGCCGGAGCGCGGAACAACCTCAGGGTCGGATGGGTTGACCTCATCGGAACCTGGACCGGGTGGGGCCCCGGATCTGCCGCGAGGCGGATTTGGCGAGGCGAAACCGACCGGGTATGGTTGACGACCGGCAGGGAACCGGGCGAGCTAGCGGGAGACCGCGGCGGCCGGCCTGTTGAATCCATGATCGGCCTGGCGAAAGCCGGTTCGTTCGTGGTGCCCGGAAATCGGGTTGAAGTGGTGTGGATCGCGAGAGAGCGGTTTGACACGGCGGAAACCGGCGGGTAACGTAGTAAAAGTGCCCGGCGCGAGAGCGGCGGGGATGTGAACGAAATGCCCCGGGTCGGGGGCTCCACGGTGTGGGGTTTCCGGGCGGTG
>NZ_JBIAZP010000010.1:0-54520 GCF_042899165.1 Micromonospora sp. NPDC000121
GCCCGCCCCGCGGCCCCCCGGCCCCCCGGGGGGGGAGCGACGCAACCCCGCCTTTTGCGCCCCCCCGCGCCCCCGGGGGGGGGGGGGGCCGGGGGGCGCGCCCCCCCCGCCCCCGGGGCGCCGATCGGCGCTGCAACCCAGGCTGCCCGCCGTCCGGCAGGCATACGACTCTGTCCTTGGCCCATCTGGAGTGCCATCGGTCACCCGATCACCAACGCCTACGCCATGCGCGTTGCCCGGTAGCGGAACGATGATCTCGGGCGTAGCGTCCCTGGTCCCGGCTGGGAAGGATGCAGGAAAGCCGCACTTCCGTCCGGTCCGTGGCGGCCGTTTCGGCGAGTCGCCGTCATGAGTGAGCGTCCACGTCCACGTCAGCGGCCTCGAGCGGCTGCCCACGCTCGGCAGCCGGTGGCGGCTGTCCTCGTTCCGATTGCTGTCAACGTTGCTGTCAGCGCTGCTGCCGCACACGGTTTAGCGTGACCGCGTGAGCGAGCTTCGGCTGGCGGCAAGCGAGGAAATCCAGGAGATGCTTGGCCTCTCACGAACGCGCGCATGCCAGATCACCAACTCGAAGTCCTTCCCCGATCCCACAGCAGTCCTGTCCGTCGGGCGTATCTGGCGCGCGGACGATGCGGAACGGTGGGTCAAGGCTCATTGGCGAGACCTGCAGGACACGGAGGAGTAGCAACGTCGTCTCCGAGCACGCCGGTCCTCAGAGACGCTCACTTGAGCCGGGATCGAATGGCTTCGTGAACTCCGCAGCTGTTGCCGTGACGGGCAGATCGTCACCGGTATTCGCGTACGCCTCGGTGAGTTCCTCGTACGCCTGCAGCAGCGCGAGGGTGTGATTCGCCAACTCGTCCGCCATGCCTAGCCTGCCGCCATTCGCTGAAGTGCCCGCGTCGGCAAGCCTCTCCTGCGCGCGTCGGGTTACCTGACGGTTCTTCTGCTCCCGGATGAACTCGTCACCGGCGTCCGCCAGCGCCTCTAGCCTGGTGCGTAGTTCGTCAAGCTGTGATTCGATCTCCCCTCGTAGTGCCATGGTCCGCTCGCGCTCGGCCGACTGCTGGCGAAGCTCCACGCTGCCTGGCGGCAGCCTTGTGGTGTTCTGTCTGCTTAGCTCGACGATTGCCGCTCGGACGTTCTGGTGCCAGGCCACCAACCGAGCCCCTTCCCACAGCGCGTGCACCAACGTGTAGTTGGCGTCCTCCCGAGGAATGATCCGCTGCAGCAGCGGGGTGTTCCTGTCGATCCGCCGGCCCAGATCCTCGATCATGTTGAATCTGGCCCGACCATGTCGATCATGGAGGATGACGTGCTCGTCCGGAAAACGTTCCAGCCGCTTCAAGGTCACGCCGCTCGAGGTGGAGGTCCCCAGCATGACGAGGCAGACGATCGCGAGCACGAGAAGCCCGATCCAGACCGGCCAGGCCGCCCCACCGAGGCAGGAGACGAATGCTCCGGTGATGGCAAGCAGCAGCAGGGCCGCCATGGCCGTCCCTCTGCCTGTCGCGAGCTTGGTGTCGGCGGGAATCACCTTTCGGAAAGGTCCGCCGGGCTTGCTCGGCTCGCCATTTCTGCTGCCAGGCACGATCATGGGGCGTAGCGCCACCACCGTCTGCGCTTCCAGCCGTCCGATCCACAACGCAAACGGCTGTTCCGTCCGAGACAAGCCCTTCCCTCTCACATCCATCTTGGCCCGGCGTGGCAAGTGCTCCCACGCCGGTAGCTTTCTTTCTCTCAGGCGATCTACTTACGGTGGCGGAACATCCCCCGTCCGCCTCGGCTCCGAACCGGCTGCTGCTGCGGCAACCTGTAAGGCTCCACATCATCGTCGGGCACCGCTCACAGGGATTCGCCAAGCATGCGCGCGACGGATGCCAAGGCATTGCCGCGGAGGGGGGCCTTGACTAGTCCGTCCTTGTCCCACCTCTCCAGCGACCAGCCTCCCTTGTCGCGACGCACCGTGACCTCCACTCGCTCGCCCGCGCCGTGCCACACGGTGCCCCGCATCGACACGCCGAACTTCCCCCGCTCAAACAACCCGACCTTTCGTAGCTGGGCACACGTCGGGCACCGACCGTCGGGGCTGGCGACACAGCTGCCGCACAGCCGCCCTCCGCACAGGGCACAGGGCCGCACCGCGTCGGGGCACACGGCACACGTTGCGCCCATGCAGGTGCTGCACAACTCCAGGGAGCTGACCAGGTGATACCGCCGGCAGGTGGCCGCCTGCGAAAGTGGATGGCCAGTGGCGACATCGGTGAGGTAGCCGTTGGTCTGTCCCGCCGGCACCTCGTACTTGACACCCAGCATCTCCCCGTTGGGCAGGCGCCACTGCTCCTCCACCCGCAAGCCAACGGTGACATCGACCTGGGCGACACGGTGAGCCGCCACCCGGGCAAGCAGTTCCCGCACCATGAGGTCGGGCAAGCCGGCGACAGGTGCGGGCGCGGCCGGCGCGGTATTCGGTACGGTCGTGGCGACGGCGACGGCGGGTGAGAGCGCCTTGCGTCGTGGCTGCCCGAAGGGCAGCCGCGCCACGAGCGGAGAGGTACGACGCTCCATCAGCCGAGCGCGCGTGATCACTGGTCCATTGAGCTTTTCGATGGGCGTGTGGTCGACAACCGTCACCAGTGCGTGCTCACCGAGCAGTGCCGCGCCGAGCAGCGCCCGGTACAGGTCCTGTTCGGTGTCCTCGCTGAGCCGGTACCAGATCGGCTTTTCGCTGCGGTGGCGTAGCGCGAGCAGAGCGTGCTTGCCGACAGCCGCAATCACCGCCGTCCAACCGTCCAGTGCGGCGGTGGAGACGGTTTGTGGCGTGGGACACCAACCCTCGCCCGTCCACGCCGGCGCGTCGAGAGACGCTTGCCAGTCCGCCCGCTCCTCGAGGATCTTGCTGCCGACAGCTCGGCGTCGCACCAAGCCGCCTGGCGTGAGCGTCAGGCTGGTCTCGACGTGCTGCCGGCAGGCGCTGGCGACCGTGCGGGTCTTGGCGGCCGGGAGAGCAGCGGTCCGCCGGCTGATCGCCTGCCGGCGGGCGGGTGGCGCTGGGGTCGGCACAGGCACGTTCACGGCTGCATGGTGCAGCGCCGTGTCGAAAGCGCGGGTGAGTTCCGCGTCCAGGTCCCCCGCACTTGCCATGCCCGCAAGACCGGAGCCATTGCCGGCATGCCGAACGTCATCCGTCTGCACAATCCATTGGAACGTCGTGTCGTGACTGCTCTGCAGGACCAGCACGTCGGTGGGCCTGGGCGGGGCCTCAGCGGGGACGGCGCGGACGATGACGTCGCCGTGCCCAGCCAGCCGAGCCGCGCCCAGCCGCACCCGAAGGAGCATCTCGTCGTCGCTGGTGACGGTTTCCCAACGTTGCATGCCGGACGACGAAAAGACGGCCACCTCCGAGCGCGTGGCACCATGCAGTACCGCCACTGTGCCGCCGTCGTCCTCACCGATAAGCACGGCCAAGCCGTCCGCGCACAGCTCGGCGGGCAGGCTAGCGATCTGGTTGGCAGCGGCCGGGGCGAGGTGTTCGCAGGTGAGGCAGGCCGGGCCAGGGCTGCAGGTCGGGCATACATCGCGACCGCACAGCTGACAGCTGTGCACGGGCAGGTGACGCGAGCACTCGCCGCAGGAGTGGTCACCGCACCGGCCACACCGGGCCGCCGTCACGATGGACGGGTCGTTCGACCGGCAACTGCCACAAGCGGGCCGCTGGCAGGACGGGCAGTCTGTGATGACTCCGCCGTCACCACAGCACGGCCCGTAGGCGTGCGCGCAGACTGGGCAGTCGCCCACCTCTTGGTTATCGACCAGATGCCCACCGCTGTCCACGTACACCGGTCCGTGGGCCGGGCTGCCGTCTGTGAGGGTCGCCGTGATCGTCCGGCCGGGTGGGACTAGGGTCCGTCCGGCGAGCAACCGCGGGTTCAAGGGGGCGGCGGGAGCGATGAGGTAGTGGCGGGTCGCCGTGCCGTGCGAGGAGTGCCACTGTTCATCGATGGTCAAGCAGTCGGCGACGGAGACTGGCGTCACCGGATGCGCCAGCTGATCGAGAACACCCCGCAGTACGGCGTCATCGGCGAGGACGGCCCTGGCGAACTCCCCTGCGGTGACGTCCGGGCCGAGCAAGCCGATCTCCGGATCGCCGATCTCCTGCTCGACCAAGGTCAAGTGGGTCTGCACCGTGCGCGTCACAGCAACGTCCGCGGCCGCCGTGCTGTAGCGCAGGTCGTCGGCTGGCGGCGCGGTCCAGGGGTGTCGGACGACCACCCGGTTTGCGGGCAGACCCGCGGCCATGACGGTGCGCGCCAGATGTTCCTCTGCCTGCACCGTCGCATCAGGGAGTCCCGGGACGAAAAGGGTGCTGCTGCGGGAGCCGTCGGTGAGCAGGCAGAGGTAGGAGCGGTGCAGCCGATCGACCTCCACGCTGACCGGCCCCACCACGGTCTCCGCGACCGGCCGGCAGAACGGTGCCACGTCGTGGCGGCTGACCTGCAGCGGCTCGCGGTTCTCACGGACAACCTGGGGTTCCCGACCACCGTCGTGCCAGATTTCTCGATAGGAAAACTGCCCATCTTGGATGTCGACCCGCTGCACCACGGCGAACGGCGTCACCGCTAGGGCCGGGGCGGCTGGGATTGCGTGGCGAGCACGCAGATCTGCCAGCAGTACGCTGAATCCGGCCTCGTCCTCGGCGGTCACCGGCGGACCGGCAAGCTCGGGCACCAGTTCGGCAACGTCGCGGTCGACGCCAGCCCCGCTACCGGGCTGCCAGGTCCACCACGCCGACAGGGACACATCCGCCCACGCACTGCCTGCCGTCAGATCGGCCGGCGCGACCCTCGGGGCTGCCGCGATTAGGCCAGCGCCGACGGGTAGCCGCAGCCGGTGGGCCAGACCCCGCATGCGCGCCCGAACCGGGTCTTGGGCGTCCACTGCGGGTACCAGCGTCTGCCGGTCACCGCGTCCGTCGACGAGCACGGCGTGGCGCTCCCCGACCAGCAGGTAGGCCGCGCCACCCAGGCGCCACCCGGTCTCCCACTCGCTGTCCAGCTCCGCTGCGCGCTGTGGCCGGGCGCAGCCAGCGCAGAGCGGGCCACCGGTGCGGCAGGTGGCACAGGATACTCTTTTGCAGCCTTGGCAGGCCTGCACCGCTCGCGTGGGTCCGCAGGCCCCGCACCAGTCGGTCTCGCAGGTCTGGCAGGCCGACAACGCTGACCGGTCGACGGCGTGACCGCCGCCGCACAGGGTCAGGGTCGCGAGTGGCTCGCCGGTCGCCTCGCAGGTCAAACCGTGCTGGGCAAGGTTGCCCGTCCACGGGTACCGCAGTTCGCGAGCGGTGCCGTTGGTGTGTTCCCAGCGTTCCACCACCACCAGCCGGTCCGAGCCGTGCATCTCGAGGGTGAGCAGCTCGGCGCGTAGTTCGGTGTCCACCTTGGTGGGTGTGGGTCGGCGGGCCGCCTCGATCGCGCGGGTCAGCTGGCGTTCCCGCTCCTGCATCTCGTTGTGCGCCTCGTAGGCACCTCGTTTGTGCCAGCTTTCCTGCGCCTTTTGCCAGGCCTTTTCCGCCGCCCTGAGCTGCTTCTCCAGGTTCGCGACGAGCGCCTCCTGCGCCTCCCGCTGCCGGCGCTGCTCGGCTTCACGCGCCTCCCGCAGGGTCTGGCGCAGCTTCACAGCGGCCTGACCGTCGACGCTATCGAGGACGGCCTTCTCCGCCAGTACTGTGGGCATCGGGGCCCCGTCGGACAGCGGTACCCGACGTCGGCCGATGTCGATGGCCGGTCCGACGGCAACACTCACCAGCTGCTGGTTGCCGCTCGTGGCACCCTCCTGCACCCGGTACGTGGCTCGCGCGGCCCACTCCTCCACCGGCTCGATGTAACGTTTGACCAGCTGTATGTCCAGGCTGTGGGCGATCACAGGCCGCTGGTGCAGGTCGGGCAGCTGGGCCACGGACCCGGCGAGGTCGCCGCGCTCGCGCAGCACCTCCAACAGCTCGTCGAAGAGCTCGGATCCGACGACGCAGAGCTGCGCCTCGGGGTGGTGGTCCAGCGCGGCGTTGGTGAAGGCGAGGACGAGCTCCCGACGGCCTCCCAGCGCCTCGGCGAGGTCGTCAGGCAGGGTGGCGACGGTGAGCCCTTCCGAGGGTTGGGTCAATGTCGCTCCGGCCGACGTCAGGAAACGAGCGACAAACCGCTCAAGGTCCTTCTGTCGGCGACGCGGACGCTTCGAGGCCTGCGGCAGCAGTTCTCGGGCCTCTGGTTGCGCGGCGCGCTTGCGCCGCTCTTCCTGCCGCTGGGCGAGCCAGTCGCTTAGGCCGGCGTCGGCGGTCATCATGGTCATGGCCCGACTGCGGGCCTGCTCCAGCTGGTTCCCCAGTTCGTTCAGCCGGCGCTGCATGGTGGCGTCGCTCTTGGCGTAGAGGGCCTCCAACACTCGGTTCTCCATGCTGGAGTCCTGCGTGCCCTCCAGCTCACCGAGGACCGTCACCACCTGACCGAACAGCAGCTCGAACATGGCGAGCTTGTCGTGCAGCAGGCGGTATACGGCCTCGTCGAGGGTGTCCCGGGCGAACAGGTTCGCGATGTGCACGTCTCGGGTCTGAGTTAGTCGGTGCACCCGGCCGATGCGTTGTTCCACCCGCATCGGGTTCCACGGCAGGTCGTAGTTGAGTACGCAGTTGCTCACCTGCAGGTTCTGACCCTCGGCGCCCGCGTCGGTGGAGACCAACACGCGGGCTCGGCCGGAGCGGAAGTCGGCGACCGAGGCGCTGCGGGCGGCATGGGTCATTCCGCCGTGGAACGGCGCGGCGCTGATTCCGGCGCCGTCCAGCAGCGCAAGAATCCCGGTCAGAGTGTCGGTGTGCTGGGTGAACATCAGCACTCGACCGTGTTCGTCGAGCCAGCGCTGGACGACCTTCAGCGCGGTCTGTTCGCGGGACGTGTGTCGGATGTCTCCCGCGAGGTGACCGATTTCGGCGAGAACCTGCCGCAACTGCCGGTCCGGTTCCCGCTCGGCCATCCGCAGGGCACTTCGGGACACCGCCTGCGGGGACGCGGTCAGCCGCAGCGCGAGTTGCCGGCGCCTCATGGTGTCGGCAGGACCGGTCATCCGATGCCGCAGCGTGTGCAGGAGGAGGTCGTAGAGCTGGCGCTCCGGCTGGGTCAACACGACGCCGTGGTCCTGTGGAGGCATCCGGTGGACTCGGTCGACCCCGGCCTGCTGCCGGGTGGTTCGCACCACCACGCTGCTGATCAACTTACGCAGCTCTACGGCGTTCACCGGCCGCCGCGGGTCCGCCCGATCGACGAAGCGGCGTGAGAAGTCGTACTCGGAGTCGAAGGTGCCGGGGCGCAGGAGCTCGACCAGCCGGTACAGCTCCAGCAGGTTGTTCTGGACCGGGGTAGCCGACAGGAACAGTGCGCGGGGTGCCTCCGCGATGAGTCCGCCGACGATCTCACGGGTACGTTTCGCGCCGGCGCCGGACAAGCGGTGGGCTTCGTCGACGATGACCAGGTCGAACCGCTGACGGAACCGCTCCGCGTTGCGGAGCACAAGCTGCAGGGTCATGATGACCCGGTCCTGCTCGAACGCCCTGGCGTCCTGGCCGCTGGCCACGACCGTGAAGTCCTCGTCGAACTTGTCGCGCAGCTCGTCGCGCCACTGGTCGCGCAGAGGCGCCGGGCAGATAACCAGAACCCGTTGAGCGAGCCCGCGCAGCATCAGCTCCTTCAGGACCAGGCCCGCCTCGACGGTCTTACCGAGGCCGACCTCATCGGCGAGGATGCCCCGCCCGCCCATCCTGGTCAGCACGGTCCGGGCCGCCGCCTCCTGATGCGGCATGTGCTCGATGTGCGCCGCGTCGATGGCCAGCAGCTCGTCGAATTGGTCCAGGGTCGCCAGGCGCTCGCCCTCCAGGCGCATCTCGACCGCCTCGGCCGGGTCCCAGCCGCGGTTCTTCAGCGCGCTGACGGCGTGCGAGCGGGCGCTTCTGAGGAAGCCGATTTCCCCCTGCCAGGCGTACTCCTCGCGCTTGCGGAGGCGGTAGCGGCCGCCGGTGCTGGCGCGGCGCTGGGGGCGGGCGGTGGCTCGCGCGGCGGCAGCTCCGCTGGCGACGGGGCTTCCCGGTGTGGAGAGCACCGCGCCGGGAAGCGGGACGGTGGGGGACAGCCGGGCCCCCGGGGCGGAGACGACGAGTCGCAGAGCGGCACCGCCGCGGCGCTCCAGCCGCAGCAGGCCCCCCACCCGGGCGGTGTCCTGCAGATACTCGGCCAGCGCCTCGCCGTGCAGGCGTCGTCGACCGGCAACCCACGCCACCGGCAGCGACTCGTCGTCCACCACGACGGTCAGATCGGCGGAGTGGCTGGGCAATCCGAGGCGGGTCTGTTCCGCCGGCCCCAGGGGGACCTCCCCGTTCTCCAGCATCTCTGCCGTGATGACCCGCTCGACACTGACCAACTCACCCACGCCGGCCCCCTAACCGTTCCCGCCCGGCATCGGTGATCGCCAGACTCATGTAGCTCCTGCTGTCCCTGCTGACCTCGTCACGTACGAGCAGTCCCTCGGCGACTAGGCGAGTTGCGGCCTCGTCCCAGCGCCGGTCGGCCCCCCGGACGTACCGCAGGGCACCGAACTGGGGGCAGCGACGCAGGCCCGCGCCGATCGGTTGGCCCCCGGCCAGCACTTCTGATCCCAGTACTGCCGCCTTCAACCCCACCGCGCCGTAGCGGCCCGTACGTAGCGTCGACGCCCACCCCACTGCCTGCAGCACGGTCAGCTCCACGTTGACCAACTGCTCCGGGTCGGGCACCGCCGAAGCGGGGAGATCGTGCCATGCCGGCTTTCCTCCGCAGGCGTCGCACGACTCATGCGGGCCGCCGCACGCGTAGGCGGGGAACCCGAAGTACCGGACGATGGCGGCCCGCCGGCATCCAGTGCCCCCGACGTAGGAGATGACCGCGTCGAGCTGCTCGCGCTGCCAGGCGTTCCACCGTCGGATCTCCCGCGTTAGCACGGCCGTGTCGACCTGTTGTGCGCGCAGCCGCAGGCGACGGTAGCGCTGGGAGGAGGAGAACGTGATGAGCCGGTCCAGGGACCAGGCGACAAGGTCGCGCTCCAGCTCGTCGGGATCGATGCCGTGTTCCTGTTCGAGGCGGTCGAAGTCGATCCGGCTGCCGACCTGTGGCCGCATCCGCAGCAGCACCGACACGTGTCGGAACCGGCGTCGTTCCTGCTGGTCCTCCGGTTCCCTGACCCCGACGTGCACAGTGCCACGCGCGGAGCAGTCCGGAAGTTGCTCCACCGCTCCGGCGCGTTCCAACCAGCCCAGCAGCACGTTGAGCTCGTCCGTCTCGACGCCCGCCGCCTCGGCCAGCTCCTCCTGGTGAAACACCACGTCTCCGCCGCGCCTGCGCTGGCCGCCGAGCAGGGTCAACACCCGCTGCGTCTGGGCCCGCCGGTCGGCGTCCGTCGCGTCGGCCACCTGGGCGCGCCGGCGGGCGATGTCGCCGCCGCCGTACAGCAGGACGCACTCGCCGCGCAGGTGGACGGCGCGTGCCGCCCGTCCGGCCTCCTGCACGTACGCGTCCAGCGATTCCGGCAGATCGTAGTGCACCACCCAGCCCACGTCTGGTTTGTTGACGCCCATGCCGAACGCCTTGGTCGCCACGATGATCTGCGTGGTTCCGGCGAGGAAGTCGTCCTGGACGGCTTCGCGCTGCTCGGGCACCATGCCGGCGTGGTAGTGGCGGGCCGCGAGCCCGGCACGTCGCAGCAGCGCGGCGATCTCCTCGGTGACCGCCCGCCGCGACGCGTACACGATGCCCGGTGCGGAGCCCATGGCGGTGGCGATGCGCAGCAGTTCCCGGGCGCGTTCCCGTTCGTCGGCCACCTTGGTGACCTGGAATCGGAGGTTCGGACGGTCGGAGGGCCGGGTGACCGTCACCGGGTCGCGCATCTCCAGGGTGGCGACGATGTCGCGCACCACCGGCGCGGTTGCGGTGGCGGTCAACGCCATGCGTGGCGCGCGGTCGAGGTGGGCTACGGCCCGAGAGACCTGGCGGAACTCTGGCCGGAAGTCATGGCCCCAGTCGCTGACGCAGTGCGCCTCGTCGACCACGAGGCCGGCCAGGTCCTGCCGTTCCAGTGCCACCCGGAGCACCGGATCCCGCACCAGCCGTTCCGGCGACACGTACAGCAACCGCACCTTTCCTGCGGCGAGGTCCCGCAGGATCTCATTGCGGACGCTCGCCGGGGTGCTACCGGTGATGCCTTGCACACCGCGCAGGCCCCGGCGGCCCCGGAGGTCGTCGAGCTGGTCCTTGATGAGCGCGACGAGGGGGCTGACGACTACCGTCGCGCGGTCCTGGGGACGCAGCAGGGCCGGTAGCTGGAAACACAGGGATTTTCCGGTGCCCGTGGGCAGGACGCCGACCGTGTCCGCGCCGGCGAGGTGAGCCAGCATCAGCTGCACCTGTGGCTCCCGCAGCTCCTCTACCCCGAACAGCAGGCGCGCACCTTCACGAAGCTTGGGCTCCGGGTCCTCCCCCGGCTCCAGCCGCAGCCGCTGCACGATCGCGTCGACCTCGTTACCCGCCAACGCCAACGCGGCGCTCAGGTCCGGTTCCTCGCCGGTGACGAAGCGCAGCGCGTAGCGCCACGCGTCGTCGCGGTCGGCGGCGTGGTAGAGGCCCGGGCCGGGAAGCGTGGACAGCAGCAGCCGGTTGGCGCTGCTCGGCGACTGCATCCGTCGATCGCAGATCAGCGCCACGCCCCGGTCGGTTTCGCTGCGGATCAGCCGTCCGAATCCCTGCGCCAGCAGCACGGCGGTCTTGGGCACCACATAGTCGAGGAACGGGTCCCCGCCGCGGTCGGCGATGGCACGGACCCGGGCGCTGACCACGGCGTCGTCGGGATGGGGGTAGGGCGGTTTCTCGATGATCAGGTAGCTGAGGGTGTCGCCGGGGGCGTCGAAACCCTGCCAGTACGACCGCAACCCGTACACCACGGTGCCGGGCTCGGCCCGGAACCGGTCAGAAATTTCGGTTCGGCCGGCCTCGCCCTGTACGAGCAGTCGCACCCCCCGGTCGACGAGGGCGTCGTTCTGCTGCCGCACGAGGTGCGCGACGGCCTCCATGCGCCGGCGGGCCGCGAACAACGTCATGGACCGGCCGCCGGTGAGGGACAGCAGCCCCACCTGGTCCCGGGCGAACTCTTCGACGAACTCCCGTTCCTGGCTCGGAACGGGGACCGGCAGGTGGTTGGTGAGCACCACCGCGGACTGTGCGGCGTAATCGAAGGGGCTGCCCAGCTGACGGCCGTCGAACACCCCGGGTTCGCTGCTGCCTCGCTGGACGCGGATGCCGAGCCGGGAGGCGACGTAGTCGAACGTGTCGCCGGTGGTGAGGGTGGCGCTGGTCAGGGTGACGCTTCGGGCGGGCCGCACGACGGCGTCCGAGAAGGCGGGACCGATGTCGATGGGGATGCATTCAAACGTCCAGTCCGGCTGCGCGTCGGTGTCTTCAGCGTCGGACGGCGTGTCGGCGGACAGGCGGTACGCCCACAGGTGTTCGTCAGGGAGGTCCCGCAGCCGCCCGAGCACCTGCCCGGCGTCGGTGACGGTGTGGATCAGCCCGGCGAGGCGGGACACCACACTTCGCAGCAGCGGGTGGATGTTGTCGGCCTCCGCCGTGCGCGCCCGTGCGGCGGTCTCCACCGCAGTCAGTTCGCTCCGCAGCTCCCGCAGCCCGCGGCCGGTCTGACGGACGGCTTCGACGAGCTGACGGTATTCCGGGCGGGAGAGCACGACGCCACTGCGGGGAACCGCGGAACGGCTCGGCCCACCGTATTCGTGTAGGTAGCGGAGCACGGCGGAGGTAAGGCTGTCGCAGTCGCGGCGCAACTGCCGGGCCATGGTCGGCAGGGCACGGCCCGTGCGCAGGTCGGTGCCGGCGGCAGCCAGGCGGCGCAGCTGCCGGTCGAGCCCGCTTCGCCCGTCCAGCCGCGCGGCGAGGCCCAGCAGTTCGCGGCGGCCGATGGTTTGCGTCCATGCGCCCGTTAGCGAATCCTCGAGGTCGTGGGCTTCGTCGAACACCAGGTCGCCGGCGCCGTCGGCAAGCACGTCGCCCGGGCTTCGCAGTCCCTGCTGCGCGAGCTGGGCCCAAGCGGCGATCAGGGCGTGGTTGACGACCAGTACGCCGGGACGCTCCCGTATGCCGGCAAGCCGCTGGAACAGCGGGCAGGTCGCCACCCACGCACACTGTTGCCGTTCGCAGGAGCGGGCGTCGGTTCGTAGCGTGTCACGCGCCGTCCGGTAGGCCGGTCGGTGGTGGAGGTCGGTGTCGGCGATGTCGTCCCACACCCCGGTCTCGCTGACGGCGAGGCCACGGATCGCGACCGCCAGCGCTAGCCACTGATCGGGATCCACGTCCTCGTCCGTGCCGTCGAGCGCTGCACCGATTTCTCGAGGGCAGATGTAGTTTTGCACGCCGAAGAGTTGGCGGAGCGGGGCCGTGAAGAGCCCCTCGTCGCGCAGCCGTGTCACATCGCGGCGAAGCTGTTGCTGCAGGACCTTCGTGGCGGTGGCGACCACGACGGGGCTGCGCTCGCCGCTGGCGCGTCCGGCGGCCGGCGTGAGGTAGGCCAGGGACTTGCCGGTGCCCGTGGGTGCCTCGACGGCGAGCAGCCCGCCGTGGTCGAGCACCTCGGCGACCGCCGTGGACATCTCATGCTGCGACGGTCGCGCGGCATAGCCGCGGTCGGTGAGGCGACCGAACACCTGACGGACCGCCTCGGAGGCCGACCGGTACCCGTCGCCCACCGGCTTGAGCAACGGATCCTGCGCGCAGGTCACGGCGTCGCGGGCATGCTCGGGCAGCGAGCCGTGCGGTAGCAGGCGGGCCACCGGTAACTGTGCCGCCGCCAGGCACGCGCGAGTGAGCTGCCAGGACGGCTCCGATCCGTCGATGCGGCCGATCAGGTCACGTAGACAGTCCGCCGTCGCCCGGGCCTCGCCCGCCAAGTCGCCACCAGTAGGGGTAACGCCGAGTGCCGCGCACAGCTCTCTAAGTCGTACGCCGGGTCGCGTGGGTTCCTGCAGCAACGCCAACAGCCTCAGGTCGATACGCACGTCGGGCAACTGTTCGACGACGTCCTGCGGCACCTGCGACCAGTCGACGTCGTGGGCGACGACGCATGCCGCCCCGGCGACGAACGTGCCCAGCTCAGCGGCACCATCCGCCGTCCTGGGAAAGACCCGGCATTGCCCGTCGCCCATCCGCACCGCGGCCACGTCAGCCTTAGCCACGGTGTCTGACGCATACGCAACGGCGATGACGACGCAGTCAGCGAGTCGGATTGTCGTCGGGGACGTCGCACACCGCCACGCCGGCGCCGGGGCCTGGCGCCTCGGCTCCGGCCGCTCGTCGGAGGCGGGAGCGGCCTGGGCCGGGACACCGAGACGGCCCTGGTCGTCGAGGACGAACGCGTCGGGAAACCGTTGCGGCAGCTTCGCCAACCGGGCGGCGGCGACCACGATCCCGTCGGCTCGGAGAAGGGTGGCAACCTCCTCCGGCGGCAGTGGACCCCGCTGCATCAGCAGATCGCTCGCCGCCGTGAGATTCGGCGGCATCACCGGCGACACCATGTGCTTCCCCAGACCCCGTACTGCCCTGCGCTCGGCAGCTGAGGGTCGAAACGTCGGCTGGCACGCCGGAGCAGGCCTCACCGTAACGTTTCGGCCCTTGTCCGAACCCACCATCTGCTCTGGACTCTGCCTGTTTCGCGAGACAGGGGCCGCGAGCAGCCTCAACTTAGCCAAACGGCCGCCTGGCCCAAAACCCTCCGGACGGCCCTTGTTCACGTCCTCCGTCCTTCCAGCGTCACACGTGGGCAGGTCGAGAGCCGAGGGCTCCCAGGCCGCCGGTCTATCCGGCTGGTGATCGGCGGAACCGGGCAGGCAGCAGTGGACGAAACGCCGGTGTCCTGTGCCGCAGTGGCGCCAGTCAGTTGGGCCAGTCGTGGACGGAATCGCCGCAGCTGATACCGCGGCGTGCACAGGATGCTTAACGCTCCGGCTCGGTCATTCGTCCGAATCGGCGCCAGCCAGCATGCCGCGCACGGGGGCAGTTGCTTCGGCTGCCCGCCGCTCACGCCGCACCAATACCCAGGTTCATGAACCGGCACAACGCTTCACCTGGGCTGGCCCAGGGAGGCGAACGACAGAAACGGGCTGGGCGTCCCGCTCCACGACACGTACAGCTCCTCCCGTGCCCGCGTGCTCGCCACGAAGAGCAGGCAGCGTTCCCGAAGCATGTCGCTCTCGTGCTGCAACTGGTCCACCTCTGGTGGTGTGATCTCTTTCGCGAACGGAACCGCTTTGGCCGTGGTCCCCACCATCGCGACGCAGCGAAACTCCAGGCCCTTCATCGCATGCATGGTGGCGAGCCGCACCCCGTCGATGTCCGCACCCGGCTGATCCCGTACCCACACGGCGGGGGTTCCAGCCGTGGTCAGCTTGTCGTGCACGCTGCTGAGAACCGTGTTGAACCGCGCGCAGATGGCTATCTCGCTCGGTTGGACGCCATGCGCGAGCCACTCCCCCACCCGCTCGACCAGCGCCGCCACCTCGGCCTGGGGCGTCGGATACCCCTGCGCGTGCGGTCGCTTGCCGTGCAGCAGCGACCGGTAGCCCGTGAGGCTATCCTCGCCCTCACCGCCGAGGTCCTCGACTTGCGACCCGACGAGCACGCCGGCAGACCAGGAGAGGATTTCTTCGGTGCTGCGGTAGTTGATACGCAGCCGGCTGCTACGCCCCGTGACGGAGATACCGAGCGAGCTGAGAGAGACGCGAGAGTCGTAGATCCGCTGATGTGGATCTCCGGTGATGAAGAGGTCGTCAGGGCCGGGAGCCACGGCGGCGCGCAGGACCCGCCACTGCGCCGGGTGCAGGTCTTGCGCCTCGTCCACCACCACGTGGTCGAAGCCGTGGATGCTGAGGTCGGCCTGCCCGAGCAGTTGGGCAGCGCGGGCGCAGACCTGGAGGTGGGTGATGGCGCCGGCCGCCGCCAGTTCGGCGGTGAACATCTCCACTGCCTCCCACACCCGGTCGCGCTGTCGCGGGCCGAGCGCCGTACCTCTTCCCCGCCGGTTCACCTCCCGGTACGCCTCGCGGCTGCGTACGTCTTGGGCGAGAACGACGTGCCGGTACTCCTGGGCGAGGAACTGCTCGGTCCAGGGCAGCGTCAGCCGCCGGCACACCCGCCGCCAGACCTGTCGCTCGTCGGTGTCCCCGATCGGGGCGGGCATCCGCCCGGCGACGGCTCGGACGGTGCGGTTGGCGAAGGAGTTGACCGTGGTGACCTCCACACGCGCCAACTGCTTCTCGTTGAGGAGCAGCGCCAGGTTCTCCCGCAGGGCGGCGGCCAGGGCATTCGTGTACGTGGTGAGCAGTACCCGGCTGTCGGCCGAGCGGGACAGCAGATGCTTGACCCGATGCAGGGCGACCACCGTCTTGCCGGTGCCTGGTCCGCCGCTCACCTGTGCCGGTCCCTTGTACGACACCCGGTACGCGACCCGCCGCTGCGACGGATGTAGGAATACCCGCCAGGCCGCGAACGGCTTGTCTAGGATCTCGGCCAGTTCGTCGGGCCGGGTCACCAGCATGATGCGGCTGGTGGTGTTGACGATCGCCGCTGCCAGACTCTCGCTCGGCTCCGGCGTCGCGGCAGCCGGCCGGCGTTCAGCGACGAGGTCGCGGTAGACCTCGTCTGGAGAGAAGCCCTCGGCGAGGTACTGCAGAACTTCGAACTGGTCCTCGGGCAGGAGCGTGCCGAATGCCTCGAGCTGTGGCTTGTCGATGATTGTCCGGACGGCCCGCAGCACCTGGTCGTCGACGCCGAGATCACGCAGCACTGTGTCCGAATGACGAGCGAAGAGCAGCGTCGGTGCATGCGCCGCCGCTTTCTCCAACGCCGGCGTGAGCTGTTCGATGGCGACGACGTTGCGGACCTCCAGGGCTCTCGTCGCCGTGTTGATCGTGTAGAGGCGTTTCGCCGCCCAGGTGTACGCGCTGTCGTGCGGCACGACGCTGATCAGGAGGAAGGTGTCGCTGCCGTCGTCCGGCGCCAGCACAACTCCGCGCCAGAAGTCGTTGATGCGGATGGTCCTCATCCTCGGGTCGCGGGCGTTGTTCACCGACTCCAGGTGCAGGCCCTTGTCGGCGTGCAACTCGGCGATGCTGAGCTGCTGGAACTTCGCCATCGCCTTGCGTACGCCGGCCTTGACCGGCTTTTCCAGGACGTCAAAGCTCTCCCAGAAGGTGTTGGCGAAGGCAAGCTGGGGCACGGGCGGACCTCCGATGGGAAAGGGTCGACGACAGCGGAGCGCCACTACCGACCACGGCAGGGTGGGTGGCCCCCGCAGCGCCCGGCTCTGGGCGCTGCGGGAAGGCAGGGCGTCGGACTCGGAACCTAGAACATGACCAGTTCGTCCGAGGTGGGCAGCTGCGCTTGGTCGTAGAACCAGCGGAGATGGTCGAGTAGAGCCTCGCGGGCGTCTGCGTCGACGAGGACCGCTAGCGGGAATCCGGGACGAAGAGCGATCTTGGCCACGGCGATGTCGACGCCCGGCAACTGGTTAAACCGTTGTCGGAGCTCCTCCCGCAGGGTGACGTCGTCGAACGGTGCCCGGACGCTCAGGTGCTGGAAGACGACCTCGAACTTCCCGCTCGGATAGATCGCCGCTGGCCAAATGTTGCCGAGTTCGTGCGCCTTTCCGCGCGCCATGAGAAAACAGGAGGTCTCGCCGCCACTGCCGTAAAGAACGGTGCCGCCCATCGTGGTCCAGGCGTCGAGAACGACGTGCGTCGCGGTAGCGACCTGGGGGCCTTGCAGGGTGGTGAGCTGCTCCATGAACCGTGCAGCGAGGTCGGTCTCGTGACCCGGTCGAGGTCGGGGCAGGCGGTCGGGCAGGTCCTCCGGCGTCACCCCGGCCAGTTGTGCCAGCTCTTCGATGCCGATGCGCTGGGCCTTGTCGGCCCGTCCGTACTCGTCAAACGTCACGCCCTCGGCGCGCAGCAGGTCACGTGGGTCGTCGGTCCGGTGGGGGTCGAGCCAGCGAAAGCCGGGCGAGGGCGTGCCCTCGGCCTGCAACACCCGGTGCGCGTTCGGGGTTGGATGGTTGGCGAGGCGGGCACCGACCGGCACCGGAGCGGTGCCGATGAGGGCGGCCAGGTCGCCGTAGGTGGTCCAGGAGCCGGCAGGCAGCTCGGCGAGGGCCTTGTTCATGACGTCCCAGGGCACCTCCGACTGCTCACCCGCCTGCTCGGTGGGGCCCGGCCAGATGGAGACGATGCGGTCGGCGAGGGCATCGGCGCGAGCGTGGATTTCGGGACGTCCCCAGCGGTCCTGCTCGGCGATTTCCTGGTTTAGCAGGATCCCACTCTTGGCAAGCTGGACACGCTTGACTGGGAAGGAGCTGTTACTCAGTTCGGAGTTGTAGCCGGTGAGGGTGAGGTTCCCCAGGGTGTGAACCAGGGCCTCGTGCGCCTCGCCGAGTTTCTCCTCGGGCCCAAGGTCCGCGGCCAGCACTTGCCGCCATTCGGCCGTGGGGGTCTGCGGCAGCACGTGCTCGATGGTCAGGGAGTCCAGCGCCACCGGCTCCTTGCTGCCGTACGACTCCTCGAGCCAGCGGAGCACCAGGTTGCGCTGGTGCGGACGACCGTTGAGGTAATACGGGATCGACCGGACGGCGGCTCGCACGCTAGCGTCGGTGGCGTAGTACTTGCGGCCGACCGACAGGTAGGCCCGCATCGCCTCATCCACCGGCAGGTCCCGATCCATCTCGGTGACGACGGAGAGCAGAATCCGGTTGATGTTGGCGGTGGCCCGGCCGATGAGCAGGCGACGGACGAAGAAGCTCTCCACGTACAGCATTGCCGACGCGACCTGCTCGGAGGTCGCCGTACCGTGCTCCCGGCGGTCGAGCAGGTGCAGCAACAGCGGGTAGACGGTGGTCGTGCCCCAGGCGCTGAGCCGCTCCAGCCGCCGCCGTACCCCCGGGTCCTGCTCCTCCTCGGGGTGCAGAATGACCCGGAGCAGGGCACCGAGCTGGCTGAACCGCTGCACCTCCGTTTCGATGTCCTGCTCCGACCGGAACCGTTCGAGCCGGTTCTGCTGAGCCGCGTAGATGTCGGTCTGCTTGACCCGCGGGTCGCGGTGCACCAGGTCGAGCCAGAAAAGCAACTCCAACTGAGCCGCGGTCAGCCGCTCCTGCAGTGGCAGCCAGAGAGACTGATAGACCGCCTCACCCCTGGTCGGCAGCCGCATGAACAGGTAGTTGCGCAGCAGGTCGGCCTGGGTCAGCCGGAGGCCGGTGTTGTTCAGCGATTCGAAGATTCGATAGACGTTGTCCCCTGGCTGCGCGGTGACCGACACCAGTGCCAGTCCTGTGATGACGGCGCTCTCGATACGTTCGATGTCCAGCGGGTCGTCCGGGTCGTCGGCCGCGGCAAGCTGGGAGGCGAAGAACTGGTACGCCACACCGACCGGATCAGTGCCACCAGCCTGAGGCGTCGAGTCCAGGCAGGCCAGGTAGGCGGTGCGGTCGGCCTGCGTGGGTACCAGCTTCAATCGGCGCTGCCCCAGCTCCCAGGGATTGGTCAGATACTGCTGGTTGAGCCGGTCGCGATGCTTGGGGTCCTCATGCGCCGCCCGGTGGTCCCGAATGGCGCAGAGCAGGATGGTGAGGCTGGTGAGCCGCTGCTGGCCGTCCACCACCAGGTATTCGGCGACGCCTGCCGGGCCGTTGGTGGGACTGGGCGCGAGCACCACCGAACCGATGAAGTGCGTAGCGCTCGGATTGTCCACCCGGTCGTCGGCGAGCTTGCGGACGTCCTCCCAGAGCCGCGCCAACTGGGACTTGGTCCACGAATAGGTGCGCTGGTAGAGCGGTACCTGATACTGCTTCGACCCCTCCAACAGACCTTGCAGTGTGGTTTCGGCCGCCGCGACCATCCCGACTCCCCTATTTCGGGCCTGCCTCTGAACCCGGCAAGACAAACAGACCAACCATGTCCGGAGCAACCGACGTGAAGCCCCAGAACGCCCTCGAACGGCTCAATACCTTGTCGGATTTCTGACATGTCACGGCTTGCTCCGCCGCTCCGGGTTCGGCGGGCGGCGGCTGAGCCCACCTGTCCGTAGCGCCGTCGGGCGGCCCTCGCAGGAAGCGCACGGCGGTGCCCGGCCTGTAGTTGCGGCCGGGCACCGCAGCCCGCCATGTCAAAGTCCGAAGATCTTCTGGGCAAGATTTCGCCAGGCAGGGAAGTCCACCCCGCGCCGGTCATCCGTCACGACCAACACTCCCTGGTCGCCGACGCCGTCCTCCGCCGGCAGCACCCCGTTGCGGGCGTACCAGTTCTTCTTGAGTTCCCACTTCCGGGCGTACCGGGGGTCCGAGAGCATGCCCAGGTGCTCCCAGATCACCGTCTCCCCCAGGTCGGTGACAACGGTGAAGTCTGGCCGCACCGTTCTGCCGTCGCTGCCCGTGAACGGAGCCTCGTAGTCGTAGGAGAGGCCCAACTCGTGCAGCAGGTTGGCGATCAGCACCTCGCTCTTGCTGCGCACCAGTTCACCGCGGTCCGTGCGGTGGACCAGGCCGCGGTCGACGACGGCGTCGCCGACCTGGATCGGCTCGGACGGCACGAAGAGGTTGGTCAGACGACCGGCGGTATCGGAGTAGATGGCGGAGCCCCGCTGGGCGACCTCGTCGAGGTCCGCCTCGTGCAGCAGGATCACCTTGCCCTTCTGACGGGTCAGGGCGGTGTACAGCAGTTCCCGGCTCAACCCGGCACCATCTGCTGGCAGCACGACGACCGTTACACCGAATTCGCTGCCTTGCGACTTGTGAATGGTGATCGCCCAGGCGAGTTCCAGCATCGGCGCACGGGCGTCGTCGGACCAGTCGTAGAAGTCGTACTTGACTTTCTCGCGACCGCTGAACTCGATCTCGGTCTTGTTCGGCGGCCAGGTGACCCACTTCGAGCGGGTCTGGCCGACCACCACACCGAGCTCACCGTTGGCGACGAAACGCTCGGCGTCCTTCGGGTAGATCTGGGACTGCTTGAACTGGTGGTTGCGGATGTTGATCACTTTGTCGCCGACAACGATCCGCTCCGGGCCGATGGGCTTGGCGTTCCACCGCTTCGGCCCGACCGCCTGCTCGAGGGCACGCGTTCCGAAGGCATCCTTGAGGGCGCGGTTGATCTCGATCGTGCCCCAGCCGCGGCTGCGGACCGGAGACAGGATCTGCCAGGCGTCGGCACGGCTTCCCGCGCCGGGCGGGAAGTAGAGGTTGCCCTTGGCGGAGACGACACCGCCGTAGCTGCGGCCGAACGCCGCCGCCAGTTCCTCGTCGCTGGCCGTCTTCAGCTCATCGACCTCCTCCCGCAGGACGGCGAGCAGGGTCGGGAACAGGTCCGCGCGGGCGTACCGGACGGCGCGCAGGGTCGGCAGTTGCTCACCTGCGCGCAGCCGCTCCCAGATCAGGTCGGCGGCCGGTGACAGCTCGCCGTCCGCGAACCAGCTGGCCAGGACCAGGTCGTCGCGCTCCTGGCCGACCTGACGGCGCGGAATGGTGAGTTCGGCGTAGCCGGGCGCGCAGCGCGGCGTCCGCGTGGCGATGTCATCGGGTGCGAGCCGGCGCACGATGTCGACGAACGGACGGCCGGCGCCGATCGGTGGCAGTTGTCGGGGATCGCCGACCAGCACCAGCCGTTGCACCCCGGTGACCGCGTCGAGCAGGGCGGCGAGCTGCTCTTCGGTGAGCATCGACGCTTCGTCGACCACGACCGTCTTGAAGTTCTTGGCGCGGCTCTGCACGTCTCCCGTCACCAGGTACCGCTCGGTGCGGGGGTCGTACCGCTTGGTCGAAATCAGGAACTGCGCCAGGGTGACTGCGGGCGCGTCGACCGCCTGTGCCAGCTGAACGCGGGCCTTTCCCGTCGGGGCGACCAGAAGCACTCCCCCGGCGGCCACCGACTCGGTGTGCCGTAGCACACGGAGGAGGGTGGTCTTGCCCGTTCCCGCCGGTCCGATCAGGACGCTGATCCGCGACGCGTAGAGCGTGTTGAGAGCGGCGACCTTCTCCGCTCGGGCGCGCTTCTCGGCGTCCATCTCGTCCTCGGGAAGCGTTGCGTCGATGGCCCGCAGCAGGGCGTCGAGGCGTACCGCGAAGTCGGGCGCGCCGACGATGGGAGCCGCCTTCAGCCGCCGTTCGACCTGGTCACGGATGACGCTCCCGACGCGGGTCAGGTCGGCGAGCTGCAGCGCTGGCGCACCGTTGGGCAGGGTCACCCCGGTCAGCGGGGCGTCGGCGGGCAGGGTCCCCGCCGACAGGTGGTGGGCGTCGAGGACATCGGTGGTGACCGGGCACGGCATGCTGAGCGTCCGGCTCCGGATGTTGTTGACCACGTCGGCTTGGGGTTGGAGCGTGTGCCCGGTCGCCTTCGCCCGCTGCAGTTCCTCGATGATGAGGGCGCGTACCCGGCGGGCGTCGAGGCCGTCGTCCATGGCGCTGGGTTTGGGGAGCGGGAACGCCGAGGCGATGGTGGCGTCCGGGAAGCAGCCACGGTCGATGATGGAGAAGGGGACGGCGTCCGGCTGGTCGCGGTCGGACTCGTACAGACGGTACGGGTTGGCGATGATGTCGTCGTCGCTCAGCGTGGGGTCGCGCTGCTCGACGACGAAGAACCGTTCGGCTTGTTCCCGGGTGAGTGAGAAGCGGCTGAGCAGTTGCAGCAGCTGCCGTCGCTCGGGCCTCAGGGCCTTCCAGGTAGTGCGCAGGCTGGGTGTCAGGTGCGTCTTGGCGGTCAGGCCGAGTCGGTCCGGATCCGTCATCGCCTCTTCGAGGGTCTGCCACGGGTCGGTGCCGGGGCCGGCCGCCGCCGCAACCATGTGCGCGAACGTCACGTACTGCGGGACGCCCAGGGCCGCCAGTACGCTGGCCAGGCCGGGGCGGGGGCCGCGCAGCTTCCAGAGCCGGTTGAGCTGCCCTTCGAGCCAGTCGAATCCCAGCGGGCCCGCGTCGTCACCCAGGATGCGCCGGGCGGCGCGTCCCGCCGCGAGCAGGGCGAGCAGTCCGTCGATGGCGAGGTCGTGGCTGACGTGTTCGGTGACGTACGAGAACGCCTCCCAGCCGCCCTCGGGTGCGAAGGCCAATGCGTCGTCGATGTTCACGCCCTTGCGGTCGCGGGCCTCCAGCAGTGCCTGGTACGGCATCAGGAAGCCCTGCTGCTGGTCGGGGCGCAGCGAGTGGCCGATGGTCGTTTCCCACATCTGCGCGGGGAACTGCTCCCCGCCGCTGCTGCGGTAGGCGCCGGTGGGGGTGACGTCGGTGACCATGGCGGCGCCGACGAGCAGGCGGCGCGGGTCGTCGCTGAGAGGGCTGTGCTTGGCGTAGAAGAAGACGATGCTGCGCGCCGGCTGGACGGTGCTGAAGAAGGCGTCCAGCAGGGCCCGCTGGTTGTCACCGTGCATTACCCAGGCGGAGTTGCCCCAGCCGGTGATGGCGTCCACCTGCTCCTCCAGGTCGGGCAGCAGGCCCAGCCGGCGTTCCTCGTTGACCGACTTCGCGCCGTCGCGGGACATCCAGCGGAAGGGCACCGCCTGGGCGGAGTACGGGGGCATCGTCTGCGGGGTGGGCTGGAACGTGGCGAAGGCGGGGGACTTCTGCGAGAAGGGGTGCCTGCGCTGGAAGGGGATCACCCGCGGGGACATGAACGTTGCGCGTTCCGCGACGCAGGGCGGAGCGTCGGTGAGCGGCAGGTCGGCGATGTCCCGGCCGGCGTGGCGCTGCTCGTGCTCGTCACGGCGGTTCTGGCCGATGTTCTTCAGCAGCACGCAGGTGCCGTTGCCGTGCGGGTCGGCGCATACCGTTCCCCGCCAGCCGCTGTCGTGCCACGGGACGCGGATGGAGATGTGCTCGATCGGTGCGGCGGTCTCACCCATGACGCTCTCCTCGGTCGGCGCCGCGCCCGGCGGCGATCAGCTTGGTCAGTGCTGCGGTGCGGTCCGCCTGTCGGCGGGTCGGATCATCGGGAGCCGGGACGGCGTAGCCCGGAGAGCAGGTCGGCGATCTCTCTAGCGCTGGGGTGGGTGGCGCTGTGCAGCCGGGTCAGATCCGCCAGGAGATCGGTCAGGGTCTTATCCGCGGCACGCCGCTGCCCGGCACCGAGCTGAAGCAAGCCGATCTGGCGGCGCAGCTCCAACGTGCGCGGGTCGTCCGCACCGAACGCCTCAACCTCGTCGCGCACCAGCGCTTGCAGCTGCCGCAACGCCTCGCTCGTCTCGCCGAACAACGCCCGGCAGGTCGCCCCCCGCAGCCGGCAGTGCAGCGCGAGGTCCGCCTCCGGCCCCTGCTTCCGGGCGACGTCCTCGCCCAGTTCCTCGTAGGCGGGCGCGGCACGCCGGTAGTCACCCTCTTCGAAGAGCGCGTCCGCGAGTTCGAGCCGGACGCGCATCACGTCCTCGTCGGTCCTACCGAGGGCGGTGATCGCCGGCGCGACCGCAGCTGCGAGCACTTCGGCCGCCTGGCCGTAGCGGGACGACCCCACCAGCCGAGTGGCTTCCGCTCGTGCCCGTCGTAGGTCCGACCGGTCCACCGCCGACGTCTCAACGGGCCGGCGCTGGGACGGCGCTGGAGGCTGCTCCGGTGCAGCGGGCTGCGGCTGGTCGAGCCCAGTGGCCGGTGCTGCGGGGGCTGCGGGGGCTGCGGCCAATACGCGCCCCAGCATCGAGCCGTACATCCGCGTGGGGCTCACCCCTGTTCGGAGAATCCCCGGCAGCGGGCCGAGGCTGACGGCGAAGGGCAAGAGGCGGTCGTAGACCGTCTGGGCGCTCTCCGGCCGGTCCTCGGGCTTCTTCTGCAGCAGGTGCAGCAGCAGATCCTCCAGGCCGGCGGGCACGTCGTCCCGCACGTTGCGCACCGGCGGCGGCTGGTGGGTGACCTGCTTGCTCCACACGTCGTAAGAGGTGGAGCCGGTGAAGAGCCGTTCGCCGGTGAGCATCTCGTGGAGCGTGCAGCCCAAGGCGTACAGGTCGGTGGCGGGGCCGCTGATGTTGGTTTCGATCTGCTCCGGCGCCATGTACGCAGGTGTGCCGGGCGGCAGCCCGGTCGCCGTGATCTTCGAGAAGTCCGAAAGGGTGGGCGCTGCGGCGAGTCCGAAGTCGAGCACCTTGACCGCCCCGTCGGGCTGGAGCATGAGGTTGCTCGGCTTGAGATCGCGGTGCACGAGCGAGGCCTGGTGGGCGGCGGCGAGGACCGCGCAGACCTGGGCGGCAATTCCGGCTGCCCAGCCGATGGGCAGCGCGCCCTGCTCCGCTACCAGGTCAGCGACGCTGATCCCTTGGATCCGCTGCATGACCAGGTACGGTCGGCCCTCGTGCGACCCGACGTCGTAGACGGCCGGCACGCCGGGGTGCTCCAGCCGGGCGGTTATTCGGGACTCGCGGACGAACCGGCGGACGTAGTCCTTGTCGTGCTCTCCATCGGGAAAGCGGATGAACTTGACGGCTACCGGGCGATCCAGCTTCACGTCATGCCCGAGCCAGACTTCGCCCATGCCGCCCCGGCCGACGGGCAGGTCGTCCAGCTCGTACCGGCTGTTGATCAGTGTCCCCACCGCGACAGGCCTTTCCGTCCTCGATCCCTCAGCATGGGCAGGCTAGTCCGCTTTCGCCGGGTGTAGGGTCCCGTCGGAGAGGCCGAGGAACCCGTGCTCGATGAGTTCCTCCCCCAGCGCACCCGCCTCCCGCAGTCGCGCCTCGAAGCCCATCAGTCGCCGGAACGCCTCGCCGATGGTGCGCTGCTCGCGTAGGGGCAACCGGGGCAGGCGGGTCCGCCGGATATCGATCCTTCCACCGAGCGACGATCCGCTTGAGCCGGCGCGCTGTGCGGTCCGCAGGAAGCCGGCCAGGAAGTACGGATCCACCTGCTCCGGGTCGACTCGGACCAGATAGAGCCGCGGGCCGAGCAGCGGGCCGCCGTCAGTGACGACGCGCACGGCGGGCGCGCGCGGCGTCAGCGGGATCACCACGTCGCCTGCCCGTACGGTCACGGCGCCGGGCAGGGCCTTCGCTGTCCCGGAGGCGGGGTCCCCTAGGCGTACGTCCCGAGCGGTGAGCACGGGCATTGGTCCGTCTTCGTCGGCCCCCATCTTGATCGGGGCCTGCCGGATGGTGACCGCGCCTGTCCTGACCAACTCGCCGACGGTGGTCATCGCCGGAGCGTCCGGTGACTCAATGCTGGTCAGGTCCGGCAGGGTCGCGACGAGAGCATCGACGGCGGCGTTCAGCGACGCCAGAGCGGAGGGAAAGGCCGACGAGGGCGGGGCGACGGTCAGGTGGCTGGCCGGGGCGAAATCCACGTCGTCATCCAACAGGTCGATGATCGGGACCGCCCGACTCCCTGCGGGCAGCTCCGACCCAGCGGCGAATGCGCCCCAGGCCGCTATCGCATGCGCGGGTTCGGAACTGGCATCGACCAGCAGGACCTCGCCGGGGCGCGGCGCTCCGTCGGGACGCCGCATCAGCCACAGGTCCGGTGCCACTGCCCCGGTCGGTCCGGTCGTCGCCAGAGAGATCACCGCCCGCAGCGCTCCGGCGCGGAGGAGGTTACCCCGGATGCGGCGGCCGGCACGCCTGCTGGCGGCGGCCCTCGGCATGAGGATGGCCACCAGCCCCCCGGGCTTGACGTGCTGAAGGCAGTGCTGCACCCAGGCGAGTTCCGGCTCCCCTCGGGGCGGCAGGCCGAACTCCCAGCGCGCGTCGCCGGCCAGCTCGTCATGGCCCCAGGACCGGTCACCGAAGGGCGGGTTGCACACCACCGCGTCGAACAGGTCGCCGGTGTACGCATCGGATCGCAGCGAGTCCGACACGGTAACTCGGGCGTCCCCGCCGTGCAGCAGAAGCCGCGCACTCGCGATGCGGGCTGCCGTCGGGTTCACATCCTGACCGCAGAACCTCTGGGCTTTGCTCCCTGCGGCAGCGAGCAGCAGGGTCCCAATCCCGCAGGCCGGGTCGAGCACGGTGTCGGCCTCTGACGCGGCCAGCGCGACCATGAGAGCGCCGAGGGGGGCTGGTGTGACGGTGTGACGGCGGGAGTGGACCTCCAGATACCGCTCGCAGAGGAAGTCGAAGACGGCCCGCGGTCCCTCTCCGTCTGCCGCCGCGGCGGCCAACCGGACGATGGTCACCGTGTCCGGGCGCGGCGCGTCGGTGATGAGGTGCGCGAACTCCGGGACACCCGTTCGCAACGTCTCGGCCAGCCGTTCCGCCACCACGGCGTCCGGCTGGCTGGCGAGTCTCCTCCACGCTGCCGGGTTCCGCTCGAGGAAGGCCAGGAAGCCACCGAGGTTGCCGATCCTGTCCCCCAGTTCCAGCTCGGCGGCGGCACCTCGGAGGAGCTGCCACACCCGGTCAGCGGGGGTGAGCCGGAACGGCTTGTCGTGTCGACTCAGCCATGCCTCGACCTCGGCGAAGGCGAACAGCGGGCTCGCCGAGCTGCCGCCGACGGGCTGCGGAAAGTCGGGGAAGCGCCGCCGCCAGTTGCTGACCGCCGCCCGCCCGACGCCAGCCAGCCGAGCGATGTCGCCAGCGGCGACGGTCGCGCCGTCCGAACCCGGCACTGTCACCACCCCTGCCCGGACGTCTGGAGCCGGGCCAGCACCCCCCGGCTCTGGAGCTCGGCGATGTGCTCGGCCGCCCGCTGCGGTGCCGGGCCGCCGCGTATCAGCAGCCCCGCCTCGATGTTCCGGTTGACCCCGGACTGGGTCAGATTGGCGCTGGACACCAGTAACACCCGGCGATCGGCGACTGCGATCTTTGCGTGCATCTTGGCGTGATCCTCGGCCCGCCGCTCCACCGGCCAGTGCCACAACCGCACCCCGGGCAGATTCGCGAAGGCTGCCGCCGGTTCCGCACCCTGTAACGCTCTACCCGCCCCAGCCAGTGTCTCGACCACCACATTCACCGCCACCCCGCGGGTGACCGCCGCCGTCAGAGCCGCCAGAAGCGGCGGATAGGGCTTGGCGGAGTACGTCATCAGCAGCAGCTCGGTCTGGGCCTCCGCGACTAGGTCGACCAGCACCTGTGCGGTCGAGCGGACCGGCACCGGATGGGTGCTCGGCCCGCTCCACACCGACTCGATCCGCACGGCCGCCGACCGCTGCGCGTGCCCCGCCGCCAAGCCCCGCAGGTAGGACGCCGCCTCAGCGCTCCTCAACCCGGAGGCGCGCTGCGCGGCGAGCACCGCCCCGGCCGCCTCCGCGAAACCGGGCACCGGCACGGCGTGCCGGACGGCCTGCTCCGGCGAGCCGTCGCCGAGGCGGTCGGCCAGCACCCGCAGGTGTCCCGGGCCGAGCCGGTTCACCGTGGCCTCGGCCGCCGCCTCGAACGCCGGGTGCCACGTCATGGCAGCTCGGGGAAGAGCGCCAGGTCCGGCTTGTCGATCGGTACGACGAACCGCCGGTCCAGGAACCGGTTGCCACGCTCGCAGGTCGTCTCGGAGACGAACAGACAGACGTGACAGGCGGCACCGTGCAGGAACTCCTCCGGATGGTGCGGCAGCCGCTCGGCGCAGAGCGGGTCGGACGAGCAATGCATGGCGTCACTCAGCGCTCGGCGGGTGAGGCGGACCAGCGCGTCGTGCTCCGCGAGCGACACCAGGCCGCCGAGCGTCCCTTCAGCGTCCGGCACGGCCGTGTAGATGAGGATGCCGGCCCGCTGCGGGTCCTCTGGTGTACCGGTGTAGATGCGTTCCGACAGGCTGGCCGAGCTGTAGCCGCATTCCAGCGCGATGGTGCGGATCAGCAGGTGCGACAGGGTGTGCAGGGCGAAGTACCGCTCCCCCGGCCAGTGCCGCATCCGGTCGAAGCCGCCCCTGATGCGCCCGGAGAAGCGGCTCTCCCGGAACCGCCCGTACGCCTCCCGGTGCGTCTCCATGGTCTCGGTGTCGGTGACCCGGCGTTCCCACTCGACAAGGAGGTCCTCGGGAAGCCGCAGGAAGATTCCCTCGCCGCGCACCTCGCTCGCCGGTACCCAGGTCGGCGTGGCCTTGCTCAGGGGTGCTCGCAGGACGAGATCGGGGTCCATCGGGTCGGGGGCGTCCAGGCGGGTGAAGCCGACCAGCGCGCGGACCTCGCGCAGCCGCTCGGCCTGGATGACGTCGGCGTAGATCTCCTTGAGCTGGCCGGGCACGCCGTTCGGGTCCCGCCGCAATGTGAAATCAGGCGTGGCAGGCGGCAGCTCACCGGCGGAGAAGATCTCCCACTCCGGGGTGTGCAGGTCCGGGTCGCCCTTCTCGTCGTCGTCACTCTTGGGGCCGCTGCGCTGCCGCTCGATGGCCGCCCAAATCTGCTCGTCGGTCCATCGGTCGAATTCCCGCAGGGCCGGCACGACGGTCCTCAGGTAGGGCAGCATGTCGACGCCGGGAACGCCTTCCAGTGAGGGCTTCCAATGCTGCTCGACCTTGGTCTGCAGCTCGCTCGCCCCGGTGCGGGGCACTGCCAACGCGGAGAGCGTCTGCGCGAACCACTGGTTGGACGCGCCAACCACCAGGAGCTTCAGGTCTCCCTTGCACTCCCCCGGCTCGAAGTCGCCCAGGTGCGCCCGCCGGCCCCGGCAGCGGGGCAGTTTGTACGCGCCGCGCTGACCGAGCACCTCCTTCATGTTGCGGCGCGCGCCGCACGGCACGCACCGAATCTCGACGTTGGCGCCGAGGTTGCCACCCCGGTCGTCCATCCGCAGCTTCGGGTGGCTGGCGTTGGGACAGCTGCCGCCCTGATGCACGTACTGGGCATACGGGAAGTCGTCTAGGTGCCCGGCCGTGCAGGCCAGCACGAAGCGGGCCGCCACCGCCATCGGCCGCCGGCCGGATTTCTTCCGCCCGCAGACCGTGTGGAAAAACCGCGCCTCGTGGGGCTTGCGAGCCTTCGAGTTCTCGAAGCCGAAGACTCCGCCCTCGATCGGGGCCAGTTCGTCACACGCCGTGCAGCGCAGCCAACCGGGGAAGGGTGTGATCGGCACGCCGACCTTGGCCGCCAGGCCGTTGGGCTGCTGATCGGCGCCGTCCATCCAGGGCGCTGGCCGCAACTCCTTGATGGACTTCTGCTTGAGCAGCTTGCGGACAGCGGCGAGGAGCCGGGGCTCGGCGATCGGCTCCCAGTCAGGCACCGCGTCGTGGTTCCAGTCGTCGAGGCCGCGTACCAGCACGGAGAAGTTCGGCAGGTCGACGATCGCGCCGACGCCAGTGGTGAACATCAGGTGGCTGGGCCGGACGGAGCCAACCCGCCGGAAGTGCTTGCTCGCCATCAGTTCCCCTTCCCCGCCAGGGTCGACTCGCCCAGCTCGTCACCGTCGGGCAGATCCTCGTCCCGCACGTCGTCGCTCGGCGGCCCGAACGACCACTCCGGCGCCCCGTACTGCGCGTCGCAGATCTTCTCCCCGGCCGGCAGCACGAGGTTGATCTCGTTCTCCGTCTCGCGCATCGACTGCCCGACAGTCCGTTCGGTCCACCGCTCGCCACCGGCCACGGTGAGCAGGCCGTCGAGCTTCTGCTGCTTGAAGGTCCCGTCGGCATAGCCGAGCCGGGTGGCGCCGGTCTTCCGCTCGTTCCACACGTCCCGCAGCCGGTTGATCCGCTCAAGGAGGTAGTCCCGGCCGCGGTCACCAGCGATGTCCTCGGCCCGCTGAAGGAACCGGCTGACGACCCGCTGCACCTCGGGGCCGTCGAGCGGCACATCGTGGGCGTCCGTGTTACGCGAGAAGGCCTCCTCCGCGTTTCGCACGGCCGCGACCAGGGTCGCGGTGGTCTGCCGGTCCAGGGCTCGCCGGGTGTACGGGGTGACCGACAGCGCCTCCACCTGCCGGTAGAAGGTGGCGTGGTAGTACTCGAAGTCTTCGTAGTGCGCGAGGTCCCGGGGGCGGGTCCAGTTGTAGAGGGTGAGCACCAGACCCGGGCGGCGGGCGTCACGGCCGACGCGGGAGGACGCCTGGATGTATTCGGCGGTGTTCTTCGGCTGGCCGGTGACCACCATAAGACCGAACCGGGACACGTCCACACCGACCTGGAGCATCGAGGTGGCGAGCACCGCGTCGACCGGGAGCTGGCCCTCGTTCTGCCGCTTGTAGAAGCGGTCGGTCACCGGGTGCAGCTTGAGCCGCGGGTTGGAGGCCGTCTTGGCCTTCATGGCCTCCCGCATGTCCTCGAAGATCGCCTTCCGCCGGGCGGTCGTGTCGATCTCCGAGTCGAAGCCGATCTCCAGCCGCTTCAGCACGTCGCTGATGTCGCCGGACGAGATCCGGGATGTCAGCTCCTGCACGTTCAGCATGCTCGGCCCGACGAGCCGGTCGGAGAGGTCCTTGCGTCGGCCGTGGGTGCGGACGCGCGTGGTCACGTCGTCGTCCAGGAGGCGACGCATGCCGGCCAGCTCGCGGGTGGCGCTGAAGTAGCCGACCGTCGTCATGTACGGGTCGGCGGGCACTCCGTACTTGTCGAACAGGGTCTGCCCGGCGAGTAGCAGGATCTCCGCGACCCGGATCTCGGCGGACTTCATACGTACGCCGTGGGCGCAGACGCCGAGGTAGCGGCGGCCCGGATCGGCGATGGTGACCGGCACCTGCTGGCTGAAGAAGGTGTCGGTGATGTCGATGACCGGCGGCGGGAACACTGCCAGGTCCCGGCCGAAGACTCCGAGCACCTGCTCCCGGGCCCGCTTGGTAGTGGCCGTGGAGGCGACGATCTTCGGTCCGGCCTCGCCGCCGCCGGGCAGCGGCCACGTGCAGAGCTGGTCGACGGCCGCTTCGAAGAGACCGACCACGGTGCCGAGCGCGCCGGAGATGAGGTGCAGCTCGTCCTGGATGATCAGGTCCGGTGGGCGCAGCCGGACCACCGGCTGGCTGGTGACCGCCTCCAGGCTGCCCTTCTTGTTGTGCCGGGCACCGCAGCTTGTCCGTGCGTCGAGGTCGTCGTGCCGGTAGCCGTGCCGGGGGCAGCGCTCGCGCACCCGCCCGAAGAGCAGACCGGCGTAGCCGCGCCACGGGAGCTGGGCGAGCTTGTCGACGGTGGCGATGACCAGGCTGGGGGCGTACCGGTAGATCTCCTCGTCAACCGTGAGGATCGGCAGGCCCTCGCTGCTGCGGGTGCGGGAGAACGGGCAGGCGTCCACGCCTTCGGCCTCGGAGCAGAAGAGCAGGACGCGGCGCAGGTCTTCCTTCGGCTCCAGGTCCCGCTCGGCGCGCAGCTTCGACCCGCACCACGGGCAGCTCAGCGTCTGGAGGACGTTGGTGAACTTGCCGTGACCCGCCTCGCGCGCCTCGGCGATCTGCTCGGCCGCCTCGTCGAACCAGTTCGGCGAGACGCCCCCGCCGACCCAGAGCCCGATGCGGAACGGTTCCTTGCCCCAGGCGCGCTCGTCGCGCCGGCGCAGCACCTCGGCCGCGCAGATCAGCGCGGCGGCCCGCTGGAACTGCTGGGCGGTGAGCAGCCGCAGCGTGTAGCGCATAAGCACCGCGACACCGGCCTCGCCGCTGCGGGCGTCCGCTCCCGTGCCGACCACGCCCTGAAGCCGGCGGATGGCGAAGGTGAACGCGGTCAGGCCCAGGTATGCCTCGGTCTTGCCACCACCGGTAGGAAAGAAGAGCAGATCGACGGTGGCGTCCCGGTTGGCAGCTCGCTCGGGATGCGCCGGATCGGTCAGCGACGGCAGGTTGAGCAGCACGAACGCGAGCTGGAAGGGCCGCCAGGAAGCGGCTGCGGCGCCACGCGCGTCGACGTCGGCCTTCGCCTTCGCGTACGACAGGCCCTTCTCCTCCCGAAGCCGCGCGACCTCGCTGTGGCGGCGCTGCAACGCCATGGCCGCGTTGGCGAAGCGAAACGCGGCCAGCGCGTCGGCGTGCTTGTCCGCCTCCGGGTTGGTGAGCAACGCGATCCCGGCGCGGATGCGCTTCGCCGCCTTCTCGGCGTTCATGAGGGCGGTCTGGGCGGCCTCGCGGAGCGCCTCGGGCAGGTCGGCAATCTTTGCGGCTTCGTCGTCGAGCCAGGCCTCGTACCCGTCGGCGAGCGGCGCCAGCTTGGTGCGGAGTCGGTCGATGTCGGCGGTGGCGAGGGCGTCCATGGACAGCTCGACACCGGCCAGCGGCGTGCCCTTACCGACCGGGGCGACGGTGGCGGGGACATTGTAGGTGGGCAGCCAGGTGGTGAAGAGCTTGTGGGCGCAGCGTTCGCCGTCGCGCACCCAGGGGTGGACGGCGACGTTGCGGCCGGAGGCGTAGCGGCGCTGCAACCGGTAGAGCAGGCGCAGGTGCGCCTCCTCCAGGTCGTCGCCGGCGCCCTTCACCCCGTCGAGCGGGTCGTCGATGGGGAGGAAGACGGCGGCGTGTCCGTCCAGTGCGGTCACCGTGAGCGCGGACTGGAAGAGCCACGCGGTGTCGGCGTTGCTCTCCGGTTCGAGCTGCGTGTTGATCAGCGCGAGCTGCACCACACGCCGGCCGTCGCGCGGCCGGACCTCGACGGAGAGGTGCACCCCCGGCTCATCCTGGTTGGGAACAGTGAGCGGGATCCGGTACGAGGTCTCCCCGTCGAGCCGCACCTCCTTCGCGTAGGAGACCGGCTCGCGGTACCAGACGCGGCGCTTCTTGCCCTTCTCGTCCTCCGACTCGCGCAGGTCATAGCGGCCCCACTCGGCGGTCACCGCCAGCACGTCGGTGTCCTCGGCGACGGCGAACGACAGCCCCATCGAGGAGGCCCACATCTTGCCGAGGTTCTGCGGGGTGACCACCTCGGGCAACTCGGCCTCACTGCCGTCGCCCTGGACGGCGGCGTCCACGTCGTGCACCTCAGACGAGTCACGCCGCTCGGTACGCGGCCGCTGCTTCGGGCCGAGCATGCCGACGAGGTACCGCTCGCGCGGCCCCATAGCGCCGGGGCGGAACTCCTCGTGCTCACCGCCCCACGGCCCGAGCAGGTCCCGCCCGATCAGCTCCTCCAGCTCGTCGCGGACCTGATAGGACGTGGCCTCGGGGAAGGCCTGCGACACGTCGAGCGCCGAAATCAACGCGGACTGGTCCTGGCCCGAGTCCTCCGCCCCGGACAGGGACAGCGCCTGCTGCTCGCCGCGGGGATGCGGGAAGAGCCCGCCCTGCACGTCAACCGTCACGAGAGCCTCCTCAGCTTGGGAATGTGCACTGCGTCGGGCCGGAGTTCACAGCGCCTCATGCGACTACCTGCCGGACAAGTTCGGCAACACCGACCACGATCGCGCCGCCGACGGCGATGACAGCCGCGCACCCGCTCTTCTTGGCGGCAGTCGGCATCACTGGCTGCCTGTTGTGCGTGGCGGGCACGGTAATTCGAATCGTGTGGATCTCGTCCCAGTCCTCGTGTCGCTCGACGAACATCGCGTGGTACTCGGCGGCAGTCAGCTCACGTGGGCGCCAGAACTCGTGCCACTCGGGACGAGCGGGCCGGGTTGCGGCAGCCTGCTCGGCGGCGAGCCGGTTGGCGACCTGCTCACCGCGTGGATCGGTGAACAGCCCGCCGGGAACCGTCGCCACCTCGACCTCCAAGCGCTTCCGCGCCTGATCCGGCGACACCACGTCGACACCGGCAGCGAGGGCCTTGGCGATCCGCGGATCGTTCTCCGCGGCACGGTCACAGATGACCAGCCGGACCGTCTTAGTGAGGTTGACCGCGACCTTTGCCCCGTGCTCGACGGCGAAGTCGACCACGTCTGTGACGGCGGCCGAATCGCCGACCGGCATGATCCGCCAGCTCTTCAGCGGTCCGTTGCTTCTGGCGCGGTTCGCCGAGGCGGCCTCCTCCAGGTCGCTGATGAGATGCGACGCCGCAAGCTCCTTCGCCGCGCGCTGCAACTCTCTCAGCTCCGCCGTCGTCACTACGCCGTCGGCCTCGGCGCGGGCCCGAGCCCCGGCCAGGAACTCCTCATGGACCTGACGTGCCGTCGTCTGGGTCAGTCCGGCGCGGGCGGCGAGGACCGCAAGCTGGTTTGCCTCCTCGCCGACGATCCGGCCATCAGCGAGCGCGTGGGCGAGCAGCGCCCGGTAGTCACGCAGGCCGTCCGGTCGTGGCTGCGGGGAGTACGCCATGCGCGGCAGCCGTGCCGTCAGGGTGGCGAGCCACCCTTCGCTGCCCTTGCGGAGCCCAACGGCTCGCGGAGCGATGGTACCGCTGCGCGGCAGCTGAGGCAGCGGCGCCGGCGGCGGACCCAGCCAGTACAGCGGCTGCGGCGCTTGCGCGATGAGCTTCGCGAGCATTGCGGCGAGGGCTCTCGCGTTGCCGAGCGCGGAGTGCAGCGCCGCCGGCCACTCGTCGGTGATGAGGTTGGCGATGTTCTCCAGCTTGTAGCCCCACCGGTCGAGTTGGACCCGGGAGGTGACAAGCGAACAGAGCCCCGGAACCTGCGCGAGGGTGACGTTCAAGCGGCCGAACTCGGCGACCAGGAACTTCTCCTCGAAGTCCAGGTTGTGGCCCACCACGACGGAGTCGCTCAGGTAGGCCAGCACATCCCCCGCGACGTCCTGGAACCTCGGGGCATGCTGAACATCCGCGTTCGCGATCCCGTGAAACTCGTCGTTGCTGATCCGCAGGCCAGGGTTGACCAGCGTTGAGTACTCATCGAGGACGACCCCGTCGCCGCGCATCCGGACGATCCCAACCTCGCAGACGCGAGAACCCTGCTTGGGATGCAGACCGGTGGTTTGCAGATCAAGAACGGCGAACGTTAGGGCACGCGGGTCGACGCCGCGCTGGCGGGTGAGTTGACCGCGGACGAACACGGGGAGCTACCTCCGGACGAGGGGCGAGAGTTAGAACAGGCCTGCCTGGGTGGACTTGGCCTTGCGGCCGGTCTTCTTCTTGTCGTGCAGCCCTCGCGCCACTTCCTCGGCATAGCGCTGGTGGTTCAGCTCCAGCAGCCGGTCAAGGATCTCGCGCTGAACGGCGGGCCCAATGGTGTAGCGGGTGTAGGCGCCGGCCTTGTGGAAACCGTGGTCAAGGCCCTGTCCGACGAGGTCATCCCACCCGTAGGCACGGCAGACCGCCTCGTCGATGTCGCGGTGGATTCGACGCAACTCCACGATGTCGTCGTCCTGACAGGCCGGGTCGAACACCAGGTTGTACGTCGCCGTCAGCCCAGCCTGGCGGCTGCGCATTACGTCCCGGCGGCACTTGTCCAGCCGGTCCCCCAGCGCCCGCAGCTCAGGCTTCAACTCCGGTAGCGCAAGCGTCTCAAACACATCCGACGGGGTGTAGCGTAGGTCTGCCTTCATGGACGACGCGCGGCTGACCGCCCACCAGTAGTGCGGCGCGCTCGACAGCAGCGCCAGCATGGCAGTGTCCTCCGCCGCAAAGACCACGGTGGCATCGCTGTACACCTGCCCCGTCGGAACCATTACCGGCATGACGGTCTTCGTGTGCCTCGTTATCACAATGACCCGCTTTAGACTGCCGATAGCTGCCACCATTCCTGGGCGCTTTTCGGCGTAATGCCAGTACCTTTCAGGGAGTGGCCTTCGGAGAACAAAAGACCCATCGGGGTTCCGCCGTTGCCGCTCCGGCCTCACCTTCATCTCGACAATATGGAAAGCATCGGCATACGTCCTTGCTCTCTCCTCCGTCCAGTCGTGAAAGTTGACGACCCAGCGGCTCGCCGAGCAGTCGGAACGAGAGTTAATGTCCTGCCCGTTCAGGTAGGGAAAGAGGACGTCTTGGTTGCGACCGTCCTTGGCAATCAGCGCAGCCGCTTCGTCCGGCTCCACCGTGAAGCCGAGCCCCAGCACGATCGATCCCTGGAAGGAGATTCCGCCGTTGCTCTGTAGGCGATGCGGATTACCGGTCACCCGCGACTCTGCACCCAGCGAAGGCGTGATGGCGGAAACCACCACCCCGTCGATGCGCCGTTCGACGGTGTCACCGAGTTCGGCCCGGCTGGTCCAGACGGCGCAGAACTCCAGCGCGGCGGATTGCGACGGCCAGGGCCGGCTCTTGATTGCCTGGCGAATGGTGGCTCCACCGGTGACAACCTGATCGAGACCCACCTCGCGGGTGTCGCCCTGGGCCAGCGTGTTGGTGGCTATCAGACCGGTCTGCCCGGCCCGGTTGAGCAGATCATGCGCCCGGAGTAGGAAGTAGGCGACTAAGTCGGCGCTGCCCCGGGCGCGCCGGCCGATCCCGCTGATCAGCAGCTCCCGGTAGGCCGGACCCAGCGCACCCGTGAGCTTTTGACCGCCAAGGAACGGCGGGTTGCCGATGACGGCGTCGAAGCCGCCCTGCTCGAACACCTCGGGGAACTCCAACGGCCAGTGCAGCGGGTTTCGATCAAACGCACCATCAGGCTGGTCGAGAGCCAGCCACGACCGGGCCTGCTCGACAAGCAATTCTGGCTCGCCACCCTGAGCAAGATGTTGGGCCAGCTTGCCTACTCGCTCGGCGATGACAATCGGATCCTGGCCGCGCTTGACCGAGGCGAGCGACGCTCCGACGACGAGGTCGGCGTACGCGTCAGCCCGCTCCCGAACGGCGTGCACGTCGACAAGAAGCCGCCGCTTCTCAACCAAGGTGTCCTGTTGGTCGGGTAGCTTAGCGAGTCGGCGCCGTAGCTCCAGGGCCTGGGAAATGTCCCGGTCGAGCCGCAGGTCTCGTCCCGCTCGCCCGGGTAGCGTCGCCTCGTTTCCGACACCGAGCAGCGAGTCGCCGGCGACGAGACGGTCGTCGAGGAAGGTAAAGGGGCGCTGCGGGTCCATGGACACCAGCCAGAGGGACAGCTTCGCCATCTCCACGGCCATCGGGTTGATGTCCACCCCGTACAGGCAGTGTTCGATGATTTGCCGTCGCGCCTCAATGACCAGCGGATCGTCGTCGCCGTCCACCGCATGGTCGACGTCGCGTTGCTGGTGGGCGAGCGCCCGCTCGTCGCCCTCCCGCGACCACGCCTCGATCAGGTGCCCGGCCAGGTAGCGGGCCGCCGCGACGAGGAACGCCGCCGACCCCATGGCGATGTCGGCGACCTTGAGAGCGATAATCTCCTTGCTGGACTTGGGCTTCCACTGCGACTTGTCCGCCGTCTGCAACGGCCCCGGCTCATACACCAGCGGCTCAAGCGCGCCCTCGACCACCTCCTCCGCGAGGAAGCGCGGCGTGTAGTGGGTGCCGGTGTTGCGACGCAGCGCCGACTCGGTGACGAAGAGCGCCCCCGGCAGGATCACCACGGGCAGGCCCCGCAGGTCCTCACGAAGGAGGCCGAAGAACGGCAGGAGCCGCTCGGAGAGCTGGTAGTCCCCGCCAGTCACAGCAAGCAGCTTCTTGCGGGCCTCCTCGCGCTCCATTCCGTCCAACGGTGCCAGCTTCTTCGTCAGCGCCGCCACCGACCCGATCTTCGAGTCCTTGTACTTCTCCGCGAGCGCCTTGGCCAGCGCTGGCACGTCGGCGTGCCGCTCGCGCAGCGCCTCCAGGTCGGGAAGCGCGACCTCTTCTTCCAGCCCTTCCTTGCCGATCAGGCCAACGGTCACGTCCTGAGCCCGGAAGCCCTCGAAGGAGAGCAGACCCTCGTAGACGTACCCGATCTGCTCGACGTCGAGGGTGCGGAAGCTGACCGTGCGGCGCTCCCGCGACCGGCCGGTGCCGACCTCGACGTACTGCACCGACCGCAGCATGTGCAGCACGGTCCGGTCGTCGATGGTGAGCGGCAGCCACGCGTGCTGCTTCGGGTCGAAAAGCGAGCCGTCGTGGCCGTGGAGCTTGAGGCGGAGGTGGTCGATGCCGTGGTATACGGCGTTAAAAAGGGCGAGCAGCCGGTGCCAGGCGGCGGAGCTGTGCTCCAGGTCCTCCTCGGTGCCCTCGGTGACCCGCTGTTCCAGCTCGGCGCAGAGCCGGCCGGCCGAGTACGCCGTCGCGTACAACTCGTTGTCGGCGGGGAGCAGCTTGCGCTCCTCGGCGAAGAGCAGGAAGACGATCCGCATCATCACCGAGACCGCGCCGCGGTAGACCTCGTGCGCCTCCTGGTCGGCCAGGCCACGCCCGCCGGACTCCCGCTCGCGTACGTCGATGCGGCCGATCGCGGCAACGAGCAGCTCGACGGCCCGGCGGACCTGGACGCCGAGCGCCTCGGTGATCTCCTCCTGGCTGCCCAGGCTGTCCCGCAGCAGCGGCACCAGCCGCTCGCCGTCGGGCACGCTGAAGAACCGGCGACGGGACAACAGCGAGACGAAGGCCCGGACCACGTCCCGCTCGGCCGCCTCGGGCCACGAGACGGTGTCGAAGGTGGCGGTGGTGGTGACACCGCCGCGGGGCGCCCAGATAAGCGTCCACCAGCGACCGTCGGTGGCGAGGCCCAGCTCGATGTTGTGGTGGCGGCAGAGGTGGGCGAGCCGGTCGCCCGGGGTTGCGGCCCAGGTCGAATCCTTGATGCGCGCGGTCGGCTGCTGGCCGGGCGGACAAATGAGGCCGAGCAGCCGTACGCTGTCCGGCTTGACCTCCTCCCCCGGCTCAACCAGGACGAACGACGGCCGCAGCTCGGTGTCGTGCTCCGCCACGGTGTAGGCGAGCGTGTCCAGGCCGTCCTCGTGCAGCGTGTCGCCCCAGCCGAGCAACTCGCCCAGCACGTACCCAGTCCAGGCCCGCTGGCCCGCAGCGGTGTCGGCCTGCCAGGTGGTGTGCTCCTGGCGCAGCCGCTCGCGGGCCTTTTTGTCGAGGGCGTCAAGGGTGGGCCAGGTGCGGCGCAGCACCGGCAGGCTGAGGAACGGGCCGCTGACGTCGACCAGGCTCAGCCAGTTGCGGTGCTGCTCGGCACCGTCGGGGGCCGGGCGGCGGAAGGTGCGGCTCATCGGGTGGCCTCCCGCTTCGGTACGACGAAGACCACAGCGACCGGGAACCGGTGGGGCTTCGGGTCGCGGTAGCGGGCGTCGACGGCGGCGAGTTCGCGGTCGCGCTCGGCTCCGAGGGCCAACAAGCGTTCCTCCCAGGATTGGCGGTCCTTGCGGTACTGGGCGAGTTCTTCCTTGCTCTTGCTCATCGCCACGAGTTGCTCGGCTGTGAACAGTGAGTCCTGGCCGCCGCCGCTCTCCTCGGGCGTGGCGAGGGCGCCGCGCAGGGTGGCGGCGAACTGGTCAAGGTTGTGCCTGATGCGCTGCTGCTCGGCTTCAAGCCGCTGCTTGAGCTTGCGGTCGAGCGCCTCATGCCGCGTGTTGGTCCGCCAGTCGATTGCGGCGAGCAGGCCGTCGGCGACCCGGGGCCAGCGTTCGGCGAGCCGCCTCTGCACAATCGGCGAGGCGGGGGTGCCGGTGGTGAGAGCGCGGTCGAGGGTGCCGCCAAGCGTGCCCAGGTTCTCCAGGCGGCGGAAGCGGCCCTGCTCGGGCGCCCAGCCGCCGGCGTAGAGGACCTCCTCGTGCAGCCGGACGCCGTCCGCGCCGACCAGCACAAACCGGGAGTACGCCCCGACGAGCACGTCCTCCAGCGCCGGGTCGTCGCTAACGACGGCGCTGACTCGGTGCAGGCCGATGTCGGGGTTGGAGACGGCGGCGCGCAGCAGCCGGGTCGACATCGCCACGAGGGGGTGATTGAGGTGGGCGAGGACGATGCCGTCACGGTCCTCCTTGGCCACCTGCGGGTCGAAGGTGACCGGGAGTTGGCGAGGCGGCTCGTCGTCGTCCTGGAGCTTGGCGGTAAGGCCGGCGCCAGCGCGCTGCCAGGAGCCGGTCAGCGGCGGCACCAGGTAAAGGCCGTCGAGCAGGTGTTTGTCGTCGGTGTGCCGCTCGAGTCGCTGCTGGCGGGCCAGTTCCAGAGCGGTGTCGACGACCCGCTTGACGGCCGACGGGGTGATGCCGAGTTCCTCGACGGTCTTGTCGAGGTCGGCGCGGAGCCGGCGGACCTGCTCGCGCAGGTTCGACTCGATCGGGAGGCTGCCGCCGGTCTTGCCCTTGCCGGCCTTGTCGATGTCGACGCCGACCTGCTCGCCGAGCATTCGGCGCTGCACGGCGTCGGAGAGGACGGCGTTGACGGAGCCGAGGTCCTCCTCCATCCGGGCGACCTTCGTGGCGACACGGGACAGGAACTCCAGGTCGGCTTCGAAGGAGTCGACCGGCTTGCCGAAGCCGGTGCCGACGAAGTGCTGGATCTCCGGGTTGACCGTCTGCCCGTACCGGTCGATCCGGCCGATCCGCTGCTCCAGCTTGTTGGGGTTGAACGGGATGTCGTAGTTGACCAGCCGATGGCAGTGGTTCTGCAGGTCGATGCCCTCGCTGGCGGCGTCGGTGGCGAGCAGGATGCGTACCGGGCGGTCAGTGGGGTGGGCCTGGAAGGCGAGGCGGGTCTGTTCCCGCTCGTCGGCGGGGGTGCCGCCGTGCAGGAGCGCGAGCCCGTCACCGCCGAGGCCCTCCTGCCGGAGCAGGTCCGCGAGCCACAGCTGGGTGTCGCGGTACTCGGTGAACACGACGACGCGCTCGTTGGTCCAGTGCCGGCCGTCGGGCCTACAGATCGCGGTCAGATAGTTGATCAGCTCGCGGGCCTTGGCGTCGGGCTGCGCCTCCTTGGCCTCCGCCCAGTCGAGCATCTTCTCCAGCAGGGCGGTCTCGTCGGAGGTCGGGTCGGGTTGCATGGGCCGGACCCGGTTCAGGGCGTCGTCCTCGGCCTCGGCGAGCTGCTCGTCGTCGTAGGTGGCGAGGTCGTCCATGAACTCGTCCATCCACTCCGGCACGTCGTCACCGGCGATCAGGGCCGGTGAGCCCTTCTTCGTGGCCAGCGTGTCGAGGTAGACGCGGACCGTGTGGGCAAATGCGGCCGGGCTGGAGAAGAGCCGCTTCTTGAGCAGCAGCGTCACCAGGTCGGTGGCCTTGCGGCCGCGCTGCGAGTTGAGCCGCTTGCGGCGCAGCTCGGCGAACTGGGTGAGCAGGGCGTGGATCTGCCGCTCGTCCTCTGGGTAGGCGACCGGGATCGACATGGCCTTCCGCTCGACGAAGCGGGGGGTGCCGTCCGGGTTCTCGATGTCGCGCTTCAACCGGCGTACGACCGTGTCCTTCACCGCGGCCTGGTCCGGCTTGACGCCGCGGGCGAACCGCTGGTTGTCGAGGATTTCCAGCAGTGCGGTGAAGGACGCCTGGTAGCCGTTGTGCGGGGTGGCCGAGAGGAACAGCCGGTGGGTGAAGTGCGGGGCGATCCGCCTGATCAGCTTGGTCTGCTGCGAGTCGACCGCGTAGACCTGCTTTGGCGCGGCCGGGGCGACGTGGTGCGCCTCATCGAGAATGAGGAGGTCGAAGGTGCGGGGGTAGGTCGGTCCGTCGGCGGGCAGCACCTCGTCGAGGAGGCGCTGAGCCTTCTGCCCGCGCAGCCAGGGCAGGCTGACGATGCTCTGCGGGTAGACCTCGAACGGGTTCGCGGCCGAGCCGTGGCTGCGGCGTACGGCGGCGCAGCGCTCGGAGTCAATGACGGTGAAGTCGAGGCCGAATTTCTCGGCCATCTCGTCCCGCCACTTGATCGTCAGGCCCGCCGGGCAGACGATCATGATGCGGCGAGCGCGGTGGCGGAGCAGCAACTCCTGGGCGACCAGGCCGGCCTCGATGGTCTTGCCAAGTCCGACATCGTCGGCGAGCAGGAGATTGACGCGGGGCGCGTCGACCGCGCGGGCGACCGGTTCGAGCTGGTAGTCCTCGATCGCGACACCGGAGCGGAACGGCGCTTGGAGGGTTTTCACGTCGGCCGAGGTGACCGCCGACCAGCGGACGGCGTCCAGGAAGGCGGCCAGCCGCTGGGGCGAGTCGAACTTCGCTTCGACGACCTCGGGCAGCGAGCCGCTGGGCAGCACCTGCCGGCCGGGCTCGATCTCCCAGATGACGTCGAGGGTGTGGCCGTAGCGGCCGTCCTCGACGCTCTGCAGGCTGACCAAGCTGCTGTGCTCGCCGTCCTGGACGTCGCTGACCACCCACCGCTGGCCTCGCACCGAGACCAGTGCGCCGATCGCCGGCTTTGCCGTCGTCACGCTCGGCATCGTCCCCCCATGCTTCCCACACCCCTTTTAGTCCGCCAGGCACCGTACGCCGGCCATGACGTGGCCGGAGCCATCCGAAAGGCTTGTTTGTTCAGTTCACACGTCAATGACGGACAGCAAGAAGACCACCACCTCAGAAGCCGGTCAATCCGACCGGTCAGTCAAATTGGCGACAGTGCTGGTCCAGTGCCTCGCCCGGGTCGTTCCGAAAGAGCAGCAGCTCCACCAGCTCGGGCGTCCAACGCCGCCCTGACTCGGACAGTTGAGCTGCGGCCCGACACATGAAGGCCCCGTAAACCTGGTAGCGATAGGCCGACCACCTGGGGCCCCGCCAGAGCCATTCGGCGGGTCGGCCGTTCGCCGCGTACGGCTGGTCGGCACGTCGCTCCCAGAAGCCGCGCATCTGCCGCGCCAGCCGGGCATCCAGGATCAGCGCCCGGCACTGCTCGGTGCTGGCGCGGCTCGCGAAGTAGAGGAACTTGGTGAAGAAGGCGGGGCCGAGCCCCCTGATGCGCCCATTCCGCAGCAACAGGTCGTAGGCTGCCACTGCGCCCTCGCGATCCAGCATCTCCACGGCTGCGGACAGCCGATTATCGATGTCATCGCGGAAGGTTTCCGAGGCCGTCTGATCCGCGTTCATGATCCGGTCAAGTCGTCTGGACCCGTAGCCGGTTTTACCCCAGCCCCAGGCGAACGAGGTGACCAGCAGTGGCAGCCAGGGTCGCCGGCTGCGGCAATCCCCAGCCGTGTCCGTCACGTCGCCCCTGGTCAGGAGCTGCGGATCGTCGGTGTCCGTGTCGAACGGCAGATCCTCGGCGTAGTCCGCCCACCACGCGGGCACGACCTCGATCGCGTGGTCGTTCACCAGGTCCTCAGGCTCGCGGGACCTGTCGCCACGCCCAGCTTCCAGCGCACGCCGCAGCTCCTCGAGCCAGGTCCGCTCGGCGGCACACAGGCCGCCCTCGACCACTCCCGCGTCGCACTCCGAGGCGTTGTCCGGCAGCTTCATCCGATTCTCCTTGCGTGCGCTGGGGGTAGGAGACGGTTCACTTCGCCCGGGTGTCGGGGCGCAAGGTGCCCGCCACCAGGCCGTCCGCCGTCAGGCGGACCAGTTCCGCGGCAAGCGACCCCACGTCCTTGAACGCCGACTCGAAGGCGCTGAGCCTCTGGAAGGTGTCGCCGTAGGCTTGCTGTTCGTCAAGCGGCAGGCGCCGAACCTGCGCTCGCCGGATGTCGATCCGCGTACGCGCCAAGCTCGTCGTCTGCTTGTCGTTGGCCGAGCTGCGCAACTGCCCGGCTAGGAACCAGGAGTCGAGCGCGGCGGGGTTGGGCCGCAGCAAATAGAGATTGGCGCCCAGGAGCAGCCCGTTCGACGGGATCACCCGCGCGATCAGGTGACGCGCCGCCGCCGGTACGACGACGTCTCCGCTCATCAGGGGAACGCGTTCCGCCAGCCTTTCCTCCTGCCCGGATGCCCCCCGGCCTTCGATGACGTCCAGCCCGGTAAGAACCAGCCCGCCCACCGGCTCCTCTGCCAGGCGGCTCTCGTCTTGGCCTGACAGCAGGCGGATTGGGCCGATGAGTTGCAGGGCGCCTGTGCGGGCCAATTCTGCGATTGAGAGTGTGAGCGGCGCAGTGGCTTGGTCCGGTGCTGGCGCGACCTGGGGCATCATCTTCGGCAGGTCGCCGATGACAGCGGCGAGCCGCTTCCTGGTCCGCGCCAGATGCTGCCCTGCCGGCTCCGCTTCCGCCGCAGATTGCCGGCGGGCGGGAGTGAGGTCGACCTCTTCGTCGAGCAGCTCGATCACCGGGACCGTACGAGCGAAGCCCGCCTCCTCGATCTCCGCGTCCGGCGCCTCGGCAAACCGCCGCCATGTGGCCAGGACCCGGGGGAACGCCACCGCCAGGTCCTCGCCGGCGGCGTCGACCAGCAGCACCCGCGCCGGTGCCGGGGCGTCGACCGCAGCCCGCCGCAGCACCCACACGTGCAGCGGTACGCCGTGCGGTGGGGCCGCCCCTGCGGGAAGCGCGATGACCGCGCGGAGGTGGCCTCTACGCAGCAGCTCATGGCGGATCCGCTTGCCGGCTCGCCGGCCGGCGACTGTGGGTGGCATCAGCAGAACGGCATGCCCGCCGATTCGCAGGCGGGCCAGGGCGTGCTGTACCCAGGCCAGCTCCGGCTCGGTACGGGGCGTGGAGCCGACGATCCAGCGCGGGTCGTGTCCCAACTCCTCGTCGCCCCAGTTGGTGGCACCGAACGGCGGGTGACAGACGACGGCGTCGACGGTGCGGTCGGCGAAGGCGTCGGCGCGGAGTGAATCCCCGGGGCAGACCTCTCCAGGCACGCCCCGTAGGGCGAGCCAGATCCCGGCGAGCCTGGCGAGGTCGCGGTCGAGTTCCTGCCCGTAGGCGGAATTGCAGCCGGCGCGGACGGCGGCCCGCAGTGTGGCGCCGGAACCGGCGGCCGGGTCGAGGACGGACCCGCCAGCCACACCGGCGAGCTCGGCCATGAGGTCGGCCAGCTCGTCGGGGGTCGCGAAGGGTCGGCCGGGGCCGGGCGCGGAAAAGCGTCGCCACAGTTCGTCGAAGGTGGCCTGGGGGCCCATCTCGTCGACGAGGGCGTCGATGTCTGGCAGGAGAGCGGCCATCTCGGCATCGGCCCGATCGAGGACCGGGCGTTCGCCGCGTTGACGGGCGAGCAGGACGGCACCGACGGTGGCGAGCGCGGAGGCCGGGGCCTCCTCGGACACGGCGAGGTGTTGCCAGAGCCGGTCGACCCGGGACAGCTCGGGAAGCTTGCCTTGGCCGCGCAACCACTGCTCGACCTCCATGAGGTCGAACTCTGGGCTGGCCGTGGTGCCGCCCACCGGGGCCGGGAAGTCGGGATGCCGCTTGCGCCAGTTGCTGACGGCTGCGCGACCGACCCCGGCGAGCCGGGCGATCTCCGCAGCGGTGACGGTCGGTGTCTTCACGTCAGCAGTCTCGCACACCCGTCAAGGTTCGTAACGTCTGTTGACACCGTTCTCGAACGATGCTGTTATTGACGCCGCCACGGTTCACACCAGGAGGACAACGATGCGCAAGACCACGACCCTCGCCCTGATCGCTACCGCCCTCGTCGCGCTGGGCTGCGGCGCTGGCTCCACCGACGAGGCCAGCAGCTCGGGTGACAGCGCCGCCCCGAAGGGCGAGGAGAAGGCGGCGAAGACCGCGAAGATCGGCCAGCCGGCCCGGGACGGGAAGTTCGAGTTCACGGTGAAGTCGTCCAAGTGCGGCGTCACCAAGGTCGGCACCTCGATGCTCGGCGACAAGGCTCAGGGCCAGTTCTGCCTGGTCACGGTCAACGTCAAGAACATCGGCAAGGAGGCGCAGTTGCTGGACGGCGGCAGCCAGAAGGCCTACGCCGCGGACGGCACCGAGTACTCGTCCGACACCGAGGCCGGCCTCTACGCCAACGAGGACCAGAGCACCTTCTTCGAGGAGATCAACCCCGGCAACCAGGTGACCGGCGTCTTCGTCTTCGACATTCCGAAGAACGTCAAGCTCACCAAGCTCGAGCTGCACGACTCAATGTTCTCCGGCGGCGTCACTGTCGCGCTGAGCTGACCTCTCGCATTCGGTCGGGGCGGGCGATCCGCCCGCCCCACTGCTTCCGACGCAACCCCCACCCGTCAGCCAACAGCGGAGACCACCATGACCGACCAGACCAACCCGATGCCGGCGCACCATTCCCAGGAGCCGTGCGAGTCTTCACAACCCGGGATGCCGTTCATCCCCGAGACCTGGCCCACGCAGCCTCGACGGAGGCGCCGCCGTGTGCTGATCGTGGTAGCCGCGGTGGCCCTCGCACTCCTGGCGACTGGCATCGCTTTCACACTCGTCAACCGGCAGTCCCCGCTCGAGGCGGCTCGCCAGACGTGCGGGGCCGCGTCGGACGACTACGCGAGGTTGGGTGACGACGGCAGCACGTTGACCCTGCGCAGCCTCGGCAAGGAAACCAGCGGCCTGAGCCTCGACCAGCTTGAGTGCTACTGGTCCGCATTGGAGATGCCGGACTCCGTGCGAGCGGAGGTCGAAGCGACCAGGGCGCTGGACGGACGGCGGTCCGGCGAGTGGGACGAAATCCGCGCCTCGTGGAGCTACCACCCGGATAGCGGCGTCCAGATGGTCTTCACGCTCGCGGACTGATCACCACCTACCCACTCCCACGTCAAGGAGGCGTCGTGCGTCGTGACGAGTTCATCCGCTCCCTGGACCTGCTGCCCGATCCGCTGCGCGAGCGCGCCTTCGCGCTGCGCACCTACGTACGGCTGAGCCGCTGCCCGGACTGCCAGCGGATCGCCGACGCGGTGACGCTGTCCCTCACTGCGGCCCACTACGACGCGTTCGCCTCGGCCGGCGAGCTGCTCGATTCCGCCGAGCGGCTGGCCGCCGGGCACGGCACGGCCTGCCGGCCGCAGCCGCAGCAGCGGGGCCGCGGCCGGGTGGGCCGCTGGGCGGGTGCGTCCGCGACCCTGGTCGCCGCGACCGACGCGAGCTGGAAGGGCCACGCCGGCGGCATCGGGTACGTCGTCAGCGACGGCCACTACGGCCTGCGCGGCCGGCGTGCGGGCCGGATGGACCCGACCGGCGCCTCGCGGGTGCTGGTTGACGAGTTGCGGGCGGTCGAGTTCCTGCTGTCCGGGTACGACGAGGTGCCGGCCGGTATGACGGTGCTGCTGGACAGCCTGAGCGCCCTGCGGTACCTGCACCGCTGGCAGGGCGGCGACACCGCCGCCATGCCGGCCGGCTACAGCCTGCGGCCGCGCCGGTGGTCCGACCAGCCGACCCTCGTACGGCTCGCCGAGCTGGTGGGTCGGCGGTCGGACCTGTCGTTCGCGCACGTGCGGGGGCACAGCGGGCACGCCCTCAACGAGGCCGCCGATGGCCTGTCGCACATGGCGCGCCGCCGGGTCGGCGAGCCGTTCGACGTGGGCCCGCGGGCGCACGCCCTGGTCGACGCGTTCCTGCGCGACTGGCATGCCGCCGTCGCGCCTTGATACTCCCACTCTCACGCCTGGAGATGGTCATGCTCCTGCCCCGCCATGCCGCCGTCGTTCAGTCGCCGGCCTCCTCGCTCCTTCGTCGGGCCGGGTCGCACCCGCTCACCCGCCGGGTCGGCGTCCCGCTGGCCACCGCCGCGCTGACGGCCGTCGTCCTGACGGGCTGCGGCGACGAGCAGACGGCCACGGGTAGCGCGTCCACGCCCTCGGCCGGTCCGTCCGCTACTGCGGGCCCGTCCCCGACGCCCAGTCCGACGCCGCCGTCTGACCGGGACGGCGACGGGATGCCCGACGGGCTCGACCCGTACCCGGACGACCCGAAGAACGTCCCCCAGCAGGGGCCGATCACCGTCTCGTGCGACACCGGTCAGGACTGGGATTCCGTGCTCACGATCTCCCCCGGCGCGGACGGGCGTCCTGACTTCAGCCAGGTCTGGCTGGCGAAGCCGAGCTCGTGCGAGGTGGAGGGGACGGTCGCCATTGTCACCGTCACCGAGCAGGTCGCCTACAAGACGTCCGGCTACGACGGCCAGGACATCTCGACGCTGTACGAGATCTGCGCGGCGGTCGACCCGGACGACGTCTACGCCGAGCCGGGGTTCGCCGCCAGCCGTGGGCAGATTGCTGAGAGAAACGGTGCGCTGACGCTCTGCCCGAAGCACCCGTATGCGAAGAAGTGGCGCGAGGCGGTCAGGCGCGGCCAGGCCGACGTCACGCTCGAGGCGGAGGGCCGACTGTTCGGGCCGGGCACCTTCCGGGTCGGCAAGGAGATCAAGCCGGGCACGTACGTTGCCACCGACGTCGAGGGCTGCTACTGGGAGCGGCAGAACAGCTCCGGCCGGATCATCGACAACTACTTCACCAACAGCGCCCGACGGGTGCAGGTCACCATCCGTTCCTCGGACTACGCGTTCAGCTCGGAGAGGTGCGGCGAGTGGCGCCCCGCCGGCTGAGCCGCTGGCTGCCCCAGCGAAGCAACTCCGACTCCAGGGCACCCGCGCCGCACATCCGTTCACCCAGACAGGAGTCACCGTGACCCACCAGTCCGGCTACGACCCGTACCAGTCTTCGCCGCCGGTGCCGGCCCTCGCCCCGCCCCCGCCGTACGGCTACCCGGCGACGGTTGTCGTACAGGTGTCGCCGACCTCTGGCGTCGCCGTGGCGTCGATGGTGCTCGGGATTCTCGGTGTCCTCGGTGGGTGGTGCCTGTTCGGGCTGCCGTGCCTGCTCGCCGTCATTCTTGGCCACGTCGGCCTGCACGAGACCCGCAACAACGCGAAGTCGGGGCGAGGCATGGCCGTCGCGGGCCTGGTCCTCGGCTATGTCTTCGTCGCCCCGATGGTCCTGCTGACGGTCATGGTCTTCTTCGGCGGGCTGATCGGCGCGGCCACTCCCTCGACCACCCCCACCCCCTGAGTAGAGGACGGATCGCCATGCCGAGCGACCAGAACGGCCACCCGGAGCCGGACGACGACGTCGTGCTTGGCGTGAACGCGTTCCAGATCATGGCGCGTCGGTACGTGGAAGGGCGGATCGCCGAACTTTCCCCCCGGCCCGAGGACGTAGACGCCCGCCTGCGCGGGCTGCTCGCCATCTACGAGGACCTCACGGGCAAGGGCCACCCGGATCCGCTGACGTTGCTCGCGAGCGTGCTGGGCATTCCTGTGGACACGCTGGTTGTCCATTTGCGTGCGGCCGGCCGCGACCTGCGGCCGTCGTAGGTTAAGCGGCTCGCTGGCGGGCTCCGCCGCCCACGTCTTGTTCCGCTGGGCGTTGAGGCGAGCACGCACGGTGAGTCCCCGCACCGAAGATCACGTCCGACGATGCGAGGATGAACGCCATGCCCCTCGGGACCGGTTCTCCGGCGCAACCGTTCGCCCACCTCCAGGCGCAGAACTCGACGCTGTATCGGCAGATCCTGGACGCATTCGTTTCGGCGAAGCAGCGCTTCACTGTGCACCTGCGGCCCGAGGACGTCCTGATCGACATCGGGGCGGGGCCGTCGCTGGAGACCGTTCGCGCCGCTCTGGATCAGCTCGCCGAGTGGGGAAATCTGCGCGCCGACCCCGACACCGGCCGGGTGACAACGGTTGAGGACTTCCACCGGGCCCGCTACCTCTACCAGCTCACCCGGGAGGGGCACGCGGCGGAGGAGGCGATCGCCAGGTACGAGGAGGCGGTTGGGCGGCGGGGTGCCCTGCAGTCGGTGGCCCTGTCCGACATCGCGGAACAGCTGCGCGGGCTGCTGGCCGTCGCCGAAGCGGCGGCAGCTGGCGAGCCGCCGGACGCGGCGAAGACGCACCTGCTGTTGCTGAGCCTCGTCGACCGGTTCACCGGCCTGGCCGACAACGCGCAGGCCTTCATGGCGTCACTGCGCCGGACGATCGACTTCTCCGACGCCGACGTCGCGGCGTTCCTGGCGTACAAGGAGCAGCTGATCGCCTACCTGGAGCGGTTCATCGCCGACCTGGCCAACCGGGGCGCCGAGATCGCGGCGCTCACCCGCCAGATCGAGGCGGTCGGCGTGACGCCGCTGCTCGAGGTGGCGGCGCGCCGCGAGGCCGCCGACACCGCTCCCACCGAGGAGCACGGCGGCGCGGACGCCCCGGATGGCCTGGACGGGGACGGGTGGGGTGGGCACGACGCTGCCATGCGGCAGGCCCTGGAGACCTGGCGCCTGCGCTGGGTGGGGCTGCGCGACTGGTTCGTCAGCGGCGACAGCAGCCGCCCTGCACAGGCGCGGCTGCTGCGTACAGCGGCGATCGGTGGGATCCGGCAGTTGCTGAGCACGGTCGCGGCGATCAACGAGCGGCGGGCCGGGCGGTCGGACCGCTCGGCGGACTTCCGCCGGCTCGCCCTCTGGTTCGCCGAAGCGCCGGACGACGAGGCGGCGCACCGGCTCTGGCACACCGCGTTCGGGCTCTCCCCCGCCCGGCACCTCACCACCACCGCCGAGACGCTCGCCGCCACCGAGGAGCGGCCCGTGCCGACGGCCACGCCGTGGGCGCAGGCGCCCCGCCTGGATATCAGCCCTCGGCTGCGCCGTACCGGCTCCTACGAGCGGCGGGGCGCGCCGAACCGGGTGATCGACCGGTCGGAGCAGCGTCGCGTGCTCGCCGAGCGGGTGCGCCTGGAGGCGGAACAGACCGCCCGCGCCCGGGCCGCGCTGGCCACCCCGGGCCCGATCCGCCTCTCCGAGCTGGCGGAGCTGGACTCCGCCGAGTTCCGGCTGTTCCTCCAGCTGCTCGGTGACGCCCTGGCCACCCGCCGGCCGGACCAGTCGGAGGTGACCACCACGACGTCGGACGGCACGATGGTGGTCCGGCTGCGACGGGTCGACGCGGCCCCACCGGTGCGGGTCGTCACCGAGGATGGGGTGCTGACCGGGCCGGAGCATCTCATCGAGATCATCGACCTTATCGGGGCGGCCAGGTGAGAGGGCGCGCCGTCGCCGACGACGTCCCGGAGGCGCGGCGGCGCAGGGCCGCGCGGCTGCTGCTGGCCCGCCCGCTGCTGGTGGCCGGGCTCACCGACGCGGAGACCTACCGGCTGGTCCGGGCGTACGCGGCGGAGCTGCGGGAGTGGTTCGACCGGGAGACCGGCTGGCAGGTGGTGGCCGACGCCCACACGGTACGGCTGGTGAAGCTGACCGCCGACCCGCACGACGGCACGCATCCGGCGCGGGATCCGCGCTCGCGGACCCCGTTCTCCCGGCAGCGGTACGTGCTGACCTGCCTGGCGCTGGCGGCTTTGGAGCGCGCCGACGGGCAGATCACGCTGGGCCGGCTGGCCGAGGAGGTGCTGACGGGGGCCGCCGAGCCGGCGCTGGCGGCGGCAGGGTTCTCGTTCGCGCTGGACCGGCGGGAGCGGCGGGCCGACATGGTGGCCGTGGTTCGGTTGCTGCTGCACTGGGGGGTGCTTCGCCGGGTGGCCGGGGACGAGGAGGCGTACCTGGGCGCTGGCGGAGACGTCCTGTACGACGTGGACCCGGCACGTGATCGCCGGCCTGCTCGCTGCGTCCCGGGGGCCGTCGATGATCGACGAGTCGACCGGGCCGGGCCGGCTCGCGGCGTTGACGGTGGAGGTCGTACCGGATGTGGACGACGCCCGGAACCGGGCGCTGCGGCACCGGCTGACCCGGCTGCTGCTGGAGCAGCCGGTGGTCTACCACGACGAGCTCTCCGAGGCCGAGCGCGCCTACCTGACCAGCCAGCGGCACGCGCTGCTGACCCGGATCACCCAGTTCACCGGCTTGGCGCCGAGGTGCGCGCGGAGGGGATCGCGATGGTCGATCCCGAGGACGAGCTCACCGACGTGCGGATGCCGGCCGAGGGGATGCAGAGCCACCTGACCCTGCTGTTGGCGGAGCACATCGCCGCCGGTGACGGCGGGGTACGGGTCAGCGAGCTGCAACGGCGCACCCGGGAGCTCGCCGTCGAGCACCGGTCGTACTGGCGTAAGCACGCCACCGACCCAGGTGCCGAGGTGGACCTCGTCGCCACGGCGCTGGAGGCGCTGCGCGCGCTGAAGCTGATCCGAGTCGAGCCGGGAGCAGACCCGCTCGTGCTGCCCCGACCGGCGATCGCCCGGTACGCCCTGGCCGCGCCGACGATTCGCGAGCCGGCCGCCCGACCGGTGGGCACCGACAAGTCCGAACGATCGAGGGAAACAGCGCGATGACCGTACCGCTGGCCGACCATCTGCCGCTCCCGGCGAAGGAGCGCTGGCAGCCGCTGCGCGCCGGGCTGGTCGACATCTTCTACTACGACCAGGAGGAGTTCTACTTCCACGGCGGGAGCCTGCTGCTGCGGGGCAACAATGGCACCGGCAAGTCGAAGGTGCTGGCGCTGATGCTGCCGTTCCTGCTCGACGGGGACCTGGCACCGTACCGGGTGGAGCCCGACGGTGACCCGCACAAGCGGATGGAGTGGAACCTGCTACTCGGCGGCAGGTATCCACACCAGGAGCGGCTCGGCTACACCTGGTTGGAGTTCGGCCGCCGCGACCGCGACGGGGACCGCTTTCTCACCATCGGGTGCGGGCTGAAGGCGGTCGCCGGGCGGGGCATCGCCCGGCACTGGTTCTTCGTCACCAGCCAGCGGGTCGGCGTCGACCTGACGCTGGTGGGTGCGACCGGCACGACGTTGACCCGGGAGCGGCTGCGCGACGCGGTCGGGCCCGCCGGAATGGTCTACGACCGGGCGGCGGACTACCGGCGGGCCGTGGACGAGGCGCTGTTCGGGCTTGGCAGCCGATACGACGCGTTGGTCTCTCTGCTGATCCGGCTGCGCCAGCCGCAGCTGTCAAAGCGGCCGGACGAGAAGAGCCTGTCCCGGGCGCTCACCGACGCGCTGCCGCCGCTGGACGAGAACCTGATCACCCAGGTCGCGGAGGCGTTCCGCAGCCTGGACGACGAGCGGATGACGCTGCGGGAGCTGGCCGAGACGAAACGGGCCGCCGACGACTTCCTCACCCGCTACCGGCAGTACGCGCGGGTCGCGACGCGCCGCCGGGCCGGGTTGCTGCGCCAGCAGCACAGCCGCTACGAACAGCTCGGCAGGGAACTCGCCGAGGCGCAGCGGGCCTACGAGCAGGCCGACGCCGACCTGACCCGGGCGTTGGCGCGCATCGGCGGGCTGACGGAGCGGTCCCGGGAGCTGACCACGCGGCTGCAGGCGCTGCGGGACAGCCCGGAGGCACGTACCGCCGAGCATCTGCGCCGGCTGCGGGGCATCGCCGACGAGCGGGACCGGTTCGCCCTCCAACAGGAGGGACGGCTGGGCGACCTGGAGGCCGACGTGGCCCGCGCCGGCCGGTCGGCGGAGGACACGACCCGGGAGCTGCGGCAGGCGCAGGACGCCGAGGACGCGGCGCGCGCGCAGGTCGAGCGGGACGCCGCGGCGGCGCGACTGGCCGCCCGGCACGCGGCGCGGGTGGTGGCTGCGCTGCCGGTCGGGCTGGCCGAGGCGACCCGCGCCGCGGACGAACTGGTCGCCTCGCGGTCGAGTTCGCTGCGGACGCTGGACCGGCTCCGCGACGCCGCCGGCGCGGCCCGGGGTCGGGCGGACCGGGCCCGCGAGGAGGTGGACCGGTTCGACGCCGAGATGGCCGCTGCGGACCTGCGGATCGCGGAAGCCGAGTCGGCCGCGACCGGGGCGGGTGAGCTGCTGCTCCGGCGGATCCGAGAGCACCTCGGCGGCGTGGTCGAACTGCCGGTCGGCGACCTCGACGGCGTCCTCGCGGAACTGGAGCAGTGGGTCGGCGCGCTGGCGGGAGAAAGCCCGGCGGCGCGGGAGACGACGCGCGCCGCCACGGCCGCGACGGAGGCCCTCACCCGCGCCGACGCCGCGTGGGAGGCCGACGAACGCGAGGTCCGCGACGGTCTGCAACGGGCCGAGGCGGAGCTACGCCGGCTGGAGGCAGGAACGCATCAGCCGCCGCCGTTGGGTACCCGCTCTACCTAAAGTGAGCCCCTGAGACCGGACATGTCCGGCCGAAAGGGGTCACTCACACCAGACGGCCGAGCCGATAGGCGCTCTCACCATTCACGCCGGCCCGTTCACCGAAACGCTGATGGCTGGCCGATCCCGACAGCGATCTCCTGCAGCCGTGCCGGGTACCGTGCTGGCGCCGCGGCGCAGATAGAACTCGGGCCGCTTCGGGTTGTACGCGTACCAGCGGCCGCCGGCGCTCACCTCGATCAGCAGGACGGTCTTACCGTCCAGCGGCACCGGGCGCACCGTGACCGGAGGGTCAGGGTCGATGCTGTCGCGGATCATGCTACGCAGGGTGCGCATCTGCTCGTCGAGCTCTGTCGCGTCGACGCCGGCGATCTGTTTGCGGGCGTGCGGATCGACTCGGTGGTGATGTTGCCGAGATGGGCCGGGACGCGGCACGTCGCTGGGGCACTGGCGGCCGGGGCCCAATCCTGCTGGTCCGCCGTACGGTTGGCGGCGCGCTCGTGGCGGTCGGCTGCTCGGGTGTGAGCGATCGCGAGTAGCCGGTCGATCTGGGCAGCGTCTGCGGGCCGGACGCCGCGTAGGTCGCCCTGTCGCCCACTCCGCCAACAAGATCGAGTACGCCCGGCTACTCAGAGCCCAAGGCTCCGGCCTCGGCAGCATCGCCACCATGACCGGCATGCCGAAGGCCTCGCTGCACCGTCACGTAGCCGACGTCGAACCGACGGCCGTACAGGAGACGTAGCACGAGGATCACTACCCGAAGGCCGGGCCGGCTGGTGAGCCATCGTCGTCAAGACCGAATTTCCGTATCTCATCGGCGCTGGCGTAGTCGCCAGCCTGCTCCCGCAGATAAGCCAAGCACCGCAGCGCACCGCCGACGCCGTGGTCGGCGGCCTGCACAACGGCGACCTCGGCGCCGGCATGGTCGCCAGCCTGCTCCCGCAGATATGCCAAGTACCGCAGCGCGT
>NZ_JBIAZP010000010.1:54616-293154 GCF_042899165.1 Micromonospora sp. NPDC000121
GCGTCGGTGTCGCCGTGGCCGGCGGCCTGCTCGTACATCGTCAGGGCGCCGGCATGGTCGCCAGCCTCCTCCCGCCACCGAGCCAGAGCCGACAGCGCGCCGATGTCGCCGTGGTCGGCGGCCTGCACAACGGCCGCCTCGGCGCCGGCATGGTCGCCAGCCTGCTCCCGCAGATATGCCAAGTACCGCAGCGCGTCGGTGTCGCCGTGGCCGGCGGCCTGCTCGTACATCGTCAGGGCGCCGGCATGGTCGCCAGCCTCCTCCCGCCACCGAGCCAGAGCCGACAGCGTGCCGGTGTCACCGCGGTCGGCGGCCTCGCCGGCATCGGTGGGGTGGCGGCCGCTGAGCAGCTCGTGCAGCTCGACCACCGGCCACACCGCTTTCCTGTCGCCGTGGCCGGCGGCGTGCTCGTACATCGTCAGGGCGCCGTCGTAGTCGCCAGCCGCTTCCCGCAGATATGCCAAGTCCCGCAGGGCTCTGGTGTAGCCGCGTTCGGCGGCTTGCATTGCGAGGGCTTCGGCGCCGGCGTGGTCGCCGGCCTTCTCCCGTAGCTTTGCCAGATTCGACAGCGCGTCGACCCTGCCGCGGTGTACCGCTTGTTGGTAGAGCTGGGTGGCGCGGTGGTACCGGCCCCGCTGTTCGGCCTGTTGGCCGAGGTGGAAAAGGACGTTGGGGTTGGTGACGGTGCCGGCGGCGGCGATCCAGAATGCGGCGGGTGGGAAGGCGCCGGCACGTTCGCTGCGACCAGCTTGCTCGAGGTAGTCGGCAAGTCGGTAGTGCGGCTGCCCGCCGGAGAATGAGGAGTCGCCGGGTCGGGGTCGGATACGAGTCAACGGTCCCGGTACGCCGTGGCAAGGCCGCGCGGTGTAGGCCAGAGCCTGTTCCAGCCAGTCGTCGCCGGCCTGGTCCCAGTCGGTGTCGTTCATGTATCCGGGAGCGGCCTGCTCCAGCAGCGCGTGCGGGATCTCAAGGGCATTGCCAAGGCGCCGCGCGTCGATCGCGACATCGATGATGGCCCGCGCGGCGGGTGGGGCGTTGCGGTAGCGACGCAGTAGTTCGGGGACGCCGGCCAGGTGTTGAGTGATCCGTCCGGCCTGGGCATGCTCGGCAGCGTGACGCAATCGCGGGTCGCCGTCTGCAGCGGCTCGCAGGGCGCGCAGATCGGTGGCCCTGAACGTGTCCGGCACCGGGATCTCCACGGTCTCCGCAAGCAGGTCCCGCGCCTGTGGATACGGTTCATCTTCAGCGGCAGGGGGTGGGGCGGTCAGCGTTGTCCAGTACTTTGGCCATATTGTTCCCAAGATCAACACTGGTCCGCGGGCCGAGTCGCGTAGCAGGCTGCGCAGCCCAGCGCGGATTCGTTCCCCAACGCCACGATCCGGGGCGAGCAGGTAATGCTGGGCCTCGTTAAGCCACACGACCGTGTGCGGCCCGACCTTGTCCAAGTTCCGCGCCGCGGCATCAGGTCGGGACGGGTCGATCGGATGCCACAGCCACCACCTGTCCGGCAGGGACTGGATCGTCTCCCAGCAGGCCCGCGTTTTTCCCGTCGACGACCCGCCCACCAGCACCGCCATCCGGCTGGCTCCGCCAGCGGCAGCGTCTACCACCTGCCGCAGTTGCGCATCGTGGGCACGGGATACATACGGCGGCAACAGCGACAAACGGCCTCCGTGACCAGGCACATCGATCGCCCGATGTACCTCCAGCATCAGAGGCGTGTAATGGCCGATCGGCGCGCCCAACCGTGGCGAACGGCCCGACGATGTCCCTGTGGACGCTGCTGGCCGTCCACCTCGGTTAGTCCTCTTCTCAGCCCATGCCTGTTGGCGCAGCGTGAGCCACCAGTCCAGCGGGCGGGTCGGATACCCCTGCTGCTTGGCCGCCCAGCCCTGGAGAAAGGGCACCAGGAACCGCACCGCACTGGGGTCAGCGGGCACTGACTTGCCGCCGAGCCAGTCGCTGAGACTGCTGTCGGTCAGCTTTACCGGTGAGGGCTGCTGGCTGCCCTGCCTCACCACTACCCGATACTCCGGCGAGCCGGCCGCCTCGTATAACTCGCGTAACGCGGTAGCAAACCGCTCCGCGGCGGACAACAGTTGACTCATCGGGCGGCTGCCCAACACCGAGCTCCTGCTCCGGACCGGATCCGGACCGGAAAACTCTTCACCCCTCGCGGCCTGGGCATAGCCATACGGTAGTAGGCGGCCGCATCGCCGGAAACCGACCGGAGGCGCACAACGGAGGACACCAACCTCATCAAGACGCAGGAGTCCTCCCGATGTCGAGCCTTCCCGCCCTACTCCACGACAGCGCCCTCGGCGCAAGCATCGCTGCTGTGCTCTACGCCGCCACCGTCACGACCACGGCGCTCACCGCGCTGTTCGCTCGCACCCCTACCCGACGTCGGGCCGCCCAGACCGTTCTCAAGATCCTGCTCCGCCCCCGCAACGACCCCGAATGACAACGCGAAGTTGAGCGAGTTGGCTGCGGCGAAGGGAGTCACCGCCGGCCAGCTCGCCTTGGCCTGGGTGCAGCACCGGGGCGACGACGTGGTGACGATCCCCGGCACCCGGCGGCAGCGGTACCTGGAGGAGAACCTCGCAGCCCTGGACGTCGAGCTGTCCACCGAGGATCTCGCCGCCATCGAGGCCGCCACCCCGCCCGAGCAGGTCGCGGGTACCCGATACGACGCGACCAGCCTCATCTTCGTCAACGGCTGAGCCCGCCCGGCGCGATCTGGCTCGATCAGCTCACGGTCGTCCGTCAGGTCACGCCAGGAGGTCACGGCATGCGGCGGGTGACCACCCATGACCCGGTCATGTCGATCTGGAGCTGCAACCAGGCCAGCCGGACGAGACCTAGACGAGCTCCACCAGGGCTGATGACCTCGAACGACGCCTGATCCGACCGGCTCGCCGAGAGTTCACACCGAAGAGGTCTGCGGCGCCCACCTGAGTAACGCCTACTCCGTGTCCAGACGGTGGCCGCACCAGCCCTGGCCGGTTGTGATCTTCGACGGTCCACGGTGCCGTCAGTCCGGATTCACCTGCTGCTCACGGCCGCCCTTGACGCTGTCCGGGTCCAAAATCCCGAGCGATCGGAGTTGTCCGGGTGAACAATCCTTCCGACGACAACAGAATCGGCCCACCGCGCATAGGGCGACGCTCCTTCCTTGGCCTGACCGGTGTCAGCGCGGCAGCGGTGGCTCTCGGCACCGGCGTGCCCGCCGACGCCGCGCCGCTGGGCGGGGGGCGGGTGCCCGCCGATCCGTTCCGCCTCGGTGTGGCCTCTGGTGATCCCGAGCCGCACAGCGTCGTGCTGTGGACGCGGCTGGCTCCGGACCCGCTGGCCGCGGACGGGCATGGCGGGATGCCCGCCGCCGCGGTGGACGTCGAGTACGAGGTAGCTGAGGACGAGCGGTTCTCCCGAGTGGTCCGCCGGGGCCGCGCCGTCGCGACCGCGGAGCTGGCGCACTCCGTCCACCCCGAGGTGCACGGGCTGCGCCCCGGCCGCGAGTACTTCTACCGTTTCCGGGCGGGCAACCACATCAGCCCGACCGGTCGCACCCGCACCGCCCCAGCGCGGGAGGATCGCACGCCGGCTCTGTCCTTCGCGCTCGCCTCGTGCCAGGCGTGGTACCACGGGCACTTCACGGCCTATCGGCACATGGCCGCCGAGGACCTTGACCTCGTGTTCTTCCTCGGTGACTACATCTACGAGTACGGCATCAACTCCGGCAACCTGTGGCGCGCTGGCGTCCAGGTCGGGCCGGAGCATGACGCCGAGGTCCGGACCCTGGAGCAGTACCGGCTTCGGTACGCGTTGTTCAAGACCGACCCGCACCTCCAGGCGGTGCACGCACGCGCGCCGTGGGTGGTGACCTGGGACGACCACGAGGTGCAGAACAACTACGCGGACGTGTACTCGCAGTACGGAATCTCGCCCGCGGACTTCGAGCGGCGGCGGGCGGTGGCCTACCGCGCGTACTACGAGAACATGCCGCTGCGGAGCAGTTCGCTCCCGCAGGGGCCGGACATGCGGCTGTACCGCAGGATGACGTGGGGGCAGATCGCCGAGTTCAACGTGCTGGACACACGCCAGTACCGGGACAACTTTCCCACCGACAGCAGCGCCGGTGGCGAGCACACCGAGCCGAGCCGGTCGATCCTCGGCGCTGCCCAGGAACGCTGGCTGGTCGACGGCCTCCGCCGCTCCGAGGCCACCTGGAATGTGCTCGCCCAGCAGGTGGTGATGGCGCAGATCGACCGGGACACCGGGCCCGGGAAGACGTTCAGCATGGACCAGTGGGACGGGTTCTCGGCCAGCCGGGACCGGGTCCTCGACGCGGTGCGGCGGTATGACGTCGACAACCTGGTCGTGCTCACCGGCGACATCCACCGGCACGTCGCGGCTGAACTGAAGGCGGACTTCAACGACCCGGCCTCAGCCACCATCGGCACGGAACTCGTGGTGACGTCGATCGGTTCGGACGGCGACGGCTCGCCGACCGACAGCTACACCGCGCTCTGGATGGGTAACCCGCACGTCAAGTTCTACGACGGCCGCCGGGGTTATGTGCACTGCACGATGACTCCCGACCGGCTGACCTCCGATTTCAAGATCGTGGACTACGTCAGGCGCGACGACGCCGCTCCGCTGTCCACCGTCGCACGTTTCGTCACCGAGGCCGGCCGGCCCGGTCTGCGTCGGGAGGCGTGATGAGCAGCAACTGGACCCCGGTCCGCGACCTCGACGCGACGGCCGGGATCGGCCGGATCGATCTCACCTGGCAGGCCCGTTCCTACCGCCCGCTGGTCGACCACTTCGCGGTGTACGGCTCACCCGACCCCGGATTCCGGCCCGGCCCCGACACCCTCATCGGCAAGACCATCTACAGCCAGCTGCGCCACGACGGGCTCGGGCCGCGCGGCCAGACCTGGTACTACCGGGTGGTCACCGTGGACGCGGCCGGCGAGCGCAGCCGGGCCACGGACCTGCTGGCCGCCACCTCGGTCGAGTCGGTGACCATCAGCGGCCGGCCCATCGCTGTCATCGGTGACTTCGACCGCAAGAGCCTGGAATTGGCGTTGGCGCCCAACGGGTACCAGCAGTACTCCAGCACATTCCCCGACGGCGCCGACTACACCCACGGAGTGAGTACGCCGGAAGCCGACTGGCCGTACCTGCATCCGGGCCCGGCTGATCGGTGGGCGGGCAGCAGGTCCCACACGTTCCGTTTCCGGTTCCGGCTTCCCGAGCCGCCGGGGCGGGACCTCACGCTCGCGATCTGGCTGATCGACACGCATGCCAGCGCGCCCGGCCGCATCGCCGTGTCGTGCAACGGCCGGGCCGTGACCGACGTGCCGCTAGAAACGGGTGCCACGCGGGGGTCCTTGCAGGGCGACGCGACCGTACCGGGCAGCCCGCTACGCCCGTCCATCGTGGAGATCGCCCTGCCGCGGAACGCGTTCGTGGCCGGCGAGAACGTGTTGACGTTCGACAAGTCGGAGGGGTCATGGCACGCCTACGACGCGGTCGGCGTCTTCGAGCCGCCCGCCTCCGCGTCGTAACGTCGGCGGCCCGGTAGAGGCTGCCGGGTCACCAGGTGTGAGACGAGGAAAGGCCCGCGACCGCTGGCGGGCCTTTCCTCGTCGGTGCCGGAACCACGCGTACGCGCGGTGCACGGACGCCTCAGTTCAGCGTCGAGGTGTCGATCACGAACCGGCCCCGCACGTCGGAGGCGAGTGCCGCCCGTTAGGCCTCGTTGATCTTGTCGGCAGGGATGAGGCCAGAAGTCGCTGCCACCGAGCGTCATCGCCGCACACGACGCGGCTCGAAAACGGCACTCGTCACAGCGCATCCGAGTCGAGCACGTCATCGGCCACCTCAAGAACTGGCGGATTCTGGCCCGCTACCACGGCCGACGCGAACACTTCGACGCCTCCATCCGCGCCATCGCAGGCCTGCTGTCCGACCACCAACACACCGACCGCACCGAACACACCACCAAGCGACCGAAGGCCCTACCAGCGACAGCCCACCACCGATGAAGCGGCCAATCCCCGAGGAGACGGCGACTCCAGACAACGGTGCACGAGGTCGTTAGCCAGCAGGCAAGTCCAGCGGCGCCGTGATGGCGAGGAACTGCGGTTTGACCTGTCGAGCGGGTCGCGTTCACCGCGGATGCCTTACGGGCACCCGGACCTGCTGCTCGGTCGGGCCGCCGCCGCTGGCCTGATCACCGCCGAAGCCGCCGAGCTGATCAGCGCGACCCGATTCGGCGACGCACTGATCGAGCACCTGGCCGCTGAGCAGGGCGTGACCGCGTCGGCCCTGCGGATGCGGCGACGCCGTGCCGAGCGCGTCGTGGCCGCCGCCGTCACGCGAGGCGACCTGTCCGGCCCGATCCACTCGTCCAGCCGCCGCGAAGTCACCCTGGCGGCCTAAACTAAACAAGAGGATCATCAACCAAGGACTGCTTCCGTGGTAAACCCGGGTCCCCAATGGAGCCCGCAGGGGTTAAAGGTAAAGTTCGCTGCGGACGGCTCGTCTGACGGGTGGAGCACCAGTTTTGGAAGTCGGTGGCTGGTTGCCCCACGATGTCCGAATCTCCTGTTCAGCCGGTTGGCATTGGTGACCGCTAATGCCCTTGGTGACCGTTCGACGAACCAGTTATTGGCCCGTGGCTGGCCCACGGGTTCGGTGGCTGCCCGCTCTGGTCCGATGCCGCCACAGGGCCACGGCGACCAATCCAGCGGCGAGAACAGTCAGCATCGCACCGATCGCAAACCACCAACGGCCGGACCACTGCACAGGCGCAGGTGCTGCCACGACAGGCGTCGGGGTCGCTGCGGACGCGGACGGTGCGCCCGGCAACTGGCGGATCCCGAAACACAGCCCAGTGGCGCCGTCGACCGAATTCACCCGGTACCGGGTGCCAGCGCGAAAGTCGTAGCCGCAGCTGGCCTCGCCGCGGCTCACGGCCAGCCTGAGCGTGGCATCTGACCGACTGCCCTTCTCGACCGACTCGACCGCGAGTTGGACGACCCTGTCCGTCACCGCAGTGACAGTGCCGATGACGATAAGGTCCGCCCGCTCGTCCTCCTGGTCGGGCCGCAAGGCGCAAGAGCAGGCCCAAGCGGGCTGCACCGGTGAGACCAGCACGACGAGGCCGAGGCTGAGAGTGGTCAGGGCAACCAGAATCGCGGCGCGCAGCTTCATGCGATCACCGACGCGCGCGAAGCCCCAAGGGTTCCATCATTCGTGGAGTACGGGCCCTCATCGCCGTCACCGCACCCCGAATCCCCACCGACGCAATGCCCACCTGGCTCGCCCTGACCCGCCCCGCCATCACCCACACAGTCACCGCCGCCGCCGGCATCTTCCTCATGCGCGCAGCACTCACCCTCACCACCCCTGTCGCCCGCGACGGGCGGCTGGTGACTCGGCGGGACGAGTCGAAGGACCGGGCGTTCCGCAGCCGCAGGTCGGTCAGCGACGACGAGGCGGATCTGTTGATCCGCAACACCTACAAGGTGCTGCTGACCCGTGGCATGCGCGGCACCGTTCTCTACTCCACCGACGCCGAGACCCGGGAATTCCTGGCCTCGCTGGTCCGGTTGACGCGGAGTCTGGAGACCGTGTACGAGCCGGTCGCGCCCGGCGTCGTCGAGCGTCGTATCCCGCTGAACTGACGTCATGGGCTGATGTCGATCGACGACTCCCCCGAGTACCCGGAACTCGAGGGCGCGTACCTGATCGGAGTGAGTTCCCTCGGCGTTGGGGGCTCAGCGTGGCATGGGTCAGGTTTTGCGAACTGCGTTGGTGAAGCCGGCGATGAAGAGGGTGGCGAAGGTCCAGGCGAGCAGTTGCAGGAACCAGCTGGCGATGGTGATGGTTTGGCCGGCGGGGGTGTTGGTGGGTTGGCAGCGGTCGCGGGCGCTGGTTTTGATCAGTGGGGTGCCGAGGTCGAGGCCCACGCCGATCTGGTCGATGGTGGAGCAGGCGGTGACTGCGACCTCTCCGGCGATCGCCGGCTTCTGGGCGAGGCCGCCGTGGTGGCCGCTGGTGACGCTGAGGGTGACTGCGGTCGCGAGCGTGGCGAGGAGCAGGAGCAGGGCCCGCCAGGGCTGGTAGCCGTAGCCGAGGGTGATGCCGGTGAGGCGACCCCAGGCGCGTTCGGAGGTGGTCAGTCCGGCGCGCTGGATCTGGTCGCGGCGTTGGGCGATGAGAATGGTGCGGGCGTCGCGGTCGTGGCCGGCGGCGCGGTACGCGGCGGCGAGGTGCTGGTAGGGCTGGGCGGCGTAGCCGGGGGTGTGCTCGCGCAGCAGGGTCAGCCAGCGCGGCAGTGACGCTGGTCGCGGCAGGCCGCTGTAGGTGAGGCCGTCCAACTCGATCAGCGATCCCTGGTCCGGTGCCGTGTGCGTTGCTCGGTCGGTGTCGAGGCGGAGGGTCCCGCCGATGCGCGCACCGGTCAACACCAGCGCCGTCTGGCCGTCTGTGCTGGTGGCGGTGAACCCGTCGTCCAGGTGCACGTCCTGGTCGACCCGGAGGCCGTCGGTGTTGAGGGCGGGTCCGGTGGTGTTCTCCAGTCGTGCCCCGCCGCAGTAGAGGACGCCGCCGATGTGAGCACCGGGCAGCTGGATCGTGCCCAGCTCGCTGGCGCTGGTGGCGGTGAACCCGCCGTCCAGGGCCACGTCCCGGTCGACCTGGAGGTGGTCGGCTTCGAGGGCGGGCCCGTTGGTGTTCTTCAGCCGTGCCCCGCCGCAGTCCAATGTGCCGAGGTGGGCGGCGAGTAGCCGGATCGTGCCCTGCTCGCTGGCGCTGGTGGCGGTGAACCCGTCGTGCAGTAACACGTCATGGTCGACCTGGAGGTGGTCGGCGTTGAGGGCGGGCCCGGTGGTGTTCCGCAGCTGCGCTCCGCCGCAGTTCAGTTGGCCGCCGAGGCGGGCACCGAGTAGCCGGACCGTGCCTCGCTGGCTGGCGCTGGTGGCGGTGAACCCGTCGCGCAGGAACACGCTCTGGTCGACCTGGAGGCCGTCGGCGTCGAGGGCGGGCCCGGTGGTGTTCTCGAGCCGCGCTCCGCCGCAGTCCAATGTGCCGAGGCGGGCGGCGAGTAGCCGGACCGTGCCCTGCTCGCTGGCGCTGGCGACGGTGCTCCCCTCGAGCGAGAGCACCCGCGCGGCAAAGCGTGTGGCGTCGACCGGCGCGTCGTCCGAATCTGCCGCCTGCTCGATGCGGCATCCGGTCAGGGCAACCGCCAACAGGTGGGCATTGCGGAGATTCACGCCGCTGGGCAGCAAACAGTCGCGCAGCTCCAGCGCCAGGTCACTGGTGATGTTCTCCAGATCGACCTGACCGGCGATCCGGGCTCCGCGTAGCCGCAGGCCGTGTGGGTCGGGTTGGCTGACCAGACGGCCGCGGACGAGTTCGCGGATGACCGAAGCCGAGACCGTCCGCTCATGGCCCCAGGACCGCATCGCTGCCTCGTCGACCGGCCCGTCGCCGGCCAGATCGAGCACCTCGCCGCTGGCGACGGACTCGATCAGTCGCCGCTCGACAGGACTGTGCGCTCGACCGTCCGCATCCCTCACCCGCCGGCCGCCTGCTGACGTCATGGCGCCAATGATTGCAGCCACGTCAGCTACCGCGATCCCCTGACCGGGCCACGGCCCGCGACCCGTCGGTCGTTCGGCGTCGTGGACGATGGTAAGTGCGTCGGAGGGGGTTAGCGGCAGCTAGGGCGGCGGGGATCTTTGGTGCTCTCTGTCGCTCTATAGTGGAGTGTGTGAATTTGAAGGAGTGGGCGGCGTCGCAGGGCGTCGCGTACATCACCGCTCGTCGGCAGTACGCGGCCGGGACATTGCCCGTTCCTACATACCGGCTCGGGCGGCTCATCATGGTCGGCGATCCCCTAACGGGCGCCACTCGGAACGCCGGGCAGGTCGTGGTCTATGCCCGGGTGTCGTCGTCGGAGCAGAAGACGGATCTGGACCGGCAGGTCGCCCAGTCACCACGTGGGCGACCGGACGGCGTCTGGCCGTGGACCGGGTGGTGACCGAGGTCGGATCCGCACTGAATGGGCACGGCGAGAGGTTCCTGGCCCTGCTGCGCGACCCGGCCGTGACGACCATCGTCGTGGAGCACCGCGACCGGCTCGCGCGTTTCGGAGCCGAGTATGTCGAAGCCGCCCTCGCCGCGCAGGGGCGTCGGCTGCTCGTGGTCGACCCGGCCGAGGTAGACGACGACCTGGTGCGCGACGTAACCGAGATCCTGACGTCGCTGTGCGCCCGCCTCTACGGGCGGGGTGCCGCCGCGAACCGTGCCGGCCGCGCTGTCGAGGCCGCCACCAAGGACGACCCGGGGTGAAGACGATCCAGGCGTACCGGTTCGCCCTCGACCTGACCCCGGGCCAGGAGCGTGCGGTGCTGGCGCATGCCGGGGCCGCTCGCGTTTCGCACAACTGGGCGCTGGCGCGGGTCAAGGCCGTCATGGACCAGCGGGCCGCCGAACGAACCTACGGCGTGCCGGACGACCTGCTGACCCCACGCATGTCGTGGACGCTGCCCGCCCTGCGCAAGACGTGGAACGCCGCCAAGGAGCAGGTCGCCCCGTGGTGGAGGGAATGTTCGAAGGAGGCGTTCAACACCGGCCTGGATGCGCTCGCTCGCGGGTTGAAGAATTGGGCTGACTTTCGTTCCGGTAAGCGGGCCGGACGGCCGGTCGGGTTCCCCCGGTTCAAGTCCCGCCGCCGCACCACTCCGTCGGTGCGGTTCACCACCGGCACGATCCGGGTCGAGCCGGGCCGTAAGCATGTGGTGCTGCCCCGACTGGGACGGTTGAAGCTGCACGAGTCGGCCCGAAAGCTCGCCCGCCGCCTCGAAGCAGGCACCGCCCGGATCATGTCCGCCACCCTCCGCCGTGACGGCGGCCGGTGGCACGTCGCCTTCTGCGTCGAGGTTGAGCGATGCGAGCGAACGCCGGCCCGACCCGACAGCGTGGTCGGTGTGGACGTCGGGATCACGCACCTCGCGGTGCTGTCCACCGGCGAACTGGTCGACAATCCGCGCCATCTGAGCGTCGCGCAGGCCCGGCTGCGGACGCTGGGCCGGGCGCTGTCGCGCAAGCAGGGTCCGGACCGGCGTATCGGACGACGGCCGTCGAAACGGTGGGAACGCGCCGCTGCCCGGCTCGGCCGCGTCCACGCCCGCGTCGCGAATCTGCGCCGAGACGGCATACACAAGCTCACCACCCGACTCGCCCGCGAGCACGGCACAATCGTGGTCGAAGACCTCAACGTGGCCGGCATGCTCGCCAACCGCAGGCTGGCCCGGCACATCACCGACGCCGGACTCGCCGAGATTCGCCGGCAGCTCACCTACAAGACCCAGTGGAACGGCGCACGACTGATCATCGCCGACCGCTGGTACCCATCCAGCAAGACATGCTCGGGTTGCGGCGCGACGAAAGCCAAGCTCGCCCTGTCCGAGCGCGAGTACCACTGCCAGGCGTGCGGCCTGGTCATCGACCGCGACCGCAACGCTGCGCTGAACCTCGCCGCCCTCGCGGCCGAGCTCGACCCCGCCGGGAGTGGCCCGGTGGCAGCACGTGGAGCCGACCATAAGACCCGCGTACGCGGGCAGGTGGCCATGAAACGTGAACCCGGCACGGCATCCGCCGGTCAGACCGGGACCGTCCCACCGCAAGGTAGGACTGCCGATCGCGCGCTCACCAGAGCGCACTGAAGGTAACGGTGAGGCCGTCAGCGCGCCGGCAGTGTCGGCGCCGTCAGAGGCTGCTGCGGTACGGCGGCATGAACCGCAGTCTGGGCATCTGGTCGGCGAGCACTCCCCCGTCGACGACCAGGTGGGTGCCGTTGATGTAACGGCCGGCGTCGGAGGCGAGTAACAGGAGCGCGCCGACGCAGTCGGCCGGCGTGCCGTAGCCGCCGCGCAACGGGATTCGCTCCTCCCAGGCGGCGTCGAACGCCTGCCGGTCCAGGGAGAACTCGCCGTCGATCGGGGTGGCGATCATCCCGGGGGCGATCGTGTTGGCGGTGATGCCGTGCGGCCCCAGCTCGGCGGCGAGCGACCGGGTGAGCAGCTCGACGGCGCCCTTGGAGGCGTTGTAGTGGGCCAGTCCGGCCTCCGCCACCAGCCCGTTCTTCGAGGAGATGTTGACGATGCGGCCAGCCACCCCGTCGGCGATCATGTGCTCGGCGACGCGTTGCGCGAGGAAGAAGACGGCGTCCACGTTCACCCGCATCACCTCCCGCCAGTTGGCGACGGTGATCTCGTTGAAGTGTTCCAGCCGGGCCACCCCGGCGTTGTTGACCAGGACGTGCACCGGCCCGTGGGCACGCCGCAGCTCGTCCACCCAGGGGGCGATCGCCTCGGTGTCGGCCAGGTCGAAGGCGTACGGGTGGCAGGCGCGGCCGCGGTCGGTGATCGCGGCGGCGACCGCGTCGAGGTCGACGCCGGGCCGGTCGACGACCACGACGTCGGCGCCGGCGGCGGCGAGCCCGGTGGCGAAGGCCGCCCCGAGCCCGCGCGCCGCACCGGTCACCACGGCCAGCCGGCCGGACAGGTCGAAGGAGGGCGGTACGACGGTCATGCCAACACCAGCAGGTCGAGCGACGGGCGGTGGATCAGCTGCTCGATCTGCTCGGTGTCGAGCGGGTCGAGGCCGGGGATGCCGGGCACCCGGCCCACCGCCCGCAGCCCCTCGATCGAGGCGTCGACGGTGGTGAAGGGGTAGTCGCTGCCGAACAGCAGTTTGTGCCACACCCCGTAGTCCTGGACGAGCCGGAGGCTGTGCCAGAGCTGGAAGGGTCGGTAGTGCAGCGCGGAGACGTCGGCGTAGACGTGCCGGTGCTTACGGATGACCGCGATGCACTCCCCCTCGTACGGGTGGCCGAGGTGGGCCAGCACCATCCGCAGCTCGGGGTGGCGGATCGCCACCTCGTCGAGGTGCACCGGCAGGGCGTAGCGCAGCGGTGCGGCGGAGACGAAGGTGGTCCCGGTGTGCACGAGCAGCGGCAGTCCGTGCCGGACGGCGTAGGTGTACAGGTCGTCGTAGGCCGGGTCGGCCGGGTCGAATCCGGCGTACATGGGCATCAGTTTGATGCCGCGCAGGCCGAGGTCGCGGTGCCCGTGCTCCAGCTCGTCGCGCCAGCCGGGCTGGGTGGGGTCCAGGGCGAGGTAGCCGACCAGCCGGTCGGGCTGGGCGGCGACGTACGCGGCCACGGCGGCGTCGTCGACCCAGAGGCCGGAGCGGCGGGCCTTGCCGCCGACCACGATCGTCTTCGTGTCCTGCGGTGCGGTGGCCGCGTACTCCGACCACCGCACCGTCAGGTCGACCTCGCCGCCGTGTGCCCGGGCCGCCTCGGCGGCGAACGGGTCGCCGACGTGGTCCGGGCAGTCGAACAGGTGCGAGTGCACGTCGACGATCATCGGCGGTCCCGCTTCTCCCAGCCCTCGGCGAACATGTTCCAGAAGCCGTGGCTCGGCGGGTGCTCGACGAACACCTCGTCGACCAGCTCGACGCCGAGGCCGGGTGCGGTGGGCAGGTCGATGTGCCCGTCGACCACGGGCAGGGCGCCGCGCACCGCGTCGAAGACGTACTCCTCCAGCAGGCCGTCGAACGTCTCCAGGATCTTGAAGTTCGGCATGCCGAGGACCGCGTGCACCGAGGCGGTGGTGCACAGCGGCGAGTTGGAGTTGTGCGGGGCGACCACCATGGCGTGCTGGTCGGCGATGGCGGCGAGCTTGCGCACCTCGGTGAAGCCGCCGGCCATGGAGAGGTCGGGTTGGATGATGTCGACCGCGCCGGTGGCGAACAGCCGGGCGTACTCGTAACGGTTGTGGAAGTGCTCGCCGCCGGAGATGGGCATGGTGGCGCGGGCGCGCAGCTCGGCGTACCGCTCGATGTGGGTCCACGGCAGCGGTTCCTCGAACCAGCCGAGGTCGAACGGCTCCAGCTCCCGGACGAGCCGGGCGGCGGTGTGCATCGCGAAGCGGGCGTGGCCCTCGACGAACAGCTCGGTCTCGGGCCCGACGGCGTCGCGGACGGCGGCGACGATGTCGACCGAGCGGCGCAGCTCGGCGCGGGACAGCTCGCCGAGGCCGGCGCCGAACGGGTCGAACTTCAGCGCGGTGTAGCCCTTGGCGACGGTGGCGACGGCCCGTTCGGCGAAGGCGGCGGGCTCCCGGTCGCCGGTGTACCAGCCGTTGGCGTAGACCCGGACGCGGTCGCGGCAGGCCCCGCCGGTCAGCCGGTAGGCGGGCACGCCGAGGGCCTTGCCCATGATGTCGTAGAGGGCCTGGTCGACGCCGGAGACGACGATCCCGCCGACGTCGCCGCCGCGCAGGAAGTCGCCCTGGTACATGCGCAGCCAGATCTCCTCGACGTCGAACGGGTCGGCGCCGATCAGGTGCCGTCCGGCCATCGCCTCGGCGAGCTGGCAGGTCTCCCGCGACCGGTACGGGTGGGTGATCTCGCCGACGCCGGAGAGCCCGGCGTCGGTGTGCACGCGTACGTAGGAGAAGTCGCGCCAGGCGGTGCCGAGGGTGAGGGTCTCCACCCGGCTGATCCGCCCGGCCGGGCCGACCGGGCGTGTCTTGTCGACGGTCAGCATCAGCGCCGCCCTCCCCCGGTGGCGGTCGCGCCGCCCATGGTGGCGGTGCCGGCCAGCTCGGTCACCCCGCCGGCGGCGAGGGTGTCGCGGACGGCCGCCCGGGTGGCGTCGACGAGGTGGTCGATGTCGGCGTCGGTGTGGGCGTACGAGATGTGGTTGCGCTTGAGGTTCAGCGGCAGCTCGAAGATGCCGTGCTCGGGCATCCGCCGCCGGTAGCCGATGAACATGCCGGCATCGTTGCGGAGCAGGTCGTCGTAGCTGCGCGGCGCCGGGCCGGGCATGAAGTACGTCACGAAGACGGAGCCGTGGCCGGTGACCACGGCGGGGACGCCGAGGTCGGCGAGGACCTCGGTGATGCCGGCGCGGGCCCGCTCGCCGAGCCGGTAGACGTGCTCGTGCACGGGTTCGGCGCGCAGCTTGTCGAGGGTGGCGATGGCGGCGGCGACCACGGCCGGGTGGCCGTTGTAGGTGCCGGCGAAGAACGCGGGCGCGCCGGGGTGGGTGCTGAACAGGTCCATCAGGTCGGCCCGGCCGCCCAGGGCGCCGATCGGGTAGCCGTTGGCGATGGCCTTGCCGAGGGTGGTCAGGTCGGGGGTGACGCCGCTGATCTTCTGCCAGCCGCCGAGGTCGTGCCGGAAGCCGGTGATCACCTCGTCGAAGACGAGCACGCTGCCGGCCCGGGTGCACTCCTCGCGCAGGGTGCGCAGGAATTCCTGGTCGGGCAGGAGGCAGCCGACGTTGTGCGGCACCGGCTCGACGATGACGGCGGCGATGTCGTCGCCGTGCGCGGCGAAGGCGGCCCGCACGGCGGCCACGTCGTTGAAGCGCAGCACGAGGGTGGCGTCGAGGACCTCGGGCAGGATGCCGGTGGAGATCGGGTCGGCCACGCCCACCTTGTCGGGGGCGGAGATGACGTTGAGGCTGACCGAGTCGTGCCAGCCGTGGTAGCAGCCCTGGAACTTGACCACCAGGCGCCGGCCGGTGGCGGCGCGGGCGACCCGCAGGGCGTGGAAGGTGGCCTCGCTGCCGGTGCTGGTGAGCAGCACCTTCTCGATGCTGGGCACCAGCTCGGCGAGGGTCTCGGCGAGCCGGACCTCCCCGTCGGTGACGGCCACGCCGCACAGGTCCAGCCGTCTGCCGGCCTCGGTGACGGCGGCGTTGACGTCGGGGTCGTTGTGGCCGAGCAGGGGTGGCCCGAAGGCCGCGTGGTAGTCGGTGTACTGGCGCCCGTCGGTGTCCCAGAAGTGCGCTCCGGAGGCCCGGGCGATCACCAGCTCGGTGAGGCCGGGGATGCTGCGCTGTCCGCTGTTGACGCCGCCGGGGATGACGCGGCGCGCCCGCTCGGCGAGCGTGGCGTCGGTCGGGGCCGATCGTGAATTCACACCTTCTCCTCATCGGTGCGGCGCGGCGACCCAGCCCGGTCGCGCGCCGCGGGGGTGTCCGCCGCAGGAGGAACTTTTCGAGATTTCGGAACACTGTTCGGCATTGCCAAACGATGTTCGGGATACTAAGCACGCTTGATCGCGGTGGTCAACAGGTCGGGTGCCAAAATCTCGAACAGCTTTGTTACGCTGTTCGGCCTTGGCGAACAGATTCGGCTTCCCCCTGCCCGAAAGAAGGACCATGACCACCACCGAAGACGGAGACAGCTCCCGCTACCTGGTGCGCAGCGTCAGCCGCGCGGCCGAGGTGCTGGAGGCGCTGTCCGCCGCCACTCCCGGCGAGGGGCTCAGCGTCACCGACGTCGCCCGCGCCTGCGGCCTGTCCAAGAGCGCCGCGTTCGCCACCCTGCACACCCTGTGCCACCACGGCCTGGCCGCCGACGACGGCGAGGGGATGAACCGGCGCTACCGGCTCGGGATGTCCCTGGCGCGCCTCGGCGTCCGCGCCCAGGAGCAGCTCTCGCTACGCGACATCGCCCGCCCGGTGCTGGCCCAACTGACCCGCGACACCGGGCTCAGCTCCCGCCTGGCCGTCCCCGAGGGATCGCACGCGGTCGTCATCGACCAGGTCAGCAACGGCGAGCGGATCCAGATCGAGCTGCGGATGGGCACCCGCGAGCTGCCGCACTGCACCGGGCTGGGCAAGGCCCTGCTCGCCGAGATGACCCCGCCGCAGGTCGCCGAGCTGATCGGCCGCGTCGGGCTGCCCCGGCGCACCGACCACACCATCTGCGACCTGGACTCCCTGCTGGCCCACCTGGCCGACGTCCGCCGCGCCGGGTACGCCCTCGACGACGAGGAGGACGCCGAGGGGGTGTTCTGCATCGGCAGCGCCCTGCGCGACCACACCGGCGGATGCTGCGGAGCCATCAGCGTGACCGGGCTGAAGCTCGGCCTGCCCAGCTGGCGGTACCAGGAGCTGGGACGACAGGTGCGCCAGGCCGCCGACGCCATCTCCGCCCGGCTCGGCCACGTCCCGGCGGAGCAGACCCCTTGACAGCGGGTTCACCAGCTGTTTAACGTTCCGCCAACGTCGCGGCCCCGCCGCGACCGTCTCGGGCGAACCAGCTGACTCCCGACGTGCCGCAGCCCCGGCACCGGGCGTTCCGGTCAGCAGCTCCGCCGCCTGCGCGCCTCGCGCGTTTGCCCGACCTTCCCCCGTCCTGCGACGCCTCGCGGCGCCCGCAGACCCCCAGCACCGCCGTCCGGCGCCCGCCGGCCGGCGGTACCGCGAAGGTTGAGGCTCTCCATGGGTCTACTTGGCACGTCCGTTCCCACCCCCCACGACCAGGTCCTGCACGTCGACACCGTCGCCGACCTGGCCGACCTCACCCCCGCCTCGCTGACGACCCGCACGCTGGCGCGGGTCGCCGGCTACCACACCCCCGGCGACGGCGGCGGCATGCTGCTGCGCTGGGACCCCACCAGCACCGCCGCCGGCAACGGCGGCACCGTGCACGACCCGTACCCGGGCGGGCGCGGCGACCGGCGCGGCCGGTGGTTGGCCCTGCACGACGGGGTCGGCGACTTCCGGATGTTCGGGATCCTCGGTCGGGACACCCCCGCCGACGCCGCGCTGGACGCGATGGTCGCCGACCCGGCGATCCACCGGGTCGAGGCCCACACCGATCTGCGCTTCGTCAAGCGGCACACCTTCGGCCGCGGCGACATCGAGCTGGACTTCGGCGGGCACACGGTGCACACCGACGGCATCGAGCGCAACACCCACGACAACCCGTTCGGCGCGGTGCTCTACTTCCGGGGCGCGGTGACCGACACGACGATCACCCACACCCTCACCGAGACCGTCCCCGAGCTGACCGACGTGTTCCCGGTGCCCGACTCGGGGCGCTTCACCGTCGGCCAGTGGTGGACCGCCACCAGCAACGCCCTCACCGGCGCCGACGAGCGCGAACTACAGAAGATGGTCCAGGTCACCCAGATCGTCGACGGCACCCACATCCGGGTGGGCTACCTCAACGGCTGGACGCTGGAGCCTGGGCGCACCATCACGTGGCGGCGGGTCGAGCCGGTCCAGCGCGCCCACGTGCGCAACATGGTCTTCCTCGGCCACGTCGCCTTCACCGGCGAGTACCCCGGGTCCGGGCCGGACGACCGCGAGTACAGCGGCTCCCACCCGGTCGCCTACGAGTACGCGGTGCGCTGCGACGTCTCCGGTATCGACGCCACCGGCACCTGGTGGCCGGTGATCATGCGCCGCTGGTGCACCCACTTCACCACCGCCAACTGCACCCTGAAGAACCCGCCGACCGTGATGTACGGCGGCGCCGGCTACCTCACCCAGCAGATCTACTGCCTGTACGGGCACGTCGTCGACTGCCGCAGCTCCAACGCCCGGCACCTCAACGACCTCACCGCCTCGGCGTACTGCACGGTCGAGAACTGCCACGGCGACGGCGACGACGCCGGGGGCAACCCGTTCACCACCCACGGCCAGTACGAACACGACCTCGTCTTCACCGGCAACTCCGGCCTGATGGACATCGCCAACAGCGGTGGCCAGTGGGGCATCAGCGCCAAGCGGATCACCGTCCGCCGGCATGTCTGCTCCTGGTTCGTCGCCGGCACCAAGATCACCGACCTGACCCTGGAGGACGTGCGGGTCATCGCCCGCTCCACCTTCGACCCGGCCGGCACGCTCCAGGTCAACGCCGACGGCGCGCAGCTACGCGGCTGCTCGGCGCGGACGCTGAGCATCGCCCAGCGCTCGGCCCGTTCCCGCCGGCCCACGATCATCGCCGACTGCGACTTCGACCAGCCCGCCGGCACCGTCATCGTGCAGACCCCGGTGAGCAACCCGGTGCACTTCGTCCGGACCACCTTCCGCGGCCTGGACGGCGCGGTCATGCGCGGCGCCGGCCCGGTCCACTTCACCGACTGCACGCTGACCGGGGCGCCGGACGCGGCGCCGCTGCTGATCGGCGCGGCCGAGGTGGTGATACGCGGCGGCACCCTGACCGACACCGGCATCGAGCTGTCCGCCGTCCGCGACCAGCGCCTCGTCGTCGACGGCGGCACGCTGGTCACCGGCACCAACGCCCGCCGGGCGCTGCTCACCCGGGCCGCCGGCACCGGCGCGGTCCGGATCGAGCTGGGCGACTACCGCAGCGCGGCGGCCGACGCGGAGACCGCGCACGTGCGCATCGACACCGGCGTCAACCGGTACCGGGCCGCCGGCGCCCGCTTCTCCGGCGGGCGGCTGACGCTCACCGACGCGGCCTTCGGCGCCGCCTCCACCCTGCTGCACACCGGGTGCGTCGAGGAGGGGGTCGCCCGCGAGCTGCCCGCCGACTCCGCCCGCGTCGCCACCGGCGACAACCTCACCCTCTGATCCCCCCGCACGAGGAGACACCCCCATGGACCGCTCCGAACCGACCTCCCGCCGCACCCTGCTGCGCGCCACCGGCGTCGGCGGGCTCGCCCTCGCCGGTGCCGCCCTCGCCCTCGCCCCCGCCACCGCCGCGTCCGCCGCCCCCGAGCCCGACAGCACGGCCAACCCCCTGGCCCCCGGCCTCGACGCGGTCCTGCACGTCGGCACCGTCGCCGCCCTGCTCGGCCTGAACCCCGACACCCTGCACGACGGCCAGGTCGTGCACGTCGACGGGCACTACGCCGCCGGCGACGGCGGCGCCCGCCTCGTCCGCTGGAACGCGGCCAGCACCGCCGCGGGCAACGGCGGCACCGTGCTCGACCCGCACGGCGACCGGCCCCGCCCCGGCCGCTGGCTCCACCTGCACGACGGCGTCGTCGAGTTCCGGCACTTCGGCATCTTCGACGCGAAGACCCCCGCCGACGCCGCGCTGGACGCCATGGTGGGCGACCCGTCGGTGCACCGCATCGAGGCCCACTCCGACCTGCACTTCGTCAAGCGGCACAGGTTCACCCGCAGCGATCTCGTGCTCGACTTCGGCGGGCACACCATGTCCACCGACGGGATCGAGGACGCCGGCCGCGACGACCCGTTCGCCGCCGTGCTGTTCTTCCGCGGCAAGGTCACCGACGAGGTGCGCACCCACACCCTGACCGAGACGGTCCGGGAGGGCTGGGACTCGTTCCAGGTCGCCGACTCCGGCGCGTTCGCCGTCGGCCAGTGGTACGCCGTCGAGGTCAACCAGCTCGCCGGCCGCTGGGAGAAGGAGCTGCAGAAACTCGTCCAGGTCACCCAGATCGTCGACGGCACCCACATCCGGGTCAACTACAAGAACGGCTGGGAGCTGGCCCCCGGGCGCACCCTCACCTGGACCCGGGTCGAGCCGGTCAGCCGGGTGCACGTGCGCAACCTGGTGTTCACCGGCAACGGCGCCGACCAGTTCACCGGCTCCCACCCGATCGCCTACGAGTACGCCGTGCACTGCGACGTCGCCGACGTCGACGCCACCGGCTCGTTCTGGCCGGTCATCATGCGCCGCTGGTGCACGTACTTCCACACCACCCGGTGCACCCTGACGAACCCCACCTCGGTCACCTGGGGCGGCGCGGGCTACCTGACCCAACAGATCTACTGCCTGTACGGGCACGTCGAGGACTGCCGCACCTCCAACGCCCGGCACCTCAACGACTGGACCGCCTCGGCGTACTGCTACGTCACCAACTGTCACGGCGACGGCGACGACCAGGGCCCGTTCGTCACCCACGGCCAGTACGAGCACGACCTCGTCTACACCGGCAACTCCGGGCTGATGACCTTCGCCAACTCCGGCGCGGCCTGGGGCTCGGCGGCCAAGCGCATCACCGTACGCAAGCACGTCTGCTCCTGGTTCGTGGCCCGGGTGAAGGTCACCGACCTGACCCTCGAGGACGTGCAGGTCATCCGCAAGGCCGGGCTGGCCGGCTCCGGGATGATGTGGGTCAACGCCGACGGCGTGCAACTGCGCGGCTGCTCCGCCGACGACACGCTGATCATCTCCCAGCAGTCCACCCGGTCGCAGCGGCCGAACGTCATCGAGGGCTGCTCCTTCACCCTCGCCACCCCCGGTACCGACGTGGTGCAGGCCAGCGTCACCACCCCCGTGCACCTGGTGCGCACCACGATCCGCGGGGTCAACGGCCACACCTTCAGCGGCACCGGGCGGCTGCACCTGACCGACGTGACGTTCGTCGGCGCCCCCGACGCCGCGCCGGTCACCGTGAAGTCCGCCGACCTGCGCCTGTCCGGCGGCACGTTCACCGACACCGGCATCCGCCTCGCCGGCGCCGCCGACCAGCGGATCAGCGTCGGCGGCGGGGCGCTGTTCAGCGGGACGAACGCGGCGAAGGCGCTGCTGTCCCGCGCCGCGGCCACCGGCGTCGTGCGGTGGGAACTGGGCGGCTACCGCAGCAACACCGGCGACGCCGGCACCGCCCACGTCAGCGTCGACGCCGGCACCAACCGGTACTCCGCCGTCGGGACGCAGTTCACCGGCGGGAAGCTGCGGCTGGCCGACGCCGGCTTCGGCGAGGGGTCGTACCTGCACCACACCGCGTGCGTCGAGGAGGGCGTGGCCCGGGAACTGCCCGCCGCGTCGCCCCGGGTGCGCGACACCGGAAACCTGACGGTCTGACGCCGGCGACAACAAGCGAGAAGAGAGCGAGGAGCAGGTGGAACAGCAGGACCGGCCGGTGCGGGTGGCGCTGGTGGGCGCCGGGAACCGGGGACAGACGTACGCCCGGTGGGTGGCCGCCAACCCCGCACGTGCGCGGCTCGTCGCGGTCGCCGACCCGCGCCCCCACCAGCGGGGGCTGATCACCGCCGCCCACCCCGGCGCGGCGGAGTACGCCGACTGGCGGGACCTGCTGGCGGCGGACGTGCCGGCCGACGCGGTCGTCGTGGCCACCCAGGACCGGATGCACGTGGAGCCGGCCGTCGCGTTCGCCAAGGCGGGCCGGCACCTGCTGGTGGAGAAGCCGCTCGCGCCGACGGCGGAGCAGTGCCGGGAGATCGTCGACGCGGTCCGCGCCACCGGGGTGCTGTTCGCCGTCTGCCACGTGCTGCGCTACACCCCCTACACCGACCTGGTGAAGCGGGTGGTGGACAGCGGGGTGCTGGGCGAGATCGTCAGCGTCCAGCACCTCGAACCGGTCGGCTGGTGGCACTACGCCCACTCCTACGTGCGCGGCCCGTGGCGGCGGGAGGACCTGGCCACCCCGATGCTGCTGGCCAAGTCCAGCCACGACCTGGACTGGCTCGGCTACGTCACCGGCCGGCGCATCGAACGCGTCGCCAGCTTCGGCGGGCTGCGCCACTTCCGGCCCGACCAGGCCCCGGCCGGCGCCGCGCAGCGGTGCCTGGACTGCCCGGTCGAGCCGGACTGCCCGTACTCGGCGCCGAAGCTGTACCTGCCGGTGCTGCGCCAGCACGGACCGATCTGGCCGGTCAGCGTGGTCACCGACGGCACCGACGAGGCCGCGCTGGTCGACGCGCTGCGCACCGGCCCGTACGGGCGCTGCGTCTACGGCGGCGACAACGACGTCGTCGACCACCAGGTCGTGGCGATGGAGCTGACCGGCGGGGCCACCGCCACCTTCACCATGGCCGCCTTCACCGAACAGACCCACCGCCAGACCCAACTGTTCGGCACCCACGGCTCGCTCTCCGGCGACGGCGAGCGGGTCCGGGTGCACGACTTCCGCACCGACCGGATCGAGGTCCTCGACGCCGGCACGGTCGGCGGGTCCACCGCCGCCGACGACCACGGCGGCGGGGACACCGGACTGATGGACGCCTTCGTCCGCGCCGTCGCCACCGGCGACGGCCGGCACATCCGGTCCGGACTGGACGAGACCCTCGCCAGCCACCTCGCGGTCTTCGCCGCCGAGGCGGCCCGGCACACCGGCACGGTCGTCACCGTGCCCGCGCAGTGAACCACTCAGAGAGGAACGGACAGATGCGAGTTCGCAGGTTCGCGCCGGTCGCGGTCGCCGCGCTGGCGGCCGGGCTGCTCACCGCGTGCGGCGGGTCCGACGCCGGCGGCGACAAGCAGACCGTCACCATGTGGATCTACCCGGTGATCCCCGACGAGGCCACCCACCGGGGCTTCTGGGACAAGCAGGTCGCCGCGTTCGAGGCCGACCACCCGGACGTCGACGTGAAGGTCGAGATCTTCCCGTGGGCCAAGCGGGAGGAGTCGCTGACCACCGCGATCGCCGGCGGCAAGGGCCCCGACGTGGTCTACCTGATCCCCGACCAGCTCGGAAAGTTCGGCAAGATGATCGAGCCGGTCGACGAGTACCTGCCGGCCGACGCGAAGGCCGACTACCTGGACAACCTCCGCGAGGCGGTCACCCAGGACGGCAAGATGCTCGGCGCACCCATCCTGACCAGCGCCAACCCGCTGATGTGCAACGCGAAGGTGTTCACCGCCGCCGGCGTCACCGAGTACCCGCAGACGTGGGCGGACCTGCTCGCCCTCGCGCCGACGTTCAAGGCCAAGGGCTTCGACGTGACCAACTACTACGCCGACCCGAGCGCCACCCTGAACCAGTCCTTCTACCCGCTGCTGTGGCAGGCCGGCGGGGACGTGTTCGGCGCCGACGGCAAGTCGGTGGCGTTCGACGGCCCCGAGGGCGTCAAGGCGCTGACCTTCCTCAAGCAGCTCGTCGACGGCGGCTACGTGGAGAAGGAGCTGATCACCAGCATCCCCACCTTCGAGCAGACCAACGTCGCCAAGAACAAGGTGGCCTGCACCTGGCAGCACGTCCCGGCCGACGTCGAGGCGTTCTGGGGCAAGGAGAACATCAAGATCTTCCCGCCGCTGACCGACGTCAAGAGCGTCGGCTACGGCGCGGTGGGCAGCCTGTCGATCCTCAAGGGCAGCAAGGCCAAGAAGGCCGCCGGTGAGTGGATCACCTTCGCCACCCAGCCGTCCGTGGCCACCGCGTACGACACGGCGGGCGGCTACTTCTCCACGAAGAAGTCCGCCGGCTCGCTCTACTCCCAGGACCCCGTCAACGGGGCGGTGGAGAAGACCCTGCCCAGCATGACCGTCGGCTCGCTGAACGAGAAGAGCCGCGAGGTGATGGGCGTGCTCGGCCCCGAGATCCAGGCCGCGCTGATCGGCAAGAAGACCCCCGAGCAGGCCCTCGCCGACGCGGCCAAGGCCGCCGACGCGCTGCTCTGACCCCCACCGGCCCGCCGTCGCCGCGTCGCGGCGGCGGGCCGGGCACCACCCGAACCGGCCACGTCGGCCGGTCCGTACCCGCGAAGAGGATGGCGAGATGGCCGTACCTGCTCAGCTGCCGGCCCGCAGGGCCCGGCGGGTGATCGCCCGGCGCGAGGCACGATGGGGTCTGCTCTTCGTCCTCCCCGCGTTCCTGCTGTTCCTAACGTTCCGCTTCGGCCCGGCCATCGCCGGGCTGGTGCTCGGCTTCATGGAGTACACGATCGGCGGCGACGCCGAGTGGACCGGGCTGGACAACGCCCGCCACCTGGTCGACGACCCGGTGTTCTGGCAGTCGCTGCGGGTCACCGTCGCCTACACCCTGCTGTACGTGCCGCTGACCGTGGCCGTGTCGGTCGGGCTGGCGCTGCTGGTCCGGCGCGGCTTCCGCGGCGTCGGCTTCTTCCGGTCGGTGTTCTTCCTGCCCGTGGTCACCAGCCTGGTCCTGGTCGCCACCGTCTTCTCCTGGGTGTTCTCCTCCGCCGGCCCGTGGTCGCGGATCATGGGCTGGCTCGGCCTGCCCGACGATTCGTGGCTGGCCTCCAGCGCGCTGGTGGTGCCGGCGCTGGCGCTGGTCGGCGTGTGGTCGCACTTCGGCTACGGCATGCTGATCGTGCTGGCCCGGCTCCAGGACCTGCCCCGCGAGCAGGAGGAGGCGGCGCTCACCGACGGCGCTGGCCCGTGGCAGCGGTTCCGCTGGATCGTGCTGCCCCAGCTCAAGCCCGTCCTGTTCTTCCTGCTGGTGATCGAGACCACCGCCTCCTTCCAGGTCTTCGACCTCGTGTACGCGATGACCGGCGGCGGCCCGGCCCGCGCCAGCTACACCCTCGTCATGGCCCTGTACGACCAGGGCTTCAAGTACTTCGACCTCGGCTACGCCAGCGCGATCGGGGTGGCCCTGTTCGCGATGACCCTGGTCGTCGCCCTGGTCCAGCGGCTGGCCATCGGGAGAGACAAGTGACCGCCACGAGCACCGCCCCCACGCCCGCGCCCACCGTGCCAGCCCCGCCGACAACGCGGCGGCGCCGGTCGTACCGGGCGTTGCAGCCCGGACCCGCCGGCACCGCCCTGCGGTACGTGCTGCTCGCCGTCGCCAGCGTGGTCACCCTGTTCCCGTTCTACGCGATGGTCGTGTTGAGCCTGAAGCCGACCGCGGCCGTCGAGTTCCCCGGCAGCCTGCTGCCCTGGCCGATCGACCTCGACGCGTACGCCACCGTGCTCGACTCGCGGGACATCCTGCGGTGGCTGCTGAACACCACGATCTACTCGGTGGTCAGCGTCGTCGCCGTGCTGCTGCTCGCCGCGATGGCCGGGTACGCGTTCGCGAAGAAGCGCTTCCCCGGCCGCGAGACCATGTTCTGGTCGTTCCTGGCGATGGTGATGGTGCCCTACCACGTCACCCTCATCCCGACCTTCATCCTGATCGCGAAGGTCGGCGGGGTGGACACCTACTGGGGGCTGATCCTGCCGACGCTCGCGAACGCGCAGGCGGTCTTCCTGATGCGGCAGTTCATCCAGGGCCTGCCCGACGAACTGTTCGAGGCGGCGCGCATCGACGGCGCCTCGGAGTGGCGGATGTTCGTGCGGATCGTGCTGCCGCTGTGCAAGCCGATCCTGGCCACCCTCGGCGTGTTCGTCTTCCTGTGGCACTGGAACGACCTGCTCTGGCCGCTGATCATCGGGCAGAGCGGGGACATGCGCACGCTCACCGTCGGCATCGCCTCCCTCCAGCAGGAGAACGTGCCGCTCAACGTCATGCTCGCCGGCTCGGTCGTCGCGTTCGTGCCGATCTTCGCCGCCTACCTCGTCGGCCAGCGGTACTTCACCGAGGGCGTCACGATGTCCGGAATCAAGGGGTGAGAAGACCCGTGTTCAACAGTGAGTCCGAGTTGGAGGCCCGGCTGACCCGGCCGTCGGCGGCGCTCGTCGCCGACCTGGCCGGCGACTCCGGCGACCTGGTGGTGCTCGGCGCCGGGGGCAAGATGGGCCCGTCGCTGTGCCGGCTGGCCCGCCGGGGGCTCGACGCCGCCGGCCGCACCACCGACCGGGTGTACGCGGTGTCGCGCTGGTCGGACCGGGCGGCAGCCGACGCGCTGGCCGCCGACGGGGTGGAGCCGGTGGCGTTCGACCTGCTGGGCGACGGCGACCTGGGCGGCCTGCCCGACGCCGCCGACGTCATCTTCATGGTGGGCGCGAAGTTCGGCACCGCCACCGCCCCCTACCTGGCCTGGATGGTCAACGCGGTGCTGCCCGCCGCGGTGGCCCGCCGCTACCCGGCCGCCCGGATCGCCGCGTTCTCCACCGGCAACGTCTACCCGATGGTGCCGGTGGCCTCCGGCGGCTGCGTGGAGACCGACCCGACCGGCCCGGTCGGCGACTACGCGATGAGCTGCCTCGGCCGCGAGCAGGTCTTCGCGCACGCCGCCGCCACCCGGGGCACCCCCGTCGCCGTGCTCCGGCTCAACTACGCCGTCGACCTGCGCTACGGGGTGCTCGCCGACATCGGGCAGGCGGTGCTGGCCGGCGACCCGGTCGACGTCACCACCGGCCACGTCAACGTGGTCTGGCAGGGCTACGCCAACGAGGTCGCCCTGCGGGCGCTGCGGCACGCCAGCGCCGACGTGTGCACCCTGAACCTGACCGGCCCGGAGACCGCGCCGGTGCGCCGGATCGCCGCCCGGCTCGGCGCGCGCCTGGGCAGGCCGGTGACGTACGCCGGCACCGAGGCGCCCACGGCGCTGCTCAACGACGCCAGCCGCTGCCACGCGCTGTTCGGCTACCCGGACGTTCCGCTGGGCACCCTGGTCGACTGGCAGGCCGACTGGCTGGCCGCCGGCCTGCCGACCTCCGGCAAGCCCACCAAGTTCGCCGTCCGCGACGGGAGGTTCTGACCGTGTCCCTGGAGCTGCTGCGCGAAGGCACCGTCATCCCGGCGCACCCGCTGGCGCTGACCGCCGACCGTCGCCTCGACGAGCGGCGGCAGCGGGCGCTGACCCGCTACTACCTGGCCGCCGGGGCGGGCGGGCTCGCCGTCGGCGTGCACACCACCCAGTTCGCCGTCCGGGAGGCCGGGCTGCTGCGGCCGGTGCTCGCCCTGGCCGCCGAGACCGTCGACGCCGAGGCCGGCCGGCCGGTGGTGAAGGTCGCCGGGGCGTGCGGCCCCACCGCCCAGGCCGTCGCGGAGGCCGAGCTGGCGGCCGGGCTGGGCTACGACGCCGTGCTGCTGTCCCCCGTCGTGCCGGGCGCCGACGAGGCGTACCTGCTCCAGCGGGCGCGCGCGGTCGGCGAGGTGCTGCCGGTGATCGGCTTCTACCTCCAGCCGGCGATCGGCGGCCCGCGCCTGTCCCCGGCGTTCTGGCGGGCGTTCGCCGACCTGCCGTCGGTGGTCGCGGTGAAGCTGGCCCCGTTCGACCGGTACCGCACCCTGGAGGCGGTACGCGGAATCGCCGCCGCCGACCGGGGCGCGGAGGTGGCCCTGTACACCGGCAACGACGACCACATCCTCGGCGACCTGCTCGGCGAGTTCGCCGGCCGGCGGTTCGTCGGCGGGCTGCTCGGCCAGTGGGCGGTGTGGACCCGCGCGGCGGTGGCGATGTTCGACCGGGTGCGGGCGGCCCGCTCGGGCGACGCGGCGGCGCTGGCGGAGCTGACCGCCCGCGCGGCGGCGCTCACGGACGCGAACGCCGCGGTGTTCGACGCCGCCAACGACTTCGCCGGCTGCATCGCCGGGGTGCACGAGGTGCTGCGCCGGCAGGGGCTGCTCGACGGGGTGTGGTGCCTCGACCCGGCCGAGGGGCTGTCGCCCGGCCAGGCCGAGGAGCTGACCCGGGTGACCACCGCCTACCCGTGGCTGACGGACGACGACTTCGTCGCGGAGCGTCGCGATGACTGGCTCCGGTGAGCCGCCCGGGGCCGGCAGGCCCGGTCCGCTGGGCGGCCGGCCCGTGACCACGCTCCCCGGCGGGTACCGTCCGGTCACCGTGGTGTCCGTACCGGCCACCCTGCGCGCCCAGTTCTTCCCCGACCGGGTCGGCGACCGGCTGGCCGCCGTCACCGACGCCACGCTGGTCGACGACCACGCGGCACTCACCCGCACCGACCTGGCGCCGCTGCTGGCCCGGGCCGAGGTGCTGGTGACCTCCTGGAGCGTTCCCCGGCTCGACGCGGCCCTGCTGGACCGCGCCCCCGCGCTCCGGCTGATCGCGCACACCGGCGCGTCGGTCAAGCCGTTCGTGACCCCCGAGGTGTTCGCCCGCGGCATCACGGTCACCCAGGCGGGGCAGGGCATGGCCCGCTCGGTGGCCGAGGTCGCGCTCGCGTTCACCCTGGCCCTGCTGCACCAGACGCCCCGCTTCGACCACGCCCTGCACGGCGGCACGAGCTGGAGCCGGGCGGAACAGGCGCCACCCCGGCACGAGATCCTCGGCTGCCCGGTCGGCGTCGTCGGCGCGTCCCGCACCGGGCGGGCGTACCTGGAGCTGGTCCGGACCCTGGGGGCGGAGGTCAGCGTGTACGACCCGACCCTGACCGCGACGGACGCCGCCGCGCTCGGCGTCCGGCTGGTCGGCCTGGACGAGCTGCTCGCCGGAAGCCGGATCGTCGCGCTGCACGCGCCGACCCTGCCGGAGACCCGGCACCTGCTCGGTGCCCGCGAGCTGGCGCTGCTGCCCGACGGCGCCGGGCTGGTCAACACCGCCCGGTCCTGGCTGGTCGACGAGGCGGCGCTGGTCGCGGAGCTGTCCCGCGGCCGGATCGACGCCGCGCTGGACGTCTTCGACGAGGAGCCGCTGCCCACCGGCCACCCGCTGCGGGCGCTACCCAACGTGCTGCTCACCCCGCACCAGGCCGCCGGGACCGTGCAGGGTCGCCGACGGCAGGGCGAGATCGTCGTCGACGAGATCATCCGGCATGTGACCGGTCGGTCCCTCGCCCACGCGGTGACGCCCGAGCTGCTGGCCCGCACGGGCTGACCCGGCGTCCCGCCACCCCACCCGTACGTGATCGAGCGGGCCCCGCCCGCGGCCCCGCCGTCCACCAGAGAGGAAATCATGAAGTTCATGCGGATCGGCCCGGTCGGCGCCGAGCGGCCGGTGCTGTTCGACGGCGCCAGCCACTTCGACCTGAGCGGGATCACCGCCGACATCGACGCGGCGTTCCTCGCCGCGGACCCCGTCGAGCGCGTCCGAGCGGCGGGGCCGCTGCCGCCGCTCGACGTCACCGGGGAGCGGATCGGCGCCCCGATCGCCCGGCCCGGGGCGGTGCTCTGCATCGGGCAGAACTACAGCGCGCACGCCGCCGAGTCCGGAGTCGCCCCGCCGGACGAGCCGATCCTGTTCCACAAGTCGCCGAACACCGTGGTGGGCCCGTACGACCAGGTGCTGGTGCCGCGGGGCTCCACGAGGACGGACTGGGAGGTGGAGCTGGCCGTGGTCATCGGCAGACGCGCCCGCTACCTGGACTCCCCGGCCGAGGCGCTCGCCCACGTGGCCGGGTACGCGGTCACCAACGACGTGTCCGAACGGGACTACCAGTTCGCGGACCCCGGCGGCCAGTGGTCCAAGGGCAAGTCGTGCGAGACCTTCAACCCGCTCGGCCCGTGGCTGGTCACGCCGGACGAGGTGGGCGACCCGCAGGCGCTGCGGCTGCGTTCGTGGGTCAACGGCGAGCCTCGGCAGGACTCCCGCACCGCCGACATGATCTTCGACGTTGCCTATCTGATCTGGCACCTGTCCCAGTTCACCGTGCTGGAACCGGGCGACGTCCTCAACACCGGCACCCCGCAGGGGGTGGCGCTGTCCGGCCGGTTCCCCTACCTGGCGGCCGGCGACGTGATGGAGGTGGCGATCGACGGGCTCGGCCGGCAGCGCAACGTGCTCGCGCCGGCGTGACCGCCCCCGTCGAGTTCCGTCCGGCCACGCCGGCGGACGTGCCGTCCCTCCACGCCACGTGGGCCGAGGCGTTCACCAGCGCGCACGTGACCCGGCTCTACGCCCACGACCGCGACCGCTTCCGGCGCACCTTCGTCGCGGTGGAGGCCGGAGCGGTCGTCGCCGCCGTCTACTACCTGCCCCGCCGGGTACGCGACGCCGCCGGCGGCGTCGACCTGGTCGGCGGCGTCGCCAACGTCGCCACCCGGGTCCAGGCACGCGGTCGAGGTCACATCCGCCGCCTGCTCGACCTGGCCGTCGCGGCGATGGCCGCGGACGGCTGCGCCTGGTCGTTGCTGTTCACCGACACACCGGGCGTCTACCGGAGCAGCGGCTACGACACGTTCGCCCTGCGCCACCCGAGCGGTCGACCGGCGGCGGGCGGCCCCCTGCCGCCGGACTGGACCGTGCGCGCGGAGTCCCCGGTGGACTGGGCGGAACTCGCCCCGGTGCACGAGTCGTTCAACGCCCACCGGCCACTGAGCACCGTGCGGAACGCCGACGACTGGCGGCTCCGGGTGCCGGTCTGGTACGCCCCACCCACCCAGATACTGGTGGCCCGGCACCACGGCCGGACGGCGGGTTACCTGGCCGCGCAATGGGCCCCCGGGCGCGTCCGGGTACTCGAGGTCGCCACCTCGCCCGACCGGCCGGACGCCCTGCGCGTCCTGTTCAGCGCCGTCGCCCGCACCGCCGCCGAGCGCGACGTACGGCACTGCGCGGCCCGACTGCCGGCCGACCCGGCGATCGAGGCGGCGCTGCCGTGTCTCCTGACCGATCCGGTGACGGAGACCGACACCACCGGCATGGTCCGGCCGATCCACGCGGCGCCCGACCACCTGGCCGCGATCACCGGGGCGCCCGGCGCCTTCCACTGGCCGGCCGACTACTTCTGAACACCGGACGAGCCGCACCCCGCCGGCGACGGTGACAGGGGCAGCCCGCGCCACACACCAGGGAGGTTCGATGGACGTCGCGGAACAGGTCACCCCGCCGGTCGCCGGGCACGGCGAAGGGCCGGTGTGGTGCCCCGCCGACCAGCGGCTGCGCTGGGTCGACATGCTGGCCGGGGACGTCCTGGCGCTGGACCCGGTCACCGGGGCGGTCACCCGCCGGCACGTCGCCCAGGTGGTCGCGGCCCTGCGCCCGCGAGCCGGCGGTGGCCTCGTCGCCGCCGTCGAGCGGGGCTTCGCACTACTCGGGGACGACTCGGTGGAGCTGCTGCCCGAGCTCTGGTCGGACCCGTCGATCCGGATGAACGACGGCGGATGCGACCCGCTCGGACGCTTCTACTGCGGTTCGATGGCGTACGACGCCGCGCCGGGTCGGGCCGCGCTGCACCGGCTCAGCCCGGGCGGCACCGTCGAGACCGTGCTCACCGGGCTCACCGTCTCCAACGGACTGGCCTGGACCCGGGACGGCGGGACCGCCTGGTACGTCGACTCGGCCACCCACCGGATAGACGCCTTCGCCTTCGACCTGGCCACCGGCGAGCTGCGCGACCGACGGCCGGTGGTGGCGGTGCCGCCCGACGTGGGCACGCCGGACGGGCTCTGCCTCGACGTCGAGGGCGGTGTCTGGGTCGCCCTGTGGGACGGGGGCGCCATCCACCGGTACGCCCCGGACGGCCGCCTCACCGCGGTCGTGGAGCTGCCGGTTCGGCGTCCCACCGCATGCGCGTTCGGCGGCCCCGACCACGCCGACCTCTACGTCACCACCTCCCGCCAGGGCCTGCCGGCCGACGACCGTTCCCCGGCCGGGTCACTGTTCCGGATCCGACCCGAGGTGCCGGGATTCCCCGACCACACCTTCGCCGGCTGACCGCGCCGGGGAAGGTGCACGGATCTGGCGGCGGCCGGCGCGGCGTCGCAGCCACGATTCGCGGCGGATCGGCGCAGCTACCCGCCCACCCCACCGGACCCCGTGACAGCTCGCCCGGCCCCGGCCGCGCGCACCAACGCCACGACGTCGTCGAGGGTGTCCAGGGGGCGGCCGGGGCCGTTCAGCTCCACCTCGACGCCGTACTCCAGCTCGATCGCGTCGACCAGGCGCAGCAGGCCGAGGGAGTCCACGCCGAGGGCGACCATCGACCCGCCGGCCAGCACGTCGGCCGCCGCGACCTCCCCGGCCGTGGCCTCGCTCACCAGCTCGGCGATCCGCTCGCGCAGGTCGGTGCCAGCCATGTCAGAACTCCTTTGCGGACTGCCGGACGATCTCGGCGATCTCGGCGATGGTCGGGGTCTCGAAGAAGTCGTCCAGCGGCACCTCGACTCCGAGCCGCTGCTGGATCCGGCCGCTGATCCGGGTGATGGTCAGCGAGTGCCCGCCCAGGTCGAACAGGTCCTCGTGCACCCCGATGTCGGGGACGCGCAGCACCTCCTGCCAGATCTGGCGCAGCTGCTCCACGACCGGGTCGTCGCCGGTTCCGTCGGCGGCGGTCCCGCCCGGGGCCACCCCGACCGGGGCCCGGGGCGCCGGGGCGGGCAGTGCGGCCCGGTCGACCTTCCCGTTCGGGCTCAGGGGCAGTTGGTCGAGCATCACGTAGTCGGTGGGCAGCACGGCCTGCGGCAGGCTGAGCGCCAGGTGCTGTCGCAGCTCCGCCGGCTGCGCGGCCGCCCCGGCGCGGGCCACCACGTACGCGACGAGGCGCGGCTCGTCCGCGTCGTGCCGCAGCGCGGTGGCCGCCGCCGCCACGGCCGGGTGATCGAGGAGCCGGGCGTCGATCTCCCCCAGCTCCACCCGGTGCCCACGGATCTTGACCTGGTCGTCGAGGCGGCCGAGGAACTCGATCCGCCGGTCGGGCAGCCACCGGCAGCGGTCGCCGGTGCGGTAGAGCCGCTCGCCGGCCCGCCCGAACGGGTCCGGCACGAACCGCTCGGCGGTGAGGTCGTCCTGCCCGAGATATCCGGCGGCCAGCCCGGCGCCGGCCAGGTACAGCTCGCCGGGCAACCCGAGCGGCACCGGTCGGCGGGCCTCGTCCAGGACGTATGCCCGCACGTTCGGCAGCGGCCGACCGATGGTGACCTCGTCGGCGCCGGCGGGGATCTCCGCCATGGTCGCGTAGACGGTCGCCTCCGTCGGCCCGTACCCGTTGACCAGGCGGGCGGTGCGGGCCCGCAGGTCCCGCGCGAGGGCGACCGGTAGCGCCTCCCCGCCGGCGACCGCGACCAACGGCGCCGGCGTGCCCCCGGCGTGCGGGGCCGGCGCGCCGAGACCGGCGTCCAGCAGCACCCGCCAGCCGGACGGGGTGGCCTGGGCGTGGGTCACGCCGGTCTCGCGGACCAGCCGCAGCACACCCGCACCGTCCAGCGCGCCGACGGCCGAGGCGACGACGACCCGGCCGCCGGTGACCAGCGGCAGGAACACCTCCACGGTGGAGATGTCGAACGACAGCGACGTCAGGTGCAGCCACCGGTCCTGTGGCCCGCTGCCCAGCAGGTCGCGGACGCCCAGCAGCAGGTTCGCCAGCGCGCCGTGCCGCACCGCGACGCCCTTGGGCCGGCCGGTCGACCCGGAGGTGTAGAGCACGTACGCGAGGTCGTCGGCGTCCGGCGGCCCGTCGGCGGGCCCGGCCGGGACCGGGCCGTCGAGCAGGTCGGTCCCGTCGAGGGCGAGGGTGGGCCGGCCCGTCTCGACGGCGGGGCCCGTCACGACCAGCGCCGGGGCGGCGTCGGCGAGGATCGCCTCCCGCCGGGCCGGCGGGTTGCCCGGGTCGACCGGCAGGTAGGCGGCGCGGCAACGCAGCACCGCCAGCACGGTCACCACCGCCTGCCAGGAGCGGTCCAGCACGACGGCCACCAGCGTGCCGGGGCCGACCCCGCGCCCGCGCAGCAGCGCGGCGAGCCGGAGGACGGCGGCGTCGAGCTGGGCGTAGGTCAGCGTCCGGTCGCCGTCGACGAGGGCCGGCGCGTCCGGCTCGGCGGCGACCCGGGCGGCGAACAGCGCCGGCACCGTCACGGCGGGGTACGCCCGGATGGTGTCGTTGACGGCGCGGGTGACCTGGTCGAGTTCGTCGGCGGGCAGCAGCGGCAGGTCCGCCACCGGGCGGTCGGGTTCGGCGACCACGGCGGCGAGCATGGTGCGCAGGTGCCCGCCGATCCGGCGTACGGAGGCGGTGTCGATGGCCGCCGGGCTGTGCTGGAGGCTCACCGTGACGCCCGTCGGGGTGTCGACGATCTGCACGTGCAGGGCGTTGCGGGCGGCGCCGCAGAACAGGGTCCACTCGACCTCGCTGGCCACCCCGGGGAACGCCGGTTCCGCGCCGCGCCGCCGGTAGGCGACGCTGACCGGGGTCAGGGCCGGGGCGGGCCGCAACCCGGACACGGCATGGGCCAGCGGCACGGCGCGGTGCCGGTACACCTCGCGCAGCCGGGCCCGGACGGCGAGGGCGTGGTCGCGGAACGTGCCCCGCGCCGGGGCGGCCGCGACGGGCAGCTCGTTGACGAACAGCCCGACCTGGTCGGCCTGGTCCGGGGTGCGGGTGGACAGGGCCACCCCGACCGGCGTGCCCTGGTTGCCGTAGCGCTCAAGCAGGGCATGCAGCACGGCGAACAGCAGCTCGAAGCGGGTCACCCCGATCGACCGGGCGGCCCGGTCGACGCCCTCGACCAGGCCGGGGGGCAGGTCCAGGGGCACGGCCTCGCCGGGCTCGGCGGCGGTGGGCAGCCGGCGCAGGCCGGGCAGGACGACGTCACCGGGGCCGGACCAGTGCCGCGCCCAGTGGTCTCGGGCGGCGGGCAGGTCGGCCGCGACGCGTTGCTGCTCGGCGGCCGCGAGGCCGGCGTACCCGTCGGCGTGGGGTGACGGCGCGGCCGGGACGCCGGCGCGGGCGGCGGCGTAGGCGGCGGCCAGGTCGCGCACGAGGACATCCTTGGACGTGCCGTCGAAGGCCAGGTGGTGCGCGGTGACGAGAAGCAGGTGGCTGCCGTCGGCAGCGGTCAGCAGGGTGAACCGGGCGAGCGGGCCGGTGCCCAGGTCGTGCGGGCGGGCGATCTCCTCGGTGACGCGGGCGTCGGTCCACTCGCCGACCGCGACCGTCGGGCGCGTGTCCGCGGGGGCCAGGTGGGGGATGCCCTCGTCGTCGGTGACGACGCGGGCGGCCAGGACCGGGTGCCGTTCGGTCACCGCGGCGCACGCCGCGACGAGGGCTCGACGGTCGAGTTCGGCGGCGAACCGTACGCCCACCGCCATGTGGTACGCCGTGCCGGCGACGCCGGCCTGCTCGGTGAACCAGACGGCGTGCTGCGCGGAGGTGGCCTCGGCGGTACCCACATGTGCTCCCATGGTCGTGCTGGTGGTCAGTTGTCGAAGAGGTCGGTGAGCTGCCGCTTGAGCACCTTGCCGCCCTCGTTGCGGGGCAGCCGGTCCAGCAGCAGGAGCCGGGAAGGCAGCTGGTAGTCGGCCAGCCGGTCGGCGAGGAAACCGCGCAGCACCGGCAGGGACAGCCCGTCCGGGCCGGCCGGTGGGCGGGGCACGACGGCGGCGGCCACGGCCGAGCCGAGCACCGGGTGCGGAACGCCGAGGACGGCCGCCTCGGCGACCAGGGGATGCTCGTGCAGGGCGGCCTCGACCTCGATGGTGGAGACCTTGAACGCGCCGGTCTTCACGACGTCCTGGTGCCGGTCGGTGAGGTACAGGTAGCCGTCGGCGTCGATCCGGCCGACGTCGCCCATCCGCACCCACCCGTCGCGGAAGGTGGCCCGGTTGGCCGCCTCGTCCCGGTAGTACGCGCGGGGGTGGGGGGCGCGCAGCCACACGTCGCCGGTGGCCCCGGCGGGCAGCGGGTTCCCGTCGGCGTCGGCGACCATCAACTGCCCACCGACCGGCCGCCCGACCGCGTCCCGGCGCGACGGGTCGTAGATCATCGTGGTCTGGGCCGGGGCCGCCTCGGTGGAGGTGTAGTAGTTGACGATCGTGGCCTGCGGGAACGCCTCGGCCAGCCGGGCCGCGACCGCCGGGGCGAGCGGGGCGGCGGTGGAGCCGATGAGCTGCACGCCGCCGGTGTCCCGCCCGCGCAGCGCCCCGGAGTCGAGCAGCTCGACGGCGATCGACGGGACGACGAACACCGTCCCGGTGCCGGGCGTCTCGACCAGCCGGGCGAACCGGGCCGGGGTGAAGCGGGGCAGGGTGAGCGCGGTGGCCTTCGCGGTGAGCGCGTTGACCAGCATGGTCTGCCCGGCGTTGGTGCCGATGGCGAACGCGTGCAGGAACCGCTGCGAGTGGGCCAGCGCCAGCCGGCGCGGGTGGGTCGGCGCGCCCACGGTGAGGTTGGCGTGGCTGGCGGCCACTCCCTTCGGGCGGCCCGTGGTGCCCGAGGTGTAGAGGATCTGGGCGAGGTCGCCCGGGCGGGGGCCGTCGGGGTCGGGGCCCGTGCCGGGACCGGCGAGCAGGTCACCGACCGTCCAGGTCGACACGCCGGGTGGTACCGGCGGGGCGGGGGTGTCGTCGCCGTGCAGGACGGCGGTGGCCGCGCAGTGGGTCAGCGCGTACCCGAGTTGCCCGGCGGCGAGCCGGTCGGACAGCGGCACGGCGACGCCGCCGGCCCGCAGGACCCCGCAGTACGCCACGGCGAACCGGGTCCAGTCGCGGGCGCCGAACAGCAGGCCGACCCGGTCGCCCTGGCGCAGGCCCCGGTGCCGCAGCGCGGCGGCCACGGCGGTCGCGCCGGCGGACCACTGGGCGAAGGTCAGCGTCGCCACGCCGTGCACCTCGACCGCGATCTGGTCGGGGTGCAGGCCGGTGCGCCAGTTGAGCAGCTCGGGCACGGTACGGAAGAGGCTCCGTCCGGTCGTCGTCGCGGCGGTCATCTCAGGCGGCCCTCCGTCCGGTCGTGGCGGGTTCCCGGCGGTCCTGGACACCGGTGACCCGCGCGCGGCGCTCCTCGATGCCGACCAGGTCGTCCGGCGGCGCGTCGGGCACCTCGTCGTCGAACCGGGCGAGGGCCGGCGTGAGCAGCGACACCAGCGCCGTCAGCGCGATGCAGACCCCGAACAGCACGTACAGCAGGCCGTGGCCGCGGCCCGGACCGACGCCGATCACGACGCCGACCGTGGCGGCCAGCGCGCCGTCGGGCAGCAGCATCGGCTCGGCGACCCGGGCGGCGAACGGGGCGACGACGCCCCAGCCCAGCGGCAGGGTGGACTGCGCGACCATCTGGTTGAGCGCGAAGACCCGGCCGTGGACGCGCGCCGGCACCTTGGTCTGAATGATCGTGTTGTAGACGCCGTTGACGATGCCGAGCGCCAGGTACATGCCGAACGCGCCCGCGCCGACGAGCAGCAGGTTCGGTCGCAGCCCGGTCAGCACGGCGGCCACCGCGATGCCGCAGGTGCCCAGCAGCACCGCCCGCATCCGGCGCCGGCGGGGGCCGCCCCAGACCAGCATCACCAGGCCGCCGACGGCCGCGCCGACCCCGCCGGCGAGCGCGACCCGGGCCACCTCGTCCAGGTCGGCGAAGCCGAGCACGAGTGGGGAGAGCAGGAACAGCACCGGGAACAGGAAGAAGTTCAGCGCCGCGAAGAACGCCAGCATGGCGCGGAACTCCCGGCGGCGCAGCGAGTACCGGAAGCCGGCGACGATCTCGGCGCCGAGGCCCTCGCGCCGTCGCAGCGCCAGGGTGCGCGGGAACCGTACGGCCGCCAGGACACCGATCGCGAACAGGTACGACGCCACGTCGATGAGCAGGATGCCGCGCAGCCCGACAGCCTGCAGCAGGGCCACGGCGAGCAGCGGCACCGTGAACTGGGTGAGGCCGACGGCCGTCTGGGTGAGACCGTTGGCGTGGCCGAGGTAGCGCTTGGGCACCAGTTGCGGCACCGCCGAGACGAACGCGAGGCGCTGGAACGCCAGCGCCACCGACAGCCAGGCCGTCAGCGGGTAGAAGTGCCACACCTCGGCCCGGTCGGCCAGCACGAGCCCGGCCATCACCGCGTTGGCGCCGCCGGCGGCGACGTTCGCCAGCAGCAGGACGCGCCGCCTGCTGGTCCGGTCGACCAGCGCCCCGGCCAGCGGGGCGACGAGCAGGCCGGGCAGCAGACCGAGCACGGCGAAGAGGGCAAACCGGGCGAGCGATCCGGTCTCGGTGTAGATCCACAGAGGGATCGCGAAGGTGGTCAGCGCGGTGCCCAGGCCGGAGACGACCTGGCCGGTGGCGACAAGGCCGAAGCGGCGCATGCTGGGCGGCGGCGCGGTGTCCGCCGGGGTGTCCGCGCCCGGTGGCGGGGGGCCGGCGGGTCGGTGGGAGACGGCGGCGAGCTGCCAGGCGGGCCGAGCGGCGTCCGGATCGTCCGGCGCGTCGAGGCGCCGGCGCACGTCGGTGACGATCTCCGGACCGGCCGGCGCGGGTGGCGGCACGTCGAGGCGCCGGTGCACGCCGGTGACGATCTCCGCCAGCTCGGCGGCCCGGTACTTGAGGAAGTAGTGCCCGCCCTCGTCCACCACCACCAGGGCGGTGCGGTCGGCGAGGAAGTGCCACTCCCGGTACCGCTCCTCGTGGTAGTCGGTGCTGCGGTCGCGTTCGCCCACCACCGAGATGACGGGCGCGCGCAGCGGGGTGACCCGCTGGCGCATCAGGTCGGTGAAGTAGTCCTCGGAGACCTCGGCGTCGTGGCGCATCGCCCGGACCAGGAACCGGACCTCGTCGGGCGCGAGCGACCCGACGGCGGTGCCCTGCGCCTGCAACCAGGTGCGGTAGATCCGGTCGCTGCGCAGGCGTTCGGCCAGCCGCAACCGCAGCAGCGGGCCGAGCGGCCCGCCGGCCGGCCGGGCGAACGGGAAGACCGCGCCGAGGTACACCGCCAGCAGGTCCCGGCCGGCGGCCTCCAGCCGGCGGGCGACCTCCACGGCCAGCGCGCCGCCGGGGCCGCAGTGTCCGTAGATGATCAGTGGGCCCTCCACCCGGGCCAGGATCTCCGCGACGACATCGGCGGCGACGTCGGCGACGGGCGCGGGCTCGTCGGCAAGGCCGATGTCGTGCCCGGGCACGGCCACCGACAGCAGCCGGTACCCGGCCGGCAGCGCGTCGGCCAGCGGTTGGTACACCACGGCGCTGCCACCGCCGTACGGGACGCAGACCAGGGTGGCGACCCGGTCGGCGGCCGGCACCGGCGGGGTCAGCTCGTGCAGCAGCCCGGCGGGGCCGGCTCCGGCTCCGGCGACGAGCGCCGCCAGCTCGCGTACGGTGCGGTGGCGGAAGAGGTCCATCACGCTGACCGCCGGCGCCTCGGCGCCCACGACGGCGGGCAGCTCCCGGCGCAGCCGCGCCACCACCTGGGTGGCCAGCAGCGAGTGCCCGCCCAGGTCGAAGAAGTCGTCGGTGGCGCCAACCTCCGCCACCCCCAGCACGGCCCGCCAGATGCCGGCCACCAGCGTCTCCACCGGCCCGGCCGGCGCCACCCGCTCCCCGTCCGGCGGTGCGTCGGTCGGCTCGGGCAGGGCCCGCCGGTCCACCTTGCCGTGCTCCTGCAGCGGCAGCCGGTCCAGGACCATCCAGCGGGTCGGCACCATGTGCTCGGGCAGCCGGTCGGCCAGGCGGCGACGCAGGCGCGCGGGGTCCGGCCCGTCCGCGTCGGGCGTCGGCTCCAGATAGGCCACCAGCCGGTCCTCGCGCAGCAGCACCGCCGCCTGCCGTACGCCGGGACAGTCCCGCAGGGTGGCTTCGATCTCCCCCAGCTCGACCCGGTAGCCGCGGATCTTCACCTGGTGGTCGCGGCGGCCGAGGAACACCAGTTGCCCGTCGGCGTTCCAGCGGCCCAGGTCGCCGGTGCGGTAGAGGCGGGCGCCCGGGGGTCCGTACGGGTCGGGCACGAACCGCTCGGCGGTGAGGCCGGGCCGGTTCAGGTAGCCCCGCGCGAGCCGGTCGCCGCCAAGGTACAGCTCGCCGGGCACCCCGACCGGCACCGGGCGCATCCGCTCGTCGAGCACGTACACGCGGGCGTGCGGCAGGGGCCGGCCGATCGGCACCGGGCCGGTGCGCGGGCCGTCGGCGACCACCTCGTGGGTGGCCACGCCGACGGTGGCCTCGGTGGGGCCGTAGTGGTTGAACACCCGGGCCGGGCCGGCGGTGGCGAGCGGCCCGATGCGCTCCAGGTCGGACGCCTCGCCGCCGAGGATCAGCGCGCGGGCGGGCAGCAGCTCGGCCGGCTCGGCGTCGGCGGTGAGCGCGGCCAGGTGCGACGGAGTGATCTTGAGGTAGTCGATGTGTCCGGCGCGCAGCCGCTCGGCCAGTTCGGCGCCGGTGCAGCGGCGGGGCAGCAGGTGCACCGCGCCGCCGGTGGCCAGCGCCAGGTAGAAGAGGGTGACGCTGAAGTCGAACGACATCGACTGCAGCAGCCCGTACCGGGCGGCCGGGACGACCGCGAACCGGTCGGCCACCCCGTCGAGGTAGCGCAGCACCTCCCGGTGCGCGACGGCGACGCCCTTCGGCGTGCCCGTGGAGCCGGAGGTGTAGATGACGTACGCGAGGTTCCCGCCGGTCGCCCCGGTCTGCGGTGGGGTGTCGGGCGCCGCGGCGACCTCGACGGCGATCTCGTCGAGGCAGGCGGCCGGGACCTCGGCGGGCAGCCGGTCCCGCAGGTCCGCGCTGGTGAGCACCACCGTCGGACGGGCGTCGGCGAGCATCAGGGCCAGCCGGGCGGCAGGCTGCTCCGGGTCCAGCGGCAGGTACGCGCCGCCGGCGCGGAGCACCCCGAGCAGCGTCGCGGCCAGGTCGACGGACTGCTCCAGCAGGACCCCGACCAGCCGGTCCGGGCCGACGCCGCGGGCGCGCAGCACGTGGGCCAGCCGGTTCGCCCGCTGGTCCAGCTCCCGGTAGGTGAGCGTGTCCGGCCCGCAGACCACGGCCGGCGCGTCGGGCGTGGCGGTGACGAAGGGGGTGACGAGGTCGGCCAGGGTGGCCGCCGGGCCGGTGACGCCGGCGCCGGCGGCCGGGTGGTCAGGGCGTGCCTGGTCCGCGCCGGCGTCGCCGCGCTCGGGCCGGGCGAGGGCGAGCACCCGGTCCCGCTCGGCGGGGCCGAGCAGGTCCAGGTCGACGACGGGCAGGTCCGGCCGGGTGACCGCGGCGCGCAACAGCGTCTCGAAGCTGCCGGCCAGCCGGCGTACGGTGGCGGTGTCGAACAGGTCGGTGTTGTGGACGACCATGCAGCGCAGGCCGTCGGGGGTCTCGCCGACGTAGAGCGACAGGTCGAAGCGGGCGGTGGTGGCGTCGGTGCCGACGCCCTCCGCGCGCAGGCCGGCGGGCCAGGGGTCGCCGCCGCGGGCGTAGTTCTGCAGGGTGAACAGCACCTGGAACACCGGGGCGCGGCTGACGTCGCGGGCGACGTTGAGCTCCTTGACCAGTCGTTCGAACGGAATCTCCTGGTGGGCCAGGGCCCGGACCACGGTGGTGCGGGTGCGCCGCAGCAGGGCCGCGAAGCTGGGCTCGGTGGCCGGGGCGTCGGCGGTCGCGGCGACCGGCGAGAGGTCGGCGCGCAGGGCGAGGGTGTTGACGAAGAGACCGACGAGGTTCTCCAGCTCCGGCACCACCCGGCCGGCGACCGGGGATCCGATCGCGAAGTCCCGCTGCCCGCTGTACCGGAACAGCACCGCCTGGAGGCCGGTGAGCAGGGTCATATAGAGGGTGGCGCGATGGGCGCGGCTGAGCCGGCGCAGGCCGTCGGTGAGGTCGGCGTCGAGCGCGAAGCGGTACGTGGCACCGGCGTACGACTGCACGGCCGGCCGGGGCCGGTCGGTGGGCAGCTCCAGCGCAGGCACGCCGGTCAGCGCGCGGGTCCAGTACGCGAAGCCGTCGCCGGTGGCCGGCCCGTCGAGGCGGTCCCGCTGCCAGGCGGCGTAGTCGACGTAGTCGACGGCCGGGGCCTGGGGCGGGGCGCCACCGTCGCGCAGCGCGGCGTAGGTGGCGGCGATCTCGCCGAGGAGCAGGTCCAGTGACCAGCCGTCGCTGACGATGTGGTGCATCGCGAGGTGCACGAGGTGCTCCTCGTCGCCGAGCCGGACGACCAGGACACGCAGCAGCGGGGCGTGGCCGAGGTCGAAGGGGGTGGCGACGGAGGCGTCCACCAGCGCGCGGGCGGCGGCCTCCGATGGTGCGGCGGTGACGGTGACCGGCACCCGCACCTGCGGGAGCACGTGCACGACGGGTTCGCCGTCGGCGTTCTCGACGAACCGCATGCGCAGGCTGTCGTGCCGGCCGGCGGTGGCGTCGAGCGCGGCGCGCAGGAGGTCGACGTCCAGCGGCCCGCGCAGCCGGGTGGTCGAGTAGACGACGTACGCCGCGGTGCCGGGGGTGAGCTGTTCGGTGAACCAGATCCGTTCCTGCCCGAACGACAGGCGGGGGTCTGCGGGGGGACGGGTGGCGGCCGGCGCGAGGACGGGGCTCCGCGACGGTACGTCAACGTTGGTCACGCGTGCCTTCTCGGTGCGGTGACGGACGGGAGCCAGTAGTGTGCACGCCGCAACCAACCGGATGGATCGGCTGATCGGTCCACTGTGGACAAGATGATCGAGGCGATCCGGACGCTGATCGGTCCACGGTGGACAAGATGATCGAGCGATCCGGAACCGGAACGGACCGTCGTACGGTCGGGAATGCGATTCACCGACATGGTCGTGCCCGCCGAATGGGCGTCGGACGCCCTCGTGCACGCCGAGTTCACCGGCGCCGGGGCCGGAACGGCGCCGCTGACCTGGGCCCAGCAGGTGCTGTGGCGAGCGCTCACCCGGTTCGGGTCCAACCACCGCTTCCTCAACCTGCGGCGTACCGTGGCGGTCTCCGCGCGGGCCGGCGCGGACGTGGCCGGTGCGGCCCGCGCGGTGGGTGAGCTGGTCGGCCGGCACTCCGCGCTGCGCACCCGGCTGCGCGTGAGCGACGGCGAGCCGCGCCAGGAGACGGCGTCGGCCGGGGTGCTGCCACTGCTCGTCTGCGCGGGCACCGACGACGGGTCCGCAGCCGCCCGCGAGGCCGCCGGCCGCCTCGGCGACGTCGCGTTCGACCACGCCGAGGAGTGGCCGCTGCGGGTCGCGCTGGTCACGGTGGACGACCGGGTACGGCAGATCGTGGTGGTGTTCAGCCACACCACCGTGGACGCGCACGCCGCCGAGGTGGTGCTGCGCGACCTGCGGCTGATCCTGCTCCGGGGTCCGCTGCCCACGCCGCCCGGCCCGCAGTCGGCGGAGGTGGCCCGCCACCAGCACGGGGCCGACCGGCGCCGCTCGGAGCGGGCCGTCGCGTACTGGCTGCGGGAGTTCCAGCGCCTGCCCCGCCGGCCGCTGACCCCGACCGGGCCGGGGCTCGATCCTCCGCTGCGCCGGGGCGTCCTGGTCTCCTCCGCCCTCGACACCGCCGCCCGTCTGATCGCGGCCCGGCAGCGGGTCAGCGTGTCGGCGGTGCTGCTGGCCGGGTACGCGGCGATGGCCGCCCGCGATTCGGGGCCCGACCTGTGCGGCCTGTTCCCGATGGCCCACAACCGGTTCCGCAGCCAGTACGCCGACGCGGTCGCCAACCTCGGCCAGATCGGCTTCTGCGTGGTGGACCTGGCCGGGCGTCCCGACTTCGACGAGTTGGTGTCCCGGGTCTGGGCCGCGTCCCTGGACGGCCTGCGGCACGCCTACTACGCCCCGCCCGCGCTGCGCCACGCCTTCGAGGCCCAGGGCGTCGACATCGACTCGGCGTTCCTGCCGTACCACTACTTCAACGACGTCCGACTGGCCACCGGCGGTGTCGAGCCGGCGCCCCGGGTGACCCCCGGCGAGCTGCGGGCCGCCAGGGACCGCAGCACCTTCTCGTGGACCGCCGGCCTGCAGCAGGCGGCCTGGCACCTGCTGGCCCACGTGGTCGACGAGCCGGCCGGGGTCGGCGTCACGCTCACCGCCGACACCCGCCACCTGCCGATGGACTCCGTCGAGCCGTTCCTGCGCGGGCTGGAGGAGCTGCTGGTCGAGGCGGCCTTCGCGGCGGTGCCGTGGCCGTGGTCGTCCGCCCGCGCCGGGCTCCCGGCGGCCGCCGGGCCGGTCGCCCCCGACGTCACGGGCGCCGAGCAGGTGGCGTACGCGTCGTTCCACGGCGGACGCGCCGCGAGCGCGCCGCTGACCTGGGGGCAGCGCGCGATGTGGCGCACCGTCGAGGAGTTCGACTCCCCCGCCGCATACCGGGTGCTGGGCCTCCCCCGCACCCTGACGGTCCCCGCACGGGCCGACGTCACCGTGCCCCGGGCGCTCGGCGCCGTCGGCGCGCTGGTCGCCCGGCACGAGTCGCTGCGTACCCGGTTCCGCCTCCGCGACCGCGAGCTGCACCAGGAGGCGGCGGCGACGGGCCGGCTGCCGGTCCTCGTCCACGCGGTGGCCCGGCCGGCCGACGACCCGGACGGCCGGCACGCCGCCACCGCCCTGACCGCCCGGCTGCACGAGCCGCGCTTCGACCACGTCACCGAGTGGCCGCTGCGCGTCGCGCTGGTCACGGTCGACGACCGGGTGCGGCGGATCGTCGCGGTGTTCAGCCACTCCGTCGTGGACCTGCACGCCGCCGACACCGTGCTGCGTGACCTGCGGGCCCTCCTGCTGAGCGGCGCGCCGGACACGCCGCCCGGTCTCCAGTCGCTGGACCTCGCCGAGCGGGAGCGCCACGTCGAGGCGCGGCGCTCGCAACGGGCGGTGGCGTACTGGGTCCGGCAGTTGGACGGTCTCACCGGGAGCCTGGCCGACCCGGACCGGTCCGCGGCGGAGTCCCGCCACCTGCGCGGCTCGCTGGTGTCCGCGGCGCTGCACCACGCGGCCGGGCTGGTGGCGGCCCGGCACGGGGTCAGCACCTCGGACGCCCTGCTGGCGGCGACCGCCGCCGTGCTGGACGCGGACAGCGGGCGGGACGCGTGCGGGATCGTCGTCATGGCCAACAACCGCTTCCAACCCGACCACGACCGGGCCGTCGGCACCCTGAACCAGATCGGGTTCTGCCGGGTGGACCTGGCCGACCGGCCCGGCTTCGCCGAGCTGCTGTCCCGTACGCGCCGCTCGGTCCTGGAGGCCTACCGGCACGCCTACTACGACCCGGCCGCGTGGGAGCAGGCGGTCACCGAGCTGGGCCACGACCACCGGACCTTCCTGGCCCCGTTCTGCTACCTCAACGACGCCCGCCTGTCGCGCCCCGCCCGACCCTCGGCGGCCGACCCGGACGAGGCCGACGTGCGGGCCATGCAGGCCCGGAGCACCTTCCGGTGGCTGCCGGACCTGGCGGAGTTCCCCTGGCGCTGCCGCCTCCAGGTGCGCGACGCGCCCGGCGCCGTCGAGCTGGTCGTCACCGCCGACACCCGGTACCTGCCGGCCCCGCGGGCCGAGGGGCTGCTGCGCGGCGTCGAGGCGCTGCTGGTCGAGGCGGCGTGCGGCGCCACGGCGCACATCGCGGCTCCCCGGTGACCGGCGGGACGACCGCGCCCGCCGGTCCCCCTCTCCCTCCTCCGGTGACGCCGGCGGCCACGGGCGACGTCACCGGCCCGGTCATGGATGCCCGACGTTCGACAGTTCGGCGGCGACGTCGGCGGTCGCGACGCGCCGGCGGACCCGGGCCGGCGGGGCGGGCAGGGCACGCCGGTCGACCTTGCCGTTCGCGGTCGCGGGCAGCTCCGGCAGGACCACGTACCGCAGGGGCACCATGTAGTCGGGCACCTGCTGCGCCATGAAGGCGCGCAGCGCGCGTTCGGCCACCCCCTGCGGGTCGGCGTCGCGCTCGGCCACCACGTACGCCACGAGCGTCGCCGCGGCGCCCAGGTCGTCGCGCAGCAGCACGACGCTGTTGGCGACGGCCGGGTGCCGGTTGAGCACCGACTCGATCTCGCCGAGTTCCACCCGCTGACCGCGGATCTTCACCTGCGTGTCGATGCGCCCGCCGTAGTGGAGGTGCCCCTCCGGCGACCACCAGGCCAGGTCGCCGGTGCGGTACACCCGCTGCGGCCACCCGGCGACATCCGTCTCGACGAACCGCTCCGCGGTCAGGTCGGGCCGTCCGGCGTACCCCCGGGCCAGGCAGTTGCCGCCGAGGACCAGTTCCCCGGGCAGGCCCAGCGGGGCGAGCGCGCCGTGCTCGTCGAGGACGTACGCGGCGACGTTCGTGATCGGCCGGCCGATCGGGACGGTGTCGTCCGGTTCGGGCCGGCGACACGGCCAGGCGGTGACGTCGATGGCGGCCTCGGTGGGCCCGTACAGGTTGTGAACCTCGACCCGCGGCAGGACGGTGGTGAGCTTGTTGACGAGCTTCGGTGGCAGCGACTCCCCGCTGCAGACGACCCGGCGCAGGCCGGTGCAGCGGCCCAGGCCGGCCTCCTCGACGAAGAGGGCGAGCATGGACGGCACGAAGTGCACCGTGGTCACCGACTCGCGGGCGATGACGTCGACCATCTCCTGCGGGTCGCGGTGCGCCTGCGCCTCGGCCGTGACCAGGGTCGCGCCGGTCATGAACGCCCACAGCAGCTCCCACACCGACACGTCGAAGGTGTACGGCGTCTTCTGCAGCACCACGTCGCCGGGGCCGATGCGGTACTCGTCCTGCATCCACACCAGCCGGTTGGCCAACGACAGGTGCGTCATCTGCACGCCCTTGGGCGCCCCGGTGGAGCCGGAGGTGAAGATGACGTACGACAGCCCCCGCACCACCTCCTCCGGGGCCCGGTAGTCGCGCCAGTCGACGGGCGCGGCGGGCAGGTCACCGCCGGTCAGCGGCCGTACGGGCACGGCCGGCCCGCCGCCGGCGCCCAGCGCCGCCCGCCCCGCGTCGTCGGCCAGCACCAGCGCCGCGTCGGCCGCGCGGAGCATGAGGTCCAGCCGGGGACGCGGGTGGGACGGGTCCAGCGGCAGGTACGCCCCGCCGGCCAGCAGGACGCCGAGCACCGCGACCACCATCTCGGGGCTCCGCTCGGTGCACAGCCCGACCACCGACCCGGGTCCCACGCCCTCGGCGCGCAGCCGCCCGGCCAGCGCCGCCGCCTCGTCCAGGAACTCGCGGTAGGTGCGGTCCCGTCCGCCGCCCCGCAGCGCGACGGCGTCCGGGGTGAGCGTCGCCTGACGGCAGATGGTCTCGTGCACGGGCGTGCGCGGCGCGGGCGTCGGGGCGGGGTTGAAGCCGAGCAGCGTCCGGCGCTCCGCCGGGCCGACCAGCGCGGCCTCCCGCACCGGCCGGTCCGGGTGGGCGGTGAGCCAGGCGTGCAGGGTGTCCAGGCGCTCCTGCAGGTACGCGGGCTCGCCGTGGTGCCGGGCGAACCGGACCGGCACCCCGGCCAGGACCGCCTCCGCCCCGGGGCGACCCGTCGTGGGCGCGGCCAGCACGACGTCCGCGGACACCGGCTCCTGCTGTCGGCGGCGCGCCTGCTCGCGTACCTCCGTCAGGGTGCTGTCCGGGCAGACGCGCACCAGGACGTCGCCCCGCGGGCCGTGCACGGCGACCGACGTCGCGGCCGAGAGGCGGTGGCAGAGCACGGCCGCCACCGCCGCGACCAGATCGAGATCGTCGTGGCCGCTCATGCCGTCACCATCCCCGCCAGCGCCCGCGGCGTGGGGTCGGCGGACAGGGCCTCCACCGCGATGCGCACCCCGAACCTGCGCTGCACCTGGGTGATCATGCGGATGAACAGCAGCGACTCGCCACCCAGCACGAAGAAGTTCGCGTCCGGGTCGATGTCGGGGGTGCCGAGCATCCGGCCCCACAGCTCCATGATCTCGTCCACCACCTCGGTCTCGCCGGTGCCGGCGGAGGGCGGCGCCGGTTCCTGCAGGTCGGCGGCCGGTGTCGCCGGTGCGGCGTCGAGCCAGTGCCGGGTGCGGGCGAACGGGTACGTGGGCAGCGCGACCCGCCGCGCGCCGGTCTCGCCGCGCACCGCGGCCCAGTCCACGGCCGCTCCGGCGGTCCACAGCCCGCCGAGTCCGGCGAGCACGTCACCGGCGTCGACCTGCGCCCTTGGCCGGGGTTGCAGGGCGAACGTGGGCACCCGCCCCCGGTCCTGCGTCGTCTGCCGGGCCATGCCGGTCAGCGCGGTGCCCGGCCCGACCTCCACCAGGACCGGGTCGGGTAGGCCCAGCGCGGTCAGCAGCGCGTCGTGGTAGCGCACCGGGCTGCGCAACTGCGCGGCCCAGTAGCCCTCGGCACGGGGCAGCCCCTTGCCGAGCAGTACGCCGTCGATGCTGCTGACCACCGGAACGGTGCGGGGGTGCTGGACGATGCGGTCGGCCTCGTCGCCGAGCAGTCGTGCCGCGTCGGCCATCATCCGCGAGTGGAAGGCGCGCTGCGCGGGCAACGCCCGGCAGTGCACCCCGGCCGTTGCCAGGCGCTCCCGGAGCGCGGCGAGCTGCGCCACCGGCCCGGCGACCACGACGAACTCGGGGGCGTTGCGCGCGGCCACGTCGAGGCCGTCCAGGCCCGCGAGCTGCTCCTCGACGGTGGACAGCGGCGCGAGCACGGCCAGCATGCCGCCCTCGGGCGCGTCCTGCATCAGCCTGCCGCGGGTCGCGACCAGGCGCAGCATGTCGTCGGCGGCCATCTCACCGGCCAGCGCCGCGGCCGCGAACTCGCCGATCGAGTGGCCGATCAACGCCGCTGGGCGGACGCCCCACGACACCAGCAGTTCGCCGAGGGCGAGTTCGTGCAGCGCCAGCGCGGGCTGGGTGACGTCGGTGCGGTGCACGATCCCGTGCGGGTCGTCGTTGACCAGCACGTCGCGCAGGTCGAGCCCCAGGACCGGGGCCAGCAGCTCCGCCCCGTGGTCGAGGTCGGCCCGGAAGGACGGGTAGCGGTCGTAGAGGCCCCGCGACATGGCGGGGAACTCCGCGCCCTGCCCGGGGAACAGGAACACCACGCTGGGCCGGCGCGCCGCCTCGCGGACCGGCGCCTTGGGCAGCCGGGCCAGCGCCGCGGGGACGTCCCGCGCGGCGACCGCGAGCCGGTGCGGGAAGTGCCTGCGGTACGTCTGCGACGTCAGCGCGACATCGCCGACGGCCAGGTCGGGGCGCTGCCGCAGGTGCTCACCGAGCTGCTCGGCGGCCTCGCGGGCCGCCTCCGGGCTGCGCGCGGACAGCACGATCAGCTCGGTGCGGGCCTCGGGCACGGCGGGACCGGGCGTGGCCGAGGCGTCGCCCTCCTCCAGCACGACGTGGGCGTTGGTGCCACCGAGGCCGAAGGAGCTGACCGCCGCCCGGCGTGGGCCGCCCGGAGAATCCCACTGCCGGGCCACGCTGTCCACGGTGAACGGGGTCGACCCGTCGAGCAGCTCGGGTCGGGCCTGCTTGAGCCCGGCCAGCGGCGGGATCTGCCGGAAGTGCAGCGCCAGCGCGGCCTTGATGAGCCCGGTGACGCCGGCCGCCGCGTCGAGGTGGCCGACGTTGGCCTTCACCGAGCCGATCGAGCACGGCTGCTCGCCGCGACGGAACACCTCGGTCAGCGCCGCCAGCTCGATCGCGTCGCCGACCTCGGTGGCGGTGCCGTGCGCCTCGAGGTAGCCGACGGTCGCGGGGTCGACGCCGGCGGCGGCGTACGCGCGCGTCAGCACGTCGATCTGTCCGGCGATGCCGGGCGCGGTGTAGCCGACCTTCATGCCGCCGTCGTTGTTCACCGCCGAGCCCTTGATCAGGGCGTACACGGTGTCTCCGTCGCGGCGGGCGTCCTCGGCGCGTTTGAGCGCCACCATGGCGACGCCGTTGCCGGGGACGGTCCCGTCGGCCGAGGCGTCGAAGGGTCGGCACGTGCCGTCGGGCGACATGATGCCCTTCGTCTCGTAGAGGTAGCCGGCCCGCTGCGGCACGGCCACGCAGGCGCCGCCGGCGAGCGCGACGTCCGAGTCGCCGGTGCGCAGGCTCTGGCACGCCAGGTGCACCGCCACCAGCGACGTCGAGCAGGCGGTCTGCACGGTGACGGCGGGACCGCCCAGGTCCAGCCGGTACGCGACCTTCGCGGCCAGGTGGTCCTTCTCGTTGCCCAGCACCACCGACAGCAGGCCCTGGGTCTCGACCAGGCCGGGCTGCGCGAACACGTGGTGCAGCGCGTAATAGTTGAATCCGGCCCCGGCGAACACGCCGACCCGGCCGAAGGGTTCGCGGGTGGCCAGGCCGGCGGACTCCAGCGTGGCCCACGCCGTCTGCATCAGCAGCCGGTGCTGCGGATCCATGGTCTCGGCCTCCCGCGGCGTGATGCCGAAGAAGGCGGCGTCGAACAGGTCCGGGTCGGCCAGCACGCCGCGCGCCGGCACGTACGCCGGGTCGTCGAGCCGGTCGGCGGGCACGCCCGCGGCCAGCAGCTCGCCGCGGGTCAGCTCGCTGATCGTGATCTTCCCGGCGGCCACGTTGGACCAGTACTCCCAGACGTCGGCGGCGCCGGGGAACCGGCCCGCCATGCCTACGATCGCGATGTCGCCGTTCATCAGGATGTGCCTGCTCCTTCGGTCTGTGCGTGCAGATGCCGGGCCAGCGTCTGGACGGTCGGGAAGCGGTAGAGGTCGGTCAGCGGGACGGCCCGGCCGGCCAGCCGCTCCTGGAGCAGCCGGCGCACGATGGCCAGCCGCAGCGACTCCCCGCCGACGTCGAAGAACGCCTCGTCGACGTCGAAGTCGTCGGTGCCCAGCGCCTCCACCCAGGCCCCCGTCACCAGCTCCTCGAACTCGGCGAGTGACGCCGAGCGCTGGGCGGGAATCCGCGCCGACTGCCCGGCCGTCGCGTCGGCGGTCGCCGTCGCAGCGGCGGGCAACGCGGCAACGGCGGGCGTCGGGGCGGCGGGCTGCGGCACCGTGGCCAGCGCGCCGAGGGCACGGAAGTCGACCTTGCCGTTGCGGTCGAGCGGGAACTCGGCCACGGTCACCCACTGCCGCGGCCGGGCGTAGGGGGCCAGCTCGGCCTCCACCGCGCGGCGCACGTCGGCCACGACAAGGCCGTCGGGCGCGGGCTTCAGCGCGGCGCACAGGCGTACGCCCGTCACCGGGTCGCCGGTGGTGAACACCACCGCGTCCAGAACGCCGGGCTGCGCCCGCAGCCTGCGCTCGACGTCGACCAGTTCCACCCGGTGCCCGGCGATCTTCACCTGGCGGTCGTTGCGGCCCAGGAAGCGCAGTTGCCCGTCCGCACCCCAGCGCACCAGGTCCCCGGTGCGGTACAGGCGCAGTCCCAGGCCCGCGTGCCGTAAGAACGACGCGTCGGTGCGTGCGGCGTCGTCGAGGTAGCCGTCGGCGAGCCCGGTGCCCGCCGCCCACAGTTCGCCGACCGCGCCCGGCGGGACGAGACGCCCCGACGGGTCGACGACGTACAGGTCGGTGCCGTGCACCGCCGTGCCGATCGGCAGCGGGTCGGGCGTCGCGTCGGCGTGGTCGACCGAGTACGTCGTGGTGAACGTGGTGTTCTCGGTGGGGCCGTAGCCGTTGGTGAGTCGCAGCCCCGGGCAGGCCCGCAGCACCCGGCGCACGTGCGCCGGGGAGACCACGCCGCCGCCGGTGAACACCTGCCGCAGCCCGGCGAACGCGTCCGGGCGGTGGTCGGCGACCAGGTGGAACACCCCCGAGGTGAGCCAGGCGTGGGTGATCCCGGCGGTGCGCAGGAACCCGGCCAGGCCGCTCGGCGTCGGCTCCCCGGGTGGGAACACGACCACGGTGTCGCCGTTGGCCAGCGGCACCAGCAGCTCCAGCGTGGACGCGTCGAACGCCAGCGGGGACAGCCGCATCATGCGCATGCCCGCCGGGTCGGCGAACAGCCGCAGGTCGTCGGCCAGCCGCAGCACCGCGCGGTGCGGCACGACCACGCCCTTGGGCACGCCCGTGGAGCCCGAGGTGAAGGAGACGTACGCGGTCCGCGCCGCGTCGGCCGGCGCCGCGTCGACCGGACCGTCTTTCGGCTGCGCCGCCCCGTCGAGGCGGGCGAGCGGGCAGTCGGCCGCGCCCGACCACTCGGGGCCGGGCGCGCCCGCGCCGAGGCGGGCCCGTGGCGCGACGGCCGCGGCCAGGTGCGCCCGCCACTCGGCGGTGGCGTGCTGGTCGACTGCGACGTAGTGCGCGCCCAGCCGCAGCACCCCCAGCACCGCGACGGCCTCGGCGGCCGAGCGCGGCACCTCCAGGATCACCGCGTCGCCGGCGCGCACGCCGTGCGCGTGCAGCAGCCGCGCCTGCTCGACCGCGTGCTCGTGCAGGTCGCGGTAGGTCAGCGTGAGCCCGGCGTGCGCGTCGACCAGCGCGGTCCGCTCGCCCGCGGCCTGCGCGTGGGCCGCGAACCGGCTCCACACGTCGTCGGCGGTGTCGTGCGACCCGCCCGCGCCCAGCGCCCCCAGCCGGGCGTGCTGCCCCGCCGACAGGGTCGTGACGTCGCGCAGGGCCGCGTCCGGGTCCGCGGCCATCTCCCGCAGCGCCGCCTGGAACGACTCGGCCAGCTCCCCGGCGTCGGCGGCGGTGAGCGCCGACGTGGCGTATTCCAGGGCGAAGCGGGGACGGTCGGACCACGACTGGAGGTAGAGCAGCGCGTCGAACACCGCGCCGTGGCAGTGGCCCTCGTGCACCCGCCAGGTGCGGCCGCCCGCGACCAGCTCGTCGGGTACCAGCTCGTGGTGGGCGGCGAAGCCGAGCTGCGCGAGCGGGTTGCGGCCGGGGTCGGTGCTGACGCCGAGCCCGGAGACGACCCGCTCGAACGGCACGTCGGCGTCGGCGGCCGCCTCGGCCAGCGCGGCGGCCACGCCGCGTACGTGGTCGCGTACGCGGACGTCGTCGGGCGCGGCGCAGCGCACTGGGACGACCCGGGTGCACAGGCCCACGATGGTGTCCATGCCCGCCTCGAACCGCCCCGCCGCCGGCACGCCGAGGACCAGGTCGGTCAGGCCGGCGCGGCGGGACGCGGCCAGCGCCCACGCCGCCATGGCCACCGACGTCACGGTCACCCGGCAGTGCCGGGCCAGCTCGGTCGCGGCCTGCGCCGTCGCGGCGTCGAGGTGGAAGGGCAGGCGCGCGCCACGCCCGTCGGCCTCGACGACCGGCGGCAGGTCGGTGGGCAGCGCCACCGTCCACGGCGCGCCGTCCAGCCGGTCCGCGACCCGGGCCAGCGCCTCGTCCACCGCCCCGGCCCTCTCCCGCGCGGCGAGCCGCGAGCCGACCCAGTCGGGCGACGGCGCGGGGCTGGCCGGAGCGGCGCCCGCGTAGAGTTCGGCGAACTCGCGCCAGAGCACCCCGATGCTCCAGCCGTCGCTGATCGTGTGGTGCACCAGCATGGTGAGCAGGTCGCGCTGCCCGGCGCGGGTCAACACGAAGACGACCGGCGGCTGTTCGAAGGGGCGCAGCAACCGCGCGGCCGACCGGCCGTAGAGGTCGTGCATGGCGCGTACCGGGTCGTCGCCGGGCAGCGTCTGGTGCAGCAGCCGGGGCTCGTACGGCGCGGGCAGCACGATCCGGGCCTGGCGTGGGTCGCGGACGAACCGGGTGCGCAGCGCCTCGTGCCGGGTCGCCAGCTCCCGCAGCGCCGAGCGGGTCCGGGCCGCGTCGAGCGGCCCGTCCGCCTCGAGGGTGAACATCAGGTGGTACGGCGCGTCCCGGTCGAGCAGGTGCGCGGCCAGCATGGACCGTTGGCCGGGCAGCAGCTCCAGTTCGGCGGGCCGCTGGGCGGCCACCGGCGGCGCGGTGTCCACGTGGTCCACCGCGCCGGCCAGCGCCTGCGCCAGCGGCAGCGCCGACAGCAGCCGGGCGCTGTCGACGTGCGCGCGCAGCTCGCGCTGGCCGAGCGAGACCAGCGCGATGGCCTGCAGCGAGGTGCCGCCCAGGCCGACAAACGACTCGGTGGCCGCCGCGTCCCGGAGCTGCTCGGGCGCGAGGCCGAGCAGCTGCGCGGCGAGCGGCGCCCAGGCGGTGAGGTCGGGTGCCGCCATCACACGCTCTCCGTCACGGGCTTGTCCAGCGGCACCTGGCTCGCGATGTCCCGCAGGTCGGCGAAGCGGGGATTCTCCAGCACGTGGCCGAACATCACCGCGAGGTTGAGTTCCTGGCGGATCAGGGTGCTCAGCCGCAGCGCGCTGAGCGAGTGGCCGCCGAGGTCGAAGAAGTCGTCCTCGTCGTCGACGGTGTCGACGCCGAGCACCTCCATCCACAGCTGTTCGAACTCGGCCGCCCAGGTCCGGTCGTGTACGTCGCGCATCAGTGGTGCCTCTCTGTGTCCAGTCGGGTCGCGGGGGCGTCCAGGTAGTGCCGGGTGGCCGCGAAGGGGTAGGTGGGGGCCGGCACGCGGCGCCGGCCGGTGTCGTGCGTGGGGTCCCAGGCGTCGACGACGCCCAGTTGCCACAGCGCGCCGACGGTCGCCAGCAGCCGGGCGTGCCGGTCGGCGGGCAACACGGGCTGGTCCGGGCCCAGGTGCGGGGTGACGCTCGTGCCGACCTCGATCCAGAGCACCTGGTCGAGGTCGACGGGCGGCGTCGCCGGCGCAGGCGGTTCGGCCGCCTGCGCCCGCCAGTACGCGAGGTCGTCGTACTCGGTCAGCGGCTCTCCGCCGGACGTGTGGACGGGCAGGTCCGGCGGGCGGAGCCGGCTGCCGTCGACGTCGGCGCCGCGGATCAGCGCCAGCGCGTCCGCGACGGACATGATCCCGGCCACGACCGCGCAGGCCAGCGCGCCGAGGCCGGTGCCGGCCAGGGCGCGCGGGGCCACGCCCCGGCTGCGCAGCGACCACGCCAGGCCGACGGAGGCCAGCAGCCGGGTGCAGCGCTCCCGGACGGCCTCGTCGAGGTCGCGCCCGCGCAGCAGCGCCACGCCCTCGTCGACGACCCGGCGGTACACCGGGTCGGCGTCGTAGTTGGGCCGGTTGCCAGTCAGCTCGCCGGCCCCGGTGAGGTGCAGCGCCACGCCGCGCGCCCGCGCCTTGGCGGCGACCTGCCGGACCGTCGGCGGTGAGCCGTGCGGCCCGGTCAGGAACGCGGCCCGCCACGGCAGTTCCGCCCGGCCGGTCCGCAGCGTGTACGCGAGGTCGGCCAGCTCCCCGGGCGCCGTCCCGGCTGCACACGCCACCACACGGTCCACGCTGTCCTGCGCCGCGGCGGCGGTCTTGGCGGAGACCAGGACCAGCTCGGTCACGTGGCGGCGCGGCCGGGGCCGGGCGGCCGGGGCCTCCTCCAGCACGACGTGGGCGTTGGTGCCGCCGATGCCGAAGGCGCTGACGCCGGCCCGGCGTACGCCGTCGATCGGCGTCCAGGGGCGGGCCGCCGCCGGCAGCTCGAACACCGAGCCGTCCAGCCGGACCGCCGGGTTGGGCGTGGCGAGGTGGGCGATCGGCGGGATCATGCGGTGCTTCAGCGCCAGCACCGTCTTGATAAGGCCGATCACCCCGGCGGCGGTGTCCAGGTGCCCGACGACCGACTTGGCCGCGCCGAGCGCGCAGGGCGCCCGGTCGGGCCGGTCGGTGTCGAAGACCTGCCGTAGCGCCGCCACCTCGATCGGGTCGCCGAGCGCGGTGCCGGTGCCGTGGGTCTCGACCAGGCCGATGGTGTCGGGGTCGACGCCGGCCACGTCCAGCGCGGCCGAGATCACGCCGGCCTGGCCGGTGGGGCCGGGCGCGGTGAAGCCCGCCTTGCGGGAGCCGTCGTTGTTGATCGCGGAGCCGCGGATCACCGCGTGCACGGTGTCGCCGTCGCGCAGCGCGTCGGCGAGTCGCTTGAGCACCACCACGCCCGCGCCGTCGCCGGGCACGGTGCCGTCGGCCGCGGCGTCGAAGGCCCGGCAGCGGCCGTCGGCGGAGAAGATCCCGCCGGGCTCGTGCAGGTGCCCGCGCCGTGTCGGCGGGGCCACCGTGGCGCCCCCGGCCAGCGCCAGGTCGGCGTCGTACGTCAGCAGGGCCTGCGCCGCCTGGTGGACCGCGACCAGCGACGTCGAGCAGGCCGTCTGCAGCGTCAGCGCCGGGCCCTGCAGGTTCAGCTTGTACGCGATCCGGGTGCTGGCGAAGTCCTTGTCGCTGCCGATGATCAGCCCCAGGCCGCCGGCCGCCTCGACGGCGCGCTCGTCGGGCCACACGTTGTCGAGCAGGTAGACGTTCAGGCCGGTGCCGACGTACACCCCGATCCGGTTGCCGTCGGGGGCGACCGGCGGGTGGCCGGCGTGCTCCAGGGCGGCCCACGCGCACTCCAGCAGGATCCGCTGCTGCGGGTCCATCAGGGCGCTGTCCGACGGCGAGTAGCTGAACAGCCGGTGGTCGAAGCGGTCCGCGTCGCGCAGCACCGCCCGGGCGGGCACGAAGTCGGGCCGCTCCACCAGGTCCTTCGGCACGCCCCACCCGACGAGCTGCTCCGGGGTGAAGAAGGTGACCGCGTCGACGCCGTCGACCACGTGGTGCCAGAACAGGTCCAGGTCGCGTTCGGCGCCGGGGACGCGGACGGCCATGCCGACCACGGCCACGGCCGCGCTGTCGTCGAGCTCAGCCACGGCTGCCTGCCCCGGCCCGGCGGGCGGCGAGCAGGGCGCGGCCCTGGCGGCGCTGCGCCGCGTGGGCGTCGGCGACCACGGGGGCCGCCTGTTGCAGGTGCGCGGCGCAGCCGGCGACCGTGCCGGCGCGGAACAGGTCCGTCACGGAGATCTCCAGGCCCTCCTCGGACAGCCGCTGCTGCAACGCGATCAGCGCGAAGCTGTGCCCGCCCAGGTCGAAGAAGTTGTCGTGCAGCCCGATGTCGCCCCGGTCGAGCACCTCGCCCCAGGCGGCCCGGATCCGCTCCTCCAACCCGGTGCCGGCGGTGTGCTCGCGTCGCGCGGCGGGCGCGGCGGCCGTGCGCGCGGCGCGGCTGTCGGCCAGCAGCCGGGCGGTGTCCACCTTGCCGTGCGCGGTGAGCGGGATCGCCGCGACGGTCAGGATCCGCGACGGCACCATGTACGCCGGCAGGATCGCCCGCACGTGGGCGCGCAGCTCGCGTTCGGCGTCCGGGCCGACGTCACCGACGACGAAGGCGATCAGCTGGTCGTTCTCGGCCGCGACGGCGCACGAGCGCACCGCCGGGTGGGTCAGGAACGCGCCCTCGACCTCGGCCAGCTCGACGCGGTAGCCGCGCAGCTGCACCTGGGTGTCGTTGCGGCCGAGGTACACCATGTTTCCGTCGACGCCCCACTTGACCACGTCGCCGGTCTTGTACATGACGCCCCCGCCGTACGGGTCGGGCAGGAAACGTGCCTCCGTCAGCTCCGGGTTGTCCACGTAGCCGTGCGCGACGAGCACGCCGCCGCAGTACAGCTCCCCGGGCACGTTGAGACCGGTCGGCCGCAGGTCGTCGTCGAGGACGTAGCAGCGCCCCGACGGCAGCGGCACGCCGATGTCGCCCTCCCTGACCCGGGCCAGGTCGGCGGCGGGCACCTGGACGATCGTGACGTGGATGGTGCCCTCGGTGATGCCGTACATGTTGACGAACACCGCGCGCATGCCCGGCGCGCCGGCGACCAGCGACGTGACCCGCGACCAGCTCAACGCCTCGCCGCCGAGGACGACGTAGCGGATGCTGGAGACCTCGTCCGCGCGCAGCAGCCGCAGGTAGGGGGGCAGCAGCCGGTAGAGCGCGCCCGGGGTCTGGAACACCACCGTGACGGCCTCGCGGCGCACCAGCGCGGCGAGCCGCTCCCGGTCCACCAGGTCGGCCTGGTCGGCGATGACCAGCCGGCCGCCGGTGGTCAGCGCCCCCCACATCTCCCACACCGAGGCGTCGAACGAGAACGAACTCGCGGCCAGCCACACGTCGGCGGCGGTGACGTCGAGGCCGGCCGGGGTGGGGCTGTTCAGCGCGTCCAGGCCGCCGTGCCCGACCATGACGCCCTTGGGCACCCCGGTCGAGCCGGAGGTGTAGATGACGTACGCCTGGTCGCCCGGCCCGGGGAACGTCTCCGCGACGACGGACGCCCCGTCGAGGGTGTGCGCGTCGGCCAGCCGGATGTCGCGGCCCCGCGCCAACGCGGCGGCGAGGTCGGCGGTGCCGGCCTCCACCAGCATGATCGGCATGGCGGCGTTGGCCGTGATGAGTTCGAGGCGCTGCTGCGGGTACTCGGGGTCCAGCGGCACGTAGACGCCGCCAAGCTTCCACACGCCGAGGATCGCCGCGATGACCGCGGGCGAACGGCGCAGCAGCAGCCCGACGCGGTCGCCGCGCCGCACGCCCCGGTCGGCCAGGCCCGCCGCGATCCGCCCGGCCCACCGGTCCAGTTCGGCGTAGGTGACCTCGACGTCCCGGTGGCGCACGGCCACCGCGTCCGGGGAGTTCGCCACATGGCCGGCGAACCGGCGCAGCACCGACGGGTGCGCGGCCGGCTTCTCCGGGATCGGCGGGTTGAGCCCCTCGGTCAGCAGCAGCCGCTCCGCCGCGTCCACCATGGACGGCTCGGCGTCCGGCTCGTCGACGACCGACCGGAGGAAGGTCAGGTAGTGGGTGAGCAGCGTGGTGACGGTCTCCGGGGTGAACAGCTCGGTGCTGTACTCGGCGCGCAGGAACGGCGCGCCGGTGGACACGTCGAGGGTCAGCCCCAGGTCGAACTTGGTGACGTCGATCTCGACGTCGACCTCGGTCAGCTTCACCCCGTCGAACTCGGGGAACGCGAACGGGAAGTTCTGCACGGTCAGGGAGGTCTGGAACAGCGGCGCGTGGCTGAGCTGCCGCTCCCCCACGGTCGCCCGCACGATCTGCTCGAACGGCACGTCCTGGTTGGCGAACGCGGCCATGCTGGCCCGGCGGGCCCGCTCGACCAGCTCCGCGAAGCCCGGCCGGCCGGACACGTCGAGCCGGATCGGCAGCGTGTTGACCAGGCAGCCGACGATCCGCTCCTCGGCCTCGTCCATCCGGTTGGCCACCGGCACCCCGACCACCACCTCGTCCTGGCGCGCGTACCGCGACAGCACCGAGGCGTACGCGGCCAGCGTCACCGCGAACAGCGTCGCGCCCCGCGACCTGGCCCAGCCGGTCAGCCGCTCGACCAGCGCGGGCTCGACCGGGCGGCGCAGCACCGCGCCGCGGGCGCTGAGCACGCTCGGCCGGGGGAAGTCGGTGGGCAGCGCGAGCTGCGGGACGTCCCGCAGCTCGGCGCGCCAGAAGTCCAGCCCGGAGCTGTCGCGCTCCCAGGACTCGCGCTGCCGCCGCGCGTACGCCAGGTAGGACTCCGCCGGTTCGGCGTACGCGTGCGCGTCCGGGCCGGACACCGCGGCGTTGTACTCCGCGGCGAGGTCCCGCAGCAGCAGGCCCACCGACCAGCCGTCGCAGGCGATGTGGTGCACCAGCACCGCGAGGGTGTGCTCGTCCGGGCCCCAGGAGCGCAGGAAGGCGCGCAGCACCGGCCCGTCGTCGAGCCGGAACGGGCGTCGGGCCTGCTCGGCGACCAGGGTGTGCAGGTAGGTCTCCTGGGTGGCCCGGTCGGCCCACCCGCCCGCCTGGACGTCGATGTCCGCGTGCGGGGTGGGCGACACCCGCTGGGTGAGCACCCCGTCGTCCAGCGCGAAGGTGGTGCGCAGGGCGTCGTGCCGGGCGACGACGCGGATCAGCGCCCCGCGCAGCGCCTCGGGCCGCAGCGCGCCCCGCAGGTGGACCGCGAAGGCCACCACGTACGCCGGATTGCCGGGCTGGAGCTGGTTGAGGAAATAGAGTCGTTCCTGAGCGAAGGAAGCACGACCGGTACGAACCATGCGTCGATCGTGGTCCGCCGCACGTCCCGTCCGGCAGAGCGACCTTCCCCGCCCCGGCGGGGAAAACCTCCCGGTCAGGTGCCGGACAGCCGCACGACCTCACCGCCTCGGCGGTGCTGCGCGCCCCGACCCGCCGCGCCGGCGGGCCCGGGCCGCGCCTTCGCCGGACACGGCTCGGCCCCCGGTCCGGCGGGTCGACCGTCGGACCGGGGGCCGGTCAGGGGCTGGGCATGCCGGGCAGGTCCCGACGGGACCAGCCGGCGGAGGGTGGGGAGGGACGGTCCGACTGCTCGCCGGGTGCGGGCAGGGACCGGAGCGGTGCGTGGGGTGGCCGACTGGTGCCGGCCACCCCACGAAGGTCGGTGCGCGGTCAGAGGCCGCCGGTGAAGACCAGCCGGTTGGGCGTGCCGGCCAGGTCGCCCTGGACGACGCCGGTGGTGGCGTTGCCGACCAGCCAGCTGTGCAGGGTGGCCTGGGAGGTGTCACCGTTGACGCTCTTGTAGAGCGCGGCGATGCCCGCGACGTGCGGGGTGGCCATCGAGGTGCCGTTGAAGACGGCGGTGGTGTTGTTCGGTTGGGTCGACAGGATCGCCGAGCCGGGGGCGTAGAGGTCGACGCAGGCGCCGGTCGAGGAGTAGCTGGCCCGAGCGTCGGTGCTGGTCGACGCGGCCACGGCCACGGCGGCGGTCACCGCCCGGGGCAGCCGGTCGCAGGAGTCCGCGCCGGTGTTGCCCGCCGAGGTGGCCAGGAAGACACCAGAGTTGATCATCCCGGTGATCGCGGCGGCCATCGTGTCGGAGTAGGTCCAGTTCCACGAGGTGTTGGCCACCGCCGGCTTCGCCGCGTTGGCGGCCACCCAGTCGATCGCGGCGATGGTGGCCGAGGTCTTGCCCGACCCCTGGCAGTTGAGGATCTTCACGGCGTGCAGCCGGACGCCCTTGGCCACCCCGTACGTCTTCGAGCCGATCGTGCCGGCGACGTGGGTGCCGTGCCCGTTGCAGTCGGTGTTGCGCCGGTCGACGGCGTTGTAGTCAAAGCTCGCCCGGCCCTCGAAGTCCGGGTGGTTCACGTCGATTCCCGAGTCGATGACGTAGGCGTGCACACCGGAGCCGGTGGCGGTCGTGGTGTAGCTGTTGGACAGCGGCAGGGTGCGCTGGTCGACCCGGTCCAGCCCCCAGGACGGCGGGTTGGCCTGGGTGCCCTCGGCGACGTTGTCGAGCCAGGCGTCCTGCTCGACGCCGAGCACCGCGGGATCGCGGCGCAGCGCCTGCACCTGCCCGGCGGTCAGCTCGGCGGCGAAGCCGTTGACAGCCCGCTCGTAGACGAACCGCGGGGTGATCGACAGGGCACGGGCGAGGCCGCGCGGTTCGGCGCCCGGACGCAGCCGGACGATGTACTCGCCCGACACCGGCCGCACGCCGGGCGCCGCGGACGCCGCGCTGACCGGTGCCGACGACGGGGACGCGGGTGCCGCCGCAGCCGGTGCGGCGACCAGGGTGCAGCCCGCCGCCAGCAGCGAAGCCATCAGGACTCTTGATCTCACATTGCCTCCCAGACTCACCCGACGTCATCGCTGGATGACGCCGCGGTGAACGGGACGCTAGTCGGACCACTGTCGAGCGTCAATGCCTTGACCCGGATCGATCAAGTAGGACGAGCCCCGACGTTCCGCACCTGGACATCAGGCGTGCCACGGCCGGCGCTCCGGATGTCATCCGGGGCACCGGCCGTGGGACCAAGCGGGGTCAGAGCATGGCGCACTGCCCCTGCACGGGGCCGGTCACCTCGTTCTGCTGGCCGTCGTCCTGCGGTGCCGGTTCGTTGCCGGTGCAGCGCAGGGGGCCCTCGATCACGTTGCCCGCCAGTACCGACGGCCCTCGTCCGTCGACCACGGTCACCGGTCCCGCCACCGACGAGTCGACCAGCCTGAAGTCACCGGTGGTGCCGCTGGCGGAGAGCGGCCCGACCACCGAGCTGTCCCGCACGGTCACGCCGGCGGCCCGCTGGGCCACGACCGGTCCCTCGATGGTGCTGTCCCGGACCACCAGCGCCGCCCCGTCGCCCACCGAAACCTGCCCGGACACCGTGGCGTCCCGCAGGCAGGTGGTGCCCGTCGTGACGTCGAGCGGCCCCGCGTACGTGCCACTGACGACGCGACTGCACACGGCGGGGAGCGCGAAGTTCCACCGGTACAGGCGGGACACCCGGCCGTAGTAGAGGTTGCCGTCGCCGCCCTTGACGAGGAAGGCCACCCGGCCGGAGGCCAGCTCCACGGCGTCCCACGTCGCCGGGTCGATCCGCCAGAGGCTGTCGGACACCGACGCGTAGAAGAAGCCGTCGTCGGCGAGGACCAGACCCCGCTCGTGGCCGTACATCGTCGTCTCGTTCGGGAAGAGCCGTTCCGACCTGGTGACCGTGCGGGTCGCCGGATCGAAGGTGAACAGCGTCCCGTCGGACAGGCCCCAGATGGTGCCGGCCGAATCGACGACCAGTGCGTTCACGGCCGAGCCGCCGGGCGCGGGAACCACGCGCTCGACCACCTGCCGGGTCCGCGGATCGAACACGAACAGTTCGGCCTCGGTGGCGGTCGCCTCGATGCCGTATCCGCCGTTGACGGAGGTGCCGCCGTAGAGCAGTCCGTCGTGCTCGACCAGGCTGACCACGCTCTGCTGCGGCACGATGTCCCGGTAGGTCTGCACCGCACCCGTCGACGGTGTCCAGAAGCTCAGTGCGCCGCCGAGGCGACCCGCGCGGGGGATGCTGCCGACGGCGACCGTCTCACCCAGGTCGACGAAGGCCTGTGCCCGCTGTTGCTCGTCACCGAGGACCGCCTTGGGAGCCGGGTTGGACCCGTACGCCCATGGTCTGGTGGTGTCGTAGGAGAGCAGGTTGCCGTCCGGGTAGCGACCGTAGAGCAGGTGGTCGCCGCGGATTCCGAATCCCTCCACCTGCCCGGCGCCGGACAGCAGGGCCATGGAGTCGTCGGCCGGGTCGAAGCGCGCCATGCCGGGCGGGGAAAGGAACCCGCCGATGTAGATCGACCCGTCCGGCCCGGTCCCCATCGCCTGGATCGGGTTGGGGGCGCCCTCCAGGTCCTGCTCGCCGATGTACCGGGTCGCCCGGGTCTGCGGGTTCCAGAGGTAGACGCGGCCGTAGTAGTACGTCATGGACAGGGTCGGTCCGGGCCACGCCGGGTCGGCCAGGTCGATCCATTCCCAACTGCCCGGCAGCGCGTTCGGCTTCCATCCGACCGGCGTGTAGGTGTGGGTCTGGAGGTCGTACCGGACGATGCCCTCGGCCACCATGCGGAAGTAGACGTACCGGCCCGTGGGATCGGCCTCGGAGACCATCCGACCGGAGATCGCGGGCACGATCTTCACGACGGCTCCGTCGCCGAGGCGGTAGACGACGAGGTCACTGGAATGGTCGAGCCGGATGAACAGGTATCCGCCGGCGAGGGTGAGGTCGTAGACGGCTTCCTCGTCCGCGTACTGTGCGGGCAGCGTGATCGGCCGCACCTCACCGGTGGCGCGGTCGAAGCGGGCCAGCTTCGCGTTCGGCTTGGTGCCGAAGTAGACGTACCGGTCGTCGATCGCGAGCGCCTGGCCGTAGGTCTCGCCCGGGACGATCTGACCGTGGTCGGTGAACCGCTTCGTGGCGGGGTCGTAGGAGAAGAGCTTCCCGCTGGGGTACGTCCCGCCGTAGACGACACCGTCCGGTGCTGCGGCCATCCGCCAGATCTGCTCGCCCGGGTACGGCACGCCCAGGGACGTCACCGAGGTGTCTCCGGGGGACCAGGTGTAGACGGCGCCGTTGGTCATGCCGAAGTAGACGGCACGTTGCGGCTTGGCGAAGGTGACCGCCCAACTACCGGTACCGGAGGGCAGTCGCTGGCCGAAGACCACCTTTCCCGACCTGATGTCCGTGACCTGGAACATCGCCGTGACCTCGCTGTTGCCGGCGGTCACCCAGTACGCCTGCGGGCGCCCCTGCTGGTCGACGCCCTGCGCCTGGTACTGCGAGAGCACCCGCGAGTTGATGGCGTGGCCCAGGTCCTGTTCCGCACCGACGATCGGGGCGGGAGGCGACGGGGCGGCGTGCACCGCACCGCCGGCGGTGGCGACGAGGAAGCCGGCGAGCAGCCCGCCGGCAGTGAGTAAGGCGGCGAACCGCGGCCTTGTCCGTTTCATTGGTCTCCTTCATTGATCAATGGAGCGTGGCTTGAAACTTGCGGCCGGGTCCGTAATTTCCACGGGGTCGCCCCGCCCCCGGGATCAAGAGCCTGGACCAGCGCCGGCGGCGCCGCAACTCCCCACCGAACGCGGACGGATCGCAGCGGGCAGGCGGTGAGGACCCGATCCCGGTACACGTCTCCGATCCGCCGCAGCGTAACTTACGGTCTAGGCCGATACCAGGCCTACGAGGGCGGCTTCGGCCCGGCGGCGTTGGTCGCCGCCGGTCAGCCAGGACGACGCGACAATCACCGGCCATCCCGAGAGACGGAACCATGATCGACAGCTTCGCAGCGGGGAACGCGGACGTCGCGTATCTCGGCATCGACATCGGGGGCACGAAGACGATCGCCCTGCTGCTCACCCCCGACGGACAGGTGGCCGCCCGGGTCCAGGCCCCCACACCCGCCCGGCACGGGCCGGCGATGGTGCTCGACACCGCCGCCGAACTGGCCGGGCGACTCCTGGACAGCGGTCGGGTCGCGGGCGTCGGGGTGGGCGCTGCCGGCACGCTGGATCCCGCCACCGGCACCGTCCGGTACGCCACGGACAGCCTGCCCGGCTGGCGCGGCACCAAAATCGCCGACGAGTTGGGCGCCCGACTGGGCCGCCGGGTGCACGTCGACAACGATGTGAACGCGGCCGCGCTCGCAGAAGCGTGGACGGGCGCGGGGCACGGCCGGGAGCACCTGCTCCTGGTCGCCGTCGGGACCGGCCTCGGCGGGGCTCTAATCCGGCGCGGCAGCCTCGAACGCGGCGCCCAGGGGGCGGCAGGCGAGGTTGCCCACCTGCCGGTTCCCGGCGCGGGGCAGCTGCGCTGCGGGTGTGGGCGCCGGGGGCACCTGGAGGCCGTGGCGTCCGGTAGTGGAATCGCCGCCGCCTACGCCCTGGCCGCCGGCGAGCAGGTGAGCGGGCGGGAGGTCGCCGGCCGCGCCGCAGCCGGCGAAGCCGCCGCCCAGCGGGTGCTGGATCACGCCGGCGAGACGCTCGGGGCGGCCCTCGCCGGACTCGTCGCGTTGCTCGACCCGGAGGCGGTCGTCCTGGCCGGCGGCGCGGCACCGGCGGTGCTGTCCGCCGCGACCCGGGCCTACCAGGCGGAAGTGCTACCGCCCTGGACCCACGTACCGCTGCTACCGTCCGCGCTGGGTGACGACGCCGTGGCGATCGGGGCAGCCCGAATGGCGATGGAGGACAAGTGACAGTCTTCGACGTCATGCGGGGTGGTCTGGTGGTTTCCTGCCAGCCGCTGCCCGACGAGCCCGACGACCCGATGCGGGACGCCTACGTGCAGGCCCGGGTGGCCGCCTCGGCCGCGATGGGCGGCGCGGTGGCGATCCGCGCCAACGGGTCGAACGACATCGAGGCGATCCGCGCCACGGTCGACGTGCCCGTGATCGGCCTGGTCAAACACGGCACCGCCGGGGTGATGATCACCCCGACCCCGGCACACGCGGTGCAGGCCGCCACGGCCGGGGCGCACGTCGTGGCCGTCGACGCCACCGACCGGCCCCGCCCGGACGCGGGCAGCTTCGCCGACACCGTACGCGCGGTGCACTCGCGCACCGCCGCCCTGGTACTGGCCGACATCTCCACCCTGGCTGAGGGCCTGGCCGCAGTCGACGCCGGTGCCGACGCGGTGGCCACGACACTGTCCGGCTACACGCCGGCCAGCCCGCCGACGGAGGGGCCCGACCTGCGACTCGTTGCCCAGCTCGCCGAGCGGCTGGAGGTACCGGTGATCGCGGAGGGCCGCTACCGCACGACGCAGCAGGTCCGACAGGCTTTTGAGGCCGGGGCCTACGCCGTCGTCATGGGCAACGCCGTCACCTCACCACTGTGGATCACGCGGCGTCTGATCGAGGCCACTCCTCGCGCGCCCGAGCCCGGTGGGCGGTAGCGCAGCCGGGGTGCCGGCACCCGGGCGACCCGGGCGGTACCGCACCGGCGAGGCGCCGGGTGCGGCCCGAGTTCGTCATCTGGTACCCGGTGCGCGGCGTGCACCCGACTAGTATTCGCCGCGCCCGAAGGCGGCCAGCTCCGCCGAGTGGCCGGGGTTGCTGACGTACGTCGCCCCGATCGGGGCGGTCACCCGGCACCACATGTCGAGCCGCTCCACGTCGATGCCGGCCGCCTCGGCCAGCTCGTCGCGGCGGCGCAGCATCTCCGCGCGGTCCAGGCCCTCCAGCACGTAGTCGACCGCGTCGAAGCACGGGTCACCGGCGCAGGCCATCGGGTCGATGGCGACCAGGCCCTTCGCGCCGCCGCTGAGCACGTTGCCCAGGTGCAGGTCGCCGTGCAGCAGCACGGTGTCGGTGGGCACCGCGAACAGGTCGTCGCGCAGCCGCTTCGACTCGGCGAGGTCGGCGCCCCGCCGTACCGCCGAGTTGAACAGCACGTCGATCCAGTCCTCCAGCCGCCGCGGCGCGGCGGCCGGGTCCCCGGCGCCGTGCAGGTCGTTGAGGAACGCGGCGTACTCCCCCGGCGACGGCGGCTGCGGCATCTTCTCCACCAGCGTGCCCGGATGGATCGACTCGAGCAGCACGGCGCCCCTGACGGCCGCCAGCACCGACGGCACCCGCCCGCTGGGCGCGAACTGGCGCAGCATGTCGACCTCCTCCCGCACCGCGTAGCTGTCGGGCGACAGTTTCAGCACCGCGTCGCCCTCCGGGCCGCGACACCGGAACACCACCGAGGAGTTGCCGGACTTGAGCTGGTCACCGAGGTCGAGCTCCCACTGTGCGACGAGCTCGTCGAGCCGCTGGGTCAGCGTGCCGACCCAGCGGTGCGCCGCCTTGCCGAACCGCGGCTCCAGCCGGTCTGCGATCGCTTCCAGATCCAGGGTCATCCCACTCACCTCTCCATCGATCGCGCGCCGGCGCAGGCGGCGGAGCCGCCCCCGGGCAGGGACATGGCGCCACGCCTGCGGGTCAGCGGTACGCCGCCACGGGTCACCGTGTCGAGACTCGACGCGTACGGCCCCGGGCGCTCCAGCCTGGCCTTGCGGGCGACCTCGATCGCCTCGTGCCGGTCCGACACGTTCAGCTTGTTGAAGATCATGGAGATGTGGTTGCTGACCGTCTTCGGCGAGAGATTGAGGCGCGTGGCGATCGCCCCGTTGCGCATGCCCGACGCGATCAGCTCCAGCACCTGCCGCTCGCGCGTCGTCAGCTCCGGGAAGAGCTGCTGGTTGCGCGGCTCCCGGCCGAGTTGCGCGACGAGCTGGTCGGCCACCCGGGGTCCGAGGATCACCTCGCCCGTCGCGACGCCCCGGATCGTCCGCACGATCCCGTCTCCCGGGCAGCTCTTGAGCACGTAGCCCCGCGCGCCCGCGCGCATGGCCGCGAAGACCGCCCCCTCGTCCTCCACCGCGGTGAAGACCAGCACGGCGGTCGAGGGCGACATCCGGGCGATCTCCTGCAGCGTCACCCCCACCTGGAAGCCCGGCAGCTCGATGTCGAGCACGAGCACGTCCGGGCGCAGCGACGCCACGCATGTCATCGCCTCCCGCGTGGTCCCCGCCTCAGCGACCACGCTGACCTCAGCCGAGGGGGACAGCAGGGCATGCAGGCCCCTGCGTACCACCGGCTGAGCGTCGGCCAGCACCACCGTCACGGCGCGAGGTCGTGCCTCGTCCGCGGCACCTCCCGGATCCCGCCTCATCGTATGAGCCAGTTCCGAGGTCGAGCCAACGCTGACCATTACGACACCTCACCCCGTCCCAACCGGCCCGCGGCGCCTCCCTCCCGGAGGCGCCGCGGACGCGCCGACCTCCGCGTCGGCGTGAACATCTACTGACGGCGAACAGAACAACACATGAAGTCAGCCCGGCGAAAGCCATGTCAATCTTCTGACGCATTTTCCGAAATCGATTAAATGCGGGGCCTTCGGAGGCGTTTCTCACTGCCGGAACGGGCCACACAGACCCGGAACTGCGGGACGACATACCGGCAGGCCCCGCCTATGCACCACGCGAGGAAACCCCGCGCGTCCGCCCCGATCAGGCCGGGCGGCTAGCGCACCGCGTGCCGGACGTCCACGGGCAAAGTTCCCCGCCCACCCGGGAAGTCGTCCCGCCCCCGGTCCGCCGAACGCCCTGTCCCACCCGGTGCCGCCACCACGAGGATTGACGCCGGCCGCTCCACCACACAAGGATGTGCGAATATGCCCTTGTCACGAATGATTGATTTTTCGTCCCGTTTGGTGCCGACCGATCCGCTACGCAGGAAACTGATCGCGATCCGGCTGGCCGAATCGATCGGCAAGGGAGTCTTCCTCAGCGGCAGCGTCGTCTACTTCACGCTCCGCGTCGGGCTCGACCCCAAGCAGGTCGGCCTGGGCCTGTCCGCGGCCGGCCTGTCCGCCTTCATCTCCTCGGTCGTGTTCGGCGTGATCGCCGACCGGGTGGGCGCGCGCAGGCTGCTCGTCATGCTGTTCGCCGCGCTGGCGGTGGGCTTCGGGCTCTACTCCCTCGTGGACAACGCCATCCACTTCTTCGCCCTGGTCATCGCCGTCGGCTTCATCGAGTACGGCACCGGCCCGACCAACGGGGCCCTCGTCGGCAACCTCGTGCCCGCCGAGGAACGGGTCAAGCTCAAGGCCATGATGCGGTCGGTGTTCAACATCGGCTTCAGCATCGGCATCGGCGTGGCCGCCGTCGCCGCGCTCGACCAGCGGCTGCTCGTGCTGATCCCGCTCACCACCGCCGCGCTGATGGCCAGCGCCGCGCTGCTGGTCACCCGTCTGCCCGACACGCCGTCGCGTCCCGTCCCGGTGGGCTTCAAGCGCTTCGCCGCCGTACGCGACCCGCGCTTCCTCGCCGTCATCGGCGTCTCGACGGTGCTCGCCTCCCACGTCACCGTCATCCTGGTCACGATGCCGCTGTGGGCGCTCGACCGCACCTCGCTGCCGCACTTCCTGATCCCGTTGCTGCTGATCTTCAACACGGTGTTCGTGATCCTGTTCCAGGTGCGGGCCAGCCGGGGCGCGGACACCGTGGAAGGGGCCGGCCGGCTCGCCCGGCGCTCCGGCTACTGGCTGGCCGGCGGCTGCGCGGTCATCGCGGTGACCGCGCTCGACGACAACGTGGCGCTGGTGTCCGTCGCGATCGTCGCCGCGGTGCTGATCCTGTCGGTGGCCGAGGTGATGCAGGCCGCCTCGGGTTGGGGCCTCGCGTTCGGCCTCGCCCCCGAGCACGCGCAGGGCGAATACCTGGGCGCGTTCGACCTGCACGTCATCACGCAGAACATCATCGGCCCGGCCGCGCTGTCCGGCCTGGTCATCGCCTTCGGCTTCTGGGGTTGGCTCGGCATCGCGGTCGCCGCCCTGGTGGCGTCCGCGCTGATCATCCCGGTCGCACACCGCAGCCAGGCCACCCTCGTTCCGGAAACGGCCTCCGCGACGAGCGCGTAGGCCGCAACGCCGGCCGGGTCCTCCCGGCCGGCGGCGCGTACGGCAGCGCGCCGAGCGCCACGAGCGGCCGTCGCGCCGGGCGGCGGAACGCGGGCCGGCCCCGAGGTGGGGACGGCCCGCGCCCGCGTGGCGGCGGGGGTGGAGCGGGGTCTGCCGGTGTTGTCGGCGGAGGACCCGGAGGCTCAGGAGGCGTCGAGGCCCGTGGGCGCCGGCCGCGCGGCGGAGGTCACCAGGTCACGGATCTCCGGGGCCATCGTCGCGCTGAGGGGTTCGCGACGCAGCTCGCGCAGCAGCCCGGCAACCATGCCGACCATCACGAACAGGAACGGCAGTGCGGCGAGGATGGTCAGCGACTGCAGGGCCGACAGTCCACCGGCGAGCAGCAGCACCGCGGCCACCAGGCCGGTCAGGACGCCCCACATGGAGACCAGCCATGCCCTCGGTTCGAGGTTGCCGCGCGAGGAGAGCGTGCCCATCACCACCGACGCGGCGTCCGCTCCGCTGACGAAGAAGAGGGCGACCAGCACCATCACCAGGATCGCGGTGACGGTGAAGAGCGGGAACTCCCGCAGGACCGCGAAGAGCGCGGCCTCCGGGCTCTCCGCCACGGCGGCCGACAGGTCGGTGCCGCCGAGTTGCAGGTCGATGGCGGTACCGCCGAACACCGAGAACCAGACGAAGCTGACGAGGCTCGGAATGGCCACCACGCCGAGGACGAACTGGCGGATGGTACGGCCCCGGGAGATCCGGGCGATGAACGCGCCGACGAACGGGGTCCAGGAGATCCACCACGCCCAGTAGAAGATGGTCCAGCCCGCCATCCACTTCTCGCCCCCGAAGGCGCCCGTACGGAAGCTCATCGGAATGAGGTCGTAGAGGTACCCGCCGGTCGACGCGGTGAGGCTGTTGAGGATGAAGACCGTTGGGCCCGCCACGAGCAGGAAGAACATCAGCGCCACCGCGAGCACCATGTTGATGTTCGAGAGGAACTGGATGCCGCGCTTGACGCCGGTGACGGCGGACACCACGAACGCCACGGTGAGCACCGCGATGATCCCGATCGCCAGCGGCGTGGACTTCGGCACGTCCCAGAGGTTCGTCAGGCCGCTGTTGATCTGGAGGGCGCCCAGACCGAGGGAGACCGCCGACCCGAACAGCGTCGCGAAGATCGCGAAGATGTCGACGGCCTTACCGGGGCCCCGGTTGGCCCGTTCTCCGATCAGCGGGAAGAAGGCGCTGCTGATCAGGCCGCGCCGGCCCTTGCGGAAGGTGAAGTAGGCCAGCGTCAGACCCACCACGGCATAGATCGCCCACGGGTGCAGCGCCCAGTGGAAGAACGAGTACTCCATGGCCACCCGGGCGGCCTGCGGGGTGTTCGGTTCGGTCAGACCGCGCGGCGGGGTTCCCAGGTGGGACAGCGGCTCGGCGGCGCCCCAGAACATCAGTCCGATGCCCATGCCGGCGCTGAACATCATCGCCACCCAGGAGACGGTGGAGAATTCCGGCTTCTCGTCGTCCCGGCCGAGTTTGATCCGCCCGTACCGGCTCAGCGCCAACCAGGCCGACAGCACCACGAAGGCGGCGCTGGCCAGCACGAAGACCCAGCCGAACGCCTTGACCACCCAGTCGAGCGCCGCACCGGTGACGGACGCCAGGTTGTCGGTCGCCACAATGCCCCAGAGGACGAAGAGCACGGACACCGCGGCGGCGACGCCCAGCACCGTCCGGTCGACGTCCCCGCGACGGCGGCCGGGCTGGACTGGTGCTCCGTCTGGCGGAGTGTTGCTCTCTGTTGACGTGCCTGTGGCGGACACGGCCATGGTCTGTGGACCTCCGTGGGCTCGCGGGAACGCAGGCCACGGTTCCGGCGTTGCTTCCCGCCAGCAGGCCCGCAGTTCCGGTTTGTCCCGACCAGCTCAGCGGTCTGGGACTCGGAATGCTCTCTCCGGCTTGTAGGTGATCTCGTCTGAATGGCGAACGTACGTGCGGTTCGCCGGCCGCACCGACGTCGGCGACGGGCCGCAATCACTCTCGGTGTCAATCTTGGAGATGACCCTGCGGTTTCATGACAGTCTCGTGACAAGACCGGCGAATGTCACGGAACTGGACTGACGCGGGACGGGCCCTGGGGCTGGCTCGCGTCAGGGCACCATCCACGACAGCACGGGCGTGGCCTGCAAGCCGACCAGCAGACACATCAGGGCCAGCAGCGCCGCGCTCCAGCCGAACATGCGCCGGAACAGGTCGCCCTCCCGACCACTGAGTCCGACGGCGGCGGCGGCGATCGTCAGGTTCTGCAAGCTGATCATCTTGCCGAGCGTGCCGCCGGAGGCGTTGGCCGCGGCGAGCAGGACCGGGTCGAGGCCGGCCCGCTGCGCCGCCGCCACCTGCAGCGCGCCGAACAGCGAGTTGGACGAGGTGTCCGAGCCGGTCAGGGCGACCCCCAGCCAGCCGAGGACGGGCGCCAGAACGGCGAAGAAGCCACCCGCGCCGGCCATCCAGACGCCGAGGGTGGCGATCTGCCCGGCGCCGTTCATGGTGAACGACAGGGCCAGCAGCCCGACCACCGTCAGGACGGCCCACCGCAGCTCGAACAGGGTGCGCCCGTACAGTCTCACGGCCTCGCGCGGTGACACCCGCAGCAGCGCCGTCGTGATCAGGCCGGCCACGACCAGCAACGAGCCGGGAGCGGCGAACCAGGCGAAGCGGAAGGTCGTCAGCGGTGACGGTGCTCCGGACGCCGTGACGACGTGCAGGCCGGGCCAGGAGATCGTCAGCGTGCCGGCGTCGAGCAGGTGCTTGACGGCCGGCACCTGGGAGACGGCGAAGACCGCCACGATCGTCACGTACGGCGCGTACGCCAGCCACTGCGAGCCCCGCGGCGGCGCCGCGTCGCGCTCCTCCGGCAGGCCCCCGCCGGCCGCCACGGGAACTCGCTGCCGCACCGCCGGCCGGCGGGTGACGAGCAGCAGCACACCCATCCCGGCGAAGGCGGCCGTGATGTCGGCGAGCGCCGCCGTCAGGAAGTTCGCGGTGACGAACTGGGCCACCGCGAAGGCGCCGCCGCACGCCAGCGCCGGACGCCACAGCTCCCGTACGCCCCGACGGCCGTCGACGACGACGAGCAGCACCAGCGGCACGACGACCGCGATCACCGGGACCTGCCGGCCGGCCATCATGCCCAGCTCCGTCGCGGGCAGCCCCGTCACGCCGGCCAGCGTGGTGATCGGCAGGCCGAGCGGCCCGAAGGCCGCCGGAACCGTGTTGGCCGCCAGCGCTACGGCGGCTGCCCGGACCGGGGTGAAGCCGAGGGCCAGCAGCATGACCGTGGTGACGGCCACCGGGGTGCCCTGGCCCGCCAGCGCCTCGAGCAGCGACCCGAAGCAGAACGCGATCACCATGGCCTGGATGCGGCGGTCGTCGCTGATCCGGGCGAAACCCTGCCGCAGCGTCTCGAAGTGCCCTGTGTGCACGGTAAGGCGGTAGATCCAGATGGCCGTGCCGAACGTCCAGACGAGCGGGAAGAGAGCGAAGGTCGCGCCCTGCCCGGCGGCCAGCAGCGTCTGCGACAGCGGCATCCGCCACCACCAGCCCAGGACGACCGCCACGGTCAGCGCGCCGAACGCCGCGATCCAGGCCCGCGTCCGCACGACCCCGAGCAGGACGAACAGGGTCAGCAGGGGCAGCGCGGCGCAGGCGGCGCTGAGCGCGAGCGACCCGGCGACAGGTTGCAGGGGCTGCTGGTACATCGAGACCGCCTCGGCTGCGGACGCCCCCGGTCGCGGCGGCGTGGAGTACGGCTCATCTCACCGGACACAGCCGGGGCGACGCGCCTTCCACCTTGCGCAAGCTGTCGTGCCGACCGCGCACGCTCGAAGGGGAAAGGCGGCGAACAGGTGGACGCCGATCAGGGCGGCGGATGGCTCACTCGAAGCGGGACGGGTCTCCTGCTCCCACCCGCAGGATCTCCGGCTCGGGTTGCGACAGGTCGACCACGGTCGTCGGCTCCTTTCCGCAGTCGCCGGCGTCGATCACCGCGTCGAGGACGTGGTCCAGCCGTTCCTTGATCTCCCATCCCTGGGTCATCGGCTCGTCCTCGCCGGGCAGGATCAGGGTGCTCGACACCAACGGCTCGCCGAGTTCGGCCAGCAACGCCTGGGCGACCGTGTGCCGGGGGACGCGGACGCCCACCGTGCGTTTCCTGGGGTGCAGCAGCCGGCGCGGCACCTCACGGGTGGCGGGCAGGATGAACGTGTAGCTGCCCGGGGTGCTCGCCTTGACCAGTCGGAAGACCGCGTTGCTGACCTGCACGAACTGGCCGAGTTGGGCGAAGTCCCGGCACACCAGCGTGAAGTGGTGCCGTTCGTCCAGCCGGCGGACCTCCCGGATCCGGTCCAGCCCGTCCCGGTTGCCCAGCCGGCAGCCGAACGCGAAGCACGAGTCCGTCGGGTAGGCGATCAGCCCGCCGTCCCGGATCAGGTCGGCGACCTGCCGGAGGACCCGGGGCTGGGGATTGTCCGGGTGCACGTCGTAGTACCTCGCCATACGCCGAGACTAGTCCTCCCGCCGTAGCTGGTAAATTCGGCGTCTTCGCTGGTAGTGGGCCACTCTGGCCCGGTGTTTGGTGGCGACGCCGCCGTCGTGACCAGCCATGCATATCGTCGAGCGCCTCCTGGCCCAATCGGAAGCCCCCCTTCTTCGACCTGGGCGGCGGCGATGGTCCCGGGGCGACCGGCGCGGGCCTGCGACCGCTAGACGGGAGATGGAGTGATCTCGGAGTATCAGCGAGAGCTACGGGAGCGTTATCTGACCGCCCCTGTCATGCCCGCGCCCCCTCCCTGGCGTCCACCGGCAGGCCGGTTCCCCACCGTCGCGGTCGGTGGGCTTCTCGGCATCGGCTTCGCGGTGGACCCGGCCGACGGCCATGACCTGCTCATGGTGGTCTCCAGCCAGGGCCGAGGCCTCTTCGACGCACCCACCGGCAAGAGGATCGCCCGGGACCGGGACCCCGACCCGGATCTCCATGAGCCGTCCGGTCCCGACCTGTCCTGCCCCGGTATCGGCCCCCTCGCCGGGTCGCACGTCCGCATCGCCGGCCTGTACGGCGGTGGCCTCCACACCACCACCGATGACGGCTGGTCCGTCGACGTCGTCGCCCCCGACTGGCCGAACCATCGCGTCCTGCTCTCCACCTACGGTGGCCCCTGGCGCGGGGCGGCCGGAGACACCTGGTGGCACATCTTCCACGCCGCCTACTCGGAGCTTCGGGCCGCTGGCTTCTCACCGTCCGGGCGTACCCTCGTCGTCGCCACCAGCAGCGACGTCACGCTGTGGGTACGCGACTGAGCCGGGCGTCCCGCACGACTCCCGCCGCCCCTGCGGCCGTCAGCGACCCGACGACGGGCCGGGCGCCCACCAGTCGTCCAACGGATCCCAGTTGGTGGCGTACCGGACGGGTCAGGCAGCCGACGGAGGTGTTTGCTGAGCGGCCCCGCGTACGGGCTGCGGTAGGCGAAGACGGTCACCGCGCCATGATGCCGACCGGCACCGACAAGAACCGGTCGGGCCGGTCAACTCCGCAGGTAGCGCAGCACCGCCAGGACTCACCAGGAAGCTGTGCGCGAGTACGCGTACCGGGCCGACCGGTCGGGTCTTCGGCTGCCGTTCGACGCCGGTGCCGCCGCCGTATCGGTCGGCCAGCCGCAGCTGCACCCGCCCGAGTGCGGTGGCGCCGAACAACGCCAACGGTGCTGCGGCGAGCGCGAGCGGCAGCCCGGTCAGTCCACGAACCGTCGGGTCGACGAACCACCGCCGCAGCAGTCCGCTGCCGCCGCCACGGCTGGTCCTGTCACGGGTAGGCGTGGTCAGGTCGGACGTGCTCACCTCGGCCATCTCGGCTCCCTCGGTCCTGGACAGTGGCAGTTCGATGCTCGTCGCGCCGAGCCGGGGCCGCGATCGTGGCACCACGCGGCCGATGGTGGGGGTAGCAACACCACCCACGTGCCGCGGGCCGGAGTGGGCGCCTCAACCGCGCCTGCCTGACCGGTCGGCTCGACGGCTCGGACCGGTGACCAACCGGATGGACGGGCAGCGGTTGTCGTGCGGACGGCTGAAAGATCCGGACCCCGTGTCCCGGCCGCCCGGGACAGCGGACCCTGTCGCTGGTACACCCCGGGCCGACAGACTTGCGACGAGGTGGCCGCCAGGTGCCGCAACCATTGGGCCGCAACGGCTTCGCCGGCACAGCCCGCTCGCACCACACCTGGCGGACGGTTCGGCCACCACGACATCCGGACGCACGCTCCCGGGCCGACGTCGGCCATTGGAGCGGCGTCCGCACGGGGAGGGGAAGGGATGCGACCACGTGGGCACCGGGCCCGGCGCTGCCGGCGTTACCGCGCCGCGACGCCCGGCGACAGGTCGGCGTCGGGTCTCCGTCAGAGGAACGGACTGAGTGGACGCCCGGCCCGCCCGGTCGGCTCGGCCCGCCCGTCGTGGATCCGATGGTTGCCCGACGGCGGGGCGGACGTTCCGCACCGTTGCGCGGTAGGCGCGGCGGAGCCCGGCGACTTCAATCGTTCTGGACACCGCGCGACTCCTACCGTCCCGTCGCTCGGCCATTGGCGAAGGGATGCGCGATGACGGCTCCGTCCGGTCTGCCTCTGGTGCTCAGCGGTCCCGTCGTGCGTCGGGTCGACCCGACCAGCGTCACGGTGTTCGTCGCGCTGCGCGCGGAGTGCACGGTGACGCTCAGCGTGTTCGCGGTCGGCGCGGCCCCCGGGTTCGCCCGTGGCGCCACGGTCGGCACCGCCAGCCGTACGACGGTGCGGCTCGGGGAACGACTGCACGTCGTCGCGGTCACCGCGAGCGGGATCACCCTGCAACCCGGCACCCTCTACGGCTACGACCTGGGGTTCTCCGGCGGCTCGGCCGCCGGAAGCCTGTTCGACGCCGGCGTGGTCGCCGCCGACGCGGCGGCGGCGCGGGCGGCCCTGACGTACGTCGGGCACGCGCAGGCGTCGGCCGCCGCGCCCGCGTTCCCGACCTTCGCGACCCCGCCGGCCGACCCGAACCGGCTGCGGATCTTCCACGGATCGTGCCGCAAGCCGCACGGCGAGGGCTACGACGCGCTCCCCGCCCTCGACCCGATCATCGCGGCCTCGGCCGGCGACCCGGCCCAGCGCCCCCACCAGCTCGTGCTCGGCGGGGACCAGATCTACGCCGACGACGTGGCCGACCCGCTGCTCGCGCTGATCCACGGCCACGACGCGCTGCCGGCGAACGGCAGCGAGCCGGCGGTGCCCGCGTACCTGGGGGTGGCCGCCCGGCTGGGCCTGGCCGCCGAGGTGCTGCCGGTGGGGACGACCGACCAGCCGACGGACGTGCGGTACGCGCCGGGCAAGCGCGCCGACACGATGGCGAAGGACGCGAAGTTCACCTCCGGCGCGGCCGACAGCCACCTGATGTCGCTGCGCGAGTACCTGTGCATGTACCTGCTGGTCTGGTCGGACGTGCTGTGGCCGGAGAGCTGGCCGAGGTTCGAGCACGTGCTGCCGGCGGACACCCGGATCCTGAAGGACCCGCAGGACCGCCGCCCCGGCGAGACGGTGTACGACCTGATGCTGGCCGGGCGGGCGTACACGCCCAGCGCGCAGCAGAAGGAGATCATCGAGCGGTTCGAGCGGTGGCAGCGGCAGGCCCTCGCGCTGCGGATGTTCCGGCAGGGGCTGGGCGCGGTGCGCCGGCAGTTGGCGAACGTGGCGACGTACATGGTGGCCGACGACCACGAGGTCACCGACGACTGGAACATGACCGGCTCGTGGGTCACCGACGCGGTGGTCAACTCGCCACTGGGCCGGCGGGTGGTGCGCAACGCGATGGCCGCGTACGCCGTGTTCCAGGCGTGGGGGAACACCCCCGACCGGTACGCCGAGTCTGGCGCCGCCGGGGAGCCGGGCCGGGCGGCGCTGGCCGCGCTGCGCGGCTGGGTCGCCGCCCCCAACGACGGCGACGACCTGTCGTTGCGGACCCGCCTCGGGTTGCCGACCGCGGTCACCAGCGAGGGCCGGCTGGCCCGGCCGGCGGGCGCCCTGACCTACCACTGGGCCGTCACCTGGCCCCGCTACCAGCTGGTCGCGTTGGACACCCGCACCTGGCGGCAGTACCCGGCCGGCGCCGGCAAGCCGGGCGGTCTGCTCTACGACGACCAGCCGCTCAACGAGATGATCAGCGGCGGCGGCGTGCTGGGCGACGACGCGGTCACCGTCGTCGCGCAGCCGGTCGCCCTGTTCGGCGTGCCCGTCCTGGAGCAGCTCGCGCAGCCCCTCGCGAGGGCGTTCGCCGGCCGGTACGAGGCCGACGCGGAGGACGCGTGGGTGACCAGCGACGCCGCCGTACACAAGATCCTGGCCCGGCTGTTCGCCGCCGCGCCGCCCGGCGCGGACGGCGTCCGGCGGCGGCGGCTGGTCATGCTCGGCGGCGACATCCACTTCGGCTCCGCCGAGCGGATCCGCTACTCCGCCACCCTGCCGTACGCCTGCGGGCCGGACCCGGCGAAGCCGTTCGAGGGGGTCAACCGCACCGAGGGGGTGCTCGCCGGGTTCGTGTCCAGCGGGTTCCGTAACGAGGACAGCAAGACCCGGATCCTGCACGCGCTCGGGTACGTGCCGCTGCTGGACGCCACCGGGCGGATCGACCTGGTCGGCTGGGCCAACGAGCTGCCCGACAAGGAGGGCCAGCGCATGCAGGCCGGGGTGCAGGTGACGCTGGCCGCCGACGACGTGACCGGCTGGTGGGTCTCCGGGCGGCCCTCGGTCAGCGACGTCGACGCGCTGAAGGTGTTGACCCGGCAGCCGGAGTGGAACGTGTACGTGCAGTTCGTCCGCCACGACGAGGCCGACCCGGAGGTCGCCCGCGACGGCACGCCGGAGTCGGTGGTGGACCCGGCCGGCCTGCCGCGCGACCAGGCGCTCGGGCAGTACCTGGCGGCGGCCCGGAACCTGGACCACTACAAGGGGTCGTGGGGCAACGGCAAGGAGATCGTCGGCCGTAACAACCTCGGCGAGATCACCTTCGACTGGCCGGACGGGGAGTGCAAGTCGGCGACGCAGCGGCTGTGGTGGCACCTGCCCGGGGAGAACCGGGCGGCCGCGCTGACCACGTTCACCGTGGACCTCTCCTTCGGCTGCTCGCTGGCCGTCACCCCGCCGTACGGGGGGTGGAACCTGCGCGCCGACGACCGGGACGCCACGGCGACGGCGAAGGCCCGCTACGACGGGCTGGAGCGGCCGGCGGATCTGGTGAAGGACCGCTGGGTGACCCGCCTGCAGCAGGACCTGGCGACCCTGGGGTTCCTGGCGCCGGCGGCGGTCGACGGGGTGTACGGCCTCGTCACCTACTGGGCGGTGCTGGAGTTCCAGACGTACGCCCGGCGGGAGCGCGCCGCGGTCGAGCCGGCCGGCGCCACCGCGCCCCGCTACTCCGACCGGCTGCAACCGGTGGACGTGCCGGAGGCCGAACGGTACCTCGGGCCGGTCAGCGGCATGGCCGACCTGGCCACCCAGGTGGCGATCAAGCACTGGTTGGACAAGCGGTGGCGCTCGCCCGTCGTGGTCGAGGCGTGGCAGGTCACCGGGGACGTCCCGCAGCGGCTGGACAAGCCGAACGTGTGGAACTTCGACGAGGTCACCGCCGCCGACCAGCGGGTGTACTCGCGGGTGGTCACCGGGCGGCCGGCGGGCGCGGGCCGGGCCCCGGATGGGTTCCCGGAGCTGATCCGGCTGGGCGCGTACCGGGCGCACGCCACGGAGGCCGAGTGGAGCGGCCCGGTGCTCGACGCCGAGTCGGAGCTGCTGCCCGAGGCGGTGCTGCCGCGCCCGCAGGACCACCTCAGCGGCCCGTCGCTGGCCGCGCTGGTCGCGGCGATCGGCGCCGGCGGGGACGCGGGCGCGCGCGCCGCCCGGCAGCTGTCCACCTTCAAGGTGCTGCGGGCCGTCGCCGAGAACCGGGTGCCGGACGCGGCCGGCAGCTACCTCGACGCGGTCGCCGCGGACGACCCGGCGGTGATCCGGTTCGGGCCGTTCGGCTGGCGGGCGCACGGCCCGCTGGTCACGCCGACGACCGTGCCGACGTACCTCGACCTGAACTCCGAGCCGGGCGAGATGTGGGCGTACCTGGCGTTCCTGCGCGCCACCGACCGGGACGCCTACGACGCGATGGGCGGGCTGGCGGGCGTCACCGCCGCCCCCGGCTGGGGACGCGACGGCGGCGGGCTGCTCTTCACCGACCTGCGGGTGCTGCGCGCCCGCGCGGCGCGGACCGACCCGACCGGCGCCGCCCGCGAGGGCATCAGCACCACGCTGGAGCTGCTGGGGCTGCGGTCGTGGCACTGGATGCACCGCTACGCGCTGGCGCTGCGCGGCCACGACGGCGTCCGCCGGGGCATCTGGACGTTCGCCCGGCAGCGGCTGCACGACCTGCTCGCCACCGACTGGGACTCCCCCGACCCGGACGTCTCCCCCACGGTGGCGAACGTGCCCGGCGCCGATGGCAACCCGCGGCGGGCCCGCGTCGGCGACGTGTTCACCTCCGAGCGGGCGGTGGCGCTGCTCGCCTGCTGGCAGCAGCACCGGGCGCACCAGCTCGTCGCGGTCGGGCCGCCGTCGTCGAACGCGGAGAAGCCGGAGTTCCGCACCCGGGCGCGCGCCGCCACCCCGCTGCACCTGGTGCTCACGAGGGCCAGGGCGCTGGGCGCGGACTTCGGCGGGGCGCCCACCGGCTGGACCGACGCGCACGAGACCGCGCTGGTCACCGCCATCGGCCAGGTCGTCGCGGGCGACGCCGAGGTCGCCACCGCGCTGACCCGGCTCGCCGCCTGGCCGTCCTGGCCGACAGGGCGGCACTACACGCTGCCGCTGGACGCGCTGCCCGCCGCCGAGCGGGGCCTGTCGGCGGCCCGCGGGTCGCTGCGGCTGGACCTCGGCGACCTGCCGCGGGTGACCGCGTGAGCAGCACACCACCGGCGACGGACAGCGGCCGGCAGCACAAGGGACGGGACGGACGATGAGCGACGCCAAGAACGCGCTGGCACTGCTGTGGAACGAGATCCGGCTGCTGGCCGAACCGGTGCTGGCCGCGTACGAGCCGTGGCAGCGGGCCCGGCTGATGCGCGCGTTGGGCTGGGACCTGGAGGCGGTCAGCGGCTTCGACGCCGCCCGCTTCGAGGACTGGGTGAAGACCATCGGCCCGGCCCTCGACGCGCTCGCCTCGGCCGCCGAGGGGGAACTGGACAGCCTGGAGGCGGTGAAGAAGCTCGGTGCCGCGGCCGGCGACGCGTTCGGCAAGATCGGCGCACTCCCGCCGACGTTGCAGGGGAACCTGCCCGACGTGGCCGGCCTGCCTGAGGAACTCGCCGACGACCTGCTCGACCTGCTGGTGCTGACGTACCTGCTGCGCCGGGCACCGTGGACGGTGCCCGTGCTGGACCTGCTGGGCCTGGTCACCCCCGCCGCGGACGGCCTGCCCAGCGCGCCGATGCCGCCCGGCGACGCCCCGATCCGGCTGCCCCGCCGCCGCGACGAGCTGCACCTCGAACGCGTCGTCGACCTCGTCGCCGACCCCGGCGGCTACTTCCGCAACCTGTACGCCCCGGCCGGCTGGGACACCCCGGAGGGCGTGGCGGAGCTGTCCGCCCGGCTGCTGCCCCGGCTCGCCCGGGCGCTGCGGGCCCTCGGCCTTGACGCCGACCAGGGCGTACGCCCCGGCGTCGGCCCCGACCAGGGCGAGGTGGGGCGGCGGCTGGCCGACAGCCTGCTGCGGCTGCGGTTCACCGGGCTGCGCACCCCCGGCGGGGAGCCCCCGCCGACCGGTGCCGGGCTCGCGCCGTGGCAGCCCACCTTCGGCGTCGGCGTCACCCTCGGCCTGGCGAGCTGGGACGGCCGCTTCACCGTGATCCTCGCCCCGACCGGCGAGGCGCACCTGGAGGGGTCGATCGGCGCGTGGAACGTCGCCACCGACCTCAGCGGCGCCGGCCCCGCGATCGCCGTCAACAGCGACGGGGTCACGTTCAGCGGCGACGCGGCCGTCGTGAAGTGGGCCGCCGAGATCGCCCGCATCGCGCCGGCCGGCGAGCCCGGCTGGATCATCGGCGCGCCGGAGGGCACCCACCTCGCCGTCGGGCAGCTCGTCATCACCGGCCGGGCCAGCCTCGGCGCCGGCCGCGACGACGTCGAGCTGGGCGTGCAGGCCGGCCGCGCCGAGCTGGTCGTCCGCGCCGGCGACGGCGACGGGCTGCTCGCCAAGCTGCTGCCCGCCGACGGGCTGCGCCTCGGCCTCGACCTCGGCGCCGCCTGGTCGATGCGCACCGGCCTGCACCTGGCCGGGGCCGCCGCCCTGGCCGCCGAGTACCCGGTGCACCTGTCCTGGCACGGCATCGGCGTCGAGGGGCTGCGGATCGCGTTGCAGGCCTCCACGCAGACCCGCGCGGTCAGCCTGCTGATCACGACCACCGTGAAGGCCACGCTGGGGCCGCTGCACGTCACGGTGGAGAACATCGGCGTCCGCGCCGACCTCACCTTCCCGCCGGCGCTGCCGGCCGGCAGCGGGGACGACGCCCGCGGCGGCAACCTCGGCGTGGCCGACCTGGCCCCCGGGTTCAAGGCGCCCGACGGGGTCGCGCTGCGGATGGACAACGGCCTCGTCTCCGGCGGCGGCTACCTGTTCGTCGACGAGCCCCGCGGCATGTACGCCGGAGCCCTGCAGCTCGGCATGGCCTCCACCACGCCGCTCGCCCCGATGAAGGGCTTCCGGCTCCAGGCCACCGCGATCGTCAACACCCGCAACCCCGACGGCAGCCGGCTGACCGAGGCCGACGGCAAGCACAGCTTCTCGCTGCTGCTCGCCGGCACGTACGAGTGGTTCCCCGGGCTGATGCTGTTCTGGGGCATCTCCATCACCGGCCTGGGCCTGGTCGTCGGGCACAACCGGCGCAGCAACCCCGAGGAGTTCCGCAACGCCGCCCGCGCCGGCACCCTCGACGCGCTGCTGTTCCCGCAGGACCCCGTCGCCAACGCCCCGGCCGTCATCGCCACCCTCAGCCGCCTGTTCCCGGTCGACACCACCGGCACCGTCCTCGGCGCGATGGTGCGGCTGAACTTCCTCGGCGGGCAGGTCGTCGCCGACCTGGGGGTGCTCGTCGAGTTCCCCGACCCGGTGCGCATCCTGCTGCTCGGCAAGCTCGTCATCGACTTCAAGGACGCCGGCAAGTTCCGGCTGGACTCCTTCGGCATGGTCGACTTCGCCCGCCGCGAGATCAGCCTCGACGCGGCGTTGATCGATTCGAAGCTGTTCGGCCGGCCGGTCTCCGGGGAGATGGCGCTGCGGGCCCGCTGGGGCGCCGGGCGCACCTTCGCCATGTCGATCGGCGGCTTCCATCCCCGCTACACACCCCCGCCCGGTTTCCCGCCGGTCAAACGCTTCAGCATCGCCCTGCAGAAGTCCGGCAAGGGCATCAACCTGGAGGCGTACCTGGCGGTCACCAGCAACACCGCCCAGTTCGGCGCCGAGCTGAAGCTGCACTTCGAGGGCGGCGGCTTCGTCATCGACGGCCGCGCCTGGCTCGACGTGATGTTCCAGTTCAAGCCGTTCTGGTTCACCGCCGAGATCGGCGCCACCGTGTCGCTGAAGTACGGCGACAAGGAACTGCTGGCGATCAACCTGCTCATCGGCGTCTCCGGGCCCGGCCCGTGGAAGGCCTGGGGCGAGGCGCGGATCAAGTTCCTGTTCTGGGAGGTGTCGGCGAAGTTCAACTGGACCGACGGCGACACCGCCGCGGCCGACGAACCCACCCACGTCGACGCCGCCGAGACGCTGCGCGCCGCGCTGTCCGCGCCCGAGGCGTGGGAGATCCGCCCCGCCATCGGCGCCGGCGAGCCGGTGACGCTGCGCGACCTGACCGGCTGGACCGGGCCGATGCTGCTGCAACCCGGCGCGCAACTGTCGGTGCGGGAGAACGTGCTGCCGCTGGACACCGACCTGCAACGCGTCGGCACGTCCCGGATCAGCGGGCCGAACCGGTTCACGCTGACCGGGGTGAGCGTCGGCACCGGCGACGACGCCCTGGCCGGCAGCCTCGGCGACACCGTCGAGGACGACTTCGCGCCGGGGCAGTTCCGCGACCTGTCCCCGACCGAGCAGCTCACCACCCCCGGGTTCGTGCGGCTGGCCGCCGGGCGGACCGTCGCGCTGCCGGAGGGCACCACCCTCCCGTCGGCCGACCTGACCACCTTCGCCGAGCTGGCCGACGACTCCGCGTACGACCGGATCATCATCGACGACCCGGACGCCGCCGGCCGGCCCCTGCCCGCCCAGCCGACGACGGCGCGGCTCGCCGCCCGCGGCGGTGACCTGCTGGCACGGTTCGCGGCCACCGCGCCGGCCGCCTACGCCGGCAGCCGCCGCGGCGGCGCCGCCCGCTTCACCGGCCCCACCCTGGACCTGGCCGCCACCGCGCCGGCCGCCCGCGCGCCGCGCGCCGCCGCCGCGACCGTGCCGGCGCAGCGACGCGCGACCGCCGCCCCGGCGGCGCCGCGCCGCCCCCGCGTCCGGGTGCCCCACCCGAGGATCACGCCCGTCGAGCTGGAGGTCTGCTGACATGGGTGGCCTGCGTTTCCTGCCCTGGGTCCGCGACGGCGTCGCCCGCGTGGTCTCCCACACCGACACCCTGGCCGGCGTACTGCCCCGCCCCCGCGCCGAGGTGACCCTCACCGTCGCCGCGCTCGGCACCGACACCGCCACCGGCGACACCGAGCAGATCACCGGCACCACGACCGCGCTGCTGCACGGGCCGGGCGACGTCGTCGGCGTCGACCCGCAGGAGGTCATCCGCAGCTACCCGGCGCCCGGCGCGGAGAACGTCGAGGTGTCCCTGCTGGCCGCCGTCGAGTTCGACGACCCCGACCTGCCGTGGCGGTACACCCCGGCCCGGCCCGACGCCAACGGCGGGCTGCGCCCGTGGCTGGTCCTCGTCGTGGTGCCGGTCGGCGAGGGCGGTGCGGAGCTGCGCACCCAGCCCGGTCAGGCCCTGGCCCGGCTCGCCACCACGGTGCGGCACCTGCCGGTGCTGGCGGAGTCCTGGGCGTGGGCGCACGCCCAGGTGCTGGTCACCGACGACGACGAGGACCTGTCCAAGGTGATCGCCTCCGCCCCGGAGCGCACCCTGTCGCGGCTGTTGTGCCCGCGCCGGCTCGCCGCCGGCACCGACTACCTGGCCGCCGTGGTGCCCGCGTTCGCCGCCGGGGTCCACGCCGGACTCGGCCAGACCGTCGACGACGCCGGCCCGCTCGCGCCCGCCTGGGGTCCCGACTCGGCCCACCCCGGCCCCGACGATCCGGTGCTGCTGCCCGTCTACCACCACTGGACGTTCCGCACCGGCCCCGACGGCGACTTCGAGTCCCTGGCCCGCCGGCTGCGGGCCCGCGTCCTGCCCGACGACGTCGGCCGGCGGCCGGTCGACATCGCCGCGCCCGGCGGCGGCCTGCCCGCCGGCGACGACGAAGGCGTCGAGGGCCGCTCCGTGCTCGGCTTCGAAGGCGCCCTCGCCGCGCCCGGCATGACCCCGACCGTCTGGGCCGACGACGTCCGCCAGGCCTGGCAGGGCGCGCTCACCGACCTGCTGCGCCACGCCGACGACCGGCTCACCCCGCCGCTGTACGGCAACATCCACTCCCAGCAGGGGCAGGTCCCGACCGGCGACGCGGAACCGCGCTGGCTGGCCGGACTCAACCTGGACCCCCGCTACCGGGCCGCCGCCGCCCTCGGCACCCAGGTGGTGCAACGCCACCAGGAGGACCTGGCCGCCGCCGCGTGGGAACGGGCCGCCGAGCTGCGCGAGGCCAACGAGCAGCTCCGCCGCGGCCAGGCGGCCCGGGACACCGCCACCGCCCTGTTCGCCCGCCGGGTCGACCCGGACTCCCCCGGCACGCCGGTCGGCGACGACCAGCTCGTGGCCATGACCCAGCCGGTGCACGACCTCGTCGACGCCGGCTCCGGCGCCCGCCTCGCCGCCACGGGCGACCCGCTCGACCGGCAGCTCGACGGCAACCCGGGCGCGCGGGCCGCCACCACCGCGCCGCTGCGCCGGCTGCTGCGCCCCCGCGGGCCCCTCGCCCGCCGGGTCGACGCCGACGGCGGGCCGACGGCGCTGGCCCGGCTGGCCGGCGGCGCCAGCGCGGTGCCCGCCGCGAAGGTGCCCGCCGGCGGCAAGGTGCTGGACACGCTGGTCACCGACGGCCGTGGGCTCGGCTCGCTGACCCGCGCCGTCATCGAGCAGGCCGCCCAGAACCCGTGGTGGCACACCACCAGCACGACCGGCGTGCAGGCGCTGGCCGCCGACGACCCGGCCGGCGTCACGGCGGGCATCCGGGCGCTGGCCGCCGACGACTCGGTCACCACCGTGGCCACCAACGCCGGTGACCTGCTCGGCGGCGACCGGTTCTTCCTCGGCGCCGCCGACGGTCGGTTGTTCGAGCGCCGCCGCGTCGGCGAGCAGTGGGTGTGGCGCGACCACGGCCTCCCGCCGGGCACCGCCGTGGCCACCTCCGGCGCCACCGTGGCACCCCACCGGGTGTTCGTACGCACCCGCGACAGCCGGCTGTTCGAGCGGCGGTGGGACGGCGACCGGTGGGTGTGGCGCGACTGCGGGGCGCCGCCACTCGGGGTACGCAGCCGCCCGACGGCCGGCGGCAACCAGATCTACCTGCTCGGCGGGGACGGCAACCTGTACCGCTACGACCCGGCAGCCGGGTCGTGGACGTCGCTGGGAGCGCCGGCGATGTGGTCCACCGAGCGGCTCTGGGGCACCCCCCGCCCGATCGGGTCGACGGTGCTGGTCGCCACCAGCCACAACCGGCTGTTCGTCCACGGCGGGCAGTGGAGCCAGGTCGGCAACGACGCCATCCCGCCGGTGTGGGGCTCACCGGCCAGCCAGCACCCGTCCGCGTACGGGTCCCGCTTCTCCTACGTCACCACGGACGGCTGGCTGGTCTCCCAGCTCTCCGACGGGTCCCTCTACCGGCACGACGCGGCCCCCGAGGGGCGGCGGGTGGTCTCGCTCGGGCAGCAGGCGGCCCAGATCGGCGAGGACGACGGCATGTCGATCATCGCTCTCGGCGCGCCCGACGCCAACCCGGGCGACGTGCGCCTGATGCGCCGCTTCCGCTGGTACCACGACGGACACGAACGGGAGTACTGGGGCTGGGAAGTGATCGGGTCCGCGCCGGCCGGCGGTCTCGGCCGCCACCGCCCCGGCCCCGTGCTCGGCGAGTTCCGCAGCGGCGAGATCTTCGCCGTGACCGGCGACGGCCGGCTCACCTCGTGGCGTTGGGGCTACGCCCCGACCGGCTGGATCGACCACGGCACCCCCGCCGACCCGCGCGGCGCCGGCCCGGACACCGCGCCCGCCCCGGCGCACCTGCGGTTCGCCCCCCGGGTGGGGCTGCTCGCGTCGCTCCTGTTCACCCACACCGTCCCGGTGGGCACGGGCAGCCGAGCGCGGATGCAGATCGCGCACAACATGGGCGACGACGGGGCGGTACGGGAGAGCGTCCTCACCGCCGCCGTGGACGGACCGGCCATTCCCGTGGCGGCCCGCGCCACCGCCACCACGATCGGCCCGCTCACGCCGAACGGCCGGCCGGCCCTGGTCACCGCCGCCCTGCTGCCCGCCCCCGACGGCACCTGCCGGATCAGCTACTGGGTCGGCCGGGACGCCACCGCCACCGGCACGGCCGCCGCCGGGTGGAGCGGCCCGTACGAGCTGCCCGACCCGGTCAGCGTCCACTCCGCCGGCCTCGACGTCGCCCTCGCCGACCTCGACGGCGACGAGCAGCCCGAACTCGTCGTCGCGTACGGGGTCAGCCGCCCCGGCGGCACCGAGAACCGGGTGTACTACCGCGTCGGGTGGGGCCTGGACGCGGCCGGCACGGTGACCCGCGGGTGGGGCGACTCGCAGCCCACCCCGCAGCAGCTCGACGTCATCACCGCCGTCGGCGTCGACGTGGTCGACATGACCGGCGACCAGGTCCCGGACCTGCTGGTCTTCGCCGCCGGCTCGGTCGGCGCCACCCCGGTGGCCCGCTACCTCACCGGGCTCGGGCTCAACCGGCGCGGCCGGGTCGTGAACGGCTGGACGACCGCCCGCGCGGTGCCCGACGAGGCGGCCGTCGCCGGCGCCGCCGGGGCGGGTGTCGCCGTGGCCGACGTGACGGGCACGCGCCGCCCCGACCTCGTCGTCGCCCGCCGCAGCGGCACCACCGTCACCTACCGCACCGCCTTCGACCTCGACCCCGCCGGCGTGCCCGTCAGCTGGAGCCCCGCGGTCACCGTCACCGGGGCCGCCGACACCGGCACCGCCCGCGGCTGCACGGTCGCGATCGCCGACCTGCGGGCCGACCTCGTCGCCGACCGGGCCCGGATGGGCGACGACTTCATGGCCGCGGCGGCGGCCCACCAGGGCCGGCTCGCCCCGGCGCAGTCGCTGGCCCGCAACCACCGGCCCGCGCCGGTCGACCTCGCCACCGCCGCGGCGGCCGTCCGCGAGACGGTCCGTCCCGAGACCGCCGTGGCCGGGGAGGTGCTCGCCGGGCTCACCCTCGGCGACGGCGACCTGGTCGACGCCCTGCCCGACAGTGGCGACCCGCTGCGCCGGCTGCTCGCCGGCGTCAGCTTCACCGTCCCCGCCTACGAGCTGCTGCGCGGCCTGTCCCAGGAGCACGTCGTGCCGAACCTGCCCGCGGTGGCGCCGGAGACGATGACCGCGCTGGCCGCCAACCCCCGGTTCATCGAGGCCTTCCTCGTCGGGCTCAACCACGAGATGAGCCGGGAGATGCTGTGGCGGGAGTTCCCCGCCGACCCGCGGCAGACCTGGTTCCGGCAGTTCTGGGACGTACGCGGCGCCGTCTCGGCCGGCGCGCCGCTCACCGACATCCCGCCGCTGACCGACGACGCCTGGCGCAACGGGCCGTTGGGCAGCCACCTCACCGCCGTCGGCGCCCCCGGCGAGCAGTCCCTCGTGCTGGTCATCCGCGGTGAGCTGCTGCGCCGCTACCCCTCCACCATCGTCACCATGCGCCAGGCCGCGTGGACCGGCCCCGAGCTGCGGGAACCCACCGGCCCGGACGTCCTGCCCATCTTCCACGCGTGGCTGTCGCCCGACCTGCTGCTGTTCGGGTTCCCGTTCACCGCCGACGTCGCCCGCGGCGCCACCCGACAGGCCGACGGCGCGGCCGGCTACTTCTTCCTGCTGCGCGAGCAGCCGGCCGCGCCCCGCTTCGGCGTCGACCTCACCGGCGACCCGCTGCCGCCCGACGCGGTCGTCTTCGCCGCCCGGCACGGCCGCAACGCCGCCGACACCGCCCTCGCCGTGCTGCAACGCCCCGTCCTGCTCGCCCGCCACGCCAGCGACCTGCTACCGACGCCGGAGAACCAGTGATGACCACCTCGTCGTACGCCGCGAACCGGCCGCCGCTGGCCACCGTGCTGACGCAGACCCCGTGGACGCTGTCCGCGCTCGCCCCCGCGGTGATGCTGCCGGTGCGCCTGGAGACCCGGTTCGCCGGCGCCACCCTGAAGATCCGCGTCTATCCCGACCAGATCCACGTCGACGACCACGAGCCGGACCTCACCGTCGAGGAGATCGCCGCCGGCCGGGCGTACTGGGGCGAGGGCCGGCCCGGCGGCGTCACCGGCGCACCCGACGAGGCGGCCTGGAACGACCTGGTCCGCCGCTTCGGCGCGCCCCGCGCCGCCTGGATCGCCCGGGTGATGGAACCCGTCGCGGGCGACTTCCCCGAGCTCGAGCCCCGCCCCGGCCCCTGGTGCGAACCGGCCCGGGCCCGGCTGCTGCCCACCCGCTGGTACGCCGTCGGCCGCACCGCCAGCGGCCGGCTGTTCACCGGCACCTCCGGCACCGTCACCCCGGACCTGCCCGTCGGGCCCACCCCCGTACCGGCCGGGGGCGCCGGCACCATCGACCAGGTGCCCGCCGAGGCGCCGCCGGTGGACGCCGGGATGCGCTGGACCGTCGACTTCGCCACCGCCGAGGCCGCCGGCATGGCGCTGACCGTCACCGTCCCCACCGGCGCCGACGGGCGACCGGAGACGGTGGAACGGCTGCTGGTGTTCGGGCTCGACACCGCCGCCACGCCCGACGCCTCCGCCAAGGCCCTCGGGCGCCTGCTGGAGGCGCACGCCGCGACCGACGGGCTGGCGTTCCTCGCCCCCGACACCCCCACCAACAACACCGCCACCGCCGCGCCGGCGGCGGCCCCCACCACCGCCGCGCCGAGCGGCGCCGACACCGCCACGGCGGCCGAGGCGCCCGAGGCCGCCGCCGCGCTGGTCGCCGCCGCCCTGGGCGTGTCGCTGACCGCCGAGTCAGACGACGCGGTGACCGCCGCCCGCGGCACGCCGACCCGCGCGGGCGCGCCGACGGCGCTCGCGCGCGGCGCCGGCGCCACGGCGGCCGACCGGCCCGCCGGACGGCTGGTGCGCCGCCTGCTCTGGCCGGCCAGCTTCGGCGCCCTGCTGCGGGACCTGCTGCCCGTCGCCACCCCCGCCGAGCAGGTCGCGTTGCGCGAGCACTTCGTCGCCCACGTGCACGCCGACGGGCCGCTGCCCACGCTGCGCATCGGCCGCCAGCCGTACGGGCTGCTGCCGGTGGCCAGCCTGCGCGACTGGAGCCCGGTCGGCGGCGCCGTGCCCCGGGCCGTCGGGCTGCTGACCAAGCTCTGGCAGCAGGTGTGGCTGCCCTCCCCCGTCCCCCGGATCGTCCCCGGCCTCGCCGACCCCGAGCGCACCCTGCTGGACATCCTGGCCACCGACGCGCGGGTGCTGGAGGTACGCGCCCGCAGCATGCTCGGCAACGAGTACGTCAGCTGGCTGTGGCGCTTCGCCCGCCTCGGCCTCGGCCCGGACTGGCGGGAACAGGTCGTCGAACCGGCCCGGGACCTGCTCGCCGCCCTCGGGCTGGGCAGCCCCACCGACCCGCGGCTGTCCCTGGCCGTGTTCGCCAAGGAGGCGTACGCCCTCGGCACGCCCCTGCTGGACGGGCCCGGGGAGCCCCGCGCCGACCGGATCCGCGCGTACCTCGACGCGCTCGCCGCCGTCGGCCTCGAGGGCGACGAGGTGCCGGCGAGTCCCGGGGACGGGCCGGTGCCGCTGTTCCACCGGCTGCTGCGCGCCGCCCTGATCGCCGAGCACTCCGCGGCCGCGCACGCGTTCGCCGCCGAGGCGGCCCTGCCCGCCGCGGCGGAGATCCCGGAGCCGGAGCTGGTCGACATCCGCCCGCACGACTCCACGCGCGTGCTGCGCCGCCGCCTCGCCGTGCCCGTGCCCGGAGCCCCCGGCGAGACCGTCGGCAGCTATCTCGCCAGTGCCCAGCTCGACCCACGCCACGTCCGGGCCACCGCCGACCTGCGCGCCTTCCGGGCGGCTCTGACCGACCTGGGCGACGCGCTCGACGCCGGGCTGTCCCCCGCCGACCTGCACCGGCACGTCGCCGGCACCCTCGGCCTGGCCACGCACCGGCTGGACGCCTGGATCACCTCGCTGGCCACCCGCCGGCTGGCCCAGCTCACCGCCGGGCCGCCGGCCGGGGTGCACGTCGGCGGGTACGGCTGGCTGGTCGACCTGCGGCCGGCCGGGCCGCCACGGATGGTGCCCCGCCCCGCCGACGTGCCCGACACCGTGGCGCCGCCGACGCTGCCCGCCGCCCCCGACGGCGCGGGACACGTGCACGCCCCCTCGCCGGCGCAGGCCGTCACCACCGCCGTGCTGCGCAGCGCGTGGCGCTCCCACCAGGGCGGCGACCACCCGATGGCCGTCGACCTGTCCTCCCGCCGGGTCCGCCTCGCCGAGCAACTGCTCGACGGCGTCCGCGCCGGCCAGAGCCTCGGCGCCCTGCTCGGCTACCGCTTCGAGCGCGGCCTGCACGACCACCCCGACGGCCCGCTGGACCAGCTCCTGCCGTTGTTCCGCCGGCTCGCGCCGGTGCGCGCCCACCGCGTCGACGCCGACGAGGACACCACCACCGTCACGGCGACCGTCGAGTCGGCGGCGACCGTCGACGGGCTGGAGCTGCACCGGCTGCACCAGGCCAAGGCCATCGAGACACAGCTCGCCGCGCTGCCCGGCGCGGCCCGCACCGCCGTGCGGCAGGTGCTCGCCGACCTCGCCGACGCCACCGACGCCGTGGCCGACACGCTGCTCGCCGAGAGCGTCCACCAGCTCGCCCTGGGCGACACGAACCGGGCCGCGGCGGCCGTCGACGCCGCCTCCGGCGCCGCCGCCAGCCCTCCGCAGCTGCACGTCACCCGCACCCCGGCCACCGGCGCGACCCTCACCCACCGCGTGCTGCTGCTGGTCAACGTCGACAACCGGCTGGACCGACTGCGGCAGGACTGGCCGGCCGCCCGCGCCCAGCACCCGCGCATCATCGGCAGCCCCGCCGACGCGCTCACCTCCGTGCTGCTGCCGCCCTCGCCGCGCGTGTTCTGGCGCTACCGCTGGCACGCCCCCGACGGGGTCACCGCCACGCCGTGGCGCGACGCGAGCCTGGACCGGCTGCAGACCCCGGCGATCGACCTGCTCGCCGCCCCGCCGCACCCCGGCCGCCCCGACGACGCCGAACTGGACCGGCGCATCGCCCTCGTCACCTGGGCGAAGCTGCGGCCCGCCGAGGTGCGACCGGACTGGACGCTGGAGCTGGCGTACGACCGCGACCCGGCCTGGGCCGCCGACAAGCTCGGCCTGGCCGAGTTCCTGCACGCCGTCAACGTGCTGCGGGACCTGTTCGGCCGGTCCCGGCCGGTCCTCGCCGCCGACCTCGGCCTGGACCCCGACGCGCCCCCGCAGGTGGATCCGGTGCTGAAGGCCCAGACCGACGAGCTGTGGCAGTCGGCGCGGACCGCCGCCGCCGCTCTGCGGGCCGTCCCGGCCGTCGACGCGCCCGGCTGGGACGAGACGGCCGTCCGCCTGCTGCTGGACACCGCCGCCGGGTTCGGCGTCACCGGCGCGGTGCCCCCGCCGCCGGCCGCCGGCACCGCCGGCGCGGTCGCCGAGGCCGCCCTCGTCGCCGGCCACGAGCTGGACCGCCGGCTGGCCGCCCACTGCCGGGTCGTCGCCGACCTGCACGACCGGGCGCCCTGCCCACCGTCGGCCTGCACCTGCGACCCGGCGACCGACTTCGACCGGTCGACCGCAACCCCCGCGCGGCGGCGGGACGCCCAGATCGCCCGCGTCCGGGCGCTGCTCGGCCCCGACATGCCGGTGCTGACCGCCGCCGGCGCGCCCCAGCCGGCGCAGCTGGCCGCCGCGCTGGCCGCCAGCGATGCGCTGCAGGGCGGCTCCCCGCACCCGGTGCGCCGGTGGCTGTCCCGCTACGGCCGGGTCCGCCCCGCCGTCGGCCGGCTCCAGGAGGTGCTGACCACCGCGCAGGCCCTGGACGCCGGCGGCGTGGTGAAGCTGCCCGCCACGGTCCGGGTGGCGCAGCTGCCGTACGCCCCCGGCGACCGCTGGGTGGGCGAGGCCCCACCGCGCGCGAACACCGAACCGGTGTCCCTGGTCGTCGTCGCCCCCGGCGGCATCGACCCGACCAGGCCCGTGCACGGCCTGCTGGTCGACGAGTGGACGGAAGTGGTGCCCGCCGGGCGGGTGCAGACCGGCCTCACCTTCGAGTACGACGCCCCCGGCGCCGCCGCGCCGCAGGCCGTGCTGCTCGGCCTCGCGCCCGACGGCGACGCGACGTGGCAGCCGGCCACCCTCGCCAACGTCCTGGAGGAGGCCCTCGACCTGGCCGTCGCCCGCGCCGTCGACGTCGACTCCCTCGGCGCGGCCGGCCAGTTCCTGCCCGCCCTCTACTTCCCCACCAACGTCGCCGAGACCACGACCACCACCGACTTCGTCCCCGACGCGACGCTCGCGCCGCAGGGCGGACAGGAGGGCCAGTGACCACCGTCGAACCAGCCCTGGCCGACACGCACACCCCGTCGGTCACCACCTGGACCCGCCTCGAACCGCGTACCCGCCGCGCCGACCTGGCCCCCGCCGTGGAGGCCCGCACCGCGGACCCGCTGTGGCTGCTCGCCCGGCAGTGGCAGCTCGGCGAGTTCACCGGCGAGGACACCGGGTCGCCGGTGAGCGCCCGGGTGCACGCCGAGGCCGCCCCGTTCACCCGCTACCGGCCCGGCACGGCCTCCGGCAGCACGGTCGGCCTGCCCGCCGCCACCCCGCTGGAGGCGGTGGTGGAACGGGAGTCCGCCGCCACCGCCGGCGACCTGCGCTTCGCCGTCGAGAGCGGCCAGCAGTTGCTGCGGCTGCTCGCCGCCGCCGGCGCCGGCGAGCTGGCGCCCCGGCTGTGCGCCAGGTATCCCGTCCCGGCCGTGCCGCCCGACGCCGCGTCGGCCGCGGACACCGAGACCCTCGGCTACCTGCGCATCGCCGCCGGTCGGGTGCCGCACGGCGACCTGGCTCTGCGCGCGTGCGCCGAGGGCCGCTTCGTCGCCGAGAACGAGGTGCCGTCCACGCTGGTCGGCGCGGTCAACGGCGCGATCGCCGAGTGGATGACCTGGCTGGGTGTGCCGCCCCGCCCCGCCGGTCCGCCGGACGGCTACCTGCTGCAGTTGCCCGCCGTGCTGGCGCCGGGCGCGTCCCGGCCCGCCGCGCCGCCCTGGCCGCCCGAGGACTTCACGCCCCTGTTCAGCGCCCCCGGCCAGGAGGGGCCCGCGTGGCGGCGCGAGCGGTTGGAGTACGACTTCGCCGTCGGCGCGCACGGCTCCGCCGGCGAGCTGGTCCTCACCGCCCACGAGTACGACGGCGACCGGCTGGACTGGTACCACTTCGACCACGAGCCCGGGGCGACCCTCGACGCCGCCCCGGCGGTCGAGGACGTCGTCAAGGTGCTGCTGCCCACCCCGGTCGCGTACGCCGGCATGCCCTCGACCCGCTTCTGGGAGTTGGAGGACGCCCGGGTCAACCTGGCCGGCATCGGCGCCGGCGCCGGCGACCTGGCCCGGATGTTCCTGGTCGAGTACGGCCTCGTCTACGGCAACGACCACTTCCTGGTGCCGCTGGAACTGCCCGTCGGGTCCGCCACCCGGATCCGGTCGCTGATCGTCACCGACACCTTCGGCATCCAGACGCTCGTGCCAGCCGCGCCCGACGACACGGCGCTGTTCCGCCCGTCCGGGGCGACCGCCGGCGGCGCGGCCGACGTGCTGGTCCTGCCCGCCACGGCCGCCGCCACCCTCGACTCCGAGCCGGTGGAGGAGGTACGCCTCGGCCGCGACGAGATGGCGAACCTGGCCTGGGCCGTCGAACGGACCGTCACCGGCGCCACCGGCCGGCCCATCGACCGCACCGCCCAGGTCGGCAGGGCGGCGCCGCCACCGCGGCCACCGGTCGCCGACGCCGGGGCGGTGCCCAGCCTGTCGTACGCCTTCGCCACGACCGTGCCGGACAACTGGGTGCCGCTGATCCCCGGACCGACGCAGGACCGGCCCGACGTGGTCCGGCTGCGCCGGGTTCCGCTGCAGCAGCCGTCCCGCGAGGGGCCGCCGGTCGCGGTCACCGGCCACAGTCGCCTGCTCGACTGGCGCTGGCGTGGCGACGACCTGGTGGAGCTGGCCATCCCCGAGGAGGAGGTGCCGCGCGCCGGCACCCGGCTGCTGCGCCAGTGGCAGCTCGCCCGGTGGACCGACGGTTCGGTGCACCTGTGGCTGGGCCGCGCCCGCCACACGGGCACGGGCGAGCTGTCCAGCGGCCTGCGCTACGACACCGTCCAACCGCGCTGAACGACCCACCCGCGCACCGACCGAACCAGATCAGCGGAGACGACATGACGATCACCTGGAAGAACGACCTGCCGCTGCCGATGGCCCGGCCCCGGTACTACGACCACCAGTACCTGCGCGCCGGCGACCTGACCCAGGCGCTGGACTACCTGCTGGCCCGGCAGAATCTCGCCGCCCGGCTGCTGCAGCCCCGAGGCGTGGTCACCGGCCTCGACGTGACCGCCACCGGCAGCGACGTGACGATCGGCCAGGGCGTGGCGATCGACGGCGCCGGCCGGGTGATCGTGCTTGCGGAGAACACCCGCAAGACCCTGCCCGCCGAGGGCAGCAGCTGGCACGTGGTGATCCGCTACCACGAGTACCTCACCGAGCGGCGCGACGAGGGCGGGATCGCCGGGGAGACCCGGTGGACCGAGGAGGGGCGCATCGAGTTCTCCGCCGCCGCCCCCGCCGATCCGGCGAACGCCATCGTGCTCGGCACGGTCACCCGTGCCGGCGGCACGATCACGGTGCAGAGCACCGGGCGGGTGGCGGCGGGCCTCCGGGTCCCGGTCGGGGCGATCGTGCCGGCCGTCGGCGCCGGCGCCCAGTCCGGCATCACCTTCCCCAACGACCCGGGCGGCGGCGCGGGCGACGAGGCGTACATCCGGTACTGGCCGTACAGCGGCGAGAACACCATCCTGCGCATCGCCAACAACAACGACCCCGACGACATCATCGCCTTCACCCAGCACAACGCGGACCGGCTGCGCATCGCCGGCGGCATGCTGCACCTGGGCAGCCTGGAGGGGGCCATCGTCTCCCCCGGGCAGGTCGTCACCGCGCTCGGCTTCTGGGGCCCCGGCGTGCAGCACGCACAGCTGTCGTTCCGCGCCGGCAAGGGCTTCGAGCTGGTCGACCGCAGCAACGACGGGCCGGCGCTCGGCTACGGCGAGGGCAGCAAGCCGTACGCCGACCTGGCGGTCAAGGAGCTGCGGGCGGCGAGCCTGCGCGGGCGCGGCGGGCTGTCGCTGACCGCCGAGGGCGGCTTCGCCGTGCGGGCCACCGGCGGGGTCACCGTGGTGAAGGACGCCACCGGCAACGGCGGCCTGACCGTGCAGGGCGGACTGTCGGCACAGGGCCTGTCGGTGGCCGGCGACCTGTCCATGCCCAACTGGAGCTCGATCAACGGCGGCACGCGGCTGCACATCAACGGCCCGGAGCGGCTGCACCTGCTCAACGCCGCCGGTGTGTGGGTCGGCTACGGCGGCGGCAGCGGAGCCGACACCGGCTGCCTGTGGGTGGAGAAGCGGGGCCACTTCGGCGGCGACGTGCGGATCAACGGCACGCTCGTGGCGGGCCCCTCGACCCCGCCGATCGCCTCCTGGAGCGGCGGCGGCATCAGTACGTTCGACCTGTTCGCCTCCGCCGCCATCTATCTCGGCAACGAGTCGAGCGGCTACAACATCAGCCTGATGGCCGGCACCGGCGTGATCAAGGGCAAGTCCAAGCAGTTCGCCATCGACCACCCACTGGACGCCCCCGACGCCACCGAACGCCGCCAGCTCATCCACGCCGCCATCGAGGGACCGGAGAACGGCGTCTACTACCGGGGTGAGGCACGGCTCGACGGCGGCAGCGCCACTGTGGAACTGCCCGCGTACTTCGAGGCACTGACCCGGCCGGAGGGCCGGACCGTGCACCTGACGCCGGTCTTCGAGGACGACGAGCCGGTCTCCGCGCTGGCCGCGAGCCGGGTGAAGGACGGGGCCTTCCGGGTCCGCACCGTCGACGGGTCGCCCGCCTCGCACGCCTTCTACTGGGAGGTCAAGGCCGTCCGTGCCGACCTGGAGCCGCTCGAGGTGGAGGTGCCGGCGACGCACTGACCCGCGCTCGGGGCCGGGCCACCGGAAGGACGCCCGGCCCCGGGGGCCGTCCATTCGTCAGGGGTTCACGCGCGCGGCGCGGCCCCGGGCCGCCATCCGGCCGGCGGGTCCTCGCCGACCAGCCCGTCCACCGCCTCACGCAGCAGGTCGGCGTGGCCGGTGTGCCGGCCGTACTCCTCGATGAGGTCGCAGACGAGCCGGCGCAGGCTGGCGTGGCGGCCGTCGGGCGTCGCGGCGTGGACGAGTTGGTCGAGCCCGCCGTCGGCCAGGGCCGCGTCGAGCCTCGCGCGGGACCGTTCGACGGCGCCGTCCCACAGCGCGTAGAGCTGTTCGGGGGTGTCGGCGGCGGCGGAGGCGAACACCCAGTCGTTGCCGCCGTCCCAGGCCGCGCTTTCCCAGGGCGCGCTGATCGGCTGCCCGCTCAGCTTGATCGTGAAGGTGCTGTCCTCCACCGCGGCAAGATGCTTGAGCAGGCCACCGAGGGTCAGCGAGGAGGCCCCGAAGCGGGTCCGCAGCGCGGCGGCGTCGAGACCGTCGGCCTTCCAGCGGAAGGTCGCACGCAGCCGGTCGAGCGCACCGACGAGATGCTCGACCTCCGTGCCGGACAGGGGCGGCTCCCACGGGCACTCGCTGTCGACCATGGCGCCACTGTAGTCCGCACCCCCGACACCCGGTCGGGCGTGCGGGTGCGCCTGCTCAACTGACGAACCCGTCAGCGACAGAGGGAGTCGACGAACGACTCGAAGTCGGGGAACTCCGCCCGCGCCGCCTCGATCACCTCGGCCGGGGTCCGTCGCGCCCGCGGCGCCCAACGTTCGGCGATCGCGGTGCGGCGGGCGTCCGGACGGGGGCGGTGCTCGTGGCGCGGCCACATGGTCGCCTCCAGCGGGCCGAAACCACCGGCCAGCAGCCACAGGTAGGCCCCCAGGTCGCGGGCGACGACGGACGTCTCGCCCTCGGAGCCGAGGAACACGACCGGCTGGCGGTCAACCGGCTCGTCCGGCCGGACCAGCCAGAAGGCGGCCAGCCCGCCGGTGCCGTCCTGGCCGAAGATCCGCAGGTCCACGCCGTCCATCGAGCTGTTGCCGCTCCACGCGTGCCACCACTCGGCCGTCTCGTCGGGGGTGAGAAAGCTGCCGTACGGCTCGAAGTCGACGCCGTCGCCGCCGGCGTAGTCGAAGCCGCCGTCCTGGGCCTCCCGCAGCGCGGCGGGAAGGGTGAGTTCTCCTCCGGTCACCGCCGCACAGTAGCGGGGCACCACGACAGGAACGGCGCGACCCGGCTCGACCGCCGGCCCGGGGCAGCAATGACGTACCTCATATTGACGTGGATCGTCCAAGGTGATGCGTTGGCCACTTCCCCGGGATGACGCGAAGCCCTTTCTCTGTTGGACCGAAACAGACTGCAATCAAGGGGTAGCGCATCGCTTCCCGTCGTTGCATACTTGCCGCCGACGCACGGCCGAACCCGGCGTGCCGATGCCGACCGAAAGGCAATTCCGTGAAGCGCGACCAGTCGCCTGTGTTGCCGGGCAGTGGCGCCACCGACTACGCACGCTATATGCGCACGGACGTGCTGCTCGACCTGCAACGGTCACCGGCCGAGATGCTCCACCGCGACGAACTGCTCTTCCAGGTGGTGCACCAGTCGACCGAACTGTGGCTCAAGCTGGCGGTGGCCGAGTTGACCGAGGCGACCGCCCGGGTGGGCGCCGGGGACCCCGCGGCGGCCGAGGCGCTGCTGGCGCGGGCGACGCTCGCGGTGCGGCTGGTCACCGACCAACTGGAGATGTTCCGGCATCTGTCGCCTGCGGACTTCCAGGCGATGCAGCCCGCGCTGGGCAACGGTTCCGGCGCCGAATCGCCGGGCTGGCGGCAGGTCCAGGCGGCCAGCCGGCAGCTCGGGCGGGCGTTCGCCGACTGCCTCGCCGACCGGGGGATCGCGGTGGCGGCGTTGTTCCCGGCAGACCCGGCGGAGCCGGTCCACCGGCTGGCCGAGGCGATGGTGGAGTGGGACGAGCGGGTGTCGCTGTGGCGCGCGCGGCACTACGAGGTGGCGCTGCGGGTTGGCGGTTACGCGCCGGCCGGCGCCCCTGACACCCCGGCCACCATGCTCGCCAAACTCGTCGGGCACCGGTTCTTCCCCGATTTGCGGCAGGCCCGGCTCCAGCCCGCGGGCGACGATTCCGGTGCCGCCCGGCCCTGACATCCGCACGTGCCGGCGGTGACCGGCGTCCTCCCATTGTGGTGCCGATTCGGAAATGTCGAGGGGCTGTTCGTGCGCGAATTGACGAGCTGGTTGTCGGGTGCGGCCGACCCGCGCACGTTTCCCTACCCGGTGGTGGTGCGCGAATTTCATCGGGTCGGTAAACACTTCGTCGAAAAGGAACTCCTCGCCCTGCTCGACGAGGCGCGGGCGACAGTGGCCGGCGCGGCGGCGGCCGGTGGCGACGACGAGGCGCGGCTGTTGACCGACTTCCTCGACGTGGCGCTCGACAAGTGGGACGGTCGCTACGACTACCGCAGCTACCTGGCCCTCCGCCTGCTCCGGCTGCCCTGCGGCGCGGACGACCCGTCCCCGGCCGGGGACGACGCCGTCTCCCGGCGCGCCCGTGACCGGCTGTTCGTCCGCCTGGTCGCCGACGCGTTGGCCTTCGAGTTGGCCGCTGCCGCCCACACCACCGATCTGCTCCCGCAGCAGCGTCCGGGGCCGCCGGTGGTGACCAAGCGCTGCCGACTCGGCGTCCGGGCCGCCCTGCCCCCGCTGGCCCGCCTCGGCCTGGTCGGGGCGGTCGGCGACGGCGATCCGGCGGCCACCGCCGCCGCGCTGCACTCCCTCGCCGCCGGCCTCGACGCCGACGGGGATCGGCCGCTGCGGCTGAGCATGCTGCCGGTTCACGTGACCCACGACGAATACCTGTTCATCCGGGTGCTCCAGGCGTACGAGTGTCTCTTCGCCGGGGTCGCCGACGAACTGCGCGCGGTCGTCGCCGCGCTGACCGGGGACGCGCCCCGTGCGGCGGCCGACCGGCTGGAATACGCCGCGGGCCTGCTCGGCGCCGCCGGCCCGCTCTTCTCGCTGCTGGCCACCATGCAGGCGGAGTCGTTCCGGACGTTCCGGCAGTACACCGAGGGGGCCAGCGCCATCCAGTCCCGCTCCTACAAGCTTGTGGAGTCGCTCTGCCGTACGCCGGAAAAAGACCGGCTGGACTCGGTGGCCTACCGGTCGGTGCCGGAGGTGCGGTCCCTGGTGCGGGCCGGGCAGCCGACGATCGACGACGCGTACCGGTCGGCCGTGCGTGCGGGCCGGCTCGACGGCGCGGACCGCGCGCTGGTGGCGCGGCGGATGGAGACGTTCGCCGGGGCCCTGTCGCAGTGGCGGCGCACCCACCACCGGATCGCCACCCGGATGCTCGGTCCCCGCTCCGGCACCGGCTACACGGAGGGCACCCCTTATCTGGCGGCGGTCCGCGACGTGCCGGTCTTCACGGCAGTCACCGCCGATTCCCGCCCCGTCGACCCGGTTGGAGGCCGCACCACGTGAGTCCATCCGACGCGGTACCCGGGCCTGACGCGCCCCGGTGCCTCGACGCCGCCGCGCAGGCCGCGCTGCGCGCCGAGTTCCCGCTGCTGGAGACCTGTGTCTACCTGAACAACAACTCCACCGGCGCGGTGCCGAGGGGTGCCGAGCGGGTGCTGCACGACTACTGGGAGACGCTGCGCACCTGGCGGGACGACGTGTGGCAGGGCTGGCACGTCGGCCTCGACCGGTACGCCGACTCGGTGGCCGCCCTGATCGGCGCACCACCGGGCAGCGTGGTCACCGACGCGAACCTGAGCACGCTGCTCGCCCGGGTGGCGTCCTGTTTCGACTACCGCCCGCCGCGCGACCGGGTCGTCACCACCGACGTGGAGTACCCGACGGTGCCGTTCGTCTTCCGGGCGTTCGGCCGCTACGGCGCCCGCCTCGACGTGGTCGGCACCGGCGGTCCCCACCTCGACCAGGACGCCCTGGAGGCGCGCCTCGACGAGCGGACGCTGCTGGTGTGCGTGTCGCATGCCAGTTTCACCTCCGGCGCCACCGTCGACCTGCCCCGCCTGGTCGCCCGCGCCCACGACGTCGGCGCGCTGGTGGTGGTGGACGCCTTCCAGACCGTGGGGGTGGTGCCGCTGGACGTCACCGCGCTCGGCGTCGATGTCGTCCTCGGTGGCGCCCACAAGTGGCTCTGCGGCGTCGGCACCGCCTTCCTCTACGTCCGCCCCGACCTGGTGCCGGAGCTGGCACCGGCCGCCACCGGCTGGCAGGCCGGCGACCGGGCACTGACGTTCCAGCCGTCCACCGGCTGGGCGCCCGGCGCCCGGCGGTTCGCCGGCGGCACCCCGTACCCGCTCACCTCCCTGGTCTCGCAGGTCGGCCTGGACCTGCTGGCCGGGGTCGGCACCGAGGCCATCCGGCGGCACTCGCTGGCCCTCACCGAGCGGGTCCTGGACCGGGCCGGCGAGTCCGGCATCGCGGTGGTCAGCCCCACCGCGCCGCACCGCCGCGGCGGCGTGGTGTGCCTGGACGTGCCCGACGGCGAGGCGGTGAAGCGGCGGCTGGCCGCCCGTGGCCTGATCTGCAGTTGGCGCGGCTACCTGCGGATCGGCCCGCACGTCTACAACACCCTCGACGAGGTCGACGCGTTCATGGACGCGCTGGACAAGGAGCTGCACCGGTGACCGTCACCCTCTCCCCGCGGGCGCTGATGAGCCTGCTCGCCAACGGCCCCAAGGCGATGGACGTGCTGGAGACGGCGTTCGGCATGGGCCTGCTCGACGCGCTGGAGCCCGGGCCGGTCCACCTCGACGCGCTGGCCACCCGGTTCGGGGTACGCCCGCTGCGGCTCTACAAGTTCCTCGACTGCCTGGAGAGCCTCGGCTTCCTGACGCGCGACGAACCCGACGACGACATCGGCACGACCAGCTACCGGGCCGTGCCGGGGCTGCGCGACGCGGTCGCCGCGGTGGTCGGCCCCGGCGCGGTCGAGCGCGACCGGGACCGCTACCCCTGGCGGCGGCTGCACGGCCGGCTGCCCGAGAGCCTGCGCGGCCAGGTCAGCATCGGCGACGACGACTTCGCCTGGCCGCCGAAGACCGACGCGCAGACCGCCGACTTCGAGCGCAGCATGGCCGTCGGGCTGGGACCGGTGGTCGAGACGGTACGGCGGCACGCCGACCTGCTGTGGCCGGACCGGCATCACCTGCTGGACGTGGGCGGCGGCGACGGGACGCTCGCCGCGCACATCCTGGACACCGCGCCGGGCCTGCGGGCCGACGTGTACAACCTGCCGGCGGTGGCGCCGCTGGTGACGGCCACCCGGGTCGCGCGGGGGCACGCCGAGCGGCTGGGGTTCGTCGGCGGCGACTTCCTCGCCGAGCCGCTGCCCCAGGGGTACGACGCGATGTCGTTCGTGCGGGTGCTGCACGACTGGCCGAACCAGGTGGCCCGCCGCCTCGTGGAGCAGGCGTACGCGGCGCTGGAACCGGGTGGGCTGCTGCTGATCTGCGAGGAGTTCCGCACCCCGGACCGGCTGGCCATGCAGTTCTTCTGGAGCTACTTCCTGATCGGCGTGGACAGCTGCGTCAGCCGCCTGCGCGAGACGGACTTCTACACCAAGCTGCTCGCGGAGGCCGGTTTCGAACGGGTGGCGGTGCTGCCCGGCGCCTGGGAACTGGTCGTCGCGTACAAGCCGAACCCGGCCGGCTGACCGTCTCCCGCCCCGACGGCGCTCTTCGGCCCTCTTCGTCGCCTTGCGGCCTGACCGAACGGCAAGGTCACCTTCGTCGCGCCTGCCCACCGGGGCCGTCCCAGGTCTCGGTGCCGGCGCAGGCGGATCACCCGGACCGGGTGGGGTGGGCTCACCCCGGTGCGGGACAGAGTGGTGACCCACGACAGTCAGGGAGGGCACCATGACGCTCCGCTCCAAGGTCAACATCGCGCCGACCGACGACGTCCCGCTCAAGCCGGCGCACGGCTACCGACTGCGCCGGCAGCGGCATCCGATCGGTGTCCGGGGCGGGCCGCGCCGCGCCCCGCGCGGCTACCGGCTGCCCGACGCGGAGCGGCAGCAGATCCGGGCCGCGTACGACCTGCGGGAGCGGCAACTGGTCCGGGCGCTGGTCACGGCCGCCCGGCAGCCCGGCGACGCGGCGGAGAACCTGGCCGGGCAGTTGGAGCAGCGGCTGGACGCACTCGTGCACCGCGCCGGTTTCGCCCGAAGTGTCGGCGAGGCCCGCAGCCTGGTCGAGCGCAACACGTTCACCCTGGACGGCGGCAAGGTCAACCGCCCCTCGTACCTGGTCCGACCGGGGCAGATCATCCAGGTGCGCCCGGAGCGGCAGTGCCCCACACCCGCCGTGGTCGCCGCGGGCGGGTTCCGCGACGTCGAGGCCCCGCCGTACCTGGAGGTCCGGCCGGAGGAGTTCACCGCGACGCTGACCCGGGAACCGCGCCGGCAGGAGGTGCCCGACCTGTGCACCGTCCCGCTCACCGTCCGGTCCGACTAGGGGCCTGTGTCTTCGGCGCGCCGAACGGCCACTCCGGTCGGGCGCCCGCCGACTAGACACAGGCCCTAGCATCGTCGGCATGGCAACGCGGCTCGTTCAAATCAACATGAAGGCTCGGGACGACTCCGCGCTGGGCGGCTTCTGGGCGGAGGTGCTCGGCTGGGGAGTCTCCAGCGAGGGACCCGGCGTGACCAACCTCGAACCCGAGGGCTTCGTCTACCCCGACCCCGTCGCCGTCTGCATCGACCTCATCGTCTCCCCGGAACCCAAGACGGTGAAGAACCGCGTGCACGTCGACCTCGCCACCACCTCGGCGGCCCATCAGGCGGAGGTGGTCACGCGCCTGAAGGATCTCGGCGCAACACCCGCCGACGTGGGCCAGGGCGACGTCCCATGGACGGTCATGGCCGACCCAGAGGGCAACGAGTTCTGCGTGCTGGACCCCCGACCGCTCTACCGAGACACTGGACCGATCGCCGCGGTGGTGGTCGACTGCGCGGATCCGCGAGCCATGGCCCGCTTCTGGGGCGAGGCCATGGACTGGACCCTGCACGAGGTGACCGACCACCACGCGCTACTGCGCTCCGTCAAGGGCGTCGGCCCATATCTGCAGTTCACCCGCACACCCGACGTGAAGGCCGTGTGGAACCGCGTCCATCTCGACGTCCGCCCGTACCCGGGTGACGACCTGGAGGCCGAGGCGGCCAGACTGCGGGCTCTCGGCGCCACCGCCATCGACCTGGACCAGGATGTCCCGTGGACGGTCCTCGCCGACCCGGAAGGCAACGAGTTCTGCATCCTCACCCCAGCCTGACCCAAACCCTCGTCATCCGCGCACTACCGCCACCAGCCCGGACTCTGCGACGCGCCCTGGCCGTGTTCGCTGCTTCGCCCCGCATTGCCGGGGGCTGATCTCAACTTCTTCGTCAACGCACGGGTCAGCGGCGCCGTGCTGGGCGCGGGCCTGACGGAACTCACCGGACGACCGTAGAACGCCTCGGAGGGCGACTTCGCCCGAGGACCAAGGAACTTGCGCCGCGGGGCGCCAGCACATACGTTGCCGACAGATCTGGGTGATACATCGGAGTGATACATCGCAGCGACATTGACCGACTACCCAAGGCAGCGAGGCCAGGCCACGCGCGGCGTGGGATGGTGACGGTCAGGGAGGCAGCGACATGTCCAGCGGGCAGTTGTATGACACCATCGGAGCCACTTACACCGTGACGCGGCGCACCGAGCCGCGGATCGCCGCAAGGATCTGGGCTGCGCTCGGCGGTGCGCGGACGGTACTGAATGTCGGGGCCGGCACCGGCTCCTACGAGCCCCCCGACCGCGACGTCACCGCGGTGGAGCCGTCGGCGCTCATGCGGGCGCAGCGCCCCGCAGGCGCAGCACCGTGCGTGGCTGCCGCCGCGGAGAGCCTCCCGTTCAACGACCAGTCCTTCGACGCCGCGATGGCTGTTTCCACCGTTCACCACTGGCCGGACCCGATCGCCGGGCTGCGCGAGATGCGGCGCGTGGCCCGCCGCGTGGTGGTGTTCACGCACGACGCCAGCGACACCGGATGGCGCCGCCGGTTCTGGCTCACCCGCGACTACCTGCCCGAGGTCGCAGACCTTCTCGCCGGCCGACCTTCGCTGACCGAGCAGGCCCGCGCGATCGGAGCCCGCATCGAGCCGGTGCTCATTCCGTGGGACTGCGCCGACGGCCTCTTCGAGGCCTACTGGCGCCGGCCCGAGGCATACCTGGACGATCAGGTACGCCGCGGAGTATCGGTATGGGCCAGAGTCGGCCCGGAGGCCGAGCAGCGGGCAGTGCGGAACCTCCGCGCAGAACTTGCCTCAGGCCGGTGGGCCGAACGCAACCGCGACCTCGTCGCTCTCGACGCAGCAGAGCTCGGCCTCCGGCTGCTCGTAACCTGAACCCGCCGCAGACCGGGTGGTCGGCCGGGTTAGCCGACTGCCCGGTTCGTACCGTGGCTCACGGGGGACGTGCCGTGAGCTCGATCGCGTGGACCACCGCTCTGCAGCTCAGGACAGCACACGGTAGGTCACGTGCGTAACCGAAGTCGCGGCTCGCGACTTCACCTGCTCGAGTTTCAGCGGCGGGACGCCCTCGAACAGCCGCGTGCCGGCGCCGAGCGTGAGCGGCACAATGTGCAGCCGCAGCTCGTCGACCAGGCCGGCGGCGAGATACTGGTTGATGGTGGTCGCGCCGCCCTGGATCGCGACATCGCCGTCGCCGGCCGCCGCGCGCGCCTGCGCCAGTGCCGACTCGATTCCGTCGGTGACGAATTAGTACGTGGTGCCGCCGTCCATCGGCTGCGGGTCGCGCGCGTGATGGGTGAGCACGAAGACCGGGGCGTGGAACGGCGGATCGTCGCCCCACCAGCCGTTCCACTGCCGATCCCACTCGCCACGCACTGGGCCGAACATGTTGCGCCCCATGTTGACATCCTCCCGGCCCTGAAGGGCCGGGATTCCCCCGGTCGCCCGTGGGGCTTCCTGCTTCATCGCCGACTGCCCGCCCGGAGGGGAGTCCGTTGAGGTCTTACACCAGCTCCACAGGCGTTTACCTGTCCGCCAGCCCGGCGGCCAGAAGGTTCCTCGCTGCGTTGACGTCCCGGTCATGGATCACACCACACGGGCATTCCCACGACCGGATGGCCAACGGCAGGGATTCAGTCAGTTGCCCGCAGTCCGCGCACAGCTTGGACGACGGAAACCAGCGATCCACCGCGATCAACTCACGGCCGTACCAGGCGGCCTTGTACTCCAACATGCTCCGCAACTCCGACCAAGCCGCGTCGGAGATCGCCCGGGCCAGCCGGTGGTTACGCAGCATGTTCCGCACCGTCAGGTCCTCGATCACGACCGTTTGAGTCTCGCGGACGAGTCGAGTCAACAGTTTGTGCAGGTGGTCCCGTCGCCGGTCGGCGATCCGCACGTGAATCCTGGCGACCTTGAGTCGGGCTTTGGCCCGGTTGGCCGAGCCTTTCTCCTTGCGCGCGTGTTCCCGCTGGGCCTTGGCGAGCCTCTCCGCCGGTCGGCCCGCTCGTGACGGGGGTTGGTGACCTTCTCCCCGGTAGACAAGGTCACCAGGCTGGTCAGCCCCGCGTCGACGCCGACCGCCGTGTCGAGAAGTGGGAGCGGCTGGACGGTCGGGTCCTCGACGAGCAGAGACACGAACCAGCGGCCGGCCGCGTCTCGAGACACGGTGACGGTGGACGGTACGGCGCCGTCGGGCAGCGGACGCGACCACACGATGTCCAGCGGGGCGTCCATCTTCGCGAGAGTCAGTTTCCCGTCCCGCCAGCGGAACGCCGACCGGGTGTACTCGGCGCTGGCCCGGGACTTCCTCTTGGACTTGAAACGGGGGTATCCGGCGCGTTTGGCGAAGAACGCCGTGTAGGCGGCGTGCAGATGCCGCAACGCTTGTTGCAGCGGAACGCTGGACACCTCGTTGAGGAATGCCAGTTCCTCGCCGCGTTTCCATTCGGTCAGTGCCGCCGACGATTCCGCGTAGCTGATCGAGCGGCGTTGGGTGGCGTATGCGCGGGTCCGCATCTCGAGGGCTTTGTTGTGGACCAGACGCACGCATCCAAAAGTGCGGTGGAGTTGTTCGGCCTGCTCAGGGGTGGGATAGAAGCGGTACTTGTATGCCCGCTTCACCACCCCGCCCACATTTCACAAGCTATCAGTCCACTGTGTTACACGATCGTTGAGGGGAGGCGGCGGCGTTTCCTCCCGGCCCTGAACGGCCGGGTTTCCACGCCGCAACGCGGATGAACGCTTTGGCGGCGGTCATCTGGTCGACCTCGGCCCGGTTCTCCTCGGGAGTGTCGAACATCCAGGCGTGCAGCTTGTCGCCCGACCCGTCGCTGCCGTCGTCGCCGAACGGGCGTTCCTCGGTCTGGTTGAGCCCGGCCGAGTACCCGTCGGCCGAGATCGTGATGTCGCTGATCACCCTGCCCATTCGTTGTTCTCCTCCTCGTAGTGACCTTCGCCGCCTTCGCGGTGAGCTTCCTGCCAAGCGTCAGCATGAGACCGACGCAGCATGACGTCCGATGCGAATCCTGCGCCGAACACATTGATCTCTTTGACCTACGCTCAACCTGGTTCATCACCGGCCTGCGAGTGCGATGTCACGCGAGCCTCCCTGGTAGCCGTGCAGGAACGTGTGATGGCCATGGAGCCTTTCCAACCCCCCGTCGCCAACAGCCCTCCCTCCCCTGCCGGCTACGGCGTGACAGCCTCCCGCAGGTGTAGGTGTCAGGGCTCGGCTGCGAGCGCGTCCTGGCGCGGCTTGAGCCTGACGTCGACCCGGGAGAGGGTCAGATTGATCAAGACGGGAACCTGGAATGGAGGGTGGCAGCACCGGGGGCCACGTAGTGCTCTTGCGCCGCGCGTTGTCCGGTTGCGGGATCGTCAGTCAGTCCGAATGCGGAGGCTCCGCGCCAGGGTGGGGATCATCACCGTCGCAGGGACGAGGTGTAGCCCGAGGAGGGCGGTGGTGGTGGCGGTGTTCGCCCCAGAGAGGAGAGGCGGGACCAACGAGATCGCGGTCAGCGACACTGCCGTCCACACGAATCGCTCGGCGGGGCGGGCGCTCCAGCGAAGAAGAGCGACGGCAATGACGATGCCCACGACCGAGAACAAGCCGGTCACCACGGCGAACCCGGACAACGGGATCGTCTCGTCACCATCGGGGACCTCGAAGTCGACGCCAGCGGCCTGCGCAAGCGCAGCGCAAGGGTGGTGGCCACCATCGCTGCGAGCGTGGCAATGAAGCCGGTGACGGCGAGCCCGCGGAGTCGGTGGGTTTGGCTGGTCTGGCCCGATCCCGGGCCGGCGACGCTCCCAGTGTCATTCATGCTGTTCATGTCGTTCCTCCGTCGTGCGGTAACCGGGCGTACGGGGTGTGTCGACTGGCGTGTGACGGTCCTGGCCCTGGGCGTGGCGATGCGTACCCTCGCCGTGCGACGGCCGGGGTTTCCGCAGGGCGCGCACGCCGGTGCCGCGGAGCCAGAACCGGGCGTCGCGTCCGAGGACCGACCCGCGCTCGCCGTCGCGCAGCCCCAGCTGCACCCGCCTGCGGGTGACAACGCCGAACGCGTCGCACCACTCCGCCGCGACCACCGCGACACGCCCGCCACCGCGCAGCGCGGGCGTCCACACCGGGACTACTCCGTGCCGTCCGCCGGCAGGCGCTCCGGCAGCCCGAGCCGCGGGAACTGGTCGTCGTGGAAGATGATGATCTCGGCGATCGCCCCGCCGGTGACGCGCAGGACATCGATCGTCAGCGGCACGTACGCGCCCTCCCGCTCCCGCCAGAGATAGAAGGCGACGGCGGGCTGCCGGTTCACGGCGGTGGGAACGGCGCGCAGACCCGTCATGCCCTCGAAGCCGTCGTCGACCCAGCTGTTCACCACCGCGTCGCGGCCGACGGACAGGCCCGGCGTGGGCGGCATCGAGCACCGGACGTCGTCGCGCAGCATCGAGGCGAGCGCCGCGATGTCCGTGGCCACGCTGGCGTCGGTGAATCGGCGCACCAGCTCGCGCGTCCCGGCGTCCTCCTCGCCGCCGGTCCAGTCCTGCCGCTCGGCGGGCAGGTGCTCCCGCATGCCGGCGCGGGCCCGCTGCAGCGCACTGTTCACGGAGTTGACGGAGTCCCCGAGGAGCTCCGCGACGTCCTTCGCCGGCCAGCCGAGCACGTCCCGCAGGATCAGCACGGCCCGCGGGCGCGGCGCGAGGTGCTGGACCGCGACCAGGTACGCCAGCTCGATCGTCTCCCGCGCGACGGCGACGGTCTCCGGCTCGTCCGCGTCGCCCGCGGGCAGTTCGTCGAGCAGCCGGTCCGGGTAGGGCTGCAGCCACAGCACCTCGCCGCCGGTCGCGGGCTCCGGGCGGCACTTGGCGAGCAGGTCCAGGCAGGCGTTGGTGGCGATCCGGTACAGCCAGGCCCGGAACGTCGACCGCCCCTCGAAGGTCTCCCGCCGCCGCCAGGCACGGAGGAACGTCTCCTGCACGGTGTCCTCGGCGTCCTCGAACGACCCGAGCATCCGGTAGCAGTGCACGTGCAGCTCCCGCCGGTGCCGCTCCGCCAGCCCCGAGAACGCCGGCTCGTCGACCTCGCCCAGCCTGCTCCCGCCCAGCTCCTCCAGCCGCATGCTCGCACTCATCACGTCATCCTTCCGCCTCGTCGTGTCCCGTCGTAGGTGTGACGGGTGCGGGCGCGACAACTCATCACTAGGGTCAGTGGGCATGGCTGATCCAGTGAGCGCTTCTCATCCTTGGTAGGTCAGGTTTTCGACGTGATGGAGAACGAGGACGGCCTGCACCATTGCGGTCGTCCCGAGGGGCTGCAGCGCAGCTGGTCAGGATTTTTTTTCCAGGTCTTGAGGGTGGCGACAGCGCGTCGAGCTGCTACGGCTTCCGCATCGCCTCCAGGCCGATTCACCGCGCCGGACCCGGCTCGCTGGACGGCTCCTGGAGCTGGCTGACGCCGTCGAGCAACTCGTCCCAGAGACTCTCCGTGGCCTTCCGGACATCCGAGTTGAGGTTGCGGTGAACAATCCCCTTCGCATCGGCCAAGCCCATTCCGGTTGCGTCAGCGACGGCCTTGATCACCGAGATCGGCGAATCGGTGCGTCGGAGCAGCTCCTTGGCTGCCTGATCAGCGTCGGCGCCCGACCCCAGCATCCGCCGCGCCATCTCCGTCAAGAGCCGGATCCGCTCCGCTCCCGTCGCCCTGTCGGTCACGGCGGGAGCCTATCGCCGACTACCATCTCCGCCCCGCGCGCAGGTCAAAGGAGCGGGACCGGCTCCGCAGCGGCCGGATCGCGGCTGGAGGATCTCGACATGTGCCCGTCCCCCGATGGGCCAGCGGCGTGCCAGGGGTGATCCCGCAGCCGGGAGCCGGAGGGGTGCGGCGTCGAATATTTTTTGGCGGGCGTGTCCATCTGGCGGCGTCTCGTGCGTAGAACTTGCGTGCGGCCGCCGCCGCACGAGGGCGACGACGACAGGAGACGGATCGTGAAGTACATGCTGCTGATCAATGCTGGTGCGGTGGACGAGAACGGTGTGAACACCGACTGCACGGTCGAGGACTGGATCGCGTACGACAAGGAGGTCAAGGACGCCGGTGTCTTCGTCTCCGGGGAGTCGCTGGCCGACCTGGTGACCGCCACGACGGTGCGGGTCGAGTCGGACGGCCAGCGGGTCGTGACCGACGGACCGTTCGCCGAGACGCGCGAGGTACTCGGCGGCTTTTACGTGATCGACGTGCCGGACCTCGATGCCGCGTTGGACTGGGCGGCCCGCTGCCCCGGCGCCCGCGGTGACGGCTCGGTCGTGGTCCGGCCGGTGGCCGAGTTCGGGATCTGACCGCGATGGACGGACGGGCGGCCGGCGCCGGAGCGCCGGACAACGCGCCGGCGGTGTCGCACGAGACGCCGGTGGCGTTGGTGGCGGCGGTGTTCCGCGAGGAACGCGGCCGGCTGCTGGCCGCCCTGGTCCGCCGCTTCGGGGACCTGGACCTGGCGGAGGAGGTCACCTCCGAGGCGGTCGAGGCGGCGCTGACGTCGTGGCCGGTCAACGGGGTTCCGCCCCGGCCGGGGGCGTGGCTGATGACCACGGCCCGGCGCCGGGCGATCGACCGGTTGCGCCGCGACCAGGCGTACGCGGCGCGGCTGGCCATCCTCCAGGTGGAGGCGGAGCGGGTTGGCCCCGTCCCGGCACCGGACGTGGGCGGTGACCTGCCGGACGAGCGGCTGCTGCTGTTCTTCACCTGCGCGCACCCGGCGCTGGCGGCCGAGGACCGTGGCGCGCTGACGCTGCGCTTCCTTGCCGGGTTGACCACGACCGAGGTGGCGCGGGCGTTCCTGGTGCCGGCGGAGACGATGGCCAAGCGGATCACGCGGGCGAAGAAGAAGATCAGACAAGCGCGGATCCCGTTCCGGGTACCGTCCGCGGACGAGTTGCCGCAGCGGTTGCCGGGGGTCCTGCAGGCGGTGTACTCGATCTTCACCGAGGGGTACGCGGCGAGCGCCGGCCCGCGGCTGCAACGGATCGATCTCGCCGAGGAGGCCATCCGGCTGGCCCGGATACTGCGCCGGCTGCTGCCCGCCGAGCGTGAGGTGGCCGGGCTGCTCGCTCTGATGCTCCTCGTCCATGCCCGACGCGACGCGCGCACCGGGCCGGACGGCGAACTGGTCCTGCTCGACGATCAGGACCGCGGTCACTGGGACCGCGCCATGATCGAGGAAGGGATCGGGCTGGTCCGGGTCGCGTTGACCGGCGGGCCGCCCGGCCGGTACGGAGTGCAGGCGGCGATCGCCGCGCTGCACAACGAGGCGGCCGACGTGGCTACCACCGACTGGCCACAGATCGTGGCGCTCTACGACGTGCTGCTGGCACTGACCGAGTCCCCGATCGTCGCGGTGAACCGGGCAGTGGCTGTGGCGATGCGCGACGGCCCGCAGGCGGGCCTGGTGCTGCTGAACGAACTCGCCGGCGAGACGCTGCTGCGCGGCTACCACCCCTACACGGTCGCCCGGGCCGACCTGTTGCACCGAGCTGGCCGTCACGCCGAGGCGGCCGTTGCCTACCGGCAGGCGCTCGACCTGGCCGGCACCGCACCCGAACGGGATCTCATCCGGCGCAGACTGAACACCGTCGAGCAGTCGGGCACCTCTGGAGAATGACATCGGCGTGCTCGCGAGCAGATGTCATGTCAAACAAGGCCGACGCGACTCGGTCGGCCACTCAACTCGGCTAGGGCCGCGTTGAGCGACATCACGGCGTCGCTCTACACACGCACGGTCGGCGACATGAGCGGACCCCTCCTCTTGGAATGCCATCGACAGAGATTGCTGGTCGGCTCTACCGTGCATCCGATGCCTCGTGATCGCCCCTCCTTGACCGTCCTGCATGCCTTCGGTGTCAACGGACCATCTCGACCGCTGGACGGTGGTCAAGGCACCTCATGGGTGGTGGATGACCTGGTACTCAAGCCAGAAGGGGGCCCGCCGTACGAATGGCTGGCGGGTGCGCTTCGCCGACGTGACACCTGACGGATTTCGTCTTGCGACGCCGGTCTGTACCCGTGGCGGAGCCTGGGTCTGTGAGGGATGGTCGGCAACGCGGTGGGTCGAGGGCAGTGAGCCGGACTACTCCGTGGTCTCGACGTGGCGGCAGATCCTTACCGCTGGTCGGGCATTTCACCGGGCAGTAGCTCATCTCAAACGCACGGACTTCCTCGATACGCGACAGGACTGGTGGGCACGAGCCGATAGGGCGGTCTTGGGGAAGCGTGCCCTCCGGTTTCACCCGGAGTTTGCGGCCCTGGCGCGACGGCTGCAGGGTGCACTGGAGCCATTGGGACGCTCTCAGATCGTGCACGCGGACCTGACGAACAACGTATTGTTCGCTCCCGGGCTTGCTCCGGCGGTGATCGACATCTCACCTTACTGGCGGCCGCCCGAGTACGCCGAGGGCGTCGTGGTGGCCGACGCGCTCTGCTGGCATGGGGCACCGGCGACCCTGTGGGAAACGGTGGACGTGTCGGTGGCAGCGGTAGCTCGCGCACTGCTGTTCCGGATGGCTACGACAAATGAGCGCGTCGCTTGCGGGGCTGATGTCGCAGATCTGCAGGACGAAGCCCGTCGGTACGGTCTCGCGGCCACAGCCATCGGCTTGTGACAAGCGGGACCCTCTGAAATGGCAACCGGGTCTCTTCCCTGCAAACGCCCATCATGCACCGTGACGCTCGCTCAGCGACACGACCGAGCGTCCGCGTCGCCGCACGTTCGTTACGCATCGCGACGCTCGGTCGACGGCATCTTCCGTAGGATCCCGCCACATGCGGGTGCCCCGGCGCTCTGTCAGCGGCATGGGTGTGGCGGATCATTAAGCGGTGATGAACCCTGCCGCGCCGCCGGCCGAGCCCGGTGCATTCTCGTTGGCTGTTCCACCGCTGTTTGCCGCGCTCGCTCCGGCGCGGAGCATCCTCATCGCCGGAGCGGGCGGGGGGTTCGACGTGTACGCCGGCCTGCCCTTGGCGTTCGCCCTGTGGCGCGGCGGCGCACAGGTGCACCTGGCCAGCCTGTCCTTCTCCGAACTCGAGTTGATCGACCGGGACGCGTGGGTAGCGGAGCACGTCGCGGCGGTGCAGCCGGACACCACCAGCCCTGACTGGTACTTCCCCGAACGGACGCTCGCCCGGTGGCTGGCAGCTCAGGAGCTGCCGTCGACCGTGTACGCCTTTCCGCCGCTCGGTGTCCAGCCGTTACGGGCCGCGTACCGACACCTGGTCGAACACCACGACATCGACGCGGTGGTGCTGGTCGACGGCGGCACCGATGTCCTGCTGCGCGGCGACGAAAGCGATCTCGGCACCCCGGTGGAGGACATCACCAGCCTGGCCGCCGCGGCCGCGCTGGACGTGCCGATCAAGCTGGTGACCAGTCTCGGCTTCGGCATCGACGCCTACGACGGCGTCAACCACGTCCAGGTGCTGGAGAACCTCGCCGCACTCGACCGCGAGGGCGGCTACCTGGGCGCGCTGTCCATCCCCGGTTCCAGTCGGGAGGCCGCGCTGTACCGTGATGCTGTCGCCGACGCCCAGGCCGCCACCCCGGACCGGCCGAGCATCGTCCAAGGACAGATCGCCGCCGCCACGAGTGGCGCGTTCGGAGACGTCCGGTTCACCCGGCGCACCGGCGGCGGCGACCTGTTCGTCAACCCGCTGATGGCGATCTACTTCACCGTCGACCTCGACAAACTCGCCGCCCGATGCCTGTACCTCGACCGCATCGAGAACACCATCGGCAGGCGACAGGTCATCACGCGCATCCAAGGGTTCCGCGACGAACTCCTCAACGCGCGCATCCCCCGCGCGTTCCCTCACTGAACGGCCGGGACGGCGGCAGATCCGGATGCCTTGGCCTGAACGTCCTGTTCTGCCCCGTCACTGGCTCCAGCGTCGCGCTGCACTGGTCGTGCGACCTGGCAAGTTGACGTGGCCACGGGAAAGCGGCAGATGCCTGCGCCTGGGCCTATCGCTAAAGCTTGATCCAGTAACGCCGGGCGGGGCCGAACTTGGTGTCCCGGATGCACTCGAGTAAACCGCCACACCGCTCGATTATCTTTGCCGAAGCGGCATTGTCGACCGCGCAGACGGCCAGCAGCCGATCCAGGCCGAGCGTTCGCGCCTCGTCGAGCATCTGGCCCATCGCCCAGGTGGCCAGCCCGCGTCCGCGCGCGGACGGTCGGATACCGAAACCGATGTGCCCGGCCCACCGCACGTAGTCATCACTGCCGTGCCGCAGTGCGATCCCGCCGAGCACGCGATCGCTCTCGACTATCCATCGATACGTGCAATGGTCGTCCCGTAGCCTCGCCACCCAGGCCGCGAAACCGGCCGGCGAATCTACCTCGTCGGACGGGCCCAGTCCGTAACCGTCCTCATGCAACCCCGGACCCCACTCTTCATGAGCCTCAAGCCAAGCACTGTGCAGGCGGACAGCAGGTGCGGTCAACTCGGGCACGCGACGACAATACCTGCCAGCACAGGCATGGACGTGAGCGTGAACATTCCGCAAGCGCTGGGCTCTCCTCGGCAAGGAAGGAAGGGCACCTCGACGGTCACAGGCACCGTATGCGTAGGAGTTCGCGTCTGCGGATGTGGCGGACGGTCGATCTCGACACGGTGTAACGGCGGACCCTCCCGGCATCCGCTGGGAGGGCGCAGGTCAGGACGGCAGATCCAACTCCACGCAGCAGGCACCGGGGCGGGGGGCCAGCCGGGCCTCGACATCGGCGGCGCCGAGCCCTTCGAGCAGGCCGGTGAGAAAGGCGTGGTTCAACCCACAGACCAGTGCGGTGTGCCGAGTGGCCAGGGCGTGGAACGGGCAGTTGTGCAGCAGCACCCGCCGCTGCTGCTGCGCGTCGGGCCGCGGCTCGAATCCGAGGCCGTTCAGCGCCGACAGGACGTCGCGCCCGTCCTCGGCCAGTCCAGCGCCGAAGCTGCGGCCACGCTGCCCGGCGAGCCGCCGTGCGGCGTCGTCGGCGTGGGCCGGGTCGTCGACGACCGCGTCGGCGAGGATCTCGGCGATCAGTTCGTAGCGGCGTTCCGGGATCGTGACGGCGAGGCCGTCGCCGGCCGGTTCGTACACCTTCGGGCTGCGGCCCCGGCCCCTGGGTTGGTCGGGTGGGGCTTGGTAGCGGGCGCGCAGCAGGCCGGCGTCGACGAGCTTGTCGAGGTGGAACGCGGCCAGCCCGCGGGAGATCCCGGCGGCGTCGGCGGCCTGCTCGCGGGTGACCGGGTGATCCTGGTGCCGCACGTGGTCGTACAGCGCCCGCCGGGACGGATCGGCGAGCGCGGCCACGGCTGTCCACCGGTCCTGCATCTCACCGAGATTATCACCAGCATCAGCTATTGAAATTTTGCTGCGCGAGGTACAGCATGATTAACAACAATGCTGATTGGCGAAAATGGTGGGTGGTTGCCGTGGAACCGATGAAGCAGGCCAAACGACCCGTCGCCGCCATCGCCGGCCCGTACGGGCACCCTCTTCACCCGGCACTGGTCACGATCCCGATCGGGGCATGGATCACCAGCCTCGTCTTCGACATCGCCTCCCACGTCGTCCGCGACGAAACGTTCCTCGCGGACGGTTCCCGATGGCTGATCGCTGTCGGCGTACTCGCGGCCACCACCCTCGTCCTCGTCCTGATCACCGCCCTCGGTATCGGTGAAGGCTGACATGGCAGTCAACCCGCTACAGGTCGTCCAGCGCAGACCCGGCCGGAACCTGGCCGCCGCCGAACAGGCCGCGGCCGCGTTCCTGGCAGCACTCGGCGTGGACCTCGACGCCGACGGGCTGGCCGACACGCCGGGCCGGATGGCCCGCGCCTACGCCGAACTGCTCACCCCGCGCGAGTTCCGGCTCACCACCTTCGACAACGACGAGGGCTACGACGAACTCGTCGTAGCCCGGGCCATTCCGATCCGCTCGGTGTGCGAGCACCACCTGCTGCCGTTCGTCGGCGTCGCCCACGTCGGTTACCTGCCCGCCGACCGGATCCTTGGGCTGTCCAAACTCGCCCGGGTGGCGGAACTCTTCGCCCACGGTCCACAGGTCCAGGAACGGCTGACCAAGCAGATCGCCGACTGGCTCACCGTCCACCTGCGCCCGAGAGGCGTCGGGGTGGTCGTCGAGGCCCAGCACCTGTGCATGACCCTACGAGGGGTGCAGGCGGTCGGCGCCACCACCATCACCTCCACACTGCTCGGCGCGCTACGCGACGACTCGCGCTCTCGCGCCGAGTTCTTCACCCTCACCGGAGTCGGCACCCGCGCCTGACACGTCCCGCTAGGAGAAACCGTGACCGAGCAACATCCGTTCGTGATCGTCGGGGCTGGCCTGGCCGGGGCCAAAGCCGCGCAGACGCTCCGCGAGGAGGGATTCGACGGCAAGATCGTCCTGTTCGGCGAGGAGACCGAGCGCCCGTACGAACGGCCCGCACTGTCCAAGGGTCTGCAGCTGCGCACCACCACACGCGACAGCGTCTTCGTCCACGACGCCAGTTGGTACGACGAACACGACGTCGACCTGCATAACGACACCCGCGTCACGGCCCTCGACCGACAGGCCCGGCAGGTCACGGTCGCCGATGGGCGACGCTTCGGCTACGACAGGCTGCTGCTGGCCACCGGGTCACGGGCCCGGACCCTGCCCGTCCCCGGCGCGCACCTCGACGGTGTGCTCCGACTGCGCACCCTCGCCGACAGCGACCGCATCTCCGATGCCCTCGTCGACGGGGCGAGCGTCGTCATCGTCGGCGCCGGCTGGATCGGCCTGGAGGTGGCAGCCGCCGCGCGCACCCGCGGCGCCGCCGTCACCGTCGTCGAGGCCGCCGACCTGCCCCTGCAGCGCGTCCTCGGCGACCAGCTCGCGACCGTCTTTGCCGACCTGCACCGCGACCACGGCGTCACTTTCCACTTCGGCGCCCAGGTCCAGATGTTCCAGGGGTCGAACCGGGTCAGCGCGGTGCTGCTCGCCGACGGCACGGTCCTGCCCGCCGACCTCGTCGTCGTCGCCGTCGGCGTCCTGCCCAACACCGAACTCGCCGAACAGGCCGGCCTCGCCGTCGACGACGGCGTCGTCGTCGATCAGACCCTGCGTACCAGCGACCCGCGCATCTGGGCCGCCGGCGACCTGGCCAACGCCCGCCACCCCCTGCTGAACGTCCGGGTGCGGGTCGAACACTGGGCCAACGCCCTGCACTCCGGACCGGCCGCCGCCCGCGGCATGCTCGGCCGAGCTGTCAGCTACGACCGGCTGCCCTACTTCTACACGGACCAGTACGAGCTGGGCATGGAGTACACCGGCCACGCTCCGCCCGGCTCCTACGACCGGATCGTCGTCCGCGGCGAACTCGCCAACGGCGAGTTCATCGCGTTCTGGACGGCACAGGGGCGGGTGCTGGCGGGCATGAACGTCAACGTGTGGGACGTGACCGGCCCGATCGGGCAGCTGGTTCGCTCCCGGCAGCCCGTCGACCTGGACCGCCTGGCCGATCCCACCGTCGTCCTCGAAAGTCTGGTGGGGCGGGGGTGAGCCGACCCCGGTGAGGTGGTCGGTGATGGTGCTGGGAGGAGGAACCGCGTTCACCGCCGGTAGGTGTACCAGCGATCCGAAGGGGTACCCGCGCCCAACGTCACGCCAGAGAGGGAGGCGCCGTGGAAAGTCGAGCCAAGGCGATGGGCCACGGGATCCACCCCATGCTGATCGTTTTCCGCTGGGGCTGCTCGCCGCGGCGGTGATCTTCGACATCCTGTATCTGATCACGGACCGGGCCGGATTCCAGATCTCCGCCCGTACATCGTCGGTGCCGGCATCATCGGCGGTCTCGTCGCCGCGGTCTTCGGGTTCACCGACTGGCGGGCCATTCCGTTCGGCACCCGCGCCAAGCGGATCGGCGCGATCCACGGCATCGGCAACGTCGTCGTCGTGCTGTTGTTCGCGGTGAGCTGGCTGGCGCGGGCCACCGCGGCGAACTGGGCGCCGAATGCCCTGGCCCTGATCTGCGGCTTCGCGGGCATCCTTTGTCCGGAATGACGGCCTGGCTCGGCGGCGAACTGGTTGAACGGGTCGGCATCAGTGTCAGCGACGGCGCCAGCGTCAACGCGCCGAGTTCCCTGTCCCGCCGCCCCGTGCGCCGCTCCCGCGCCTGACCGGACCGGGGCGGCCTACCACGACGCCACCGGCCCGTCGACCCCGCGTGCCGATGGAGGAACCCATGACCGGGTTGCGTACCGACCTGTACGAGCTGCGGATGGCGGCCAGCTACCTACGCCGGGACATGGTGGAGCGCGCCACGTTCAGCCTGTTCGTCCGCCGCCTGCCGCCGCAGCGCGGCTTCCTGGTGGCCGCCGGGCTGGCCGAAGCGCTGGCATTCCTGGAAGGCTTCGCGTTCGACGAGGACGACATCGGCTATCTACGCGACACGGTCGGGCTCGACCAACCGACCTTGGCGGCGTTGGCCAAGCTGCGGTTCACCGGTGACGTCTGGGCCGTACCGGAGGGTCGCGTGGTGTTCGCCGACGAGCCGCTGTTGGAGGTCACCGCGCCGATCGCGGAGGCGCAGCTGGTGGAGACCGGCGTGCTGAACCTGATCACCTTCCACACCACGGTGGCCAGCAAAGCGGCCCGATGCCGCCTCGCGGCCGGCGACGCGCAGTTGGTCGACTTCGCGTTCCGCCGGACGCACGGGATCGAGGCCGGGGCGGCCGTGGCGCGGGCGTCGGCGATCGCCGGCTTCGCCGCGACCAGCGACGTCGAGGCCGCGCGACGCTACGGGCTGCCGCCGTCCGGGACGATGGCCCACTCGTACGTCGAGGCGTTCCCCGACGAGCGTGCCGCGTTCCGCGCGTTCGCCACCGACTTTCCCACCAACCCGGTGTTCCTCGTCGACACCTACGACACGCCCGCCGGAGTGCGGGCCGCCGTCGAGGTCGTCGCCGAGTTGGGCCTGACCGGCCCGGTGGCCGTGCGGCTCGACTCCGGAGATCTCGCCGCGCTGGCCGTGCAGACCCGCGCGATCCTCGACGACGCCGGGCTGACCCGGGCCCAGATCGTTGCCAGCGGCAGCCTCGACGAGGACGTCATCGCGGCGCTCGTCGCCAAGGCCGTACCGATCGACGCCTACGGCGTCGGCACCCGCATGGGCGTCTCCTTCGACGCGCCCTCCCTGGACAGCGCCTACAAGCTGGTGTCCGTCGGCGACCGACCGGTGCTCAAGCTGTCGCCCGGCAAGGCCACCCTGCCCGGCCCCAAGCAGGTCTTCCGTGATCCCACCGGCGCCAGCGGCGACGTGGTGGGGCTGCGCGACGAACCGCCACCGGGCAATCGAGAGCCGCTGCTCGTGCCGGTCATGCGCGGCGGTCGTCGCCTCGACGCCGCCGACCCGGCCGGCGAGGTACGCGCCGCGCGTCGCCGATTCGACGCGGACCTCACCTGGCTACCGGAGACGGCGCGTCGGCTGGCGGACCCGACGCCGCTCACCGCCACCGTCAGCCCGGCCCTGACCGCGCTGCACGACCGGGTGGCGGCGCAGGTGGCGCGGGGCGCGACCTACTAGTTGTCTTCACCCTGAGCAGCGCTGTGCTCAAGCCGGTTGGAGTACGAGAATCGCGGCGAGCAGTGCCATGGCGGGGAGTGGTGGCAGTACAGCTTGTTCGGGATTTTCCAGGTCTTGAGGGTGGCGGTGGCGCGTCATCCTCGGCCGCTCCCTCGTTCTCCGATCGCGCGAATCTCGCGTGGGAGCGGTTGACCTCGCGCATGGGCTGGGGCAGGTCCGGCCGTAGAAGCACGTGTTGGCGGCCGGGCCAGAGTCCGGATACCGGCGGACCGGAGGGGATTTGACCCCGGTGGGGCATGGCCCGCCAGCGGCCCTCCACACCCTTCGAGTCGCCCCGTGCGTGCCCCGCGTACGACTCTGGGTGCTGCAACAACCCGGCTCTGTCACCGGTCCAGGCCGAGTATGGGTGTCATCCGGCTACCCGAGCAGCTGGTTTCCGAGCGGCGTCCGAGCCCGGTGTCAGCGGCAGACGCGGACGTCAAAGGCTGCGGCGGTCGGCTTCCGTGCGGCCGAGATGTCGGCTGGCTCAGCGCTTGCAGGCCCTCGTCCGTACAGAAATTCCCGTGCCGGTGCGGCATGGCGGTGGCTAGCGTACGTGGATGAGCACTGTCCCGATGGCCGGACTGCGGCTGCGGTTCTTCACCGATCCGGGCGAGTTCCTGGCCGTGGCGGGTGACTACCTGGTCGCCGACCCGGTCGTCAGCACGGTCGTGACCACCCTCGCGCACCGGCTGTTGTCGCGGCAGGCCGAGGGGATCTCGCAGCCCGACCGTAACTGGTGGCTGGTGGTCAGCGACGACTCCGGCGCCGTGGTCGGTGCCGGGATGCGCACGGCGCCGTACGCGCCTTATCCGCCTTTCCTGCTGCCGATGCCCAACGAGGCGGCCGTGGCCCTGGCCCACGCGTTGCACGACCGCGGGGAGGAGATACTCGCGGTCAACGGGGCCCTGCCTGCCGTTGAACTGTCCGCCGCCGAGCTGACCCGGCTCGGCGGGGGCCGAGTCCAGGTCAGCCAGCACACGCGGCTACACGAGCTCGGCGAGCTGGCGTGGCCGTCACCTGTGCCCGGCGGCTTGGTGGTCGCTACCGAGGACGACGTGGAACTGGTCATGAAGTGGTTCGCCGCGTTCATGGGCGACGCCGACGAACAGGCGGGCCGCCCGCGCGGTACCAGCGCGCACGAGATGCCCGACCGCGCGGAGATGCTGCGCCGGCTCCAGGCCGGACGGTTGTGGTTCTGGGTCGACGAGACTGGCGAGCCGGTGCACCTCACCGGTGCCAACCCGCCGTCGTTCGGGGTGGCCCGCGTGGGTCCGGTGTACACGCCGCCGGCCCAGCGCGGGCGTGGTTGGGCCAGCAACGCGGTCGCCGAGGTTTCCCGGCGGATCCAGGCCGGGGGTGCGCGGGTCTGCCTGTTCACCGACCAGGCCAACCCGACCTCGAACAAGATTTACGCCGCCCTCGGCTACCGTCCGGTCGTCGACATGGCCAACCTTGTCATCGTCCGCTGATGCCAAACGCATCCCCGGCAGATGCGGATGCGGCAGTGATCAAGGGTTGACAAGCTCAAGCCAGCTGCGACAACCTTGCAGCCGACCACGCAATCGGCGTGGGCACTCTGCATGAGGGAATGACGCCTGTGATCCGGGTAGGCCGAGCGGCCGCCTGAGTGTTGACGACGCGACGAATGATCGTCGCGCGGCTCCATCACGGATGAGCGGTCCAACGCTTTCTTTCCGCGCACCGTAACTTCTCGCATGCATCGAGGTTCACGTTGATCATGGATGTCCGCATCCAGCAGTCCGTCGTCGCCAACCTGTCCAACCGACCCGCGCCCGTAGAGGTGGGGCCCTTCGTGATTGGGATGGATCCGACAACGACCAGTCCCTACATCAACTACGCGACGCCGCGCCCCGGTACTGCCATCACCGCGGCCGATGTCACCGCCCTGGTCGCAGCCTTCCACGCGGCTGATCGCAAGCCCCGCCTGGAGTACGTCACCAGCTGCGCCCCAAGCCTGGAAGCACTGCTGACCGCCGCCGGCTTCACCGTGGAAGCCCGGCACACCTACCTGCTCTGTACGCCCGACACATTGGAGACACCACCCACGCTCGACCACGTCAGTCTGTACGAACCGAGCACCGACTCTCAGCGCGCCGCGCTGATCAGCGCGCAGAACGAAGCCTTCGGCGGCGACCCGGTGGCCTCCGAGGCTGACGTAGCTCGCCTCCGGCGCCAACAGGGTGCGGGAGGCGTGGCCGTCATGGCCGTCACTGACGACGGCACCTGCGCGGGAGGTGGCGGGGCGGTCCCGCCCACCGGCGCGGTGAGCGAGGTCGCCGGCATCGCCGTTCGCAAGCCCTACCGCCGCCAGGGACTGGCGGGCGCGATCACCGCCGAAACAACCCGACGGCTGTTCACCGCGGGCGCGGAGATCGCCTGGCTGGAGGCCTCGGGCGAGGAATCGTGGCGGATATACGAGCGCGCCGGCTACCGACCTGCCGGTCAACGGCTCTACATCGCCTTGAACTGAGGTCCGACGCAGAACCCGGGCTGAGGTCACCGACCAAGGCCCGGGCCACCTCCGCGGTTCACTTCACAGCACGGAGCAACCGCTCATCGGGATGTGCGTGTGCCTGCTCCTTCCCGTTGTGGTCGGCCGGCCCCTGCCACTCCGGCTGGCGGCGTTGTTGGTCGGTGCGGATCGCATCAACGGCTACCCGCGTCTACTCGATGGCGGGCTGGCGGGCGGCAGCGGAGGATGACCTGGTGGCACCACCCGAGATGGTTCTGTCCGATCTTCGTGACGCGTGGAGTCCTGCGCTGGCCGGCAGGCTTCTGGGCCTGTACGTGCACGGCTCGCTGGTGGCCGGCGACTTCGCCGCAGAGCGCAGTGATCTTGATCTGCTCGCGGTACTCGACACCGACCCGGACGAGAACCTCCTCGCCGTGCTCGCCGGACTGCACGCGGACCTGGACCGGCGGCACCCGCAGTGGGCCGGCAGGACCGAGGTGGAATACGTGTCACTGGCTGCCGCGCGCGACGCGGCGCAGGGTGGCACCGGTCGGGACCATGTTATTGCCCGGGTCAGCCCCGGTGAATCGCTGCACCTGTTACCCGCCACCACCCACCGCATCGTGACCTGGTCCGCCGTCCACGACCACGGCCGCAGCCTGCTGGGACCCCCGGCCGACATCCTGCTACCCGCCGTCGACCCCGACCGCGTCCGCTCGGCTCTGCTGGACCACGTCCGCGACTGGCCGACCTGGGTGACCCGGATGAAGACCCCCGGAGCCCAGTCCTACGCGGTGCTCACCCTCTGCCGAGCCCTCCAACGCCTCGAGAACGGCCGGCAACTGTCCAAGCGGCAGGCCGCCGACCAGACCATCACCGCCCTCCCCCGATGGGCGCGCCTCATCATCTGGGCACGCGACTGGTGGTACGACTCCGGCCAGGACACCGACCCCGGCAGCGCCGACGACGTCCAGGCATTCGTGAACGAACTCAGCGCCACCATCCTGGCCTCGGAACGCGCCAGACACGTCGGCCTCACCCGATGACTGCCGGTCAAGGAGCCTACTGTTTTCGGCAGTGACGCTCGGTCGGCGGGCGCGGGTTGATCTTGCGGGTTCGGTGCGCTGTTCCGCCATTGGGTGTGGCATGGTGACCGGGTGATCGACAGCCGTGGGGCCTTGGAAGCCGTGGTCCGGCACGCTGTGGAGCTTGAGGACGATTACGACGCCATCGCACCGACTCTCAGAGAGTTGGAGGCTTGCGGGGACATCACGTTGGTGCCTCGGCTGGCCCAGGCGCTCGACCGGTTCCTCGACGAAGGGAACTTCTACGGTCGTGACCTGGTTGCTGGCATCTTGGCCGGCATCCAGGGCGTGGCGGCGCTCCCGGCGCTGCTGCGCGCCTCGGCCCGCGAACTCGGGGACGACCAGGACAGCTTGCAGACCGAGATCATCGACCTGCTGCGCGGGGACCGGCCGGCCGCCCGGCGCGCGGTGCTCGAGTTGGTCACCGGTGACGCGCTCGAGTTGCGCCGCGAGGGGCTGTGGGCACTCGGGTTCGTGGCCGAAGCGCAGGACGTCGAGCTGCTGGCCGCTGCGGCGACCGACGCCGATCCGAGAATCAGATCCGTGGCGATCGGCTCGCTTCCTGACTCAGCCGCTGACGACCGGGCCTTCGAAGTGCTCGTCGAGGCGCTACGTGACCTGGACGAGCAGGTACGAGTGTCGGCGATTAGCAGACTTGGCTACAGCGGCAGGGCTGACGCGGTGATGCCGCTCGTTGACCTCGCCACCGACCTGGCGTCGCGGGTACGGTCCATGGTCGCGTACGCACTCGGGCGCCTCGGCAGCCGCGAGGCGACCCCGGCCCTGCTGCGGCTACTCGACGACCCCGATTCGCACGTCCGCGAGAACGCCCGCAACGCCCTCGGCTCCGTCGGCGGGCCGGCCGCGGTCGACGCCCTGCTCGCGCTCGCAGCTGACGAAGATCCGGAACTGCGGGTCGAGGCCGCCGAAGCGCTCGCGAAGGCGGTCGACTCCGATCCGCGCGTGGCACCGCAGCTCACGGCACTGGCGCGAGACGACCAGGCAGCGGTACGGGCGGCCACCGTCCATGGGCTCGCCAGCGCCGGTGGCAGGCCCACGCACTGGCGGAAACTCCTGGTTGAGCTCGCAACCGACCCGGCCCCCGACGTCCGTCAGCGGGTCGCGGTCGCGGCGCGACATCTCGCGCCTGACGCGGCCCCGGACATCCTCCACCGGTATGCCAGCGACCCGGACCCGATGGTACGCCGGCTGGCCGGCACCGAACTGTACCGACTGACCGACCCCACCGCCCGCTGATTCGGCAACCAACGGTCGGTAGAGCACGCCCAGGGCGGCAGATCCGGACGACGGTTCAGCTGACGATTCGCCCGATCCGCCCCGTACGACGCGCGAACGGTGCCACGATGCCGGCAGGGCGTGCCGGCGTTGGCCGCCCCCAGTCGAGAGGGGCCGACGTGAGCACCGTCCCGCCGGGCACGCCCTGCTGGGCCGACCTGGCCACCCCGGATCTCGCCGACGCGCGACGCTTCTACCCGGGAGTTGTTCGGCTGGACCGGGCGGATCACGCCGGAGCCCGAGGCGGGCGGCCACAGCGTCTTCCTCGTAGAGGGCAGGGTGGTGGCCGGGGCCGGCCCACCGACCATCCGGACCAGGTGCCGATTAAGTCGATGTACGTCGCGACCGACGACGCAGACCTGGTGGCCGGCCGGGTCGAGCGGGCCGGCGGACAGGTGGTGGTGCCCCCGTTCGAGGTCTTCGATCGGGGGCGGACGGCGGTCTTCGCCGACCCGGCCGGCGCGACGCTCAGCGCCTGGCAGCCGATGGCTATGCCCGGCGCCGAGGTGTTCAACATCCCCGGCGCGATGGCCTGGAACGAGTTGGTCACCTCCGACCCGAAGGGCGCGGAGGTCTTCTACGAGCTGGTCTTCGGCTGGCACCCGGACGACCAGCCGATGGGAACGGTCACCCACACCGGCTGGCGGCTCGGCGCGCAGATCGTGGCGGGGATGATGCCGCCGCTCGGCGACGACTCCCGGAGGACTCGCCCGCCTACTGGTCGGTGTACTTCGCGGTGGTCGACGCGGACGCGGCGGCCGCCCGTGCCGGCGAGCCGGGTGGCACCATCCTGGTCCCGCCTCGGGACATCCCGGCCGGCCGCTACGCCGGCCTCCGCGATCCGCAGGGCGCCTTCTTCAACGTCATCGCCCTCGCCCGCACCGGTACCGGCTGGCAGCCGTCGGCTGTCGGGCCCGCCCGCGCCGTCCCGCCGAGAGTTGCCCGAGCAGAGGAAGCGAAGCCGAAGCCATGACAGATATTCCACCGGGGGCACCCGCCTGGGTCGACCTGGTCACCACCGACCTCCCCGGCGCGGCGCGCTTCTACGCGCCCTTGTTCGGCTGGGCCGTCGCCGAGGCGGACCGGCAACCCGCGGATGACGGTCACCTCGTCTTTCATCAGCAGGGCAAGCCGGTGGCCGGTGCCGGGCTGGGGGCCGGCCCGCAGCGGCCGCCTGCCTGGATGCCCTACCTGGCGACCGACGACGCCGAGGGGGCGTGCCAGCGGGTGACCGCCGCCGGCGGCCGGATCCTGACCGAGCCCTTCGACGTCCCCGGCTCCCGGCGGACGGCGCTCTTGGCCGACCCGGCCGGGGCGCCGTTCGGGGTGTGGCAGTCGCTCGGTATGCCGGGGGCCGAGGTGTTCGACGTGCCCGGCTCGCTGACCTGGGCCGAGCTGACCACGCGGGAGTGGGACCGGGCTAAGGAGTTCTACGGGTCGGTGTTCGGCTGGACGGCGGACGATCAACCGATGGGCCCGATCACCTACACCACCTGGCAGCTGGATGGCCGCCCGGTCGCCGGGATGATGCCCATGATCGGCGAAGATTGGGGTGACCTCCCGTCGCACTGGATGGTTCACTTCGCGGTGTCGGACACCGACGCCGTCGCCGACGAGGCGCAACGGTTGGACGGGCTGGTGTCCGTGCCGCCGACCGATCTGACGCGGGGCCGGTTCGCGGTGCTCACCGATCCGCAGGGGGCGTTCTTCTCGATCCTCGGGGCTACTTCGCCGGCCTGACCGTCTGCGGCTCCGGCGTACCCGCCGGCGGCGGAGAGGTCGTGCATCGTGGCGGGCAACCCCAGCCGACCGGCCTACAGCTGCTCCGCTCGCAACCCGTCCCGGTCGACGTTGTCATGAACGTCTACGCACCCGACCAGCAATGGTCGCGGGCTGAACCGCAAGGTCCGGTGCCGGCCGGTTGCTGCCGGTGCGGACATCCCGACCGACGCAAGCACTATCCCCGAGACGTTCGTTCATCGGCAGAGTCGGATGCGCTCCGCCGACGCGGGGGGCGCTGCGTGGTCGCGTGCAGGGATCCAGAACCTCTTGATCACGCGGCATGCCGTCCGGTGGCCGGAGCGATCAGCGGGCGGGCACCGGCTCGCGGGATCGGACCGCGCCGGTCGACCGAATGACCGCGCCTCAGGGTCGATGTAAAACTTTCTAGACACAAAGTCAAAGATTCGCTACCTTCGTGATGTCAAAGATTTCAGACATCCGAAGGGCTTGTCATGACACACGTAGAGAAACGCGCGTGGATCAGGCTGGTCGTCGCGGTGCTCGGCTACTCCGCCTACGTGGCCCTCGTTGTCAGCCGCGCCGATGGTCGTTCGCTCCCCGACGTGCCGTACGCGAGCGCCCTGTTGTGGACGGTCGGCGCGGCCATCGTCGCGTCGATTGTGGCGGAAGCTGGCATGGCCGTCGTGAATCCGGGCGCGCCGCGGGTCAAGGACGTGCGGGACCGCGAGATCGGTCGGCTCGGCGACCACGTCGGCCAGTCGTTCGTGGTCATCGGCGCGGTCGCTGCGATGTTCATGGCGATGGCGGACTGGGACCGGTTCTGGATCGCCAACGTCATCTACCTGTGCTTCGTGCTGTCGGCGATCCTCGGCGGCATCACCAAGGTCATCGTGTACCGCAGGAGCTTCCCGCAGTGGTGAAGCCAACGCAGGTCACCAACCGCATCCGCGCGCTGCGCTTCGCGCACGGCGAGATGACCCAGGCCGAGCTCGCCGAGCGCATCGGCCTGACCCGGCAGACCCTCATCGCCATCGAGCAGGGCCGCTATTCGCCATCCCTGGAAATGGCCTTCCGGATCGCCCGGGTGTTCGGCGTTCCGCTCGACGACGTGTTCCAGTACCCCGACTCCCCCGAGGAGAAGTCATGAAGGCGATCGCCCGCGACATCTACGGCCCGGCCGACGTGCTCGAGCTCCGCGAGGTCGACAAACCCTCGGCCGGAGACGACGAGGTGCTGATCGAGGTACGCGCCGCCGGCCTGGACCCAGGCGTATGGATCTTCATGACCGGCCGGCCCATGGCGGTGCGGCTCGCGGCCGGGCTGCGCCGGCCCAAGGTCGCGGTGCTCGGTCGGGCCGTCGCTGGTGTGGTGGTGACGGTCGGCGCCGGCGTGACCCGCCTGCGTCCCGGCGACGAGGTGTACGGCACCTGTCAGAGCGGCTCGTTCGCCCAGTACGCGATGGCGCGGCAGCACCGGCTGGCACCAAAGCCGGCCAACCTCACCTTCGAGCAGGCGGCGGCGATGCCCATCTCCGCGGTGACCGCGCTACAGAGCATCCGTGACGCACAAGTGCAGCCCGGACAGCGGGTGCTGATCACTGGCGCGGCCGGGGGCGTCGGGTCGTTCGCCGTCCAACTGGCCAAGGTGCATGGGGCAAGCGTGACCGGCGTCTGCAGCACCTCGAAGATCAAGCTGGTGCGTTCCATCGGTGCCGAGGACGTCATCGACTACACCCAGCACGAGATCGACCGTGGCGGCGCGCGATACGACATCATCGTCGACACCGCCGGCAACCGGCCGTTGTCGCTGCTCCGGCGCGCGACCACGCCGCGCGGGACGATCGCCCTCGTCGGTGGCGGCCACGCCACAGGCTGGCTGCTCGGCGGCTTCCAACGCCAGATGGCCGCGCCGTTGCTCTCACTGGTCGGCAGCCAGCGAGTGCGCGGTGTGACCGCTCGGGAGCGCTACGAAGATCTCGAGGAACTGACCACCCTCACCGAGGCGGGCTCGGTCACGCCGGTCATCGACCGCACCTACGCTCTCGCCGACGCGCCCGACGCGATGCGCTACCTCGCCCAGGGCCATCCCGCGGGGAAGATCGTCGTCACGGTGTAACCCAGCCGGGAACGGCACAGCACGACCCCCGCGACCGCGGATACCACCAGCCCAACCTCGACGGTGGTGACGACGGCACTGGACCCCCTGCAACGGCCCGCGGCATGAGCGCACGTGCCCTCGGATCAGAACCCGATCGAGTTGAAAGGCTCGGGATCGGTGCGGAAGAGTCGTGAAAGGGTGGCCAGGGCATCCGCTTCATGTGGGCGGATCTTGCCGGCGCGAGCCAGGGCGGCGGCGGACATCCCCCCGAGGTAGAGCGATCCGAGTGCCTGCATGTCCAGGGTCAGGTCCGCGGCGCCATCAACGCGCCGACATTCGCCCACCTGCTCGCCCAGCGCATCGGTTGCCCGGCGATCTGCCGGGACGAGATCAAGGAGGGCATGGTCCGCGTGGCCGGGGTGAGGTGCCGACTCGGCAGACGGCGCCGGATCACCTGCGAAGAGAAACCAGAGCCGCGTCGATGGCGTCGAGCAGTTCTTCTTGGCACTCGGGTTGGTCAGCACGGTTTACGTCGACACCGCACTCCAACTGCCGTGCACGGAGCAAATCCTTGTGGGAGTACTGCGAGATGTCCACGGGGAAGGCGAAGGGGTCGAGGCCTCGTTCCAGGAGCACGTCGACCGGGTCGCGCTCGCCGTCACCGACGTGAAGCCAACTGTCGTACGGTGAGCGGAAGTACACGTTTGCCGCGAGTCCGCTGGTCCATTCGGTGAACAGCGCAGCCAGGCTTGGGGAGGCGCGAACCGGGTTCCAGTCGTCGGCGCCGATCTGGTAGCGCCAGATCTCCCCCTCGTTGTCGCCGGCCAGCACGAACGTGAAAACGATGTGCTCGTACATGAACATCGGCAGCTGATGCCGCCAGTGGAAGGGGATCCCGACCGCGAAGGACAGGTAACCCAACAAGTCGTCGGCCTTGTCGAACACCAGCGGAAACGCGCCGCTGGGCAGGACCCGCCCATACGGCAAGCCCTGGGTGTTGAGCCAGATCGGTTGTTCGGCGACGCGGTCCACGTCGAAGACCCGGCAAAGCACATCGACAGGCATCCCGTCGATCCGGTCGTCCTCATCGACCCAGGGGACACCGGCGGCAGCCGCCGCCGCTCGGTAGTCCTCCACCGCACTGCGCAGCACGCGCATGTCGTCCAGCATCATGGCCTTCCCTTGGTCGAGACCAGGCACAGGTTAGCCCCGCCGCCGGAACGACCCGCAGCAGATGAGCGTTGCAGGGGACGACGTTGAAGGCGAGCAACCTCGGCGCGGGTTCGGCAACTCCCCTGCTACCAGCGATCACCTGTCGTAGCGCTCGGTCTGCGCATGAGCGGATGCTCGCTAAAGAAGCGGGGCGGTTGCCGTGGTCGGAACATCGAGCGTGACGAGGTGGCCTTCGCCGATTGCGTGTACCGGACCGTTGTCTGCGGGAACCAGCCGGTCAACCCGCGCCAATAGCCGTTCGCGGGCGACGGCGTTGCCGACGCGGTCGATGGTAGCCAGCGAACCGTCCGTGAAGGCGAACAGCGCGCCGCCGGGCACCAGGGCCGAGGCGCGGACAACGCCGTGCGGTAGATGCCGTACGTCGATGACGGCATTATGAATCAGGTCGATGACCGCGACACCGGCGTCTTCGACGAGCCACAGCGTGTCACCGTGAAGGATCGGCGTTTGTGGGCGGAGATCACGCTCGTGGTGCCACAACACCTGCACACCGCTCACCGGATGAAAAGTCATGACCGTGCGTCGACCGCTGAGGAACGTGACATGGCCATCGTTGCTGACTCCGTAGCTGCCGCCGGCATCGGAGATGACCACCGGCTCCGGCAGTGACCACTGCCTCAGAACGTCCCCGGAGGCGGCCATCACCAGTAGTTTCGGCAGACCGCCTGCAAGAAATCACCGACCAGGCCGATGCGGACTATCGACGGTATTGGCTTGCCGAGTCGCGGGTATCCCTCCTCGTGGCCACCACCCAGGAGGTGATCGATGCCGGTGACGTCTGGTCGATCAGCGCACCCCATCCGCCCGAACTTGTGGCCGCGCGGAGACTCGGCGGGCAACGCCAGGCCGTCAAGGACGGATTGATCCATCTACTTCACCTCGATGAGCATCAGCGCCGGCAGTGGCTGGACGGCCGCCAGCCAGCGCCTCGCGAGCGCGCTAACTGGTGGTTGTGCCTGCTGCTGGTCATCGATCAACACTTGAGGGACCGGTCGGCCCGGCGGCCGGACTGGGCGGAGCTGAAGCTCTGGCTGCTGCGGCAGGGACGGGCCCGGGGTGTGTTCACCGGAGCCGACAGCGCCGAGAAGCTGGCGTACTTCGCGGCGGACATGCGCCGTGCGGGGGTCGAGTTGGCGGCACTGCCGTCGGCTGACGAGATCGTCCGGGCCTGCCTGGACGCCCTCCCAGTCGGTCTGAACGAGGTGGCCACGCTCGCCGACCGGCAAGACCTCGGCGGTCTTGAGCTCACACAGATGCGCCACTCCCGGCAGGCGAAGAATCTCATCAGCGCAGCCCAGTGGCACCTGGACGAAGTCCACGACACGCACCTCGCCGCCCAGCTGCGCGAGTGGATCGACATCAAGCCGCGCCTCGTGTAGCAGCCGGCCCTACCCAACAAACAGAGGCAACGCCCGCCTCGGCCAATGCATCCTCATCGACGCAACGCGGTTATGCCTGGAAACAGCAGACGCACGGTCGGCGGCAGATCAGTGCACCGGCGGCGGCAAACGATCTGGCTCTTGGTCAATTGAGCGATTTACGCATCTGTTGTGTCACGACACGATAGCCGGAAGTCTCATACAGCCGGATCGCCCGGGCATTGTCGCGGAAGACGTTGAGCTCCAGGCGACCCACGCCACGGGAGCGCACTGCGTCCTCGGCAGCAGCCAGGAGCGCGCGTCCGTAGCCGGCTCCGCGGTACGCCTCATCGATCTCGATGTCGTAGATGAACGCGCAGTCGGGCGCACCGCGCGGGTGCGTCAAGCCCAGCCACAACACGCCAACGTAGGCGCCGTCGGGAAGCACGGCCCTCAAGAACAGCATTCCGGCAGTCGCAAAGCCCTCCGGCAACAGGACGTCGTTTGCCTTGGTGGCCAACTCGAGGGCCTCGTCCACCGCCAGTTACCGGCAGCTACCTGCTCATCCGCGAATGATCGGATGGTGCGGTCACGCCACTCCTCGAACTCGTTCCTCGTCATGTCCCGTACGATCAACTCAGGCACAGCGTGATGGTCCCACGCCAATCGGTGGACGGCTGCCCCCATTGTCCGCGCGAGCATCAGGTCGGCCGCATACACGGATCTGCGCATAATCGTGCGCATGCCGCTGCGCGCGTTCAGTTATCTGCGGCGCCTGGCAATCGTTGCCGCTAACCGCCGCGGGTACGGGGCACCGCAAAGGGATCCGCAGGAAGGAAGCAGCCATAGTCCTGCAGCGGCTGCGGATCATCGAGTACCACCTGTTGCAGCCAACCGGCGGGCGACAGACCGTCCGGCCGGTCGCTGACCCGAGTGCCAGGCAAGAGTCCACCAATGCCGACCGCCTCGCCGTCCACGGCGTCGGCGGCGAGCGCTCCGTCCCGATCGAGCAGGGCGTGTACGGCGTCGTGGACGTCGGCCACCGCCTCGGCTGCCTCGGCGCCGGTCAGACCCGGGTGACGGTCGCGCAGCGCCTGCCGTGCCGCGGCCAGAAACCGGTCCGGGTCTACCACGACGACATCGCGTCGTGTCCGGATGCTGATCGTCATGCCCACCTTCGGTGCCACGGCGCCCGTCATGTTGGGAGGGTAGGCCCAAGGGGCTGGCGGCCGAAGACAGCGACACCACATTGATCGATGTCCGCTCATCGGCTTCTCATCTACTGGTGTTACGACCGCAGCCCGGCCAGCCTGGGTCGAGGTGCGGCTCGGCCGTCGGCTGCGCGCTGGAGAAGTCGAGCGGGCACCTGAGCCTGGCCCGCCCGGACCCCGCCGGGTTCCTCGGGTTCGCGGCGGTCTTCCAGCACGCCCGTGGCACCGGCGCCGGACGGTCTCTCGGCACAGCCGTCATCAACTCGGCCGTGTCGGCCGGGTTCGACAGCGTGGTCACGGACTGGCGGGTGACCAACTGCTCTCCTCGCGGGCCTGGCCGGCGCTCGGCTTCAGCGAGACGTTCGTACGGCTGCACCGGCTGATCCGCTACTGACCAGCCGTGACCGTACGCCCGTCAGCGGCTGCGGGCTCGGCGCACGGAAAGCGGTATGTGCGGATCTTCACTGTCGCGCGACTGGAACTGTTCCGTAGCGCGCGGATCGCGGTAAATCAGGACGTCTCCGGGCAGTCGTGAACAGGCTCCTGGGATCATGGCAGCGTGGCCGGGTTCAGTTATAAGACGTCGTGGCTGGCTGTCCGAGACCGGACCCCTGGGGAGGTCGCCGATGCGCTTGAGCTGCACGACCGGGAGGTCCTCGACTGGGCCACCGGCACCGACCGGGCCTACCGGTACGGCGTGTACGTGGCCGCACCGGTGCCAGGCTGGACCCTCGCCCACAGCCGGCTGCATATGCCGACGGGTTTCGACGCGACCGAGCCGCCCTTCCCCGACTGGCTCAGGAAGCTGAGCCGACACCTGGGCGAGGTGCAGTTCTTCGTCAACGAGCGTGTCCCGGACTATCGCGCCTGGGCCCGGGCACTGGATGGTGAGCTGTTGCGCGCCTACTGCTTCATCGGCGAGCGAGGCGAGGTGCCGCTGTTCGTCGGTGATCCAACAGCCGACGAGATCGGGTTGGGCATCGGCATTCGCGGTACAGAGCCCGGGTGGGAACACTGGTCGGACGAGGAGTGGACAGCCTGGTACGCGACGACGCCGTCCGAGTCCGACGTGATGGCGATGGCCGGTCGCTGGAGCATCGATCCGAGCACGATCGACGATGCCACCGTGACTGCGACCGGCATTTACGGGCTACCGCCATCGGTCCCCCACACGTCTCCCAATGACAACCCACGTTGAGGGCATACCGCCCTTCCCCCCAGCCCGATCAGAGTCAGGCATCGCCGGTGGTACAACTTCGCGTTGCCCCACCCGGTGGGCATTCTCATCGGCACCACCGGACGTACGTCCAGTGCAAGCAGGCTCAGCGACAGTGGGCGTCGGGCTCGCGACGGGTAACGGCGAAGTCGTCGTTGCCGAGGGACAGCAAACACGTCGGTGGTGTGCGAGACGGCGTGGGTTCGACGCGAGTTCTCCCCCGCGGGCCAGCCGCTGTCAGGGCGCGTCACGCACCGTAGCCACAGCGGGCTAGCTTCGGCATCCGGTCTGCCGAATTGGGTGCGGTCAGTGTGTTTGGGTCTCCCAGGCCGGCTGCTGGGGCTCGTCGTTGTGCACGATGATGTTGGCGTGATGGGTCGGGCGGACCGTTGCGAAGTAGAGCTGTTGGGAGGGGATGTAACGCTCGCGCCAGCGCCGTTCGACGTCGGCTCGAGATAACACCCGGCGCTCCCGGATGGCGGCACGATCCACGGTCTTCTCGAGTGCCGTCGACACGAAGATGCGCAGGTCCCACCGATCAATCAGTTCCGGGCGCATGAGGAAGACGCCGTCGAAGACCAGCACGGCGTCGGCGGGGGCAGTCATGACCGGCGGGGACAGGGCAGTGTCCGCGGTGCGGTCGTACACCGCGTGTTGGAAGCGTCGATCTCCGCCTGGGCCGAGCGGATCGAGCAGAACCCGGTTCAACGCGTCGTAGTCGTGGGTGTCGAAGTAGCAGCCTTCGGCTGAGTACTCGCCGCGCGGATAGCGCTGCGCCCGGGGGAAGAGGAAATCGTCGATCGTCGCGCGGATGACGTTGCGGCCCTGTCCGCGCAAGAGGACGGCCAGCTCGTCGGCGAGGGTGGTCTTGCCTGCGGCTGGCGGTCCGTCGATGGCAACCCGCGTCGGATGTGCGACTGTGACGGACCCGACTGCCTCAGCCAGGCGGCCGAGCAACTCGTCGCGGGTGCCCTGGTCCATGTCCTGCCCCGTCCTAGTCTCGCGAAGGTCGCCATGTCGGGCCGACCTTATGCGCGCCAGCCCTTTCGCGCCTGCCAATGCCGGAGTGAGCGAGATTGCCGCATGTGGAAGTGACTGCGGTCGTGGCGCAAACGCACTGTCATGCCGGCGCTGGTTGCTCGGCATTGCGTGACTGTTCTGCCGCCGGTGGTGCGTCACGTTGAGTGATGGGCCGGCCGGCCCTCGACGCGCGGTCCTGTCGAGGATCGGGCACCGGACAAAATGGGGATGGCGTACCGCGTAGGCCCTCTGACATCGACCGTAGGCGTCGGACCGAGGCAGAATGTCGAAGGTGGTGAGCAGGCTGTGCCCTTTCGGCAACCTCGATTACCGATGCCTTTCCGCCTACCTCACCGATGGGCGAAGACGAAACCACCCTCGACGTTCGGGGCCGAGCGATGCAACATCTCCGCCTCGACAGTGAAGCCGGCAGCGTCCAGCCAGGTCGCGACCCGGGCCGGTGACCGACGGTGCACGTAGACATTCATTGGGTGTCCGCCGTAGCCCTCCGTCTTGAGCTTGCTGCCGTCGCCGGCATGGAAGCCCAGCAGCAGGGCCCCGCCAGGCCGCAGCACCCGAAAGAACTCGGCGATGACCGTGGGGACCTCGTTGTCGGGAACGTGGATCAAGGAGAACCACGCGAGCAAGCCGGTCAGAGAACCATCGGCCAGGTCGAGACCCGTCATGGAGCCGACCTCGAACCGCAGGCCGGGATGGTCCCGCCGGGCCACGTCGATCATCGCGGGCGACAGGTCGACACCGAACGCGTCCAGGCCGATGCCTCGCAGATATGCGGTGATCCGGCCCGGACCGCAGCCGACATCGGCGACCGGCCCGTTCCCCTGAGCGTGCACCAGCTCGGCGAAGAGCGCCAGGATGCCCCGCTCGAACGGCTCGCGGGCGAGGGCGTCCCGCAGCAGGTCGGCGTAGCTGACCGCCACGGTGTCGTAGGAGGTCCGGGTGTCGTCGAGCCAACCGGGAACGCGCATGCGGAGCACGATAGCCCCGACTCACGCGGTCGCGTCGTCTCGGGCAATGCCACCACCGATCCGCGCGAGTGCGACGGCCGTGGCCGTCATGTATATGCAGACCAGCGAGGTGTCAGGGTAGTGGGGTGTGGTCGCCGGCAGCGTGCACTGTGGCCGGCTCGCATCGAACCTCTCTGCGGGGTTTCCAGTCCCGCCAGGGTCATCCAGATCGCGCCAAACACCTTCACCGTGTCTGGGGCCACGTTCGGTCACAACTCCGCTGCGCCGGGCGCTACCGCCTGCCCACGCACTCCGCGACTTTCGATCAGTCACCCACCCGAATCTCCGGGAAGGCCCGGCGGCACATGGCCTCAACGTCGCGCAACCCTTCATCCTCCTCGTAGATACAGGCCGCGCAGATGGACAGGGCCTGACCATCCGGCCTCGGATGGATCCGCGGCGCATGCCCGCATTCAAGGCACGGCCAACCTTCGTCAAGGGCCATACGCGATCCTGGCACGTGCACTCTCCGCTTGGAATCGGACAAGATTGGCTCGGGGTACGCGTTTTTCCTCATCGACAGGGGTTGCCGATGGCCTGGGTTCGACCCCGGTAGACACCGGCCTGTAGCCCGCCAATGGCCCGTCGGCCGGACACATAGAACGCGTTTGTGTAGCCTGCATCCGACACGGGGAGGTTCGCAGGTGCCGAAGAGACCGCCGATGCCTGAGCACCCTAAGAGTCTCGGCGACCGGCCGACCAACGACCTGGCCGCGGGCCACTGGCCGGGTCCGGCGGAGATCGACGCCTGGGCCCGGCGCCGCACCCGACGCGCCGGCTTCGCCGTCCCCTTGGCGGTGCTGCTGGTCGTGGCCGTCGTATGGGGGGTGACGGTCGCCGCTGGTCGCGAGGGTGGCGAACGGCCGACGGCCGCTAGAGCACCGGCATCCGCCGGTGGCGGGACGGCGCCTCCGGCGATCGTGGTGCCCGGCGATCCGGCCCAGATCCCGCCCGAGGCGCTGCTCCAGCCGGACGACCTTGGCCCGGGTTACCAGGTGCACAACGAGGACACCTTCGAAGCGGGGACCTATCCGACCTGGACCTTCAACCACGGCGACAGCTGTCCCGCGTATCCCGACCTGAACGTGACCGCCTACCAGCGGTACCGGTACATGCGTATCAACATGGTGGGCAAGGACGTCGAGCACGACGGTGGCCAGGCCGTGCACGAGGAGGTCATGCGATATCCCGGCGCTACCGGGACGCAGGTGCTCGTCGACGTGCGTCGGGTGGTCCAGGCGTGCCCGCAAATCACCGGGGCGTCCGAGGCCTCGACGGAACAGCGTCCGGCCGTAGCGGTGCACCGGTGGACCCTGCTCGACGACAGCTTCGCCGGCGACGAGTCGCTCCTGCTGAGCCAGGAGGTCGTCGCCAGAGAGAAAGCCACCGGACGGCAGATCGGCGACGCGCTCGTCACCCGCTACGCCGTCGTGCGGGTCGGCGACCTGGTCGCCGTGCTGCAGACGGACGACTACACCGTGGAACGCATACGGCAGCTTGCCGGCCGGGCCGCCGCCCGGCTGTGCACGGCGGCGACCAGCCAGTGTTGAGCTACAGCGGGATGCTGCCGTGTTCCTTCAGCGGCAGCGTCTCCCGCTTCGTCCGCCGCAAGAGGGTCGACGGGTGTCGCGCTGTGCAGATCGAAAGCAGGCAAGGCGACACGTAGGCGCTCGCAGGCTGGGATTGATGTGCACGAGTAGCAGGTCACGGTGGCGGCCCGGACGGCTGGCGAGAAGAGCGTTGGGCGGCTTCTGCGACGGCGGTCGCGGACCAGGTGGCGAGGATTTTCAACCGCTCTTCGTGGATGGTTCCAGGTTCGGCGGTGTACACGCTCAGTTCGTGTACGGCGCGCGATGGTGTCGGCAGTGCGAGGGGCTGATAGGTCAATTCCAGTGCGCCGACGACAGGGTGCTGCAGACGTTTGACTCCTTCGTGCCGGATGCGGATGTCGTGCGCCGCCCACATTGTCCGAAACTCGGTGCTGAGGGTGCAGAGTTCGCCGACGAGTTCCCGCAGCAGCCGGTCTTCGGGGTGTCGACCGGCCTCGGCGCGTAGCAGGGCGACGGTCGCGGCGGCGCCGGACTCCCAGTCCACGAAAAAGTCTTGTGATGCCGGGTCGAGGAAGTGGTAGCGGGCGAAGTTCGCCCTGCCGTTGGCTGTGGTGGTGTCGCTGCTGAACATGGGTTCGTGCAGCGCGCGGGCGAGCGCATTGCTGGCCACCACGTCGAGGCGTCCGTTGCGCAGAAATGCTGCCGACATCGTGATGGAATCGATCAGCCACTGCAGGTGGGGTTCGACCTTAGCTTCGGCGCGTCGGGGATTTCGGCGGGCTTTCGGCCGGGCGGCATGGGCGAGGTCGAACAGGTAGGTGCGTTCTTCGTCGTCGAGGTGCAGTGCTCGGGCCACGGCGTCGAGGACGTCTTCGGAGATTCCGCTGATGTGGCCCTTCTCCAGTCTCGTGTACCACTCCGTGCTGACGCCGGCGAGGACGGCGACCTCTTCCCGCCGCAGGCCGGGCACACGGCGCCGGCTACCGGCGGGCAGCCCTGCCTGCTCGGGGCTGATCTTGGCGCGGCGGCTGATCAGGAAGTCACGAATAGTGGTGCGGTTGTCGTCCGAGTCGGGCATGTTCCCACGGTAAGCGGGGCCAAGCCTGCTTGAGGGGGGAGAAGTTGTACCCCCTATAAACGCCACCTTTCTCGTGCCCCGGTGCAGCGCTCAAATGGATGCGAAGACGCTTCCGAAGCTGCACAGGAGTTCATGTATGCAGGGAGAAACCACTCCCCTGAGCGGCGGTTCCCGGGCCGGCGCGAGCGCGGCCCGCCCCGCTGCGCTGCCCTTGTTGATCTACATCCTCGCTCTGGGGACGTTCCTGATGGGCACGACCGAGTTCATCGTGGCAGGTGTGTTGCCGGATATCGCCGGTGACCTGCAGGTCAGTGTCGCTCGGGCGGGCCTGCTGATCACGGTGTTCGCGATCGGGATGATCGTCGGTGCGCCGCTGATGGCAATGCTCACGCTGCGACTGCCGCAGCGCGTGACCCTGATCGTCGCGCTGGCCGTGTTCGCGGTGGGGCACGTCATCGTGGCAGTCGGTGACAGCTTTGCGGTGCTTCTGCTGGCGCGGTTGATCACCGCGTTCGCCACCGGCGCGTTCTGGGCGCTGTCCGCCGTGGTCGCGACCCGCGTCGCCGGGCCGGCGCGCGGAGCGCGGGCCATGGGTCTGGTGAACGCCGGAGGAATGCTCGCTACGGCGCTGGGCGTTCCGCTCGGCGCGTTCGCCGGGCAACTCATCGGGTGGCGGGGCACATTCTGGGCGCTCGCGGTGCTGGCGCTGGCCCCCACCGCCCTGATCGCCCGTCACGTCCCGCACGAGGAGGGACGCGCTCAGTCGGTGTCGGCGCGTTCCGAACTGTCCGGGCTGCGTTCCGGCCGGTTGTGGCTGGCCCTTGCCGGTTGCGCGGCGACCACCGGTGGTGTCCTCGCCGCGTACTCCTACATCTCGCCGCTGCTCACCGACCAGGCCGGTGTTCCGGCGAGGCTGGTGCCGCTGGCGCTGGTCGGGTTCGGCGTCGGAGCCCTGGTGGGGTCACTGGTCGCCGGCCGTCTCGGCGACGCTCACCCGCACGTGGTCACGCTTGTGGCGCCCGTTGCCACCGCGATTCTGCTGGTCATGATCTGCCTGGCATCGGGTATGCCGTGGCTGACCGCGGGTGTGGTCGTGCTGCTCGGGTTCTTCGGGCTGGGCGCGAACCCGGTGCTGATCGCCCTGGCCGTGCGTTTCGCCGGGCGGGCGCCCACGCTCGGGTCCTCGTTGACCGTGTCGGCGTTCAACGCCGGTACCGCCGTCGGCTCCTGGATCGCGGGCCTGGCGCTGGCCTCCACGCTCGGAGCCACCGGTCCCGCCGCGGTCGGCCTGGTCATCGTCGTCCTGGCGGTGATCCCCGCGGTGGCGTTGGCCCTCATCGCCCGCCGCTGCGCCGCCCGTACGCCCGGATCGGGCGACGCCACGACAACCAACGCGCTGGCCCGGGGCCAGCGCTGCCATCTCGGCAGGGTGCCGAACCTCCGAAATCAGGTGCCTGGAGTTCATCGTCCTCTGCGCATGTAGGCGCGGAGCGACAGCGGGACGAAGATCACCAGCAGCGCGGCCGACCAGAGCAAGACGGCGGTCACCGGATGCGCGAGTGGCCAGGCCACGTTTCCGGACGGGGCGCCCGGGTTGCCGAACAGCTCCCGGGTGGCGGCGGTGAGCGCGCTCACTGGGTTCCAATCGGCGAGGAAGCGCAGCCAGCCCGGCATGCCGTCGGTCGGGACGAACGCGTTGGACAGCATCGTGAACGGCAGGCCCAGCGGCACCATCGCGTCGGCGACCTGGTCGTTCTTCACCGCCAGGCCCACATAGACGCCCACCCAGCTCAGCGCGTACCGCAGCACGATCATCAGCAGTAACGCCTGGGCCGTGGGGATCAGGCCGCGGTGCGGCCGCCAGCCCACCAGCAGGCCCGCGCCCACCATGATGGCCAGCATCAGCAGGCCGGTCAGCAGGTCGGCGCCGGTCTGCCCGACCGGCACCGCCGAGCGCGCCATCGGCATGGAATGGAACCGGTCCATCACACCGCGGGAGGCGTCGGTGGCCACCCGCGTCATGACCCCCAACCACGCGGAGAAGGTCACCATCGCGAACAGGCCGGGCATGAGGTATTCGCGGTAGTCGCCGCCGTCCGGCACCTGGATCGCGCTGCCGAAGACGTACCCGAACAGCACCACCATGATGACCGGGAAGACCAGCGCGGCGACGATCTGCCCAGGCTCTTGCCGCAGCCGGCCCAGCTCGCGGCCGACCAGGGTCAGCCCGTCGGTGAGCGTCCAGCGCAGGCGGCCCAGTGGTGAGGTGACGACGGTCATCGCACGGTCTCCTTGCGGTCGGTGAGGCGCAGGAACACCTCGTCGAGGGTGGGGCGGCGCAGGCTCACGTCGGCGGCGGCGACTCCGGCGTGGTCGAGCTCGCGCACGACGTCGGCGAGCCGGAAGCTGCCGCCCGGCAGAGCGACGCTGAGCCGGTCGGCGCCCGTCGTCGTGGGATCGGTGCCGGTGAGGGTGTTCAGGACGGTCATCGCCGCAGGTAGCGCGGCGGAGTCTTCGAGGGTGACGTCGAGGCGGTCGCCGATCGTGGCCTTCAGCTCGTCGGGCGTGCCCGTGGCGATCACTTGCCCGTGGTCGATGACTGCGATGTCGTCGGCCAGGTGGTCGGCTTCGTCCAGGTACTGCGTGGTGAGCAGCACCGTGGTGCCGTCGGCCACCAGCTCGCGGATGCTGTCCCAGATCTCGCCGCGGCTGCGCGGGTCCAGGCCGGTGGTGGGCTCGTCCAGGAAGAGCACGTCGGGGCGCAGGATGAGGCTGGTGATCAGGTCGAGGCGGCGCCGCATGCCGCCGGAGTAGCCGGCGACCGGGCGGTCGGCAGCGTCCATCAGGCCGAAGCGCTCCAGCAGCTCGTCGGCCCGCCGGTGCGCCTCGCGGCGGGGCAGGTGGTAGAGGCGCCCGAACATGCGCAGGTTGCCGCGCCCGGTGAGCTTCTCGTCCACGGCGGCGTACTGGCCCGCGAGCCCGATCCGCTCGCGCACTTTGCCGGCCTCGCGGACGACGTCGTATCCGGCGATGCGGGCGTGCCCGGCATCGGGATCGGACAGGGTCGCCAGGATGCGCACCGCGGTCGTCTTCCCGGCGCCGTTCGGCCCGAGCACGCCGCAGACCGTCCCTGCCGGGACGCTCAGGTCCAGGCCTCGTAGTGCATGGGTGTCGCCGAAGGACTTGTGCAGCCCCTCGGCGACCACGATCGGGTCCGCCATGACCCCTCCACTGGGTACGTTGTACGCGGTTATGGCGGCCAGATTATGGGACTGGGTACTATGTACGCAACCAGAAGGGTGGAACGGTGGCCGACGCCGAGTACGTGAACATCTGGATGCGACCCGAGCGCCCGGCCTACGGGCCGAAGCCGGCCTACAGCCGCGCGCAGATCACCGAGGCGGCGATCCGGATCGCCGACGCCGAGGGGCTGGAGGCCGCCACCATGCGGCGGATCGCCGCCGAGATCGGCGCCGGCGCGATGTCCCTCTACCGGTACGTCCCAAGCCGCGACAACCTGGTCGAGCTCATGGCCGACCAACTGATGGGCGAGATCGACGTCACGGGCATGCCCTCGGGCGACTGGCGCGCCGATCTGACCCGCTACGCCGACGGGCTGCGGGCCATGTGGCTGAGGCACCCGTGGATCGCCACCGTGCAGCGGTCACTTCCCAGCTTCGGCCCCAACCAGCTCCTCTTGATCGAACGGCTGATGGGAGTGCTCGACGCCTTCGTCTCCATCGACGAAAACCTCGGCCTCGTAGCCATGCTGAACGGCTACATCGAGGGCACCGTCCGCGAGGAGATCAGCTCCGCCAAGGAATTCCGCCGCAGCGGGCTCAGCGAGTCGGAGTGGATGGCGCGGAGCTACCCGTACGTCGACCGGCTGGTGAAGAGCGGGAAGTACCCGATCTTCACCAAGATCGTGATGGAGGCGCGCCAGCCGCACCTGAGCCGCGACGACCAGTTCCGGTACGGGCTCCAGCGCGTGCTCGACTGCATCGCCGCCGCCCTCCCATCACGGCCGAGTATTCGACGTCAGCGCACGGAGAAGGGCGGGAAGGCGCTTGAGGACTAACGTTCGGGAAAGTCGCGCTAAGGGGTGATCTTGGCGTGGAGCGAGGGCGCCCCGGAACGCTCCTTCACGTCGCTGCCCATTGGTTTCGGGATCGGTAGCGGGGTGTCAGGGGCTTCCCGCCCCGAGCTGCCAACCCGGTCGTTTGTGGTCACCGCATTGATGACCTACGCAAGCAGCACCTCATCCGAGAGTCAGCGGATCGTCAGCGAACGCCGTACCGCGTGGCGACTCTCGATCATGCTCGACGGCACGACCGATGCGTCTGACCACGCGATACGGCACTTGATCACACTCGCTGCTACGTCAGGTCACTTTCCCCCCGACGGGGGTCGTCCATCCGCGAGCGTCTTCCGGCCCGGGTAAAGATCCGCCAAGTGCTACTCGGTCTTCCAGCCCTTGCGAGCAGGTTCACCCACTCAGCCCGCGCGCACGCCTGACACGCCGGTTGTCGAGCCAGAGCGCCAGCCCTTCGCGACAGCGGTACGCCGCGATGCCGGTCACCAGGACGGTGATGAGGATGGTCCAGAACCAGAATCGGGGGCCTACGCCGTGGGGCGGGTTTGCGTCACGGGTGCGACCGCTGCGGATCACGTCGTCGGAAACGTCGATGGCGACGACGTCTTTTGGGGCGGTGAGCAGGGTGGTGGGAGCGTCGGCGCCACGACCGAGGGCCAGCACCCGCACAGTGCCGACGTTGCCGTACGCCAGTCGCTGATCCATCTCGAGGGGCGCGTCGAACGCGGCCGGAGCGTGGGGTGCTGGTTGGTAAGCGACGACGCGCGCAGTCCCATCCACCGCCCACCCCAGCAGCCGAATGGCGGTCACACCGGGGACGGCCGGCGTGTCCATCGCGCCGAGGTCCCTGCCCGTGGTCGGGTCGACCCGCCGCAGGCTCCAGCTGCCGCCGTCCCGTCGGGTGACCGTCAGCGCCCGGCCGTCGGTGCTCCAAGCGCCCTTTCCCGCCAGCTCCGTCTCGGGCGCGAGGGTGAACGAGGAGAGCCGCCGGCCGTCGAGGTCGGCGACGGCAACCGTCCGCCCGGTTTGGAAGGCGAGCCGTGCACCGTCCGGGGCGAATGCGACCGGGGACCCGTTCCCCTCGTAATCGTCGGCCAGCCGGGTTCGGCGGTCGCCGTCCAGCCAGACGATGCTCAGCACCTGCCGGTAGGCGCTGCGCTCCGGGTTGATCGGCACAGTGTCGCGGACGACCAGCGCCCGACCGTCCGGCGACCAGCCCGCCGGTTCGACCATGACGGTGCCGGAGACCCCGCTGGCCACGGTACGGCTGTGCCCGGTCACCAGGTCGACGATCTCCACTCGGGTATGCGTGTAGCCGACTGATCTGAAGGCGACCCGGCGACCGTCGGGAGACAGCACCGTGTCCTCGCCGGCTTGCGCCTCGATTTCGCCTTTGATGATCCGGTAGCGGTCGGTGTCCGCACCGACGACCGCGATGATGCTGCCCTCGCCGCTGTACACCAGGCGCGGGGCCTGACCGGTGAAGATCACCGAGGCGGGACCGAGGCGCGGTCGATCGGTGGCGTGCAGGCTGCCGAAAGGCGGCACGCCGACCCGGTCGGGCAGCGCGGACTCAGCGCCGGCCGCCGCATCGACGGCGGGGGTACTCGCCAGCGGCAGCACCGCCCCGGCCAGGGCGACCAGCACCAGCGCCGCCACGGCCGCGAGCGCGGTACGGCGGCGGGATCGGCGGGCGGTGGCGAGCGACCGTTCGTAGACCGGGTACGCGGGAACGTCGGCCGCCGCAGTGTGCAGCGACTCGCGTAGTCGGGCGGTCATCGCGGGCTCCTCTCCGCCGCAAGGTCGACCAGGTCGGGGGCGACGGCGCGCAGCCGGCGTACCGCGTCGTGGCCGTGCCGCTTCACCGTGCCGACGGAGCAGCCCAACACCTCGGCGACCTGCGTCTCGGTCAGGTCCTCGTAGAACCGCAGCACGACCACGGCGCGTTGGCGCGGGGTGAGCTGGCGCAGCGCGGCCGCCAGGGTGAGCCGCAGGGCGGTCGCGTCCGAGTGGTCGTCGCCGGGCCGGTCGGTGGGCTCCGGGTCCAGTCGTTCGGCGAGGCGGCGGCGCCGCCACCAGGAGACCTGCTGGTGGTACATCACCCGCCGCACGTACGCATTCGCCGCCCAGAAGGTTGCCCGAACCGCCACGGACTATCCACGGACTGATCTTGGAGGAGTTGTCTTGGACTCGGCCCGTAGCAGCAGGTCATACGCCAAGCGCAGGCGTTAGCCGGTGAGGAGCGACGATGGCCGGGATGGTACGGCGACTGTCCCGAGTGTGGACGTGACTGGCGCGAGCACATCCCGCCGGAGCCGTGCAGCGAGTGTCTGACCGGGGTCCGTCATCGCGGCGCACAAGACGACGACATCGGCGGGCACATCCGGCGTGGGCCGGGTTGACAGGCAGCAGGAGATCCCCCGTCACGCCTCCCTGGCTGACGTCAAACCCGTAACCGGCTCGGGCGCGACGGCATTGGATCGCATCGGTTGAAGCTCGAACGGAGGGGGATCGACACTCACACGCCACCGCCGGCCTGCTGTCCGACCACCAACACACCGGCCGCAACGGACCCACCAAGCCCTTGAAGGCCCGACCAGCCCACACCCCGCCCCCGATGAAGCGGCCTATCCCCCGGGAGGCGACTCCAGCCAATCGCACACGAGGTCACTAATAGCAGGTCACGGAGATTCTCGTGGCCGCTGGCGCGCACGTTCACCTGCCAGACATGGGTGGTGTCGACGCGCTGCATCACGCACGCAGCCGCGGATACCCTGGGAACCTCGCCATCGTGTCACGCCGAGCACGGATAGGGCCAGCAGGCCATCTCCACCACGCGAGGCGACCGTTCCACACGATGCATGTTCAAGACCCGCGGTTTGACTCTGGGAGATTCTGTGGTTAGCGACACGGAGCTACGTCACCTCCGTCGGTGTGTCCAGCTGGCTGCCGAGGCTTTGGACAAGGGCGACGAGCCGTTCGGCTCGGTGCTGGTCGCTGCCGACGGAACCACTCTTGCCGAGGATCACAACCGCGTGGCGGGCGGCGACCAGACCCGCCACCCGGAGTTCGAACTGGCTCGCTGGGCCGCAGCGAACATGTCCGCTGACGAGCGTGCGCAGGCGACGGTCTTTACCTCGGGAGAGCACTGCCCGATGTGCGCCGCCGCGCACGGATGGGTCGGCCTCGGCAGGATCGTCTACGTGAGTTCTTCCGAGCAGCTGGCGGGCTGGCTGGCCGAGCTGGGTGTGCCTGCGCCGCCCGTCCGGCCTCTGCCCATCCGCGACATCGCTCCTGGTGTCGTGGTGGAGGGACCGGTGCTTGAACTCGCCGAGCAGGTGCACGACCTTCACCGCCGCTACCACGACGCACGCTGAGGAGCACGTTTCCCACCCGATGCCCGCGCAGCGGTCCGGGTGGCCGCTACGAGGGCGCGGGTGAATGGTGCTGGCGTCGCTCGCCGGCACACGTGCTCGGTCGAGGCCAAGACCCTGGAGGATTACCGCGTGGCGTTGCGGGCGTCGGTTGGGCAGCGCCTCATATGCCTGCGACCCGAAGGACGCCTTCAACCGGTGACTCAACGCCGGCCCCGCCGACGTGACCGACCAACTGGCCGCCCGCAGGTTGGCGGCCGAACCCGTCGCGCCAGTCGAGAGCGGACGTCGTTGAGAGGTCGAACAGTTCGTCCAGGACAATCTGGCACGCCGCGGTGAGAGCTGATCGGCTACGAACGGCCGCGTAGACGTGACGGGTCAACGGTCGGCGCAGCGGACGGGTGGCGACGTGGTAGCGACGGTCCACGGCCAGCTCGGGCAGGAGCGACACGGACAGGCCCGCCTCGATGTGCGCCAGCAGCAACTCGTAGCTGGCGAAGCGGCCAATCACGGTCGGCTCGAAGCCGGCCTGCCGGCAGGTGCTCGTCACGAGGTTGGACAGGTACGTGCCGGGCATATCGATGGACCAGGCCGCGTCGGCGAAGTCCGCCAGATCCGCCGGTGCGTCCGACGCAGCCTGCGACCGCGGCATCACGAGCACGATGGCGTCGGTAAGCAGGGGGATGGTGTGCACGTCAGGATGCAGCGGCAGGGACCCGTCGATGAAGTCCGCGGTCACGATGATGTCGTAGTCGCCGCGGCGTAGGGCCGGATGGCTGGCGTGCGGGTCGAGTTCGGAGACTTCCAGGTCGATCTTCGGATGCGCCTGCCGCAGCCGCGCGGCGAGCGGAATGACGACGGCGCGTATGGCACTGGAGAATGCCGCGAGCCGTACCGGCCCCGTCGGTTGTCCGGACAGGCCCTGCAAATCGGCCTCGGCGGCCTTGATCTGGTCGAGGATGATGCGGGCGTGCCGGGCGAGCGTGCGACCGGCGGTCGTGAGCTGTACGCGGCGGCCGGCGCGCCGCAGGAGCTCGGTGCGGGCCTCCGCCTCCAAGACCGCCAGTTGCGCTGACACCGCTGACGGACTCATCTGTAGGGCCGCGGCGACGGCCCGCACGGTGCCGAGGCTGTCCAACAGGCTGAGCATTTCCAGGCGCGCCGTGTGTAGCCGCATCGGAAGCTCCTTGTACGGAATTTCCGCACAGCCTAACCAGAAACTTCAGCTTTTCGCGCACAACGAACGGTCCTATCGTGAGCTCATGACGCTGACTGTTGATCAGATTTCCGCCGATCGGTTCTGGTCTGACGCGGACCGTCATCTGGTGCGCTACGGGGCTCCCTTCACGTCAGAGATCATCGAGCGCGCGGCCGGAAGCTTCGTATACACCGCCGACGGCCGGCAGATCCTGGACTTCACCTCAGGTCAGATGAGCGCCATCCTCGGCCACTGTCATCCCGCGATCGTTCAAACAGTGCAGCGGCAGATCGCCAGCCTGGACCACCTGTTCAGCGGCATGTTGTCGCGCCCGGTCGTCGACCTCGCGCGTCGGCTCGCCGAGTCGCTTCCCCCGCCGCTGGAAAAGGCGCTGCTGCTGACGACCGGCGCCGAGTCGAACGAAGCGGCCATCCGAATGGCCAAGCTCGTGACGGGCAAGCACGAGATCGTCGCCTTCGCCCAGTCGTGGCACGGCATGACGCACGCCGCGGCCGCCGCGACGTACAGCACCGGCCACAAGGGGTACGGGCCTACACCGCCGGGAAACTTCGTGATCCCCACGCCCAACCCGTACCGCCCCGACTTCACCACCCCGGACGGCGAATTGGACTGGCAGCGGCAGCTCGACTACGGCTTCGCGCTCGTCGACGCCCAGTCGTCGGGGAGCCTCGCGGCGTGCATCGTCGAGCCGATCCTCAGCTCTGGTGGCGTCATCGAGCCACCGCCGGGCTACTTCGCCGCCCTGGCACGCAAGTGCCACGAGCGCGGCATGCTGCTGATCATCGACGAAGCGCAGACCGGCCTGTGCCGCACTGGCACGTGGTACGCCTTCCAACGCGACGGCATCGTGCCCGACATCCTCACGCTCTCCAAGACGCTGGGCGCCGGCCTACCGCTCGCCGCGGTGGTCACGACCGAAGAGATCGAACAGAGGGCACACGAGCTGAACTACCTCTTCTACACCACACACGTGTCCGACCCTCTGGTCGCCGCCGTCGGCAACACCGTGCTCGACGTGCTCCAACAGGAACAGATGGACGTACGGACGCGAGAGCTCGGCGAGTTCCTGCGCGCCGGACTGCTCGACATACGAGACCGGCACGACGTGGTGGGAGACGTACGGGGACGCGGCCTGATGCAGGGGATCGAGCTGGTCGTCGACCGGGAGACGCGAGAAGGCTCTGACGCACTCGGCGCCCACGTCACCCGCCGCTGTCTGGAACTCGGCCTCCACATGAACGTCGTGCAACTGCCCGGCATGGGCGGCACCTTCCGGATCGCGCCACCCCTCACCACGACACGGGAGGAGCTGACCCTCGGTCTGGAAATCCTGGACCAGGCGATCGGCGAGGTGGCGCCGACCTAAGAGACCGATGAGCGTGTGTGCCCATCAGCGGCGGCTTGCACGATGAGGTAAAGGAGGCGGCGCACAGCGTCAGCCACCAGACACGGCTCCCACGGCGAGCTGAAGACGCTCGGCTCCGCTGGGATTGGCATCGCTCGTTTCTCCAGGTGGACGGTTGAACAGTGCCACGGTGGCGGCGGTCCGGGACGTCAGCGTCGACTCGACCATCGCGCGGGCGCATCAGCACGCCGCCGGCGCCCGTACCCGGCCTCGGTCGCTGCCCGCTACACGACCCTGACGACCGGCGCGCGCTGCGCCGGCCGAGCTGCGCGGGCGGCTCGGCAGGCATGGCTGGACACTCAACCCGGAACTGCGGTAGGTCGTCGAAGAGCCGTAACGGTCACGCCGCGGCTCCGGCTTGCCGGTACTCGCCAATTCCGCTGCCCTGATGCTGGGAACACAGCGAGCCATGACGTTGATGTGGCGAGAATTTGGCCTTTCGCTGGCCTACCCACTCGTCGTGCAGTAGCGGAAACGATCCTTTCGCCGCCCGCCCACCTGGCAACCCCGCGCCACTGATGCCGCACAAGCTTTCTAACTCTAACATTGCTTAGTGCGGTCTCCACGTGCTCGAAGCGTGGTCCAGGAGGGCCGTGGCCAGCAGTTCCCGAGATTCTTCTACGGATCTCTCCAGCGGGAGATGGGCGCCGTGGTCGGATGCCTCCCACACGTCCCTCATCAGCCTCCGGACTTCAGGAATTGCGTGCAGGTGCTCAAACCAGGCGTCGGCGACCCTGTTGACTCCGGTCGTGGAGTAGCGCTGCTCGCGTTTGCGCCAACCGAGCCGGTAGGCACTGCCTTGAGAAAAGGAGGAAACGCTCACCAGTTCATCTTCCACGTCGGCGATCTCCCTGCCGTCGCCGACGCTTCCGCGGATGAAGGAGTGTCGGCTCAGTCGCCTGTCTTCCCACATGGACCGCTCCGGGCCGATCGACGCGGCAGCGGTCCGCACACTCACGCCGGGGAGAATGCCTCGCCATCCGAGCCACGGATCGTATGTGGGCTGCCGAAATCCTGCGAAGCCCTGAAATGGGTCATCCTGGTGAAAGTCAGTCACGACGCAGTTGGTGCGAACGCCGAAGAGGAGGAGCGCCGGTGTATCGAAGACGTAGAAGACCGACCCCTGCTTCCGTCGCCGCTCGGCCGCGTCTCGAGCAGATCGCTGCTCCGAGAACATTGCAGCACTGCCCTCGTATGAGCGAATCCATGTGGAGTGCCACGCGTTTCGGCCCTCAAGGAGAAGAGTCACACGCTTGGGAGCAATTCCTATGAGTACGTCCCCTTCCTCGTCACCCTCGGGCCACGCGTATGGATTGATCCTCACCGCTTCCCCTTCGCTGTGGATCTTGAACGCAGATGGTACATACTGGGGGTGACCGATCGCGTCCTCGCGTGAGCGCGACTTTCGCTGCCTTGGTCAGCCAGGGTTCGGTGGCGCTTCCACGGTGACCGCTCCGCCGGCGACGCAAGTGTCGGGCTGCACCGCGAGCGGCAGGAGCGGTGGAGCCGTGTGCCGGGGTGGTGGCTGCTTTGTGGGTGCCTCCAGGCAGAATGACGCCGTGCCAGTCATCACCCCCGTTCTCGGTGACATCACGACGCAGGACGTCGACGCCATCGTCAACCCGGCGAACAAGGCTATGCGCGGAGGCAGCGGTGTGGATGGCGCCATCCATCGCAGCGGAGGCCCGGCGATCCTGAGTGACTGCATTGCCCGGTTTCCTAACGGCCTCGCCGCCGGCGACGCGGGATGGACAACAGCAGGCGACCTGCCCGCCCGGTGGGTCATCCACACGGTCGGCCCGAACTACAACGCCGGGCAGCGCGACCGCTCGGTGCTGGTGTCGTGTTACCGGCGCGCGCTGGAGGTCGCCGACGAAGTGGGCGCCCGCACCATCGCGTTCCCGTTGATTAGCACTGGCGTACGCGGCTGGCCACGCGCCGATGCCATCGCGGCGGCGATTGAGACCATCGCGGCTGCTGAGACGCGCGTTGACGAGGTGCGGCTCGTCGCATTCGACGAAGCCATGCACAAGCGAACCCGTGCGGCGGTTTGGGTTCGTTGTCCGGCGCCCGTCGGCAAAGACACCGTCGGCTCCTTGTTCGAGCGCGAGCCGATCCAGTACTCGCTGCGCGGCGATTTCTACCTGTGGCGAGAACTTCGCGCGCGGTTCGCCGACACGCCGCTGCCAGACGACTGGTTCCCCTTACGGACGCTCATCTTGAATACCATCGAGCAGGTTGTTGGCGAACCTCTCACCAGCCGCAGATCGGCACTGTGGCACGACCACGCCGGAGCGATATACGTCCCCGAGTTCGACCCAGGCCACGGCATGTCTGCCGGTGCCGTCCACGTTCCATGGTGGGTGCACACGGGAGTGCCGATCTTGCTCGACCGCTACGCTGCGGTACGCGAATCCAACGCATTCCAGGCTGACTGACACCGCGCGGTGCGGCCGGTCTGCGGCGGATACCACCGCCGCAGCCCAGCACGAGCGACGAAGGGCAGCAGCCTTTGCTATGCCTTCTTGCGCAACTGTTTCCCGACCGTGACGGCGACCGTGACGGCAGCCGACACGGCAACCGGGCTGTCCGCGCTCTTAGCAGCGACTTGCGCCACTGCGGACCCCGCCAATGCGGCAGCATCTGACCAACGCGTGGCCTTCCATGCCTGGCGGCTGTCGGAATCGATGCCGAGCTGGTCATGAAAGTCACGGGCAATAGCCGCGACATGGTTGCGGGAACGCACCACGGCCGGAGAGATCGCCGGGTGCAGCAGCACCTTGTCGTTGGCTGTGCGGGCAGCGGCATCCAAGCAGGCCAGAAGCGCCTCGGTACCGCGTGAGAGAAGGTCGAACCGCTCGGTTCGGGCTTCTGTGAGGGCGTGAAGATGCGCGCCCAGTTCCTCCGGCGACCCGTCCAAGACCCGGTCGAGGTAGAGCGAGTCGACCGCGTCCTGCAGGTATACGCAGAGAGCCAGAACCACCAGCCAGTCCACGACAAGCTGTTCTGCTTCTTCGGCCGCCTGGGCCAGATCGCGGACCGCACTCGCCTTATGCACTTTCTCTGTAATGGCGTTGAGCTGGCGCAGCGCGTAATCCTGGGTTGCCTGGATGATGGTCGGCGTGTGCTGCACTCTTGACCACGATTCCGATGAGAAGTGTCCGTCTAGCTTTTTCCGGATCGCCAGGGCCAGCTCGATCTCGTGGCGCACTCCGATCAGGTCCGACACCTTCGCGTCGTCCTGCTTCCGGAGGACGTCGTCGATCTTCACTTCTATCCTAGCGAGATAGGCGGTGATCTCGGCCATGGTTTGCTCCATGGCAACCTGGCCCATGATCCCCGCAATACCGGTCAGCGATGCCGGGCTCAGCAGCGACTGGGGACCCTTCAGGAACTCGACGAATCCGCCGATCTGGCCGGGCTTCTTCCCCTTGAACACTCCGGTGGGATTGCCTGACTTCGCGGCCTCCCTCAAGCCGGAAAGTTTCGTACGGCGCGCTGACTCTTTAGTCAGCAATACCCAACGAGCCGAGGTCGCTTGAATTTCAGAGCCGGCCTGCGCTGCCGCGGATCCCACACGAAGGAAGGGCTTGAGCCGCTGACCGAGGTCCTGCGACTTCGACCACAGGCCCTCCGCGACGAGGCGCTTCTCGACAGCCTCGGCCTCACCGATGACCATCAAGCCGTCACCGTCGCTGATCGGGTAGATCTCGCTGTCCATCGCCGGCTCCTCCTACTGGCTCCTGGCAGGAGAGAGTAGCCGGGGCGGTCGACGACTTTTCCTCGGCACGACAGATCAGAAGCGAGTTGGGCGGTTCGCGCATGAGTCGTCATCCATGGAGGAGCGAGGCACACTCCTTCATCCCATCAGGTCATGCAGTAGTAAGGCAGCCGCCGTTCGGGATCACGGCCGAAGTTCGAGGTTGAGTCGGCGGGTGCAGTCGGCTCGTTGGGCTCGGGCTTGATGCAGACGTCGCCAGCCTGACCAGTGCAGACGGTGGGCGAGTTCGCTGATCGGCCGGATGATGAAGAGGTTGATCAGGTGGCGGACGTCGTTGACCATGAGCTTGATCAGGCCGGTGGCGTCCTCGGTTGCGCGGGTGGCGGCCTCTGCGGCGCAGATCGTCGGGACGACGAGGGCGGCCAGGCCCAGAGTGGTGTAGCGGTGCCATGAGTGCCAGCGGCGGACCTGGCGCTGGTCGAGCCGACCTGGCTTCGGCGGCCTGGAAGCTCTCTTCGACTGTCCAGCGGATCCCGGCGACCCGCAGGAGTTGGGCGAGGGTGGCCGGTTGTGGGGTCCAGTAGCGGTAGAACGCCAGCTCACCGGTCGAGGCGTTCTTGCGGATCAGGAGGCTGTGCCGGCCTTCGATCAACCCAGTTGGGTCCGACACGGTCAGGTTGACTGCTCTGGGCGATGTCTTGCCCCTGAGACACCTCGAAGCCTCTGGAGAACCGTCCCGCTTCGGCTCGTGCACAAGGCCCGGACCTTCAGGCACCACGTCGACCAGTGCCGCGAGCATTGACGCGACTGGGCGGCGCAACACCGGCTCCGCTCCGGCGCCCGCCGGTGAGCGGGCGGGAGTCACCTCCAGCCCCCACCACGCCGGCCGCACGTTCCGCTCATCCTCCGCCACCCCCACGTCATCGTGGGAGACGCGGGCCGCCTCGGGCCCAGATCCGCGACAACGAATGGCGCCGGCGGATGGTCGTGGCGCGCGTGACGCTGGGCCGGGTGCCACGTGCAGGCGGAGGATCCTCGCCGCAGCTACCGACGGGCGATTCCTGGACGACGCGTTCAATCCGGAAGACCAGCCGCGGCCCGCAGCGCCGCCCGCTCCGGGGAGCAGAATCTCATGCGCCGCGTCGCGCGCTCAGGGTGGACGTACCGTCGAAGGGTGGACGTGCTGCTGCGCGGCGGGCCGGGTGACGGACAGGTGGTGCCCGGCGGCGGGGAAACCGTCGTGTGGCAGGCCTGCCTGTACGAGATCACGACCGAGTACGGCCACCGGCACGGCCGGGACCTGCGGGTCTACCGGCACCGCCCCGACTGCTGCGAGCCGTACGGCCGAGGTGCCGAAGACCGCTGCGAATGACCCACCCCCGATGGTTCGCTACCCCACCCCGCCGCGCCATCGAACATGCGTACGATCGCTGCGTGGATGCGGAGGTCCGCCGGGCGGGCGTCGGGACGTGGGCTCATCCGCCGCACGCGCTGGCCGGTGGTCGCCCCGGGCCGGGGACACCGGGAAAGGCTACGGTCGGAGTACGAGACGGAGCCGGAGGCGCTACGCATGGTGGATCGCCTGTTGCGCGCCGGCGGCGCCGGGCACAGGCGTGAACACGGGCGCGGAGGGTCTCCAGGTTCGCCGCGGGAGCGGCAGTCGGACCGGGAGGATCAGGAACGTAGCTTATGTGGTCGCGACCCGCCGCAACGACGACATGATCACCACGACGATGGGCATCGCCCGCTGCGCCGCCCCGCCGACGAGCACGTCCAGGAGCTGACCGTCGTTGACCGTCAACGACTGCTCGACTGAGCGACGGCGTGGGCGTCGCTGCCTCTGCCTGAAGCCCATCTCTGTCAGAGAACCCCCGCCGGAGGCATCGGTTCCGGGTACTTGGCGCAGTCTGCAAGGATCGGCCGGTTCGCCGGCCGATGCCAGCGCTCGCGCCGCCAGCAGGCCGAGCGCGGCCGCGCGCCCCGCTTGCGGGCCGCCTTGATTCGATAGGTAATTCGGCAACTCGCCCCAGAGCCCGTCTGGCCTGTCCCGGCTGATGCTTTACACCCGCGTCCCCCACCTGACGCTTGACATGATCGTGCGTTCGGCTCCGGTGCCGATGCTCTCGGAGGTGACGCTCGGCGATGCCCGTGCTTGCCCGCGGTCGTTACCATCCGGCGGTGGTTAACGCCCAGGCATATCGGCGGCTGGAGCCTCTGCACGTGGTGTTCGCGCTCATCTGGGGCTTGGGGATGTTGATTCCGGTACTCACCCAGTGGGCCAGGGGGCCTGGAATGGTGGCCTCCCTGCTCGCCTTGGACGCTGCCGGCCTCATTTGGGTCTACCTGGCTGCGCCGGCGGCTTCGATCGTCGTCACGTCGAGGCACGTGATCGTCAAGAATCCGTTCCGCCGGTATGTCGTTCCCCGTCACCTGGTCGGGGGCGTAGACGCCGAGACCCACCCGACCCCGCGCCTCGTGGTGCGCAACGCACCGTCGATTCGACTCGCGGCCCTCAACCTCAACTTGCCGCTGGGCTACCAGATGAACGCGGGCCGCCACCAGCGGAAGGGCGTGACGCCGATGCTCGACCAAATCCCAGAGGAACCGAACGACGGCCAGGTGGAACGCCGCATCCGCTACGGACACGTCGCGCTGGCCGCAGCAGCAGTGGGTGTGACAGTGGCAGCGGTTCGATACCAGCTGTCCATCAAGCAGCAGTGAGACGAGCAGGTGGCGCTAGTGCTGTGTCCATTAACGTTCACCGGGTTTCCGGTGGGGTGTTGTGGATCCTCGCTTGTTGGGCGAGCGACTCCCCACCAAACGGTTGGTGGGGCAGGCCACAGCGGGCCATCTGAACCCTCGCGCCGCCCGGGTGGGCGTGGCATCCCAGGACCCGGCTGGCTACCGACGTCTGACCGGAGACTTGACTTGCTCTATCGCCTTCGGGAGCGAGCCGTTGTCGATGCACAGGGACAGTGCGGGACGGAGGGACGCTCGTCGGGCGGGCAGCCACGCGTCCACATGGGACGAGAGCCAAGGAGCCTGACCTGCGTTTCCACAGGTCAGGCTCCTTGGATCTTGTGCGGCCGAAGGGGCTCGAATCCCTAGCCTTCTGATCCGTAGCAAAACGATCTGGCAGGGGGCTGTGTGGTCCGATGTGGTCCGGTGACGTCCAAACGAAGGCGGTCACGTCCTCGCAGGTGCGGCTGCACATCGCTCGGGCATGAGTTCTTGACTGCGCTGCCACGCAGGCCGATAGTCCGTCCCAATCCCGCCGCGTCCCTGTCAGTTCCCCGACATCCGAGCAGCCACGGAGCAACCGACTCTGACCATCTGACGCAAGCCCGGTTACGCGTCCCTCGAGCCCCCGTGCCGCCGCACCCGCACATACAACGTCCCACCTCGACCGACACCGCCGGCTCAGAACCCCGCACCGAATCCCGTCATCGATCTCGCCTCTAGGTGACTGGTGTTCAACGATGCTGCCACTGGCGCAGCGGCCATCGGCGGACCGGGTCGAGGGCTGCCTGTTCGGCAACGGCCAACACACCGACAACGTCGGCCTGGTGACCCTTCGCCCTTGGTGGCGGTTGACGTGCCCGAGTCAATGACCGCGGGCGATCCACTCGTCCAAGTGCGGGGCTTCGGCGGCGATCGTGGTGCCGTCACCGTGACCGGTGTAGACCCGGGTGTCGCCGGGCATGGTGAGTAGCCTTTCCCGGATCGAGGAGATGATCGTCGGGAAGTCCGAGAACGAGCGGCCGGTGGCGCCGGGGCCTCCGGAGAACAGGGTGTCGCCGGTGAACAGGACCCCGGCTTCGGGCAGGTGCAGGCAGATCGACCCGGGCGAGTGCCCCGGGGTGTGGATCACCCGCAGTTCCGTGCCCGCCACGGCGATCCGCTGCTCGTCGGTCGCCGGCCAGAACTTTTCGTCCGGGTGGCTCTGCCGCCACAGCTCCTCGTCGCCGGGGTGCAGCAGGACCGGCGCGTAGCACTCCTTGGCGAGACGCGGCGCGGCGGTGACGTGGTCGTTGTGCCCGTGAGTGCACATGACGGCGACGACGGCACGGGAGCCCACGGCCTCGGTGATCGACTCGGCGTCGTGAGCGGCATCGATGATGACGACTTCGTCGTCGTCGCCGACGAGCCAGACGTTGTTGTCCACCTCCCACGTGCCGCCGTCGAGCTGGAACACCCCGGAGGTGACCACGCGGTCGATCCGCAGCGTGCCACTCATAGCACCACGACCGATCGCAGCACCTCACCAGCGTGCATGGTGTGGAACGCCTTCTCGACCTCGTCGATCGCGATACGTTCGGTGACGAACTTGTCCAGCGGCAGCCTGCCTTGCAGGTACAGGTCGATCAGCATGGGGAAGTCCCGCTCAGGCAGGCAGTCGCCGTACCAGGAGGACTTCAGCGCGCCACCGCGGGAGAAGATGTCGAGCAGCGGCATCTCCAGGCGCATGTCCGGGGTCGGTACGCCGACGAGCACGACGGTGCCCGCGAGATCGCGGGCATAGAACGCCTGCTTCCAGGTCTCCGGCCGCCCTACCGCGTCGATCACGACGTCGGCGCCGAACCCGCCGGTCAGCTCCGCGATCGCGGCGACGGCGTCGGTGGCTGAGGCGTCGACGGTGTGGGTGGCTCCGAGGTCTCGGGCCCACTCGAGCTTGCGTGCGTCGCGGTCCACGGCGATGATCGTCGAGGCGCCGGCCAGACGAGCGCCGGCGACGGCGGCGTCGCCCACTCCCCCACAGCCGATGACGGCCACGGAATCCCCGCGCCCCACCGCACCGGTGTTGATCGCCGCGCCGACGCCGGCCATGACCCCGCAGCCGAGCAGGCCCGCGACGGCCGGGTCGACGGACGGGTCAACTTTCGTACACTGACCGGCGTGCACAAGCGTCTTGTCCGCAAATGCGCCGATACCCAAGGCGGGGGTGAGCTGCGTGCCGTCGGTCAGGGTCATCTTCCGCGTCGCGTTGAACGTGCTGAAGCAGTACTGCGGGCGGCCCCGCTTGCAGGCCCGGCACTGACCGCAGACCGCCCGCCAGTTCAGGATGACGAAGTCACCGGGTCGCACCGACTCGACGCCTTCGCCGACGCTCTCGACGGTGCCCGCGGCCTCGTGACCCAACAAGAACGGGTACTCGTCGTTGATCCCGCCATCGCGGTAGGTCAGATCCGTGTGACATACCCCGCAGGCAGCCACCGCGACCACGACCTCACCGGGACCGGGGTCAGGGATGACAATGTCCGTCAGCTCGACCGGCGCACCCTTGGAACGGGCGATGACACCGCGCACCTGCTGTGGCATGGAGATGGTTCCTCTTTCGATCGGCGGTTGTTGCGACAGCGACATTAGCTGCGCTTTCCCCGTACGCGACCTGGCTGGTGGACGAGAGAAACCTGGTCTTTCGGCTAGGGTGTTCGGATGGGAACGGAACTTGCCGGGCTGCGTGAGGTGATCGAGGGGCCGCTGCACGAGATCGCCGGGCGATTCTCCCGGTTCCTGGCCGACCGCTGGCCACATACCGCACTGATCATCTTCACCCGCGAGTGCACCGGCCGCCCTCGCAAGGTGGCCGGGGCGATCGAGACGATCAACAAGGTCACTCTCGCGGAACTGGAGGACCTCAAGGCGCGCATCGAACCCGGTCGTCCGCTCTGCACCACGGCGACGATAGCCGGGGAGTCCCGCGCGGTGTGGGTGGTGCGGGATCCGGTGGATACGCTGCTCGTCCTCGTCGCTCGCGGCGCGGCCAGGCGCTTTCCTCAGCCTGAGGTCCTGGCGGAGCTCTTCGGTATCGTCGCGACGTCGATCCGGCAGCAGGTTGCCCAGGCCAGTCCGGACTACCTCGCTGAATCGCGCGCGGCGTCGACCGAGCGGGCACGCACGATCGCGGAGATGGCCGCGGCCCACGAGACCGCGCTCGTCACCATTCTCACGACGCTGCGTTCCACCGGCCTCGACGATCGCCGCGCCCGTCTCGCCGCCACCGACTCCGCGTCCGCCGCGCTCGTGGCGTTGCGCACCGCTCAGGAGTCCGACCTGGCCTCGTCCGAGGAACCAGCGCCGGCCGTGTTCGCCAAGCTGCGCAAGGAGATCCGCCAGATGCTGCGCCACCACGACGCGCAGCTGGATTTCGTGCCACCGCCCAAGGACGTACGCCCAGTGCCCGGCGAGATTGCCCGCGCGGCGCACGCCATGACCCGTACGGTCGTGCTGGCCTTCACCGCCCAGCCGGGACTCGCACGGTTGCGTATCGCCTGGAACTGCGACGACACGTCGCTACGGGTCGATGTGCGCGACCAGGGCGCCGGCCGCCTTGACACCCACGCCTTGCGCCGCGAGCTCGACGGCCGTGCCCGTACGCTAGGCGCCGCCGTCGAGCTCGACGCCGTGCCCGACTGGGGCAGCCGCGCCACCATCGGCCTTCCACTCGCTCCAGCTCCCGATCGTTCCGACGGGAACAAGCTGAGCAGCCTGAACCGGCGGGAACTCGAGGTACTTCGCCTTGTCACCCAAGGGAAGCGCAACAAGGCCATCGGTATCGAGCTCGGCATTACCGAAAGCACCGTGAAGTTCCACGTCGCCGGCCTGCTGAAGAAGCTAGAAGTCAGCTCCCGCGGCGAGGCGACGGCACTGGCGCTCGACGCGGGCATCTAGCGCTATGTCCACCAGCGATCACCGGGTTTCCAATGGCTTGTTGTGGATCCTCGCTGTAGAGGCGAGCGACTCCCCACCGATGGTTGGTGGGGCGGGCCACAGCGGGCCAAACCGATCCTCGCGCGCCCGGTGAGCGGCGGGTCACGTCGGGACCGGCCGGTGCCGGGAAGGTGCCGGCCGGCTCGACGGTGCGTGACCGCCCCAGCCAGCACCACAGGTGTGGGGTGGTGCCAATGCCGACCCCCCACCACCCGCGCCCGAGCCCGGTACTGACGCCACCGGCGCGACCCGTGCGCACGTAGGGCCGCCCGCTCTTCGCCTGTTGGACGGCCTACGAAGGGTTCTCCTCCGGGCCTGCGGGCTCGTCGCCGTGGTCGGACACGCTGCCCAGCCAGGTTCGAACCGTCGTGATCTCGTCGTCAGTGAATGTGATCTCCGTAGCTTCAGCGCGGCTGAGAACGTTGCTGACGAAAGCCGCGCCGATCTCTGCGGCCGTCGGCGGCGGTTGACGGTGCAGCGGGCACCCGCCGAACGACGTGCCTCGCACGACGAACCCGACGGCGTTGCGGCTGACAGGCAGCCCCTGATCGCGAAGCTGATCTCGGGACCAGCTGGTGCACTGGGTCAGGTTGAACCAGTGGGAATGGGCGTAGTCGGACAGCGTCTGGTAGATCGGCGACCACCACGACTGGGGCAACCGCGGCAGGTCGAGCTGGACAACCAGGCGCTCGACGGGCTCCGGGAGCACGATGCGCTGCGGCGTGGCCGCGGCCGACTCCCGGGCCGAGTGGCGGCTGTCGTCCCACAGGAAGTGTTGCGACACCCGTAGGTTTGGCAACTTCAGGCTTGCCACGGCCCGGGCGAAACTGCCAAAGCCGAACCAGTTGCTGTCGCCAACCATCTGACCGAGCTGAGTACGTAGCCTGGCAGCAAGCGCAGCCATGTTCAACGGTTCGGACGCCTCGTTGTACTCACGGGTCATGACCGACCGGAATGCCTCGTACGCTTCGCTCTGATCAGAAGCAACGGCGTCGGCTCCGGCAACACGATCGTCAAACTCGGCGTCCACCTCGCTGTCCGTTTCGTCATCGAGATCAACCGACTCGCCTTGGACCAGTGCCAGCAACTGCTGGCTGTCAAGGACTTGGTCGGCGATCGCGGTGAAGGCCTCGGCCGCGTCGGCCGGTGACACGATCATGGTGCGTCGGTCAGAGCGGCGCAGTCGTTGCAGTAGCGGCGTCATGTCGGAGTCACCGGATGCGATGACGAACTCGTCGTACCGGGTGTCAGCCGACAGGGCGTCAAGGGCGTCGACGACAATCCTGATGTCAGCCGCGTTCTTCGTCCCGCTGTAGCGAGGACAGTCGATCACCTCGAAGCCAGCGCGAACAAACCAGGGTCGGAACCTCGAGAAGAACAACCGCGTCTGCTCTCCCGCCGAGTCGGTGTGATACACCCACCCGGCGGGATTGAGGTAGCAGCGTAGGAGCAACCAGCGCCGCTGAGCATCCGTCGTGGCCGTCGTCGACAACCGGCGCAGCCACGCACCCGGATCGCTTGCGAACTGGACCGCAACCTCCGGGTCCAGCTTGTAGAGCCCGCCAAACACGTTGTCGAAATCGAGGTAGAGCGCCGCTCGGACATGACTCACGGACGCAACCTACCAACGCCCGGCAAACACGCCGCTAAACCCTGCCGGTCCGGCAAGCCGAGCTTGCCATGACGATGGCGCCCCACGTCACGCGCAGTCCTCACGGACAGGGCGTCCCCCGACTCGGCCGTGGGCCTATGCGGAGGCCAGACCGCCGTCGGTTTTCGCCACGATCAGTTCACGTTGGAGCTCGGCCAGCGCGGACAGCATCCCAAACATCGTCCGACACTTCACTGTGGCGGTGTCGATGGGCTGCACAAGGCGTGCAGAGCGATCCCGCGCTCGCGCAGGTCGGTTCTCAATACCGCAGCGTCGGGACGAAGGGTGCCGCGCTGGACCCCCTGCCAATCCGTCCACACAGGAAGCTATAGTGCTAGGCAACTAGTTAAATGGAGGAACCGGTGATTGAGTTCCACCTGAACAGCCGGTCCGGTCTGTCCCCGTACCAGCAACTGGTCCAGCAGGTGCGACATGCCCTGCGCCTCGGCCTGCTGAAGGAAGGCGACAAGTTGCCGACGGTCAAGGACGTGGCGAAGCAGATGGCGGTCAACCCGAACACGGTGCTCAAGGCGTACCGCGAGCTGGAGCACGACGGCCTGGTGGCAGCCCGCCCCGGCGTCGGGACGTTCGTGACCCGGACGCTGGCCAACGCCACGCTCGCCGCGCACGGACCGCTCCGTAAGGACCTGCAGCGCTGGCTGACCAAGGCCCGCCTTGCCGGGCTCGACGAGGAGAGCATCGAGGCGCTGTTCATGAACACCTTTCGTAACGCCGCCGGAGAGGACGTAGCGTGAGCGCTGTCTTGCGCGCCCAGGGCCTGGGCAAGAAGTACAAACAACGCTGGGCGCTGCAGAACTGCGACCTGGATGTCCCAGCCGGGCGCGTGGTCGGTTTGGTCGGCCCCAACGGCGCCGGCAAGTCGACCTTGTTGAACCTGGCCTCCGGCATGCTGACCCCGACGGCCGGCACCATCGAGGTGTGCGGCGGCCGACCCGCTACGGGTGTGGAGCAGCTCGCCAAGGTCGGTTTCGTTGCCCAGGACACCCCGACCTACGCCGCGCTGAGCGTCGCCGACCACCTCGACTTCGGCAAGCGCCTCAACCCGAACTGGGACGACGCCGTGGCGCGGGAGCGGATCCGTCGCCTTGGCCTGGACCTCAAGCAGCGGGCCGGCAAGCTGTCCGGTGGCCAACGTGCGCAGCTCGCCCTCACCCTGGGCATCGCCAAGCGCCCGGAGCTGCTCATCCTGGACGAGCCGGTCGCGGCCCTCGACCCGCTCGCCCGACGGGAGTTCATGCAGGATCTGATGGAGGCCGTTGCCGAGTACGAGATGAGCGTCGTGCTCTCCTCCCATCTGGTCTCCGACGTGGAGCGGACCTGCGACTACGTCATCGTCCTGGTCGACTCCCAGGTGCAGGTGGCCGGCGACATCGATGACCTGGTCGCCTCGCATCACCGGCTCACCGGCCCGCGCCGTGCCCCGGACACGCTCCCCGCCGGTCAGCACGTCATCTCCGCCAGCCACACCGACCGCCAAACCACGCTGCTGGTCCGCACCCACACGGATGTCCACGATCCGTTCTGGACCGTCAGCCCCCTCGGCCTGGAGGACATCGTCCTGGCCTACATGACCCGCCCCGCAGACGCCGTCCGCGACTCCCGACCCGCCCTGAAGGTGCTGCGATGATCTGGCTGACCTGGCGCCAATTCCGTGCACAGGCCGCGGTGGTCTTCGCCGCGGTAGCGGCCCTCGCCGCACTCCTCGCGGTCACCGGCCCGCAGCTCGCCGACCTCTACAAGACCGCTGGAAGCGGCCTCGTAGACCGGCTCTCCAGTGCCGATCAGACCGTCTACTACGTCGGACTGACGGTCGTCCTTGCCGTGCCGGCCGTCATCGGCATGTTCTGGGGTGCGCCACTGCTCTCCTGTGAGCTGGAGACCGGCACCCACCGCCTCGTGTGGAACCAGAGCGTCACCCGCACGCGCTGGCTTACCACCAAACTCGGCTTCGCCGCGCTGGCCACCATGACCGCCGCCGGACTGGCCAGCCTCGCGGTGACCTGGTGGGGCGGGCCCATCGACCGAGCTGTCAACAGTGGCGGTGAGAGCAGCACCTACCTTCCACGACTCGATCCCGTGGCCTTCGCCGCACGTGGTGTCGCCCCCATCGGCTACGCCGCCTTCGCCTTCGTCCTCGGCGTCACCCTCGGCGTCCTCATCCGCCGCACCCTGCCCGCGATGGCCACCACACTCGCCATCTACACCGCCATACAGATCGCCGTGCCGATGTGGGTCCGACCCCACCTGGCCGCCCCGGACCAGACCACCGTGCCGATCGTTGCCGGCACCCGCCTCGGCATCCACGAGGACGGCAAGGAACTCGTCGTGCCACTCGACGAGCCCGGTGCCTGGCTCACCTCCGAACAGACGCTGAACGCTGCCGGCCAGCCGGCCCCCGTGCCGCCGTCCTTCGCCGACTGCCTGCGCACCGAGTCGGGCCTGCCCCCCATGGATCAGGTCGACCGCTGCGTTGCCGACCTCGGCAAACTCGGGTACCAGCAGCAGGCGACCTATCAGCCCGCCGGCAACTTCTGGGCCCTGCAATGGGCCGAGACCGGGCTCTACCTCGGCCTCGCCCTGGCCCTGACCGGGTTTTGCGTCTGGTGGATCCGCCACCGACTGAACTGACAGACGGCACCCAACACGGGACGACCCGCGACAGGGGCAGCCGGGTCCCGGCTGCCCCCTCGCGGCGCTGCTGCGGGTTGTGAGCGGTGTCGATGCTGGCCACCGCCCGATCTGTCGCGGATCTCCCGACACATTCACAGGCGGCGAATCCAGCGCAGCAGGGCGATGGTCCGCTCGACGACCCACCGTCGGGTGTGCGGAGCGCGCCCGACGGTGGGTCGGGCGATGACGCCGCACATGCGTACCCGCCGGGAAGTCGTCGCGGTCGCCCGCAAGGAAAAGGGTGCGGGTCAGCTCAGCCCGTCTCTGCTCGGATCGCCGACAGCATGACGTCACGGGCCGGTACGGGTGAGTCCTCGGTGATGCGGGTGAGCCCGGCGAGCCCGACCCCAAGCATGAGGATCCGCCAGGCGGCCGTTCGCGCGTGCGCGGCGTCGGAGTCCCCGGCCAAGACCGAGGCGAGGACGTCGGCCAGCCGCGTGAGCGTCTCGACGTAGCTCCTCGCGACGAGGGGACGCTGCTGCGCGTGTGCGTTCGCCTCGGCCCACCGCGCAAGCGCGTGCCCGTCCCCGTCGGCACTGACGAGGTCGGCGAAGAAGAGCACGAGCGCGTCGTGCGCATCGAGGCCGTCGACCTCGCGCTCGTACTCATCGATCTGCTGCGCGGCGTAGTGCCGCCAGGCCTCCCCGGCGAGTTCGTCGGTCGACGCGAAGTGGTGGTGGATCTGACCCTGCGACCCGCCGAGTTCGTCCGCCACGATTCTGGCCGTCACCGCGCTCAGGCCGTCGCGCTCGACCACGGCGGCCGCCGCCTCCACGATCGATCGGCGCCGCTCTGCACGCGACAGGTACGCCATCATCCCCTCCCTCGTACGGTTCGCGGAGTGCTCGACACCGAGCGTAGGAACGAGACGGTACGCGCCCGCAGCCCCTCCCTGCGCGCCTGAATGATCTCGTCGATCGGTGGGTCGAACGGCCCGAGGACAGGCGCGCTGTGCACCTTCGTGACGCAGTCGAGGTCGGTGCACACGAGGATGCCGAGCGTGCTCAGCCGCTGGCGCTTGTCCGCAGAGGGGCGCGGCGCGGCGAAGAGAGCGACCTCGTTGAAGCGGCGCATGAAGTGGCACAGCGAGCACATGACCGCTCGCCCGCCGAGCTCAGCCCGGCTCGGACTCTGGCGGAGCATTGCGCCCGACGCCGTGCCGTCGATGTCGGTGACCAGGTAGGCGCGCAGTGGCGCTCGGGGATCTCGCCACCCGAGGTAGTCGAGCTTGTCCCACGCGACCTCGTCGAACCAGGCCGGCAGACGCACCTTGCTCTCGACCGCGTCCAGGTTCGCGATCGCACCCCGCACCTCGTCCCGGCTCATGGCCCGCACGACGTCACCTCCTGGCCGATTCTGTACACGGTTACAAATTGTAAGTCGGTACAAGTTCCTCGTCCAACGGATTCCGGTGCGACCCACCGTCCGAACTCCTTTCACCCCGGCAGGAGCCGACCCATCGCCTCCTGCGCCCCGCTTGCACCCTCAACCTGGCCGCACGGCCTGAGGCGGCCGTCGACGCACCCGGACTCACCGAAAGGGTCGGTACCGCCGCGCCCCGATCCTCACCTCATCGATCGTCGACGGAACGCCGCGCTCACGACGGTGCCGGACCCGTCGCAGCGAAAGCACCCGACCTGATCGGCCGGAACATCGCAGCCCAGGCCCGAACCAACGCCACGTCGGCGACATCACCTACCTGCCGGCCGGTGAACGCGGATTCCTCTACCTGGCCACCGTCATCGATCTGGACGCGATCCGGGTCAACGATCCCGGGCCCGGCCGGCCCCGCAAGCGACCGGATGTGCTGATCGCGGACAAGGGGCTACGCATGGCTCGACTCGTCGAGCCTGCGGCAACGCGGGATCCGGCAGGTCATCCCGCCACGATTTGACCAAGTCACCCGCAGGGCCGCCAAGGGCAGCGCCTGATCGCCGCCACCATCCGGCTCCCGTGATCGACACCGACTGCCCTATGCGGCCACCTGACCAGAGCTGACGAACCAGGTATCCGATCCCACATCAATCGGCTCATCGATCCGAGGCCCGCACGATCGCGGCGATCTCTGCCGTCATCGGCCACATGTCCATGACCCAACCCTCAGGCCTCACGTCGACGGTTGCGCGCAGTGGCCCTACGACATCTGATGGCAGATCCCAGGACCGCTCCAGGAAGCCGTCCGCACCGAACTTCTCCACCATGTTGACCACGACCACGGCCAAACCCAAGCTCGCAGCCTCCCGCCACATGCCTCCCAAGATCGGCAGGACAGGCCTAGACGATCATGTTGCTGGCCTACTCGGGGGCTCGGAGCCAGGTAGTGTGCAGGCGCTTGTCCTCGGCCGAAGATCTGGAGGTGCGACGTGGGCGCGAAGACAGCCCTGCTAGCGTTCGCCGACGGAGATATCCGCCCCGCCTTGCTTGGTGCGACTCGCTCTAACCGAGCCGAGACCGAGGCGTTAGTACGTCAGGTCCACCCGGGCTACGTCGTCGAGCCCGCCGACGACGGCACGTTGTTCGAGGACATCTACCCGCCAGACGACGTCACGTACGCCACGGTGGTGGCTGGGGTCGAGCTGTACTGCGACCGGCGGCTCATGCTCGACCGCCCGTCTGAGCTGCCAGAACACCTGCGCCAAGCGGGAGCGGGCAGGCGAATCATCATGCACGGGATGCACTCGGTCGTGGACTGGCTCGGCTTCGCGGTCTGGGAAGACGGCGTGCTCATCAGATCGCTGAGCCTGTCGCCCGACGGCGGCATCCAGGAGAACATCGGCACGCCCTACGACTTCGAGCTGCCGTACTGGGCAGGCGAGCACCCCGTGAAGCCCGCACCAGGCTGGCCTAACCAGGGACCGTACCCGCTGCCGTTCCATCCCCTTGAACTGGGCGAGGAAGCCCTGCGCGCGCTGTTCGGTTTCGTCATCGAGGGTCGTCCCAAGTCGGACGACATCGACACGGAAGCTGTTCATCTACACGGCTTCCGCGTGACCGACCCGTCCGGCGAGGAACAGGCCGCGCGTGAAGCCATGTACGCGCAGGCACTACGCGCCATGGGCCCGCCGCAGAGGTTCCGAATGGGAGCGGACGGGACGTGGCACGAGGTCAGCCTCGACAGTTTCTGATTGCCTGTCCGTCGATCGGCAGAGTGTCACGTAGGTCCTGATACCGATCTATCGCGCAGGTCATGGGACCGGACAGCCGGCTGCCGGCGATGTCGGGTCTCAGGGGCCTGTGTGACAGATCAGTTCCGGGGCCCGAGTGACACGTGCGGCTTGACCGCCGCCTACTGGCAGCCGTAGGACAGGGTGGAGACGGCTAGGAGGGTGCGCGGGTCGAACCTGGTCGTCCAGGGCTCGCCGGCCTCGGTGCGAACCTCGATCTCGTGCTCGCTCAGGAATCGAGCCGTACCAAAGGTGTCCTCGGGGCCAACCGGATCGAACGGCGTGGCGAAGCATGCCAGGTCCTGGCTCGCTTCCCGGCTCCTCAGCCCGGCCCGTGACCGGATCCGTAGGACATCGAAGCCCGCCATGAACTCCGGGTAGTGCAGCAGGACAACCTCGAACGAACCTCCCGGGGAAACGCCTACAACCCGGGTGTTCCCGTCTGGCTCGTAACCGTAGAGCGATGCGCCCAGAGAAAACTGGACGCCGCCCCAAGCCATGACCAACGCCAGGACTGTCGCGACCACAGCCACCACCCGCGCCAGCACTCGCCGTAGCACAAGCCATGCCGCGACGCCGAGTAGCACCGGTACGGCGAACAGCACAGTCGCCACGACTGACGAGCGGCCGAACGGCATCAGGTGTACGTAGTGCCACGGATTGCGCGAGGCAACGAACACGGCCGACACCGCAACCACGACCAGGCCGGTGATCACCATTGCCAGCACGCGCCGATGGACGACGGTCATCGGTCGCTGCTCGAATCCCCGCTCGATCACTCGCTCATCGTGGTTGGCCGCCGAGGCCCCGGCTACCCCCAATCTGTGTCGTCAGCCTGCCGGTGTGCTGCCCTTGGCCCAGCGGCGCAGCCGACGCTACCGCCCACCCGGTCCTCACCGCCGCCCACCGCCCGCGCGAAAATCGGCAGGGAGACCCGCCGCAAGCCCCGACCCGCGCAGATGATTCAGCCCGGAAGGCGCTGCCGGCTTGGCCGGCTGGCGGCCTGACGTCGATCCCCATGCAGGACGGGGCGGCGGCGTGGTCGGTCACGGTCGGGCAGCCCTCAGGGACATCGGTGTCAGGATCCAGTCCTGGCCGGTTCGCTCGCTGCCTGGTTGGAAGGCGACGCCCTCGCAGGATGGCCGTTGCTGCTGTTGATCGTCGGCATCATTCCGGCCGTCATCGCAGTGCATCTGCTGTGGCGGCGCCACGCCGAGCGAAGCCGTTGACCGGACCGCGGGGCACAGGAAGCAGCCCCGCTCACGCTGACCAGAAGGAGATCCGCCGTGCTGGGCTGGCTGGAACGCACCGCGCTGGCCGAGGCGATCCGGAGCAGCATGTGGGCCTATCCCGCCCTGGAGATCGTCCACCTGCTGGGGCTGGCCCTGCTGGTCGGCACGGCCGTACTGTTCGATCTGCGGCTGCTTGGCGCGGACCGTACGCTGCCCGTTCGGCAGGCGGCCGCGCGGCTGCTGCCGCTGGCCCGGACCGGTTTCGGCGTCGCTGCCCTCTCGGGGGCGCTGATGTTCGTCACAGGCGCGAACGAATTCGTCGGCAACCCGGCCTTCCAGCTGAAGATCGTCCTGCTGGCGGTAGCCGGCGTGAACGTCCTCGTCTTCCACCTCGGGATCTACCGGAACGTGCGCCGCTGGGAGACCAGCGGCAGCCCGCTGGCGGCCCGCGCCGCCGCCGGGATCTTCCTCGCGGCCTGGACCGCCATCGTGGCCTGCGGGCGGCTCATCGCGTACGTATAGGCGAACGATCTGCTGCGATGCGCCCAGCAACTCCAGCGTCTCCGCGCCGGTGAGGTCCGGCCGCAGCGCCACATCGGCTGGCACGTACGCGGTCGCCGGTGCGCCACGCTCCATCACCCGAAAGACGAGTACGAGCAAGCCCTGCGCCCCCTGACCGTGGGCAAATTGGCGGGCACAACAGGCAACGCCTTCGGACACGCCGGGCCGTGACGCTCGCGTGACGGCCCGCACCCGTCATGGTCGGAGCGATCGACTGCCGCGCCGCCCCCGACCGCCCGAACCCGGCGGCAGGCAACCAGTCGCCTGAGCCGTGAAACAGGCGACGTGACTGTCAACGCCGAGCTGACCGGCCCGGACCCAGTGTGGGGTCATGTGGCTACCCGAGGAGCTGGGTCTCCGAGCGGCGTCCGAGCCCGATGTCAGCGGCGGATCCGGATGCCGGCCCGGTCAATTGGCTTGGTCACCGATGGGAGGATCGGCGGTGTGCTTGAACTGCCCGAAGGACCGTGGTGGGACTGGGACGTGCTGCACTTCGACGGCTCTCAGCTTCGGATGGCCGCGGGACTCGACCTGACCTACCACCACGGTCTCGAAGTGGTCTTCACCGACGTCGCATACCTGGCCTGCCCGACCCAGTTCTGGGATCCTCGGTTCCGAGAACCCACCCTCGACGAGCGTGCACTGGTGCGTCGGCATGTCGGTCAAGAATCACCAGTGATCGTTGCCTTCGACGTCGATGCACCGGACGGGGGCGATCCCCTTTCCTGTCTCGTCGCAGCAGAGTCGGTTGGCGTGGTACCCGGCCTGGTCTACCGCTACTGGCGTGACAACCTCGCTGCTGGAGAACGCCTGGCTCCGCACGTGCGGCCGTCGGAGACATCGTGAGGCCCGCACTTCTGCCGAACCTTCGCCTGCTCACAGCAACGCCCAAGTCCCAGTGGACCGAGGCTGTCGGTCGGCGCTTCTATGATCACGGCCATGTCGGCTGCCTTCACCAGTTGTGGACCCATGACGTCTGCCGCGAGCTCAAGAAACATCGCGTCGGCGAGCGGCCCCCGGTAGCGTTCAGCGGGGTGCAGCAGTCACTTCCCCGTTGGACCAGGGGGAAGTACAGCTCTCAATCGGGCGTGCCGAACTGCAGCCAGACGCGGATCCGCTCGGTGACCTTGTCGCGCCCTCCGAGGGCGTCACGGACCTCGGCGGTAAACGAGGCTCGGCCCTGCATCGAGGGCAGCCGGTCGGCCGACATGGCGGAGAAGACGCCGCCAACCATGTCATCGACGGTGAGCGGTGCGTCGTACTGCACCGACGACTCCGCGTATCGGTAGCCGGCACGAACGAGGGCGTCCTGGTTGCGTAGGCGGCCGGCCTCGTCGGTTTGGCAGGTCGCTGTGACGGGGTGCCCGAGCAGCCGTTCCAGACATTCGCGCAGTGCCCCGGACCACTCGGCGTCCTGCAGCCACAGCGGCGCTCCGTTAGTGACCACGGCGACGCCGCCGCCTGGACGCAGCAGCGGCCGGACAGCCCTGAACAGCGCGTCGCGGTCCATGAAGTGGATAGCGACAGCGACGGTCAGCGCGCCGACCGTCCGTTCGCCGAGTAGCCGACCCAGCGCCGGCAGGTCGCTGTCAGCGCCGAGCATCCACGTGGTGTTGACCGTTGCATCGTCGAGGGCGGCCCGGCGGGCCAAGGCCAGCATGTCCGGCTCCGGGTCCACGCCGATGACGGCCCCGACCCGGGCGGCGAGCGGCAGGCTCAACTGGCCGGTGCCGCAGCCGAGGTCGACCACAGTGTCTCCGGCGCCGAGGCCGAACGCTTCGACAAGGGCGTCGAGCACCTCGGGCGGGTAACCCCGCCGGTGCCTCGCATAGTACGTCGCCACCTCACCGCCGAAGCTCGCTCTCATGTCGACAGCCTGCCCGCAGCACAGCTCGGGAAGCGAGCGATTCTGCCTAGGGCATGGTCAACGTGTTGCTGCTTGCGCAACGCCACGGCGAGGTCCTCGGTTGGGGGAGCTGCAGCCATGAGGTTGTGCTCAAGCCGAGTGGCGCTGCTCTTCCACGGGCTGAAGGACGAAGATCGCGGCGAGCAGGGCGGTGGCGCGGCGTGGGCAGCAGCGCAGCTTGGTCAGGAGTTCCAGGTTTGGCAGAAGATCCGTTTGAGGGTCTTGTCGCCGCTGGCGGCCCGGCGTAGGAAGGGCCACTGTTCGCCCGTGTCGCGAGTGACAATGTGGGATCGCTCTGGTCGGCCTCGACGAGGAAGACTCGTCGACCTCGACGACGAGCTACGCGCGGCGTTCCGTGAGCTGGCGATCCCTTCACCTGTGGGCGTCGCCAGGGGTCTGCAGCAACTCTCCGACGCGCGCCGGTACGACGTGCCCGCCACCGTCGTCGCCTGCGAGTTCTCGAGCACGACCCTCAGAGATTGGATGGAGCAGGGGGACCCGAACCTGCAAGAGCTCGCAAAGCTGCGCGACGTCGACTACGTCGACCTGCCCACGGACCATTGGCCGCAGTTCACCCGGCCCGAGGATCTGGCGCGGGCGATCCTCGACGCGTCGGCCCCGCCTGATCGCCCGACTCGTGGATTCAGCTCACGCTGCCGGTAAGGGCTCATCACGCTCGTCAGCGCGAGCGCGTGGCGCAGCACGCCCGGCGACGTAGCGCCCGCTCGGCGGCAAAATGAGCACGTCTTGCTTCGGTCACTCGTTCGGGCCGTGCGCTGATGGAAAGTCAGTGGCTTGCCTTGGCACCTGACGGAAGGATCTTGGCATGACCATGCACCAGAACGAGGTCCCGGTCGACGAGGGAGTTGTCAGGTCGCTGCTGAATGAGCAGTGCCCGCAGTGGGCCGATCTGTCGCTGTCGCCAGCGGGCGCAGGCACCGACAACATCATGTACCGGCTGGGTAGTGATCTGCTCGTGAGGCTCCCGCGAACCGCTGACAGGGCGCGGTCCCTGCGCAAGGAGCAGGAATGGCTTCCTCGTCTGGCACCGCTGATGCCCTGTTCGGTCCCGGAGCCACTGCATGCCGGCATGCCTACCACCGCCTACCCGCTCCCTTGGTCGATCTACCGGTGGATCGACGGCGACGAAGCCCAGCCGGAAACCGTCCAGGACTGGTCGACCTTCGGCACCGATCTGGCGACCGTCGTACGCGAACTGCACGATGTCGACCTCATGGGCGCAGCCCGCACGGGTGACCTCAGTTGGTACCGCGGGGGACACCTGCGGGACTGCGACGAGTGGGTCAGCAGGTCTCTTACGGACTGCCGGGCCAGCGTCGGCGGCGAAATCGACGTCGAGACCCTGGAACGGTTGTGGCGCGAAGCGCTCGCCCTGCCCGAACCCTCAGGACCTCATGTGTGGCTCCACGGCGATCTCAAGCCCACCAACCTCCTTGTACAGGACGGCAGGTTGCACGCGGTCATCGACTTCGGCGGCCTGTCGATCGGCTTGCCCGACGCCGAGCACTCCACGGTGTGGGACCTGCCGCCCCAGGCGCGACACGCCTACTGGGACACCATCGAACTCGACGATCTGACCTGGACGCGCGCCCGCGCCTGGGCCATCGCGGTGGGTGCCAGCGGCATCTCGTACTACTGGCACACCTACCCGGCATTCGTCGCCGAGTGCCGAAGCCGCCTCCAGGCGATCCTCACCGACGCCGCCACACGCTAAGTGGTCGGCTACGGAAGTCCGTCGGGGGTTGGCTCCCGGAGGCGGTCGTGGGCGCGCCGCACCGGTCGCAGTGATGAGGATCGGTGATTTGGGTGCGGTTCGTTTCGAGTTGAGCCCGCGATCAAGTGCTGATGCCGCGCACGCCCGCTCCCTCTTCGCAATGTGACGCGGGTCATGTCAGCGCCCATGTTACGAACGGAACGGCAGCTTGCGTCTGCTGGTCGTCCGCACAGCGGAACGACCGACACGAAAGAGACAGCAGAGCGATGAACGCGACGACAACGCAGCAGGACGAGGTCCTGGTCCTGGGCGCCGGCTACGCCGGGCTCTCCGCCGCGATCCAACTCGCGGCCCGCACCAGGAAGCGTGGGAACCTGCGAGTGACGCTGGTCAACCCCTACGACACCTTCACCGAGCGGCTCCGACTGCACATGACTGCCACCGGCCAGGAGACCGCCGAGCTGAACATCCCGGAGCTGCTGGACGGCACCGGCGCCGGCTTCGTCCGCGGCTGGGTCACCGCCGTGGACGCCGAGGCGAAGACCGTCCGGATCGACGACAACCGGGTCCTGCGCTACGACACCCTGGTCTACGGCCTGGGCAGCATCGCGGACACCGTCGCGGTCCCCGGCGTGGACGACCACGCCTACACCCTTAACAGCCCGGAGGACGCCGCCCTCCTCGCCGACCGGCTGACCCGGCTCGACGGCGGGACCGTCGTGGTCGGCGGCGGCGGCCTCACCGGCGTCGAGGCCGCCGCGGAGATCGCCGAGCGGCACCCGGAGCTCCAGGTGGTGCTGCTGGGCCGGCAGGAGCCGGGCGCGAGCATGCACCCGAAGGCCAAGGCCTACCTGGACGCGGCGCTCGCCCGGCTCGGCGTGCGGGTGCGCAACGGCGTCGAGGTGACCAAGGTGCTGCCGGACAGCGTCGAGCTCGCGGACGGCTCCAGCATCCCGGCGGCCGCGGTGCTGTGGACCAGCGGCACCCGCGTCTCGCCGCTGGCTGCCGCCGCGGGCCTGACCGTCGACGAGCGCGGCCGGGTGGTCACCGACAGCGCGCTACGCTCGGTCTCCCACCCGGACGTCTACGCCGTGGGCGACGCGGCGGCGATCCGTCAGGGCTACGGCGTGATGCACGGGACCTGCCAGGGCGGCATGCCCACCGGCGTGCCCGCGGCCCTGTCGATCCTGCGGGTGCTGGCCGGCAAGGAGCCCAAGCCCTTCCGCTTCGGCTACTACCACACACCCGTCAGCCTGGGCCGCAACGACGCCGTCGTGCAGTTCACCCACCCCGACGACAGCCCGCGCCGGATCGTGCTGACCGGCAAGCGGGCCGCGAAGTACAAGGAGGCGGTCACTGCCGCCCCGTGGCCGACCTTCGCCCGCATGAAGAGGATGCCCGCCTCGGGCGCGTTCTGGCCGCACGGCGGCCGCTACACCCGGATCCGGAGCGCCAAGTGACCCAGCCGCAGCAGGCCAGCCCCGACCAGCTCGCCTTCCAGCAGTACCGCACCCTGCTCTTCTCCGTCGCCTACCGCATCCTCGGCACCGCCGCCGACGCCGAGGACCTGGTCCAGGACGCCTGGCTCAAGTGGTCGTCGGCCGACCGTTCCCAGGTCGCCGACCCCAAGGCCTATCTAACCCGGATCGTCTCCAACCTGGCGATGGAGCGGCTTCGTTCGACCCGCCACCAGCGCGAGACCTACGTCGGGACATGGCTCCCCGAGCCCATCCTCACCGGCCCGGACACCGCCGACGGCGTCGCCACGGCGGACCCGGTCTCCATGGCCCTGCTGGTGGTCCTGGAGACGCTGAGCCCCCTGGAGCGCGCGGTCTTCGTGCTGAAGGAGGTCTTCGCCTTCAGCTACGCGGAGATCGCGGAGGCGGTGGAACGTTCGGAGACGGCGGTCCGGCAGGCCGCGCACCGCGCCCGCGAGCACGTCCAGGCCCGCCGGCCCCGTTTCACCGCCGACCGCGCCCGCCAACGCGACGTCACCGAACGCTTCTTCGCGGCGACGACGGGCGGCGACATCAACACCCTCATGGAGGTGCTCTCCCCGGACGTGACGCTGTGGACCGATGGCGGCGGCAAGGTCCGCCAGGCCTTCAAGCCGGTCGTCGGTCTGGAGACCGTGGCCCGTTGGTTCGCCGCGCTCGGCACCGTGACCTACCAGGGCATCGAGCCCGGGCAGATGCGGGCAGAGCTCACCTGGATCAACGGCGGTCCGGGCGTGGTCTTCCGCAGCCCGGACCGCGTGGTCGCCACCCTGACCTTCGACTTCGACCCGGAGGGCCGCATCTCGACCATCCACAACGTGGCCAACCCCGACAAGCTCCACGCCGTCGCCGACGGAACTCGGCACGAACTCGCGTGACCCGCCCGATCGTTGTCGACGCCCTCCAGAATCCCCGTGAGCGCCCGGGCCCGCTGCCCCAACATGGCCCGGGCCCAGGTGGAAGCAGATGCGGCAGGCTGTGGCCGTCGTGAGTCCATTTCGGCTGATCGGCTTTCCCGCCTTGCCTGTTGCCGCCGCGCGCCCGATAGTCCTGACCGCTGCCGAGCGGTACCGGTTGAAGGAGGCGGCGTCGCACTTGTGTGACGAGCGCTTCGCGGCAGGTCCGGATAACAGATGGCGAGGCGGACAGCTACGCGTCATTGTTGCGCGGTGATCACCATCCAACGAGTGCGGGTGCGGTGGAGCGCTGCAGCACGCGGCGCTCGGCAGGCCGACCTCCGTCGTGGCCTGAGCTGCCCGGTGCCTCTTCCTGCCTCACTTCCGATGTGTGACGTGGCCGTTCACGAGGTGCTGTATGACGAGGCGACCGGCTACGTGCGCCATGACGAGGTGCTCAGTGGGGGCGTGGAGCGAGCCCGCGACGTGGGCTTGTGGCTCATCCTTGAGGGTTCCGCGGTGATCGTGGAACGGTTGCCAGGCCGGGCGGCATTTCCCCGCGACCGTGGTGCAGCCCGCCTGTTCCCACTCGCATCGGGGCAGGTGGGCCGCTACCGGGCCAACTTCCGGTTCACATTCACCGAATGCGCCTGCAATCCCAGCTGGTTCTACGAGGACTGGGCAGTGCATGTCGCCAATGGTCCAGTGGGGCCCGAAAGGTTTGTCCAACGCGAACCCGACCATGACGCCGACAACCGCGTGCATCTTTACGGCGGCACGATCAGGCCCGCCGGAGGCAGCCGCCACCGCTAGGACCGGTCGGCGCGCGGCCAACGGCAGATCCGGATACTCGGTTACCCGCCAACCGAGGCCTACGAGCTCAACTGCTCCAGCGCCACTTCCCCTCGACCGGGGTCCGCCAGGTCCGGGTTCTGAGCCGCGAACGCTTGCTCCAACGTCCCCCACCCGGACTTCTGGATCACCTCAGCTTCACCGGTGGTGATCGGAACCAACCACGTCAAAACCACCTGCACGGTTTCGGTGTGGCAGACAGCAAAGGGCTCCGGCAAGTACCTCGGGCTGATCGCGACCATGGCCGTGGTCTGACTGCCCGGGAAGAGTGGCCCACGCGGACCGATCACCTGCCCATGCTGCAACCCGGCCCTGCGGCGCACCATCTCACCGGCCACCTGGAACAACAACCCTGCCGCCCGAGCCGGATAATCGTCGGTTGGAACATGCATCACCAACTCTTGGTGCAAAGCCTCCCCGGCTGCCAGGCCGAGATGACGCCGCGACAGCCCAACGGTCACCAAGGTCGTGACCCCGCCGAACGGCACGTCAGGGCCAAACCACGCCACCTGAACGCCTTCCGGCGTCGCATCATCGCCCCGACTTCCGCCCGCGATAAGCCCAAGGAACGACTCCAGGTGTTCGATCAAGCCAGCCACTCGATGATCATCCCCGATGCGTCGACGACGAAAGGCTCCGACCCAGTCACCATGCAGCGGTTCCAGCGCAACCTCGATCCGCTGACCATCGCAAGTGCGCTGTCCTCGGCAGGTCCGGGCGTTCTCAGATCCGCCAGCCAACTACCGGCGGTAACGCTAGATCGGCGGCATGACAGGGCGTTCGATCAGCAGCGCGTCCCTGTCCGTCCCGCCCTAGCGATCTGCCGTGGACGGCGTTACTGGCTCGCAGGTGCCCGATGCCCGTAGTGGTGCTCGTGTAGCAGCGGGTCGGTCGCCACGACGAAGTCGATCACTTCCCAGAACTCGCTGAGTTTCGGGTGGGCCAAGGCCTCGGCTCGAGTGAGCTTGTAACCGTAGAGGGGGCTATCTGGTGCCACCGAGGCAGCGTCTACCGCGGTAGCCCCAGGCAGATCGCTGCCGGCGCCTGGGCCGAAGCGGCAGCCGAAGGTGAGGTGGTCGTCGTAGTCGGCGTCCCGACCCCACGTACCGAATACCACGTCAATCCAGCTTTCGCGTACGCCGGCGTGGTTGTAGCAGGCGGCAAAGAAGACCGCGTACGGGAGCCTGTCACGAGTCACCATGCACCAGGTGTGGCGGCTGGGTTGCCCACAGCACTCACAGGTCTTCTCGGCGCCGCCACGGTAGGACTCATCGGTCTCCAGCACTGCAAGATCTTCCCAGCCGCGGCACCGCGCCGCAACGCCATGATCAGCTGACCGTTGAGCGTCCTCAACATTCGGATTCCTGCGGCTTGGGCCAGGTGCTTGAGTCGGCGGGTGGCGGCGTGCCGGTCCATTCGCACACCGAGGGTGTTGCGCAGGATCGGCCCGCTGGTGCGCTCATCGACGACTCTGTCGATGGCTCTGGCGACTGCGGGTGGCAGCGGGACGAGGACAACCTTGCCGCCCTTGCCGCACACACGCAGGACCCGGTGGCCGTGCTCCTCGCCCAGGTCGGCGATGTTCGACCCGCAGGCGCGTCGATGACGCAGATTCGGTAGAAGCCGACCACGACGGACAGGCGCCGTGAGACCGTCGAGGGCTGGTGCCGGCGGACGTCTTGCAGCCAGCGCACGTACCGCTCGACGGGTTCTTGCCGAGCATCGAGCCTGACCACGACTGAACACGCGCTTCTCGGCACGAGCGCGCGCAGCGGGCAGCCTGCGTGCACGTCACGCCGCGTGACCGCCTCTGCAGGCTGCCGCGCAAGCTCGGCGGCATGAGCGCGCACCCGATCATGGAGGATCGTTCGGGAGCCCGCCTACACCGTTGGTTCAGTCCTTCATCGGGTCAGCCAGCGCGGGCCGACCGGATGCTCCCACGTCCACCGCCGCTGCTCCGACGGACGGTCGGCCTCGGGACCGGCGCTCGTCGTCACCCCGCGACCCTACCGGCTGGAGACACCGCAACGGGGCGTTCGTGGACACCGAAGCATCGGCACCCGCAACGTCAACGCATCCGCTCATCGACCAGTAATCGTGCCCGGGTCTTGCAGCCTCCCCGGACGGGACGGGCCGAACGACCATCCGGGGAGGCTGCTGGCCCTTGGGGTGCCGCAGGCCGGGGAACGGAGACCCGACGGGAGACGGTCGTCTTCTCTCCCGTCGCCGAAGGTCTTTCGTCCGGGGCGGATCAGGGTTCGATCGGCCGGACCTGATCCCGGTACCGCTCATAGAGGCCGCGATTGTGCGCGTCGCCCTGAGCGAGATTCGCGGATACGTGGACGGGCGGGTCGATGCCGCGGGCCAACAGCCGGCGGCAGACCAGTTCGGTGAGGAGTTGCGCGATGAGGACTCCGGTGAGCGACGACACCGCCCCTGTCCGCACTCCTGGGGTGATCTCCAGTGCCGCGTCTCCTGCCGGCGCGTGGTTGTCGATCACCACATCCGCCAGGTCGGCGAGATGCGGTCCCTGGGTGGAACGTGCACCGGCCGAGCGCGTGTGGGCGAGTGAGGTGACCGCCACGATCGGATGCGCGCGGTCGCGGGCCAGCGCCGCCATCTCGGTGACGGCGGCGTTGATGCCGGAGTTGGAGACGATGAGGAAGGCGTCGTGCTTGGACGGTGCGGCGAGGCGGTAGATCCGCTCGGCCAGACCGGACTCGCGCTCGTACGTCGGGTCGAGGATCGGCCCCGGGTCGGCGCCGCCGAACATGACGAGGTCCTTGACCGCCAGCATGCTGACGGCGGCGAGCCCACCGGCACGCCCCGCGAGTTCGAGGGTGACGATCCGCGAGTGGCCGGTCCCGAACGCCTGTAGGACGCCGCCGGCGGCGATGGCGTCGGCGACGAGCCCGGCTGCGGCCTCGATGGCGTCGAGTTCCGCGGCCAGAACCTGTTCGAGTGCGTTCCGGGCGATGGCGGCGTAGGCCGGCTCAGGCACTGATCCTCCTGGGGTGTTCCCGGTCGCCGACGGCTTCGACGGCGGCTTCGACGGCAGCCTCGACGACGATCTCGCCGCTGCCCGAGGTGACCGGACTGACATAGGTTTCGTAGCAGGGTTGCGTGTCGCGGGCGGGTAGGTAGCCGAGGTAGCCGTTGGCATAGCCGAGGACCACGATGTCCCCCACCTGGTCGGGCGCTGCCGAACGGATCGTTTCGCCCAGCTCCAGGAACAGCTCGCCGGGTACGGCCACGACCGTGACCCCGTCGAGGTCCACCGCCTCCACGTCGACGACGTACGGTTCGGTGCGCCGCCGGGCGGCCTGTTCCTCCGCGATCCGCCTCCCCTGTTGCAGGACCCAGCGGATGCGTTCGTTCCTGCCCTCTGGCAGCGGCGGCTGCCGCAGGGCCGCGTCGAGTTCCGCGGGCTGCTTGGGGGCGAGGGTGACGGTTCGCGAGATCGGCGGCCGTACCGGCGTCGGGGTGCCCCCGCCGACGTGCGGCGGCACAGGTTGGACCCGGTCGGCCAACCAGGCCCCGAGCCGATCCACCTCGTCGAGCCCCCGCCCCTGACGGGTCTGCCGGGTACTGATGTCGCCGGCGGCACCGGTGGCGACGACCACCCACCTGCCTGGCGCGGACAGCGCCCGGCGGATGCCGCCGTTCAGGTCCGCGCTCACATGGTTGTTGTCGGCGGGAAGGATGGTCGGGTGGACCGGGGAGATCACGACCAGCCCCACCACGTCGGCACCCGCGGTGACCGTGATGGTGTCGACGGGGATGTCCAGCGGGCCCGCGTCGGCGACGTTACGGCGCCCCGCCAGCTTGGGAACCAGTGTGCGGACGTAGCCGAGTCTGGCGGCGCGCTCGGACGCAATGGCGGACCGTGCGGCCGCCAGCGATGCGGCTTCGAGCCGGTCGGCGACATGCCGTGGCGTGGCCTCGCCGCCGGGGCTGCAGCCCGCCTCGGGACTCGCGTGGGTGTGGGTGGCGGCGACCCAGCAGGATTGCACGCCGATGTCCCGCATGGCGCTTCGGATCCGCTCGACGACGTCGACATTGACGCAGATCAGGTCCGCGACCACCAGCGCGAACCGGTGGCCGTCGTCGGCGAACGTGACGGCGTGGACCTCCAGCGGGTCGAGCACGTTCTGGACGCCGTCGGAGCGGTCGGCGTAGCCACCCATGGGTTCTCCGGGCACGACCTCGAGCCGCGCCACCCCGTGTCCGACCCTCATGCGTCGCCACCGCTTCCGTGGCTCGCCAGCAGGCGTGCGTAGGGGTCGGCACCGCTCAGCAGCGCCGGACCGCCATCGAGCGGCTCCGCTCTGGGCGTGACCAGGGACAACACCCTGGCCTGGAGTTCCGCCGCCAGCGCCTGGTGGAGCGCGTTCCCCGGGGCCAGGAGCCGTCCGCTGAAGGACACCCGCCGGGCCGCCCCGCTGAGACCGAGCCGGACGGCTGCCACCTGCGCCGCGTCGGCGAGATCGGCCGCGGCCCGGGCACAGATCCGGCCCGCCACCGGGTCGGCCTGCACGGCCGCGTCGAGCACGTCGCGGGCGAAGGCCGCGGTACGGGCGACCATGGCGGGGTCCCGGTAGTAGCGCTGCAGCGACGCCAGGTCGATGCCGCCGAGCGCGGTGACGAGACGGTCGGCCAGTACGGTTGCCGGCCCGACCTGGTCGTGCGACGCGGTCGCGGCGCGCATTCCGGCCAGTCCGATGGCGTACGCGCTGCCCCGGTCGCCGAGGTGGGGGCCCCATCCGTCGAGCCGGGCGTGGTCGCCGTCGGCGTCCACCGCGAGCACGGTCGTCCCGGTCCCGACACACAGCAGTACGCCGGGACCGCCGAGAGCGCCGGCGTGCGCGAGGATGCTGTCCTCCACGACCACAGCCCGGCCGCCGAACTGCCGTTCGAGGGCGAGTGCGAGACGTCGGCGTTCAGCGTGCTCCCCCGGTACGCCGGTCAGGCCGGCTACCACGCCGGCCACCTGTGCCGGTAGGGAGATCGTCGCCGCGGCGCCACGAACGGCGGCCAGGATCCGTTCGACGCCGTCCTCGTGAGGCTGGTAGGAGAAGCCCGGGCCGACGCCGAGCCGGCGGCCCGCCGGGGTACGCAGCAGCAGCCGAAGTTCCGATTTGCCGCCATCGATGGTGATCGTCGTGGTCATCGTGACATCCCTGCGGTCAGCCCTGCGACAATCTGCTTGGTGGCGAGCGCGAACACCACGGCCAGCGGTACCAGGGCGATCACGAGTCCGGCGAACAGGGTGCCGCGGTCGGCGGCGAACTCGCCGAAGAACCGGGTCAGCCCGACCGGAATGGTGTACTTGTCGCCGCTGCGCAGCAGTACCAACGGGTAGAAGAAGTCGTTCCAGGTCGGCGCGAACTGGAAGACGGTGGCCACCGCGAGCGCCGGCCGCATCAGGGGCAGGGCGACCGACACGAACAGCCGGCCCTCGTTCGCCCCGTCGATCCGCGCGGCCTCCTCCAGTTCACCGGGCAGTCCCCGCATGAAGCCCATGATCACGAAGACCGAGAACGGGATTCCGCTCGCCGCGTAGAGCAGCACCAGCCCGATCCGGCTGTCGATCAGACCCATCGACTGGAACATGTAGAACACCGGCAGCAGGCCGAGTTTCGCAGGAATCATCAACCCGGACAGGAAGAACGCCGCCAGCAGGGCGCGGCCCCGGAACTTCCACCTGGCCAGGGCGTACGCGGCCATCGCCGACACGCTGACGCACAGCGCAACCGAGGCGCAGGTGACGGTCAGGGAGTTGATGAAGTACGTCGAGATCGACGCGGTCTGCCACGCGCGGGTGTAGTTGCTCAGGTCGAACGAGCTGGGCAGGCCGACCGGCGCGCGGAGGATCTCCGCGTTGGGCCGGAGCGAGCCGATCAGCACCAGCAGCAGCGGGCCGAAGGCGATCGCGGCATACGTCCACAGCAGGAGTTGGCTGCCCGCGCCGTGCAGCAGCGACCGCTGGCGGGTGCCGCGCCGACGTACGGTCTCGGCTCTGACCTTCCGTGCCGGGCGGGGGGCGGTGCGGAGGGTGGTGCTCATCAGTGGACCTCCCGACGGCGCAGCGCCCGCTCCAGGGCCAGGGAGACGCCGAAGATGAGCACGAAGATCAGCATGGCCAACGCCGACGACTCTCCGATCGCGTTGCTGCCGCCTTGGAAGGCGGTCCGGTAGTAGAGCAGCCCCAGCACGTCCATGGCGCCGCCGGGCCCGCCGTCGGAACCGCCCAGCGCGTAGACGAGGTCGAAGATGTTGAAGCAGCCGATGAACGTCAGCACGGTGATCACTCCGACGGCCGGCATCAGAAGTGGGAACCGGATGCTCCAGAAGGTCCGGGTCGGTGACGCGCCGTCCATCGCGGCTGCCTCCTCCAGCTCCTGGGGAATGCCGGCCAGAGCGGCGCCGAAGATGAGCATCGGTCCGCCGATCCACTGCCAGGCGTTGACCAGGATCAGTACGGGCAGCGCGAGGTCCGGCTCGCCGAGCCACGGGCGCGCCCAGGCGTCCAGGCCGACCGCGCTGAGCGCGAAGTTGATCGGGCCGAAGGTGGGGCTCAGCAACAGCGACCAGATGTACCCGACGATCAGCGGGCTGATCAGGTACGGGAGCGAGAAGAGCGTCTGGAACAGCCGCTTGCCCCAGGGGTTGCGGTGCAGGAGCACCGCCAAGCCGAGCCCGATGGTGTTCTGGATCGCCATGGTGCCGACGAAGAAGAGCATGTTGTGTCCGAGCGCGGCGGGGATCTCGTCGCTCAGCGGGTAGCGGGTGAGGATCTCCCGATAGTTGCCGATCCCGACGAACTCCCCCTGGCGGGTGCCGTCCCAGCGGAACAGCCCGTAGTAGAAGGCGGTGACGAGCGGCACCACCAGGAACAGCCCGTAGAGCGCGATCGCCGGCAGGCAGAACGACGTGATCCACCCTGCCGAGACCCGTCCTGCCCGGCGGCGTGACCGCCGGGCAGGACGGACCGTCAGTTCTTGGGCCGGAACCACTGATCGACCCCTCGTTGGATGTGTGCGGCCACGTCCGCGGCGTTGCTTCGACCCAGGACGTAGTCGGAGAACGCCTCGGAGGCGAGGTCCCAGGCGGTGGGTGTGCCGCCGGAGAAGTACGCGTAGGTGACGTACGGGCTGGGGTTCGCCTGGTACCCCTTGAGTGCCTGCGCCAGGAGTTCGTCCTGCGGCTCGACGCCCGGTACCGGGGAGATCTGCTGAAGCTCGTTGGACAGCGCCTTGCCGAAATCCTCCGTCGCCATCCACCGCACGAGGTCCAGCGCCGCGTCCCGGTGGCGGGACTTCGTCGAGACGCCGAACGACCCGTCGACGTAGCCGGGCACCAGCGTCTTGTCGACCGCCGCGCCGGGTGCCGGCGGCACGTTGAAGATGCCCATGTCGAGCTGTGGGTTGGCCTTCTTGAACCCGGCGAGCTCCCACACGCCACCGGGGAACATGGCGGCCCGGCCGGAGGTGAAGAGGGCCTGCGCGTCGCTGTAGTTCACCCCGGACGCCTGCGCCGGCCAGTACTTCTGGGTGCCCTTCCAGGTTTCGAGCGACTTCACCCAGGGCGCGTCGGTGAACTTCGCCGAGCCGTTGAGCATCTTGGTCAGGTAGTCGGGGCCGCCGTACGTGGTGGCTCCGAAGATCTCCTGCTCGATCGGCAGCATCCACTTGTCGGTGACGGTGTTCGCCAGCGGGGTGACGCCGGCCTTGCTGAGCTTGTCGAAGCCCGCGATCATGTCCGCCCAGGTGGTGGGGGCGGCGATGCCGTTGTCGGCGAAGATCTTCTTGTTGTAGATGACGTGCAGCGTCTGGATCGCGAACGGAACGCCGTAGACGCGCCCGTCCTTCTCGCCCTTCGCGCCGTCGAGGATCGGCTTCGGGAATCCGCTCAGCTTGTCGACCTGGTCGTCGAGGGGCACCAGGCTGCCGGAGCCGACCAGCGGCTGGAGCAGTCCGTAGGAGCGCAGCTGCGCGACGTCGGGGCCGTTGGCATCGGTGAGGCCGGTCTTGAGGATCGTGTCGTACTCGGTGTTCTTGTAGGGGACGTACTCCACGGTCACGCCCGGGTGGGCCTTCTCGTAGATCTGGAAGATCTTCTTGTACGCCGCGACGTCCTCCTGCCGCCAGCCCCAGACCTTCAGGTTGACGGCGTCGCCGCCACCGTCCCCGCTGTCGCCCGGCGCGCAGGCGGCAAGGGTGACGGCGAGTGTGGCCGCCACCCCTATCACACCAAATTTTCTGGGCATCTCGTCTCCGATCGTTTGGCCGCCCTCCAGACCTGCGGACGCGCCGAGCGTAATACTGGTATAGACCGGAGGTCAACGGGTCGCATCGATGTCGACGGCCGGGCGGAATCTGCCCGTAGGATGGCTCCAACTGCGGGGAAAGGGGATCGGGTCCGGTGCCAAGGAGGCGACACGAGCCGAGCGACGGGGCACTTGAATCGTTGCTGGCGGAGCACAACCGCGGCAAGGGTGAGCACATCAGAGACGTGCTCACCGCCATGGTCCTGAGCTCGCGGGACGGCGCGCTGCTTCCCTCGGAGCGGGTCCTCGCCGAACGGTTCGGCGTCGCCCGGATGACCGTCCGGGGCTCCATCGACGCGCTGGAGTCGAAGAGAATGGTCCGGCGGGTGCCCGGGCGCGGGACCTTCGTGCAGCACCCCACGCTGACCCACTCGGAGATCTTCCGCTCCTTCAGCGAGGACATGCGGATGCGCGGCATGACACCGGGCGCCAAGTCGTACCGCGCCCGTACCCGCCCGGCCACCCGCGCCGTCGCCGCCAGCCTCGACATCGCCCCGGGCGAGCCGACCCACTACATCGAGCGGATCCGTACCGCGGACGGCATCCCGATGGCGCTGGAGCGGACCAACCTCGCCGCGACGCGGTTCCCCAACCTGCTGGCGGTGATGGGGCGCGACGACTCGCTGTACGAGGTGCTGGGCCGCGTCTTCGGGGTGCGGCTGGAATCGGCGCGGCAAACGGTCACCATCGCCCGGCTGACCGACGCCGAGGCGAAGCGGCTCGAAGTCGCGGAGGACAGCCCGGCGTTCCTGATCGAGCGCATCTCGGTGGACAACATGGGAAAGGTCGTGGAGTTCGGTCGGTCGCTCTACCGCGGGGATCGTTACGCCATCCAGATGCACGTCAGCCCCCCGTCACCGGAGGGCTGACGCACATCGGCGGAGGCCGGTCAGCCGAGACCGGTGAGGTGGTGCGCCTCGAGTTCGGCCGCGGTCAGGGCCCGGTCGTAGATCGCCGCCTCGTCGAGGTCGCCCTGGAGCCGCTGGTTCGCGTCGTCTCCGCGGCCACCGAGCTTGACGCTCGCCGTACCGCTGCCTGGCGATACCGACGTCGCGACGCTGTTGTCCGCCACCCCGTCGAGGTACACGGTCAGTCGTGACCCGTCGAAGACGGCGGCGACGTGGTGCCACGTGTTGGGTGTCAGCCGGGTACGGCCGGTCACCAGGCCGTACCCCTTCCCGGCGGCGCCCAGCGACCACGCCTGCAGGACGCCGTCCGTCACCCGCAGCGCGTACCCGTTGACCGCCGGCCCGGTGTAGCTTTCGATGATCGCCTGCCCCGGCGCCGGGGCGAGCGTGTCGAGCTTCACCCACGCCTCGAGGGTGAAAGCGCCCTGGAGGTCGGTTCGCGGGCTTCGCGGCGCCTCGACGTACCCGGCGGAGAGGTCCGCCGCCCGGTCACCGGTGATCGCACCGTCGGCGCCCGGGTGGCCACCGGCCAGGTACGTGCCGTTCTGCCCGCTGGCGGAGCTGTCCACGGCGGTGCTGGAACCGGTCACGTCACCGAGCCGCCAGTAGCCGGCCGGGTTCGCCCCGGTCACGAGGTTCGGGTAGCTCTGCTCCCCGACCAGGATCGGGAGCGACACGTTCACCGGTGACGCGCCGTCCTCGGCGAAGGAAACCGTCACCTGGTGGCGTCCCGTCTCGGCATCGGCCGGGACGGTCACCTCCACCGGCACGCTCGCGACGATGGTCCGGCCACCCGGCTGGGCACGGAACACCTGCGTCGCCGGGTCGGCGGTCCAGCCGGCCGGGCCGGTGACGCTCACCTGGCCACTGATCTGGTGATCCGCGAACACCTCGAAGGTGACCTGGAACCGCTTCGTCTTCCCGGGCGCGATCAGCGATCCCGGCGGATCGACCGAGACGGTGCCGCTGAACACGTCGGAGTAGTGCGGGACTATCTCGTAGATGCGCGGGGCCGCGCTGCCCGGTGTCCACCGGATCCGTACCGCACTGGCCGCGAGGTCCGCGGCCGACACCTTGGTGAACCCGTCAGCGAGCGGTCCGAGATCCACCCAGGCGCCGTCGACCAGCGCCTGGATCATGCCGTCGGCGGGCGCGGTCGCGTCCTGCACCACGGTCACCGCGGACAGGCGGTGCGGCTTGGTGATCGGAACATCGATCGCGTCGCCGTCCCGCGGCTTGCCGGCGGCGACGTAGGCCGTGTCGTCGCGCCGGTCGGTCAGGTTGCCCAGCGCCGAGCCCTGGGTGGCAGCCGGCAGGCCCGTGGGAGCCCCGAGGTCGCCGTACCATCGGTCACCGATGTAGCCGTCGCTCTGAGCTGCCGCGAAGCTGAGCAGCTCGTCGACCGGGCCGGGACTGATCTGGTGCCACGTCCTGTCGAGGATGCCGCGGGCACGCGCCTGGTCCCGTCGTGCCAGCCAGGCGGCTTCGCCGTCCCCCCGGTCCTGGGCCCGGAGGATCGCCACGGCCGCCCGGCCCGCCTGGCCGGTCATTCCGACGCGGTCCAGCCAGGGCCCGATCTGCTTGAGCAGCGCGGGGTTGTCGAGCCGCGCCCGGAGCGCGGCGGGCAGTTCCGCCAGTCGGCGCATCTCACTGTCGAGCTGCTCGAGCTCGTCACCCACCGGCCGGCCCGCCGAGTAGTCGGCGATGAGCCGGTTGATGAGGGCGGCGAACTGCGGCCGTGCGGTGTTGTCGAGGACGCTGGCCCGGTTGTTCTCCGCGAACAGCCGCAGCTCCTGGTACGCGTCGCCGCCGACGATCTGCAGCGTGCGCGTCCATGAGCGCTCCGGGTCGTAGGCCCCGGGGTTCCAGGCGTAGTCGGCCTGCGTGCCGAGGGAGATAAGCGAGGCCTCCTGGTGCTGGACGAGTTCGTTGAACGAGATGCCGATGACGTCGTCCGCCATGCTGGCGTCGCGGTTCACCAGTGGGCCCAACAGCAGCCGGTTGGGGCTGTAGTCGTTGACCGGGTAGTTGTCCCAGAGCATGATCCGGTGCCGCGGCCAGGCGGCCTGCGCGGCCCGGAGGTCGTCCCTGGTGATGCTCGGCGAGACCACTTCCGGCCCGGTCCAGTAAAGGTCGACGTCGGCGCTCACCAACTCGTCGAACCGGTTCTTGTACGGCGTACGGGTCATGCCCCAGTACTCGGTCGGCACGGTCACCAGACGGGTGGCGCCGGGGTGCTTCTCGATGAACTCGCGTTGGACCAGGTTGGTGACCCCGGCCTGGGCCGCGGCGAGCGGCGACGAATCGCCCTGGTAGGCGTCCCGGTCCTCCTGGCACGCGAAGTTACCGGACACGTCGTCCCAGGCGATGACGTAACTGCGGACCCCGATCTCCCACAACTGGGTGAAGCGGGCCAGCAGCTGGGCCCGATCGGACTCGCGCACATGGCAGATCCCCTGACCGGGCGCCAAGGGCGCCTCCGGCGAGACCCGGTACACGAAATCGACGTGACGCGACCGCGCCAGGTCCACGATCTCCTTCAGCCGGCCCAGTTCCGCCTCGTCGTACAGGGAGTCCCAGTTCGATCCGGTACGCAGATCGTCCGCAGGCCCGTAGAAGAACTGGTTCATCTTGTGCCGAGCCAGGAACTCGATCTGCGAGCGCCGGTCCTCCTGCGACCACACCGGCCCGTAGAACGACTCCATGCCGCCGCGAATCCGGTAACCCGGCCAGTCGCGCACCGCTACGCCGTCAACCGATACCCGGGAGCCGTCCGACACGAGCAGCTGACGCAGTGATTGAACGGCGTAGAAGGTGCCGGCGCCGTCCACGCCCGCGAGGACGATCCGCGGTCGCCCGAGACGATCGTGCCCGGCCGCCAGGACGTACCCCTCACCGGGCAACCCCGCCGGCCCCTCGACCCCGAGGGCACCCAGCACCGCGGTGCTCGCCGACGTCTCGCCCGGTCCACCCAGAAGGATCAACGGGCGCGACGTCGACATGTCCGCGGTACGGACGACCCTGGCTCTGACACCGTGCGCCCCGAGCAGATCCACGAGCGATTCCTCGGCCGCCGAATCCACGGCCGCGCCCGCGACGACATCGACATCGCCGGGCACGACGACGGACCCGGGACGCGGCGCCACATGCTGCGGCACCGGAAGAATACGGGCCACCTCCGCCCGATCAGGAGCCTGGGGCTCGCCCCGAGCAGGCGGAGGGTTCACCAGCCCAACGGCGAGCCCGACCAATCCGGCGAATATTCCGACGCGGCGAAAGCCACGAAACGAACGCGACAGAAACATCACACCTCCACTCCTGCAATTCGGCTGGCGCTTGGTCTCGGCATACATCCCGGCGTGGCGCCCACCGAGCGGGAGCGCCGCGAAGGCTGAGGCCCGATCTCCGCCGCTCAGGTGGGTCAGAGCCAGACCGGTCTATACCAGTAACAAGAATCCATGCCAGGCCTGGCCACGTCAACCCTGCCGCCGAACCGCGGATGCAGGCGGCTGGCCATCAACCGTCACGCGCAGCACGCGGGGGAACGAGCTCGCGACCCGGCACGGCGCCGAGCCGACTCACATCGGCCCGCACGAGCTGGGCCAGTACCAAGCTGCTGCTCAACTGCCTGCCGAACCGGCGTACGCGGCGATGACGCTCGTGTGGGCTCCGCCGTTACCGTTGCAGGGCGGCGCTGAGCGCGGCCAGGTACGCCCCGGCCTGCGCCCCGTTGACCAGCCGGTGGTCGTAGGCCAGCCCGAGGTCCGCCACCATCCGCTCGCGCACCTCACCTCCGACACCCAGCACGACCTCGCGGTGCACGTCAGGCACCGACAGTGCACAGGTGACGCCGGGCGGGATGATCGGCTGGGCGTAGATCACGCCGGGGGTGCTGTTGAGCGCGACCAGGAAGTTCATCCCGGCCATGTCGTCCTCGCGCAGCCGGTTGCGCAGCGCCTTCATCCGCAGCTCGACCACGGTGTCGGCGAGGTCGCCCAGGTCCAGCTTCGCCGCGTCGCGGATCACCGGCAGAAACAGCCCGGCGCCGACGTCCACGGTGAGCCCGACCGACGGCTGTGCCGCGTCGATGACCCGGCCGTCCCCGGTGAGCTGGGCGTAGAGGGCAGGGAACTGCTCGTGCAACGTGGCCACGGCAGCGATGACGACCTCGGTCAGGCTGACATCGGCGCCGGTCTCGTCGGCGGCCCGGCGCGCGAACGCGAGGGCGGCGGTCACGTCGACCCGCACGGCGGTGAAGGCGACCGGGATCTCCCGGTGCGAGGTCGCCACCACGTCGGCGATGCGGCGTTGCGACGGCGGCAGCGGCCGCCCCGTCAGCGCCGGTTGCGTCGCCACGGACGGCTCAGCGACCGGAGGCGCCGCGGCAGGGAGGGCGCCCGCGGGCAGGATGTGGCCGATGGTCGAGCCCGGGACGCAGTCGGCCCCGGCGGCAACATCCTGACGCAGGACGCCCGCGTGCGTCGCCGCCAGCTCCTCGATCGCCTTGGAGGTCTCGACCGCCGCGATCGCCTGTCCGATCTCGACGGTGGCACCGGCCGGGACCAGCCATTCCAGCAGCACATAGCTGTCGTCGTTGTTGTTGAGCTTGGGTACGCTCACCGCGACGCCCTGCTCCGCCGCCCGCGCCGGCGCAGCCCGATCGCGACTCGCCGCTCCCGACGCGGCAGACTCACCGGTGGAGCCGTGCGTGATCCGTTCCAGGATCGTGTCCGCGCTGAGCAGGACCGCCCGTTCCAGATGCGGCGCCGACGGAATGACGCTGGCGGCCGAGCTGACAAGCTCGATCGGCCGACGCAGCAGCGGCCACGCGGCGGCGTAGAGCCGAGTGGCGACCTCGCTCCCCCACGTGCCGCCAGCCGTGCTCTCCTCGGCGACGATCACGCCGTCCGCACCGTCGAGCAGGCCGAGCACACCGTCGACATCGAAGGGGTAGAGCCGGGCCGGGACCAGCACCTCGACATTGCGCCCCTGCTCCCAGGCCTTCCTGGCGGCGGCGATCGCCCGGTTGGCGACCCCGCCGGGCGCGATGACCAGCGTCGGCGCGGCAGCGGCGGCCGGGTCGTAGACGCGGGCCCAGTTGCCGTCCGCGCCCAGCAACTCGAAGGCGAGGCGGTCGTCGACGCGGTTGCCCACGTACCTCGGCTGGGTGTAAAGGATCTTGTCCTCGAACAGCATGGACGGTTCGCCGCGGCGCAGCGCGGCGGCGAGCACGTCGGCCGCGTCGTGCAGTGGCGACAGCTCGAAGAGCGCGAGGTGCGGGATGCCGATGAAGTGCTTCTGCACGCTCTGGCTGTGCGTCGGGCCGTAGCCCCGCCCACCGCCGACGGGGCAGCGGATCACGACCCGCATCGGGATGTGCTCGCCATACATGGCGACGGATTTGGTGAGGAAGTTGATGATCTGGTCGAAGGCGAGGCCGACGAAGTCGCCGAACATGATCTCGACGATGACCGTGTCACCGCAGAGCGCCAGCCCACCCGCGACGCCGGTGATGCCGTTCTCGCTCAGCGGTGTCGACAGCACCCGGTCCGGGTAGGCCGTCGACAGACCCTGGGTGACCTTGAAGGCGCCGCCGTAAGGATCGGCGACATCCTCGCCCAGCAGCCAGGCCCGCTCGTCGGCGGCGAACAGCTCGTGCAGGGCGCGGTTGAGGTTCTGGCTCACTCGTTCGGCGCGCGTCACGCCACGCCTCCGCTCACCAGGGGTCGGGCCAGCGCCGCGGCCGAGATCTCCGCGACCCGCTGCCGGGCCTGCGCGTCGGCGGCCGAGAACTGGGGCGGGTACGCGGCCGCGTACCGCTCCAGCCAGTCGAGGTGGCGCAGCCGGCGAATCTCGTCGGCCGGGCGGGAGTCGTCGCCCTTGCTGTGCGGGCCGAGCCGGACCGTGTGCTGCACCAGCACATGCGGCTGCCGGGTGGCGCGGACCCGCTCGATGTGCGGCGCGGCGGCGGCACGCACCTCGTTGAGGTCCAGCGAATCCGACTCGCTGAAGGTGATCCCGAACCCGGCGGCCCGGCCGCCGATGGTCCCGGCCAGCTGCTCGGTGGTCGGGGTGGACTGGGCGATCCGGTTGTGCTCGACCACGACCAGCAGCGGCACCCGCCACAGCTGCGCCATGTTGAGCGCCTCGTAGACCGCGCCCTCGCCCCAGGTGCCGTCACCGATGTAGGTCACCACGATCCCGTCCTGCCCGGTGCGGTTGAGGTGCAGCCCCACGCCGACCGCGGCGGGCAGACTCTCCCCCTGCACGCCGGTGGACAGGAAGCGTTCCCGGCGTAGGTGCTGGCTGCCACCACGCCCGTGGCACACCCCGCCCTCCCGGCCGAGCAGTTCCGCCAGCAGGCCGTCCGGGTCAGCGCAGTGGGCCAGGTAGTGCCCGTGCCCCCGGTGGTTGCTGAACACGAAGTCCCCGGTCAGCAGCGGGGCCAGCGCGACCGGGATGTATTCCTGGCCGAGGCAGGTGTGCGTGGTGCCGCTGATGTGGCCGTCCGCGTACAGGCGGAGCAGTTCCTCCTCGAATCGGCGGATGAACAGCCCGGTGCCGAGGTCGGCGTCGCTCAGCGGAGACGGCGCGGCGGACGTCATTCGTCGACGCCCCGCTGCGCGAGCAGCTCGCGCAGGTCCGCCACCGACCGGACGGCCCGGATCTCCCGTGGCGTGATGGCGATCCCGTACGTGTCCTCGACCGCCGCGACGATCTGGAGGTGGCGCAGGCTCACCCAGGCCGCTGTGGTCGCGGGACCGGTCTGCGCGTCGACCTGATCGACCGGCAACGCCAGCACGTCGGCGACGAGCCGCACCAGGCGACTGGACATCCGGTGTCCCTTTCCAGAACGGGTGTCAGGCGGCAGCGGCGGCGCGCTGTCAGAACCGATCGGGCGATCGATGCTTATGCCTCGACGATGGTACAGGCCCAGTGCATGCCCCGGCCCAGCGAAATCAGCGCGACCCGGTCGCCCTCGCGGAGTTCACCGGCGGCGCGCAGGCGGCTCAGCCCGAAGAGCTGGTCCGCCGCACCGAGATGCCCGTGCTCGGCCGCCAGTTCCCGGTTGGTACGCGCCAGCGGCACCCCGTGCGCCCGCGCCAGGGACGCCATGGCCCGCTCGTTGTCGCTGACGAGGATCAGGCGCGCCAGGTCGGCGACCTTGACGTCCGCCCGCTCGCAGGCCCGCTCGGTGACCCGCACGGCCCGCTCGTCGAGGTCCCGGGCGAACTGCTCGAACTGCTCGGCGTCGTAGTCGAAGAACTCCATCACGTTCCACACGTCGCGTACGGCGGGCGGCTCGGCACCAGGGCCGAAGGGTGCCGCCGCGCCGCCCACGTCGAGCCGGTGGAACGCGGCGTAGCGGCCGTCGGTGGCGGCCTCCGTGGCGAGCCAGCGCAGCCGAGGATGCCCGCGCCGAGCCACCGTGGCGACCGCGCCGTCGGAGAAGACCATCGGCTGCGTGTCCATCCGGTTCCAGTACGCCTCACAGGTCCGGTTCGCGGCCACCACCAGGGCGCTGACGTACCGCGGGTGGGTGGCGAACTTCCCCGCGACAGTGTCGAAGCTGAGCACACCCGTCGTGCAGGCCTGGGTGAGCAGCACCGCTTCGGCGTTGACCGCGCCGAGCCGGTGCGCCAGGTCGGCGGCGGCGTCCCAGTAGAGGTACTCGGTGAGGTCGGTGACGGCCAGCACCAGCAGGTCCACCTCGGCGGCGTCGAGCGTGGCGGCGTCGAGGGCCTGGCGGGCGGCCCGCTCGGCGAGGTCGGTCAGGCCGACCTCCGGGGCGCTGCGGTGCACCTGGCGGTAGCCGTACCCGAGGACCCGGTTCACGTCGTCGGTGTACTGCCCCACCACGTCCGCGACCGGTACCGGATCGCCGAGCGCCTCGCCGAACGACACCAGCCCGAAGCTCATGTTTGCCCGTCCCACCGCAGGTCCATGGATGCATACCATTGCCGGATGCCCCAGGAGCATCTCACGCCCCTCGCCGGAACCCCATGGCACGTGTGGCGCTCAGCGCTGCTACGGTCGGCCGGATTTCCAGTGGCCGGGATGCAGCGGTTCGCCGCGCCCACGCTCGCGGCGGCCGCCGACGGCTATCTCACCGGTGCCTGCGGCGCGGACGCCTTCGAGGCCGCCTTCGACGCCGCCGCCACGGATCTCGGCGGCGCCGTCTACGACATCGCCTGCGACGACACGTTCCGCACTGCGCTGACCTGGCAGAATCCGGCCGTCCTGCTCGCGGTCGACGCGATCCGGCGCGACGGCCCGCACGCCCCGCGCAATCTGCGCCGACGGCACCGCGAGGAGGTCATCGCGAAATACTGGCAGCGTTACTGCCTCAAGAACGACACCGTCGGTTTCTTCGGTCCCATCTGCTGGACAGAGCTGGGCGGCCCCGGTCCCGTCGCCACGGTGCGCCCGGGTACGGCTCTGACGCGTACCCGCCGGGTTTTTCTGGAGCGGTGGGCGCTGGACGCGCTCGGCGAGGCCTTCGCCCGCGCGGAGGGCGTGCGGGACTGGCTGCCGGTGCGGCTGGCGCCCCAGCTGACGATGCGGGACGGGGTGCTGCTGCATCCGCACCGCGCGCCGCAGGCGCTGCCGGCGGGAACGGCCGCGCTGCTCACTCTGGCGCAGCGGCGACCGTGCGTCGCGGATCTCGCCGCAGCGCTGGTCGCGGACCCGGAGAGCGGGTTCCGCCGCACCGCCGACGTGCACGCGCAGCTCGACGAACTCGCCGAGCGCGGCGTGCTGCGGATCGGTTTCGACCTGCCGATCGACCTCACCGCCGAGGATGTGCTGCGCGAGCAGCTCGCCGCGATCGGCGACGACCTGGTCCGCGAACGGGTGCTCGGTGAGCTGGCCTCCGTCAGCGCGCTGCGCGACGCGGTGGCCGCCGCCGACGGCCCGGACGCCCTGGCCGCGGCCATGTCCGCACTCGAGCGGACGTTCGTCGAGCTGACGGGTCAGGCCGCGCGGCAACACCCCGGCGAGGTGTACGCCGGGCGCACTCTGTGCCACCTGGAGACCGTGCGCGACCTGGACATCAGCTTCGGTGACCCGCTGCTGGAACGGCTTGCTCCGCTGGAGCCGCTGCTGCTGTCGGCCCGGTGGCTGACGGCGGCGATCGGCGACGCGTACGCCGAAGCGTTGGCCGCCCTCTACCGCGACCTGTCGGCCGAGTCGGCCAGTGCGGACGTTCCCCTGCCCGACCTGTGGTTCCTGGCTCAGGCGGTCGTGTTCGGGGCAAACCCGCCCGGCGCCGCCGTCATCGCCGATTTCCTGGCCCGGTGGGCGAAGGTGCTCGGCCTGGCCGACGCCGATGCCGACGCCCGGGAGCTGCGGTTCGGCGCCGCCGAGCTGACCGAGCGGGTCGCCGCGGCGTTCCCGGCCACCGCGCCCGGCTGGGCCGCCGCCCGGATCCACAGCCCCGACGTGCATCTGTGCGCCCCGGACGAGGCGGCCCTGCTGCGGGGAGACTTCACCGTCGTGCTCGGCGAGTTGCACGTGGCCCTGGCCGCGTTCGACACGCACTTCTTCGCGTACGGGCACCCGGAACCGCAGCGGTTACGGGAGGGTATGCGGGGCGACCTGCCCGAGGGCCGGGTGCGGCTGCTGGTCCCGGTGGACTGGCCCCGGCACACGGCCCGCATCGCGGAATGGCTGCACGGACCCGCCGACGTGCAGCTCGGCTTCGTCAGCGCCCCCGGCGCCGACCCGGACCGCGTCGTGCCGATCACCGGCCTCACCGTGCGACCCGAAGCCGACGGCAGCCTGCGGGTGCACGCGGGCGACGGACGGCAGTGGCCGCTGCTGGAGGTGTTCGCGCAGCTCTTCGACTACCAGGTGTTCGACACGTGGAAGCTGGCCGGGAACGCCGGGCACACCCCGCGTGTCACCGTCGACAACCTCGTGCTGGTCCGCGAGACCTGGCGCACCACCGTCGGCGACACCGGGCTGCACAAGGTGAAGGGCGAGCGGGAACGCTACCTCGCGGTGCGGCGCTGGAGGCTCGCCCTCGGCCTGCCCGAGCAGATCTTCGTCCGGGTCGACACCGAGCTCAAACCCAGCTTCGTCGACCTGACCAGCGGCGTCTACGCCCGGCTGCTGTGCACCCTGCTGCGCGGCGCGCACGCCAAGGGCGGCGACGGGGTCGGGCTGACCATCACCGAGATGCTGCCCGGCCCGGGCGACGCCTGGCTGACCGACGCGGCCGGCCAGGCGTACGCCTCGGAACTGCGGCTACAGATCGTCGACCCGGCGGCGGCGCAGCTGCGGTAGCCACTCGGTCGCGTCCGCCGGAGCGTCGGGGGTCTCGGTGTCGAACAGGCGCAACCGGCGCTGGCCGTAGGCGACCAGCGACACCACGGCCAGGGCCAGCCCGGACACGACGAACGCGAACCCGAGCCCCCGGCCAGGGCCGGTCCCGATCAGGGCACCGACGCTGTCGGCCAGGGCGCCGCCCGGAGCGAACATCGGCTCCAGCACCGACCCGCTCAGCGGCACCAGTACGGCGAAGCCCAGCGGCAACGTCGCCCAGGTCATCGTCTGGATGATCGCCAGCACCCGGCCGTGGAACCGCTGCGGCACCTTCACCTGGATGATCGACAGGTAGATGCCGTTGTGCAGGCCCAGGCCCAGTCCCACGCCGAAGCTGCCGAGCGCGACCAGCACGAGGTTCGGGCGTACGCCGCTGAGCACCAGGCTGATCGCGACCCCGAACGCGATCGCGATCAGGGCGGGCATCCGGCGCCTGGTCGGGCCACCCCACACCGCGATCACGAGCCCGCCCAATACGGTGCCCAGCGCCTCGGCGAACGCGACGGTGCCGACCTGGCCCATCGTGCCGAACGCGAGCACCATCGGTGGCACCAGCATCAGGCTGGCCAGGCAGAGGTTGTAGAGCGATAAGAAGCCCAGCATGGCCCGGAACCCCGGCTCCGCCCACGCCATCCGCGCCCCGCCGATCAGCTCGGCCAGGAACGGCTCCTTGCGGCGGCGGCCGAGCAGCTTGGGAAACTTCACCACCGCGAGCACGCCCATCGCGACCACGTAGCTCACGATGTCGATCAGCAGGATGCCGGTCAGGTCGATCGCCGCGAGCAGGCCCGCCGCCAGCAGCGGCACCGCCAGCGAGCTGAGCCCCACGGCCAACTGGGCGATGCCGTTGGCGTGCCCCAGGTAGCGCTTCGGCATGACCTGCGGGATCGCGGCCAGGTAGGTGATGCGCTGGAACACCGACGCCGCGCCGAGCACACAGACCAGGGTGTAGACGGCGGCCAGCCCCAGCTGATCGGTCCACAGCAGCGTGGCCAGCAGCGCCGCCGCCGTCACCGCGGCCGCGCACGCGGCGAGCAGCACCTTGCGCCGGTCGAACCGGTCCGCGACGGCACCCGCGACCGGCAACGTCAGCAGTGCCGGGAGGTAGGCGATCACCCCGGACAGGCCGAACCACAGCATCGACCCGGTGGTCAGGTAGACCCAGACGGGTACGGCCCACTGGGTCAGCGCCGAGCCGGTGGCCGAGATCAGCTGGCTGGCGGTGAGCGCCAGGAACCGGCGTACGCCGGGCTGCACGCTGGCACCGGCGGTGACCGGGTCGGCGCTGGTGGCGGCGAGTTCCCAGGCGTCACCGGCCAGCCGGTCGGCGGTGGCCTGCGCGGCGGCGGGCTCGGCCAGCCGGAGATGGGTCTGGGTGACCACCTCGGCGAGCGCCCTGGCCCGCTGCTTGACGAAGTAGTGCCCGGCCTGGTCGAGGACCACCAGCGCGGTGGATTCGCCGAGGAAGCCCCACTCGCGGTAGCGCTCCTCGTAGTACTCGGTGAGGATGTCGTGGGTGCCCACGACGGAGATCACCGGCGCGGCCACCCGGACCGGGTCAGCCTCCAGCCACTCGGTGAACTTCTCCTGCGCCTCGGCGGCCTCCCGCCGCACGTGGTAGACGAACCGGTCGACCTGCGCCTGGTCCAGGTCGGCCAGCTCGGCGCCGATCGAGCGCAGAAACGTCTCGTAACGCCGGTCCGCGCCACGGGAATCGACCCAGTCGACCAGGCGGCCGAGCATGTTGTCCGGCCGGGCCGTCGGGAACACGCCGCCCACGTAGATCGCCTCGATCGGGCGGCCCCGCTCGTGCAGCCGCCGGGCGATACCGGTCAGCAGGGCGCCGCCGACGCAGTGGCCGTACAGGACCAGCGGGCCGTCCACCCGGTCCTGGATCTCGGCCACGCACCGGTCGACCAGCTCACCGAAGGGCAGCTCCGTGTCGCTGACCCCGACGTCATGCCCTGGGACCGCCACCGAGAACAGCGTGTGCCCGGGCGGCAGCTCGTCCGCGAGCGGCTGGTAGATGCTGGCCAGCCCGCCACCATAGGGTACGCACACGTAGGACCGCACCCGCTGCCCCGCCGGGACCGGCGTGGTCAGTTCGTAGAGCAGCGGCCGCCGGCGCTCCCGGTCCGCCGGGCCGTCGATCAGCGCGGCCAGCCCCTGCACGGTGGAGTGCTGGAACAGGTCCATCACGCCGACGTCGATGTGCCCGTACGCGTCGCGCAGCGTGGCCAGCATCCGGATCGCCAGCAGCGAATGCCCGCCCAGTTCGAAGAAGTCGTCGTCGAGCCCGACGTCGGTGACCCCCAGCACGTCCTGCCAGGCGGCCGCGACGGCCTGCTCGACCGGGGTGACCGGTGGCCGGCGCACGGCGGCGGGGTTGCCGTCGTGCACGGGCGCGGGCAGCGCGGCGGTGTCCAGCTTTCCGTTGGAAGACAGGGGCAGCGCCTCCAGCGCCACGATCGCCGACGGCACCATGTATTCCGGCAGCCGCCGCTTCAGCGCCTCCCGCAGCGCTGCCTGGTCCTGGGCCTCGGTCCCCGCTGCCGGCGTCACGTACGCCACCAGGCGCTGTTCGGCGGGCGTGGCACCGCGTACGACGACGGCGGCGGAGCCGATGCCCGGCTGCTCGCGCAGCACGGCGGCGATCTCCCCCAGCTCGATCCGTAGGCCACGCAGTTTCACCTGGTCGTCGATGCGACCGAGGAACTCCAGCGTGCCGTCGGGCCGCCAGCGGGCCAGGTCACCCGTGGCGTAGAGCCGCCCGCCGGCGTCGCCGAACGGGTCGGCGACGAACCTGCGGGCGGTGAGTTCGGGGCGGTGCAGGTAGCCCCGGGCCACCTGCACCCCGCCGAGGTGGAGCTGCCCGGCGACGCCGACCGGCACCGGCCGCAGCGCCTGGTCGAGCACGTAGGTACGGACGTTGCGGATGGGCCCGCCGATCGGCACCCGGGTGACCCCGGCCAGCGCGACAGGCGTCACCGCCCAGGCGGTGACGTCGATCGCGGCCTCGGTGGGCCCGTAGAGGTTGTGCAGCGCGGCGACCGGGAGGGCGGCCACGGCCCGGCGGGCGAGTTCGAGCGGCAGCTCCTCGCCGCTGCACACGATCCGCCGCAGCGACCCGCACCGGGCGAGGTCGGCGGGACCGGCCGTGGCCAGGAAGGCATCCAGCATAGACGGCACGAAGTGGACGGTGGTGACCCGCTCCCGCTCGATCAGCTCCCGCAGGTACGCCGGATCGCGGTGTCCACCCGGCTGGGCCAGCACCAGCCGCGCACCCACGACGAGCGGCCAGAACACCTCCCACACCGACACATCGAAACCGATCGGCGTCTTGTGCAGCACGGCGTCGTCCGGCCCGAGCCCGAAGGTGTCCTGCATCCAGTCGAGCCGGTTGACGACGCCGGCGTGCTCGTTGACCACGCCCTTCGGTCGCCCCGTGGACCCTGACGTGTAGATCAGGTACGCCGCGTTGCCCGGCCCGGCGGCGGTGCCGGCAGCGGTCTCGGGCTGGTCGGGGCCGGTCAGCGGCAGCACGACGCCCGGTACCGCCAGCCCCTCCGGCACCTCGTCGGCCAGCAGCACCCCGGCGCCGGCATCCGCGAGCATGTAGGCCAGCCGCTGCGCCGGATAGTCCGGATCCAACGGCAGGTACGCCGCACCGGCCCGGTGGATGCCGAGCAGCCCGACGACCAGGCGGCTGGAGCGGGGCTCGTGGATGGCGACGATCGACTCGGGCCCCACGCCATGCGCGATCAGCCGCCGTGCCACCTGCTCGGCTGCGGCGGACAACTCGGCGTAGGTCAGCCGGGTGCCGCCGTCGACCAGCGCGACCGCGTCCGGCGTACGCCGGGCCTGGGCGTCGAACAGCTCCGCCAGGGTGGTCTGGCGCACCGGGGCGTCGGTGGCGTTCCAGCCGGTCACGACCTGGGTGCGCTCGGCGTCCGACATGATCGGCAGCGCGCCCACCCTGGTCCGCGGCGCCGCGGCGGCGGCCGCGAGCAGCAGCAGGTAGCGGTCCGCGAACGCCTCCATGGTGGAGGGGTCGAACAGTGCGGTGTCGTACTCCAGCCGCAGCTCGTCGCCGGCGACCTCCAGCGACAGGTCGTCCATGGCGCCGCCGAACGCCTCGCCGCGGCCGGTCGGCAGATGGTGGAACGTGACCTGGTACAGCGGCGCTACGCCGGGGTCGCGCCGCACCGCCAGGTCCTCGACGAGCTTCTGGAACGGCATGTCCTGGTGGTCCCACGCGTCGAGGACGACGCGGCGCACCCGGCGGACCAGGGTCAGGAACGGCGGATCACCGGAGACGTCGACCCGCAGCACCAGCATGTTCATGAACATGCCCAGCAGCGGCTCCAACTCGGCACGGTCGCGGCCCACCACTGGCATGCCGACCACGATGTCGTCGCTGCCCGACAGCCGGTGCAGCAGCGCGACATAGGCCGCCAGCTGCACCATGAACGGGGTCGCGGCGGCCTGCTGGGACAGCTCGGGTAGCGCGTGCGCCACGCCTTCGGGCAGGGTGCGGCGTACGTCGCTGCCGCTGAACGTGCGAGTCGGCGGGCGCGGACGGTCGGTCGTCAGCGCGTGCACGGCGGGCAGGCCCGTCAGCGTCTCCCGCCAGTAGTCGCGCAGCTGACCCCACCGAGGGCCGTCGAGGCGGTCGCGTTCCCAGGCGGCGTAGTCGGCGTACTGGATGGGCAGGTCGGGCAGGTCCGGCGCCCGACCCGCGACGGCGGCGGCGCACAGCTCGGTCAGCTCGGCGCGCAGGTTGAGCAGCGAGGTGCCGTCAAGGATGACGTGGTGCCCGGCGAACAGCAGCCACCAGGTGTCCGCGCCGAGCCGCAGCAGCCGCGCCCGCCACAGCGGTGCGCTGTCCATCGGCAGGTCGAGGCGGGCGTACTCGGCGACGATCTCCGCGCGGGCGCGTTCCCGGTCCGGCTCGGTCAGCCCGGACAGGTCGGTCACCGGCAGCTCGATCGGCACGGTGGGGTGGATGTCCTGGTGGAGCTCGCCGCCGGCCAGGCGCAGGGTGGTGCGCATGGCCTCGTGCCGTTCGGTGACCGCCCGCAGCGCGGCGAGCGCCTGCTCCGGCCCCGCGCCCGGTGGCAGGGTGACCGCGTCGGTCATCGTGAACAGCGGCTGCCCGGGGCTGAGCTGGGCGGTGAACCAGACCCGCTCCTGCGCGTAGGAGGCGGGCACGGCGTAGACGCCGCCCACCGCCGTGAGGTCCTGCCGCGACTCGGTCATGATGTTTGCCCTGCCCTGCGGAGGCGCGGGATGGGTGCCTCCGCGTCGGCGGCCGGTGGGGCGCCGCGCAGCGACTCGATCCGGGCGGCCATCGCGGCGACGGTCGGCGCGTCGAACAGCACCCGCATGGACAGCCGGGCGCCGACGGCCTGGCGGATGCGCAGCACCAGCTGCGCCGCCACCAGCGACGTGCCGCCCAGTCGGAAGAAGTCGTCGTGCGGGCTGACCTCGGCGACACCGAGGACGTCACCCCAGATCCGGGCGATGGTGGCGGTCAGGTCGGCATCAGCGGCGGCCACGGTGGAGGTCACCGTGGCGGCGGCCGAGCCGAGTCGCCGCTCGTGGCCCGTGACCGCGGCCACCGTGTAGGCGCCGATCGCCACCGAGCCGGTGCGGCCCTCGGCGAGGACCCGCTGCCCCGCGGCGACCGCCGCCGCGGCGGGCAGCCCGTCGTGGTCGGGCACGCCCTCCTCCTGCCACGCGCCCCAGGCCAGCGACACGAGGCGGGCCGGCCAGCCGTGCGGGCTGCGCGCGTACGCGTCGAGGAACGCGTTGGCGGCCGTGTCGTCGGCCCGGCCCAGGCCACCCGCGAGCGCGGTCACCGACGAGGTCAGCGCCACGAAGTCGAGCGGCAGGTCACCGAAGACCTCGCGCAGCACCAGCGTGCCGGTGACCTTCGGCCGCAGTTCCGCCGCCGCCTCGGCCAGCCGCGACCCGGCGGACAGGCCCGTGTCGGGCAGCTTCGCGGCGTGGATGATGCCGTCGAGGCCGCCGAGATCACGCAGGACTTCGGCGCGTACCGCCCGCATGTCGTCTGCGTCGGCCACGTCGGCGGTGAGGTGACGCACCCGGGCGCCCGCCTGCTCGAGGGCCTCGATCGTGGCCGGCGGCGGCTGCGCGGCGCGGCTCACCAGCACCAGCTGCGCGCCACGCCGGGCCAGCTCGGCGGCGAACGCGCCGCCGACCCGGCCCAGCCCGCCCGTGATCAGGTAACGCCCGCCGTCGCGGACGCCCAACCCCGAGGAGGTACGCCCACCCGGCCGGACCGGAACGAACTCGCGGGTCCAGCGGCGCCCGCCCAGCCGCAGCGCGACCGCCTCGACCCGCTCGTCGCCGAGCAGTTCGTCCATCACCGCGTCCACGCCGAGGTCGCCCGGGTCGGCGTCGACCCAGTGACAGCGCACCTGCGGGCGTTCCAGCGGCACCGAGCGCACCACCCCGGCCACCGTGGCGTGCTCCGGGCGCACCAGGTCGGCCCCGGTCACGTCGGCCGCTCCGGCGGTGACCACGTCCAGCTCCACGCCGGCGGCCGGCAGCGCGTCCAGCAGCGTCAGCAGCGCGTAGTACCCGTGCTCCTGCGCCGCCGACACGGCATCCGCATCGTTGCCGGCCGGCTCGCCGTCCAGCGCCCACGCGTGCACGATCCGGGCGGCCCGAGCGTCGTCGGCGCACTCGTCGAGCAGCCGCCGATAGTCGGCGGCGTTGGTCGCACGCAGCTGGTAGCCGCCGGGGCGGACGGCGAAGGCAGCCCCGGGGCGGACCACGGTGACGTCGGTGCCGCGCTCACGCAGCCGGGCCGCGAGGGCCGTTCCACGCTCACCGGAGGCGAAGAGCAGCAGCTGACCGGGCGTCTCGGCGGGTGCCGTGTCGGGCAGTTGGTGCCAGACCGGCACCTCGACGACCCCGTCGTCGTAGCGGCGGTCGGCGGCCGGTTCGGCAGGTGCGGCCACCGGCGCCGGGTCGATCCAGTGCCGGGTCCGCTGGTACGGGTACCCGGGCAGGGGCACCCGGCGTGGCGTGCCGGGCGCGGGCAGGCGTACGGGGACCCCGGCCGTCCACAACCGGCCCGCCGCCTCGTAGGCGGTCTGCCGGTCGGTCAGCCTCTCCCCCGGCGCGGGCAGCGTACGCAGCGGCGCCCTGGCCCCCTGCGGCAGGCTGAGCCGGGCGAGGCCGGCGAGCTGGCGGCCGGGACCACACTCCAGCAGCAGCCACTCGTCGGCGGCACCCGTCGCGGCGAGCCCTGCCACCGTGGCCCCGAACCGCACCGGCCGGCACAGCTGCTCCCCCCAGTACGCCGGATCGGTGACCTGCCCGTCGGTGAACGGCGCGGCGGTCGCGGCCGACCACACCGGCAGGCTCGGCGCCCGACGCGGCACCGCCGCCACCAGCGCCGCGAACTCGTCGCGCACCGGGTCCAGCAGCGGCACGTGCATCGCGTACGGCGACCGCAGCAGCGTGCAGCCGACGCCGCGTTCGCGCAGCGTGCCGGCGAAGGCGGTCACCGGCTCCGGTGCGCCGGCCAGCACGCAGGTGTTGGGCGCGTTACTGATCGCCACGGCGACCCCGGCGGGCAGCAGGGGCGAGATCTCGTCGGCGCCGCGCTGCACGGCGAGCATGCGGCCCTCCGGCGCGGCCTGGACCAGACGGCCCCGGGCGGCCGCGAGCCGCAGCGCGTCGGGCAGGTCGAAGACCCCGGCCACGGTCGCCGCCACCAGCTCACCGATGGAGTGGCCGATCATCGCGGCGGGCGTGACACCCCAGTGCCGCCACAGCATCGCGGTGGCGTACTCGACGGTGAACAGGGCGGGTTGCAGCACCGCGGGTTCGGCCAGCCGCTCGTCGGCACCGGGCTCCGTGCTGAAGATCAGCTCGTGCGGGTCCCAGCCGAGGATCCGGCCGCACTCGTCCACGGCGGCCGCGAACACCGGCTCCGTCGCGGCGAGACGCGCGCCCATGCCGGGGTGCTGCGAGCCCTGGCCGGAGAAGAGCAGGCCCACCCGGGGCACCGTCGCGGCGTCCCCGCTGGCCCGACGCTTCGGGTCGGCCAGCGCCGCGGCCGCCTGGGCCCGGTCCACCGCGACGACAGCGGCCCGGTGCTGATAGACCGGCCGTCCCTCCCGCAACGTGTACGCCACATCGGGCAGCGCCAGCTCCGGCCGGTCGGTGAGCCGGGTGGCCACCTGGGCGCACGCCGCCGCCAGCGCGGCCGGGGTCGCGGCGGACACCTGGATCAGCTCGCCACCACCGTGCCCCGGCGCCGTGGCGGGTGCGGGAGGCGGTGCCTCCTGGAGCACCAGGTGCGCGTTGGTGCCGCCGAGGCCGAGCGAGCTCACCCCGGCCCGCAGCGGCCGCTGCTCCTCGGGCTCCCACTTGGTCAGCGTCGACACCACATAGAACGGGCTCGCCTCGAAGTCGATCTCCGGGTGCGGCCGGTCGTGGTTGATGCTGGGCGGGATGAGCCGGTGCTGCATCGACAGCACGGTCTTGATCAGGCCGATCACGCCACCGGCCGCACTGAGGTGGCCGATGTTGGCCTTGGTCGAGCCGACCCCACACCAGCCCCGCTCGGTGGCGCGCCGCCCGTAGGCCGCCGTCAGCGCCGCGATCTCGATCGAGTCGCCGAGGACCGTACCGGTGCCGTGCGCCTCCACGTAACTGACCGAGCGCGGGGCGACGCCGGCGACCGCGAGGGCCTGCACGACGACCTCCAACTGCCCGCTGACGCTGGGCGCGGTGAAGCTCGCCTTGGTCATGCCGTCGTTGTTGACCGCGTTGCCGATGATCAGCGCCCGGATGTCGTTCCCGTCGGCCAGCGCGTCGGACAGCCGCTTGAGCACGACGACCCCGACCCCGCTGCCGTAGACGGTGCCGTTGGCCCGCGCGTCGAACGGGCGGCAGTGCCCGTCGGCGGACGTGTACCCGTCGTCGGCGACGTACCCGACGGCGTGCGGCAGCTCCACGCACACCCCGCCCGCGAGCGCCGTGTCGCACTCGCCGTTGCGCAGTGCCTCGCTGGCCAGGTGTACCGCGACCAGCGACGACGAGCAGGCGGTCTGCACGGTCATCGCCGGGCCGCGCAGGTTGAGCCGGAACGACACGGTGCTGGCCAGGTAGTCGGGCTTGTTGCCCAGCGACACCCGCAGCTCACCCGCGCCCGCCAACGCCTGCGGGTTCCGCCGGACGTTGAGCCACTGGTAGAGGTCGGCGTTGCTGCCCGCGTAGACGCCGATCTCGCCGTCGTAGCGGGCCGGGTCGCAGCCCGCGTCGATCAGAGCGGCGTGCGCGTGCTCCAGGAACAGCCGCTGCTGCGGGTCGGCCAGCTCCGCGTCGCGCGGGCTCATTCCGAACAGACCCGCATCGAAGTGGTCGAACTGGTCGAGCACGGCCGCCACCGGCACGTACGCCGGATCGTCGAGCTCGTCCTCGCCGACCCCGCGCGCCAGCAGCTCGGCCCGGCTGAACCGGGTGAACGACTCGGTGCCGTCGACCAGGTTACGCCAGAACTCCTCCGCCGACGATGCCCCCGGTACGCGCAGGCTGAGCCCGATGATCGCGATCGGCTCCACTGTCTCGTTTGTCACGGCGTCCTCTCCGGCTCGGCCACATCGCTGATGTGCAGGCGCAGCTCGCTGACGTAGTGGCGGCCCTGGCCGTCGGGCAGCCACGCCTGCGGCAACCCGGGCAGCAGCTCCGACACCGTCACCGGCACGTCGTCGCCGCCCGCCTGGTGTGCCGCCCGCAGCATCAGGCAGAGCCGGTTGGCGTAGAGCGGGCTGGTCAGGTCGGCGTACGTGGGTTTGAGCTCGGTGGCCACCCGGACGAAGACCCGCTCCGGCAGGCCCAGCGCGGCCCGCCACCGGCGTACCGCGAGGTAGCGCTGTGCCTGGTCGACGGCGCTGGTCAGGCCGGTCTGCCCGACCGAGGTGCGCCACGTCTCCCGGGCCAGCACCAGTTTGTCCACGGTGACCCGGGGGCTGTGCGGGCGCTCGGTCATCAGCTTGAACGCGTCGGCGGCGTGCACCGCGATCAGGTCGGAGAACACCTCGACCAGCGGCCAGCGGGTGCCGTCGGGCCCGGTCGCCACCACGGCGCCGTTCACGTCGGACACCAGCGCGGCGTTGGCGGGCACGAGCCGGTCCCGCCAGGCACCCGGCGCGTCGGCGAACGCGAGCTGGTGGTCCCCCGGCCCGAACAGCGACGCCGACAACCGGCCACCGACCCGGGGAAATCCGACGGGGTAGAGCGGACGCAGCCGTCCCGAGCCCAGGTCCGCCGCGTACGCGCGCCGCAGCCGGTCCAGGTCGGGATGGCAGTGCGTGAACAGCTCGGCGTTGAACGTCGCGTACGCCGCGTGCAGCTCGCCCAGGACCGCCCCGAACTCGCCGGCGGCCAGCGCCTGCGGCGACTCGGCGAAGATCTGCAGGTCCGGGCTGTGCACCCGGCCCGCACTCCAGCCGGGACTCCTCGCCGGGAAGTGCTCGGCCACCCGAGGCGCCAGCTCGGCCGAGCTGACCTCCAGCCGCGCGGCGTCGGCGGGCAGGTCGGCGAGCCCGAGCACCCGTTCCCAGCGGGAGGCGAATTCGTGCGCGACCCGGTCGACGGGCCGGTCGCCGGGCCCGAACAGCGGACCCTGGGCGAGGAACCACAGGTCGCCGAGCCGGACCGGCCCGTCGCCGCTCAACTCGGCGTACAGGTCGCGCAGCGCGTCGTCGTACGCCGTGGCCAGTTCGGCGGTGAGCCAGCGCGCCGCCTGCAACGCACACGCCAGTGCCGGGGCCAGGGCGTCGAGCAGGCCGGTGCCGATCGTGAACTCGACGTCGCGGGCGGTCTCCTCGTGGCACAGCGCCCGCCCGGCGTAGTTCTGCCCGGCCCGGCGGCGCGGCGGCAGCCCCGTCAGCTCGGTGAACTCGGCATCCAGTGCGGACAGCGCGGCGGCCAACGCGGTGGGGTCGCCGGCGGCGTCGGCGACCCGGGTCCGGGCTCCGGTCAACCGGTCCAGCCCGGCCAGGGCGTTGTCCCGGAGCGCCGGGTCGCCGATGGCGCCGATCCGCTCGCGCAGGCGCGCCTCCGCGGCGAAGCCCTGCGGCAGGTCGAAGTCCCAGCGCAGCAGGCCCCGTTCGGCCAGGTGCGCCAGCAGCAGGAACCCTTCCTCGGCCCGGCGTACGCCGGTCTGCTCGTCGCGGACCAGGTCGTCGACGATCTCCCGCGCGGGGCGGCTGCCGTCGCACCACGTCAGCGCGATCGACTCGGTCAGCGACACCGGCGTCGGGCGTTGGGCGGGCCGGTGCACGACCCGCCCGTCCAGGTGGGCGTGCGGCGCCAGGGCCGGGGGCAGCCACGCCCGCACCAGCGGGTCGGCGGCCAGTCTGTCCGCGTACGCGGACAAGGCCCAGTATTCGAGGTGGACGGCGCGCTGGCGGAGCAGGCCGGGGCCGGGCCTGGTGGTGATGGTGGCCGGGCCGGGTTCGACGGTGCCCCAGCACACCGGCCCGAAGAAGCCGATGGTTTCGCACTTGGCGACGTAGCGCTGCCAGTACCCGGCGACGACGTTCTCCCGGCCCCGGCGGCGGACGTTGCGTGGCCCGTCCGGGCCGTCCTTGACCAGCCCGTCGAGCGCCACCAGGACGTCCGGGTTCTGCCAGGTCACGGCCTCACGGAACAGCGGGTCGGCGGCGAGCTCGCACACCGCCGCCGAGGACGCCCGGGTGGCGTCGGCATACGCGGCGGTGAACGTCGACGCGTCGAGGTCACCGGCGAGGTGACGGTCGGCGGCGTCGGCGCAGTCCGGTGCGGCGAAGCGGTCCAGGCCGTCGGCGGGGAACCCGGCGCTGCGCAGCAGCGCGTCCCGCCAGACCGACCAGCCGGTGTCGCCGAGGGGGACCAGGTGTGTCACGCCGGATCCCCCTCCACGGCGGGCTCACCGGTCGAGCGGCGCCGGGCACGCTGGAGGCGGGTGGCACCGCGTCGCGTGGCTCGTTCCACCGCCGCGTCCTCGGCGCTTTCTCCGGGCGGCTCCGTGGACGCGCGAGCGCCGTCCAGGTGCGTGGCGAGCGTGCGGACGGTCGGATGGCGGAACAGGTCCACCAGCCGCAGGTTCGTGCCGAGCAGCCGGTTGAGCTGCCGCTGTACGACGGCGACGGCCAGTGAGCCACCGCCGACGTCGAAGAAGCTGTCCGTCGCCGCCACCTCTGGCACGCCGAGCACGTTGCACCAGACCGACGCGATCTGGCGTTCGGTGGCGGTGGCCGGGCGCTGGGTGATCGCGCCCGACCGGCCCACGGCCCGCTTCATCCGGGCGGCCCGGGTCACGTCGCCGGGCGTCCCGGCCGGGATGGCCGTCCAGGCGGGCAGCTGTGACACGGGTTGCCGCGGATCGGCGGCTCCGGCCCGCAGCATCTGCTCGACCTCGCCGAGCACGGCCGCCATCAGGTCGGTGCCGTAGATGTCCGGGTTGAAGACGATCTCCACTCGCAGTTGCCCGTCCCGGGTCACGCCGTAGAGGGTGAGGTCGAACGGCGACCCGGGCGCGGCCACCGGCACCGGTTCGCTGCCGAGCCCGGCCAGGTCCAGCTTCGGCTCGTCGAACGTGTACATGTTGAACAGCACCTGCACCAGCGGGCTGCGGTCCAGCAGGCCGCCGAGGCCGAGCCCGCCGACGATGCGTTCCACCGGCGCTTCCGGGTGCGCGAGCGCGGCGAGGAGTTCCTCCCACGCGGCGCGCACATGCTCGGCGAAGCCCGCCTCGGGGGCCTGACGCAGCCGCAGCGGTGCGATCTCGATGAAGAACCCGATCATCCGCTCGAAGTCGGCGGCTCGCCGGTCCACCGTGGGTGTGCCGATCACCAGGTCGGGGTGGCCGGTGCGCCGGGCCAGCACCAACGCGAACGCGGCCAGCACGGCGGCGGCCGGGGTCGCGCCGAGCACGCCGGCGAGTTCGGTGAGGGCGGCCGTCGCGGCCCGGTCCAACCCGGTGGTCACGGTCGCGCTGGTGAAGGTCTGTTCGGCGGGCCGGTCTCGTCCCCCGGGCAGCTCCAGCACGACGGGTACGCCGGTCAGGTGCTCCAGCCACCAGTCCAGGTCCTGCTCGGCGCGTCGCTGGGCACGGTCGGCGCGCCACGCGACGTAGTCGCCGTAGGTGGCGGGCAGTGGCGGCAGCGGCGCCCCGTCGCCGAGCGCGGCGCGGTAGGCGGTGGCGAGGTCGGCGTAGAACAGCGACTGGGACCAGCCGTCGAACACCGCGTGGTGGGCGTAGACGGCCAGCACGTGCTCGTCGGTGCCGGTCCGGATCAGTTCGGCCCGCCACAGCGTGTCGGTGGCCAGCGTGAACGGTGCCGCCGCACCCGCCGCGAGGTGTGTGGCGAGGTCCGTGCCCGGGGCCAGTTCGCGCACGGGCAACGGCACCGGCGCGGGCGGGTCGGCCACGGCGTACGGGACGCCGTCGGTGTCCGGGATGCGCCAGCGCAGGATCTGCTGGCGGTCCGCGACGGCGGTGAGCGCCGTGGCCAGGGCCGCGACGTCGAGGGGGCCGGTGAGCCGTTCGGCGAAGGCGACGTTGTAGGCCGACGCGGCGGCGAGGAAGTAGCGGTCGAGGAACCACAGCCGCTGCTGCGCCGGAGACAGGGCCGGTGGACGGCCCCGGGTGACGGTGGCCGGGCTGGCCTCGGCGGCGGCGTCGGCGCGGGCGGCGATGCCGCGCAGCGTACGCCCGAGCAGCACGTCCTCGATCGCGATGTCGCGGCCCAGCCGCTCCCGCAGGTCGGCGACCAGCCGCATCGCGGTGATCGAGTGTCCGCCGTGGTCGTAGAAGTCGGCGTCGCGGCCGGCGGCCGGCTCGTCCAGCAGCACCGCCCAGGCCTGCGCGATCAGGCGCTCGGTGTCGGTGGCCGGTGCCTCGCCCTGCGGTGCCGGGGCGGGTTCGGCGGCGGTGAGTGCGGCCAGCCGCTCGGTGTCGATCTTGCCGTTGATGGTGATCGGCAGCGCGGCCATGGTGAACATCCGCGCCGGGACGGCCGCGGCCGGCAGCAGCCGCGCACAGTAGGCGCGCAGGTGCGCCACGTCGAGGCCGGTCGCCACGTACGCGACGAGTTCCTGGCCGCCGGGGCCGCCGCGCGCCTGGACGCTGGCGTTGTCGACCTCAGGGTGGCGGCGCAGCACCGCCTCCACCTCGCCCAGCTCGATCCGCTGTCCCCGGATCTTGACCTGCCGGTCGGCCCGGCCGAGGAATTCCAGGCTCCCGTCCGGCAGCCATCGGGCCAGGTCACCGGTGCGGTAGAGCCGCTGCCCGGGCTGTGCGGTGAACGGATCCGGGATGAACCGTTCCGCCGTGCGCGCGGCGTCGAACAGGTACCCGCGGCCGAGCCCCGGCCCACCGGCCAGCACCTCGCCGATCTCACCGGGGCCGACCTCGCGCAGGCTGTCGTCGACGAGGTGGATGCGGTGGTTGGCGGCGGGCTTGCCGATCGGGATGGGCCCGGTCCAGAGGCCGCTGCCCTCGAACCAGGTCACCAGCACCGTCGCCTCGGTCGGGCCGTAGACGCTGATGAACCGGCGGCCCCCCTCGGTCCACCGGCCGACCTGCTCCGGGCCGGTCGCTTCCCCACCGGTCATCACCAGTCGTACGCCGGGCAGCCGGGCCGGGTCCAGCAGCGGCAGGATCGGCGGCGGCAGCACCACGACGTCGACACCCTGCTCGGCGCACACCCGGTAGAGCCGGGTCGGGTCGGCCCGCTCCGCGTCGCCGGCCAGCACGACCGTGCCCCCGGCGGCGAGCGGAGCGAGCAGGTCGGCCACCGACGCGTCGAACCCGATCGAGGCGAAGGCCAGGCACCGGGTCTCCTCGCCGAAGTCGGCGAAGTCCGCGATGTTGACGACCTTCTCGGTCAGCGCCCGGTGCTCGATCACCGCACCCTTGGGCTGCCCGGTCGACCCCGACGTGAACATCGCGTACGCCGTGGTGGACAGCGTCGCGGACGTCGGCTGCCAGGGCGCCGTTTCGGCTGGTACGCCCAACACGGTCAGGTCGCCGAAGGCTTCGGCGGCGGTGGGCGTACCCACGATGACGTGAAGGCGAGCCTCGGCGGACAGTTCGCGCAACCGCTGCGGCGGCAGCGCCGGGTCGAGCGGGACATACCCCGCGCCCGCGGCCTGCACGCCGAGCAGGGCGACCACCAGGTCCGGACGGCGATCCACGCAGACACCGACGAGGTCGTCCGGGGCGATGCCGTGAGCGCGCAGCAACGCGGCGAGGGCGCTGGCCCGGCCGACAAGTTCGCCGTAGCTCAGTGTCAGGTCACCCTGCACGACCGCGGGCGCGTGGGGACGCCGCTGGGCGTGCCCGGCGATCAGGTCGGGCAGGCACAGCTCGGGATAGGGCAGGTGGGGGCCGTTCATCGCCCGGCCTCGATCCAGTGTCTGGTCCGCTGGAACGGATAGCCGGGCAACCGCACCCGCCGCCCCCGCACCACGGGCAGGTCGTCGCCGTCCAGCCAGGAGCGCGCAGCGGCGTCGTCGGCCACCGGTCCACCCTGCGCGAGCGCGGTCAGCTGCCCCACCGCCTCCCCGGCGTCGGCGCACCCGACCGCACCCCGGTACCCCAGCCGCCGCCGTCCCACCGCTAGCGTGTGCGCCACATCCGCCACGGCGAGGTCACCCACGGCCAGCCGCTCGGCCAGCCGCCGGGCCAGCTCCCGCAGCGCCGCCGGGCTCCCCGCCGACAGCCCCAGCACCACCCGATCATGACGTCCACGCTCGCCGCCGGAACTGTCCGACTCGTCATGGTCGTTCGCACCGGGCGCCTGCTCCACCAGCACGTGCGCGTTGGTGCCGCCGAGGCCGAACGAGCTGACCCCGGCCCGCCGCTGTCCGGTCCACGGTCGGGTCTGCGCGCTGACCTCGGCACCCGCCGCGGCCAGGTCGATGTCGGCGTGCGCGCCGGTGAAGTGGGCCGTCCCCGGCACCTGTCCGGTCTGGACGGCGTACACGGCCTTGATCAGGGAGATCACGCCGGCGGCGGCGTCCAGGTTACCGAGGTTGCCCTTCACCGAGCCGAGCAGCAGCGGGCCGCGGCTGCCCCGGCGTGCCCGGGTCAGGGCGTCGACCTCGATCGCGTCCCCCACCGGGGTGCCGGTGCCGTGACCCTCCAGATAGCCCACGTCGGCCGGGTCCCAGCCCACCGACGCCAGCGCCTCCGCCAGCACCGCCGCCTGCCCCGCCACGCCCGGTACCGTGAAGCCGGGCCGGTCGGCGCCGTCGTTGTTCACGGCCCAGCCCGGGAGAACGGCGTAGACGTTGTCGCCGTCGGCACGCGCCTCGGCGAGGCGCTTGAGCACCACCGCACCGGCGCCGTTGCCGAACACCTGCCCGGTCGCGGCCGCGTCGTAGGGACGGCACACCCCGTCCGTGGCCAGCAGGCCGCCCGGCCGCAGGCGGTAACCGGCCTGCCGGGTCGAGACCACCGCCGAGCCACCCGCGATCGCCACGTCGCAGCGGTAGTCCAGCAGGCTCTGCGCCGCCTGGCACACCGCGACCAGCGATGTCGAGCAGGCGGTCTGGATCGCCACGGCCGGTCCCGCCAGCCCCAGCGCGTACGCGGTGCGGGTCGGCAGGTAGTCGCAGCTCGAGCCGGTCAGCGCGTCGTCCCAGTCCTCGGCCAGGCCACCGAAGCCGGGCTTCAGAGCGGGATTGCCCAGCAGGTGATGGTGCAGGTAGCGGTTGGGGCCGCACCCGGCGAACACGCCGACCTGGGCCGGGTCGCGGTCGGGATCGATTCCGGCGTCCTCCAGGGCGCGCCAGGCGACCTCGAGGAACAGCCGGTGCTGCGGATCGAGCAGCGCCGCCAGCTCGGCGGGATAGCCGAACAGGTCCGCGTCGAAACCGTCCAGGTCGTCGAGCCGCCCGAACACCGGCACCCAGTCGGGGTCGGTGGGCGCACCCTCGGCAGCGGTCAACCGACGCACCGAGTCCACCCCGGACAGCAGGTTCCGCCACATGGCGGGGGCGTCGTCCGCCCCGGGCACCCGGCAGGACAGGCCCACCACCGCGATCTGGTCGTCCTCGCTCACGCCTCACCCTTCCCGCCGCCGCCCCGCGCGGCTCTGCGCTGCGCCATCCGGTGCCCGACTGCCGCCAGACGACCATCCGCCGGTACGCCGTCAGCGCCCGCCGCCACCCCCAGGTGTGCCGCCAGCGCCGCCACCGTCGGAAACTCCACCAGCCGGGCCAGCGGCACCCGCCGGCCGAGGCGTTCCTCCAGGTGCCGCTGCACCAGGGCGAGCTGGAGCGAATGCCCGCCCAACTCGAAGAAGCTCACCTGGCGGTCCACGGCGGGCAGTCCCAGCGCCGCGCACCAGCCCGCCGCGATCGTCTCCTCGACCGGCCCCGACGGCGGCCCGCCAGCCCCCGCGACGGTTCGCGCGGCCTCGGCATCCGGGTCGGGCAGGGCGGCCTGGTCGAGCTTGCCGGTCGGGCCCATCGGCAGCTCCGCCACCGCCACCACGGCACGGGGCACCATGAAGTCCGGCAGCACCGCCGCCAACTGCCGCCGCAGCCGTCCCGGCTCGACGCTCGCCCCCGTGGCCGGGACCGCGTACGCGATGATCTCGTGCTCGCCGGTGCCGGACGCGGCCGCGCTGCGCCGAGCCACCACGGCCGCCTGGCCCACCCCGGGCAGCCCGGCCAGGTGGGCTTCGATCTCGCCCAGCTCCACCCGATAGCCGCGGATCTTCACCATCCGGTCGCTGCGGCTCAGGTACACCAGCATCCCGTCGGGCAGCCGCCGCGCGATGTCCCCGGTGCGGTACGCCCGCACTCCGCCGTGCTCGACGAACCGGGCCGCCGTGAGCTCCGGCAGGCCGAGGTACCCCAGCGCGACGTGCGGTGTACGCACGATCACCTCGCCGGTCAGGCAGGTCGGACGCCCGGCCGGGTCGGCCAGCAGCACCTCGATGCCCGGCAGCGGGTGCCCGATCGGCACGACGGCCTGCTCCAGCTCCGCACCGGGCGGCAGGTGGTGCTGCGCGGCGAAGCTGATCTCGGTGGTGCCGTACCCGTTGACGAACACCACACCGGGCGCGAACGACCGCCGGGCCAGCGCCACGTCGTGCCTGGTCACCTCCTCGCCGCCGAGCACGACGGCGCGGATCGACGGCAGCCGCCCGCCCTCGCCCAGGCTCGCCACCACGTACCGGTAGACGGTCGGAGTGGAGTGGTAGATCGTGACGCCCCGGTCGGCGAGGGCGCTGGTCAGGTGGCCGAGGCCGTGTGCGCGAACGTCGACGGGGACGGCGGCGGCGCCGGACAGCAGGGCACTGAACGTGTCGGTGACCGCCATGTCGTAGCCGAACGAGGTGAGCACGCTGGTGCGGTCGTCCGGCCGGATGGCGAAGTTGCGCACGTGATTGCGTACGCCGAACAGCACGTTGCGGTGGCTCTGCACCACACCCTTCGGCTTCCCGGTCGACCCGGAGGTGTAGAGCACGTACGCCGGGTCGTCCGGCCGCGCGAGCCCCCGCAGCACCGCCAGGTCGGCCTGGGATGTGCCCGGCTGGAGGCGCACGATCGGCAGCTCCGGCAGCCCGGCTTCGGCGGCCAGCGTGGCGGCGAGCCGCGCGTGCTCGGGGTCGGTGACGATGGCCCGTACCCCGGCATCACGCAGCATCCCGGCCAGCCGGACCGCCGGGAACACGGTGTCCAGCGGCACGTACGCCGACCCCGACGCCAGCACCGCCAGGATGCCGGTGACCGTGGCGACGCCATGACGGCACAGCACCCCGACCGGCGCGGGCGGCGCTCCGACGTTGCCCGGATCAGCCAGGGCCACGGCGGTCGCGGCCACGGCGGCACCGAGCTCGCGGTAGGTCACGGTCGCGTCGTCCGCCAGCACCGCCACCCGCTCCGGGTACGCGGCGACGACCGATGCGAACGCGGCCGTGATCGTGTCACCACGTACGCCGTCGGCTTCGGTGCCGTCGCCACCGTGCAGCCGGGCCAGTTGTGGTGCCGGGCGTCGCTCGTAGCGGGCCGACGACAACACGTCAGCCGACGACGCGGCCGGGTCCAGCGCGGACAGGAACTCGGCCAGGTCGGCGCACAGGTCGTCGGCGTAGTCACCAGGCAGCCCCGACAGGACGCCATCGCTCAGGTCAGGGCCCAATCGGACGCTGGCGTCGGCGACGGCACCCTGCGGTGCCGGGCGCACCGACCGCCACAGCTCGCGGATCGGGGCGTCGGCGGTCAGGTCCAGCGCCACCAGGTCGTCGCCGTGCCGCAGCGTCACGACCTGGGCGCCGGTGTACCGGCGTACCAGCAGGGCGGTCGCGGTGAGGACCACCGCAGCCGGGGTGACCCCGGCGGCGTGGGCCTGCGCGGCAAGCCAGGCAGCCCGCTCGGGTGAGAGGCCGAGCGGGCGGTCGGAGTACGCCAGGCTCACCATGTGTTGAGGACGGCGGCCGCGACGTCGGCGACCGTGGACACCTCGGCGTCCGCCTCGGCGACGGGGAAGTCGTTGGAGTAGCTCCCGGTGCCGTGCACCACGATGTCGTGCCCGGCCGGCACCAGGCCGCGGTCGATGGCGTTGCAGACACCGGTCAGCGCCATCACGATCGACCACTCCCGCAGCCGCTCGGGGTCGGCGGGCAGCTTGAGCCCGGCGTTGGCCAGCCACTCCCGGGCCACCGGATAGCGCTGGGCGCATTCGCGCCGCGACACGACGATGCCGTCGCCGCCGTGCCGCTCGATCAACGCGTTCATCGCCGGGGAGGTCACCGGGCGGTGGGTGTAGAAGGTGGGGTCGAGCACCTCGGCCGGGTCATCGGTGACGGCCGGGAAGCGCGCGTCCTTGTCCTGCGTCCAGGCGCCCACGCCCTCGTCCAGCGTGTAGGCCGGGCAGTTGTCCCGCTCGAACGAACCGTGGCGCAGGCTGAGCACCATGTCGGGCGTACCGAGGTGCTGCACGAGCAGGAAGCCGGGGCGGTCGGCCCGGCTGGCCTTGCCCGCCGCCTCGAGCACGTCGCGGCCCAGGTTGTAGCCGAGCAGGCCGAAAGCGCTGGAGACGGCGTGCGCGTGCCAGCGCGGGCGGGCAGCGCCGGCCGGGGCCACGTCAGCCTCGAAGGCGGCCCGGGCGGCGTCCGCGACCAGGTAGTTCTTCAGGTCCAGGCTGTACCACAGCGTGACGCCGTGCTTGTCGTACATCGTGGCGGCGTGCTCGTCGACGAACGCGCGGCCGAGCGCCTTCACACCCTCCGGGTCGCTGCCGGTGTACCGCAGCAGCGGGTTCACCCGGCGCGACCGCGGGTCGGCGGCCAGCGCGTCGTGGCGGAACTTGTGCCGGGTCGACTGCGGTGCCAGCACCACGATGGACAGCTGCTCCGGCGTCACCAGCCCGGCCGCGTAGGCGCGGGCCACCGAGTCGCGCAGTGCGACCCCCTTGTTGCCGGAGGTCGGTGTGAAGATGCACAGCCGGGTCCCGGTGCGCCGGACGTGTTCCACCGCGCGGGCGACGATCACCATCGACGCGAACGTCTTGGTGGTCTGGGTGCCCGGGTTCGCTGTCAGGTCGAGCAGCTGGAGGTGGTGCCCGCCGTACTCGCCCAGCCGGGACCAGCTCGCGGTGGCAGCGGCGTAGTACTCGCGCACCGCCGGGGTCAGCTCGGGCAGCTCGAAGCCGGGCGCGAAGCCGGGAGTCCCGGCAGGGCCGCCCGCGACGGCGCCGCACCGATCCACCGCCGAAGCGATGACGTCGTAGTAGTCGGTGATCAGGTTGCGTGTGGTCGGGGCGGTCACGGGCATCGGGGTTCCTCCAACACACGAGGCGCCGGCGCCGGCGGCACCGTTCGCAGATGGTCGCGCAGGGCGATGAACCGAGCAAAGACCTCAGGCAGCTCGGTCACGTGCCAGCCCTCGGCCAGGTCCGGCTGGTACGCCGACAGCGCCGCCCGGGCACGCTCCGGATAGCGCACGTGGCCGTCGCTGACCTCGACGCCGTCGCGGTGCCCGGCGGCGGTGTTCCAGGCGACGGCCTGCGCCGCGCTCACCTCGGGCGGCAGCCGCAGCTGGGCCCGGCCACCGCTGAGCCGGACCGGATAGCCGCCCGGCAGCCCCAGCGGCCCGGGCAGGCTCGCCACGACCTCACCGGCGTCGGCGGCGAGCCCCGCCACCAGGGCGGCGGCGGCATGCCCGGCCAGCGCGTTCAGCTCCGGCCGGGGCAGGGCCCGGTAGCCGGCCAGCAGCCCGGTGACGTCCGGAACGGGCAGGCCGTCCAGCCAGGCGCGTACCTCGGCGGTGTCGTCCCCCGTGCTGTCCGGGCCGGGCGCGGCGAGGTGGGCATGGTGGCCGAGCACGGCCAGCCGCCGCGGCCCGGGACGGCCCAGCGCGGCGTCCAGACACGCGGCCAGGGTCGCCACGTTGCCGATGCCGCACAGCACGGGCAGATTCAGCGCTGCCAGCAGCGGGTTGACCGCGTCCGGGAAGCAGCCGTTGACCAGCAACGCGTCCGGTGCGCCGCTGGCCAGCGCGGCGGCCAGCCGGGACACCAGCTCGGCCTGCAACGCCAGCGTCACCCCGAAGCCGGCTGTGGCGACCAGCTCCGTCCAGGCCGACGGCGCGTGCACCCGCTCGTACGGCGACTGGGTCGACGCGGCGCAGACCAGCACGTCAGGGCGGAGCCGGGCCATCGACGCGGCGTCGGCGGCGTACCCGTCGCCGGGGTCGGTGAACGGTTCGGAGGTGAACGGCTGGGCGGTGAAGGTGACCCCGGTCCCGGCGACCGTGGCACGCACCTGCGCGCCCCGGGCCGCGCCGACTGCCGCGGTCAGGTCGCGGGCCAGCACGGTCACGCGTACCCGTTGGGGGGTTTGGATCGAGGCCAGGGATTCGCACAGCGAGCGGGCGAGCTGGCCGCTGCCCACCACGACGACGTGCCGCGGCGCGTCACCGAGGGGGGCTGACATCGCGTCTCGCGTCCGTGACCCGGGCCAACCAGTCGGCGAAGGACCCGGCGCGCAGGCAGCTCGCCGGGGACACCTCGACGTCGGCCATCTCGCGCACCCGGTGCGCCACCCGCAGCGCGGTCAGCGAGTGCCCGCCGAGGGCGAGGAAGTTGTCGTCGTCGTGGACGGCATCGACGCCGAGCGTGACCCGCCACGCCTCGCGCAGCCGGTCGGCGAGGGCATTGCCCTGCTCCGGGGCCGCTTCCGCGTGCCGCCGGGGTGGCGGCGGCAGTTCCAGCCGGGCCACCTTGCCGTTGGGCAGGCGGGGCAAGCTGTCGACGAGGACGAGCTGGTCCGGGTGCATCGCGGGCGGCAGCACCGACGCCAGGTAGCCCTGGAGCAGCCCGGTCGTCAGCAGCTGGTCGGCGGGCTCGTCCCAGGGCGAGGCCGCCGGCGGCTGATCCTGCGGCCGCATCGCGTAGACGTAGCTGACATCGGCGTCCGCGCCGACGTTCCAGTCACCGATCTCGTGCACCTCGAACCCGGCCGCCGACAGCAGCTCACGCACCTGCGGCGCGGTCACACTGCTGCGCTCGACCTCCAGGCACACCTGGACGATGCGGGGCCAGTGCTCCGGGCGCAGGCCGCGCAGGACACTCAGCTCGGCGCCCTCGGTGTTGACCTTCAGCAGGTCGACGCGGTCCAGCCCGAACCGGTCCAGCAGCTCGGACAGGGTCACCGTCGGCACCACGTGCGCCACCGGGGTCAGGCGGCGGTGCGCGTCGGCCAGCAGCGCGGCCTGCTCGGCCTCGTCGGCGTCGCCGCCACCCTGCCGGTAGTGCGACCGGACCAGGTCCGAGGCGGCGTCGGCCCGGTCGGCGCCCAGGCCGGACAGGTAGCTCAGCTCGGGAAACGAGATCAGCTCGGCCGTGCCCGCCACATCGGTCACCGCGGCCTCGATGATGGACGCGGACTCGGCGTAGAGGCTGAGGTTGGCCCGAAGGTAGGGCACCGTGTCCGGGTTCGGCTCGACCGCGATCAGGTGCACGTCGCGCGCCTGCCGGGTCGCCCACAGCGAGAACAGGCCGATGTTGGCGCCGACATCGACAACGACCGCACCGTCACCGAGGCGTACGCCGAACCGCGCATACTCCGCGTGGTCGAAGATCTGCCGGTAGAGGAAGACCGCCTCGTCCGGCGACGCCGCCGTCACCGCCATGCCGTTGGGCAGCCGGAACCGGGGCAGCCCGCCGATCGTCGGGGCCCGCCGTGGCTGCGGCACCACGTACCCGACCAGACGCGTCCCGGAATCCTCGTCGGGCACGGCCACGACCACCGCGTCGTGCACGGCGGGATGCTTGCGCAGCACCGCGGCGACCTCGCCCGGCTCCACCCGGATGCCCCGGATCTTGACCTGGTCGTCGACCCGGCCCCGGAACTCCAGGAAACCCTCCGGCGCGACCCGCACCAGGTCACCGGTGCGGTAGAGCCGGGCACCCGGCTGTGCCGGATCGGGCCGGAAACGTTCCGCTGTCCGCTCGTCGTCGCGCAGGTAGCCCAGGCCGACGGCGACCCCGCCGATCCACAGCTCACCGGTCTCGCCGTCGGCGACCGGCCGGAACTCCTCGTCCAGCACCCGCGCCGACACCCCGCCGATGATCCGGCCGACCGGGGCGATGCTGCCCGCGTACGCCTCGGAGCAGTCCCAGTAGGACACGTTGATCGAGGTCTCGCTCGGGCCGTACCCGTTGAACAGCCCGCACGGCAGCGCCTCCCGCAACCGCCGGACGAGCTGCATGTCCAGCGCCTCACCGCCGCACAGCACCCGCCGCAACGTGACGCATCCGGCGAGTTCCGGCTCGTCGAGCACGTGCCGCAGCATGGTCGGCACGAAATGCGCGGTGGTGACGGCTTCCCGCTGGATCAGCCGGACCAGGCCGAGACTGTCGAATTGCAGGCCCGGCCCCGCGATGACCACGGTGCCACCCGCGATGAGCGGAGAGAAGATCTCGTGCACCGACGCGTCGAACCCGATCGACGCCTTGTGCAGCACCCGGTCGTCGGCGGCGAACCCGAACCAGTCGTGGCCCCAGGCCAGCCGGTTGACCAGCCCGGCGTGGTGCAGCACGACACCCTTCGGCTGGCCGGTGGAGCCCGAGGTGAACAACACCAGTGCGGCCTGCTCCCCCGGCGGCAGCCAGCCCGCGCGGTCCCGCAGATCGGTCCCCGCCACCACCTTGGCGGTACGCACGTCGCGCCAGCCCGTGCCCGCCGGCGCGGCGACGGTGGCGGGCCGGTCCGCGTACAGGACGAGCCGGGGTGCGGCTATGGCGAGCATCTGCTCGGCCCGGCCGGAGGGCAGCTCGGGATCGACCGGCACCGCGACCGCGCCCACCGCGAGCGTCGCCAGCAGCGACGTCACGTAGTCGGCGGACCGGTGCAGGTAGAGGCCGACCAGGTCACCCGGCCTGATTCCGGCCCGGCGCAGCAGTTCGGCCGTCGCGCCGATCCGCTCCCACAGCTGTGCGTAGCTCAGATCCCCGTCGGGGGCGACGATCGCGGGCCGGTCGGCGTCGGCACCCGAGGGCCGGTGCACCAGATCGAGCAGGTAGCGCGGGCTGGACATGGAGGTCATGCCGTCCTGGTCGCGACCGCGACGATCGCCATCCGGGGCACCTCGACGACGAACTGCCCGTCGGCCCGGTAGACCACCGGCCGCGCCGGGATGCCGTCACTGCCACCGAGCGCGGCCAGGTAGCCGGTGTGGTCGAAGTGGTGCGTCAGTAACCGCCACACCTCGTCATCGCTCAGCGTCGCAAAAAACTCCCGTACGCCGTACATGTCGCCGACATAGTCGCGAATCCGAGCGTACGCGGATTGTGCGGTGTCGGCGCGCACGATCAGCGGGTCATAGAGGTCGACGATGCGCACCGGCAGATCGACCTGGGCGAACAGGCTGGTCAGTTCCGCCCGGCTGAAATGGTGGTAGTCGTGGCCGCCGGAGGCGTGCGAATGCACCACCTCACTGAAGAATCCGGCCATCGGGCTCGACTCGTCGAAGTCGTGCAGCACGATCCGGCCACCGGGGCGGACCGCCCGGGCCGCCTCCGCCACCGCCAGCGGCCGCTGGTGTGCCGGGATGTGATGCGTTCCGTAGGCGAGCAGCACCGCATCCAGGCTGGCGTCGCGCAGAAACAAGAAGTGCGCGGCCTGGCGTACGGCGGGCAGGCCGTGCGCGAGCGCCCTGTCGACCATGTGGCCGGACAGGTCGCCGGTGATGAACGCCAGCTTGGACTCGAAACAGGCGGACTGGCTGCTCGCCGCGCGCGCCACGGTGCCGTCGCCGCCGAGCACGTCCAGGATGAGGGTGACCGGCTCGGATCCGGCCGGAGCGGCCAGCTCCAGCAGCTGCCGCATCCCGGTCCAGCGCACCAGGGCGTCACGCTGGGCCCGGCGATAGGAGTCGCCCCGACCGGTGGAGTCGGTGTCGAACTCGCTCACCGTGGCGGCCAGCGCCGCCAGCGCCGCAGCGGCACCCGGGCGCTCGAAGTCAAGCACCTCGCGTAGCTGGGGGTGGACGGTCGCCACCGCGTGCAGGTACTCCCGCAGATTCAAAGACGGCAAGTACGACGAGCTCATGAGCACCTCGGCGCACGCAACGGTTTGCCGCCTCGTCAGCGACGTCCCTTGATGAACGGATGGCGAACTGTAGCACCGCGTCTCGCCGGCCCGCCAGGTCGAACACCCGACACAATGGAAGCCCCGATGTGGTCGAGAGTCCTTACACGTCCTTTGTCGATGATTGCGCCACAGCGGTGTGACCGGCGACAATGCGACGCATAAGGTCCAAGATTTCCGACTGGTAGTCAGTCAGGAAGAAATGCCCGCCGGCGAACACATGTCGCTGCGGCGGGGCCGCGCATTCCAGCGCCCACCCGGCCGCCCGGTCCAGGTCTACGTGCTCGTCCCCGTCGCCGAGCAGCACGTGCACCGGCAGCTCCAGCGGCGGCTCGGCCCGATAGGCGTACCGCTCGGACAGGGCGAAGTCGGCCCGGATGCCCGGCAGGATGATCTCCATCATCTCCCGGTCCGCCAGCAATCCGGCCGGGGTGGCCCCGAAGTCGCGCAACGCCTCGATCAGGCCGGCGTCGTCGAGTTCGTGACAGCGTCGCTTGATCAGTCGGGTCTGCGGCGCCTCGGCCCCGCTGACCAGCAGCGCCAGCGGATCGGGCGCGCTCCGGCGGCGCAGCTCCCGGGTCACCTCGAACGCCACCAGCGCACCCAGGCTGTGCCCGAACAGCAGGAACGGCCCCGACGCCCGCTCGATGACCGCCGTCGTCAGCTGATCCACCAGCTCCGTCACGTCGTCGACGGGCGGCTCGTGCATCCGGATCCCCCTGGCCGGCATCAGCGCGACCTGCAACGACAGCTCCGGCTCAGCCATCGCCTGCCACTCCATGAACGACGCGGCGATGCCACCGGCGTACGGGAAGACGAAGACCTGCGCATCGCCGGTGGACTGCGCCACCGGCCCGAACCAGCGGCTCGCGCCGCCCGCACTTCCCAGGGACATGACCGCGAGCATAGGTCAACCAAGGAGCGGAGCCGCCCAGGCTGCGGCCCCGCCCGGCTCCGCAAGCTTCCCCCAGCCCGGCCAGCGGTACGCGCACGCCGGAAAGCCGCATGCAGTGCCACAGGCTGGCCTCATTCGGAGGCGCGGGGCGACTTCAGTCGTCGCGCCCGACACCGCGATCGGGTGCGCTCATGTCCCCCGTCCCGGGCGTGCCGTCGGCGAGCCCGTAACGCAGGTACACGGTGCCCTTCGGACCGGCCACCGGCGGTTCGAGGAGCGTGACGTTCGTGGGCACCGCGCCACCGTCGAACACCTTCTTCCCGACGCCGAGCACGATCGGGTGCACCCAGAGGTCGAGACGGTCGAAGAGCTTCTCGCGCAGGAGGGTCTGCACCAGGTTCAGGCTCCCCACGACCTTCACGTGCTCGTGCCGGTCACGGATCTCGCGCACCGCGCCGGCCAGGTCCGGGCCGAGCTGCGCGGACCCGGCCCATGAGAGGTCGGGCCGGCCGCGGGAGGCCACGTACTTCGGGACGCTGTTGAAGAGCGTGGCGATCTCCTTGTCCTCGCCGCCCTCCTGGTACGGCCAGTAGGCGGCGAAGATGTCATACGTCCGCCGCCCGAGCAGGAGGGCGTCCGTGCCCTCGTACGCGGCACCGATCTGCGCCCCGGCGACCTCGTCCAGCAGCGGCGCCTGCCAGCCGCCGAACGGGAACCCCACCGGGTCCTCGTCGGGGCCGCCGGGCGACTGCCCGACGAGGTCGAGGGTTGCGAACAGCTCGATGTGGATGAGGCCCATGCCGTACTCCCGATGAGTTGGTCGTCTCGGTCGGGAGGTAACCCGTGGGCGCCGGCAGGCTCATCGCTGCGACGGCACCCGGCTTCGACTCGTCGACCGCCTCGCCCCGGTGCATCGGTCACCACCCCGTCCCGCGGGGCTCGGACTCGCCCCTCACCATGTTCCTCAACAACAGCGGACCGCGCACCCCGCCGCGCGAGCCAGCCCACCGACACTTTTCCTGGTCGCCGGCCATCTGCCGGTCAGTTCCGGTCGCGTAGCGGCGCCACCCGGTCTACCCGGTTGGTCCAGACCACCCCGGTGTATCCGGCCGGGAGGCGTTTCCAGTCGTCGGCGCTGTCGAAGCCCTCGGAGAAACCGCCATCACCGGCGACGATGACGACTCGGCTGTTGTGCTTGGTCATCCGGTCGACGAACTTGTTCGGCCAGCCCCACAGCCATGGGCCGTACGTCTCGGGGATGTGCAACTGGCGGTTCCGGCAGGCCGCCGGTACGTGACCGGTCGCGCCGACCGCGATGTAGCGGTACAGGCAGTCTTTGAGGGTGGCCATCGACAGCACCCGCACCTGCGGCAGCCGGGCCGCCAGCGCGGCGATGGGTGCGTCACCGCCGTACACGGTGATCGTTTTGAGCCGCTCGGTGGGTAACGTGGCCAGGTAGTCGGCTAGTCGTTCCCCCTCGACCGGGTCGCCGCTCTTGACGTCGATCAGTAGTTCCCGGTCGGGGAAGGCGCCGATGACCCCGTCGATGGTGGGCATCAGACCGACGCCCTTGCCGCGGAACGGGAACGTGGCGCCGCCGTCGGGGGTGTAGTTGTAGCCGATGTCCAGGCGGCGCAGCTCGGCGAGGGTGTGGTCGCGGATCTTGCCGGTCCCGTCGGTCCGGCACTCCAGCAGGTGGTCGTGGAAGACCACCAGTCGATCGTCCCTGGTGAGTTGGATATCGAACTCGACGATGTCGGCGCCCGCGTCGAAAGCGGCCCGCATCGACGTGATCGTGTTCTCCAGGTACGGGTGCTCGGGCGGGTGGATGCGCTCCGCGGTGCAGGTGTCGCCGGTCATCCCGTCGAATCCGAAGGTCTGGGCCAGCCCTCGGTGCGCCAGCAGCGTCGGGCGGGCTCCGTCGGTGTCGGTCAGCAGGTTGGTGTTGTTGATGTAGCAGGAGGCGGTCAAGACCAGTACGCCGACCAGCAGGCCGCGCAGGATCCGTCGCCGACGGGAGGCGGGGCGAGGATGGGTCGGATCGGACGGGGACACGGTGCTCCTCACGGATCAGCGATGGACCCGGTCAGCATTGCGCTCCCCAGCCGTCTCCAGAACCGGCAAAGGACATAGCCGGTCTACGTCTTTTGGGCCGGCCCTCGGGCGTGGGTCCAGCCGCCGACTTGGTCCGGCAGGTCCCGGGCCAGCAGGGCGGCTTGGGTACGGCTGGTCACGCCCAGTTTCGCCAGCACGCTGCTGACGTGCGTCTTCACCGTCCGCTCGGCCAGGTGCAGGACGCGGGCGATCTCCTGGTTCGCCAGCCCCTGGCCGAGCAGGTCGAGGATCTCGCGTTCCCGGGCGGTGAGCGAGGCGACCCGGGCGGCGGGCGAGTCCGCGCCGCGTCCCGCCGTACCGTCCGTAGTGGTCGCCGCGGCGGGGCGGCGCTGCGGCCAGAGCGCCTGCGTGACCGAGGAGCTGAGCGCGGTGACCCCCGCGTACGCGCCCCGGATGGCGGCGGCCAGCTCGTCCCCGGTGGCGTCTTTCAGCACGAAGCCGTCCGCCCCGGCGGCCAGCGCCCGTTGGATGTCGGTGGCCCGGCCGATGGTGGTCAGCATCAGCACCCGCGCGGCCGGTGCCGGTGCGCGTGACCGAAGCTGGTGCAGCACCTGGACGCCGTCCAGTCCCGGCAGATAGAGATCCAACAGAATCACGTCGGCGGGCTCGTCGGACTGCCGCATCAGGTCAAGCAGGGCCGGACCGTCCGGCAGCACGGCCACCACCTCGATGTCCGGTTGGGCGTCGAGGATCAGGGCCAGCCCTTCCCGGACCAGGGCCTGATCGTCAACGATGGCAAGCCGGATCACCGGCAGATGGTACCGATCCGGCGGAAGGAGACGTGATGCCGGCAGTTGCCCGACAACCCCGGCTGGTCGACCAACTCCGGGACCGGACGACGCGGTGGCTACGGCGCCACTGGCAGCTCGTGGTGGACCTCGCGCTGCCCGCGCTGGCCGCCGGCCTGTTCCTGGCGAGTGGCGTAGCCTCCGGGGGGCCGCTGTCCGTGGTGCTGGCGGTGGAGCAGATCCTTCCGCTGGTGGTCCGGCGAGCTGCCCCGGGGCTGGTGCTGGCCGTGGTGGGGCTGGCCACCTCGGTTCACATGCTCGTCGGTGTGTCCCGCACGATCGGCTACCTGCCCGCGATGCTGGCGCTCTACACGGCGGCGGCCAACGGCCGGTCGGCGGCGGTGCGGTGGGGCCTGTGCGGGGCGGTGACGGTGGGCGTGGCGGTCGCGAGTCTCCCGCACCGGGGCCTGGTCGAGGGCGGGCTGCTGGCTTTCGTGGCCTTCACCGTCGCCTGGTTGGCCGGCGTCGAGCGGGGCAGGCAACTGCGGCAGCGTACGGCGCTGGCGGCGGAGCAGACTCGGCTACGGCTGGAGCGGCGGATCGCGGCGAAGGAGCGCACGGCGGCGCGCGAACGGGAACGCCTGGCACGCCGGCTGCACGACACGCTCGCCCACACCTTGACGGTGATGCTGGTGCAGACCGAGGCGCTGCGGGTCGGCGGTGGACTGGCCGCGCCGCAGCGGGACCGGGTGGAGCGGGTACTCGGCGCGGGACGGGCGGCCCTCGGTGAGATCCGGCAGACGGTCGCCGCCCTCGACCGTCAGGTTGCGGCAGCGACCAGAGACGATCTCACCGAGCGCTTGGACCAGCTGCGTGAGGCCGGGTTGGACGTACCGGATGGGCTGCCGCCGACGCTGGCCGCGCTCCCCGAACCGGTGCTGGTGGTGGCCCATCGGCTGATCGGTGAGGCGGCCACCAACGCGCTGCGCCACGCTGGCCCCGGCACCCGGCTGACGATCCGCGTGGAGCGGGACGCCGAACGCACCCGGTTGTCGGTGCTGAGCACCCGCCCTCCCGACGACGGCCCAGCCCACCCGGAGCCACCACCCGGCGGCACACCCGGATACGGGCTTCGCAGCCTGTCCGCAGACGTCGAGGCGTACGGCGGCACACTCAGCTCCGGCCCCGTGAGCACCAGCCAGTGGCACGTGACCGCCGTGTTTCCCCACGTCAGCGACGCGGAACCGCCCGCCTGACCAGCGGCGCCGTGTACGCCTCGGTCAACCTGATCATGCTGGTCGTAGTAGCGGCGGTTCACAGCGCGTCGATCTCCCCGGCAACAGCGGCACTTGATCGAATATCGGGCCCGCCCGTTTGGCGAATCCAACCTCCGGGTACCGCCGCATCTTGACCTTGCACGCGTGCATCCGCCCCACAGGTTCCGTCAGGTGAGCAGAGGAGTATCCCCACGGTGTCGAAATGTCCCCGCAGAACCTGACGCCCAGGCGGCGCCAGGGGCTCCTGGCGTTCATCCGCCGATATCCGCTGGTCCACCTTGCCATCGGCCTGGTCGGCAACATCCTCTTCCTCATCGGCAGCGTGCTGTTCGTGGCGAACGTCTCACACGTTGCGAAGTACTTCTTCCTGTCCGGCAGCTTCGCGATGGTTGTCGGATCACTGGGCGAGGTGGTCAAGGCCCTCGGTCGGCGGATCCTCCAGCACCATGATGTCGACCCGTCGACCGCCGGAGTGGTGACCCACCCCAGCGAGATCACGAACTGACGCGGCCGCGACCTCGACGCTTGCAATCGCTTCGGCGATTCGGTTGATCTGTTCATGTAGTTTCGCGAGAGGGGTCGACAGGTCGAGACGGTGCACCACGATGTGCAACCCGCTCCCTGCCAGGTGGTACGTCACCGGTCCTGCTCCTGCCGACGCGTACACGAGGTGGCCGTGGGTCAGTTTGAGCGTGGTGCAGTAGGCGAGCATCTGATAGATGTCGTCGCGGGGTGGAGTGTTGCCAGGTGCCTTGTATTTGGCGTCGATGACGGCGCGGCAGTGGCGACCGTCCCACCAGGTGATGTCCGGCCGTACCAGGGGTAGCAGGTGGTCGTGGTCGAGGGGCATCTGGTGCTGGCCGGTGACGGTTCCGCCGTAGCGTGTCTCGACTGCGTGTCGCAGGGCTGTGGTCAACCAGTCTTCGAACACCGTGTTGAGGTCGAAGACGAAGCCGGCCGCGCGAGTTGGGCCATGGGCGTGTTCGATGCTGGCGCCGGCCAGGATCAGCCGGGCGAGCCGCAGGGCGGGTTGGAAGCGGTTGTTGACGCGGTCGGACCGGGTCCGGGGTACTGGTGTCCCAGGGGTGAGGGGCGTGACGTCGGCGAATGCGGCCGCGATGCGGTGCAGGGCGTTGCGGGTGGCCGGCGGAACGCCGGGTAGGCGGTGCAGGCGGCGTACGGCCGACAGCAGGATCTGGTTCTCTGGTATGTCGGCGTTGTAGTCGTCGTAGCGCACTTCGACCGGCAGGGCCAGTCCCGGCCGGGTGCGCAGCTGGTCTGCCTCCCGAAGCCGGCCGCGCACCAGCGGCAACGCCTCCTCGACGGTTCGGTATCCCTGCAGTACGCCGCCGGCGAGCGCCTGGGAGGTGACGGCGGCGAAGGCGACTGCCATCGCCGGCACGAGGTCGTGTTCAGGGGTCAGGCCGACGGGCTCGGCGCGCCAGCCGCGGGGATCGCGGGCGTAGCCGAGCAGCCACAGCAGCCGAGCGATTCCGACCTTCGGCCGCACGTGCAGCTCGACGTGTTCGTCGCCGGCGACGATGCGGGCGGCGCCGACCAGGGAGCCGGATCGCAGCCGGAGCTGCCCGTCGAGGGTGAGTGAGGTGTCGACGAGCTTGGTGGCTGCCATCGCCCGGGCGATGGCCGGTGTCGTCGGCGCGCACTCGTGCGTCTGGTGCTCGCGTAGGCTGATCAGCCTCACTGCGCTGTGTCCCCGACGCGTTCCCGTGGTGCCGGTACCGGGGTGGAAGCTGCCGCCTGCTTCAGGCGTTTGCGGAGTGCGTCGAGGCCGTAGCGGAGGTTGATGTCGACTCCGTCGCCGAGGTGGCGTTCCTCGAGCAGAGGCATGATGGCGTTCTTCCAGATCCTCGCCAATCCCTTCTCGGTGGCGGCCTGGGTTGTCATCAGGTAGGACGGGCCGACCGCGGCGTCGCGGTCGCCGATCACGCGGTTGAGTTCGTCGAGTAGGTCCGCGCGGTCGACGGGGAGATTGTGCTTCTTCAGCCAATCGCGGAGCAGTCCGTCAAGTGGTGGCTCACCGGGGAACAGCGGCTGGAAGTAGAACCGGCGGCGCATGGCGGCGTCAACGAGCGCGATGGATCGGTCGGCGGTGTTCATGGTGCCGATGAGGTAGACGTTCGGTGGGAGTTCGAAGTCCTCGGTGGGCGAGTACTGCAGTTGGATGCTGCGGTTGCGGTACTCGAGCAGGAAATACAGCTCCCCGAAGACCTTGGCGAGGTTGGCTCGGTTGATCTCGTCGATGATGAGGATGTAGGCCTGGGACGGGTCGTCCTTCGCGTCTGACACCAGCTGCTTGAAGGGCCCGGGCTCGAGTGCGAAGCCGATCCCGCCGTCGGCGGTGGCCCGAGGGCGGAAACCTTCGAAGAAGTCCTCGTACGAGTACGACGGGTGGAACTGGACCAGCCGGTGCGCGTTGTCGGCCTGCCCGGTGAGGAACTGGGCCAGCGCCTGCGCGAGGTAGGTCTTTCCGGTGCCGGGCGGGCCGTACAGCACGATCTGCTTCTTCTCCCGCAGCAGGTCAACTGTCTCGGCGAGCCACTCACGATCGATGAGCAGTTCGTCGGCCAGCTCGACGGTGGGCTCGGGCAGCTCCACCTCGGCTATCTCGAGCTGATCGTCGGCGTCCTCCTCCCCCGGCTGGCCGTCAAGTTCGGCGAGGGCCGCGAACTCGGCGGCGTAGGTGCCGAGGTCCGTCACTGTCAGCTGACCGGACAGCTTGTTCCGCGCCTCGGCGGACAGCTCGTTTCGGGTGAATGGCGCGTCGGGATTTGCCCAGGCGACGTTCCGGCGACGGTTCGACAGGTCGTCAGGCGTGTCCACCCAGGTGCCGGGGCCGGTGATCGCGCCGACATACACCTTGGGCCCGTCGACGGTGACGACGATGTCACCCTCGCTCATCCGGTTGAGGAAGCGGTCGAGCACCCCCACGTGAAGACCACGCTGGGACGGCGAGAAGTCCGGCAGCGACTCCCGTAGCTGCTGGTCCAGCTCCGCCTTCGACAGGCCGGGCTTCAGATCCGGCAGCCCGGGGTAGGCGATGGAGCAGAACCCTTCCGTGAGCCATTGGCCGATCAGGTTGTGACCGTGCACCTTCGCCCCGCGCACCAGCCAGCCGCGCGGTCCCTTGCCGTCGCCAGCCGGCCCGGCCTGCTGCCGCCAACGGTCGACCCAGGGTGGTTGATAGAAATGAACCGGCGTGCTGGCCTTGGCCGACAGCACCGTCCGCAGCTCCGCCAGATCCCGATCGATGTCGCCGGCCCGATGGGGCAGTTCGTCGGCGAACGCGTCCACGATGAGCTTCTTGTGCCGTCGGGAAGCGACCGGCGGGAACGTGTCGGGAAACGCGAGGTTCAGCAGGATGTTGCGTTGGCTGTAGGCGCTGTTGATCGGAATGGTGTCCAGGACCTCCTTGAAGGCCCACGGGTCGCGCAGTGCCGCCTGCCGACGGTCGACCGGCAGGCGCTTCCACGCCTGCACAAGCCGCACGAGCCACGCGATCTGCCGGTCCCGCTGCGTCATGTAGGCGGTGCCGGCCCGGACTACGCCAACATCGAGAACCATGTCGAGGTCTGCGGGAACCTCGACCGGCTCCGGCAGCAAGGACAGCGCTCCGTTGATCACGGCACGTTTCGCCGGGCCGCCGATGTCCCGTGGCAGGAGCAGATGCAGGTAGATCAGCTCGCCCATAAGCTGCACCGCCGTGGGCGGCGCTTGGGCGAGCTGCCCCTGTAGCTTCCTGACGAAGCTGCCCCTGCCCGCATCCGGCTGCCGGACGAACCTCGCATACAGCTGGTCCGCAGCCTCCGATGTCCACACAGCGCGGCCAGGGGTGAAGGCCGAGCCGTTGCCGGCCAGGCCGGCGTCGATCACCCTACGGGCAGCAGCGTAAACAGCATCCTCGTTCACGGCACTCCCTCTCGCTTCGAGACGGCCGGCGCACATCTGGCTATCAATACCCTAGGCACTCGGCGAACCCGCGCCCTGCGACCACCGACATGGTTGGCGGGCCTAGCCTGCCCACCTGCGCTCAACGGCTGCCCGCCGCTACTCCCGCGCCGAGCTGCTCGGCCACCCCCAGGTCCTGCCGCCCCGTGCCCTCGCCGCCCCGGTCTCCTCCGGCGGCCAGGACCTCGGCGAAGAACCGCAACCGGACCTCGTCCTGCACCGACTCACCGCCTTCGTGTCCGTTGAACGGATACACCTCCATCCGGCGCGGGCCGGCATAGTGGTGGTAGGCGCCGAACACCGTCGACGCCGGGCAACTGGCGTCCATCAGCGCCACGCTGAACAGCGCCGGGCAGCGCCCCCGGACGGCGAAGTTGACCCCGTCGACATAGCTCAGCGTGTCGAAGACCCGCTCCACGTTGCCCCGGTGGACCTTCAGGTAGTTGACGATCTCCTGGTAGGGACCCGCGGTGGCCACCTCGGCGCCACGCCGGAAGTCACAGAGGAACGGCACGTCGGGCGCGACCGCGCGCAGGCGGGGGTCGAGGGCCGCGACCGCCAGCGACAGCCCCCCACCCTGGCTGATCCCGGTGGCCACCACCTGCTCCGGGTCGACCAGCGGATGCGTCCGGGCCGCCTGTACCGCGCGCACCGCGTCGGTGACCAACCGCCGGTAGTAGAGGGTCCTGGGGTCGAGCACGCCGCGGGTGACGAAGCCGGGCTGCTGCGGGTTGCCGCCCGCCGGCTCGTGGTCGGGGGTCGCTCCGGCGCTCCACCCGCTGCCCTGGCCGCGTACGTCCATGAACAGGTGGGCATAACCCGAGGCGGCGTAGAGCAGGTTCTCGTGCGGCAGGCCCCGGCCGCCACCGTAACCGGGAAACTGCACCACGCACGGCAGCGGCTTTTCGGCACCGGCCGGAACGGCGAGCCACGCCTTGATCCGGTCGCCGCCGAAGCCACTGAACGTCACGTCATGGACGGTGATCACCCGCAGCGGCGAGTCGACCGGCTCGAAGGTGGCGTCCAGCTCGCACCGGGCCGCCTCCGCCAGGGTGTCGGCCCAGAACTCGTCGAAATCGGCGGGCTCGCGGCGCACCGGCCGGTATCTGGCGAGTTCGGCCAACGGCAGGTCGGTCAGCGGCATTGCGTACCCCGTTTCATCTGGTCGCGTCGGCCGGCCCGAACCAGCCATGGTCACGCTGGGTGCCGATCGCTATCCGAGATGGACAGACGGGCAACGGCCGGATGTCATCCTTGGCTGCGGTGAGCAGCCGGGTCAAGGGCCCGATGCCTGACCCGGCGACCGAGAAGTGCGCTTCCTCACTGATGGTCTCGGGTGGCCATGCCCCGCCGCCGCGACGAATGGACCGAAGGCCGCCGCTACATGGGCCTGGAACTACTGACCAAAGCCCGCCTCGTCACCGTCGACACCGACCAACACAACACCGACAAACCGAGCCGACCCCGGTCGCCTCCCAACATCAAACCGAATCCCGCGACGGCCGTCTCCTACACCACCCTGCGGGGACGTGGACCTCTTCGCGGGCGGCTTCAGCGGTGAGCCCCCGGTCGGTCTGGCATGCCACCATGCACCGGTGGCGCTCACCGATCAATTGACGCAGTGGCGCGGGTGGCTGGAAACAATGGGGGCACCAGTGGCACCTGTGCTCAAGCCGGGAGCCAGTCGGGCGGAGATCGACGCGGTGCTCGGCCCGGACCTTCCGCACGCCGTGCTTGAGTGGTTTCGATGGTGCGACGGCGTCGAGTACACCCCAGGACAGACGGTCGGCGACTCGTGGGCGATCCCCGGCTACTGGCCGATAGAGCTGCGGGATGTCGTCGCGACGAAGGCGCTCCACGACGACCCGACCGACCCGCTCCTCGCTCATCACTGGGTACCACTGCTCGAGAACGGCAGCTCCAATCTGTATGCAGCGGTCTGGACAGACACCACGGGACCCGTCGTGGTGTCGATCATGCCGGAGGGCGGGCCTCCTCAGATCGAGTTCCGCACTGTTGAACAGATGGTCTCCGTATTCAACGCATGCTTCGCTTGCTCGGCCTACTACCTCGATGATCAGCACCGGTTGGAGGTCGACGACGCGTTGTACGACGAGGTCTACGACATGATCGTCGATGGCCGCCCGGCGCAAGAGATCTAGACCGAGCGTCAATCAGGTACTGGGACGGATGTCCCGCCACGCCCCGGCAGCCCCCTAACATGCGGGCATGTGCCGGTACGCCGAGACCACTTACAAGGTCCACTACGTGTGCGTGTCATGCCGTCGTAGTCACAAGTACGCCTGGGACGGCGCGAAGCACCCATGTACGTCGTGTCGGCAGCCGATGGTCTTCGCTGGGCACGACTTCGCGGCCCCCCGTCGGCGGAATGACTCTGGGTGGGCCGCGGTTGCGGCAGTTCTCGGGGCGGGACTGCGCTACGAGGGCTTCGTGCTCTGCGGGTGCTCGCGGGAGCCGAAGTTCCGACCACGAACGCGCGCCCAGGTCCGGATGCGGCGGCGGATCGCCAGCCGCCTTGGGTTGTCGGAGGCTGAGGCACTGGCCGCTCGGGATCCCCACGACCTTGGTTGACACGGTGAGGCATCGCGAAGGGACCGTGGCGGCGTCCGCCGAGTAGTCGCAGGGTAGTTGTGGCACCTGCAACTGGTGCCCGGTCCGCTGTGCTGCCCGGCCCGGAGGACCGAGTCCAATGGCGGACGAGCCCCGGTCGATCGCTGGTGGATGGACCGGGGCTCGTCGGTTGGAGCCGGATCAGGCGAGGTCGAACCGGTCGAGTTCCATGACCTTGGTCCAGGCCGCGACGAAGTCGGCGACGAACTTCTCGCGGGCGTCCTGGCTCGCGTAGACCTCCGCGAGGGCCCGCAGCTGGGAGTTGGAGCCAAAGATGAGGTCGACCGCGGTGGCGGTCCACTTCACCTCATCGGTGGCCAGATCGCGGATCTCGTAGACGTGCTCGTCGGACTCCGACGCCTTCCACCGGGTGCCCGGGGAGAGCAGGTTGGTGAAGAAGTCGTTGGTGAGCACGCCGGGCCGGTCGGTGAGGACGCCATGCCGCGTGCCGCCGACGTTCGCCTCGAGGGAGCGCAGGCCGCCGATGAGGACGGTCATCTCGGGCGCGGTCAGGTTGAGCATGTAGGCACGGTCGAGGAGCAGCACCTCCGGCTGGGTCTTCTCGCCGGGACGCAGGTAGTTGCGGAACCCGTCGGCGCGCAGCTCGAGGACCTGGAACGACTCGACGTCGGTCTGCTCCTGGCTGGCGTCGGTGCGACCCGGGCGGAACGGCACGGTCACCTCGACGCCGGCGTCGCGCGCCGCCTTCTCGACAGCGGCCGAGCCGGCCAGCACGATCAGGTCCGCGAGCGAGATCTTGGCGCCGCCGGCGGAGTTGAACTCCCGGCGGATGCCCTCCAGGGTCTCCAGGACCATCGCGAGCTGCTCGGGCTGGTTGACCTCCCAGCTTCGCTGCGGCTCGAGACGGATCCGCGCACCGTTGGCGCCGCCGCGCTTGTCGGTGGACCGGAAGCTGGCGGCTGAGGCCCAGGCGGTGGAGACCAGCTGGGCGGTCGTGAGGCCCGACTCCAGGACCTTCGCCTTGAGGGCGGCGACGTCGGAGTCACCCACGAGCTCGTGGTCGACGGCCGGCACCGGGTCCTGCCACAGCTGGGGCTCCGGGACCCAGGGCCCGAGGAATCGGCTGACGGGACCCATGTCGCGGTGCAGCAGCTTGTACCAGGCCTTGGCGAACGCCAGCGCGAACTCGTCGGGGTTCTCGAGGAATCGGCGCGAGATCTTCTCGTACGTCGGGTCGACGCGCAGTGCCAGGTCGGTCGTGAGCATCGTCGGCTTGTGCTTCTTCGACGGGTCGTGGGCGTCCGGGATGATCGCCTCGGCATCCTTGGCGACCCACTGCTTCGCGCCACCGGGGCTCGTGGTGAGTTCCCACTCGTAGCCGAAGAGGATCTCGAAGAAGCGGTTGCTCCACTGCGTCGGCCGGTCGGTCCACGTCACCTCGAGACCGCTGGTGATCGTGTCCGCGCCCTTGCCGCTGCCGTAGGTGCTCAGCCAGCCCAGGCCCTGCGCCTCCAGCGGGGCGGCCTCGGGCTCGGGGCCCACGTGGTCGTCGGCGACGCCGGCGCCGTGGGTCTTGCCGAAGGTGTGACCACCGGCGATGAGGGCGACGGTCTCCTCGTCGTTCATCGCCATCCGGGCGAAGGTCTCGCGGATGAAGTGCGCCGCCGCGGCCGGGTCCGCGTTGCCGCGGGGGCCCTCCGGGTTGACGTAGATGAGACCCATCTCGGTCGCCCCGACGCCGGCTGCCATCTCCTTCTCGGAGACGTAGCGCTCGTCGCCGAGCCAGGCGTCCTCCGGACCCCAGAAGATCTCCTCGGGCTCCCAGACGTCCTCCCGGCCGAAGCCGAAGCCGAAGGTCTTGAAGCCCATCGACTCCATGGCGACGTTGCCAGCGAGCACGAGCAGGTCGGCCCACGAGATCTTCTGGCCGTACTTCTGCTTGACCGGCCACAGCAGCCGACGGGCCTTGTCGAGGTTGGCGTTGTCCGGCCAGCTGTTGAGCGGGGCGAACCGCTGGCCACCGTCGCCGGCGCCGCCGCGACCGTCGTGGATGCGGTAGGTGCCCGCGGCGTGCCAGCTCATCCGGATCATCAGGCCGCCGTAGTGGCCGAAGTCGGCCGGCCACCAGTCCTGCGAGGTGGTGAGGACCTTGATGATGTCCTGCTTGAGGGCCTCGACGTCGAGCTTGGCGAACTCCTTGGCGTAGCTGAAGCTCTGCCCCAGCGGGTTGCTCTTGGAGGAATGGGCACGCAGCACCGAGAGGTCGAGCTGGTTGGGCCACCAGTCCCGGTTGGTGCGCGGGCGACCGCCGGTCTTCGAGGTCGGCGAGTCGATCGCCGGATTCTCGCTCTCGCTTCCGTGCGCGGTCACGGAGTCGTGCGCGACCGGGCAGCCGGCCGCCGCCTTCTTGTCCACGCCCTGTGCGCTGGAGGGGGCGTTGTCCTGGGTGTCGCTCATCTGCTTCCTTCCGGACTGGCGGATCACTGGGAGGTGCGTGCGGTCGCACAGTCGGGGCAGGTGCCCCAGTAGACGACCTCCGCCTCGTCGACCGTGAAGCCGTGATCGTCGGAGGCGGTGAGACAGGGGGCATCGCCGACGGCGCAGTCGACGTCGGCGATCGCGCCGCAGGAGCGGCACACGACATGGTGGTGGTTGTCCCCCACCCGCGACTCGTACCGGGCGGTCGCACCGGCCGGCTGGATGCGCCGCACCAGACCGGCGTCGGTGAGCGCACGCAGCACGTCGTACACCGCCTGGTGGGAGACCGTAGGGTGCTCCGCCCGGACCAGAGAGATCACCGTGTCGGTGTCGACGTGCGGGTGGTCGCGCAGCGCTGCGAGCACCGCCAACCGGGGCCGGGTCACGCGCAACGAGACCGCCCGCAGCTGGGTCTCGAAGTCGGACGTCATGTGTTGAACATAGCCCACTCTTCTGGAATGAATCTAGTTTTGCGTCGACTCAACCCGCACACGTTCGACGCCGACTTGGCCGCCAGCTGGAAGAGCAGGCCCGGGCGGCCGGGTTGCAGCTGACCGGCGATGGCGGGCTGTGGCAGCGGCCCAAAGCGGATCCGGGGATCAGCGTCGAGGGTGAGATTACCGACCATTCGGGCCGCGACAGGGGCAATCCGACAGGGAAGGACTGCCGGAACTCCCGCAAGGGCGTGCGGGCTGCCTGGGGTGGTCACGCACCTTCGTGCGGACGCGCGGGGCCGGGCCGGGGGCCGGCCCACCATCGGCGGCACCGGCCCCAGGGACGGGCGGCGATCAGCTGTTCGGGATCGTCAGGGTTGGGCAGGCCGGGTCGAGGCGGATCTTGGCGAGGTCGCGCCCGACCAGCGCCCAGGCGTTCCAGCCGCCGGGCTCGAAGGCGAGGTCCGGGTTCGTGTACCACTCGTCGCCGAGCCCCGTGGCGAGCAGACGCCCGCCGTCGCCGAGCAGGTGGACGTTGCCGCCGCCGAAATAGGTGGACGTGAAGACGCGGTCGCGGTGCACCTGGATCTCGCCGTACCCGCCGAGCGGGCCGCTCTGCAGGATCGTGCGCGTCCCCAGGTCCATCACGAACCAGCTCGCGTTGCGCTTGTAGACCCCGTACAGCTTCCCGTCGTGGACCTTGACGTCCTGCAGGGTGCGGTACCCGGCCACCGGCTCGACCTGCCACAGCACGGTGCGCGTGTTCAGGTCGAACGCGGCGACGGACGCGCTCGTGTGCACCGGCGGGGTACCCCCGCCGCCGAGGACGTCGCCGCCGAGGTAGACGATGCCGGCGCCGGAGTCGACCGACAGGCTCATCAGGCTCTGGTTCGGGATCACGTCGAGGTACACCTGCTTGTCGCCGGTGTCCGGGTCGACAACGGTGAGTGCGCCTGTGAGATTGGCGCCGGTCGGGGCGCTCGCGATCAGCAGCTTGTCGGTCACCGGGTCGTACTCGATGTCCCACGGCCGGCTCTGGCCGTGCCCGACGAAGCCGAGGCTGCGGATCTCCAGCGTCTGGCGGTCGAGCTCGATCACCTCGCTGCTCGGGTAGATGGCGGCGTAGATCTTGTTGCCCCGCTGCGTCAGGGCCTTGGGTTCGCCGCCGACCCAGAGTCGCTTCTGTGTCCCGTCCTGGAGGTTGCGGACGGTGATGGAGAAGTGCCCGCCGACGTAGAGCGCCTTGTTCGGGTCGAGCAGGATCGACTGCGGTCGCTCCGAGCCGGGCGTCATGCCGGCGTCGATCAGGTCGGTGTACTCGGTCGAGCGGTCGCCCAGATTCATCGTCCAGAACCCGCCGCTGCCCGAGAAACCGAGCAGCACTCCGTCCGACGAAACCAGCCGCCGGGTCTCCTCGCCCTGCCTCGGCGTCCCGAGATCGGTCAGCCCGCTGTCGCCCGTCCGGTACGCGTAGACGGTCCCGGACGGACGGGACGACAGGTAGGCCGTGCCGTCCGCGCGGAACGCGATGGAGTCGACGCTGACTCCGCTGATGGTCCGCAGGTCGGTGCCGTCCTTGCGTACATCGAACAGCGTCGACCCGCTCGCTGCGAGGACCCGATCGCCGTGCTGCGCGACGACGCCGAAGCCGGTGCCGCCGGATGCCAGCACACGCTTCTCGCCGGTGACGCGGTCGACCGCGATCAGTTGACGCTTGTCGAGCGCCCCGGCGTAGACCGTGGTGGCGTCGACCGCAACCGCGCGCGCGTAGCGTTCGCCCGTGACGATGCGGCCCAGGTCGCGGACCGCGCCGGTGCTCGGCACGTACTCCCAGACCTTGCCGTCGGGATACGTGCCGGCGTAGACGGTCCCGTCGGGTGCGGTGTCAAGGCTCCACACGAAGCCGCCGTTGCTGCCGAACGAGTACAGGTGCTCTACCTGTCCCGTCGCCGGGTCGAACCGGTACAGGTCGGGGACGGGATAGGTGCCGATGTAGACCTTGCCGTCGGAGACGGTGGTGGCCCAGGCCCCTTCGGGCTCGCCCACCTTCGGACCATCGGGCAGGCGCGCCTCTCGGATCACCGTGCGGGTCGTCAGGTCGATCTCCGCCAGCAGCGGCGGCTTGAGGCCACGGGTGACCACGTAGGCGCGGTCGCCGATCGTGGTCGCTCCGACGATCGCGCCCGTCACCGAGGCGGGTCCGAAGGTCTGGTACGCGGGCTCCCCGCATGAGGTCGGCAGGGGCGGTGTCGCGGTGGGGCTGGCTGCCGCGGCGGGCGTGAACGACCCCATGGCCGCGACCAGCGATACGCCGGCGACCACGGCGGCGACAGATCGACTGGTACGCATTCGGTACCCTCCTCCGGGTTTAGGCCCAGACCGTAACCGGCACCTTTGCGCCCGTCAATGGAACCTCGCCAGTTCAGTGCCGTTACGCCGCCGACCGATATCGCATCCTTTGCAAGAGGGCACCTTGGACGTCCCCTAACCGACCTGCGACGTCATCGATGCCACAGCCGTAGGCGTCGCGCGGCAGGCGCCCGAGGACGCCACGGCCGTCGGTGGCCGCCGCTATGGTGCCGCCATGACGATCAAAGACGGTTGGATCTCGTTCGATCTCGGCAGATTCCGCAGCCACGAGGTCGAGTTCGCCACGTACAGCGGCAGCTCCCACACCGCGCTGCCGGCTCTTCCCCTCGATCACCCAGGTGGTCTGCACAGTTGGATGCGGGAGCTGGTGCCACTCGGTGAGCGCGCTGCCGGTCGGTACGGTCTGGACACGCTGACCCATGGCGCGCCCGTGTCCGGGCATGAGGCGGCCTTGCCGAAGCAGTTCGTCGCGTTCATGGCTGATCCGGTGCTGCGCGACTCGGTGCCGACCTGCACGTCGTGTTACTGGGCTTCCGATCTTCCGCTGGCGCCGAGTCCCGTCCACCACGGGGCGCAGTTGGTGCGGTTCCTCAACGACCAGCAGGGCTGCCTGTTCTGGTATCTGCACCTGCTGCCGGACGGCCGTCACGAGGTCGTGTGCGGTGGTGAGGCGTACGACCTGCGGGTGGTCCCCCAGGAGGAAGCGCACGAGGACCTGGTGCGGGTGGCGGAAGACTTCGACCGGTTCATCGCCCGGTTCTGGATCGAAAACCTCGCCTGGTACGAGGTGGTGGGCCAGAAGCGATCCGATGAGGAGCTCTCCAATCCGGTCTGGGAGTACGTGCGCCAGTACGCGTCCATGGACCGGCCGGCCGCCAGGTGACCGACAGCGGCGCGCTGGCAGGTCGGCTGCGACGGGGCCCACCGTGGCGGTCGACTAGTAGTGCTTTGTTAGGTCGGTGATCGTCGTTTTCGACGGACGATTCTGATCTTGCGTCTGCAGGTGGGGCATGCGCCGGTCCAGGTGGCGAG
>NZ_JBIAZP010000011.1:0-280511 GCF_042899165.1 Micromonospora sp. NPDC000121
GGGGGGGGGGGGCCCCGCGGGCCGGGCGGCGGCCCGCCGGCCCCCCCCCGGGGGGGGGGCCCGGGGGGGCCCCACCCCCACCCCACACCGACCGCAAGGGACACGGCAGCGCCGCAACAAGGGACACGGACCCGAGGCAGCGCCCAACCCACGGACCGCAACAATCAGAAGGCGTACCGGACGCGGCAGTACGGCAGCTTGGCGGCGATCAGGTCCGTCAGCGCGGCGACGTAGGCACCCTTCCGCCCCGTGCGGTATCGCACGTTCCAGCCGCCGGTCTGGGACCGCTTGGGCTGCTGGAGATCCGGGCGCCAGAGCACGTCCTCGGCCTTCGGGTGCCAGCCCAGGTTGACCTCGTGCAGCCGATCGTTGTGGGTCAGGAAGATGACCTCGGCGGCGAGCTGCGCCTTGGCGCGGGGGCCGAGCGCGTCGTCGAGTTGGTCGAGCAGCTCCGCCCAGGTAGCCGGTGATCCGGTCGATGTTGGCGAAGACCGTCACCGGGTTGCTGTAGCCCTTGCGGCGCGGCACGTAACAGTAGGCGCAGGCCATCGCGCAGCCGTTCGCCGTGGACGGGGCGATGAAGTCGGCCGAGCGGCCGTTCGGGCGGGCGGTGAGGGACTTCTTGACCCCCAGCACGAGGGCCTCGCTCTTGATCCGCACCCACCGGGCCACGTTCGTCTCGTCCCCGTACAGCTCGGGGATGCGTGAGTGGCTCTCGACCTCGACGCGCTCGGCATCGGGGAAGCGGTCCAGCACGGCCCGGCCGCGGGGCAGCGCGGCGGCCTCCGGCTCCACGTAGATCCGCCGGATGTCGAACAGCCTCGGATGCGGCACAGCGTCGGTCACAAAACTGGACAACTGCGGACCGATCGGCATTGTTCCCGCCCTGGGCGGCACCGTTTTCCGGCACCGCCGCCCGGGTACCCGGGCGCATGCCCGAGGGCCACCTCATCCACCGGTACGCGCGCGACCAGCACGCCGCACTCGCCGGCCAGGTCCTCTCCGTGTCCAGCCCGCAGGGCCGCCTGGACGCCCGCCCGTACGACGGCCGGCGGCTGCGGGCCGTGGAGGCGTACGGCAAGCACCTGCTCTACCACGTCGACGGGGCACCCGGCCTGCACGTGCACCTCGGGATGAGGGGGCTGTTCCTGCGCTACGACGACCCGGACGTGCCGCCACGGAAGGGAGTGCGGCTGCGCCTGGCCGGCGCCTCTGTCGCGTACGACCTGATCGCCCCGACCCGCTGCGAACCGCTGCCGGCCGATGGCGAGCGCGCGCTGCGGGCCTCGCTCGGCCCGGACCCGTTGCGTGCCGACGCCGACGGCGACGAGGCCGCGCGGCGGCTGACCGCCGCGCGGGCCGCCGTCGGCGCGGCGCTGCTCGACCAGGCGGTGTGGGCGGGTATCGGCAACGCCTGGCGGGCGGAACTGCTCTTCCTCGCCGGCCTCGCCCCGGACGCCCGGGCCGTCGCGTCGGCGACCGCCCACCGGCTGTGGGACCTGGCCGTCCGGCATCTGGCGCTCGGCCGCGACGCCGGCCAGGTGGTCAGCGACCCGGCGGCGCCCGACGAGCGGTGGGTCTACAAGCGGACCACCTGCCGGCGCTGCGGTGCTTCGGTGCGGACGTGGGAGCTGGGCGGGCGCACGGCGTACGCGTGCCCGGTCGACCAGCCGGCGACCTGATCGCCGTCAGCGGCGGGAACGCCAGCGGCCCGCGAGGCGCAGCGCGTTGCAGACGTCGACGACACCCCGCACGTCCCAGGCGATCTCGCCGGCCACCTGCCGGGCGTCCGGTCCCGCCACGACGCCCGCGAGGATGACGACCCGGTTCTGCACCGTCACCACGATCTGCTGCCGGCGGGTGGTCCAGTCGCTGCCCAACCGTTGGGCGACCAGCGCGGCCAACCGGGCGTCCTCGTCGCCGGGCGCGGGCCGGGGCGGCTCGGAACGGAACGCGCCCTCGTCCGGGTACGGCCAGGGCATGAGCATGTGGGCGTCCTCTCGACGGGGCGCGGGTGGCGGTGTCGGCTCAGCGGGACGGCGAGTCGGCCGGCGCCGGGCGGCCGGTCCGGTCCGGCCCGGTCACGGTGGCCGTCAGCCCGGGGGGCTCGCCCGCCCCGGCCGGGGAGAGCCGCCGGACGGCCTCCTCCGGGCTGACGAAGATCGGGAACAGGCCGTCCAGTCGCATGGTGTGCAACACGGTGAGGATGAAGCGCGACGGAGCGGCGAGGCAGAGCACGGCGCCTCGTTCCCGGGCGTCGCGGTGGGCCCGCACGAGCAGCCCCAGCCCGCCCGCGTCGATCAGGTGGACCCGGGTCAGGTCGACCACGACGTGCCCGCAGATGTCCACCGCCTGCCGCAGGGCGGTCCGCAGGTCGTCGGCGGTGTCGACGTCGATGTCGCCGGCGGCGCTCACCACGGCGACGTCGTCGAGGTGGTCCACCCCCAACGTCCCGCCAACCACCTCGTCTCCCCGGCCGGCCTCACCGCCGAGCCCGGCGTCGGGGCCCAGGAGGCTGCAGCGGGGGCAGCGGTGCGGGCCCGTCGCGAAGGGCGACCCGCTCCAGCCCTGCTCGGCGACCAGGGTCCAGACGACCTCGGCGTCCGGCAGGACGCAGGCGGCTCCCGTCGTCACGTCTCCGCAGCTGTCGCAGATCAGCGTCATCGTGTTTTCGTCCGGTACGACGGTCATGGTGTCTTCCTCCACGGGAGGTCGGGCGAGGCGACCCGCCGGCCGGCGACCGGCGGCGTCGGGGTGGAATCGAGGTCCGGCCCCGTCCGGCGGGCCGGGAGGGGCGGGCGCCGCGGGCCCGCCGTGGCGGCCACGAGGGCGACGCCGAGGACGGCGGAGCCGGCCGGGACGGCCAGGCGCCACAGGTCGGAGCGACCGGTGTCGAGGCCGACGATGCGGGCCAGGATGACGCCGAGGACGGCGGTGACGACCCCGGTCACCAGGGCCAGCCAGGCCGGCACCTCCCACCGGCGCGGGACCACCAGCCACCCCGCCGCGGCGACGAGGAGACCCACGGCGAGTGCGGTGACGAGACCGGCGACGGTCATCTGCTCCCTCCTCCGCAGGGGCCGCTCGGCCGACGGCTGTCGTTCCGGCGAGCCCAGCCCGGCCGCGGTGACCGGCGGGCCGGCCGGTTGTCGTCCACCACCCTGGGCGGCACCCGTGGCGCGGGCCACGCGGTTGTATGACAGTTGCGTGACAAAACCGTCGAGCGCCGGACGCGGCTGGGCACTCGCGCCCTCCTTGGGGATGATGCGGGTATGACGGGCGTGCTGGTGATCGAGGACGACGACCGGATCCGTCTGGCGCTGCTGCTCGCGCTCGAGGACGAGGGCTACGCCGTCCGGGGGGCGGCGACCGCCGAGGAAGGGCTGCGGATGCAGCGCCGGGAGCCGGCCGACAACGTGCTGGTCGACCTGATGCTGCCGGGCCTGGACGGCTTCGAGTGCATCCGGCAGCTGCGCCGCGACGACGACGTGCCCATCGTGGTGGTCAGCGCCCGCGACGACACCCACGACATCGTGGCGGCGTTGGAGGCCGGCGCCGACGACTACGTGGTCAAGCCGGTGGCGGTCAAGGAGCTGTCGGCGCGACTGCGGGCGCTGCGCCGCCGGGCCCGGGCGGTGCCCGCGCCCGTGCCGGTCCTCACGTTCGGCCCCTTGGAGATCAGCCCGGACGCGGGGGAGGTGCGTCGGGCCGGCCGACCTGTGCCGGTGACCCGCACCGAGTTCCGGCTGCTGTGCGAGCTGGCCGAGCACGCCGGTCGGGTGTTGTCGCGCCAGCAACTGCTCCAGCGGGTCTGGGGCTACGACACCGGTGACGAGCGGCTCGTCGACGTGCACGTGGGTCGGCTGCGGCAGAAGATCGAGGACGACCCGGGCAGCCCTCGGCACCTGGTCACCCTGCGCGGCCTCGGCTACAAGCTGACCCGGTGAGGCGGCTCGGGCTGCGGGCCCGGGTGTCCGCCGGATTCGCCGTCGGCGCGCTGCTGCTGTCGGCGTCCATGGCGCTGGTCTCGTACGAGTTGACCAGGCGGTCCCTGCTCGACGAGCGGGAGCGCACCGCGGTGCGGACGGCGTACTTCGACGCGGCGGTGGTGCGTACGGGGCTGGACACGGAGGACCCGGATGTCGTGGAGGTGCTGCGGTCCCTCGACACCGGCGGCAACCGCCGACCGTTGCTGCACCGCGGCGACGACTGGTACGCCCGCAACGCCGATGCCGGTCTGACCGCCGCGATCCCGGCCGACCTGCAACAGCTCGTCCGGGCGGGGGAGCCGGCCGTGCAGCGGGTGCGGGTCAACGGCCAGCCCACCCTGCTCGTCGGCCTGCCGCTGGCCCCGTCCACCAGCTACTACGAGCTGACCTCGCTGCGTGAGCTGGACGAGACCCTCCAGGTCCTGGCGCTCGCGCTGACCGCCGTCGCCATCGTGGTCGCCGGCTCCGGCGCCGCCCTGGGCTGGTACGCCACCCGGCACAGCCTGCGCCCGTTGACCGCGGTGGCCGACGCCGCCGAGGAGATCGCCGATGGCAACTTCTCGGCCCGGCTCGCGCCGACCACCGACCCGGACCTCACCCGGCTTTCCACGTCGTTCAACCACATGGTCGACCAGCTCTCCCAGCGCATCGAGCGGGACCGGCGCTTCGCCGCCGACGTCAGCCACGAGCTGCGCTCGCCGCTGCAGACCCTGGCGGCGGCCGCCAGCGTCCTGGCCCGCCGCCGGGAGCATCTCGACGACCGGACCGCCACCGCGGCCGGCCTGGTGGCCGACGAGATCACCCGGTTCCAGCAGCTGGTCAACGACCTGATCCAGCTCGCCCGCAGCGACCAGCCGGCGGATCGGGGGCCGGTCGACGTGGCGGCGTTGGCCCGCCGGGTGTGCCAGGCGCGCGGGCTGCCGGAGGCGCTCGTGCACGTGGCGGCCGGGGTTGCCACGACCTGGCTGGTCGACCAGCGCCGCGTCGAGCAGATCCTGGCCAATCTGGTCGACAACGCGCTCCGCCACGGCGGCGGCCCGGTGGCGGTGCGGCTGTCGCAGCGGGGCGGGACGGGCATCGTCGAGGTCGACGACGAGGGGCCGGGCGTGCCGCCGGCCGACCGAAACGTCGTCTTCGACCGTTTCGTCCGTGGCCGCGCCGCGCACGCCCGCGCGGCCGGCGACGGCACCGGCCTCGGGCTCGCCATCGTCGCCCAGCACGCCGCCGCGCACCGGGGACGCGCCGGCGTGGACGACCGCCCCGGCGGGGGCGCGCGATTCCGGGTCGAATTGCCTGGGGTGTCGCCGTGAGCCGCCGGGCGTGCCGGCCGGGACGGTGGCGGGTCGCCGGCGGCGCGCTCGTCGCCCTCGGGCTGCTCGGCGGCTGCGGCGTCCCGACGGAGGACGCTCCCCGCGCCGTGGCACCCCCGCCCGGGCCGTTCCCCACCTCGGGCACGGTCGTGGCGACCCCGACCCCGACCCTGACGGCGGGGCGGGCGACCGAGGTGCTCTGCTTCGTCCGCGACGACCGCCTGGTGCCCGTCGAGCGCCGGGTGGACGGCACGCCCACCGTCGACGCCCAGCTCCAGCATCTGCTCGCCGGTCCGACCGCCGCCGAGCGCGACAGCGGCCTCAGCACCGCCCTGCCGGGGGCCGTCGCGGCCGCCGTCGCCCGGCCCCGGGGCACCGAGGTCGAGGTCGACGTCGGTGAGGCCGGCGACGAGACGGGCCGCAGCGACGAGGTCCTCGCCTTCGGCCAGATCGTCTGCACCCTGACCGCCCGTTCCGATGTCGACACCGTGGTGTTCCTGCGGGGTGGGGCGCCGCTCGGGGTGCCGCGCGCCGACGGGTCGCTGTCCCGGCGTCCCCTCACCGTCACCGACTACGGCGACCTCGTCGCGCCCCGGTGACGGCCGGGCATCCCCGCCAGCCCGTCGCCGGAGCCGGGGCGCTGCTCGAGCGCACCCCGGCCGGACTGTGCATACTTGCGCCGTCGATGTCGTGCCGGCGGGCGGGCCCCCGGCTGCTGCGAGGTGGTTGTGGTGGTCGAGAGGACGACGGCGCGGCGCGCCCAGCGGACCGGCGGCGGCACGGCGGCGATGGCCGATCCGGGGCTGCGGCAGTTGCTGGCCGGCCTGACGGCGGTGCGCGACGGCGACTTCGGCACCCGGCTGCCGGAGGACGCCGACGGCCTGCTGGGGGAGATCGCCACCGTCTTCAACGGGATGGTGGACCAGCTGTCGTTGTTCACCTCCGAGGTGACCCGGGTGGCCCGGGAGGTGGGCACCGAGGGACAGCTCGGCGGTCAGGCCGAGGTGCCCGGGGTGTCGGGCACCTGGAAGGACCTCACCGACTCGGTCAACGCCATGGCCGGCAACCTCACCGACCAGGTCCGCGACATCGCCGAGGTGGCCACGGCGGTGGCCCGGGGCGACCTGTCGCAGAAGATCACCGTCGACGTGCGCGGTGAGATCCTGGAGCTGAAGAACACCATCAACACGATGGTGGACCAGTTGTCGTCGTTCGCCGACGAGGTGACGCGGGTGGCGCGGGAGGTGGGCAGCGAGGGGCGCCTCGGCGGTCAGGCCGAGGTGCCCGGGGTGGCCGGCACCTGGCGCGACCTCACCGACTCGGTGAACTTCATGGCCGGCAACCTCACCAACCAGGTGCGCAACATCGCCCAGGTCACCACCGCCGTGGCCCGGGGCGACCTGTCGCAGAAGATCACCGTGGACGCCCGGGGCGAGATCCTGGAGCTCAAGAGCACCATCAACACGATGGTGGACCAGTTGTCGTCGTTCGCCGACGAGGTGACGCGGGTGGCGCGGGAGGTCGGCACCGACGGTCGGCTGGGCGGCCAGGCCCAGGTCAGCGGCGTCGCCGGCACCTGGCGGGACCTCACCGACTCGGTGAACTTCATGGCCGGCAACCTGACCAGCCAGGTGCGCAGCATCGCCCAGGTGGCCACGGCGGTGGCCCGGGGCGACCTGTCGCAGAAGATCACCGTCACCGCGCACGGCGAGATCCTGGAGCTGAAGAACACCATCAACACGATGGTGGACCAGTTGTCGTCGTTCGCCGACGAGGTGACGCGGGTGGCCCGGGAGGTCGGCACCGAGGGCCGGCTCGGCGGCCAGGCCGACGTCAAGGGCGTCTCCGGCACCTGGAAGGACCTCACCGAGTCGGTCAACGTCATGGCGGACAACCTCACGGCGCAGGTGCGCAGCATCGCCGAGGTGACCACGGCGGTGGCCAAGGGCGACCTCACCCAGAAGATCCGGGTCGACGCGCGCGGCGAGATCCTGGCGCTGAAGGAGACCATCAACACGATGGTGGACCAGCTCTCCGCGTTCGCCGACGAGGTGACGCGGGTGGCCCGCGAGGTGGGCACCGAGGGCCGCCTCGGCGGCCAGGCGCGGGTGTCCAACGTGGCCGGCACCTGGAAGGACCTCACCGACAACGTCAACGAGATGGCCAACAACCTCACCAACCAGGTGCGTTCGATCGCGCTGGTCGCCACCGCCGTGGCCCAGGGCGACCTGAGCCGGCAGATCACCGTGGAGGCGAAGGGCGAGGTGGCCGTGCTCGCCCAGACCATCAACACGATGGTCGGCACCCTCGGCGCCTTCGCCGACGAGGTGACGCGGGTGGCCCGCGAGGTGGGCACCGAGGGCCGCCTCGGCGGCCAGGCGCGGGTGCCGAACGTGGCCGGCACCTGGAAGGACCTCACCGACAACGTCAACTCGATGGCGAACAATCTCACCGGCCAGGTGCGCAACATCGCCCAGGTCACCACGGCGGTGGCCCAGGGCGACCTGACCAAGAAGATCGACGTGGACGCGCGCGGCGAGATCCTGGAGCTGAAGACCACCATCAACACGATGGTGGACCAGCTCTCGTCGTTCGCGGCCGAGGTGACGCGGGTGGCCAGGGAGGTCGGCAGCGAGGGCCGGCTCGGCGGCCAGGCCGAGGTCGAGGGCGTCTCCGGCACCTGGAAGCGGCTCACCGAGAACGTCAACGAGCTGGCCGGGAACCTGACCCGCCAGGTGCGCGCGATCGCCGAGGTGACCAGCGCCGTCGCCACCGGCGACCTGACCCGCTCCATCACGGTGGACGCCCCCGGCGAGGTCGGCGAGCTGAAGGACAACATCAACTCGATGGTGGAGTCGCTGCGCGAGACCACCCGGACCAACCAGGAACAGGACTGGCTCAAGACCAACCTCGCCCGTATCGCCGGCCTGATGCAGGGCCACCGCGACCTGGACGTGGTCGCCGGCCTGGTGATGAACGAGCTGGCCCCGCTGGTCTCCGCCCAGCTCGGCACGTTCCTGCTGGTCGACGAGAGCGCTGGCGGGACCGGGCTGCGGGTGGTCGGCGGGTACGGGCACGCCGCCACCGGTCGCCGGTACGCCCTCGGCGACTCCCTCGTCGGGCAGGCCGCGGTGAGCAAGCGCGCGATCGTGGTGGACGCCGTGCCGGCCGACTACGTCACCGTCTCCTCCAGCCTCGGCGCCGCCGCCCCGCTGCACCTCGTGGTGCTGCCGATCCTCTTCGAGGACCAGGTGCTCGGCGTCATCGAGCTGGCCAGCATGAGCCGCTTCACCGAGGTGCAGCGCGACTTCCTCGACCAGCTGACCGAGACCCTCGGCGTCAACGTCAACACCATCGTCGCCAACGCCCGGACCGACGTGCTGCTCACCGAGTCGCAGCGACTCGCCGCCGAGCTGCAGGCCCGCTCGGAGGAGCTGCAGGCCCGCTCGGAGGAACTCCAGCGCTCCAACGCCGAGCTGGAGGACAAGGCGGCCCTGCTGGTCCGGCAGAACCACGACATCGAGACGAAGAACTCCGAGATCGAGCAGGCCCGGCAGGAGCTGGAGACCCGCGCCCAGCAGCTCGCGCTCGCCTCGAAGTACAAGTCGGAGTTCCTCGCCAACATGAGCCACGAGCTGCGTACGCCGCTGAACTCGCTGCTCATCCTCGCCCAGCTGCTGGCGCAGAACCCGAACCGCAACCTCACCGCCAAGCAGGTCGAGTACGCCACCGTCATCCACTCGGCCGGCACGGACCTGCTCCAGCTCATCAACGACATCCTCGACCTGTCCAAGGTGGAGGCCGGGAAGATGGACATCAACCCGGAGACCTTCGAGCTGACCGCGCTTGCCGACTACGTCGACGCCACGTTCCGCCCGCTGACCACCCCCCGTGGCCTGGAACTGGAGATCACCACCGGCCCGGGCGTGCCGACCGAGCTGCACACCGACGAGCAGCGGCTGCGGCAGGTGCTGCGCAACCTGGTCTCCAACGCGGTGAAGTTCACCGAGCGGGGCCGGGTGCAGCTGCGCATCGAGCGGGCTGCGCCGAGCGAGCTGCCCGAGGGCTTCGCCCCGACGGACGCCGTCCTCGCGTTCCGGGTGATCGACACCGGCATCGGCATCGCCGAGCGGCACCTGACCGCCATCTTCGACGCCTTCCAGCAGGCCGACGGCACCACGAGCCGGCGGTACGGGGGCACCGGCCTCGGGCTGTCCATCAGCCGGGAGATCGCCCACCTGCTCGGCGGCCGGATCAAGGCGCACAGCGTGCTCGGTCAGGGCAGCACGTTCACCCTCTACCTGCCGGTCGGCGCCGTGCCGACGACGGCGGGCGCCGAGGCGGTCACGGACGGCGGGGCGTCGCCGTGGACGCCCCCGGCGGCGCTGCCGCCGGCCGTCGCCCTCCCGCCGGGCGAGCCCCGCCGGATGCTGGTACTGGAGCGCCACGACAAGGGGCTGCTGACGCTGCTCGCCCAGGGCGTGGCGGCGGACCTCGGCGAGGCGCACCCGCCGGTGGAGGTCTCCACCGCCGTGGACGTGGCCTCGGCGGTGGAGACGCTCGCCGGCGGGCGGCACCACGTCCTGGTGGTCCAGGTCGACCTGCCCGACGACGGCGGGACGACCCTGCTGAAGGCGCTGCACGACGACCCGGTGCTGCGGGGGGTGCCCGTGCTGGCGTACCACGGGCACCCGCTGGCGGCCGGGCAGCAGGCCCTGCTCCAGGCGCTGGCCCACGAGCGGCCGCTGGAGGTCCTGCGCGGCCTGGACGACCTGCGGGAGCGCATCGCCCTGCACCTGACGGCGGTGACCCCCGAGCGGGTGCTGCCGTTCGCCCCGGTGCTGCCCGACGTCCGGGCGGCCGCCGACCGGCTGCCCGGCGAGCTGGCGGGGCGCAAGGTGCTGGTGGTGGACGACGACGCGCGCAACGTCTTCGCGCTCACCAACATCCTGGAGCTGCACGGGCTCGACGTCGTCTACGCGGAGAACGGGCGGCAGGGCATCGAGACGCTCATGCGGCACGACGACATCGACCTCGTACTGATGGACGTGATGATGCCGGAGATGGACGGCTACGCGGCCACCGCCGCGATCCGCGCCATGCCGCGCTACGCCGACCTGCCGATCATCGCGGTGACGGCGAAGGCGATGCACGGCGACCGGGAGAAGAGCATCTCCTCCGGTGCCAGCGACTACGTGACCAAGCCGGTGGACGCCGCCGACCTGCTGGAGTGCATCCACCGCTGGCTCAACGGCTGACCGCGCCCGGCCCGAGCCGCCCGCCCGACCCCCCGACCCCGCCCCGCCGCCCGACCCCGCCGCGCCGGCCGATCCCCGCCCCGCCGGCCGCGCCGGGCGGTACCTGGGGCCGCGGCCCCGCCGCCCGGATCCGGCGGCGGGGCCGAGTCGGATTCCGGGCCGTCACCAATGCGACTCTCCGCATCCGGGCGACCGCGTGGAGTGCTCCGATGTCCCCCTCGGGCCCGAACCGTTCGGGCCCACGGGAACGGAGAGTGCGAGTGGGATCCCAACTACTGCGCCGGGTCGCCACGGCGGCCGTGGCGCTCAGCTGCGCCGTCCTCGGGACGGTGGTGGTCGCGGCGGGGCCGGCGGCGGCCAGCCCGATCCGCAACAACACCCCCTGGTCGGTGCTGCTCTGCAAGTTCAGCGACAAGCCGGCCGAGCCCAGGACCCCGTCGTTCTTCGCCAACTTCCTCACCCACGCCGGGCTCGGCACGGGCGGCGTCGCCGACTACCTCGCCGACCAGTCCGGCGGCCGGGTGTCGCTGGCCGGCTCGGCCGTGCGGGGCTGGTACACGATGCCGTACACCCTGGCGCAGTTCCAGTCGATCGACCGCGGTACGCGCATCCAGCGCTGCGTCGACACCGCGGCGGCCAACGGCTACACCGTCCCCGCCGGGCACCGGACGGCCGTCATGCTGAACGACTGGGTGGACTCCGGGGCGGCGGGCGGCCGGGTGCTGCTCGACCCGGGGGCGTGGAACGTCGGGTTCGCCGCCCACGAGATGCTGCACGGCTACGGTCTCGGGCACTCGTTCTCCAACGACACCACGTACCAGAACGCGCCGTGGTCCCAGCCGGGTGAGTACGACGACCCGTGGGACGAGATGAGCGCCATGCACATCTACACCTTCGCCACCGCGAACTACGGAACGAGCGCCGTCGGGCTCAACGCGTTCCACCGTGACGAACTGGGCTGGCTGCCGAAGAACCGGGTGTTCACCATGGCCGCCGACGGGGTGGGCTCGCGGACCATCACGATGGCGCCGCTGGAGGTGCCGGCGGCGAGCGGCCCGCAACTGGTCCGGATCCCGTTCGACCCGGCCGACCTGTTCCACTACTACACCGTGGAGTTCCGCCGGAAGACCGGCTGGAGCGCCGGCATCCCGGCCGACACCGTCCTGCTGCACGAGGTCCGCAACGGCACGCCCACCCTGCTGCGTACCGGGCCCGGCGGCGGTCCGGCCCAGTCGCTCAACGCCAACGGCGTGCAGATCGGCGTGAACTGGACCTCGGGCAACGCCGCGTCGGTCACCGTCACCACCGACGTGGTCGACCGCTGCCTGCAGGGGTACGTCTGGCGGGAGGCCCGGCCGGGCGACCTGGTCTGCGTCACCCCCGCCACCCGCAGCCAGGTGTGGGCGGACAACGCGGCCGCCCCGAGCCGCTGGATCAACGGCGCGTACGGCCCGCACACCTGCATCTCGGGTTACGTCTGGCGGGAGGCGTACGCCGGTGACGACGTCTGCGTGACCCCCGCGCAGCGCAGCCAGGCCGCCGCCGACAACGCCGCCGCGGCGTCCCGCCGCAACCCGGCCCGCCTGGTGTCCGGCCCGAACACGTGCGTCAGCGGGTACGTCTGGCGCGACGCCGACCAGTCCGACTACGTCTGCGTCACCGGGGCGACCCGGACCCAGGTGCTCGCCGACAACGCCGTCGCGGCGAGCCGCTGGGTCGACGGCGCGTACGGCCCGCACACCTGCGTCTCCGGCTACGTGTGGCGTGAGGCGTTCCTCGGCGACGACGTCTGCGTCACCGGCACCCAGCGCAGTCAGGCCGCCGCGGACAACGTCGCCGGCCCGAGCCGGGTGCTGCGGCCGGGCGGCTGACCCGCGGCGCTCCCCGGGCGGCCGCCCGGGGAGCGCCTCCGGCGTCAGCGGCGTGCCTCGAACGCCTCCCGGTCGAGGAACATCAGCCGGGCCCGCTTGTCGGGCAGGTCGATCAGCGGGCCGGCGACGAAGCCGGCCAGCAGCAGCCGATGCACCGCCTTGTCGTTGCGCGCGTCCGGCTCCATGACGACCCGCCGGCGCCCGGGGTCGGCGAAGACGAAGCCGAGGAACACGCCCAGCAGGGTGCCCGTGAAGCCGCGCTCGGTTCTGGTGGGCGGGCCGATCAGCAGGTGGACCCCTTGGTCACCGGGCCGGACGTCGTAGCACCGGCCGACCGGGTCGACCGCCGGCTCGTACGTCTGGAACAGGGCGACCGGCACGCCGTCGCGGTGCACGAGCCACGCGTGGTGGGTGGTCAGCGAGTCCAGGTAGCGGTAGATCTCGGCGACCCGCTCGCGGCCGGCGTCGCGCATGCCCCAGAACCGGGCCCGTTCCTCGCCGACCCAGCCGTGGATCAGGTCGATGTCCGCGTCCGGGTCGACGGGGCGGATAGTGACCCGGCCGAACCCGTCGACCTCCTGTCCGTAGGTGCCGGTCGCCTCACGCATCGTGACCACCGTACGGCGATTCCGGTCGACGCGCACGGACGTGGCCGCCCGGCCGGCGCGGGGCGGGGCTCAGGCCGGGTCCCCGCCGGCGGCCGCGACCGCCGGGGCAGGCGCGCCGGCCCGGCGGCGGGCGGCGGGGACGACCAGGGGGGTGCCGGTCTCCGGGTCGTCGATGACCCGGCAGGGCAGTCGGAAGACCTCCTCGACCAGATCCGCGGTGACCACCTCCCGGGGCGGGCCGGCGGCGACCACCCGGCCGTCGCGCATCGCGATCAGGTGCGTCGCGTAGCGGGCGGCGTGGTTGAGGTCGTGCAGCACCGCCACCAGCGTGCGGCCCTGCTCCTCGTGCAGCCGGGCGCAGAGGTCGAGGATCTCGATCTGGTGGGCGATGTCCAGGTAGGTGGTCGGCTCGTCCAGCAGCAGCAGGGGCGTCTGCTGGGCCAGCGCCATCGCGATCCACACGCGCTGCCGCTGCCCGCCGGACAGCTCGTCGACCGGCCGGTCGGCCAGGTCGGCCACCCCGGTCGCGGCCATCGACTCGGCGACCACCCGCTCGTCCTCGCGCGACCACTGCCGCAGCAGCCCCTGGTGCGGGTACCGGCCGCGCGCGACGAGTTCGGCGACGCCGATGCCGTCCGGGGCGACGGACGTCTGCGGCAGCAGGCCGAGGGTGCGCGCGACGCCCCGGGCCGGCAGCCGGTGGATGTCCTCCCCGTCCAGCAGCACCGCCCCGGCGGTCGGCTTCAGCAGCCGGGACAGGGCGCGCAGCAGCGTCGACTTGCCGCAGGCGTTGGGGCCGATGATGACGGTGAAGGAGCGGTCGGGCACGGCGACGCTCAGGTCCTCGGCGATGGTCCGCCGCTCGTAGGCGAGGGTCATCGCGCTGCCGCTCAGCCGGGACTGCATGCTCCGTGCTCCGTTCTCGTCGTGGGTGGCCCGCCGGCCGTCCCCGGTCACAGCCGACCGGCCCGGCGTTCGGTGGCGAGCAGCCAGACCAGGTAGGCGCCGCCCAGCACCCCGGTCACCACGCCCACCGGAAGTTGGTGCCCGGGGAACGCGCGTACCGCGAGCTGGTCGGCGGCGACCAGCAGCACCGCCCCGACGGCCGCCGACGGCAGCAGGTTCGGCCCCGGCGCCCGGGTCAGCCGCCGGGCCAGGTGCGGCGCGGTGAGCGCCACGAAGTTCACCGGCCCGGCGGCGGCCGCGGCGAGGGAGACCAGCAGCACCGCCACCGCCAGCACGACCAGTCGCACCCGCTCCACGCGTACGCCGAGGGCGGAGGCGGTGTCGTCGCCCATCTCGACCAGGCGCAGGGCCGGCCCGAAGCCGACCAGCAGCACGGGCACCAGCACCGCCAGCGCGACCAGCAGGGGCAGCGCGTTGACCCAGCCGCGCCCGTCCAGGCTGCCGGTGAGCCAGAGCACGGCGCGGGCGGCGTCCATCAGTGGGGCCCGGGTCAGCAGCCAGCCGTTGACGCCGGTGAGGATCGCCATGGTGCCGATGCCGACCAGGATCAGCCGGAACCCGTGCACGCCGCGCCGCCAGGCCAGCGCGTACACCAGGATGCCGGTGGCCAGGCCGCCGACCACCGCCGCCGAGGCCAGCAGCATGCTGCTGCCGCCGAGCACCACCACGACCAGCGCGCCGGTCGACGCGCCCTGGGTGAAGCCGAGCATGTCGGGGCTGCCCAGCGGGTTGCGGACCAGCGACTGGAAGACCGTGCCGGCCAGCGCGAGCGCGGCGCCGACGCAGAGCGCGGTCACCAGCCGGGGCAGCCGCAGCTCGGTGACGATGAACTCCTCGGCCGGGCTGCCCCGGCCGGCGAGGGCGCGCAGGACGTCGGAGGGGCTCATCGGATAGTCGCCGCTGCCGATGGCGAGCACGCCCAGCGCCAGGGCGAGCACCACGCAGGTGAGGCCGACGGCGATGGCGCGGGGGCGCAGCCGCAGGGACACGCCGCCGGGGGTGCGGATGGTGATCACGGGTGGCCCACCCGCCCGCGCAGCACCAGCCAGAGGAAGAGCGGCCCGCCTGCCACGGCGGTCACCATGCCGACCTGGAGTTCGCCCGGCCGGCTCAGCACCCGGCCCAGCACGTCGGCGCCGAGCAGCAGCACCGGGGCGAGCACCGCGCAGTACGGCAGCAGCCAGCGCAGGTCCGGCCCGGTGAGCGCGCGGACCAGGTGGGGCACGAGCAGACCGACGAAGACGATCGGCCCGCAGGCGGCCGTGGCGGCTCCGCAGAGCAGCGTGATCGCCACGATGACGGTGCCCCGGACGAGGGCCGGCCGGGCGCCGAGGGCGCGCGCCGCGTCGTCGCCGAGCGCCAGCGCGTTGAGCGCGCGGGTGGCGGACAGGGCGACCAGCAGGCCCGCCGCGATGAACGGTGCGACCGTGCGCACGGTCGATGCCTCGGCGCTGGCCAGCGAGCCGACCGTCCAGAACCGCAGCCGCTCCAGCGACGCCGTGTCGAGCAGCATCACGGCGCTGACGTACGAGTAGAGGGTGGCGTTGAGCGCCGCGCCGGCCAGCGCCAGCCGGGCGGGGGTGGCGCCGCGCCCGCCGCCGACGAGGTAGACGGCGGCGGTGACGACGGCCGCGCCGAGCAGCGCGAACCAGACCTGGCCGCCGACGCCGCCGATGCCGAGCAGGGCCGCCGCGCTGGCCACCGCCGCCGAGGCGCCGGCGTTGATGCCGAGCAGCCCGGGGTCGGCCAGCGGGTTGCGGGTCAGCGCCTGCATCACCGCGCCGGCCACGCCGAGCGCCGCGCCGGCGAGCAGGCCGAGCAGCGTACGCGGCAGCCGCATCCGGTGCACGACGGCGTACTCGGCGGCGTCGCGGTGCAGCAGGCCCTGCCACACGTCGGTGAGCGGGAGCTGCTTGGCGCCCACGGCGATGCTGAGCACCGCGACGGCGACGAGCAGCAGCACCGACGCCGCGAGGCCGGCGGCCCGCAGCGCGGCGCGGCCACGCCGGGGCGTGACGGACCGTGCCGGTGGCACGCCGATGCGTGGGGAGAGGGTGGCGGACAGTGTGGGCTCCGATGTGGTGCGTGATTCCGGACCGGCCTTGACAGCAATTTAGGTTAGGTTAACCTAACTCCGCTGTCCATGGTCCTTCGCCCGACCCTGATCGAAAGACATCGCCATGCCGCATCCCGCGACCGCCCGCCGACTCTCCCGCCGGGGCCTGCTCGCCGCCGGTGGCGCCGCCACCCTGGCCGCCCTGCTCGCCGGCTGCGGCCGGGACGACGACTCCGCCGCCCCCGCCGCGTCCGGCTCCGGCGGACCGTGGTCGTTCACCGACGACCGCAACGAGAAGGTGAGCGCCGCCAACCGCCCGACCCGGGTGGTCGCCTTCACCGGGGTCGCCGCCGCGCTGGTCGACTTCGGACTCGACAAGCAGATCGTCGGCGTGTTCGGCGAGACGAAGCGCGCCGACGGCACCGCCGAGCCGCAGGCCGGCGACCTGAACGTGGACGCCGTGGAGATCCTCGGCAACGTCTGGGGCGAGTTCAGCCTGGAGAAGTACGCGGCCCTGCGGCCGGAGCTGCTCGTCACCCACATGTACGACCCGGGCGCCCTGTGGTACGTGCCGGACGAGAGCAAGGACAAGATCCTCCCGCTCGCCCCCAGCGTGGCGATCACCACCGCCCGGGTGCCGATGACCAAGCCGATCGAGCGGTACGCGCAGCTCGCCGAGTCCCTCGGCGCCGACCTGTCCGCCAAGAAGGTCACCGACGCCAAGGCCCGCTTCGAGGCCGCCGCCGAGGCGGTCCGCCAGGCGGTCAAGGCGAACCCCGGCATCAAGGTGCTGGCCTCCTCCGGCAGCCCCGACCTGTTCTACGTCTCCAACCCGAAGGTCAGCACCGACCTGATGTACTTCGCCGAGCTGGGCGTGGAGATCGTCGTCCCCACCAAGCTGGAGGCCGGCGACTACTTCGAGGCCCTGAGCTGGGAGAACGCGGGCAAGTTCCCGGCCGACCTGATCCTGCTCGACAACCGCAACACCGCCCTGCAGCCCAAGGACATGGCCAGCAAGCCGACCTGGCAGCAGCTCCCGGCGGTCAAGGCCAACCAGATCACCCCGTGGGACGCCGTGCCCCGCTTCTCGTACGCCGGCGCCGCCCCGCTGCTGGAGAACCTGGCCACCGCCATCCGGAACGCGAAGAAGGTCACCGCATGACCACGGTGGTCGCCCTCCAGTACCGCTTCTACGCCGCGCGGGTCGTCGGCGCCCGGCGGATCGGCGCCTCCCTGATCCGGGTCACCCTCGGCGGACCGGAGCTGGCCGACTTCGCCGGCGGCGGCCGGGACCAGAGCGTCTCCCTGTTCCTGCCGCACCCCGGCCAGCCCGCGCCGGTGCTCCCCGTCCAGGCGGGGGAGGACTGGTTCGGCGCGTACCGGGCGATGGACCCCGACGTGCGCGCGGTGATGCGCTCCTACACCATCCGGGAGCAGCGGCCCGAGCTGGCCGAGGTGGACATCGACTTCGTCAGCCACGGCGAGACCGGCCCCGCCTCCCGCTGGGCGGGGCACGCCCTGCCGGGCGACCGGGTGGTGCTGCTCGGCCCGGCCGTGCACGACAACCGCAGCGTCTGCTTCCGCCCGCCGGCCGGCACCGACTCGGTCCTGCTGGTCGCCGACGAGACCGCCCTGCCCGCCGCCGCCGGGATCCTGGCCTGGCTGCCCGCCGAGGCCCGGGCCCGGGCCTGGATCGAGGTCCCCGACGCGGGCGACATCCAGGAGTTGCCCACCGCCGCCCGCGCCGAGGTGAGCTGGGTCGTCCGGGGCGGCACCGCCCCCGGCAGCACCCTGCTGGCGGACGCGGTCCGCGCCGCCCGGCTGCCGGCCGGCACCCCGTACGCCTGGGTCGCCGGCGAGTCGTCGATGGTGCGGGCCGTGCGGCGGCACCTCGTCGGCGAGCGCGGCCTGGACCGGCGTCACGTCACCTTCTCCGGCTACTGGCGCCGCGGCGCCTCCGAGGAGGACCTGCGCGCCGAGGCCGCCGCCGCGGCCACCGCCTGACGGCCGGCGGCCGGCCCCGCTCCGTGGACGGGGCGGCGCCGGGTCAGAACTCCCGGTACATCACGTGCAGGCCCACCCGGCCGAGGGTGGGGTGCGCGAACGCGCCGGGCACGGTGCCGACCACGGCGAAGCCCTCCCGCCGGTACAACTCGACGGCCGAGGTATTCGTCTCGACCACCGCGTTGAACTGCATGCCCGCGTACCCCCGGTCGCGCGCCCAGTCGAGCGCGTAGCGGCACAGCGCGGTGCCCACGCCCCGGCCGCGCGCGTCACGGGCCACCATGAAGCTCGCGGTGGAGACGTGCGACCCCGGGCCGGGGCGGTTGGTGCCCATCTTGGCGGTGCCCAGCACCCGGTCGCCGTCGACCGCCACCACCGTGCGGCCCGGTGCGGCCTCCACCCACATGTCGTACGCCTGGTCGGCGGTCATCTCCGGGTCGTACGGGAAGGTCTCCCGCGCCCGGACCACCTCCCGGACGATCGGCCACACCTGGGTCCAGTCGGGCTCGTGGAACTCGCGGATCTGCACGGCGGCACCCTAGGAGGCCGCCGCGCGCCCCGGCAACGCGTTTCGGACGGGGTCGATCGCCCGGAAACGTGGCCGGGACGGCTCGCGGCCGTGGCCGGACCCGACGCTCACCCGAGCGGGGCCGCCTGCGGCGTGGGCGCGGAGTCGTCGGAAACAGCCTCCGCCGGCCGGGACCGGCCGGTCCCCATCCGGGCCACGGCGAACACCGCATGGGCCAGCGCGAGGGACCCGGCCAGGACGGCCACGGCCACAGCCGCGTGCCCGACGTCGGGCGTCCAGAGCATCAGCGCCTCCAGACCGCCCAGGAACGACGGCAGCACCCCCAGCACGACGCCGGACAGGGCCGCCCAGCCGACCGCCCAGGCGACGGCCGCGACCAGCGCCTGGCCGCCGGGCGACGGACCGGCGCGGTGCCGACGCACCCCGCGGACCACCGTCGCGACCAGGACGAGCAGGAGCAGGCCGGCGACGCCGAACAGCACGGGGGCGACCGAGAGCAGAACGGTGTCGTTCGACGCCGGGTCCGGTGGGACGCCGAGCATGATGCGCGCGATGTCGAAACCGGCCGAGGCGAGCGCCGGGTCCGCGGCCGGGTGATAGATGTTGGCCAGCACGATCACGGCCAGCTCGGAGTCGGGCACCAGCACGACGTGCGCGAAGTAGCCGGGGGTGGCGCCGGCGTGCCAGACCAGCCGCGCGCCGCTGCCGTCGAGGGTCGTGTCGCGCCAGCCCAGGGCGTACCGGCCGCCGCTGCCGATGGCGGCCTGGCCGTGGTGCATCTGCGCGACGCCGGCGGCCGACAGCAGCCGGGACTCCCCGAACCGGCCGCCGTCGAGCTGGGCGACGGCGAAGTGGCCGAGGTCGGCGAGGCTGGCGGCCAGATAGCCGTACGGGACGCCGGACGTGTCGTACGGCGGGTCGAAGCCCTGCGGCTGACCGAGGTAGCGGCGATGGCCGGCGGGCAGGCCCACCCGCTCCGCCTCGTCGGCGGTGGCCGCCGCCTGCCGCATCCGCAGCGGATCGAGAACGCTACGACGCAGGTGGTCGGCGAACGGCCGGCCGGTGACCTCCTCGACGAGCGCGCCGAGCACCATGTAGTTGGCGTCGCTGTAGCGGTGTTTTTCGCCCGGCGGGCCGGCGAGCGGCACGTCGGCGAGGTCCCGCACCGACCGGGCGAGCCCGCCCGGTGTGTTGTCGTAGCGGTCCGTCAGGCCCCTGGTGGCGACCTCGGGGAGCCCGCTGGTCTGGGTGAGCAGTTGCCGGACGGTGATCCGGCCGGTCGTCGCGTCGTCGCCCAGCCGCAACCAGGGCACGTACGCCCGGGCCGGCGCGTCGAGGTCGATCCGGCCGGCCTCGGCGAGCTGCAGCACCGTCAGCGCGGTGAACGGCTTGCTCACCGAGCCGAGCAGGAAGGGCGTCTGCGCGGTCACCGGCGCGCCGTCGCCGGTGACTCCGGCGACATGTTCCTGCACGACCCGGTCCCCGCGCACCACGGCCACGGCGAGTCCGGGTACGCGGTTGGTGTCCCGGTAGCGGTCCAGGTGCGCCTGCACCCGGGCGGTCTCGTCCCCGGCGGCGCGCGCGGGGAGGCCGCCGACCGTTGCCAGGCAGACGACCGCGGCCAGCACCGCCACGGACCGTCGTAGCTGATGTCTCACTCTTGCTGTTCCTGTCTCTGGCACTGGATCCGGCTCAGCCGATCTGGCTGAGCAGTCGCTCCAACTCGGTCAGGCGCGCCCTGACCTGCGCCAGCTCCGTGTGGGTCGCCTGGACGTCCGACCGCAGGCCTGTCAGCTCCGCGGTCGTCTGCCGCGCGCTCTCGGCCAGCCGGGCCTGCGCCTCGCCGGCCTGCTCGGCGAGGGCGCGGTACTGCGCCTCCCGAGCGGCGGCGTGCCGGGCCCGGTAGATGCCCAGCGCCACGAACGCCACGATCGCCACCAGGGCGATCAACAGAACCGTCGACGTGACGATCGCGATCTGGGCGATGTCGTCCTCGGCTGCTGCTGTGATCACTTCTTGTCCTTTCCGGAGCCACCGGCTTCCAATGTCGGTACGGCCGCCGCCACCGTCGCGGGCGTCAGCGTCAGCGCGAAGGGCGCGACCTCGAACCACTTCACCGAGTTGCCGTCGGGCGCCGTCTCCAACGAGCCGGCGACGAGCCCGGCGGCCTCCAGCCGCTGCAGATGCATGTAGAGCAGGGGTCGGTTCATCTCCAGGCGTCGTGCCAGCTCGCTGACGTAGCTGCGGCCCTCGGCGAGCGCGGCGATGATCCGCAGTCGGTGCGGGCTCGCGAGCGCGGCGAGCGCGGCGAGCAGTTCGTCCCCGTTCGACTGCGTCTCGTCCATCTCCTGCGCCTTCCCGGGTGTCAGAAATGTATGACACCCCCCTGTCAGAGAATGCTGACAGGGGGTGCGCGGAAGCGCCAGGGAGGGTGTCCGACGCCACACGGCGCCGGCCCTCGGGCCGGCGCCGCTGTCGCCCATTGGCTCTCGGCCCGCTCGGCGGGCCGGCGTGGGCCGCTCGCCCGGGGGCCGGCGTGGGCCGCTCGCCCGGGGCGGCGCGGACTGCTCGCCCGGGGCGGCGTGGGTCGGTCGCCCGGGCCGGCGTGGGCCGCTGCGCCGGCCGCGCGGCGGGCGGCTCAGCCGAGGCGTACCTGCGGCGACCGTTCGGGCCGGGAGGCGCCGTCGAGCGTGGCACCGGCCGGGGCGGTGGGCCGGGCCGGCACGACGGGGGCGTCCCGGCCGGTGCCCCCGCGGCCGTTGCCGTCACGCGTCGACTCCTCGTGGTAGTCCTGCTCCACGTTGACGGACCAGACGTCGTGGCGGGTGCCGCAGGCGATGTTCTCGGCGGTCAGCATCGCCGTGAGCATGGAGTGGTCCTGGTTGTTGTAGCGGTGCATGCCGTTGCGGCCGACCGGGTGCACGTTCGGCACCTCCCGGGCCAGCCAGTCCCGGATCACGTCCACGTTGCGCTGGTAGCGCTCGTCGTAGACCGGGTAGGCCTTCGGCATCCGCACCACGTACCCGGCCTCGACGACGCCCGGCCGGACCAGGCCGAGCCGCTCCAGCTCGGCCGTCGCGGCGGCGACCAGCTCGGCGTCCGGCGTACGCCAGGTCTCGTCGTCCTCGAAGACGAAGTACTCCAGCCCCAGGCAGGTGCGGCCGTCCTTGACCAGGTGCGGCGACCACGAGCCGAAGTTCTGGATCCGGCCGACCTTGACCGCCGGGTCGTGCACGTAGATCCAGTTGTCGGGGAACGAGAACTCCTCCGGCACCACGAGCGCGACGGTCAGGAAGTCCCGGTACCGCAGGTCGGCCGCGGCGGCCAGCACCTCCGGCGGGGCGGCCGGGCGCATCGCGGCCACCAGTTCCGAGATCGGCATCGACGAGACGACGTGCTCCGCCGGCTCGGTCCGCTGCCCGCCCATCCCGTTGACGGTGACCGCCACCGCCCGGCGGTGCGCCGGGTCGCGGTGCACGGCGGTCACCCAACTGCCGGTCTCCACCCGGCCGCCGCGCCGGCGGACCTCCTCGGCGCAGCGTTCCCACATCATCCCCGGACCGAGCTTCGGGTACTGGAACTCCTCGATCAGGCTGGTCACGTCCTTGCGGTTGCGCCGGGGCAGCACGGCGTTGCGCACCGCCTTGGCCAGCGACAGGTTCTTGATCCGCTGCGCGGCCCAGTCGGCCTGCAACCGGTCGGCCGGCATTCCCCAGACCTTCTCGGTGTACGTCTTGAAGAACATCGAGTACAGCCGCCAGCCGAACCGGGCCGAGACCCAGCCCTCGAAGTGCGACTGGTCCTTCGGCGGGCGCAGCCGGGCCCGGGCGTACGAGCCCATGCACAGCGCCGCCTCCCGGACGCCCAGGTTGCGCAGGGCGTTCGCGGCGCTCAGCGGGTAGTCGAACAGCGCGCCCCGGTAGTAGATCCGGCTCATCCGGGGCCGCAGCAGGAAGTCCTCGTCGGGCAGGATCTCGTGCCAGAACTCCTCGACCCGGGCGACCTTGGTGAAGAACCGGTGCCCGCCGATGTCGAAGCGCCACCCGTCCCGTTCGACGGTGCGGCTGATCCCGCCCACCACGTCGTCGGACTCGAACACCCGGACCGGGGCGCCCCGCCGGAGCAGCTCGTACGCCGCCGTCAGGCCTGCCGGGCCCGCGCCGATGACCACCGTGCCGCGCTGTTCGTCCATGCCGTGCCGCTCCCTGCTTCCGCCTGCCGGAGGCGGCCCGCTTACCCGGCATCGGCCCGAACTCACCCCGGATTCGCCGCGTACACGTGTCAACCGCCCCGGAACGGGGATGTGGCACCGTTCTGGCGGCCGGATCGGGAGACGCGCGGTGATCGACAGGTGGCGGGCAGGCGCCCGGCTCGCCGGGCGCGGCCACGACCTGCGGCGCGCCGCCGCGCGGGCCGCCGACCGGGTGCCCGCGCCGTGGCTGTTCGTGGTCGGCGTCTTCCTCGGCACGAAGATCGTGCTCAGCCTCGTCGGGGTGGTCGCGTTGAGCGCCTTCGACGAGGTGCCGTGGGCGCCGCCGCCGGACGAGACGACGATGCGCGAGCAGCAGCGGGCGGTCTCCGGGCACCGCGTGGTCTGGCTCTGGTTCGCCTGGGACTCGTTCCTCTACGACCACCTGGCCCGGCTCCCGCTCGACGAGCCGTGGCGGGACTTCGGCTTCCCGCTGCTCTACCCGTTCCTGGCCCGGCCGCTGGCCCCGCTGCTGGGCGGGAACACCGCGCTGGCGCTGCTGCTCGTCGCCAACGTCGCGTTCCTGCTGATGCTCTACTACGCCCACCGGCTGGGGGAGCGGCTGCTCGGCGACGACGTGGCGGCCCGCCGGTTCGTCCGCTACCTGGTGCTGTTGCCGGCCGCGTTCCTGTTCCAGGCGGCGCTGACCGAGTCGCTCTTCCTCTGTCTCGCGCTCGCCGCCTTCCACTACGCCGAGCGGCGGCGCTGGCTGCTCGTCGGCGTCGTGGGGTTCTTCCTGGCGCTGAGCCGCTCGGTCGGGTTCTTCGTCGTGCTCCCGCTGGCCCTGGTGCTGTTGCGGCAGCACGGCTACCGGCTGGGCCCCCGCGCGTGGGTGGCGTACCTCCGCGTCGGCTGGCCGCTGGTGCTGGTGCCAGCCGGGTGGCTGACCTTCATGGCGTTCTGCCGGTGGCAGAGCGGCGACTGGTTCGCCTACAAGCACGCCCAGGAGCGGGGCTGGGGCATCTCCGTGCAGAATCCCCTGGCGGTGCTGTGGCACGGCCTGACCGACACGCCGCCGCGGGACGCCCTGCGCGTGTGGTTCGCCGTCGTGGTGCTGGTGGTCCTGATCGCGGGCGTCCGCCACCTCGGGCTGCCCTACCTCGCGTACGGGTTGATCATGGTCCTGGTGCCGCTGTCGATGGGCCCGCCGGTCTACAAGAGCCTGCTGCGCTACCTGCTCGCCGCGTTCCCGGTGGGCCTGGTGCTGGCCCGCTGGGCCAGGAACGCCTCCGCCGACGCCTGGCTGACCGCTGCCCTCGCCCTCCTCCAGGGCGCACTCTTCGTCACCTGGCTCGCCTACTGGACCCACTTCATCATCTGACCCGCCGTCTTCACCTGGCCGGCCCGGCTCTCTATGATCGTTGAAAACTCTCGCCGGCCGCTGAGCCCGGATCGGCAGAAATCTACGGGCGCGAGCGGCGCGCCGGGAGGGGCCTGCCCATGGCGCTGTCCGCGACCGTCCTCGCCGAGCTGCGTGGCATCGTCGGCCCGTCCCACGTGCACGACGCGGCCGGCGACCTCGTGGCGTACGCCCGGGACGCGACCCCGCTCTTCTCGCACCGCCCCGACGCCGTGGTGTTCCCCGCCGACACCGCCGAGGTCGCGGCCGTGCTGGCCCTGGCCACCCGGCACGGGGTGCCGGTGGTGCCGCGTGGCGCGGGCTCCAACCTGTGCGCCGCGACCGTGCCGCTGCACGGCGGGATCGTGCTGGTCCTGACCCGGCTGAACGCGATCCTGGAGGTCAGCGCCGACGAGCTGCTGGCCCGGGTGCAACCCGGCGTGACCAGCGCCGCGCTGGCCGACGCCGCCGCGGCGCGCGGCCTGCTCTGGGCGCCCGACCCGGGCAGCCGCACCGTCGCCACCGTGGGCGGCACCATCGCCACCTGCGCCGGCGGGCTGCGCGGGCTGAAGTACGGGGTGACCCGCAACTACGTGCTGGGCCTGGAGGCGGTGCTGCCCACCGGCGAGGTGATCCGCACCGGCGGCCGGCTGTGGAAGGACGTCGCCGGCTACGACCTGACCCGGCTGCTCACCGGCTCCGAGGGCACCCTCGCGGTGATCACCGAGGCGACCGTGGCGCTGCTGCCCGCGCCCGCGTCGACCAACACCGGGGTGGCGTACTTCCCGACGCTCGCCGAGGCGGGGGAGGCCGTCGCCCGGGTGATCCGGGCCGGCGTGGTGCCGGCGACGCTGGAGTTCCTCGACCGGGCCTGCATCACGGCGGTGGAGGACTTCGCCCACCTGGGGCTGCGCGCCGACGCGGGGGCGCTGCTCCTCTTCGGCGACGACGGCCCGCCGGACCTGGTCGCCGCCCACCTCGACCGGATCGGCGCGGCCTGCGCGGACGCCGGCGCGGTGGAGGTCACCACCGCCCGCGAGGTCGCCCAGGCCGAGGCGCTGCTGGCCGCCCGCCGCTGCGCGCTGCCGGCGCTGTCCCGCCGGGGCGGGGTGACGATCCTGGAGGACGCCACCGTGCCCCGGCCCCGCATCGCCGAGATGGTCGACCGGATCGACGCGATCGCCGTCCGGCACGACGTCGCCATCGCCACCTTCGGCCACGCCGGGGACGGCAACCTGCACCCCACCTGCGTCCTCGACTCCGCCGAGGACCACGACGCGGTACGCCGGGCCGAGGCGGCCTTCGCCGACGTCTTCGCCGCCGCCCTCGACCTCGGCGGCACCATCACCGGCGAGCACGGGGTGGGGGCGGCGAAACTGCCGTTCCTCGCCGCCCGGCTCGGCGACGACCAGCTCGCCCTGCTGCGCCGGATCAAGTCCGCCTTCGACCCGGCGGGCGTCCTCAACCCCGGAAAGCTGGGCTCGTGACCGGCGACGTATTCAACCCGGAGCAGTTGTCCCGCTGCATCTCCTGCGGATTCTGCCTGCCGGCCTGCCCCACGTACGCGATGACCGGCGACGAGGCGTCGTCGCCGCGCGGGCGGATCACGCTGATGCGGGCGCTGCAGGACGGCACCCTGCCCCCGGACGACGACACGCTCGCCGAGCAGTCCTCGTTCTGCCTGGGCTGCCGCGCCTGCGAACCGGTCTGCCCGGCCGGAGTGGAGTACGGCAGCCTGCTGGAGCAGTGGCGGGTGCACCAGTGGCGTGGCCCGCGCCGGCCGCTGGTGGCCCGTGCGCTGATGCTGCTGGTCGAGCAGCGGTGGGTGCTGCGGCTGCTCGGCCTGGTCCGCGGCGCCGCCCGCGGCCCGGCCGCCACCCCACCGCCGTCCCCGCCCGCCACGCCGGCTGCCGCGCCCGCCGATCCGCCCGCCGCGCCGGCCGGGTCGGTCACTGACGCGCCCGCCGCCGCCGGGACGCCGACGGCGGGGGCGGCCGGCGGTCCCGACGTCGCCGGCGGGCCGGGTGCGCACCTGATGCTGGGCTGCGTCGAGCGGGGCCTGTTCCCGGCGGTCAGCCGGGCCGCCCGGGCCCTCGACCCGGGGCTGGCCGTTCCCACCGCGCAGGGCTGCTGCGGCGCGCTGCACGCGCACAACGGCGACCTGGCCGGCGGCGAGCGGCTGGCCGAGCGCCTCGGCGAGGACCTGCCGGGCACGATCGTGACCACCTCCGGCGGCTGCGCCGCGCACCTCGCCTCGGTGCTGGGCCGGGACCGGGTGCGCGAGCTGTCCACCTGGCTCGCCGAGCGGCCCGCCGGCGCGGAGCTGCGGGTGGCCGGCCGACGCGCCCGGGTCGCCCTCCAGGACTCCTGCCACCTGCGCAACGGCCTCGGCGTCTTCGCCGAGCCGCGGGCGCTGCTGCGCCAGGTCGCCGACTACGTGGAGTTGCCCTCGGCGGCCACCTGCTGCGGCGCCGCCGGCACCTACTCCCTGCTGCGGCCGAAGGAGTCGCGGCGGATCCTGGACGCGAAGCTCGACGAGATCGAGGCCGCCGGGGTCGACCTGGTGGTGGCGGTCAACCCGGGCTGCCTGCGGCAGTTGCGCACCGGGCTGCGCCGGCGCCGGTCCGCCGTGCGGGCCGTGCACCTGGCCGAGCTGCTCACCCGCGTCGAGCCGGCGTCCCGACCCGACTGAGCGGGTCGGGACGCCGGCTCGCGGCCTCACTCGGTGCGGATGCCGTCGGGCCGGGTCAGCCGCCACAGCGCCGGCAGGCTGAGCCCGGTGACCAGCAGCACCACCGCCGCGCCGAGCCCGGTGGAGAGGCCGACCGCCGGCCAGGCGACCGTGACCGGCGCCTGCACCATCCGCAGCAGCACCGCGCCGAGCGCCAGCCCGAAGACCACCGCCAGGGCGAGCCCGATCACCACGGGCACGGTCGTCTGCCACAGCACCGACCAGCTCAACGTGCCGCGCCGGGTGCCCATCGCGACCAGCATCGCCAGCAGCCGGCGGCGTTCCCGCAGCTGCTCCAGCACGCCGACCAGCATGCTGGCCCCGATCAGCAGCAGGGCGACCGCCGCGCCGACGTAGAGACCGCGTTGGACGTTGACGAACTGTGCGGTCCGCGTGGTCCCGGTGAGGGTGAGCACCGAGGCGAACGGGTCGGCCCCGGCGGCGACGTTGCGGACGTGCTCCAGCGCGTCCGGCCGGTCGGCCGCGAGCCGCAGGTACGCGTCCGCGCGCAGCGGGCCCAGCCGGGCGGCGTCGACCGCGCCGGGGGTGGCCAGCACGCTGGTCTGCGCGTGGCCGACGGGGTCGGGGCGGATCGGCGCCTCCCGGGCGTCCCGGGGAACCTGCCACGCCGACCCTCCGACGTCCGGCACCGTGACGGTGGCGCCCGGCCGGATGTCCGCCTGCGGCGCGGTGGCGTCGCGGACCAGGAAGACGTCGCCGTCGGCGCACCGGTCGAGCCGGGCGAACTCGGCCAGCGCGGCGCAGTCGCCGACTCGCAGGTCGACCAACGTGCCGCCCTCGACGGCCCCGACGACGGTCCGCAGGGTGGCGTTGCTGCCGGTCACCCCGGGTGCGGCGGCCAGCCGGTCGAGCGCCGCGGTGGCGTCGGGGCGGGCGGGGAACTCCACCAGGACCTGGGCCCGGGTGGTGTCCTGCCCGGTGTCGACGGTGAACCGGCCGGAGACGCCGGCGAAGAGCATCTGCAGCCCGATGGTGCCCGCCACCGCGACCGCGATGCCGTTGACCAGGCGCGCCGAGGCGGCGCTGTCGAGCTGGATGCGGCGCACCGCGAGCTGCCACGGCACGGGACCGCCGCGCAGCCGGCGTACCAGCAGATCCGTCAGCCAGGGCAGCAGGGTGACCACGCCGATCAGCAGCAGCATCGCGCCGGCCGCCGTCTGCCGCTCGGCGCCCGGCGGCGCGACACCGGCGGCGCCGGGCAGCAGCAGCCCGAGCCCGGCGGCCGGCAGCAGCAGCCGCCACGCCAGCCGGCGGCGTACCGGCGTCGCCCGCCGGGTCACCCCGAGCGGCTCGACCAGCACGGTGCGCATGGCCACCTGGGTCACCACGACGGCGAGCGCCGGCACCGCCACCACGACGGCGGCGACCAGGGGCAGCGGCGGTCGCACGTCCGCGGCGTACACGCTGAGGTCCATCAGGGTGACCAGCGGCACCACCTGGCGGCCGAGCGCGAAGAGCGCGCCGCCGACCGCGACGCCGAGCAGTGCGGCGGCGGCCGCCTCCCCGGCGGCGATCCGTCGGACCATCGCGGCGTCCGCGCCCACCAGCCGCAGCGCGGCCAGCCGCCGGTCGCGGCGTTCGCCGCCGAACCGCACCGCCGCGCCGAGGAAGACGGCGATGGGCAGCAGCAGGACGACGAAGATGACGACCACCAGCACCATCAGCACCGGGCCGAAGGGCTCGCCGGGCAGCCCGCCGCCGAACGCGTCCAGCCGGGTCGCGCCGTCCTCCACGCTCAGCCGGTCGCTGCCCAGGTAGAAGGCCAGCTCCCGGGGGCCGGCCAGGCCCTCGTCGCCGATGATCCCGGTGACCCGCGCCCCGCCCAGCCGGGGCGCGAACAGCGCGCCGTCGGCGGAGTCGAGCAGGTCGCGCAGCGCGGGGGAGACCACGACCTCGCCCGTGCGGGGCAGCGTCGCCACCCCCGGCGGCGCCGGTGCGGCCGGCCCCTCGGCCTGCACCATCCGGCCCCGGACGGGCTGCCCACGGAACGCGGTGTCGGCGTGCCGGAGCAGCAGGGTGTTCGCGGCGGCCGGGAGCTGCTCGCCCCTCCGCAGGTCGTCGCGGGCGTCGCCGCGCGCCTCGCGGGCGTCCAGCGCGCCCGGCACCGCGGCGGCGAGCAGCAGCATCGCCACCCCGACCCCCACGCCGAACGCCGTCAGCACCGTGCGCAGCCAGCCGTCCCGGCCGCCGGCCGGCACCATCCGGGCGCCCATGGCCAGGTCGGCGGCGCCGTGACGCAGCCGCCTCACGCCACGACCTCCAGGTCGCGGGTGCGGCCGTCGCGCACCACCACCTCCCGATCGGAGTACGCGGCGACCCGCGCCTCGTGCGTCACCAGCACCACCGCCGCGCCGGTCTCCCGGGCGGCGCCGGTGAGCAGCCGCATCACCCGTTCGCCGTTGAGCGAGTCCAGCGCGCCGGTCGGCTCGTCGGCGAACACCACCCGGGGACGGGTGACCAGCGCCCGGGCGACCGCCACCCGCTGCCCCTGCCCGCCCGAGACCTCGCCGGGCCGCTTTCCGGCCACCTCGGCGACCTCCAGGCGGTCCAGCCACTCGGCGGCCCGGCGCTCCGCCTCGCGGCGGCCGACCCGGTCCAGTCGCAGCGGCAGCGCCACGTTCTCCAGGCAGGTCAGTTCCGGCACGAGCTGGCCGAACTGGAAGACGAAGCCGAACGCCTCCCGGCGCAGCGCGCTGCGCGCGGCGTCGGTGAGCGCCGCCAGGTCGCGGCCGGCGAAGGACACCCGGCCGGAGTCGGGCCGGACGATGCCGGCGAGGCAGTGCAGCAGGGTCGACTTGCCGGAGCCCGACGAGCCCATCACGGCGAGCACCTCGCCCTGGTGGACCCGCAGGCTGGCGCCGGCGAGCGCCCGGGTCGGGCCGAACGAGCGGTGCAGGTCCTCGGCGACCAGCAGCGGGGCGGTCACGACCGGACCGCCGCGGCGAGGTCGTCGAGGCGGGCGGCGGTCAACTCCAGCCAGCGCAGGTCCGCCTCCAGGTGGAACAGGGCGTGGTCGCAGATCAACTGCTCGGCGAGGTCGCCGTCGCGCTTGCGGCGGGTCAGCTCGCGCATCATCCGCAGGTGCTCGCCGCGCTGCACGTCGAGCAGGTCGGCGGCGGAGCGGCCGGTCAGCAGGGCCAGCACCACCTTGGTGTAGAGGGTGCTCTGCAGGTACGGCTCGGGTTTCTCCGCCCGCGCCAGCCACTGCCCCACGTCGGTGACGCCGGCTTCGGTGATGGCGTACCGCTTGCGCTCGGGGCCCTCGCCGGGCTCGACCGCGTCCACCTCGACCAGGCCGCTGCGCAGCAGACGGGAGAGGGTGGCGTAGACCTGCCCGTACGCGAGCGGGCGGGCGTGGCCGAAGCGCTCGTCGTAGAGGCGCTTGATGTCGTAGCCGTGGCGGGGGCTGGCCTCCAGGAGGCCGAGGAAGGTCTGTCCGATCGACACGACGGGCACTATACACACCGCGTATACGCCAGGTGTATAGCGGTAGATTGTGGCGGCAACCGTCGCACGGGAGGTCACGTGTTCGCCCTGTCCCTGACCGAGGACGTCGAGATGCGTCCCCTCGAGCCCTGGCGGGCCGAGGAGTTCCTCGCCCATCTGGACCGGGCCCGCGCGCACATCGCGCCCTGGGTGTCGCCGTCGTTCGTGGCCACCGACCTCGACTCCGCCCGGGCCGTGCTTCAGCGTCACGCGGACCGGTGGGCGCGCGGCACCGGCGGCATCTGGGGCCTCTGGCGGCAGGGCACCCTGGTGGGCGGGGTCCTGTTCGTCTCGCTTGACACGGTGACGGGCGTCTGCGAGGCGGGGTGCTGGCTGGAGCCCGCCGCCGAGGGCCACGGCCTGGTCAGCCGGGCCGTCGAGCGGATCGTCGACTGGGCCGTCGAGGAGCGGGGCATCCACCGGATCGAGTGGCGCACCAACGCCCGCAACACCCGCAGCATCGCCACCGCCAAGCGGCTGGGCATGCGCCACGACGGGACGCTGCGCGAGGTCTATCCCGGCCCGGACGGGCGCATCGACCTCCAGGTGTGGTCCGTGCTGGCGCCCGAGTGGCGGGCCCGCCGGTCAGACGTGGGCGAGCACCGCGTCGAGTGAGCGGGGCATCCGGTCCGGCTCCAGCGCTCGCACCAGCAGCTTCGCGTACGCGCTCTTGCGGCCGGCCCGGGTGCCGAGGAACCGGCGCAACTGCGCCTCGACGGCGCGTCCCTGCTGGGCCGGCTGCCGCTGGAACAGCTGGAACGTGCGCAGCTCCCCCTCGGCGGCGATGACCTCCCGCACCCCGGCGGCGCCGAGGGCGCGGATCAGCTCGTCCTCCAGGTCGGCCACGCAGGCGTGGAAACCCAGGGCCGCCAGGTCGGACCGGGACAGGCCGTCGCCCAGGCCGCACCGTTCCAGCCCTCGCCGGAAGAAGCCCTCCTCGGCGTCGTCGTAGAGGCCCGCCAGCCGCAGCCCGCGTCCGGCCGGGCCGAACAGGTCGAGGAAGTGGCCGATGTTCGTCGCGCCGCCCATCGACACCACCCGTACGCCGTCGGCGTCGAGGTCCCGGCCCCGCCGGGCGGCGAGGGTCTCCAGCGCGACCCGGTCGCTCGTCCCCTCGACGAGCACCACGGCCCGCGCGTCGATCCCGGCCGTCAGCTCGTGGATGCTCCGCACGGTCGTCATCCCGTCTCCTGCTCGTCGCCCCGCCGGATCCGCGTTCCGGCGCGCCCGGCCCGGTCCGTCAGGGGATCCTGGCCCGGCGCGCCCACCGGCGCAAGCGAGTTGCGGCGGGATCCGGTGCGGCCGCGGGCCGACGCCCGGCGAGATCGGGGCGACGCCCGGAGGACCTGGCGGCGGCGCGCACCGGGCGCGCCGCCGCCAGGGGGTCAGCGCCGGCCCCCGCGGCGCTTCAGCGTGCGCTCGTAGTCCTGGAACCGCGCCTTGGCGATGACCGAGCGATCCGCCGCGCGGAGCACGAGCCCCTCGGACCGGCCGGCCGGCCCGTCGAGGGCCACCGTGGTCCTCGGCAGGTGGTCCACGAGGAACGTGTGGGTCTTGTCGATCTCGCGCGGCAGGTCCCCCGCGGCGACGGTGGCCAGGCGGGGCACGGTCGCCAGGCCCAGCGCGTCGGCCCGCGCGACGAGGTCGGTCTCGCCGAGGAAGCGCTGGCCGCCGCCGTCGCGCCAGGCCGAGATCCGCTGGGCCGGCCAGGAGAGCATCGGTGCGGGGTCGTCCAGCACGGCCACGTCGAACAGCCGGTGCCCGACCTGCCGGCTGGCCGTGTAGTGCCGGGAGGCGGCGGTCACCTTGCCGCCGTACACCTCGAGGTAGAAGACCGTGACCCGGTCGTCGGCCGCCGCGCCGGTCAGCCGCTCGGCCACGTCGCGCAGCGCGTCGACGATGCCGAGCGCCGGGTTGCCGATCAGGTCGCCCCGCGCGTACAGCAGCTCCTCCCGGCTTCCGATCAGGTACGCGCCGTCGGGCAGCACGACGACCCGGGCGTTCGTCCCGTCGATCTTCTCGGTGAGGGTGACCGGCCCGGCGAACTCGACGCACTCCGCCAGCAGCCCGCCGTCGCGGGGGTCGAGGGCGTGGTAGGTCGGGATCGACGGGTACTTGGTCAGCGAGTTGATCGCCCGCAGGTCGACCGTCCGGACGTCGAGGCTGGACACGGCATCCTCCTGGGTGGCAGGTCCGCCGCACCGGGCTGCGGCGCGGCGCTGGGCGGGCAGCGTAACCGCCCTCGGCGGGTCGCCTCGCGGCAATTTCCGCCCCGACGCGTCCATCCTGGACCGTCGACGGGCGGAAATGTCGTACCCGGCGGCGACCATCCATCCATGGCTGTCCCCGCTCTCACCCCGCACGCCGACCAGCCGCGTTCGGTGCCGCTGCGCGAGGCGCGCACCCGGTTCACCCAGCTCGTCGCGCTGGCCGAGCTGACCGACGCCGTCACCGTCGTCACCCGCGACGGCGACCCCCGACCGGTCGCCGCGATCGTGCCGGCCGCCGCCGCCCGCACCGCCGCCCAGGCCCGCGCCGACGCGGACCGCCTCGCCGCCGTGACCGCCGGCTGGGCCCGCCGGCTCGACGAGGCGCACCGGCGCAGCAGCCGGCGGCACTCCGCCGAGCTGCGCGCGGTCACCGCCGCCCTCGCCGAGGCGTGGGCCGAGCTCGACCGCCGCGTCAGGCCGGGCAGCGATCCCGAGCTCGCCCGGCTGCGCGCCGCCCACGCCGACCTGCTGGCCGCCGACCCCGCGCCCTGACCGCGGCGGCACCACGAACCGCGGCGGCACCACGAACCGCGGCGGCGCCGCGTTCCGCCGGCGTCGTCAGACGGCGGGGTACGCGTGGGTCTCCGCCGCCTTGACGGCGGCCCAGACCGGCTGCCCCGGAGCCAGCCGGAGCTGGGCGGCGGCGGCCGGGGTGACGTCCGCCGCCACCTCGACCGGCCCGCCGAGCCGCACCCGCAGGTTGTCTCCGTGCCGCTGCACTCCGACCACCGTCGCCGCCCAGGTGTTGCGCGGGCTGCCCTCCGGCCGGGACGGGTGCAGGGCCACCGCCGACGGCCGGAAGGCGACGAACGCCTCCCCGTCGAGCCGGTCGGCGACGGTGAGGGTCAGCGCGTCGGCGACCCGGACGTGGTGCCCGTCCGCGCGCCCCCGGTGCAGGTTCAGCCCGACCAGCCGGGCCACGTAGTCGGTGCGGGGCCGGGCGGTCACCGTCGCGGCGTCCCCCTCCTGCACCACCCGTCCCTCCTCGACGATCACCAGCCGGTCGGCCAGCACCAGGGCGTCCAGCGGATCGTGGGTCACCAGCAGGGTGGCCCCCGGGTGTGCGGCGAGGTGCCGGTGCAGCTCGGCCCGGGTGTCCAGCCTGGTGCGCGCGTCGAGCGCGGCGAGCGGCTCGTCGAGCAGCAGCAGCGCCGGCGCGACGGCGAGCGCGCGGGCCAGAGCCACCCGCTGCGCCTGCCCGCCGGAGAGTTGCCGGGGCCGGCGGTGGGCGTGCTCGGCCAGGCCGACCCGGTCCAGCCAGGCGCGGGCGGTCTCCCGGGCGGCGCGCCGGTCGGCGCCGTGCCGCCGCGGCCCGAACGCCACGTTGTCCAGGGCCGTGAGGTGCGGGAAGAGCAGGTAGTCCTGGAACACCACGCCGACCGGTCGGCGTTCCGTCGGCGTCCAGGCGCGCCGCGCCGGCCGGTCCAGGTCGACGCCGTCGAGGGTGAGGTGGCCGGCGGTCAGCGGGAGCAGGCCCGCGAGGGCCCGCAGGGCAGTGGTCTTGCCCGCGCCGTTGGGGCCGAGCAGCGCGACGACCTCGCCGGCGGCGACCCGCAGCGGCACGTCGAGGCGGAACCCGCCCCGGTCCACGACGAGGTGGGCGTCGAGCAGGGGCGCGCTCACGGGCTGGTGATCCAGCGGTCGCGCAGCCCGGCCAGGATGGCCACGGAGACCGTGAGCAGGACGAGGCTGAGCACCACGGCGGCCTGGACGTCCGTCTCCAGCGCCAGGTAGACCGCCAGCGGCATGGTCTGCGTCCGGCCGGGATAGTTGCCCGCGAAGGTGATGGTGGCGCCGAACTCGCCGAGCGCCCGGGCCCAGCACAGCACCGCGCCGGCGGCCAGGCCGGGGGCCACCAGGGGCAGGGTGACGTGGGTGAACGTCGTCCACCGGCCGGCGCCGAGGGTCGCCGCCGCCTCCTCGTACCGGCGGTCCGCGCCCCGCAGCGCGCCCTCGACGGCGATGACGAGGAACGGCATCGCGACGAACGCCTCGGCCAGCACGACGCCGGTGGTGGTGAACGGCAGGGTGATCCCGAAGGTCGCGTCCAGCCAGCCGCCGAGCAGGCCCCGTCGGCCGAAGACCAGCAGCAGCGCCACCCCGCCGACGACGGGCGGCAGCACCAGCGGCACGGTCACGAGGGCGCGTACCAGGCGGCGGCCGGGGAACTCGACGCGGGCCAGCAGCCACGCCAGCGGCACCCCGAGCAGCAGGCAGAGCAGGGTGGCGAGGGTGGCGGTCAGCAGGGACAGCCGCAGCGCGGTGAGCACGCCCGGCGCGGTGAGCCGCTGCGGCAGGGTCGCCCACGGCGTACGGGCCAGCAGCCCGACCAGCGGCAGGACGAGGAACACCAGGCCGAGCACGGCCGGCAGCAGCAGCGCGACCGGCACCCCGGCGCCCCGCCGCCGTCGCCGCACGCGGTCGGTACGCCTCACGGCGCCTGGAACCCGGCCCCGGCGAGCACCGCCCGCCCCCGCTCGGACCGGACGTACGCGACGAAGGCCCGCCCGCCGTCGGGGTTGGGCGCGTCCCGCAGCGCCACGATCGGGTAGTCGTTGACGGCGCGGGCCGACTCGGGGAACTCGACGGCCATCACCTCGGCCGCGGCGGCCAGCGCGTCCGTGCGGTAGACGAGGGCCGCGTCGACCTCCCCGAGGCGCACCTTCGACAGCGCGCCCCGGACGTCCTGTTCGAGCGTGACCGGGGTGAGGCTGACCGAGGCGGCGTCGAGTGCCGTCCGCGCCGCCGCGCCGCAGGGCACCTGCTCGGCGCAGAGCGCGACGGTCAGCCCGGGGCGGGTCAGGTCGGCCAGCCCGGTGACGCCGCGCGGGTTGCCCTTCGGCACGGCGACGACGAGCTGGTTGCGGGCGAAGACGACCGGGTCGCCGTCGGCGTTGCCGGCCTCGGTGACCGTGGCCATGTTCCGGTTCGCCGCCGAGGCGAACACGTCGGCCGGCGCGCCCTGGTTGACCTGGGCGGCCAGCGCCGAGCTGCCGGCGAAGTTGAAGACCACGGTGGTGCCCGGGTGGGCCGCCTCGAAGTCCCGACCGAGCCGGGTGAACGACTCGGTCAGCGAGGCGGCGGCGAACACCGTCACCGTGCCGCCGACGCCCGCGCCGCCGGCCGGCCCGCCGGCGGCCGAGCCCCCGCCGCCGCAGCCCGCCAGGCCCGCGAGGGCGAGCACCGCCGCCACCGTACGCAGCCAGCGCCGGCCCGGGCGTCCGGGCCGGGGCCGGGGAGCCGCCGTCACGATGCCTGCCTCCCTCGGCTGCCGGCCGGGGTGGTGGCCCGTTCCACCACCACCGTGGTCGACTTGATCACCGCGACCGCCAGCGAGCCGACCCGCAGGTCGAGCTCGTCGACGGCCTCCCGGCTCATCAACGAGACGATCCGGAACGGCCCGGCCTGGATGTCGACCTGCGCCATGACCGTGTCCTTGACGACGTTGACCACGATGCCGCGCAGCCGGTTGCGGGCCGAGGAGGAGTCCGACCGCTCGTCGGGGTCGGCGGCCTGCCCGCGCGCGAACGCGGCGAGGTCGACCCCGTCGATCACCCGGTGCCCGTGTTCGTCGCGGCCGGCGGCGAGCCGGCCGGCGTCCACCCACCGGCGCACGGTGTCGGCGCTGACCCCGAGCAGCTCGGCCGCCTCGCCGATGCGGAACGTCGTCACCGGCCCACCCTAGCCGCCCGGCAGATGCGAGGCGCAGGCCCCCTCCTGCCTCGCGGTTGCCGTACCTCCGGGAAGTCATCCCTGGCGTTCACGGGAGACGGCGCTGGACTGGACGATCCCCCGGCTGCCGGTGGGCAGGCCGGACCCGCGCTGCCACGGCCGCCTGCCGGCCCCCGATCCGGCCGCCGGCCGCTCCGCCTTCCCAGGGTCCCCGCTGACGGGGGAGCGCTCGACGGTCAGCCCCGCCGCGCGGTGCGGCCCTTGAGGCGGCGGCCCAACTCGCGGGCGATCTCCCGGTCGGCGTCCCGCTGGGCCAGCACCTGCCGCTTGTCGTACGACTTCCGGCCCTTGGCCAGGGCGAGTTCCACCTTCGCCCAGCCGCCCGCGAAGTACATCGACAGCGGCACCAGGGTCAGCCCGCCCTCGCGGGTCTTCTCCAGGATCCGGGCGATCTCCACCCGGCGCAGCAGCAGCTTGCGGGTCCGCCGGGGCGCGTGGTTGGTCCAGCTGCCGAAGCCGTACTCGGCGATGTGCAGGCCGTGCAGCATGAGCTCGCCGTCGTGTTCCTGGGCGAACGCGTCGACCAGCGACGCCCGGCCCTCGCGCAGCGACTTGACCTCCGTGCCGGCCAGCACGATGCCCGCCTCGTAGGTCTTCAGGATCGTGTAGTCGTGCCGCGCCTTCTTGTTCGAGGCGATCAGCGTGCGCTCGGTCTGCCGGCCCGCGTTCACCTTGCGGAGGATATCCGCCCGACGCCCCCGGGCGACGGGCCGGTGCTCCGTTCAGAGCCGGCGGGCCTCCTCGGCCAGGCCGGCGAGCAGGCGGGCGACCGCGGGCGGGTGGTGCCGCCCGGCGGCGGTGGCCGCGTACACCCGGCGGGCCGGCGCGTCGTCGGCGTGCAGGCGCAGCAGGGCCAGGTCGGCCGGGGCGGCCCGGATCGCCAGCGCCGGCACCAGCGCGACCCCGAGACCGGCCGCCACGCAGCCCAGCTTGCCGGTCCAGTCGGCGGCGACGATGTCCACCCGGGGCCGGAAGCCGGGCGGCATGGTGGCGCGCATCAACGGGTCCTCGCCGCCGGGCGACCCGGCGACGAACGGGTCGTCGGTCAGCTCCGCCAGGCGTACCGTGCGGCGCCGGGCCAGCCGGTGGTCCCGGGCGACCGCGACCAACAGGCGCTCGTCGAGCAGGTGGTGCAGGTCGAAGCGCCCGGCGTCCAGCGGACGGTCGGGTGGCGCGCTCACCACGGCGACGTCGGCGTCGCCGGCGAGCAGCCGCTCCAGCAGGTCCGGCGTCCGCCCCTCCACCACCGACAGGGCCACCCGCGGATGCGCGCCGCGGAACCCGGCCAGCGCGCGCGGCACGAGGGCCGCCATCGCGGTCGGGAACGCGCCCACCCGCAGCCGGCCGCCGCCCAGCCCGCGCAGCGCGTCGAGGTCCCGGTGCGCGGTCGCCAGCCGTTCCAGCACCGCGTCGGCGTGCGGCAGCAGGCACCGCCCCGGCTCGGTCAGCGCGACGCCGCGCGGAAGGCGGTCGAACAGCACCACCCCGAGGTCGGCCTCCAGCGCGGCGATCTGCCGGGAGACCGCCGACTGCGTGTAGCGCAGCTCGCGGGCGGCGGCCGTGATCGAGCCGTGCCGGGCCACCGTCCGGAACACCTCCAGGGCCAGCGGTTGCATCCCGCGAGCGTACGCGGAGCCATGCGGCAGCCGCATGGCAGCCATAGGGAAGATTCGCTGGTCGCATGGCAGTGCCCTGCCTACGGTTCGGTGCATGACGAAGATCGCCGTACTCGGCGCCGGGCGGATGGGCGCGTCGATCGCCCTGCGCCTGCTCGACGCCGGCCACCAGGTGACGGTGTGGAACCGCACCGCCGCCCGCGTCGCCCCGCTCGGTCGGGCCGGCGCGGGCGTGGCCCGGACGCCGGCCGAGGCCGCCCGCGACGCCGAGGTCGCCATCACGATGCTCACCGACGCCGCCGCCGTCGAGACGGTGCTGTTCGGTCCGGTCGGAGCCGGTTCGGCCCTGCCGCCGGGCGCCTGCCTGGTCGAGATGTCCACCATCGGCCCGGCCGCCGTCCACGACCTCGCGGCGCGGCTGCCCGCCGCCGTCGACCTCGTCGACGCCCCGGTGGGCGGGAGCGTGGCCGCCGCCCGCGCCGGCCGGCTGCGGGTGCTCGCGGGCGGCACCGACGCCGCCGTCGCCCGGGTCGCCCCCGTCCTGGCGACGCTCGGCGCCGTACGCCACTGCGGCGGCACCGGCAGCGGGGCCGCGCTGAAGCTCGTGCTCAACACGGCACTGCTCGTGGCCCTCGGCGGGCTGGCCGACACCCTCGCGGTCGCCCGCGCCGTCGGCGTCGACCCCGCCACCGCCCTCGACGCGCTGGCCGGCGGCCCGCTCGGCGGCGTGCTCGGGCGGGCCGCCGCCCGCGACGCCGACTTCCCGGTCGCCCTCGCCGGCAAGGACCTCGACCTGGCCCGCGCCGCGCTCGACGCCACCGCCGCCCCGTTGGTCCGGGCGACCCGCGCCGTGCTCGACGCCGCCCCCGACCCGACCGCCGACATCGCCACCCTCGTCAGCCTGGAGCGCTCGTGAACCTCACCCTCGACAACCCGCCGACCGTGGCCGCGCCGTTCGGCGACCGGTTCGCCCACGTGGCCCGCCTCGACCTGCCCGGCGGCGCCCTGCTCGTCCTCGCCGGCCAGGTCGCCGTCGACGACGCCGGCCACCTCGTCGGCCCCGGCGACATCGTCGCGCAGTCCGAACGGATCTTCGAGATCGTCAGCGGCGTGCTGTCGGCCCACGGCGCGGGGCTGGCGGACGTGCTGCACATCCGGACGTTCATGACCGACCTCGGCGACCTGCCCGGGTACGCCTCGGTCCGGCGCCGGCTCTTCACCGCCACGCCTCCGCCCGCCAGCACGACGGTGGAGGTGAACCGTCTCTTCCTGCCGGGCGCGCTGATCGAGGTGGAGGTCACCGCCGCCGTCACCGGCCCGGGCGTCACGGCCTGACCCACGCGGGCGGGGCGCATCCGGTGGCCGGGCCGGCGTGGGTGGTCGCGGGGCGCCCCGGGTCGACCGTCGGGCGGCTCGCCGGATCAGCCCAGCGGCCGTGTGGGCCGACGGCGCGACACGCCGTTAGTACGCTCGTTCGACACGCCGAACACGGGGAGACGTCGCGCGATCGCAGCCAGTAGTCTCGGGCGGTCCTCGCCGGTCGGACGCGTCACGGCCACCCCGCCCGGCGGGGACGTCCGGTGAGCCCGCCGAAGGAGCGTCCGTGGAGTCGGTGACCCGCCAGCGCCAGCCGTCCGGGGAGGACGACCACCCCGACGACGCCTCCGCCACCACGCTGCTGCCCGAGCTGGAGGACGCGGAGTGGATGCACCACGCGCGGGAGTTCGCCCACACCAGCTTCTGGGCGGTCGCCCGCCGGCTGCCCCGGCTGGTCCGGGAGGCGATCGCGCTGGCCTGGGCGACCAGCCGCCGGGACACCGTCGCCTCCATCGGCCTGAACGTCGCCGCCGGGGTGATGACCACGTTCGGGCTGCTCGCCACCACCGGCGTCCTGCGCGAGCTGTTCACCGCCGGGCCCACCCCGGACCGGGTCCGCGCCGCGCTGCCGGCGCTGGCCGTGGCGGCGGCGGCCGTCGCGGCCCGGGGCGGGTTGACGATCGCGGCCGGCTGGGCGCAGGCCCGGCTGACCCCGCAGATCAACTACGAGGTGGAGCTGCGGCTCTTCGAGGCCACCACGGCGGTCGACCTGGCCGCGTTCGACGACGCCGGCTTCGCGGAGGAGATGGACCGGGCCCGGGACCGGGGCATGGGCGAGGCGGCCTACATCGTCGACCACACCGTCAACCTGGTCACCGGGGTGGTGGGGATGCTCGCCACCGCGGTGGCGGTGACGGTGATCCAGCCGGTGCTGCTGCCCTGCCTGCTGCTCGCGGCGGTGCCGCAGGCGGCCACCGCCGTCCGGATCGCCCGCCGGCAGTACCTGGCCATGCTCGCTCGGATCACCCGGCGGCGACGGATGTGGATGCTGGCCCGGCTGATGGCCAACCGGCACACCGCGGCCGAGGTCCGGGCCTACCAGATGCGCGACTTCCTGCTCGCGGAGTACCGCGCCATGATGGCGGTCGAGACCCGCGCCCACCTGCGGCTGGTCCGCGCGCAGACCACCACCCGGGTGGCCGGCGCGACCGTCGCCGGCCTCGCCACCTTCGGCGTCTACGCGGTCCTCGCCGCGCTGCTGCTGAACGGCATGGTCGCGCTCGCCGCCGCCGCGACCGCCCTGTTCGCCCTCCAGTCCGCCCGCACCAGCCTCAACGTCGCGGTCCTCGCCACCAACTCGCTCTACGAGGACGCCCTCTACTACCAGGACTACCGCGACTTCCTGGACCGGGCCGGGGCGCGCGTACCGGCCGGGGGCGGGCGGGCCGTGGACGGGTTCGACGAGGTCGAGCTGGACCGCGTCAGCCTGCGCTACCCGGACACCGAGCGGCCGGCCGTCGACGAGGTCAGCCTCACCGTGCGGCGCGGCCAGGTGGTCGCCCTGGTCGGCGAGAACGGCTCCGGCAAGACGACCCTGGCCAAGCTCATCGCCGGGCTCTACCGGCCCACGGGCGGCGCCGTGCGGTGGGACGGCGTGGACGCCCGCGAGCTGGATCCGCGGGCCACGGGCGGGCACGTGGCGGTGATGACGCAGGACTGGTGGAAGTTCCCGTTCACCGCCCGGCAGAACATCCGCGTCGGCCGGCACGACCGGGGGCCCGAGCGGCCGGGGCCCAGCGTGCAGGACGCCGCCCGGGCGGCAGCCGCGCACGACATGATCACGGGCCTGCCCTTCGGGTACGACACCCTGCTCGACCGCGAGTTCAAGGACGGCCAGGACCTCTCCGGCGGGCAGTGGCAGCGGCTCGTCGCCGCCCGTGGCCTCTACCGGGACGCCGCCCTGTTGATCTGCGACGAGCCGTCGGCCGCCCTGGACGCGCGGGCCGAGCACGCGCTCTTCCAGCACCTGCGTCGCCGTCCCGACCGGGCCGTCGTGCTGATCACCCACCGGCTGGCCAACGTCCGGCACGCCGACCAGATCTTCGTGATGGAGCAGGGCCGGCTCGTCCAGCAGGGCACCCACGACGAGCTGATGTCGGCCGACGGCCTCTACCGGGAGCTGTTCGACCTACAGGCCAGCGGCTACCTCGCCCGCTTGCCGGCGACCGACGACGCCCTGCCCCGTTGACCGGCCACCCGGCCCGTGGCCGTGTTGACTTCCAGCGCACTCGAATTCCTAGCGTGACCCGGACGCCCGGCGCACCCACGCCGGGCGCGGCGACACGAGGAGCACGACATGCGTTACCGCGTCCTGGGCGGCACCGGCATCGAGGTGAGCGTCCACGCCCTCGGCACGATGATGTTCGGCGCGGTCGGCAACCCCGACCACGACGACTGCGTCCGGATCATCCACGCCGCCCTCGACCGCGGCGTCAACCTGGTCGACACCGCCGACATGTACTCGGCCGGCGAGAGCGAACGCATCGTCGGCCGGGCGCTGCGGGGCCGCCGGGACGACGTCGTGCTCGCCACGAAGGTGCACTTCCCGATGGGGGAGGGGCGCAACCGGGGCGGCAACTCCCGACGCTGGATCCTGCGGGCCGTCGAGGACAGCCTCCGCCGGCTCGACACCGACTGGATCGACCTCTACCAGGTGCACCGCCCCGACCACACCACCGACACCGAGGAGACCCTCGGCGTCCTGAGCGACCTCGTCCGGGCCGGCAAGATCCGGGCGTTCGGCTGCTCGACGTTCCCGGCCGAGGAGATCGTCGAGGCGCAGCACGTGGCCGAGCGGCGCGGCCTCGGCCGGTTCCGCACCGAGCAGCCGCCGTACTCGATCCTGGCCCGGGGCGTCGAGGCCGACGTGCTCCCGGTCTGTCAGCGGTACGGCATGGGGGTGCTCGTCTGGAGCCCGCTCGCCTCGGGCTTCCTGTCCGGCCGCTACCGCCACGGCCGCCCCGTCGACCTGGCCACCGGCCGCCCCGCGCTCACTCCGGCGCGGTTCGACCCGTCGATCCCCGGCAACGCCGCCAAGTACCAGGCGGTCGAGCGGCTGGTCGAGCTGGCCGGGGACGTCGGCTGCTCGCTGCCGGAGCTGGCCGTGGCGTTCACCGTGGCCCACCCCGGGGTCACCTCGGCGATCCTCGGGCCGCGGACGATGGGGCAACTCGACGGGCTGCTCGCCGGCACCGCGCTGACGCTCGACGACGCCACGCTCGACCGGATCGACGAGATCGTTCCACCCGGCACCGACCTGTACGCCCCGGACGGCGTCTGGCGCCCGCCGGCGCTCACCGACCCGGCCCGTCGTCGCCGCCCGGCCGCCGACCGGCCCGCCGCCTGACCGCCGGCAGGCCCGCCTAATCGCCTGGCGCGGATCATGCTCGGGGAGGCAGACTCCGGGGGTGGATCATCGGGCGATGGTGGGGCTGAGCAAGCGGATGTCCCTGGCGCTGCGGCACCAGCCCGGCCGGTTCGGCCTCGTGCCGGACCTGGCCGGCTGGGTACCGGTCGACGATCTGCTCACCGCACTGCGGATCGACCGCGCCGACCTCGACGCCGTCGTCGCCGGCAACGACAAGCAGCGTTTCGCCGTCGAGCGCGGCCCCGACGGCGTCGAGCGGATCCGGGCCAACCAGGGGCACTCCATCCCGGTCGACCTGGGGCTCACGCCGTGCCCGCCGCCGGCGCGGCTCTACCACGGCACCAGCAGCGTCGCCCTCGACTCCATCCGGGCGACCGGCCTGCACCGGGGCGGTCGGCACCACGTCCACCTGTCACCGGACGTGGTGACGGCCCGGCAGGTGGGCGCCCGCCGGCGGGGAGACGTGGTGATCCTGACGGTGGACGCGGCGGCGATGGCCCGCGACGGGCACGCCTTCTACCGCAGCGCCAACGGGGTCTGGCTCACCGACGCGGTGCCCGCCCGCTACCTGGCGGTCTGACCGGCCACGTCCCGACCCGACCGAGCCGGCTGAGCCGGTGCGGCGACGTCTCCTCGCCCACCGGTCAGGCCTGGTATCCCACCGCTCCACCCTGAGCCGGATCGGCCCGGCTCGGGCTGTGCGGCGGCGGAGTCAGGCCGCCCGCTCGGCGAGGAAGTCGGCTAGCACCCGGGTGTGGGTGGAGAAGGCCAACTCCGTCGGCTCGGTGAGCACCAGCCACTCGGTGGCCTCCTCGGTGGGCGCCGAGGGCGGCAGCGCCTCGGCCCGCTGCTCGGGCAGCTCCCCGAAGACCATCATCGTGCCGCCGGCCGGGGCGCTGTGCACCGCGAAGAGGCGGGCGTCGGCGGCGTCGGCGCGCAGGCCGGTCTCCTCCCACAGCTCCCGGACCAGGGCGTCCTGCCACTCCTCGCCGTACTCGATGAAGCCGCCCGGCAGCGCGAGCAGGCCGCGCGCCGGCTCGATGTCCCGGCGGACGACGACCACGCCGAGGCCCGCCTCCGTGCGGACCGGCAGCACCGCCACCGCGACGGGCAGCGGGTTGCGCCAGACGGTCTCGCCGCAGGCCGCGCAGACCCGCGGCCACCCGGCCGCCGCCGGGTAGGCCACGCCGCAGAAGGAGCAGTGGGAGTACGCGGCGGCCGTCATGCCGCAGCACGTTACCCGCCCCGCTCGCGGGCGGCGGTCACGGACCGCCCGCGCGGAGGGCGTCGCGGGCGTCCATCAGGGCGAAACCGAGCAGGTTCGCGCCCTGCCACGCCCGCGGATCCTCGGCGCGCGGATCGTCCGCGGCCAGCCCGATGCCCCAGACGCGGTCCACCGGGCTGGCCTCCACGAGCACCCGCTCGCCGGTGGCCAGCAGGAACGCCCGCAGGTCGTCGTGCTGGCCGAACTTGGCGACGCTGCCGGCCACCACGATGTCGTAGCGCCGGGCCGCCCAGGTCGCCTCGTCGAAACCGCGCACCCGGCGGCCGAGCGACTTGGCGCGGTGCGGGTGCCCGGCCGCCAGGATCTGGGCGGCGACGTCCGCGTCGCCGAACAGCGTCGCCTTGTGCCACATCATCCAGTGTTCGGCGGTGGCATACGTCCGGCCGCCGCCACGGAACGGGGCTGGCCACCACTGGCTCAGGCAGCCGGGACCGACGCCGTCGCGTCGCGGCCGGTGGCCCCAGAAGTGCAGGAAGCGGAGCCTCTCGCCGGCCTGCGCGGCGGCGACGAGGTCGGCGACGGATCGCGGCGACATGCCGGAGAGTCTGCCCGACGGCTCCGACAGAACGCCGCACGTTTTCCGGCGGCGCCTCAGCGGTCGTCGTCGGTGGTCGCGTCGCCGGGTCGCCCGCGCAGCCGCCGTTCGCGCATGCCCCGGGCGAGCTCGGTCGCGAGGGCGTGCAGGGGTGGGGTCCAGAACCGACGGAAGTGGTCGAGCCACTGGTCGATCTCCCGGAGGGGTCGGGGGTCGACGGCGTAGAGCCGCCGGGTCCCCTGCGCGCGCACGGTGGCGAAGCCGTTGTCCCGCAGCACCTTCAGGTGCTGCGAGACGGCGGGCTGGGAGATCCCGAACTCGCGCCGGATCACGTCGCACAGCCCGCCGGCGGTCATCTCACCGTCGGTGAGCAGTTCGAGGATGCGGCGCCGCACCGGGTCGCCGAGCACATCGAAGGCGTGCACCGGTCATTTATATCAACTTCAACTTAATTAGGCGAGATCTGATGAACGCGGGCCGGTGTCGGGGACGCGACGCCAGGTCGTACGTCCCGGGCCGCCTGGCCGCGGCCATCCGTGGCGCCGCCCCGGCGGTGGCCGCCCCCCTCGGATCGCCGGCCCCCGGGCCACGATGTCGCACCCGTGGTCCATGATCCTCGTCGTGACGGCGACGCCGGGCCCATCCGGCGTCGGCGTGGTCACGGCGGCGCCGCGCGGCGGCGGACGGGAGGTTCGGACAGTGGCGGACGCGGAACAGGCCGCGTGGAGACGGCGCAGCACCCTGCGGGTGGTGCCGCCCGCACGGACCCGCAAGTTGGCGAAGGTGCCCTTCGTGGAGCTGGCCGACGGGCGGTTGCAGGGCGTGGTGTCCAGCGGATCGGACGTCGACCGGGTCTACGTGTCGTCGATCGCGTCCGGCACCCACGCCTACCACTGCAGCACCAACAACAACCGCCCCTGCGGAGGGCTCCGCGGTGTCCTGTGCAAGCACCTGCACGCCCTCGTGGACGAGGCCGTCCTCCAGTACGGCGTCGACCGGGTCGCCCGCTACCTGCGGGTCGAGGTCGGTGACGGCGCGAGCAGCGGCGCGGACGTGATCGCCGCGCTGGACGCGCGGCACGAGCCGACCCCCGCCGCGGTCGTGTTCAGCCGATTCCTGCGCCACCTGTCCTACCTGGAACTCCCCGGCAGCACGGCCCCCCTGCCCGAGCTGCACTGGTTTCCGGCCACCGGGGCGGGCCGCTGATGCTCGGCACGCAGTTCGCCGTCCTGCGCGACGGTGCCCCGACCGGTCTCACCGACGCCCTCGACCTCGTCGCCGGCCTCGACGGCGCCCTGGTCCGCGGGTTCGCCCGGGTCAACGAGGAGGACGCGGCGGCGCTGGCCGCGCTGGCCGCGGCGCTCGCCCCCACCCCGCTCGGCGACCTGGTGACCGAGGCGGTCGGCAAGGTGACCGCCGGTTCGGTGACCGAGGACCACCTCGTCGCCCTCGCCGGTGCCCGGTGCGCGCTGCTCGGCGCGGCTCACGACGCGCTGCTCGGGCAGTTCGACACCGCTCTGGGCCGGGCGCGGGCCCCCTGGGCCCCGGGCCCGCCCGAGCCTGCGGCCGACGCGCCGCCGCCGCTCGCCGGCGTCCGCGCGTGGCTGCACGAGCTGGCGCTCGCGGGCTGGGGCGGCGTCGACCACGAGCTCGTCGCCGCGGCCGCGACCCCGATCGAGGCCGCGCTCGCCGAGCCGGGCCTGCGTCGGCTGGGCGTGCTGCTCGACGGCCTGGCCGCCGAGCTGCGGGCCTGCGCGCCGGTCGCCACGATGACGCATCCGCCGGTCCGGCGCTGGGCCGACCTGTGGGCCCGGGGCCTGTTGCTCGCCCAGGACGCGGCGGCCGTGACCGCCCCACCGGCCGTGGAGGAGGTGTCCGGGCGGCTCCTCGTGCTCGGTGTCGACGTGCACGAGCACGACACCGCCGTGCAGGCACAGCTGCACGGGATCCTCGAACCGTCCGACGGTGGGGCACCCCGGCTGGTTTGCACCGCCGTCGGCGCGGTCAAGGTGGAGACGATCGTCGGGCCGGCGCTCTGGCGTCTGCTGGACGCCCACCCCGTGCTGTTGGCCGCGCTGGCCGAACGGCGAGGCGTGACGGTCACCGGCCTGCCGCTGCGCGGCGCCGACCTGATCTGGCACGACGACCGGGCGCGGCTCGGCGAGGCAGCCGACCCGTTCGCCACCGCGCGGGTCCTGCTGCCCACGGCGGTCGCGGCGGCGTCGGCGCCACTGGACCGGCACCCGGTCGGGATCGCCGAGCCCGTCCTGCTGGAGGGCTACACCGTGCGCGACGACGACGGCTCGCTCACCGTCGACCTGGACGGCCACCCGCTCGCCGTCGCGGTCGACCGGCTGCCCTCCTGCGGCCCGCTCACGCCCGGCCTGGTCGCGGCCTCCTCGGCGTGTCTCGGCCTGGTCCGGTGGGACGACGGACGGTGGCTGCTCCAGCCGCTGGCGGTGCAGGCCACCGTCAAGCGCAAGCCGGTCGACGCGCACACCGGCGACTGGGCGTGCGGGGTGACCGACCCGAAGGTCGCCAAGGCCGAGGCGAAGGCGGGCGACGCCGTGGCGGTGCTGCGCGAGCGCGCGGGACGGTTGCTGCGCCGATGACCGACTCCCTCGCCCCCGCCGAACACGCCGACGCCAACCGACGTCAGGTTCTCTACTGGCGCCTGCTCGCCCGGCTCTTCGACCCCGACGAGCAGCCCGCCCTGGAGTCGGCCAGCATGGCGGTCGTCGACGACCTCGGCCTGCCCGCCGCGCTGCTGGATCCGGCGGTGTCGGTCGACACCGTCGTCCAGCGCTTCCCGGAACTCGCCGCCGAGCTGCGCGGCCTGCTCCAACCGGGACAGGACGCGGGCCCGGGCCACACGCCGGGCGGTGGGCCCACCCCGCCCGGCCCCGCCACCACGACGGACGCCGGCTCCGACTCCGACACCGGTATCGACGTGGGGTCGGGCGCCGGCACCGGGTCGGACGCGAACGTCGGGTCGGACACCGACGCCGGGTCCGGTGCCGGCACCGGACCGGGCGATGCGGGGTCGGGCGGTGCCGGGCCGGCGACCGCGCCGGGTGCCACGGAGGTACGCCGCGCCGCCCTGGTGTCGAAGCTGCTGCTCAACGTGTTCGCCACCGGCCAGGGGGCGGTCGACGCCGGTCAACTGGCCCGGTGGCAGTCCGACGCGGGCTGGTTCGAGCAGGCGCTCGGCCTGGAGCCCGGGGAGCTGCGCCGCCACGGCGGCGCCGACGGTCTGGGCGGGGTGCTCGCCGGCCTGGAGGGTGACCTGGTCCGGCGGATGCACCTGCGGGAGGTGCTGGCCGACCCGGCGCTGGCCAGCCGGCTGACGCCGAGCATGTCGCTGATCGAGCAACTGCTGCGGGACAAGGCCAACCTCTCCGGCGTCGCCCTGGCCAACGCCAAGGCGCTCATCCGCCGGTTCGTCGACGAGGTCGCGGAGGTGCTGCGTACGCAGGTCGCGCAGACCAGCGTCGGCGTCGTCGACCGGTCGGTGCCGCCGAAGCGCGTGTACCGCAACCTCGACCTCGACCGCACCATCTGGCAGAACCTGACCAACTGGAGCCCGGAGGACGAGCGCCTCTACGTCGACCGGCTCTACTACCGTCAGACGGCCCGCCGGGTCACGCCGGCCCGGCTGATCGTGGTGGTGGACCAGTCGGGCTCCATGGTCGACTCGATGGTCAACTGCACCATCCTCGCGTCGATCTTCGCCGGGCTGCCCAAGGTGGACGTGCACCTCATCGCGTACGACACGCGGGCGCTGGACCTGACGCCGTGGGTGCACGACCCGTTCGAGGTGCTGCTGCGCACCAACCTGGGCGGCGGCAACGACGGCCCAGTCGCGATGGCGATGGCCCGCCCCAAGATCGTCGAACCGAAGAACACGGTCATGGTGTGGATCTCGGACTTCTACGAGTTCGGCCGATCCCAGCCGCTGTTCGACGGCATCGAGGCGGTGCACCGCTCCGGGGTGCGGTTCATCCCGGTCGGCTCGGTCAACAGCTCGGGCCAGCAGAGCGTCAACCCCTGGTTCCGGCAACGCTTCAAGGACCTGGGCACGCCGGTGATCTCCGGCCACATCCGCAAACTCGTCTTCGAACTCAAGAGCTTCCTCACCTAGGAGAACAGACCCCTCATGTCCGAGATGCTGCGTGCCCCCGCCGAGGTCAAGTACGCCGAGGAACTCGACTACCTGGAGTCGGTCGACACCGACCCGAAGCCGTTCTCGTGGCGGCTGAGCCCGCGGATGGTCCGATTGTTCATCCTCGGCTCGGAACGGGCCGACGGGCTCGACCGGGAGATCCCGCAGAAGTGGTTCGGCGACCGTACGTTCGTCGAACGGAGCATCGTGACCCTGGCGTCGGACCGGGGCCTGCTGCTGATCGGCGACCCGGGCACCGGCAAGAGTTGGCTCGCCGAGCTGCTGGCGGCGGCGGTCTGCCGCAACTCGACCCTGGTGGTGCAGGGCACCGCCGGCACCACCGAGGACCACATCAAGTACTCGTGGAACGTGTCCATGGTGATCGCCAGGGGCCAGTCCCGGGAGTCCATGATCCCGTCGCCGATCATGACCGCGATGGAGCAGGGCGTGGTCGGCCGGTTCGAGGAGCTGACCCGCTCCACCAGCGACGTGCAGGACGCGCTGATCTCGATCCTGTCGGAGAAGTACGTCTCCATCCCGGAGCTGGACCACGACAACATCGTCTTCGCCAAGCCCGGCTTCTCGATCATCGCCACCGCGAACAGCCGGGACCGGGGCGTGAACGACCTCTCGTCCGCGCTCAAGCGGCGGTTCAACTTCGTCCGGATCCCCGTGGTGACCAACAAGCGCAGCGAGGCGGAGATCGTCCGCTTCCGCACCGAGGAGCTGCTGCGCCGGCACCAGATCACGCTCGACGTGCCGCCCACCCTGCTGGACATCCTGTTGCAGAGCTTCGCCGACCTGCGCGCCGCCGCCTCCTCGGCGACCAGCGACGACGAGAAGCTGGAGTCGGCGCTGTCCACCGCCGAGCAGATCGGCGTGCTGGAGGACGCCATCCTGCACAGCCAGTTCTTCGGCGACCGCACCCTGCGCGCCGCGACGCTGGCCGGGTCGCTGGTCGGCTCCCTGGCCCGGCGCAGCCCGGAGGACCTGGCGATCCTCAACAAGTACCTGCACGGGGTGGTGGAACCGCGCGCCAAGCAGGACGGCGGCCCCTGGGAGGGCTTCCTCGACGGCGGCCGCCAGGCCATCGCCTCCCTGTCGTGACCGCGCCCACCGAGGCCGGGCCGTTCGGCGCGCTGCGTCAGCAGCTCACCGCCGCCGCCACCGCCTTCGCCGACAGCCCGGGTGCCGTCGCCGACATCCTCGCCGGCATGGTCGACGACGTCGACCGCGCCCTCGGCGAGGAACTGGAGATCTTCCCGGTCTGCCACCACTCGCCGGCGTCCGCGCTGGCCATGGTCCGCCGGCTGCGCGCCAAGCAGCCGAAGGTGATCTACCTGGAGCTGTGCGAGGACCTCCAGCCGCTACTGGGCGAGCTGCGCAACTGCCGCCTGCCGGTGGCGGTGCAGGCGTTCGCCTCCGAGCTGGAGGGCTTCCCGGCCGACTGGGGGCCGCTCAGCGTGGTCGCGCCGATCACCGAGGCCAGCGCCGAATACCAGGCCATCGCGTACGCGCTGGAGACGCCGGGGGTCGAGCTGGTCCTGGTGGACCGCTCCACCGACCACGTCTTCCAGTGGCTGCCCCGCCCTCCCGGCACCGCCGACGACGCCCCGGCGGGCGGGGACGTCGAGCCGGCCGCGCCGCCGGAGGAGGAGGCGGCCCTGCACGGGGACGCCGTCGGGGTCGAGATCGGGGACCTGCGGCCCCGCTTCGCGGAACTCGAGGCGTACCTGCTGCACCACGGCAAGGTGCGGCACTGGTCGGAATGGTGGGACCAGTACGTCGAGCAGCCGCTCGCCGACGCCGACCACGACACCTACCGACAGGTGATGGTGCTGATCGGCAGCCTGTTCCGGCGGCTGCGCCCGGCCGGGGCGGACCGGCAGGACCGGGACGAGGACCGCGAACGCTACATGTGGACCCGGATGCGGCAGCACCTCGCCGATTCCGGGGCCGATCCCGCCGACTGCCTCTACGTCTGCGGGGCGTTCCACGCCGCCAGCCGGGTCGAGCAGTTCGGGCTGCGGGCCGACGCCCCGTTCGAGATCACCCCGCGCACCGGCACCCGGTGGCACTACGGCCTGATCCCCTCCAGCCACTCCGCCATCGAGGCGCAGTTCGGGCTCGCGCCCGGGTCGGTGTCGATCGCCGCGGCGACCTGGACGAAGGCGGTCGCCCGGACCGGGCTGTCGCCGTTCCGGCTAGAGGGGCAGCGCGGCACCCGCACGCGCGCCGGCCGTCGCCGCGCCGCCCCGGCCCCCGTGCCCGCCGCCCCGGTCGCCGACCGGCTCTCCGGCTACCTCGGGCGGCCGCCGGCGGTGCAGGGCCTCGACGAGGCGGAGCTGCGGGGCTGGTGCGTCGACATCGTCCGGCTGGCCCGGCGCAACGGCTACCTCGCCAGCACCGCCGACGCCATCGCCGTGTTCGAGACGTCGATCCTCCTCGCCGGCCTGCGCAACCGGGCCCGCCCCACGCCGTACGACTTCGCCGACGCGGCGGTCACCTGCATCGAGAAGGACGTCGTGCCGGGGCGCCGGGACGTCCGCCGGCTCTGCGAGATCCTGTTCGGCGGCGACCGGATCGGCCAGGTGGGCTACGAGGCGCTGCCGCCGCTCGCCCGCGACGTCCACGACCGGCTCGCCCCGCTCGGGCTGGACCTGGAGAAGCGCCAGATCCAGCGGGCGCTGCTGGACCTGCACGCCGACCCCGGGTTGGCGCCCTGCTCCGACCTGCTCTGGCGGCTGCGGCACCTGCTGCCGCCCGACGCGGTGCGACCCATCATGGGCGAGCGCCGGTTGGGGCACCGCTCGATCCAGGAGAGCTGGGACCTGGCCCTCGGCCGCCACCAGCGGGCGCTCATCGAGCTGGGCTACGAGGGCGTCACCGTCGAGCAGGTGCTGGAGCAGCGGCTGCGACGCGCCGTCCGGGGCCCGGACGCCACGGCCTCGGTCGCGCTGGAGGCCGTCGAGGACGCCGTACGCCTGCTCGACAGCCCGCGCCTGGTCGAGGAGCTGGGCAACCGGGCGGTGGAGCTGCTCGCCGCCGAACGCACCGTCGACGACGCGCCCGAGGTGCTGCGCCGGATCCGGCGGCTGCTGACCCACCACCGCGCCACCGGGCCGCTGCCGGCCTGGTGCGAGGCGTTCGTGACCACCGGGTACGCCCACTACTGCACCCTGCTGCCCACGGCGTTCGTCGACGAGGGGAGCGGGGTCCGTCAGGTCGGCGCCATGCTGGGTTTCCTGTTCGGCATGGAGAGCCTGGCGCTCTCTTTGGGCTGCGACCGGTCCCAGCTCGAACTCGCCGTCGCGCAGTCCCACCCGGAGGCGCCGGCCAAGGTCGCCCTGCTCTGGGTCGCCCGGCACCAGCTCGGCCTGCTGCCCCTGGCCGAGCTGCGCCGGCGGTGCGCCGACCTGCTCGGCAACCCGCTGGTGGTGCCCGCCTTCCCGCAGTACCTCAGCGGATTCGTGCAGGCCCTGGAGTCGGTGCCCGGGCTCGCCCCGTTCGTCGTGGAGGTGATGTCGTCCGCGTTCGCCCGGCTGCCCGACCCGGTCCTGCTGCCCTGGCTGCCCACGCTGATCACCACCCTGCGCGACCACGGCCCGGAACTGGTGCCGCTGCTGGTCCGCGAGGCGGGCCGCACCTTCCCGGGGTCGCTGCCCGCGCTGGACGCCTGGGTGCCGCCGTGGGAGGCCTCGGCGTCCCCGCCGCCGGCGGTTTCCGCCGTTCCGTCCGGGCCGGTGGCCGCCCTGCTGTCCGGCCATCCGGAGCCGGTCGACGCCGTCGCCGCGCTGCTCGGCTGCGCGGGTGACTGGCGTACGCCGGACGACGCCGCCGGGGCCGCCGTCCCGGCGGGGCTGGCCGCGCTGCTGGCCGCCCACCCGGAGACCACCGGTGCGGTGGCCGCCCTGATCGAGGCCGGGTCGTGACGGCGCGCGCACGGCCCGGCGATCCGTCGGCGGGTGCCGGGTGAGGATCGGCGAACTGGCGGTCGGCGGCGCCGCCTTCCGCGTCAGCCTGGCCGCCGCCAGGCTGGTCACCGGCCGCGTCGTCGTGTACGGCGTGGCCGGTGGTGAGGCCACGATCGCAACTGGGAACCGAACTCCACCCACCAGGTCCACCTGATCGGCCTGCACATCGGCGTGTTGGCGCAGCACGCGCCGGCGGTCTTCGACGAGCTGACCGCCGAGCTGTCCGCCCTCTTGGCCGCCGGGGTGCCCACCCCCGGTCGACCCACCGTGTACGACCTGGCCGACGGGCCGAAGGCGCTCGCCGCACCGGAGGCGCGGGCCACCGTCGGCAAGCTGGTCCTGCGGCCCTGAGCCGGTCCGGACGCCGGGCAGCGCGTGACGACTCCCGGCTGACGGCCCACCGCGATCGGACGCGGGTCCGAAGGGCACCCTGATCCGGGTCGCCGCCACCGGCCGCGTCCTGGTCTCGCCGGGATCCGTCGCGAATCGCGGTGCCTCGTCGATCCGGACCGGACCCGTTCGTGTGGAGGATGGGAGGCCGGCGGTGGCACCGGCCGCCGACGTGAGGAGAGCCCATGAAGCAGTACCTGCTCAGCATCTACCAGCCCGGCGGCGAAGGGATGGTGGACCCGGAGTTCCTGGCCGGGGTGATGCGCGAGTTGGGCGCGATCCGCGAGGAGTTGGAGGCGTCCGGGTGCTGGGTCTTCGGCCAGGGGCTGCACGCACCGGACACGGCGACCGTGCTGCGGCCGTCCGACGGCGAGGTGCTGGTCACCGACGGGCCGTTCGTCGAGGGCAAGGAGTACCTCGGCGGCTTCACCATCATCCGGGCGCCCGACCTCGACGCCGCGCTGGCGTGGGGCCGCCGGTACGCGCTGGCCACGACCCTGCCGATCGAGGTGCGCCCCTTCCAGGGCGAGGACTGAGCGTGTCGGACGTCGAGGCGGTGTTCCGCGCGGAGTACGGCCGCGCGGTCGCCGTCCTGACCCGCCTCCTCGGCGACCTCGACCTCGCCGAGGAGGCGGTGCAGGAGGCGTTCACGGTGGCGGCGGCGCGGTGGCCCGAGACGGGGCCGCCGCCCAGCCCGGCCGGTTGGATCATCACCACCGCCCGGAACCGGGCGATCGACCGGCTGCGGCGGGAGGCGTCCCGGGCCGACCGGCACGCCCAGGCCGCCCTGCTGCACACCCGCGACGTACCGGTGGAGGAGGGACCCGTGCGCGACGACCGGCTCCGTCTGATCTTCACCTGCTGCCACCCGGCGCTCAACCCGGCCGCCCGGGTCGCGCTGACCCTGCGGCTGCTCGGGGGGCTGACCACCGCCGAGATCGCCCGGCTCTTCCTCGTGCCGGAGGCGACCATGGCCCAGCGGATCGTCCGGGCCAAGGCGAAGATCCGCGACGCCCGCATCCCGTACCGGGTGCCGCGCGACGCCGACCTGCCGGACCGGCTCTCCGCCGTGCTGGCCGTGCTCTACCTGATCTTCACCGAGGGGCACACCGCCAGCTCCGGCGACCGGCTGGTCCGCGACGAACTGTGCGCCGAGGCGATCCGGCTGGCCCGGCTGTTGGCGGAGCTGATGCCGGACGAGCCGGAGGCGCTGGGGCTGCTGGCGCTGATGCTGCTCACCGAGGCGCGCCGTCCGGCCCGCACCACCGCCGACGGCGCCCTGGTGCCGCTGCCCGAGCAGGACCGCCGCCGGTGGGACGCCGGGCTCGTCGCCGAGGGCCAGGCCCTGGTCCGCCGCTGCCTGCGCCGGGACCGGCCCGGGCCGTACCAGATCCAGGCCGCGATCGCCGCCGTGCACAGCGACGCGTCCAGCGCCGCCGGCACCGACTGGGCCCAGATCCTCACGCTGTACGACCAGCTTTCCGCGTACGCCCCCGGGCCGGTGGTGGCGCTGAACCGGGCCGTCGCGCTGGCCGAGGTGGCCGGGCCGGCGGCGGCGCTGGCGGCCGTCGAGCGGCTCGACCTGGCCGGCTACCACGTGTTCCACGCGGTCCGGGCCGACCTGCTGAGCCGGCTGGGCCGGGCGGCGGAGGCGGCTGAGGCGTACCGGACGGCCGCGGAGCGGACGGACAACGCGGCCGAACGCGCCTTCCTGGCCGCACGGGCGGTCTTGGCGCGATCCGGCGCATAGCGCCGGCCGGCGGCCCGACGACGGTCGCCTCAACTCGCCGGCGACTTCCGGGCCACCAGACACCACCACGGCCCAGGGTGGCCGACGGACACCGCTATGGGCCCGCCGGGTGGCCGCCGGGCACCGCCGGACGGCCGGCGGCGGCGGGCGGGCGACCGGCGTTTGTCGCCTCCGATGGCCGGGAACGCGGGTTACCCGGCAGCGCGGCGCCCGGCGCGCCGCCCGACGAACGGACGCCGACGGCCCATGACGTACCGCCCGGCTGTCGCCACCGCGGTGCCCGACCTGGCCGCCCTCACCCTCGGGGTGGAGGAGGAGTACCTGCTGCTCGATCCCCGGACGGGGGAGAGCCTCCCGGTCGCCGACCGGGTGCTCGCCGCCCTGTCCGGAACGGCCCGGGACCAGAGCCGCCAGGAGTTCCGGCACAGCATGGTGGAGATGGTCACGCCGGTCACCGCCAGCCTGGCCGAGCTGCGCGCGCACCTGGTGGCGCTGCGTCGTTCCGCCGCCGACGCGGCCGACGCCGCCGGGGCCCGGCTCGTCGCGGTCGGTGCCACGCCCGTGCACGAGCCGCACCGGACGGTGCCGGACAAGCCTCGCTACCACGCCATGTCCCGCCGCTTCGGCCCGGTCGCGCACGATCCGGCGGTCTGCGGCTGCCACGTACACGTCGGGGTGCCCGACCGCGAACTGGCCGTCCAGGTCTGCAACCACCTGCGCCCGTGGCTGCCGGTGGTGCAGGCGGTCACCGCCAACTCGCCGCTGCACGACGGCCGCGACACCGGGCACGCCAGTTGGCGCTCGATGCAGCTGGAACGCTGGCCCAGCATCGGGCCGACCCCGCACTTCGAGTCGGCCGCCGACTACGACGCGACCGTGGACGACCTGATCCACGCCGGGATCATGCTCGACGCCGCGATGGTCTACTGGTACGCCCGCCCTTCCACCGCGTACCCCACCGTCGAGATCCGGGTGGGCGACGTCTGCCCGTGCGTGGACGACACGGTGCTCGTCGCCGGGCTGGTCCGGGCGCTCGTCGCGACGCTGGCCGACGACGTCCGCGCCGGGGTTCCCGCCCCCAGGCTCCGGGACTGCCTGGTCTCCGCCGCGCACTGGCGGGCCGCCCACGACGGACTGGAGGGCGACCTGATCGACCTGCGCTCCGGCGGCGCCCGCCCCGCCTGGGATCTGGTGGACGAACTCGTCGCCACGGTCGCGCCGGCCCTGGCGCGCCACGGCGACCTCGACCACGTACGCGGCCAGTTGGCCCGGGTGCGCCGGGACGGCAACGGCGCCACCCGGCAACGCCGGGTCATGGCCCGCACCGACAACGACGTGCGGGCCGTCCTGGACCACCTGGCCGCCGAGACCCTCACCTGCTGACGCCGCCCGGTGGAACGCCATGGGTGTCACCAGCCGCGGGTGACACCCATGGCGTTCCACTCGTGAACGCACCGCCCTCTTCCCGCCGGCTCAACCGGAGCCGTGGTGGCCGTCGGTGTCGACGCCGTGCTGGCTGCCGGTGTCGGTGCCGTGCTGGCCGCCGGTGTCGGCGCTGTCGGCTGTCTGGGGCGGCGGTGTGACGCTGTGGGGATCGCCGCTACCGAAACCGGGCCGAGGGGTCGGAGGGGTGCGGGTCCGGGCCGGGGCGGAGCGGGGCCGTGCCGGTCAGCGGATGTCGTGGGACTGGAGCCACAGCTCCAGCAGGCCGAGCTGCCACAGCTTGTTGCTGCCGGCGGCGGCCTGCGCCCGGTCCGGCTCGGCGAGCAGGTGGTCGACGTACTCGCGGCGGAACAGGCCGCGTTCCCGCGCGGCGGGAGCGGCGAGGGCCTCGGTCACGAGCTGCCTTACGGGGCCGTCGACGTTGCGCAGCGCCGGCACGGGGAAGTAGCCCTTCGGCCGGTCGACCACCTCGGCCGGCAGCACCTCCCGGGCGATCTCCTTCAGCACGCCCTTGCCGCCGCCGGCCACCTTGTGCTCGGGCGGGCAGGCCGCCGCGAGGGCCACCAGGTCCTGGTCGAGGAACGGCGTACGCACCTCCAGCCCCCACGCCATGCTCATGCTGTCCACCCGCTTCACCGGGTCGTCGGGGAGCATCAGGTGGGTGTCCAGGCGCAGCACCGCGTCCAGCGCGGTGTCCGCCCCGCTCGCCGCGAGGTCCGCGGCGAGCAGTTCCCGGCTGGCGTCGCGGTCGCAGGCGTACGCGGGGCTGACCACCCGGCACAGCTCGGCGTGGTCCCGGTCGAAGAACGCGTTGGCGAACGCGTCCATCGCGCCGTCGCGGGGCACCAGGGCGAGGGGCTGGTGGTAGCCGTAGCCCGCGAAGACCTCGTCGGCGCCCTGCCCGGACTGGGCCACCTTGACGTGCCGCGCGACCTGCTCGGACAGCAGGTGGAAGGCGACCACGTCGTGGCTGCCCATCGGCTCGGTCATCGCGTGGACGGTCCGGCGTACCGCCGGGACCAGGTCGTCGTCGGCGAGCCGGATGCGATGGTGGTCGGTGTCGAAGGCGCGGGCGACGAGGTCGGAGTAGTGGAACTCGTCGCCGGCCTCGCCGCCGCGGCTGTCGAAGCCGATGCTGAAGGTCCGGAGGTGCTGCTGCCCGGCCTCGGCCAGCAGCGCCACGATCATGCTGGAGTCCAGGCCGCCGGAGAGAAGCACACCGACGGGCACGTCGGCGACGAGCCGCCGTCGGACCGCCGTGCGCAGCGCGCCGCCGATCGCTGCCCGCCAGTCCCGCGCGTCCATTTCGCTGTGCGCGGGGTCCCGGGCGTAGTCGGGCCGCCAGTAGACGTGTTCGCGGCTGCGCCCGTCGGCCTCCACGACCCGCACGGTGGCCGGGGGAAGCTTGCGCACGCCGCGCAGCACGGTGCGGGGCGCCGGCACGATCGAGTGCCAGGACAGGTAGTGGTGCAGCGCCACCGGGTCGATCGTGGTGTCCACCCCGCCGGCGCGCAGCAGCGCGGGCAGCGTGGAGGCGAACCGCAGCCGGCCGGGGGACTCGGCCAGGTAGAGGGGCTTGATGCCGAGCCGGTCGCGGGCCAGCACCAGCCGCCGCCGCTGCCGGTCCACCAGGGCGACGGCGAACATGCCGACCATGTGGTCGACGAAGCGTTCGCCCCACTGCGCGTACGCCGCCAGGATCACCTCCGTGTCGCTGGTGGAGTGGAAGGTGTGCCCGGCCGCCCGCAGCTCGTCGCGCAGTTGGGGGTAGTTGTAGACGCAGCCGTTGAAGACCAGCCCCAACCCGAGGTCCTCGCGCACCATCGGCTGGCCGCCCGCCGCGGAGAGGTCGATGATGGTGAGGCGGCGGTGCCCGAGGGTCACCCAGCCGTCGTTCCACAGGCCCTCGCCGTCGGGGCCCCGGGACCGCATCGCCTCGGTCATCCGGGTCACCGCGTCGGCGTCGGGCGGCGACCCGTCGAACCTCGCCTCGCCGCTGATGCCGCACATCGTCAGCGGTCACCGGCTTTCGGGGGAACCGGACCCACCGTCACCGGATCACCGCCAGGGTGCCCCGTCCCTCAGAGCGGGGAGGAATGGCGGACGCGTTGCCAGCCATGACCGTCCTTTCTGGTATGACCGGTCCTGTGCGGACGGCGTACAGGTGTCGGGCGTACCCGACCCCGGAGCAGGCGGCGTTGCTGAACCGCACGTTCGGGTGTGTACGTGTCGTCTGGAACCGCACGCTTGCCGTCCGTCACGTCCGCTGGCACACCGAACGGAAGTCCACGTCCTACGCGGAGACGGATCGGGCGTTGACGGAAATGAAGAGGCAGCCAGATCTGGCGTTCCTGGGCGAGGTGTCGTCGGTGCCGTTGCAGCAGACCCTGCGGCACCAGCACGCCGCGATGACGGCGTTCTTCGCCAAGCGGGCCCGGTACCCGCGTTACAAGTCGCGGCACGGCCGCCAGTCCGCCAGTTTCACCAGGTCGGCGTTCCGGATGCGCGGCGGGAACCTGTCGTTGGGGAAGACACCGGGTGTGCTGCGGTTCGTGTGGTCGTGGCCGAACGTGGACGTGACGGCACTGGATCCGACGATGGTGACGGTGTCGCGTGACCCGGACGGCCGCTGGTTCGTGACCTTCGCCGTCGACGTCGACACACCTACCGCACCCGAACCGACGGGCGGGGTGGTGGGTGTTGACCTCGGCCTGACCGATTTCGCGGTGTTGTCCACCGGCGGGCGCATCCCGCATCCGAGGCATATGGAACGGCGTGAACGCCGACTCAAGCGGTATCAGCGGATGATGGCCCGTCGGCAGAAGGGCTCCGCCAACCGTGCCAAGGCCAAACGGAAGGTGGCCCGGGCGCATTCGCGGGTCCGCGACGCGCGCCGGGACTTCCTCCACCAGCAGTCGACCGCTCTGGTGCGCCGGTTCGCTGCCATCGCGGTGGAGGATCTGGCGGTGGTGAACATGGTCCGCAACCGCTGCCTGGCCAAAGCGATCGGCCGTACCGGCTGGGCCGAGTTCCGTACTTTGCTGACCTACAAGGCGCACCGCGACGGCCGTACCCTCGCGGTGGTGGACCGCTGGTACCCGTCGTCGAAGACCTGCTCGGCGTGCGGGCATTTGCTCGCCGCCCTCTCTCTCGGCACACGTCACTGGGTGTGTCCGGGTTGCGGCACCCGGCACGACCGGGACGTCAACGCCGCCAAGAACATCGCCGTCGCGGCCGGGCTGGTCGAGACGCAAAACGCCTGCGGAGCGGACGTCAGACACGAAGGGCAACCTTCCGTGCGGTCTGCGGTGAACCAGGAAACCCAACCCGTGAGGGTAGGAATCCCCCACCTTTAGACGGGGGAGCATGTCAACACTCCCGTCGGCGTCGGTGGCGGACCACCCGCTCGCAGGGGCCCGGTCCCGTCGCCAATACGGGCGGCTGGACTACCCGACCCCGGGCGGGTCAAACCCCCGGGAATGGCCCGGGGCGGGCCGGCGGCCGGTCAGTCGCGCAGCGTACGCAGGATGCGGGCGAGCTGTGCCCGGTCGGCCGGCGAGAGGTCACCGAAGAGGTCCTCGACGGCGGCCCGGCGGGCGGCGTGGATGGCCTGGCCGGCGCGCGTGCCCTCCTCGGTCGGGGCGACCAGGGTGGCGCGCCGGTCCGCGGGGTCGGGCCGGCGTCGCACGAGGCCGCGCGCCTCCAGGTCGTCGACGACCTCGGTGGCCGAGCGCGGGGCGATGCGGAGGTGCTCGGCGAGCGCGCCGGGCCGTAGCGCGCCGTGCCGGATGAGCACGCCGAGCGCCCGGGACTGGCCGGGCGTGACGTCCCAGGGGGCGAGCGCCTCCCGGGTGCGGTGCCGCAGCCGCCGGGTCACCGCCCAGAACGCCTCGGCGAGGCCGTCCTCGGCGTCGTCGGTGTCTGCGGTCACGGGAATACGGTAGCAGGAGGAGCGGTTGTTCCCTCATGTTGAGGTAACCTCAGCATTCCCGACGTGAGGACGTACCCCTTGGAACCCCATCCCCCCGGCCGCGACCGCGGCCCCCGCAAGGTCAGCGCCGCCGAGAAGGCACAGGCCCGCCAGGTGTCGCTGCGGCGCATCGGCCGGCTGTTCGCCCGGCACCGGGGCGCGCTCGCCACGGTCACCGCGATCATCGTGGCGTCGTCGGTGCTCGCCATGGCCTCCCCCTTCCTGCTCCGCGCCGTGATCGACCGGGCCCTGCCGGAACGCGACCTGACGCTGCTCATCTGGCTGGTGGCCGGCATGGTCGCGGTCGCCGCGGTGACCTCGGTGCTCGGCGTCCTCCAGACCTGGATCTCCACCCGGGTCGGGCAGCAGGTCATGCACCGGCTGCGCACTGACGTCTTCACCCACCTGCAACGGCAGTCGCTGTCGTTCTTCACCCGCACCCGCACCGGCGAGGTGCAGTCCCGGATCACCAACGACATCGGCGGCATGCAGAGCGTGGTGACCTCCACCGCCACCTCGATCGCGTCCAACCTGACCACCGTGGTGGCCACCGCGGCGGCGATGGTCGCGCTCTCCTGGCGGCTCTCGCTGGTCTCCCTCGTCGTGCTGCCGCCGGCCGTCTGGCTGACCCGCCGGGTCGCCCACCTGCGCCGCGAGATCACCGCGCGACGCCAGCGTGAACTCGCCGACCTCAACGTCACCGTCGAGGAGGGGCTGTCGGTCAGCGGCGTACACCTGGCGAAGACCCTCGGCACCGGCCCGGCGCTGGCCGCGCGCTTCGCCGCCTCGTCGGCCCGCCTGGTCGACCTGGAGTTGCGCTCCGAACTCGCCGGCCGCTGGCGGATGGCCTCGATGAGCGTCGTCTTCGCCGCCATTCCGGCGGTCATCTACCTCAGCGCCGGCCTGCCCGGCGCCGCCGGCACGCTCAGCATCGGCACCCTGGTCGCCTTCACCGCGTTGCAGGGCGGGCTGTTCCGGCCGCTGATGGGCCTGCTCAACGTGGGCGTCTCGGTGACCGCCTCGCTGGCGCTGTTCGCCCGGATCTTCGAGTACCTGGACCTGCCGGTCGAGGTCGACGACCCCGCCGAGCCGGTCGACGTCGACCCGCGCCGGGTCCGGGGCGACCTGCGGTTCACCGACGTCACCTTCAGCTACCCGGGCAGCGACACCGCCGCCGTCGCCGGGATCACCCTCGACGTGCCGGCCGGCACCGGCCTCGCCCTGGTCGGCGAGACCGGCTCCGGCAAGAGCACCCTGGCCGCGCTGGTCAGCCGCCTGCACGACCCGACGAGCGGTCGGATCACCATCGACGGCGTCGACCTGCGCGACCTGCGCCTGGCCGACCTGGCGGCGATCGTCGGCGTGGTCAGCCAGGAGACCTACCTGCTGCACACCACCGTGCGGGAGAACCTGCGCTACGCCCGCCCGGACGCCACCGACGCCGAGATCGAGGCCGCCGCCCGCGCCGCCCGGATCCACGACCTGATCGCCGGGCTGCCCGACGGCTACGACACGGTCGTCGGCTCGCGGGGGCACCGCTTCTCCGGCGGCGAGAAGCAGCGCCTCGCCATCGCCCGCACCCTGCTGCGCGACCCGCGCATCCTGATCCTCGACGAGGCCACCAGCGCGCTGGACACCGAGACCGAACGCGCCGTGCAGCGGGCGTTCGACGAGGTGGCCCGGGGCCGCACCACCATCACCATCGCCCACCGGCTCTCCACCGTGCGCGACGCGGACCGGATCGCCGTACTCGACCACGGCCGCATCGTCGAGTCCGGCACCCACGACGACCTGATCGAGCGCGCCGGCCGCTACGCGACGCTGGCCGCCTGACGGCCGGGGCCGCCGTCGGCGGTGCGCGCCGGCACCCGACCCCGGGCCGCCGGCGCGGCCGGTAGACGATCACAATCAGGCGGTGCAGCGTCGAGGGTGGACATGGGCCCTGCTCGTCCTCGTGGCCGCTGTCGCGGCGGCCGGGACCGCCTGGGTCTGGTTGCGGTACGACTTCGAGAAGGTCAACTGGGCCTGGGGCGTGATCGCCGGTGTCGTCGCCGTCTACGTGGTGCTGGACCAGTTCCTCGCCAACCGGCAGGCCGCCTCGGCGACGGCGGCGGTGCACCGCCGGGCGGCCGCGGACGAACTGTTCGAACTGGTCCGGCGCGAGCCGAGCGACGAGGCGCTGCTGCGGGCGGTCGACGAGCCGTACCCCCTGCCGGTGACCTGGCGTACCGCCGCCGAGCGGCTCATGCCGTCCTGGCGGGCCATCGGCCGGTCCAGCGAGGCCGGTCCGATGGACCTGTCCGGCCGCCACGGGACACTGTGGAGCCGCTACCGGAGCATCCCGTCCGGGCGGTTGCTGGTGCTGGGGCCGGCCGGCTCCGGTAAGTCGGTCATCGCCCTGCGGATGGCGCGTGAGCTGCCGCCGCACCGGGACCCCGAGGCGCCCGTGCCGGTGCTGCTGCCCGTCGCGTCGTGGGACCCGACCGTGGAGACGTTCCGCGACTGGCTGGTGGACCGTCTCGCCCGGCGGTACACCCAGCTCGCCCCCCGCCATCCCCGTCGCGTCGCGGTGTTGCGGGACCTGGTCGAGACGGACCTCGTCGTGCCCGTGCTCGACGGCCTGGACGAGATGCCCGAGGAGCAGGTGACCGCCTGCCTCGAGGAACTCAACGAGCTGCCCACGCAGCGTTTCGTCCTGACCTGCCGGACGCCGGTGTACGAGAGGTACCTCGCCCAGGGCGAGAAGGTGCGCGGCGCCGCGGTGGTGGTGATCGAGCCGCTGGTTCCGGACGAGGTGGCGGAGTACCTGGTCGACGCCGCGCCCCTGCACCAGGCCGGCAACTGGTCGACCGTCGCGGCGCGCATCGACGGCGACACCGAGCTGAGCGGGGCGCTGTCCACGCCGTTGATGGTGGCGATGGCCCGCAGCGCGTTCGACCAGCCCGGCACCGACCCCCGCGACCTCGTGCCGCTGGCGGCCAGCCGGGGACGGGGCGCCGTGGAGGACGAGCTGCTGTCGCGGGCGGTCGACGTCGCGCTGCGGTCGCGTCGGGGAGCCCAGGGGCTGCGCCGGTGGGAACCGGAGACGGCCCGGCGCTACCTGGCCTTCCTGGCCGCGCACCTGGAGTCGCTCGGTGTCCGCGAGTTCCGCTGGTGGCAGCTGCCGGCAGCGCTGCCCCGGCTGTTCTGGGCCGTCGCCGACGGCCTGCGTACCGGGCTGGCGGTGTGGCTGGCCCTGGCCGTCGCCGGGCAGGCGCTCAGGTCGGTGGCCGGGATCGTCGCCGACCCGAACACCCGCGAGCTGCTCACCACCCTCGCCGACCATCCCGCGGACCTGGGGGTGGCGGCCGCCGCGGTGGCCGTGCCGGCACTTGCGCTGGGCGGCGCCCGTGACCCGGGCAGCCGGCCGAAACGGGTGCAGTTCGTCGGCGGCTGGGGTGCGCTCCGCGACGGCGTGCCCGACGGGCTGATGCTGGGACTGTTCTGGGGCTCCCTGACCTGGTTCGTGCTGTGGCTGTTCACCCCACCGCCCGAGCTGGCCGCCGCGACGGACCGGCTGCCCGCGCCGACCGGGTGGACGGTCGAGCTGCGGGCCGCGGTCGTGGTCGGCGCCGTCTGGTTCGTCCTCGTCGTGCTCCGGGCCGCGCTGCGGGTCGACGTCGCGGCTCCGGCCGCGGAACTCGGGGCCACCGGCGTGGCCGAGACCGTCCGGGCCGACCGCGCGGCGACGATCGCGTCGGTGGTGCCGACCGTGGCCGCCGCGCTCGTCGGTGTGCCGGCCGGCGCGGCGCTGCTGTGGGTGACCGGCCTGCTGCCCCGGCTGCCCTCGCCGCAGGCCCTCGCCTACGCCGGGCTCGGCGCGGGGCTGGGCTGGTGGGTGCACCGGCGCGGGGGCGGCGCGTGGGTCCGGTTCGGCCTGGCCCGGATGGTGCTGGCGGCACGCGGCCGCCTGCCGCACCGGCTGCTGGCGTTCCTCGGCCACGCCGAGACGGTCGGCCTGTTGCGGCACGGCGCCGGGGCGTACCGGTTCCGGCACGGCCGCCTGCAGAGCCGGCTGGCGGCGGGCTCGCTGGCGGGGCGGCGGGGCAGCCGGCCGCGTGAGGAGTTCGGCGTCGAGCTGGCCCGGGCGGGGCTGTGGCCGGAGGCGCTCGGCGTGTTCGCCGCCGTCACGTGGGCCCGCGCGGCGAGCGTCGGGCCGGCCGACGACCTCACCCTGGCCTCGCTGCGCAAGGCGGTGCTGGTGGGCGCCGCCGCCGGGGAGTGGAGCCGGCTGGAGGACCTGTTGGCGCCGATGCCGGCACCGCTCGCGCCCACCGGGGCGACGCCGCCGGCGGCGCAGCGCCGGCGCCTGGCCGAGTTGGTTGCCGCCACCGCGCCGCTGGCCGAGCTGCGGGCCGCCGGCGACGAACTGCTGCGGGTGGAGGACCGGGCAGGCAGGTCCCTCTCCGCCACCCGGGAGTTCCTGGCGGTCGTCCGCTACGCGGAGGGTGACGTCGACGCGGCTCGGGAGGACCTGGAGCGGCTGGTGGCGGCGGAGAGCGCCGGCGACGGCCCGGGGCGGTCGACGCCCCTCGGCGCGGGGATGCTCGCCCGGATCATGCTCGGCGGGAACGGGAACGGGAACGGGGACGGGAACGGGGACGGGAACGGGGACGCTGGCGCAGCCCTCGCCCTCTGCCACGAGCAGCTGCTCCTGGCCGACGACTCCGACGAGCGCACCGACCCGCTGCTGCTCGTGCAGACCTGGAGCTGGTCGGTGGCGGTGATGCGGCGCGTCGTCGACGAGCGGGCGGAGGTGCGCGGCCGGCTCCGCGCCGCGCTCGCCGAACGGCGGGCCCGTGGTCGGCGGATCGAGCTGGGCCGACGGGAGCTGGCCGAGATCGGGCTGCAGGCGTGCCACGCGGTGGTCGGCCACCCGACGCTGGGAGCGCCCGCGGTGGCCGTGGCCCGCAAGCTGGTCGACGTGCTGTCCGCCCCGGACATCGTGGCGCGGACCCTGCGCCGCGGCGCGCCGATGTGGCACGACGGCTGACCGGACGGCCGCCTCCGCCAACGCTGTCAGGGGAGCACGGGCAGTCCCGGGTCGTGCAGGTGCCGGTGCCTCGGGCACATGCACAGGAACGACGACGGGCGGGGACGGGCCTGTCGCAGAACTATCTCATTATGCGTCTCAATATCACGTCTGAGGCAGGCCGAGGTTCCGGTAGACGGTCGCCCGGGACACGCCCAGGGCGGCGGCGATGTCGTCCGCGGAGTGGGTGCCCGCGGCGTACATCTGCCGGGCGTCCTCGACCTGGTCGTGGCTCAGGCTCCGGGGGCGGCCCGGCCGGCGTCGCCGGGGAGCCGCGCCGGCGCCGGGCGGCGCGGCGTCCAGCAGGCGGTGCACGCCGTCGAGCATGTCGGCCCGCAGCACCTCGTCGGGCACGTCGGTGAAGAAGACGACCGGGTCGCTGCACATGGCGACCGCCTGCACCGCCCGGACCCGCTCCCGCCGCCCGGCGTCGGGCCCGGCGATGAGGTCGTTGGCGCGCATGGCGATCCGCATCAGGCGGTGGAACGTGTCGCCGCGCGTGATGAGGGCGATGTCGTGGAAGAGCATGCCGAGCGGGCGGCGGTGGGTCAGCATGGTGTCCACCCAGCCCTCCAGCACCCTCCGGCGGGCCCGCTCGGACGGCAGCGCCTCGGCGGCGTCCAGCAGCGCCTCCAGATCGGCGACCAGCGGCTCGACCAGGGCCGTGAGCAGGTGCTCCTTGGTGGGAAAGTGATAGAGGATCGCGGCCTTGGTCAGCCGCAGCCGCTCGCCGATCTGGCGCAGCGAGGTGCGCTGGTAGCCGTGCTCGGCGAACAGGTCGAGCGCGGCACGCAGGATCCGGGTGCGCGTGTCGTCGGGTGCCTCGACGGTCATGCCGGCAAGCCTAGCCGCGTCTGACCGGTGGGCGGCATCACGATTGATTCGACTGACCGACGGTCAGTACAGTGGGGACGGTCGGCACCACCAGCGGCAGGAGGGGTCATGCCCGTCATCTCCATCGACAACCTCGTCAAGACGTTCGGCAGCGTCAGGGCGCTCGACGGACTGGACCTGCGGGTCGAGGCGGGGGAGGTGCACGGCTTCCTCGGCCCCAACGGCTCCGGCAAGTCCACCACCATCCGCATCCTGCTCGGCCTGCTGCGCGGCGACGCGGGCGACGTGCGGGTGTTCGACGCCGACCCGTGGCGGGACGCGGTCGCCCTGCACCGCCGTCTGGCGTACGTGCCGGGCGACGTCAACCTGTGGCCCAACCTCTCCGGCGGCGAGGCCATCGACCTGTTCGGCGAGCTGCGCGGCGGGCTCGACCGGCGCCGCCGCGACGCCCTGCTGGAACGCTTCGACCTCGACCCGACGCGCAAGTGCCGCACCTACTCCAAGGGCAACCGGCAGAAGGTCGCCATCGTCGCGGCCTTCGCCTCGGACGTCGAGCTCTACGTGCTCGACGAGCCGACCTCCGGGCTGGACCCGCTGATGGAGGCCGTGTTCCAGGACGAGGTCCGCCAGCTCAAGCGCGACGGCGCCACCGTGCTGCTCTCCAGCCACGTGCTGGCCGAGGTCGAGGCGCTCTGCGACCGGGTCAGCATCATCCGCGAGGGCCGCGCCGTCGAGTCCGGCACCCTCGCCGAGCTGCGCCACCTCACCCGTACGGCGGTGACGGTCGAGACCGCGCGCCCGGCGACCGGCCTGGCGGCCCTGCCCGGCGTGCACGAGGTGCGCGAGGTCGACGGGCGTACCCACCTGGAGGTCGAGCCCGCCCACCTCGACGAGCTGCTCGGCCACCTTGTCGGCTTCGGCGTCCGCGCGCTCACCAGCGCCCCGCCCACCCTGGAGGAGTTGTTCCTGCGCCACTACGGCGACGAGCGCGCGGCCGTCGCCGCCAACGGCCACCGGGCGGGCGCCGAGCGGCAGGCGGGCGCCCGATGAGCGCGTTCACCGGCACCGGGCGGCTCGCTCGGCTCGTGCTGCGCCGCGACCGGGTCCGGCTCGCCGTCTGGGTGCTCGGCACGCCCCTGCTCGGCTACGCCCTCGCCGGCAGCGTCAAGGGGTTCTACCCGGACGAGGCGTCCCGGGTCGGCTACGCCACCACGTCGGCGTCCAGCCTGGTCGCCCGCGCGTTCAACGGCCCCATCGCCGGCACCGAACTCGGCGCGGTGGTGGTCGCCGAGACGTACGTGACGCTGGCCCTGCTCGCCGCGCTGCTGAGCACCTTCGCGGTGGTCCGGCACACCCGGCAGAACGAGGAGACCGGCCGGGCGGAGTTGCTGGGCGCCTCCGTCGTCGGCCGGTACGCGCTGCTCACCGCCGCCCTGTTGGTGGTCGTCGCGGCGAACGTGCTGGCCGCGACCCTGCTCGCCGTCGCCCTGGCCGGCGCCGGCCTGCCGCTCGCCGGGTCCGTCGCGGCGGCGGCCGCCGTCGGCGGCGTCGGGGTGGCCTTCACCGGCGTCGCCGCGGTCACCGCCCAGGTGTCGGTCACCTCCCGGGGCGCGAACGCGCTCGCCGCCGCGGCCGTCGGGGTCGCCTTCCTGCTCCGAGCGGCCGGCGACGTGCTCGGCGAGCAGACCGACGGCGGCCTGCGCGTGGTCAGCGCCTGGCCGTCCTGGCTCACCCCGCTGGGCTGGGGCAACCAGGTCCGCGCGTTCGGCGGCGAACGGTGGTGGGTGCTCGCGCTGCCCGTCGCGCTGCTGGTCGCCGGCGTGGCCCTCGCCTACACGCTCGCCGAGCGGCGGGACGTCGGCGCGGGGCTCGTCGCCCCCCGACGGGGGCCGGCGACCGCCTCGCCCCGGCTGCTCGGCCCCGCCGGGCTGGCCTGGCGGCTGCAGCGCGGCACGCTGCTCGGCTGGGCGATCGGGGTGGCGGTGCTCGGGTTCTCGATGGGCATCGCCGGGGACGAGTTCAACGCCATGATCGAGGAGAACCCGGCCGCCGCCGAGGCGATCAGCGCGATGGGCGGCGGCGCGGAACTCATCGACGCGTACCTGGCGGCGATGCTGGGGCTGTTCGCGCTGACCATCGGGGCGTACGTCGTGCAGGCGCTGCTGCGCACGCGCGGCGACGAGACCGACGGCCCGCTGGAGGCGGTCCTGGCCACGGCCGTCAGCCGCACCCGCTGGCTGACCACCCAGGTGGTCGCCGCCACGCTCGGCGCGCTCGCCCTGGTGCTGCTCGGCGGCCTCACCACCGGGCTCGGCTACGGCCTGGTCACCGGCGACCCCCTCGGGCGGACCGCCGAGCTGGGCGGCGCGGCGCTGGTGCGGCTGCCGGCGCTGCTGGTGGTGGCCGGGGTGGTGACGGCGCTGTTCGGGCTGCTGCCGCGCTGGTCGGTGGTGCTGTCCTGGTCGGCGCTGATGGGGTTCCTGCTGCTCGGGCAGCTCGGCGCGGTGCTCGACCTGCCGCAGGCGGCGCTGAACCTGTCCCCGTACACGCACGTGCCCTCGGTGCCGGCGGTCGACCCGGCGGTGCTGCCGCTGGCCGTGCTGACGGCGGTGGCGGTGGCGCTGCTCGCGGCCGGCCTGGCCGGCTTCCGCCGCCGCGACGTCCCGAGCTGACCGTGTGGAAGGAAGGGCCCCCTGTTGACGCCTCCGGTAGTACAAGGGGCCCTTCCTAACACCTCCGGCGGGCGGCGCGACGTGACCGGGGTGCGGGTTCGGGCGCCGTGCCCAGAGTCAGCCCAGCTCAGCGAGGACCTTCTCGACCACGGCGTCGGCGGCCAGGCCGTACCGGTCGTGCAGCGTCGGCAGGGCGCCGGCGTCCAGGAACTCGTCCGGCAGCGCGACCGGCACGATCCGCTTGCCGAGCCCGGCCCGGACCACGGCCGAGGCGACCGTCTCGAAGAGCCCGCCGACCACCGTGTGGTTCTCCAGCGTGAGCACCAGCCGGTCGCTGTCGACCTCGGCGAGGACGGTCTCGCTGTCGAACGGCTTGATCGTGGGCGTGTGGACGACCGCCACGTCGACCTTGTGCCGGGCCAGCCGCTCCGCGGCCTGCAACGCCCGCATGGTCATCAGGCCGCTGGAGACGAGCACCACGTCGGCGCCGCCGCGCAGCACGGCGGCCTTGCCGAGCCGGAACGTGTAGTCGTACTCGTCGAGAACCGTCGGCACCTTGCCGCGCAGCAGGCGCAGGTAGGTCGGCCCGTCGCTCGCGGCGAGCTGGGGCACCGCCTGGGCGATGTCGACCGAGTCGCACGGGTCGACGATCGTCAGGTTCGGCATGCCCCGGAAGATCGCGATGTCCTCGGTGGCCTGGTGGCTGGGGCCGTAGCCGGTGGTGAGGCCGGGCAGGCCCCCGACGATGTTGACGTTCAGGTTCGGCTCGGCGATGTCCAGGCAGAGGAAGTCGTACGCCCGCCGCGCGGCGAACACCGCGTACGTCGAGGCGAACGGCACCAGGCCGACCTCGGCCATGCCCGCCGCCGCGCCCAGCAGCAACTGCTCGGCCATGCCCATCTGGAAGAACCGCTCCGGGTGGGCCTTGGCGAAGATGTGCATGTCGGTGTACTTGCCGAGGTCGGCGGTGAGCCCGACGATCCGCGGGTCCTGCTCGGCGAGGGCGGCCAGGGCGTGACCGAAGGGCGCGTCCGCGGTCTTCTGCCCGGGGTCGGCGAAGGACGCGATCATCGCCGACGTGGTGAGTCGCTTCGGTGCCGTCGCGCTGGTCATCGTGCCTCTCCTGCCTGGTGTCCTGCCGTCAACTGCTGGCGGCACAGCTCCCACTCGTCCGCGTCGATCCGCATGAAGTGGGCCTTCTCGCGGGTCTCCAGCAGCGGCACGCCGCGCCCGATCCGGGTGTCGCAGAGGATCACCGAGGGGCGTCCGTGCCGCTCTGCCTGCGCGGCGACCGCGTCGAAGGCGGCGAGCAGCGCCTCGACGTCGTTGCCGTCGACCCGCTGCGTGAACCAGCCCGACGCCTCCCACTTCCGCTCCGCCGGCTCGATCTGCAGGACGGTCTCCGTCCGGCCGTCGGCCTGGAGGGCGTTCATGTCGACCAGCGCGGTCAGGTGGCCCAGCCGGTGGTGCGTCGCGCCCATGGCGGCCTCCCACGTCGAGCCCTCGTTCAGCTCGCCGTCGGAGAGGAAGTTGATGATCCGGGCGTCGCGGCCCTGGTGGCGCAGGCCGAGCGCCATGCCCACGGCGACGGTCAGCCCGTGCCCCAGCGAGCCGCCGGAGATCTCCATCCCCGGGGTGTACGAGGCCATGCCGGACATCGGCAGCCGCGAGCCGTCCGAGCCGTACGTCTGCAGTTCCTCGACCGGGACGATGCCCGCCTCGGCGAGGGCGGCGTAGAGCGCGATGGCGTAGTGACCGGTGGAGAGCAGGAACCGGTCCCGCTCCGGCCAGTGCACGTCGTCCGGCCGGTGGCGCAGCTGGTCGACGTAGACGGTGGCCAGCACGTCGGCGGCGCCGAGCGCCTGCCCGACGTAGCCCTGCCCCTGCGCCTCGCCCATGTCGAGGATGTGGTGTCGCATCCGGTACGCCGCGTCGCGCACCCGCTCGGCCCGCGCCGGCAGGGCGACCCGGGCGTCGGATCGCGGTTCGCTGATGGTGGTCACGTTGTTCACGTCCTTCGGGTCAGACGAGTGCTGGCTTGGACTGGGTCGGGGCCGCCTTCGGCTCGCCGACCTTGGCCGGTGCCGTCTCCGGGGTGAAGACGGCGGCGGCCGTGGAGACGACGCCGAGCAGGACGAACAGGACCGCCGGCCCGATCCAGCCGATCCAGCCGTAGAGGGCGGTCGCCGCGAAGGGCAGCAGGCCGGCCACCAGGGAGGCGCCGTTGTAGCCGAGCGAGATGCCGGACGAGCGGACGTCGCGGGGGAACTGCTCGGAGAACCAGGAGGACTCGACGGCGAAGATCGGGTCGTGGCTGAGCAGCAGCCCCAGGGCCACGGCGACGATCACCATGATGACGGCCCCGGTGTTGATGAGCAGGAACATCGGGATGCCGAAGGCGATGGTGAAGACCGACCCGATCAGGAAGACGGGCTTGCGCCCGATGCGGTCGGAGAGCGCGCCGAACAGCAGGTGGCTGCCGAGGCCGAGGGCGGAGCCGACCATGGTCCCGATCAGCACGTTCTGCTTGTCGGTCAGCTCGGCCAGCACGACGTACGAGAGCATGAAGCTGGTGGTGACGTAGTAGCCGCCGGTCTCGGCCAGGCGCAGGGTGACGATCTTGAGGATGACCCGCCAGTCCCGCCGGATGACCTCCAGCGCCGGGGCCTTGCGGATCTCGTTGTTCGCCTTCATCTCGGTGAAGTCGGGGGACTCGGCGACCCGCATCCGGATGAACAGGCCGACGGCGACCATCACGATGGAGAACAGGAACGGCGCGCGCCACACCCAGCTGCCCTCGAACAGCGCCTCGCTGGCCAGGAAGGCGCCGTTGGCCAGCAGCAGCCCGGCGGGGATGCCGATCTGCGGCACCGCCCCGAAGAAGCCGCGGCGCCGGGCGGGGGCGTGCTCGACGGCCATCAGGACCGCGCCGCCCCACTCGGCGCCGAAGCCGATGCCCTGGACGATCCGCAGCAGGATCAGCAGGATCGGTGCGATCACGCCCGCCTGGGCGTACGTCGGCAGCACGCCGACCAGGACGGTCGCCACGCCCATGACGACCAGCGACCACATCAGGATGGTCTTGCGGCCCAGCCGGTCACCGTAGTGCCCGGCGAGGTAGCCGCCCAGCGGGCGGAAGAGGAAGCCGATGGCCAGCGTCGCGAACGACGCGAGCACGCCGACGAGCTTCTCCTCGGTATGGAAGAAGACCGTGCCGAAGTACGCCGCCGAGGCGGTGCCGTAGATGAAGAAGTCGTAGCTCTCGACGGCCGTGCCGATCATCGAGGCGAAGGAAACCTTGCCGGGGTTGTCCTGGCGTGTGGCCACGCCGGTGGCAGCACTCATTGTCCTGCTCCTTGCTGTTACCGATGGGGGTCGGCGGGGGACGGGTATGTCTCGATGACGCGCGAGTCGTCGCGCGTCGCCAGGCCGGCGTCGGCGGCCTGCTGGTAGCGCGCCCGGGCGATGTCCAGTAGCGGGGTGTCCGCGTCGGCGGCCCGGGCGGCGGCGGCCACGAGGCCGCTGTCCTTGACGAAGATGTTGATCGTGCTGGTGACCTCGACGTCGGTGCCCCGCAGCATCCGGGGCCCGCGGTCGGAGAGCATCCAGGAGCCGGCCGCGCCCTGCTCGATCAGGGAGAGCACCTGCTCCCGGTCGAGCCCGAGCTGCCCGGCAAGGGCGAGCGCCTCGGCGGCCGCCACGATGTGCACCGCGCAGAGGTGCTGGTTGACCACCTTGATGGCCTGACCGTCGCCGACGGTCTCGCCCACCGGGCGGACGGTGCCGAACCGGTCGAGCACGGCCCGGGCGGCGTCGACGTCGGCCGCCGCGCCCGAGGCGAACAGGGTCAGCTCGCCGGTGCGCGCCCGCGCCACCCCGCCGGTCACGGGCACGTCGACGACCCGCGCGCCGGCCGCCGCGAGCCGGTCGGCCTGCTCGCGTACGGCGTCCGGGCCCACCGTGCTCATCACGATCCACCGCTGCCCGGTCAGGTCCGTGGCCACCGCCTCGGTGACGAGGTCGGCGAGCTGGGCCGGGGTGGCGACCATGACCACGACGAAGTCCGCCCGGGGCGCGGCGGCGAACCGGTCGACGGCGCTCAGGCCGGCGGATTCGGCCCGTTCCCGGGCGGCCGGCACCGGGTCCACGCCCGTCACGGGGTGGCCGGCGGCGACCAGTCGGCTCGCCATCGGCAGGCCGATGGCGCCGATGCCGACGAAGACGACGCTGGGGTTGCTCATCGCTGTCCCTCCGGTCCGGCGCCGGGTGGCGCCCTCTGCGGTCAGGCTGTTTTCGGGTAGCAGCCACCCGGTGCGCGGCTGGGAGCGCCGCGTCACGGGTGGCGGTGATGTTCTGTGGCGGGCGTGCCGGCGGGGTTCGCGGCCGGCAGGCCGGTTGTCAGGTGGAGCTGGTGAGGGACGACCAGACCGTGAAGTGCCGGCGCATCGCGATCCGGGCGCCCTCGCCGTCCCGCTCGCCGATCGCCTCCACGATCCCGTAGTGCACGGTGTCGATCACCCGGGTCTTGCCCGCCTGCAGGGGCTCCCGCTCGACGGCGCGCCGGCGGCGCTCGACCACCTCGCTGCGCAGCGCGTGGCTCAGGCCGTCGTGCAGCAGCGTGAAGATCGGGTTGTCGACGATCCGGTAGAGCCGGCGGTGGAACTCCAGGTCCGCCTCCAGGGCGCGGTCGTCCTCACCGGCGGCGCTGGCCTGGACCATCTCGTCGACCAGGCCCCGCAGGGCGTCGACGTCGTCGGCCGTGGCCATCCGGGCGGCGGCCTCCGCGACCGACACCTCCAGCATCTCCCGTGCCGAGCTGAACTGGTCGTGGCTCAGGTGACCGAGCTGGCGGCAGAGGTCGAAGTAGAGCTGGATGAAGCTGGCGTCCGGCACGTCGAGGTAGGAACCCCGGCCCTGCGTACGGTCGAGGAAGCCGAGGATCTCCAGCATCGACAGCTGCTCCCGCAGCGTTCCCCGGCTGACGTCCAGCGAGGTGACCAGCTCGCGCTCGGTGGGCAGCCGGAGGCGGCCGGTCTGCGGCTCCGGGGTCGCCCGCTCGGCGAGGCTCTGCACCAGCAGCGCCAGGTCAATGCCCACCTGCCCACCTCCCTGTGAGATTGGTCGTACCAATGCCCCGAGATTATGTCGGCGTTACGTGCAGGTCAACAAATTGGTCGGACCTTTTTCGCGGGAGGTGGAGGGTGCGCCATCGCGGCATCGCCGGTCGCGGGCGGGATTAATGCGTAGAGTGAAGTGTCCGTGACTTGATGTAGTTGCCGTTGGGGTCGGTGCGAGATGCCGGTGCAGAGGCACGACGACCGTCCGGTGGAGCGGCCGTCGGGTCTGGTCCCACCGGCCGTCGCGCTCGACCGCGTGACGGAGTTGCGGCTGCACGGGGTCGGCGGCACGACACCGGAGAACCTGCTCGCCGACGTGGCGCCGCAGCTCGTCTCCGGCGACGGGACGGCCGGCTTCTTCCGCACCGCCGACGTCAAGGGGCGGCACGTCGAGGCGTACTCCTGGGGTGGGCTGACCTCGCGCAGCGCCACCCGCGCGCTGTGGCTGTTGCTGCTGCCGTTCACGCTGGTCAACGTCGCGGGCTGGATGTGCACGCCGGCGGCGTGGCGCGGCACGCTCCGGTTCCGGGTGCACCGCGCGGTCGTCCGCTGGGCGGCGCTGGGCCTGACGGTCAACCTGCTGCTGCTCGTCGCGATGACCACCATGGACGTCGTCGCCTACCAGTGCGGCGTCCGGGCCGCCTGCGCAGACCGGTGGTGGCTGCGGTGGCTGCACACCGACGGATTCGTCGACCATCCGGCGCGCCGCGTTCTCGTCGGCGCTCTGGTGCCGTTGCTGGTCGCGATCGGGCTGCTGGCCCTCAGCGGCCGTTCGCTGTCCCGCTACGAGCAGGTGCCGCCACCGCAGCGGGGCGAGTCGCTGCGGGCGATGAGCGACGTGACGCCGGCCCGGCCCGGGGTGGGCCTGACCGACCCCGACTTCTGGAACGGCGGCGGCAGCGTCGCCCGGCTCGCGCTGCTGCACCTGGGCGCGGCCTGCGGTTTCATCGGCTGGATCACCGCGTACACCGCCCGGTCGATCCCCCTGGCGGCGGGTGCGGTGCCGGCGTACGACGGATTGGCCATCGTCGTGACCTGGCTCGCCGCGGCGGCCGGCCTGGGCGCGGTGCTGCTGCTGACGCCGTCCCGGATCGGGCGGGCGGCGGCGCTCTCCGTCGCCGGGCTCGGTCTGCTGGCGATTGTCGGAGGGGCGGTCGTCGCGCTGGCGCAGCCGGCGGTCGCCCCGCCGGGGGCCGGCCGGTGGGCGCCGCTACCCGGCATGCAGACGGCGGTGAACTGGACGTACGCCCTCTGCCTCGGCGCGACGGCGGCGGTGCTCGCGTCGGCCGCCGTCAACGGGCACCGGCGCGGGGCGTTCCGCTACGCCGGCCCGTTCGCGCTGACCGTGCTGGCCGCGGTGGTGCTCAACGCGGTCGGGGTCGGCACGATGATCCGCGTCGCGGACCTGCTCGGCACGGTGTCCAACCCCGGCGCCGGCGACGGCCGCCCCGACCGGCTCTACGTCTACGACATGGTCTACGCCCTCACGCCCTACCTGACGCTGCTGCCGATCGCGATCGTGGTGGGCTTCGTGCTGGTGCAGGCCGTGGTGCTGTGGCGGGCGGCCGGACCCGACCGCCGCCGGCGGATCCACGACGAGTACGCCGCCCTGACGACGCCGCAGCCGTCGAGCGCCTGGGACGCGTCCGCCCTGGCCGAGTCGACGGGGCTGGCCCGGGCGCTGCGCGGCGGCTGGACGGCGCGGATCGCCCGGGGCCGGCAGTTGGCGGTGCTGGCCCGGGACGTCGACCTGCTGTTCAGCCTCCTGACCGTCGCCGCCCTCGCCGTCTTCGGGTACGTGCTCGTCGTCGCCGGGGTTCACCACGCATTGCCGTGGGCGCCGCGCGGCGCGCTCACCGTGTCGACCTGGCTCGCCGCCGGAGCGCCGGTGGCGGTGCTGACCCTGATGCTGCGGGGCTGGCGCGGGCTGGCGGACCGCCGCCACCTCGGCGTGCTGTGGGACATCGGCACCTTCTGGCCCCGCGCCTACCACCCGCTCGCCCCACCGTCGTACAGCGAACGCGCCGTGCCGGACCTGCAGCGCCGGCTGTGGCGCATCCACGACCACGGCGGCGCGGTGGTGCTCGCCGCGCACAGCCAGGGCACCGTCATGGCGGTCGCCGCGCTCCTGCAGGAGAAGAGCCGGCCGCGGCGCGGGGGCCGGCCCGCCGGTCACGTCGCGCTGGTCACCTTCGGCAGCCCGCTGACCAAGCTGTACGCCTGGGGCTTCCCCGCCTACTTCGCCGACGGCGCCCTGGGCGCGGGCCGGCCCACGGTGTGGCGGTGGCGGAACTTCTACTACGAGACCGACTTCATCGGCGGCCCGATCTTCCCGGACGACCCCGGGAACGACGTCGACCAACTGCTCACCGATCCACCGACCGCCTGGTACGTGCACGGCCAGCAGCCACCCGTCCTCGGCCGCCACTCCGGCTACTGGACCGACCCCCGCGTCTGGGACCTGGTCGACCGCTACGCCGCAGAACTGCCCCTCCCGCCCGCGCGGTCGCGGTAGCCCCGGCCGGCGTCGCCCCGTGGCCGCGCCGCCCCGCCGGACCGGCTGACGCGGCGCCGGTGCGCGCACCGGACGTCGGCGGGTCAGGTCAGGTGCACGGTGACACCTGCTGTCCGCAGATCCGCCACGATCTTCTCGTCCGCGGCGCCGTCGGTCACCAGCGTGTCCACCGCGGCGGCGTCACAGATCTTCGCGAAGGAGTGGCGGCCGAGCTTCTCGGAGCCGGCGACGACCACCACCTGCCGCGCCCGGTTGACCATCAACGCGTCGATGCCCGCCTCGCTCTCGTCATGGCAGGACGTCCCCTCGGTGGAGAACCCGTCCACCCCCAGAAAGAGGACGTCCAACCACAGGGACTGCATCACCATGCTGGTCAGCGGCCCGGTCAGCTCGTACGACTGGGGCAGGGCGACCCCGCCGAGGATGACGGTGCGCAGGTACGGCCGCAGCACCATCTCGGTGGCGATGTTCAGCGCGTTGGTCACCACGGTCAGGGCCGGCCGGTGGGTGGCCTGGGTCAGGTCGGGTCGCGCGGCGAGATGACGGGCGGTGGCCGACGTCGTGGTGCCGCCGTTCAACCCGACGACGCTGCCCGGTTCGACGAGTTCGGCGGCGGCTGCGGCGATGCGTTCCTTGGTGCTGTCGTCGCCGCGGTAGCGGTAGCGGACGGGCAGGTCGTAGGCGACGGAGCTGGCCACGATGCCACCGTGGGTACGGGTCACCAGCTGCTGCTCGGCCAGAGCGGTGAAATCACGGCGGACGGTCGCCTCGGAGACCTGCAGCGCGTTGGCGGCCTCGACGACGGAGAGCCGCCCGCCCTGCGCGGCCAGGATCTCCAGCAACGCCTGCAGCCGGCGGGAGCGGTCCGCCATCCCGCCCGACGCGGTGGCCCCCGTCGTGGTGTCGGTGGAGGTCACTTGACGGCTCCCGCCGTGAGACCGGCGACCAGGCGCTTCTCGACCGCGGCGAAGAGGAGGACCACGGGAATGATGCTGACGACCGAGACGCCGAAGACGTAGTGCCAGGCGGAGTCGTACTGGCCGACGAACTTTGTGATCGCCACCGACAGGGGCTGGTTCTCCGCCGTGGTCAGGACGACCAGGCTCGCCGCGAACTCGTTCCAGCAGGCGACGAAGGTGAAGATGATGGCGGTGACGATGCCGGGCCACACCAGGGGCAGGGTCACCCGGCGCAGCGTCTGCAGTTTGCCCGCGCCGTCCATCATCGCCGCCTCGTCGATCTCCTTGGGTATGCCGGAGAAGAAGCTGTGCATGATCCACACGGCGAAGCTCAGGTTGAAGGCGGCGTTGACGAGGATCATCGCCAGCCAGGTGTCGTCCAGGCCGACCATCAGGAACTGCCGGAACAGTCCCGGCGCCAGCACGGTCGGCTGGAGCATCTGCGTGGCCAGTACCAGCAGGAGGAAGGCGCCGCGGCCGGGGAACCGGTGCTTGGCCGTGTAGTAGGCGGCGGGCAGGGCGACCGCGAGCACCAGCAGGGTGCCGCAGACGGAGATGACGAGTGTGGAGACGAGGTTGTACGGCAGCGGCGTCTCCGGCGTGGACCACATGGTGGCGTAGTTGGACGGGATCCACTCCGTCGGCAGGTAGGTGGGCGGGATGCGCAGGATCTCCGCGTGCCGCTTGAAGGACCCGACGAGCATCACCAGGTACGGCGCGAGGAACACCAGCGCCACCACCGCGCCCGCCGCCGTTTTGAGCCACCGCCGGCCGCCGCGCCTCCGGGGTCGGTTGCCCCGGCGCGCGCCCGCGGCGCCCGCGCCTACCTGCCGGTCGGTCGTGTCTGGGGTCGTCGTCACCACGGCTACTCGTCTCTCATCGGCCGCAGAGCCGCCAGGTAGATGCCGATCACCGCGAGGACGATCAGGAAGTTCACCACGCTGAGCGCGCTGGCGAGGTCGACCTGACGGTCCTGCTGGATGTACTTGAAGATCAGCGTCGTGGTGGTGTCCGCGTCGTACCCGGGGATGCTGCCAGTCATCGTGCGCAGGATGGGCAGGGAGTTGAACACGTTGATGATGTTGATGAGCACCGCGACGGCGATCGCGGGCCGCAGGGCGGGCAGGATGATGCTGCGGTAGACGCGGCCGGGCCCGGCGCCGTCCATCCGGGCCGCCTCGACCACGTCCTCGGGCACCATCTGCAACCCGGCGAGGAGGGTGTAGGTGGTGAACGGAAGGGACACGAAGACGGCCACCACCATGGACACCACGAACGCGGGCACCGTTCGACGGGTGAACCCGAACCCGGCGTCGAGGATGCCGAGGTCCACCAGGAACTGGTTGACGATCCCGTAGAACGGGTCGAGGGCGTAGTAGAAGACGGTGGAGGTCATGACGACGCTGGCCGCCCACGGCACGATCACCGCCAGCCGGACCAGGCGCCGGCCGGGGAAGGCGTGGTTCAGGAACTGGGCCAGGGCCAGGGAGATCAGCAGCGTCACCACGACCACACCGATCACCCAGATCACGGTGTTGCCGAACACCCGCCCCAGCGCGGGGGCGTTCAGCAGCGCGGCGTAGTTGTCCAGCCCCGCCGGGCCGCGGTCGACTCCGGCCTGCGAGACGTCCCGCGAGGACGTCCACACCATGTAGGCGGCGGGGAACAGGACGACCGTGACGATCAGGCCCAGCGCGGGCAGCAGCCAGGGCAGGGCCGTCGCCAACTGCCGGTGGGCCGCTCGCGCGGACCTGCCGGTCGGCGCTGGCGCCTGCCTGGTCTGCTCGCTCATCGTGTCCTCGATCGGAATGCGTACGGGCACCGCACCGTCAGGCGTCGGCCTTGGCCTGGATGTCGCTCAGTACCGCCTGCGGATCCTTGCCCTGCCCGATCTGGCCGATCTGGCTCTGAATCGCGCCCTGCGTGGCCGCCCAGCGGGAGTTGGTGCTCGGGTAGAACCGGGCGCCCGGCAGGACCTGCAGGAAGCTGGCGATCTCCTTCTTGTCCTTCAGCGCCTCGGCCCCCGACCTGGTGGTGGGCAGGAAGCCCTCGGTGTCGACGAACTTCTTGTAGACCTCGGCGCTGAAGAAGTGGTCCAGGAACGCCTTGACCGCCTCCCGCTTGCTGCCGTCGTTCTTGAACGCCATGAGGTGGTCGGCCACCCCGAGGGTCATCGGCTGCCCGTCGCGGGTCGGAATCGGCGCGGTCCCGTACTTGAGGCTCGGGTTCTTCTGCGCGATCTGCCCCACCGTGGGCGGCAGCCCCACGGCCATGGCGATCTTGCCCTGGATGAACACGTCCAGCATCGGGGTGCGGTCGCTCGCGCCGGGGTCGGGCTGGGTCAGCCCCGCGTCGATCATCCGCTTCATGAACTGCACCGCCTCGAGGTTGCGGGGGCTGTTCGCGGTGATCTTGTCGCCCTCGTTCCACGAGCCGCCGTTGCCGTAGACCCAGATCGACGTCTCCGCCTGGGCCTCCTCGCTGCCCAGCGGCATGCCGTAGCCGTAGACGCCGGCGTTGAGCCCCTTGATCTTCTGCGCCGCGTCGTACAGTTCCTGCCAGGTCGCCGGGGGCTTGGCCACGCCGGCCCTGGTGAACACGTCCTGGTTGTAGAAGAGGGTGCGGGCCGAGGCGATCATCGGCAGGCCGTACATGGTGCCGTCGATCGAGGCGTTCTTGGCGAAGGAGTCCTGGAAGTCGCTCAGGGTCTCGGGGGAGAGGACCTCGCTGGCCGGGTAGAGCAGGTCGTCGGCGGCGTAGCCGGAGAACGCGTCGATGTTGAGGATGTCCGGCGCGGAGTTCGCCTGCACCTTGGTGCGGATGACGTCGTTGATGTTGTCCCAGGACTGGATCTCGAGGTCGACGGTGATGCCCTGGTTCTTGGCCTGGAAGTCGGCGATGATGCCCTCCCAGAGGGCCTTGGTGCCGGTGCTGTAGCTGGGTACCAGCAGCGACACCGTCTTGCTGTCACCGCTCGCCTCGTCGTTGCCGCCGAACCCGCAGGCGGTCAGGGCCAGGCCGGTGATCGCGAGCGCCGCCGTCGTGCGCAGGAATCGTTTCACTTCTGCCTCCATAAGGGACGGAACGTGAACAGCCGTGATCAGACGCGCGCGGTCGCTGCTCGTTCCTGACTGGTTAGCCCATGAACCTTCCACGATCGTGCTGTAGCAGGGATTCTGCGATGCTCGTCGATGAGCGTCAAGGCCAACCGCTCACGATTCGGTCACGGTCGATGCGCTACGGACACCGACGCCTGTGGATCCCGCTCGCCGGCCACGACCCGGCAGAAGTTCGCGACCGTGACGGCCATCGCCTCCCTGTGCCGGTGCCAGACAACGGCGCGGGCCGACCAGTTCCGGCTGACTTCGGTACGACGCTGAACGTCGCCTTCACCGCCAGTGTGCGTGGCACCCTGGCGGGGCAGCCCACGACGCACCTCGTCCGCGCGAAACCGCGCGGTCTGGCAGGGATCCGAGCATAAATGGTCGCCTCCCCGTTCGGCAATGCTGGCCGCACGATCCGCGCATGGCCGCCCAGACATGGCGGACAGCCCTTGCCATCGATGAACGTTTGATTGACACTGCTCAACAGTCATGGCAAGTAGGCAAGTTCGATCAGGCTCCGTCATCGAGGAGTGATCACTGTGGTCCCAACGCCTGAGTTCAGTCCGTCCCGTCGTGACCTGCTCCGATCCGGTGTCGTGCTCGGCGCCGCCGCCGGCCTCGGCGGCGCCGTCGGCGCCCCCGCCGCGGCCGACCCCGGCGACGCCGCGCCCGAGCGCGGCAACGGCGAAAAGAGCATGACCAATGTGCCGTTCGAAGGCTTCGACCAGGTCCGCGTCGGGCTCATCGGTCTCGGCGAACGCGGCGGCGGCCAGGACCTGCGGTTCGCCGCCGTCTCGACGATCACCGCCGTCTGCGACATCCGCCCCGAGCGGGTCAACCGCACCGTCGGCCGGATCATGCGGCAGGGTTTCCAGGACACCGCGCCGGTCGGCTACTCCGCCGGCGAGGAGGACTACCTCAACCTCCTCCGCCGCGACGACATCGACCTCGTCTACATCGCCACCCCCTGGGAGTGGCACTACCCGATGGCGAAGGCGGCCATGGAGCACGGCAAGCACGTCGCCGTCGAACTGCCGATCGCGCCGTACCTGGACCAGATCTGGGACCTCGTCCGCACCTCGGAACGGACCAGGAAGCACTGCATCCTGCTGGAGAACGTCAACTACTTCCGGCCCGAGATGGCCATGTTCAACATGGCCATCCGGGGGCTGTTCGGCGACCTGCAGCACGCCTCCGGCGGGTACGTCCACGACCTGCGCTGGCCGTACCTGTTCGGCGGCGCCTACCACCCGGAGCACTGGCGGCGCCGGTGGCAGACCAGGATGAACGCCTCGCACTACCCGACCCACGGCCTGGGGCCGGTGTCGGCCACCCTGGGCATCAACCGCGGCGACCGGTTCGAGGAACTGATCGCGGTCGCGTCCCTGCCCAAGGCGTTGGCCCTCTTCCGCGAGGAGGACCCCCGGATCGGCTCCGACCACTCGTCGTGGGACGACGCCCCCTACATCTCCGGCGACCGGCACACCTGTTTCGTCACCACCACCAGTGGTCGCTTCATCCGGATCGAGCACGACGTCAACTCGCCGCACCCGTACAGCCGGGAGACCACGCTCACCGGCACCCGAGGGTCCATCGAGGTCGACAACGCCCGGATCTACCTCGAGTCGCTCGGCCACAAGAACCACACCTGGCGGAGCGGCACCGAGTACAACACCATCCTGCGCCAGCACGACCACTGGTTGTGGCCGACGCTGGAGCAGTTGGCCAGCCAGTACGGCGGCCACGGCGGCGGCGACTTCATCTCCATCTGGCGCCTGGTCCAGACGATGCGGCTCGGCATGACCCCCGACATCGACGTCTACGACTCGGCGGCCTGGTGTTCGGTGATCCCGCTCAGCCACGAGTCGTTGAAGACCGGCCGGATGCACCCGGTCAAGGTGCCCGACTTCACCCGCGGGCACTGGCAGGAGGCGCGGCCCACGTTCGACCGGCCGAGGCCCGCGGACCCCTGGCTCGACAAGGACTAGCTCCTTCGACGCAACCGGCGCCGCGCCGGCCGATCACCGGCCGGCGCGGCGCCGACGAGCGTGAACGGCCCGGACCCGTGCCCCACCCGTGCCCACCGGCCCAGCACGCGCTGGCCGGCGCCGGCGAACCGGCAGGACGAACTGGGCCACAACGACAGTTGACGACTTGGCGGTCAGCCGGCGCCGGCGGTCGGCGGATCGCTCGGCGGTTCGCTCCGCGGCACGGGAGGCCCCTGGCCCTGACGGTCCTTCGCGCCGCCCGAACCGCCTTCCTCGTGGCGGGTGTCGTCGTGGCGCAACCGGTGGCCGAGCAGCTCCTCGATCCACTGGGCGGCCGCCTTCCGCATCGCCGTGATCTCCTGAAGCGCCCTCGCCAGCTCGTCCTCCCTTCCCTGCGCCGCCTGGTCGGCGGGGAGGCCCTCGACGTGCCGCTGCAGGATCGTCATCCACCTCTGGCTGAGTTGCTCGGCGCTGCGGGCCTGTCTGAGGTGCACGTCGAGTTCGTGCTCCAGTTTCAGTCGTGCCTCCGCGTACGGCAGGAGGGCGGCCTTGACGCGGTCGTCGAGCTGCACCCAGGCGTCGGGCTGACACGTGAGCTCCTTGCCGTTCCGGGTGTAAGGCCACGGCTCCATCGTGCGCAGCCTCTGCTGCAGCTCCTCTTCCAGTTCCCTCGCGGCGTGGGGTGGGAAGCTGCGGGAACGCTCGGCCGCGAACCGTTCCAGTCTCTGGGTCGCGTGCGGCATGAAGGACTGGGTGTGCCAGCTCAACAACTCGGGATGCAGTCCCTCCGACGACCACGTGAGGGTGGCGTGCACGGTGAAGGTGAACACGTAGCCTCGGGCCGGCACCACGATCGGCTCCGCCCTCCGTTGTACGACGACCCGGCCGGGCGCGGGCGAATCCGGCGCCCGGACGAGTTCCAGTTGCTGGAGTGTGGCGTGCAGGCTCTTCCAGCGCTTCTTCGACCACTCGCCGACGTCCTTGCCCGCGTCCCGCGCGGCCTTCAGCGCTCGGCTGCCGCGTTGTTTCCAGCCTTCCGGAGGTGTCGACTCGGTGCCGGGGGTGTCGGTCATGTCAGCCCTCCCTCGTCGCGGATTCCCTCTGAGCGGGTGGCCAGGCTGGACGGCTCCTTCGGTGTGCTCGCTGGGCGGGGCAGGCTCTGACCGACGAGTGTCATGCCACGGAGCGGCATCACTTCGTCGCCGGTGACGTCTCGATGATCCGTCCTGAAGCTAACAAGGCGACGGTGTGACTCGCCGCCGTCACGCCGAGGTGACGACGACCGATCCAGATATTTTGACATGTACGACTGTCCGGTCATTTCCCCATACGGCTCTGCCCGATGGAGGATCCGGCAGCAGAGATGACGGTTACCGCCGCTGTCCACGCCCCCGGCCGCGGACAGCGGGAATGGGTTACCAGCCCGGATAACGCTCCCACCAGTGCGGATCGGTCTCGTCGCCGTAGCCGCTGCCGGACGGGCCGTCCGCGAATTCGGTGAGGAGGTCCCGGGCCAGGACGTCGGCGACCCACACCAACTCGACTCGGGAGACCAAGTCGACGGGAAGCGCATTGACGCCGTGCGCGGCACCGAGGAACGCCCCGGCGGCAGCGGCCACGTGCTCGCCGTGCGGAACGGATGCGGCAAAGAGTAGGGCGTCGCGTAGCTGCGAGCGGTCGGGAAAGGAGAGCGCGACGTAGACGGCTCCGGCCAGTGCCGATGCCGCACGAGCGTCCGGCGCGAGCTGCGTCAGGACCTCTGCTTGGCGTGGACGTGTCCGCCCGGCGTGCAGGGCCGGTGCGAGTGGCAGCCCGGTCAGGACCGTCACGATCGACTGGCACTCCCGCTGCGCGAGTTCCGTTGCCTTCTCGACGTCCTGACGTTTGACGACGTTCGCTATCACCGTGGCGCCCAGCGCTGCGGCATCGGCCGCTGCTGGGCCGTGGGTGGTGGCTGCGATTTCCGCCGCAAAACGCCCGGGTTGCGGCCCCCACCCTTGAATGAGCCCGGCGGGCAGGCTCCGGGTGAGCCCATGGGCCCCGACGCTGGTCCAGTCAGCTTTCCCGGCCGCGTACGTGGGGTGGCTCTGCAGCGCGGAGACGGTGGCGGGAGCCGATCCACGCCGGGCTGCCAACGCCGGCACCTGAGCAAGCCAGCCGTCCGGCCAGTCCTGCTCCTTCCAGCGCTTGATCCCAGGGATGCCCTGCATCGCGGCCCACCTGGTGTAGGCGTGGCGCACCACGCTCGGTGGATGGCAGATGCCCTTGTGGGTCCCCCGGATGTTTGCCCGGATGATGCCCTCGATGGTGAAGCAGGCGAGCTGGCCGGCGCTGGTGGCCGGCAGGGTTCCGCCCGCCGGTACCTTGCCGCCCGTCGCGCCGATCGCGTCACCGAGCATCAGCCCGAGCACGCAGCCCCGAGCGGTCGCGAGCTGCTCCGCCGTCACCTTGGTCACCCTGAAAAGCATAGGAGCGGGTGGCACGCGGGCGTTGCGGGGTCGTGTGGCTGGCGACGGGGCGGAGGCCGGCGAGCTGGACGTAGACCTCGCGCTTGGCGATCGCCTGGCCCCGTCGATTCAGGACGTAGCCGGTCAGCCAGATCCAACCGTGGTACGTCGGTTGGTCGGACACCGAGACGACTCGGAAGGTCAGGGCGCGATCCCCGGCGAACTGCACCGAGGCACGGCCGTCGACGACGAGCAGGTCGCCGGGAGAGGGTCGCGCGGTCACCAGTGGCCGGAGTTGTGGTGGTACTCCTGCGGCGGCCGGCACTCCCGCGCGTGCATGGTCTGCCAGTCGCGCAGCGCCCGCTTGATCCGGTCGTTCTCCTGGCTGAGCAGCCGGACCGCCTCGTTGAGCATGGCCAGCTCGTCGGCCACCCGGGCCTGGAACTCGCGTACCTCCACGGGGTCGACGCCGCGCCGGCGCGCGGCGAACTCGCGGGTCCGCACCTCGTGCGGCGTCAACCGGCCCGGGTAACCGGCCGGGTAGGGCAGGCCACCTCGATACACCTGAGCCACGACGATCCTCTCCAGGGCGGGCGGGAGCGCGAAAGGGTCCCGGCGGTGGGTGTGGAAGGGCGGGTCGCCCGCGTGGGGGCCGCGGACGACCCGCCCGCTCCGCCGCCGCAGCCCGATTCAGCGGTACGACAGCAGAGCAGTCCGGTGGGTCGGGACGGGCACGGGCACCCGCCCCGACCAGGGGGATGCCTCTGCTCCTTGTTGCCACGCAAGGGGAGAGGCGGACATCAACTTAGCTGTCCCAGTCGCCTGAGTCAAACGGTGAGTTGTTGCAGGGTGTCGTTACGTGATCGAATTGGCGTGCCACGCAGGGGGAGTCATGCCGATCACCGCCGACTACATCCGCATCGCCGACGAGATCGTCGCCGACATCAGAGCCAAGAAGCTCAAGCCGGGCGACAAGTTGCCCTCAATTACGCAGCTCGCTGCAAGACACAAGGTCAGCCCGTCCACCGTCAAGCAGGTCTACGTGCGGCTCGAAGCGCTGCGGGTGATCTGGCGACACCAGGGCAAGGGCGTCTTCGTGAACGATCCCAAGCTCTGGATGCGGGAGCCGTAGGGAGCGGGCCGGCTGGCGCTCGACAGTGGATCTCCCGGCTCCTCGCGGAAGTGACGGGTAGCCGACAGTGGCGAGGTGGGTGCGCCGTGTGTGTCACACCGGGGCGGGAAGCTGGATGTCCGACCCCTCGGAGGTGCCACATGCCGTACGTGAGGCCTCATGTCCGACGGAACGGGTCCCGGGTGCGGGGCCACAACCGCAGGCGGCGGCGCGCCGGTGGCGGAAGGCCCGCGCGGCGTGGTCGTTCCGGGGGCGGCTCGGGGAACAGTTGGGGTCTCGCCCTCGGCGGAGCGGCCGTCCTCGCCGCCGTCATCCTGATCGTTGACTTCGTCCAGCGGCACCCCTACTGGTCGGCCTTCCTGGCTGTCGCCGCCATCGCGGCCGCCACCGTCCTGTTGTCGGTCAGGGCCAAACAGTCGGCACGCCGGCGCGCCGAGCAGGCCGAGCGCGACCGGGCCGTCGCGGTCACCGACGCGATGAGCGGGGCCGAGTTCGAGCAGTGGTTCGCCAGACTGCTCGACGCGTCCGGGTTCCGGCACGTCCGGGTCCGGGGCGGCTCCGGGGACCGGGGAGCCGACGTCACGGCGGTCGCCCCGGACGGTCGGCGCGTCGTGGTGCAGTGTAAGCGGCAGAGCCCTACGAACCGGGTCGGCAGCGCCGCCATCCAGCGGTTCGCGGGCACCTGTCGCGAGGTGCACGGCGGCGAGCTGTGCATGATCGTCACCAACGGGTCCTTCACCGCCGGTGACGGCGTGCAGCTCGCCCGGCAACTCGACATCGTCCTGGTCGACCGGCGGAAACTGGAGGCCTGGGCCTGGAAGCGGACGCCACCGCCGGGCCTGATCGGCGGGTGACCATTGACCCTGATCGAAGCAGACCTCACCGCAACTGGCAGTCGGCAGCTCTGCCCGGGCCGGAGGTCGGCACGCGGAAGCGCAATCCCACGGCCGGCTGACTTCGTGATGGCGGGCAGTTGGTGCCGCCCTGCAAAATGATGACTCCAACAGGCGGCCCGGTAAGGAGCCACTTATGACGAGCGGCGACAACCAGTGGGTGGCGAGCGTGCCGTTCTCTTCGGGTACTTCGTTCGCGGGACGGCTTGCCCTGCTCGGCGGGACGCTCGCGCTCACCGACGAGGAAGTGACGTTCACGCCAGTAGCAGGGTTCGGCCGTGTCCGTCGGATCGCGTTGGTGGACATCGAGAGCGTCACCGCCCATGCCGATACGCCGCCACGGCTGCGTATCACCACCAGCACAGGCAGCCGGGTGGTCTTCATGGTTCTTCCGAGCCGGGCCGCGACGATGTGGTCGTCGGACCCCTCGGCGCGGGACGAGGCGGTAGCCAGGATCAACGCTCGCCTCGTGCAATGACCGACGTCCCCGCACCCAGTGGATCTTGTTTCGATGGACCAGTGGCGACCTCGACCGGCATGTGGTGCGGGCGGCCATGGCAGACGCCGTCGGGCGGGTCTGCCCGCCGGACGCCACCAAGAAAGCCCTCGCCGGTCTCAAGTTCAGCGCCGCGTTGGCCGAACGACTGGCGGTGGCGACCCTGGCCGCGCGGCTGGCCGACCTGCCGGCGGCACGCGCGGTGCTCGTCGAGCCCGCCCGGGTGGCGCATCTGACGGCCTGACCAGGACCGGATCGGGCTGGGGAACCGGTCAGTTCGGGTGGGCGGGTTGGTCGAGGATGGCGCTGAAGCGCTCCTCGGCCAGGTCGAGCTGGTCGAGGATGTGCCGCTTCACCGGCGCCGACAGGGGAGTGTCCGGCCGGGTGACGAGGTCCCGGTAGACCGGCACCAGCGGCCGGTACTTCGCCGCCGACGAGGCCACCTTCGGCCCGACGGTGTGGATGACGCCCACCCCGTTGTCGGTGAAGTCGGAGATCTTGATGACCCGCGCCCACGGCTCCCGGGCCAGGCTGGACGCCACGTGCTCCCGGTACTGGACGTGCTTGTCGCGCCCCGGGTCGTACGCCGGGTTGGTGACCGCGCCGACCAGGCGGGCCACGCGCGGGCCGAACCGCTGCGCCAGGACGGCCAGCGCCGCGGCGGTGCGGTCGTCGCCGGCGTGCTCCCCGGCCAGCTCGTCGGGGTGGTCCTCCACCGCGTCGTGCAGCAGACCGGCGACGATCACGTCGACGTCGCGGACCTGGTAGTGGTGCATCATCCGGATCGCCACCCGCAGCAGGTGGTTCAGGTAGGGCTCGCGTACCCGCCGGTCGTCGCGGTGCAGCTCGGCGGCCAGGTCGAGGGCCTCGGTGAGCCGCTCCCGGGCGGCCTCGTCGAACGCGCGCAGCTCCAGCCGGAACCGGGCCAGCAGGCCGGGCTCGCCGTGGATCTCGGTGATCGCGTGCATCGGCATGGTGGCCAGGTAGGCGGGAAACTCCATGCGCCACTTATAGCCGATCTTCACCATGTCGTGGACCCCTGGCGTCGGGTGCCCGACGCACCGCCCCGCGCACCAGGGCCGGCGCGGGGCTCAGGCCCGGCCACCGCCGGAGCGTCCGGCGGCGGCGCCGCTGACCCGGACCGCCTTGACGATGGCCGGGATCGACCCGATCAACAGCACCAGCCCCCAGACGACGGCGACCACGGCGAAGACCAGCGCCCCGAGGTCGTCGACGATGCTGACCAGGATCACCGGCACCAGCCGGTGCAGGAACTCCAGCAAGACGGTGCACAGCAGCGTGGTGAGGGCGAGCAGCACCAGGCCCTTGTTCTGGGCGAAGCGGGGCTGGGCGGCCAGCAGCAGCCCCGCCCAGGCGAGCTTGAGCAGCAGCACCAGCCCGAGCAGCACCGACGCGTCGCCGACCGGGAAGAACCCCCACAGGGCCAGGTAGGCCAGCGTGCCGAACGGCGGCGCCAGGAACAGCGACACCATGACGGTCAGCTCGACGAAGGCGACCAGCAGCGCGACGAACGCCGCGATGATCAGCACGATCGAGAAGACCAGCGTCGCGACGCCCTGCACCCGGCCCTGGACGCGGTCCGGCAGCACCAGGCTCAGGCAGAACAGCCCGGTGGTCCAGACGGCGACCGCGTCGACGAGCGCCAGGTAGCCGGTGCCCCGGCCGGACGGCTCGCTGACCCCGGACACGTCGGCGACCTCCACGTCGAGCGTCCCGGCGCTGTCCCGCAGCGCCGCGCCGGCGTCCCCGCCGCCGACGAGCAGCCCGGCGCCGAGCTCGACGCCGAGCGCCAGGCCGACCGCGAGCATCGCCAGCAACAGGAACGGCTTCCGCAGCTCACCCATGTCGGGCCCCTCGATGGTCAGGACGTGGTGATCGTGACGGCGCAGCCGCCGACGCCGGGGCAGCGCAGCAGCACGTCGGTGGCGCGGTCGACGGCGATCCGGGCGACCGCCCCGCTGCCGTCGGCGGCCGGCGTCACCTCGTCGCGGACGGTGAACTCGGCGTCCCCCGGCGCCGGCGCCTCGACCGTGAACGGGGCCGCGCTGCGCAGGACCAGCGTCCGCAGCCCGCCGGGGTCGGCCACGCGCAGCACGCAGCCGCCCGTGAAGACCAGCCGGCCGGCCTCGGCGCAGTCGGCGCGTACCGTCGCCGGATCCACCGCGGCGCGGTCGCCGCCGAGCCGGCCGAGCCGCTCCACCAGCCCGGAGGGGGCGCCGGGGTCGCCCGTGTCGTCCCGGCCGGCGCCGACGGCGACCGCGAACAGCGCCACCAGCAGCACGCCCAGCGCCGCGAGCAGCGCCTTCTGCCCGCCGCTCATCGGGCGCCGGCCGGCGCGGGAACCTCGGTGAACCGGATCGCGTCCACGCCGGCGAAGTAGCGGTCCGTGCCCTGGGTCTTGCCGACCACGACGAGCGTGACCCGGTGCGGTCCCCGGTTCAGCGCGACCGTGCCGACGTCGAGCCAGTCCGTCTTCGTCACCTCGGGGGTGAAGCCGAGGAAGGCGCCGCCCACCTGGGCGCCGTCGATGGTGAAGACCGTGTTGGCGTAGTCGAACGAGGTGGTGCGGACGGTGGCGAACCGCCAGGTGCCGTCGGCGGGGATGTCCACCGTCACGCTCACCTGGTCGCCGACCGCGCGGCCCTGGAAGAACAGCTGCGCGCCCTCCGACCAGGTCACCCCGCAGCAGTCGGGCTGGACCTCCACCGCCACCGACGAGCCCTTCGGCGGCCCCAGCACCGCGCCGGCCACCAGACTCTCCGCCTCGACGGTGACCACCCGGGGCTCGCCCGGCGCCGGTTCCCCGTCGCGGGCCACCAGCCACGCCACCGCCGCGCCGACGACGAGGACCAGCGCCGCCGCGGCGGCGATCCACGGCCACGGCGTACGCCGGGGCGCGGCGACCGCCCGGACCTCGTAGGTGACCCGACCGCTGGAGCGGGAACTCTCCTCCGGCGCGGTGTTCGCCGAGTACGCGAACCCGGTCACGTCGTAGCGCCGGGGCGCGGTGCCCGGCGGCACGGTCAGCCGGACCAGGAAGGAGACCGAGCCCTGCCCGGGCACCACCCGCTGCGGCTCGGTGACGGTGAACCAGGACCGCTGCGATCCCTCGCCGGGCGCCACGTCGAAGACGACGGTGTCCGGGGCCGTGCCCGGGTTGGAGACGGTGAACGTCAGCTCGCCGGTGTTGCGGGCGTCCAGGGTGAACTGCTCGGCGGCGGCGACGACCGCCCACTCGGTGGTCATGGTGGCTCCTCTGCGACGACGATCTCGGCGGTGGTCGACGCGGGCTTCTCCGCCTCGACGATGCGGGTGATCACGGCGAGCTGCCCGGCCGCGGCCGGCGGCACGGTGACCACGACGTGGAACGGCCGGTCCCGGGGCTCGTCGATGGCGAAGCCGCCCGTCCCGGTCGCCACCTCCAGGGCCCTGCGCATGCCGTACGGGGTGCCGCGCCAGCGGGCCAGCAGCGCGCCGTGGGACACCAGGTCCCGCAGCCGGCCCAGCGGCAACGGCGGCGGACCGTCCGGCCGGGGCGGGGCGACCACGTGGTCCATCGCCACCCAGCGGGCCAGGTACGCCACCATCCCGTCCGGGGCCCGGTACGGGTCGAACAGCGCGTCGACGTCGGCGAGCACCGCCTCGTCCGGGGCGTGCAGCGCCTCCATGACGTCCAGCAGCGCCCACAGCACGCTGCCCGGCACGCAGGCCCGCTGGTACGCCGCGGGCAGCAGCCGCTCAATCGCCGCGCGTCGCATCCTGCCGCACCACCTCGATGTCGTGCTCGCCGGAGCAGAGCAGCCACGTGTCCGGAACGGTCACCACGTCGGCGGTGGCCTGGTTGGCGCTGGCCGCCCAGTCGACCGCGTCGGTGCTGCGGTGCACCCCGCGCTCGCCGCCGGCCAGGATCAGCCGGTCCGGGCCGCCGGTCGCGGCGACGGCGTCCACCGGCACGAATCGGGTGCGGTCCCGCAGCGGCAGCCCGCAGTTGACCGACACCGGCGCCCACTGCGGCGCGGCGGCTAGGGTGTCCAGCCGCAGCACCCCGCCGCTCTGCGTCGCCGCGACGGCGAGCGGGCCGGAGAACGCGAGGTCCCGGCAGGTGCCGCCGATCCAGCCGGACTGCACCGCCTGCCACTGCACGTCGGACTCGAACAGCCGCGCCCGCCGGCAGCCCTGCCCCGGCTTCTTCGGGTCCGGCTCACCCGCGCCGCTCCACAGCAGGGTGGCCGGGCCGTCGTACTGGACGGCGAGGACCCGGTTGTCGACGTTGGCCAGCCCGACGTGGGCGAAGCTGCCCGGACGGCCGGCCTGGGTGGACAGGTAGACCCCGAACCCGGCCTGCGCGGCCACCGCGACGCCCGGCGCGCCCCGCTCGGAGACGAACGCGCGGACGGCGTAGAAGCCCCGGTCGGCGTCGCCGGGGTCGACCAGGATCTGCAACGGCACCGCGCCGGGCAGCAGGGAGACCTCGTACAGGCCGGTGTCGGTGGCGACCAGCAGCGCGCCCGCGCCGTCCCGGTCGATCCAGGCCAGGTCGGAGACCCGCGAGTCCAGGTCGGTCAGCAGCGACCAGGTCTCGCCGAGGTCGGTGCTCAGGTGCACCCGGGACCCGCCGTCGGCGCCGACGGTGGCGACCGCCACCGAGCCGGGCCGGGGCACGATGCCGGGGCGCACCGGGGCGGGGGCGGGGGTCACCCGCAGCACCGTCTCGCCGTCGGCGAACCGGCCGGCGGGCTCCCAGCCGGCGCCGGCGTTGGTGGAGCGGAACAGCACCGGCCCGCGCCCGGCGTACCAGGTCCGTGGCTGGTACTGGTCCACGGCGAGGGTACGCACCTGCGCGTCGGGCGCCTCGTCGACGACGAAGCGGACCGACTCGACGTAGCGCACCCCCGGCTCGGCGTGCTCCAGCAGCCGGTACACGTTGGACGCGCGCAGCGGCTCGCCGAACGCCCAGCCGGCCGGGTTGAGCGGGGTCGGCAGCGGGCTGAGCGTGGAGTGCAGCCGGTCGTGGATGCGCCGCCGGACCGCCTCGACGTCCTCCTCCCGGCGCACCACCACGCGGGCGCGGACCGAGACCGCCTTGTAGCGGGCCCAGGTCGCGCGGCACGAGGTGCCCAGGGCTCGGCGGCGCTCCAGGTCCGCCTCGACCCGGGCCCGGGCCTGGTCCACCTCGTGCTCCCGCAGCACCGCCACCGGCAGCCGCCCGCCCGGCCGGGCCGCCTCCGGCACGTACGGCACCAGCACCACCTCCACCTCGCCGGGGCGGGCGAAGCTGTAGACGGCGGCGCGGGTGAACGCCCGCGCCCGGGCCACGGCCCCGGAGCCGGTCGCGAGCACCTCGAAGTCCCGCGCGGTGACCGCCCGCTGCTGGGCGAAGAACTCGTACGGGCCGCGCAGCAGCGCCGACTCCATGGACTCCATCTCCCGCCCGCCGGCCGCCGGCGCGGGGTTGTCGACGCGGACCCCGGGCAGCGGGTCGCGCAGGCTGGTCAGCGTGCCGGCCGCCACGTTGCCCGCCGGTCCGCCACCGGCCCGGTACCACAGCCGCACCTGCCGTCCGGCCGGCGGCACGGCGGCCACGGTCACGGGATTCCCCACCGGGTCGGCCGGGTCGCGCAGGTCCAGGGCGGGGGCGAAGGTGACCGTCCCCGAGCAGCGGTCGACCAGGTAGACCCGGTCCTGCGGGCCGAGCCCGGCGAAGCTGTCCACCGGCCGCCAGATCTCGAACGTGCGGCCGTCGTGCTCCCGGGCGGCGGCGCCCAGCTCCACCGTCCCGGCCGGCACCTCGACGCCCAGCAGCAGGTCCAGCGGCTCGGCGGTGCGCGCCAGCGGCGCCCGGGCGGCGCGCAGCACCTGGCCGGGCTGGCCGGTGCCGACCCCGATCAGTTCCGCCTCCACCGGCTCGCAGTGGTGCATCCGGACCGTGACGTCGCCCTGCCCGGCCGGCAGCAGCGCCGGCTCGGTGGTGACGAAGACGACCGGCCGCGGGTCGGCCCCGCGCGCGGCGGCCACCCGGGTGCCGGCCGGGATCGGGATCGCGCCGCCGTCGCCGCCGGCCCGGGTGAACCGGACGTCCGCCCAGGCCACCGTGGGGGCGTGCCGGGTCACCCCGAGCAGGTTGAGGAACGCCACGTACGCCTTCTCGGGCAACTGGTTGAGCCGGTAGATCATCACCTCGGTGAGGTGCGCGAACGCCTCCAGCAGCGCGATGCCCGGATCGTGCGCCGACAGGTCGGTCCAGGCCGGGCAGGACTGGCGGATCCGCTCCCGGGCCTCGGTGACGAGGTCCAGGAAGGCGCGGTCGTCGAGGTGCGGCACGGGCAGCGTCATGACGCTCCTCCCTCCGGTGGCGCCCCGCCGGCCGGGCCGTGACCGGCGTCGGGGGCCTCCCGCTCCGGGTCGTCGGCGGGCAGCAGGTCGACGGAGAACACCAACCGCCCCGGCGCGAGGCTGGCCCGGATCCGGTAGTCGAGCCGGATCACCAGCCGCCACGGGTCGTCGGGGTCGGGGCCCGCGTCGACGTCGAGGACCTCCACCCGGGGCTCCCACCGGGCGACGGCCGCCCGGACGTAGTGGATGGCCAGCCCGGCCGTGGTGTCGTCGTTCGGCGCGAAGACGAGGCGGTGCAGCCGGGAGCCGTACCCGGGGCGCATCAGCCGCTCGCCCGGGGTGGTGGACAGCAGCAGGAACAGCGCCTGGCGTACGGTCTCGTCGCCCTCGGTCATGGCGAGGCCGCCGGCGGCGGTCAGCGCGAGCCCGCCGCCCCGCCCGGGGTCGAAGCCGGCGCCGACGAACCGGAAGGCCCTCACCGGTCCGCCCCCAGGAAGCCCTGCCGGGGGTCGCGCACCCGGTGGTGCACCAGGCCGGGCGGGGTGCCGTCGGTGAACCCGTCGAGGTGGGACAGGACCACCCGCCGGCCGCCGACGCGCACCCAGTCGCTGTAGCCGACCCGCACCCGCAGGGTCTTCCCGCACGGCTTGATCGTCGGCCCGTAGTTCGGGCAGGCGGTGATCTCCCGGCCCTCCGGGTCGTCGTCCACCAGCACCGGCACGCCGGCGACGGTCACCCAGTCCTGCGAGGCCCGGTTGCCGACCCGCCCGTCGTGGTCACACCTGATCACCGAGTCGCGGTGGATCCAGCGCATCAGCCGCCTCCTTCGTGGTGGGCGCGGGCCAGCGTCCGGGCCCGCTGCGTGGCGGTGGCCGGGTCCTCGGTCGCCTCCGCGTGCAGGAAGTCCACGCTGCGGGCGCGCACGACCATGGCCCGGCCGGGCGCGGAGAGCACCAGGTCGGTCGCCGCGTGCAGGGTGGTCAGCTCCGGGGTCAGCTCCAGCCAGCTGCCCCCCTCCGTGCCCAGCCGCAGGCTCCGCGCGACGTCGTCGACCACGATCGACTGGCCGCCCGCCGTCCGCAGCGACCAGCGCCGCGCCCGCCCGTCGTCGATCCCCGCGTCGTACGCCCCGGCGGCGCCGAACAGCGCGCCGAGCACGATCCCGGACGCCGGCTCGCCCCCGGGCAGCACCACCAGCACGGAGTCCTCCGGGTCGGGCAGCGCCACCAGGCCCTTGCCCGGGCCGGCGCCCGGGCAGAGCACCGCCAGCCACCCCGCGTCGAGCCCCCCGTACGCGGGCAGTTCGACCCGGGCCCGGCCCAGCCCCTCGGGGTCGGCCACATCGGTGACCCGGCCGAGGGTGACCACGGCCGGGGCGGGCGGCCCGGCCGGCGGGGCCGGGGGAGGGGCGGTGGAGAACCGGGTCAGCTGGCCGGCGGCGTCGACGGTGTGCACCACCTCGGTGAGCACGTACGTCCCCGCCACCGCCGCGGGCACGCCGGTGAGCGCGATCCGCCGGCCGGGCCGCAGCGCGGGGTCGGCCTCGGCCACCCCCTCGGCGGTGACCAGGGCGGCGACCCGCGCGTCCAGCCGCGCCTGGGCGAGCGCGGCCAGCTCGTCGTCGCCCCGCCCGGGCTGGTCGACGGCGGTCCGTACGCCGTCCGCGCCCACGTCGGCCGGGTCGGGGTCGGCGGCGATCCGCCGGCCGCTGCGGGCCGTGGCCACCTGCTGGCTGATCGGCTCGGCCCGCTGCGGGTGCCAGCCCAGCGCGCTGCTCTCCCCGCCGGCCGTGTCGAGGTTGGTCGACAGCCGCAGCGAGTGCAGCCCCCGGCCCAGCTCCAGGCCGACCGGCTCGCCGTGGCCCTCCAGGGTCAGCAGGCGCAGCCGGTCGCCGTCGGCGACCATGTGCAGGCCGGCCCGCCCCGTCACCTCCCGCAGCAGCTCCAGGTCGCTGTGCCGGTGCTGGGACAGCCGCTCCAACCGGGGGCCGTCCGCCTCGGCGTGCACGGTCAGCCCCACGTCCCGGCACAGCTCGCGGGCCAGGTCGGCGGCGGTCACCGCCTCGAACACCCGCAGCCGCTGCCGCCGGCGCAGCCGGTGCAGCGCGTCGTACGCCCGCACCCGCAGCAGCGCCGCGCCGTCGGCCGCGTATTCGACCTCGACGCAGGTGACCTCGCCGGCGAAGAGCGCGTCGGGGTGGCCGTCCAGGCGCAGCTCCAGGCTCGCCCCGGTGCGCACCGGCGGGGTGAGCGCGGCGGCGCCGGGCGCGGTGGTCAGCGCCACCTCGCACTGCGTCGGCCGGTCGAGCCGGGCCGCCACCCGGGCCGACACCAGCCGGCGGGCCGCCCCGTCCGGCAGCGGCACCCCGTCGAGCAGCACGGCGAGGGCGCGCGGGGCGGTCACGGCGCACCCGCCGGGTGGGCGGCCGGGCCCGGCTGCGGCGGCACCGCCAGCGGCGTACCGGGCGGCACGGCGAGCGGGTCGGTGATCCGGTTGTGCTCGGCCAGCAGCCGCCACCGCAGCGGCGAGCCGAGCGCGTCGTGGGCGAGCAGGTCGAAGCGTACGCCCGAATGGTCGGGCCCGGTCGCGCCGTCGCCGGCGGCCACCACGGCGCTGCCCGGCGCGGCGGTCGGGGTGCTCGCCGCGGCGAGTTCCTCCGCGAAGCCCTCCCGCGCCCGGTCGGCGTCCTCCGCCACCCGGACCAGCTTCAGCCGCAGCCAGGACCGGTGCGGCGAGCCGGTGGCGGTGAACGCGTCGAAGCGCTCCGCCACCGCGACGACGACGCCCGGCACGTTCCAGGTCTTGCCCCAGACCAGCCGGACCAGCGGCGGCCGCACCCAGCCGTGCTCGGCGGCGGAGTTCTCGGCGAGCATCCACAGCGGCCGGGTGAGCGCCCGCACGTCGGTCGGTCGGACCTGCCCCTCGGCGAAGTCCACGTCGAACAGCAGGTCCAGCACCAGCTCGGTGCGGCCCCCGCCGGTGAAGACCAGCGGGTCGTCGGCGAGCCCGGCGCCGGTGAGCTGCCCGCCCGCGACGCCCCGGTGGCGCACCCCCGCCAGCCGCGTCACCTGCACCGTCTCCGGGTTGAGCAGGCAGTCCACCCGCTCGCCGGTGGCGTCGATGAGGAAGGCGACGCGTTCCATCAGCCACCCGCCTGTTCCCGGTCCAGCCGGCGGACGCGCTCGTCGTCGAGGGCGGACGCGGCGACCGTCCACAGCGGCCGGTCGTCCGGCAGCGCCGGCCACGGCCCGCCGGCCCGCTCCGACCCACCGACGGGCGCTGGCCCCGCACCGTCGGAGTCGGGCAGCGCCGGCCAGGGCGCGGCCGCGTCCGGCCACCCCGACGGGGGTACGCCGACCTCTTCGCCGCCGTCCCGCCGGCCGCTGGTGCCGTCCCGCCGGCCTGCCCGGCCCTCCCACCGCGCCGATCCCGGCCAGGCGGCACCGACCGGCTCGGGGCCTCCTCCGGTGGTCGCCGGCCAGTGCCGATGCCCGGATGCGGGTCGCAACCGTTCGGCCCCCGCGTGTCCCGTCCTGTCGTACGACAGCGGAACCCGTGCCCCCGCCCCGGCTCCTGCCGCCGATTCTCCGTCCGGGGACGCCTCCCGCGCCCCGACGTACGCGGCCGCCCCGGTCGTGTCTCCGGACGCCGCAGATCCTGGTGTGGAGCGGCCCCTCCAGGGGCCATTTCGTGCCAGGATCTCGGGCGGCAGCCCGTTGGCGTCGGGTGACCCGGCTGTGCGGGGGTGGGACGGAACGGCGTGTCCGGCCGTCGTGACGTCAGCCGCGCCCGGTCGCGGGCGGTCGGCCGGTGTCGGGTCCGCGGCGTCCGTCAGGGGCCGGTTCCTTCGCCTCTCCGCCGCGCCGACGGCGGGTCGCGTGGGCGTCACGTCCGCCGAGCCCGTCGTCTCCCGGTCGGGTGCCGCGCCCGACGGGCCGTGGGCGCGTCGGTCGCCGGCCAACCACGGGCCCGTGCTGCTGCCGGCCGGGCGGCTGGCGGCCGGTGTGCCGGGGTGTGTCACCGCGGCGGGCGGGGGAACCGCCGGTCGGAGCACGGGCCGGCCGGCCACCGTCGACGGCTGGCCGACCGGTCCACCGCCTCGTCGACCTGCCCGGCCCCCAGCTGTCGTCGGGGTGCCCGGGCGTCCGTCGCCGCTTGTCCGCCCGTCGTCGCCCGGCCCGCCGCCCCGCCTTGCCGGGCGGCCGTCGTCGCCCGCCGAGCCGGTGCCGGCCGGCCAGCCCTCTCCGGTCGGCCGGTCCTGGTCGCTCGGCGGCACGTCTCCTCCCGACCAGAGGTCTCCGAACGACCGTTGGTCGCCGCTGTGCCAGCTGCCACCCGCCGGCGGGGTGTCCTCGTCACGCCGGCCCGACTCGGCGGGGTACGAGCCGGCGCCGCTGGCCCACGTCGGTCCCCACCCGGGTGGCACGGCGGGCGGTCGCGGGTCGGCCGTCCGGGGTGGCGCGTCGCCTGGCGGATGGTCGGCGGGACGGGTCGCGTGGTCCGCACCAACGGGACGGGTCGCGTCGTGGTCCGCGCCGACGGGCGGGAAAGCGGAATCGGCCGGGCCGAGGTCGAGGTCGAGGTCGCGCAGCAGGCCCGGGGCATGGGCGGACACCACCCGCAGCCAGTGCTCCGGGGGCTGGCCGGGCCGGCGCGCCGGTGCCTCCGTCGCCGTCGCGGCGGCCGGTGAGCGGTCAGGCGGGTACCGGTCCTCGGGCGGGGACGGCGGGCCGGGTGTGGCCGGCCCGGCGGAGTCGACCAGCCGGGCCAGCTCGTCGACCGCCGTGGCCGCCGCGCGCAGCCGGGCGGCCAGCCAGCTACGCGGTGGTCGGCGCGGCGGCACCGCCGGTCTCCAGTTCCAGGCTCTCGTAGCGCAGGGTGAGCGCCGCGATCGCGAGCTCCTGGCCGAGGGTGTTCAGGTGGGCGCCCCGCCACCTCGTCGGCCACGCGTTGATCAGGTTCCAGCGCAGCACCTCCGCCGTGCCGGCCGCGTCCAGCAGCACGATCGAGACGTTGCGCCGGCTCACCGTGCCCCGGGCCACCGCGTACGTCCAGTCCCACAGCTCGCGGGAGGCGGTGAGCCCGAAGTGCAGGGTCACCGGCGCGTACTCCACCTGGCCGGGGACCATCCGGATCCGGTCGTTGCCCTGTTCCCGGTACGCCACGCCGGGGATGGTCATCTCCAGGCCGCTGACCTCGGTGAAGTGGCCGTTGGTCACGCCGTTGACGAGAAGCTTGAAGTTGTAGGCCCGGTACGGGTCGACCGGGGCGCCCGGCTGCGGGGTGGCGGTGGTCGGCATGTCAGCCTCCGATCGTCTCGGTCTCGGCGCCGCCGGCCCACTGGCTCAGCTTGAACACCACGAACTCCGCCGGCTTGACCACCGCGATGCCGATGTGGGCGACGACCATGCCCGCGTCGCGGACGTCCGACGGGTTGGTCTCCTCGTCGCACTTGACGAAGAACGCCTCCTCGGGCGTACGCCCCAGCAGGGCGCCGTCGCGCCAGACGCGGGTGAGGAAGGCGCCGATGTCGCGGCGGATGGACCGCCAGAGGGTGAAGTCGTTCGGTTCGAAGACCATCCACCGGGTGCCGTTGGCGATCGCCTGCTCGATGGCGATGCAGAGCCGGCGGACGTTGAGGTAGCGCCACTCGCTGGCCTCGGCGGCCAGGGTGCGGGCGCCCCAGACCCGGATGCCCTCGCCCGGGAAGTAGCGGATGACGTTGACGCCCTTGGGGTTGAGGACGTCGTGCTCGGGGCGGGTGACCAGGTGGGCGAGGTCGACGGCGCCGCGTACGGGCTCGTTGGCCGGTGCCTTGTGCACCCCGCGCAGGGCGTCGGTGCGGGCCCAGATGCCGGCCATGTGCCCGCTCGGCGGGGTGAGCACCAGCTCGCCGCTGAGCGGGTCGCGTACCCGCAGCCAGGGGTGGTAGAGCGCGCCGAAGTCGGACAGCCGCGGCCGGCACGCCGTCGGCGGCTCGTCCGCCGAGCCGGGCCCGCCGGAGCCCTCGGCCGGCTTGGGCGGCTTGCCGGTGGACGGCGTCGCCACCCTGGTCAGCGCCGAGATGTCCGTGACGTCCGGGGGCGGGTCGCAGATCGCCACCATCGTGCGCGTCCGCTCGGCCATGCTCAGCAGCGCCTCGTGCGAGACCGGGTCGTGGAAGCCGGGCGCGGCCAGGATCGAGACCTCGTCGACGGCCTCCAGCAGTTGCAGGCCGCCGCGCCGCTGTCCCGTGCCGGTGATCTCGCCGCCCTCGCCGACGTTGACGACCCAGCAGCGGCTGCCGCCGTTGTCGAGGAAACCGAAGACGGCCCGGGCCAGCGGGGTGCTCTCCAGGCGGTCCCCGGCGGCGTAGAGCCGCAGGAACTCCGTCCAGTTGTTGACCGCGACGGCTCTGCCGAGCTGCGCGGTGGGGTCCGGGGCGATCCCGACGAAGGCGGCCGTGCTGGTGCTGGCCGGTCCGATCGGGCGGGCGCCGCCGGGAACCTCCTCGACGTAGATGCCGGGCGAGAAGTAGGTGGGCATCGGTCCTCCCGGTGCGGTTCGCGGCCGGCGGCGTGGGACGTCCGCCGGAACGGGGGTCAGCGGGGCGGGGGTGCGCAGACGATGACGATGTCGGGCTCGGTCGGGTCGACCTCGGCGGTGAGGACGCGTCCCCGGGCGGTGAGCCGCAGCCGTACCGGACCGGGGTGGGCGGGGTCGTGCGGCACCCCGACGACGCGGAACCGGCCGGCGGGGTCGGTCGTGGTGACGTACGCCGTGCCCACGACCTCGATCCGCACGGCCGCGAGGGGCTGCTGCTCGGGCCCGAGCACCCGGCCGTCGAAGGCCAACAGCTCCAGTTGCCGCAGCCGCAGCGGACGCAGCACCGGCGGCGCCGGCGGCATCGGGTGGGTGACCTGGGCCGGCACGTCGATGAGCAGGGCCGGGCGGGGGCCGGTGCCGAACGCCGCCCAGAGCCGCGGGTCGCCGGCCTCCAGCACGACGGTGCGCTCCCCGCCGGCGGTCGCGGCGGCGAGCACCCGGTCCAGTCCGGGCAGCGCCGCCGGCCCGCCGGCGCAGAGCAGGTATCGGACGGTGAAGCGGTACGGCTCGCGGCCGCCGCTGCCCCGGGTCTGCCGGGCCGGGCGCAGCTCCATCGGCCAGAGCGTGAGCCGGGCGGGGTCGTCGTCGGGGCGCGGCGGGCCGACCGGGACGGCTTCCCCCGCCGCCCCGGCCAGCCAGCCGGCCAGCTCGGCGGTCGCCGTCTCGATCGGGCCGCGCCCCGGCGTGGTCATCGCGGCGGCGTTCCCTGGACGCGGTACGCGATGGCCTCGTTCCACACGTGCGGGTAGACGCCGATCTCGAAGTACCGGGTGAAGCGGTTGATGGGTGCGTTGGTGTGGTCGTGGTAGAGCAGCCAGACCGGGGCGATGGTGAACAGCACGTAGTTGGCGAGCACCAGCGGGATGTAGAGCGGGCCGAGGATGCGTGCCTGGAGGATGTGCACGTCCTCGTGCCGCTGGATGCCCGGCCCGGAGCCGGCGCAGACGGTGCCGATGGTGGTGGCGTACCGGGGGGAGACGCCCTCGACCACGTTGACCCGGCAGGTGTGCTGCGAGGTGGCCCGGTCCAGCGAGTGCCCGACGAGCACGTGCGCGGCGAGGTAGACCGCGCCGACGACGGTGTTGAGCAGGCTCCACGTGTGGTCGACGACGAAGAGGAGGACGCCCTTCGCGTCCGGGCCGTAGACCCGGGCCGAGGCGACCGCCCAGCCGAAGACCCCGCCGACGAGCAGGCCGGCGACCGCGCCGATCAGCAGCCCCACCGTGCCGCCGGCCAGTTGCCCGAGGACCGCGCCGGTGGCCACGTGTGCGACGGCGCTGAGGATTCCGTAGATCATGATGGCTCCCCTCATACCCAGGAGCGGAGGATGCGGGGCTCGCGTCCCTGCGCGAGCTGGGTCGGCGACGCCTGGGTCGCCTGCCGGTTGCCGGGCGGGAGCTGGTTGATGCCCAACGCGGCGGAGAAGATGACCAGCCCGTTGAAGAACGCGATGATCCACTTCTCGGCGCCGGCGTCCGTGGCGAACGCCGCGGTGAGGTAGGACAGCGCGAGCGCGATGCCCAGCGCGATCCACTTGCGGGCCTTGTCGCCGCTCGGGCCGATCAGCCCGCCGATGACGTTGGTGGCGAGCAGCGTCGCGGCGCTCGCGCCGGTGAGGCTGCCCAGGGCGGCCCAGGTGAAGAGATCGTTCATCGCCGATCTCCCTTCGGTTGTGCGGTGGTGCGACCGGGGTGTGGTGGTGGTGAGGCCGGCGGCTCCGGGGAGTCTCCGACGGGCCCGGTCCGCCGCCGACGGGCGGCGGGCGGGAGCGGGTGGGGGCCTTCAGGCGGGCCCCGGTGGGCCGGTGGACGTCGGACCGGCCGCCGTCGGGTTGCCGGGAGCCGGGCCCGGCGCGGTCGTCGGGCCGGTCGCCTGGCCCGGCGCGACGGGGCCGCCGGCCGCCGGCGTCGTCCGGCGCGAACGCCGCAGCAGTAGTACGACCACGACGGCGACGAGCAGCAGGAGCACCGCCGCGCCGGCGACCAGCAGCCAGGGGAACCCGCCGCCGTCGTCGTCGCCCGCCGCCGGGGCGGCCGACGGCCTCGGCGGGGCCTCGGCGACCGCCCGCAGTTCGGTCGGCTTCTCCTGGTTGCTGCCGACCTGCCAACTGACCGACCGGCCGTTGACCGTGCCATTGGTGTCGAGGACCCGGCCGGGGAAGGTCACCGATATCTCGAACGACATCAACCGCATGAACGCCTGCTGATTCTGCGGATTCTGTTCCGCCACCTTGCCGCCGTATTTCTTCGGGTCGAGGGGAAGGGTGAAGCGGTAGAGGTCGTCGTCCCGGACGAGCCGAACGCTCTCGCTGTTGAAATCGCGCAGCGGGGTGTTCCGATAGGTGATCTGGGAACCGAAGAGCTTGGCGTCCTCGTAGCGGGTCTCCTCGCCCGGCGGCAGGGCGGGAATGTTCTGCCGCAGCTCGGCGAAGCCGGCCTCGACGGTGCGGTTGCCCGAGGTCAGCACGGTCTTCTGAGCGGTCAGCAGGAGTTGTCCGTCGACCGTGTCGTCGGCGTTGACGGTCAGCCCGAGATTCAGTTGCATGCAGCCGGTCAGCGCGGCCGCCAGAACGAGACACGCCGCGACGCGGAGTGTCCTGCCGCGGATGAGTCCCGTATTCATGGGCACAGTGTGTGTGATCCAGATCACTACCATCAGTCAGCGATCAGTCACAACGGAGTCACCGATCTTACCGGCCCGCTGTCCCCTTCGGCTGAGGTCGGAAATCGCCGAAATCGATATCCTGAAGGTTTGGCCCGAGCTGCCGTTTCTGGGGGTCAGGAGGTGGCGAGGCGGTGGTCGCGCGGCGTGACGCCGCGGACCCGGCGGAACGCGGTGCTCAGCGCGTACGGGCTGCCGTAGCCGACCTTCCGGGCGACCGCGCCGAGGGTCGCGTCCGGCTCGCGGAGCAGGTCGGCGGCGAGGGCCAGCCGCCATCCGGTCAGGAACGTCATCGGCGGCTCGCCGACCAGCTCCGTGAACCGGCGGGCCAGCGCCGCCCGGGACACCCCCACCTCGGCCGCGAGCGAGGCGACCGTCCACGCGTGGGCCGGGTCGTTCTGGAGCAGCCGCAGCGCCGGGCCGACCACCGGGTCGGCGGCGGCGACGTACCAGGCGGGCGCGGCGCCCGGGCGGGCGAACCAGGTGCGCAGCGCGGCGATCAGCAGCAGGTCGAGCAGCCGGTCGAGGACGGCCTCCTGGCCGGGCGCGTCCCGGGTGACCTCCTCGGCGAGCAGGGGCACCAGCGGGCCGCACCACTCCTCGCCGCCCACCGTCAGCAGCGGCGGCAGGGCGGTGAGCAGCCGCCGGCTCAGCTCCCCCGGAAGCTGGTAGGTCCCCGTCAGCAGCACGGTCGCGCCGTCCGTGCCCGCGCCCCAGGTGCGCACGCCCAGCGCCATCGTCTCGGCCAGCGGCTCCCCGCGCAGGGTCGTGCACCGCTGTCCGGGGTGGATGACCACCTGCGGCGGGGTGGCCGGGTCGTCCGCCACCAGATAGCCGTCGGGCCCGCGCAGCACCGCCACGTCGCCCGGCCCGAGCGCGGCGGGCGCGCCGTCGTCGGGCACCACCCAGGCCGCGCCGCGGACCAGGGCGACCACGGTCAGCGGGGCCCGGTCCTCGATGCGCAGCGCGAACGGCGGCTCCAGCACCGACCGGAGCAGGAAGGCGCCCCGGGCCCGCGGCCCTTCGAGCAGTCCGGTGAGCGGATCCACGCGGCCGAGCGTAGACGAACGCGTATGCCGGCTGGCCGCCCGGCAAGGGTTCCCCCTCGTCGGCCTGTCCGGGTTCGCTCCGGGTCGGCCCCCGATGTCGCGCAGCGCGGTCGCAGCGATGATCGTCACCGTGAAACGTCGTGATCTTCTTGTGCTCGCCGGTCTGGCCGCCCTCACCGGATGCGGGAGCCCCGGCTCGGAGTCGAAGGGAAACTCCGGCACCCTGAGCTTCGCCAACCGGCTGAGGGTGCCACCGTTGCTGGAACCGACCACGGCGAAGGACGGGACGAAGCAGTTCTCGTTGCGGATGCAGACGGGCCAGACCGAGCTGCTGCCCGGCAAGCGGACCGCGACGTGGGGATTCAACGGCGCCTTCCTCGGCCCGACCGTACGGGCGAGGCGGGGCGACCGCGTCGCGATGCGCGTGCACAACCAGCTCGGTGAACCGAGCACGGTGCACTGGCACGGCATGCGGCTGCCCGCCGCGATGGACGGTGGCCCCCACCAGATGATCGAGCCGGGCCGTACCTGGTCCCCACACTGGACCATCGACCAGCCGGCCGCCACCTCCTGGTACCACCCGCACCTGCACGGCAGCACCGCCAAGCACGTCTACCGCGGACTGGCCGGCCTCTTTCTCGTCGACGACCCGGAGGCGGCCGCGCTGGGACTACCCTCCACCTACGGCGTGGACGACGTCCCGCTCATCCTTCAGGACAAGATCCTCGACCCGGGCGGCGCGCTGCTGGAGGACCCCAAGCCGACGTGGGGCTTCATCGGCGACCAGATCCTGGTCAACGGGGTCTACGACCCCTTCTTCGAAGTCACCACCACGATGCTGCGGCTGCGCATCCTCAACGGCTCCAACGCGCGGATGTACAACGTCGAGTTCGCCGACCGGCGGCGCTTCCAGGTGGTCGGCACCGACGCGGGCCTGCTGGCGGCTCCGGTGACGGTCGACCGCGTGCAGCTGAGCCCGGGCGAGCGGCTGGAGATCGTGGTCGAGTTCGCCCCGCGGGACCAGGTCGTGCTGCGCAGCGTCGCCGGCGACCACGGCATCGACGAGGGCGACTACGATCTGCTGAAGTTCGTCGCGGCGGACACGCTCGCGCCGCGGCCGGCGGTGCCGCGGCGGCTGGCCACGACGCCGCGAATCGAGGTGCCCGCCGGCGCCCGGGAGCGCAGGTTCCGGCTCAGCGGCAGCGACGAGATCAACGGGCGGGAGATGGACATGGCCCGCATCGACGAGGTCGTGCCCGCCGGGGCGCGGGAGATCTGGCACGTCGAGAACACCGTGTACGCCCACAACTTCCACATCCACGAGGTGGCGTTCCGGGTCCTGGACATCGACGGGAAGGAGCCGCCGGAATACCTGCAGGGCCCGAAGGACACGGTGTTCGTCCCCGGCAAGTCGACGGTGCGGCTCGCCGTCCACTTCGGACACTTCACCGACCCGAAGACGCCCTACATGTACCACTGCCACATCCTTCGGCACGAGGACGAGGGCATGATGGGCCAGTTCGTGATCGTGAAGCCCGGCAGCGAGGCGTCGGTGGCCCGTACGCTGCCGATTCACCACGGCCACCACGGCCACCACGGCTGAGCCGTCGCTGTCGGCGGGAGGGGCGGGTCAATCGGGGATCGTCAGCCAGTCGGCGGCCCGGTGGCGGATGTCCGCGGGCACCTCGTGCGGGCCGGGGAACTCGTCGTAGGTGACGTCGTAGCCGAGCGAGCGCAGCCGGGGCACCAGGCGGCGGCTGCACACGTCGACCGGAAGGACCGGGTCGTCGGCGCCGTGCGAGACGTAGACGCGGGGCTGGCCGTGGGTGACCAGCGGCGCGGCGAAGCCGGGGGAGAAGGCCACCACCGCGTCGACCAGGTCGCCGTTGGTCAGGCCCAGCGAGAGGGCGTACGAGGCGCCGTCGGAGAACCCGCCGAACGCCACCTGCCCGACGGGATAACCGGCGAACGTCGTGGCCAGCAGCCCGTCGATCCGCCGCACGTCCACCCCGAAGCCCTCCACGATCAGGTCCCAGCTGCTCGACGCCGCCTGCGGGGCCACCAGCAGCAGCCGGTGCGCGTCGGCGACCGGCAGCAGCAGGTCCAGGCCCTGCCGGGCCGAGCCGCCGGCCCCGTGCAGCAGCAGCACCAACCGGTACGGCCGGTCGGCGACCGGCTCCGGGGCGTACACCATCGCCAGCGGCCCGCCGTCGGCGTCGGTCAGCGACACCAGTCCGGTCGCCGCCCGGGTGACCGGCGGCGTCGGACGCACGGTGAGCCGGCCGTGCCGCGGGTTCTCCTCCGGCTGCCGGTGCGGCGGCGCGGGTTCGGCCACGGGATCACCGCTCCTCGTCCTCGGCGGGCATGCGCCGGCCGGTTACCCCGCTGTCCGCCGGTTAACCCCGCCGGGGCCCCGTCCCACCCGCCGACCCGGCGGACCAGCCGGGACGGCTACGGCGTCGCCGGCGGCACCCGCCACCCGCCCGCCGTCGCGCCGACACCGCCGCCGCTGCGCAGGGCACTCACACCCGGCTTGCAGCCGCCTCCCAGGAAGCGGTGCTGCACTGGGAGGACGCCGAGGAGAGGAGCGGGGGATGGGCTGGTTCCGTCGACGGCCGCGCGGCACCGACGCGGCCCCCACGAAGCTCGACCGGGAGGCGACCCGCGAGGACCTGGCCGCGCTGGAGGCGTTCGTGACCAGCCGCCGGGGCGTGGAGTTCTACCTGGAGCCGGAGACCACGGCGACCGACACCACCGTGGTGGCGATCGCCCACGACGGCGAGTGGATCCGCCGCCGCACCGGCTCGCCGCGCGCCGCCGGGTCGATCGCCCGCAAGCACGCGGTGCCGCTGTACGAGGCCGCCCGCACCGGCTACCCGGAGCGGATGCGGGCCTGGAACCGGGCCCACCCGGAGCGCCGCGCCCGCTGAGCGTGGCGCCGCCGTGGCGTCACCGCGCGGCGGCGACCGCCGCGCGTGCCTCGTCGAGCGTCATCGGCGGCTGGTGGCTCGCGACGTACCAGTGGATGTCGTCGCCGAGCAGTCGGCGCAGCAGGGCGAGGTCGGGCCGGTCCTCGGGAGTGCGCAGGTGCGCCGGCGGCGGATAGAAGCAGTCGCCGAGCAGCAGCACGCCCGAGTCCGGCACCGCCACCACCGTCGAGTCCGGCGCGTGGGCGCCCCCGACGTGCCGCACCCGTACGCCGACCGGCAACTCCAACTCGTCGGTGAAGGTCCGGGTCGGCGGCAGCACCGCGAAGCCGTCCCACGAGTCGACCGCCAGTGCCCGGGCCCGGAAACTCGGGCCGAGCCGGGGGTTCTCCCGCACCTGCTCCCGCAGGTACCGGTGGCTCCACGGCCGGGCCGTTTCCGCACGCAGCAGCCGCTCGCCGGCGACGTGGCCGACGATCTCCACGCCGGGCCAGGCGCAGGCGCCCCACACGTGGTCCCAGTGGTGGTGCGTGTAGACCAGCCAGCGGGGCGGGGGCAACCCGGCGGCGGCCAGCGCGGACCGGATCTCCCGGGCGTGCGCGGGGCTCTGCCCCGCGTCGATCAGCACGCTGCCCCGGTCGTCGGCGACCAGGGCGACGCCGGCCTGGACGGCCTCAGGGTCCGGATCACCGGGGCAGAGCCAGACCCGACCGGCGAGGTGCTGGAACGTCACGGCGGCCATGGCGCACGCCCCCCTGGGTGATCGACAACGCGTCGGACTGCCGTCCGATCGTAGGTGCTGGAACCTCGCCCAGCCGTCCCGGGCCCCGGGGAGCGCGCGTCCCGCCCGTCCGCGCGGGGCGGCTGTCGTCGACCGCGCCCCTGACAGCCAGGGCGGTAGGGTGTCCGGCATGGCTGACCGGTCGTCGGCCCTGGGCCGTCCCTTCTGGACATTCTGGGGCGCCGCCGCCCTGGCCAACCTGGGCGACGGCATCCGCGTGGCGGCGTTCCCGCTGCTCGCCGCCGCGCTGAGCGACGACCCGGTGGCGGTGGCCGCCGTGGCCGCGGCGCAGCTCCTGCCCTGGCTCGTCACCGGCCTGTTCGCGGGAGCGCTCGCGGACCGCAGGGGAGCCCGGGGGATCATCGCCGCCGCCGACGTTGGCCGGGTCCTGGTCCTGTCGGCGTTGGCCGTGGCCGTCGCGACGGGCACGGCGCCGATCGGCCTCGTGGTCGTCGCCGCGTTCCTGCTCGGCGTCGGCGAGACCCTGCGCGACACCGCCGCCCAGACCGCCGTTCCCCGGCTGGTCGACGACGCGCTGCTCGAGAAGGCCAACGGTCGTCTCGTGGCGGGCGAGATCGTGGGCAACGAGTTCGTCGGCCCGCCGGTCGGCGCGCTGCTGTTCGTCGCGGGCGCGGCACTGCCGTTCGCCGTCAACGGCGCCTCCCTCGCGTTGGCCGTCATGCTCGTGCTGTCCCTGCCGCTGACCCTGGCCCGCCCGGGCAGGTCGCAAGCCGGTGTCGACGGAACGTCCGGCGGCACGGGCGCGCCCGCGCGGGACGGGGCGCTCGCCGGGCTGCGGTGGCTGGCCCGACAGCCCGTGCTCCGTACGCTCGTGCTCGTCGGCGCGGCTGTCGCCGCCGCGGACAGCGCCTGGTTCGCGATCTTCGTGCTGTACGCGCGGGAGAGCCTCGGCCTCGGCGCGTTCGGGTTCGGCCTGCTGCTGGCGACCGGCGCGGCCGGCGGGCTCGCCGGCTCCCTCGTCGCCGACCGGCTGATCGGCCGGTTCCGGCACCGCCACGTGCTGACGTGGTCGATGGCGGTCACCGCCGGAGCGCCGATGCTGCTGGTCGTGGCGCCGCACCGAGCCGCCGCCGTGGCCGTCGTCGTCACGACCAGCGCGTCGTTCGCCGTCCTCAACGTGGCGGCGCTGTCGCTGCGGCACCGCCTCGTGCCCGGCGACCTGCTCGGCCGGGTGGTCGCCGCGTCCCGGGTCCTCACCTACGGCTGCACCGCGCTGGGGGCCCTCGCCGGCGGCGCGTTGGCCGCCGGCCTGGGCCTGGACGCGCCTTTCCTGCTCAGCGGCGCCGTCGCGGTGGCCGCGACCGTCGCCTGGTGCGTCGCGTCCCGCCCGTCCGCGCCGGGCGACCCGGCCTGACGGAGGCGGTGGCCCCGGCCGCCTGGGCGACCCGCGGGCCGCCGGGCGCGGGCGGTCGGCTCACCGGCCGGGTCGGGCCGTCGTCAGCCGCGCCCGGGACGCCCGAGTCGGACGAGCCGGGCCACGAGGACGGCGGCGCAGCCGAGCGTCGCGGTGACGAGCAGCACCATGAACGTCGGATAGATGTACGCCACCTGGATCCAGGCGACGTCGCGACCCCGGTAGAGCCAACCGACCACCCGGTGGATCGAGGCGAGCAGCACCAGCGGCGCGAGCAGCGGGAGCAGCGGCACCAGCGTCCAGGGGCGCACCGCCCGGCCGGCGGCCCAGCGGTGCGACCGGAGCACACCCCGGCCGGCGAGTGCCGCGGCGGCGACCGCGAGCGCCAGCAGCACCGCGTCGACGGCCACGAGCGGCGTGCCCGCCGAAGGCGCCGGCGTTCCCTCGATCAGCGCGATGAGGCGCTCGGCGAGAGCCGAGGCGTGGCCGTACGCCAGTCCGGTGTTCGCCATGACCGCGATCCCGTAGCCGGACGCGGGCAGCAGCGCCTGGTACGCGGTCGAGGTGAACAGGTCACCGCTGTGTGCGATCAACGGCGCCCCGGACGCGGTCGCCTCGACGGACCAGCCGAGGGCGTAGGAGTCCGACACCGCGGACGGGCTGTGCAGCGTGGCGATGCCCGAGGGGGAGAGGATCGCCGTGCCGTCCGGGCCGCGCCCCTGGTTGCCCTGCGCGATCAGCCACGCCGCCATGTCGTGCGCCGAGCTGAGCACCCCGCCCGAACCGTTGCCGAAGGCCGGCGGCTCGGGCACGGCGACGGCCGCGCCGAGGATCATCAGGTGGCCGCGTGCGCTCGGCGGCAGCTCGCGGGCGACGTCGAGGGTGCGGCTGTCGGCCATGCCGAGCGGGTCGAAGACGTACGTCCGCAGGTAGTCGTCGAACGGGCGGCCGCTGACCACCTCCACCAGGCGGGCGGCCACCTGGAAGTTCGGGTTGTGGTACTCCCACCTTGTGCCGGGGTCGGCCGCCAACCGGGCCGTACGCATCCCCGCCACGGCCTCCCGCAGCGAACCCGGCTGCCGCCTGCTGAACGCGGGAAACGTCGTGTCGGACATGCCGGAGGTCTGGTCCAGCAACTGCCGTACGGTGATCCGGCTCGCCCGGGGATCGGCCATCGTGAACTCCGGCAGGTGCCGGTGGACCGGGCCGTCGAGCTGGACCCGACCCGCCTCCACCAGCTGCATCACGGCGAGGGCGGTGAACGACTTGCTCACCGACGCCACGGCCATCGGGGTGTGCGCGGTGACCGGGTCGCCGGCCGGGGTGTGGCCGTACCCGGCGGCGTGCACCACCCCGGTCCCCCGGGTGACGGCCACCGCGGCGCCGGGCAGGCCGGTGGCGTCGCGGTACTGGCGCACGACGGCGTCGACGGCGGCGGCGTCGACCCCGGCCGGCGGCGCGGCCGGGGTTGCCGGGGCAGGCGACGCGGCGAGCGCCACCGAACCGGCCAGGACGAGAAGGCGCGTGATCATGGTCGGAGTCTCGGCCGGTCGGGGAGCCGGCACATCGGATCGTGGTCCGAACCCGGGATCGGCCCGTGGTCCGACGCCCCGGCGGCCGGCCGGTGGATACCGTTGCCCGGTGGTCACCTCGGGGCGGCTCGGGCCGCGACAGTTGATGGCGATCGACGCGCTGGTGGGCGCCGCCCTGATGTTCCTCACGGTGTTCCGGACGCCCGACGCCCCGGCGCTCGCCGGGGTCCTGGCGGTGCTGTTCGGGCCTCCGCTCGCCGTCCGCCGGCGCTGGCCGGCGCCGGTGCTCACCGTCGTGGTGCTGGCCGGGGCGGTGGCGGTCGCCGTCGGGGTCGCCGGCGACGCGGTGGTGTTCGCGGTCGCGTTCGCGCTCTACCCGGTCGCCCTGTCCACCTCGACCCGGAGCGGCGGGTGGGCGCTGGTCGGGGCGCTGGCTGCCCTCACGGCCGGGGGGTTGGCGGGCGGCACGGTCCCCGGGCTGCCGATCGTCCCGATCCGGGCGGGGGAGGAGTCGTTCGCCGCCACGCCGGTCCCGGTCCTCCTCTACGCCGCGACCGTCGTCGCCGCTTCGTGGGCGCTCGCCCGCGCGGTACGCGCCCGACGACGGCACGTCGCCCAACTCGCCGCGTCGCGCGCCGACCAGGCGGTGGCCGAGGAACGGTTGCGCATCGCCCGGGACATCCACGACGTGGTCGGGCACAGCCTCAGCCTGATCGCCATGAAGGCGGCCGTCGCCAACCATCTCGCGGGCAGCCATCCCGAGCAGGGCCGGGCCGCCCTGGGCACGATCGAGCGGGTCAGCCGGAGCGCGCTCGACGACATCCGGGTCGTGCTCGGCGCGCTGCGCGACCCAGCCGACACCGCGCCGAGCTTCGCCGAACTCGACCGGCTGGTCGAGACCGTCCGGTCCGCCGGTGTCACCGTCGACGTCGATCGGGCGGCCGACCTGACTCGGGTGCCCGCGGCCGTGCAGGCCTCGGCGTACCGCATCGTGCAGGAGGCGCTCACCAACGTGCTGCGCCACGCCGGCCCGACCCGCTGTCGGCTCACCGTCACGGTCGAGCCCGGGGCGCTGGCCGTCGCCGTGGTCGACGACGCGGGGCGGGGGCGTGCCGTCGGGCCGCCCGGCCACGGGCTGCGGGGGATGCACGAGCGGGCCGTGATGCACGGCGGCACCCTGGAGGCCGGCGTCGAGCCTGGCGGCGGCTTCGCCGTCCGCGCCCGGCTGCCGTTCACCCCGGCGGTGTCGGACGATGGGTGAGCCCGTACGTGTGCTCCTGGCCGACGACGACGCGCTGCTGCGCGGCACCCTCCGGCTGCTGGTCGACGCCACCCCGGGAATGACCGTGGTGGCCGAGGCGGGCACCGGGCGCGCGGCCGTCGAACTCACGAGGACACACGCGCCCGAGGTGGTCCTGATGGACGTCCGGATGCCCGAGATGGACGGTATCGCCGCCACCGCGCAGGTCACCGCCGGCCGGGACGCGCCCCGGGTGCTCGTGCTCACCACGTTCGACCTCGACGACTACGTGTACCGGGCGCTGCGCGCCGGGGCGAGCGGCTTCCTGCTCAAGGACACGTCGCCCGCACGGCTGCTCGACGCGATCAGGGTGGTCGCCGCGGGCGAGGCGCTGCTGGCCCCCAGCGTCACCCGTCGGCTCATCGCCGAGTTCACCCGCCTGCCGGCGGCGCGGCGGGTGCCGGGCAGGCTCGACGGGGTGACGCCGCGGGAGCGGGAGGTGTTGACGTTGATCACCCGTGGGATGTCCAACACCGAGATCGAGCAGCACCTGCACCTCAGTCGGGGCACCGTCAAGACGCACATCGGCCGGTTGCTGACGAAGCTGGCCGTCCGCGACCGGGCCCAACTGGTGATCGCGGGCTACGAATCCGGGCTCGCCGACCGGTGAGCTGGCGTCGACCGTCGCGAGCGCTGCGCCGCCCCAGCGGGGCCGAGCGTCCGATCCGGTGGCGTTGACCGGGGGACCGGGGGTGTGGCAGCATTCGCGGCCTGACGGCAGTGAAGGAAGCCGGTGCGATTCCGGCGCGGTCCCGCCACTGTCACCGGGGAGCGATCCCCCCTCGTGAGTCACGACCGTGCGTGCGCGGTTGGAAGGCCGGGGGTGAGCGTCGATCCGGGAGCCAGGATACTTCGGCCGTCGGAGTGACCCCAGGGCGTGGACACCCGAGGAGGACCCGATGACGCACCGCGTCTCCGCCATCGACGATCATCGTCGCATCGTGCCCAGGCGCGACAGCGCGCCGGCGAGCAGCCGCATGTCCGCAGCCCCGTCCGGCCGTCGCGCCGCGCGTCCGGCCGGCCGTGGTGTGCCGGCCCCCGGCCGCCCCGCAGCGGTCGGACGCGTCGCCCGTCCCTGACGCCCGCACCGCGCCGCCCGACCCCGCCGGCCCGCCGGTGAGCCGTTTCCCGGCCCGCCGGAACCGCTGAACCGCGTCCATCCCTCGCCTCGCCCCGGTCGCCTCCGCGCCGGCCCGGGCGTCACTCTCCGGAGCTGTCCGTGCGCATCCTGCTGCTCTCCACCGCCGACACCGACCTGCTGGCCGCCCGCGCCAGCGGCGCCGACTACCGGCTCGCCAACCCCGCCCGGCTCGCCGCCGACGCCGTGCCGGCGCTGCTCGACGGCGCGGACCTCGCGGTCGTACGCCTGCTCGGCGGCCGGCAGGCGTGGCCGGACGGGCTCGCCGCGGTCCTCGCCTCCGGCGTGCCCACGGTCGTGCTCAGCGGCGAGGCCCTGCCGGACGCGGAGCTGATGGCGGCCTCCACCGTCCCCGCCGGGGTGGCCACCCAGGCGCTCGCCTACCTGGTGGAGGGCGGCCCGGAGAACCTCGCCCAGCTCGCCCGGTTCCTCTCCGACACGGTGCTGCTCACCGGAGAGGGGTTCGCCCCGCCCGCGCCCACCCCGACGTACGGCGTCCACGGCGACCGTCCCGCGCGACCCGACCGGCCGACCATCGGGATCGTCTTCTACCGGGCGCACGCCCTCGCCGGCAACACCGGCTTCGTCGACGCCCTCGCCGACGCCGTCGACGCGGCCGGCGGCAACCCGCTGCCGATCTTCTGCGGTTCGCTGCGCGGCCTCACCGCCGGCGCGGGGCCGCTCGGGCTCTTCGGCCGCTGCGACGCCCTGCTGGTCACCGTGCTCGCCGCCGGCGGCACGGTCGCCGCCGACGCCTCCGGCGGGGGCGACGAGGACGCCTGGGACGTGGGCGCGCTCGCCGCCCTCGACGTGCCGGTGATCCAGGCGCTCTGCCTCACCAGCACCCGCGAGCAGTGGGCCGGCAGCGACGCGGGACTGTCCCCCCTGGACGCCGCGATGCAGGTGGCCGTCCCCGAGTTCGACGGCCGGATCGTCACCGTGCCGTTCTCGTTCAAGCGGATCGACGCCGACGGGCTCTCCAGCTACGTCGCCGACCCGGAGCGGGCCGCCCGGGTGGCCGGCATCGCCGTGCGCCACGCCCGGCTGCGGCACGTGCCCAACGCCGACAAGCGGCTCGCGGTCGTGCTCAGCTCCTACCCGACGAAGCACTCCCGGGTGGGCAACGCCGTCGGCCTGGACACCCCGGCCTCGGCGGTCCGGCTGCTCGCCGCCCTCGCCGAGGCCGGCTACCACCTCGGCGACGCCCCGGTGCCCGACGACGGCGACGCGCTCATCCACGCCCTCATCGCCGCCGGGGGACACGACGTCGAGTGGCTCACCCCGGAGCAGCTCGCCGCCGCCGAGGCGCGGGTGCCGGGGGAGACGTACCGGCGCTGGTTCGACGAGGCGCCGGCGGAGCTGCGGGAGCGGATGCTCGCCCACTGGGGGGAGCCGCCCGGCGGGCTCTACACCGACGGTGGCGACATCGTGCTGGCCGGGCTGCGCTTCGGCAACGTGGTGCTGCTGATCCAGCCGCCGCGCGGCTTCGGGGAGAATCCGATCGCCATCTACCACGACCCGGATCTGCCGCCGAGCCACCACTACCTGGCCGCGTACCGCTGGCTGGCCGCGCCGGCGGCCGACGGAGGCTTCGGCGCCGACGCGGTGGTGCACCTGGGCAAGCACGGCACCCTCGAGTGGCTGCCCGGCAAGGGCCTCGGCCTGGCCGCCGACTGCGCCCCGGACGCCGTCCTCGGCGACCTGCCGCTGGTCTACCCGTTCATCGTCAACGACCCCGGCGAGGGCACCCAGGCCAAGCGCCGCGCGCACGCCGTCGTCGTCGACCACCTGGTGCCGCCGATGGCCCGCGCCGAGACGTACGGCGACCTGGCGAAGCTGGAGCAGCTCCTCGACGAGTACGCCACCGTGCAGGCGCTCGACCCGGCCAAGGTGCCCACCGTGCAGGCGCAGATCTGGGAGCTGGTGCGCGCCGCCGAGCTGCACCACGACCTGCACACCGAGGACATGCCCGACGCCGACGACTTCGACGACTTCGTGCTGCACCTCGACGGGTACCTCTGCGAGGTCAAGGACGTGCAGATTCGCGACGGCCTGCACATCCTGGCCGCCGCGCCCACCGGCGAGCCCCGGGTCAACCTCGTCCTCGCCGTGCTGCGCGCCCCGCAGGTCTGGGGCGGCGCACGTGCCCTGCCCGGCCTGCGCCAGGCGCTCGCCGCCGCGTACGGGCTCGACGAGCAGGCGCTGCTCGCCGCGCCGGGGGAGCGGCTGGCCGTGCCCGAGGCGCTGACCGACACCGTCGACGGGCCGGCCGGCACCGCCGCCGACGCCGTCGACCTGATCGAGGCCCTCGCGCGCCGGCTGGTCGTCGGCATGGAGACCCTCGGCTGGGACGCCGACAAGGTCGACGCCGTGGTCGAGGAGGTCACCGGTCGGGCCGTCGCGGACGCCGCCGCGGTGCTCCGCTTCGCCGCCACCGAGCTGGTGCCCCGGCTCGACCGCACCACCGACGAGATCGACCGGGTGGTGGGCGCGCTCGACGGGCGGTTCGTCCCGCCCGGGCCGTCCGGCTCGCCCACCCGGGGCCTGGTCAACGTGCTCCCCACCGGCCGGAACTTCTACTCCGTCGACCCGAAGGCCATCCCCAGCCGCAACGCCTGGGACGTCGGGGTGGCCCTGGCCGACTCGCTGCTCGCCCGGCACCTCGCCGACACCGGGGAGTACCCGCGCTCCGTCGGCCTGACCGTCTGGGGCACCAGCGCCATGCGCACCCAGGGCGACGACGTCGCCGAGGTGCTCGCGCTGCTGGGCTGCCGCCCCACCTGGGACGACCGCTCCCGCCGGGTCACCGGCGTCGAGGTGGTGCCGACGGCCGAGCTGGGCCGCCCCCGGATCGACGTGACCGTGCGGATCTCCGGGTTCTTCCGGGACGCCTTCCCGCACGTGGTCGCGTTGATCGACGACGCGGTGCGGCTGGTCGCCGCCCTGGACGAGCCCGCCGAGCAGAACTTCGTCCGCGCGCACGTCGCCGCCGACCTCGCCGAGCACGGCGACGAGCGGCGGGCCACCGCCCGCGTCTTCGGCTCCAAGCCGGGCGCGTACGGGGCCGGGCTGCTGCCGCTGATCGACGCCCGCAACTGGCGCAGCGACGCCGACCTCGCCGAGGTGTACGCCGTCTGGGGCGGCTACGCCTACGGCCGGGGGCTGGACGGGCGGGAGGCGCGGGCCGACATGGAGCGCTCCTTCGCCCGGATCGCGGTGGCGGTGAAGAACCAGGACACCCGCGAGCACGACATCGTCGACTCCGACGACTACTTCCAGTACCACGGCGGGATGGTGGCGATGGTCCGCCACCTCACCGGTGCCGCCCCGGCCGCGTACGTGGGGGACTCGGCCATGCCGCACGACGTGCGCACCCGCACCCTCGGCGAGGAGACCCGGCGGGTGTTCCGCGCCCGGGTGGTCAACCCGAAGTGGATCGCCGCGATGCGCCGGCACGGCTACAAGGGCGCGTTCGAGCTGGCCGCCACCGTGGACTACCTGTTCGGCTACGACGCCACCGCCGGCGTCGTGGACGACTGGATGTACGAGCACCTGGCCGCCGCGTACGTCTTCGACGAGACCACCCGCGAGTTCCTGGAGCAGTCGAACCCGTGGGCGCTGCGCGGCATCACCGAGCGGCTGCTCGAGGCGGCCGACCGGGGCCTGTGGGCCGCGCCCGAGCCGGCCACCCTGGACCGGCTCCGCGAGACGTACCTGGCCAGCGAGGGCGACCTGGAGGATCGCGCATGACCACCTATCCGTTCAGCGCGGTGCTGGGCATGGACGACATGCGGCTCGCCCTGCTGCTCAACGCGGTCTCCCCGGCGATCGGCGGGGTGCTCGTCCGCGGCGAGAAGGGCACCGCCAAGTCGACCGCCGTACGGGCCCTGGCCGCGCTGCTGCCGCCGGTGGACCGGGTGGCCGGCTGCCGCTTCGCCTGCGACCCGGCGACACCCGACCCGTCCTGCCCGGACGGCCCGCATACCGACGAACCGGCCGCCGAGCGGCGTCCCGCGCGGCTGGTGGAGCTGCCGGTCGGCGCGGCCGAGGACCGGGTCGTCGGCTCGCTCGACCTGGAGAAGGCGCTCGGCGAGGGCGTCCGCGCGTTCGAGCCCGGCCTGCTGGCCGCCGCCCACCGCGGCGTGCTCTACGTCGACGAGGTCAACCTGCTCCACGACCACCTGGTCGACCTGCTCCTCGACGCCGCCGCGATGGGCCGCTGCCACGTGGAGCGGGAGGGCGTCTCGGTCAGCCACGCGTCCCGGTTCCTGCTGGTCGGCACGATGAACCCGGAGGAGGGGGAGCTGCGCCCGCAGTTGCTGGACCGGTTCGGCCTGACGGTGGAGGTGGGTGCCAGCCGGGACCCGGCGGTCCGGGTGGAGGTGGTCCGCCGCCGGCTCGCCGCCGACGCCGACCCGGCCGGCTTCGCCGCCCGCTGGGCCGACGCCGACGCGGAGATCGCCCGTCGGGTGGCCGCCGCCCGGGGCCGGCTCGACCGGGTGCTGCTGCCCGACGCCGCGCTGCGTCAGATCGCCGAGGTGTGCGCGGCGTTCGACGTGGACGGCATGCGCGCCGACATCGTCACCGCCCGCACCGCGCTGGCGCACGCCGCCTGGCACGGTCGGGACGTGGTCACGGTGGAGGACGTCCGGGTCGCCGCCCGGCTGGCGCTGCCGCACCGCCGCCGCCGGGACCCGTTCGACACGCCGGGGCTGGACGAGAAGCGCCTCGACGAGGCCCTGGACCGGGCCCGCGACGACGACCCCGACGACGACCCGGGCGGTCCCGGCGGTCCGGGCGACGACCCGCGCGGCCCCGGCCCGCAGGGCGGCCCCGGTGGCCCCGGCAACACCCCCGACGACGGCGGATCCCGGGACGACGGCGGCCCCGGACCGGACGCGGCGGGCGACGCGAACGGGTCGGGTTCCCGGCGCGACGGCGACGCCGGCCGGGACCGGGCTGAGGGGAACGGGCCCGACGGCGCCTGGCCCGACCGGTCCGACCGTGACCAGGCGCCCGGACGGGCCGACGACGTGAGCTCGGCCGACGCCGGCGCCGACGGCGGGACCGGCCGGGCCGAACCGGCGCCCGGCCGGCCCGGCACGGGCGGGCAGCCGGTGGCCGTACCCTGGCAGGGGCTGAGGGCGCGGCTGCTCACCGCACCGGGGATCGGCGACGGGGTGCCCGGCCGGCGCTCCCGCGCCCGCACCGGGCGGGGGCGCACCACCGGGGCGCGGGTGCCGGCCGGCCGGGCCGGGGCGCTGCACCTGCCGGCGACGCTGCGGGCCGCCGCCCCGCACCAGCACACCAGGGGCCGCGTCGCCGGGCCGCTGCGGCTGCGCCCCGAGGACGTCCGCGAGGCCGTCCGCGAGGGACGCGAGGGCAACCTGGTGGTCTTCGTGGTCGACGCCAGCGGCTCGATGGGCGCCCGGGCCCGGATGGCCGCCGTCAAGGGCGCCGTCCTCGCCCTGCTCACCGACGCCTATCAGCGCCGGGACAAGGTCGCGGTGGTCGCCTTCCGGGGGGCCGCCGCGCAGACCCTGCTGCCGGCCACCTCCTCGGTGCTCGCGGCCTCCACGCGGCTGGCCGACCTGCCCACCGGCGGGCGCACGCCGCTGGCCGAGGGGCTGCTCGCCGCCGCCGACCTGCTGCGGGTGGAGCGGTTGCGCGACCCGAAGCGCCGGCCCCTGGTGCTGGTCGTCACCGACGGCCGGGCCACCGCCGGGGAGCGCCCGCTCGACCGGTCGGCCCGCGCGGCGGCCGTGCTCGCCGCCACCGGCGCCCCCTGCGTCGTCGTGGACTGCGAGTCCGGCCCGGTCCGCCTGGGCCTGGCCCGCCGCCTCGCCGCACAGCTGGGCGCCGACCACCACCGGCTCGACGAGGTCGCCACCGCCCCCCTCACCGACCTCGCCACCCACCCCGCCCAGCCCCGCGATCGTGCACTTCGCGCCCCGGCATGACGGACGAAAGCGCCGAAAACGCGGGCGCAAACTGCAAGATCGCCACAGCCACAGCCACAGCCACCGCCACCGCGACCGCCGGGGCGCAGAAGAGGAGCGTTGCCTGATGCCGCAGGGGAAGCCGTCCCACGTGCCCGCCGACGGGTTGACGACGCGGCAGCGGCGCAACCGGCCGTTGCTGGTGGTCCACACCGGGCAGATGAAGGGGAAGTCGACCGCCGCGTTCGGGCTGGCGCTGCGCGCCTGGACCGCAGGGCTGCCGATCGGGGTGTTCCAGTTCGTCAAGAGCGCCAAGTGGCGGGTGGGCGAGGAGAACGCCTTCCGCGCCCTCGGCGAGGTGCACGAGCGCACCGGGCAGGGCGCCCCGGTGGCCTGGCACAAGATGGGCGAGGGCTGGTCCTGGATCCAGCGCGGCGGCGACGCCGACCACGCCGCCGACGCCCTGGAGGGCTGGCGGCAGATCCAGCGCGACCTGGCCGCCGAGCGCTACGGCCTGTACGTGCTCGACGAGTTCACCTACCCGATGAAGTGGGGCTGGGTGGACGTCGACGAGGTGGTCGACACCCTCGCGAACCGCCCCGGCTTCCAGCACGTCGTGATCACCGGCCGGGACGCCGACCCGCGCCTGGTCGACGCCGCCGACCTGGTCGCCGAGCTGACCAAGGTCAAGCACCCGATGGACGCCGGCCAGAAGGGCCAGAAGGGCATCGAATGGTGAGCGGCCCCACCCGGCGCACCGACCAGCGCCGCCCCGACGGGCCGACCGCGCCCGCCGGGCACCCGACCGCCGAGGATTCGGCCGCGCCGTGGGCACTGCCCCGGGTGGTGGTCGCCGCGCCCGCCAGCGGGCACGGCAAGACCACCGTCGCCACCGGGCTGCTCGCCGCGCTGCGCCGCCGCGGCCTGGCCGTCAGCCCGCACAAGGTCGGCCCCGACTACATCGACCCCGGCTACCACGCGCTCGCCGCCGGCCGCCCCGGCCGCAACCTCGATCCGTGGCTGGTCGGCGAGGAGCGGATCGCGTCGCTGCTGCGGCACGGCGCCGCCACTCCGACGCCCGCCGACATCGCCGTGATCGAGGGGGTGATGGGGCTGCACGACGGCGCGGTCGGCCGCCGCGGGTACGCCTCCACCGCGCACGTCGCCCGGCTCGTGGACGCGCCGGTGCTGCTGGTGCTGGACACCACCGCGCAGGGCCGGTCCGCCGCCGCGCTCGCCCTGGGCATGGCCGCGTTCGACCCCGGCGTGCGGATCGGCGGGGTGATCCTCAACCGGGTCGGCTCCCCCCGGCACGAGTCCCTGCTGCGCGACGCCCTCGCCGAGGTGGACGTGCCGGTGCTCGGGGCGGTCAGCCGCGCCGCCGAGGTCGCCGCCCCGGCGCGCCACCTCGGGCTGGTGCCCGTCGCCGAGCGGGCGCCGGAGTCGCTGGCCATCGTGGCCGCCCTCGCCGACCTCGTGACGTCCACCGTGGACCTCGACGCGGTGCTCGAGCTGGCCCGCACCGCCGCGCCGCTGCACGCGCCCGCCTGGGACCCGGTCGCGGCCGTGGGTGGCCCCGCCGGCGACGAGCGCCCGGTGGTCGCGGTCGCCGGCGGTCCGGCCTTCACCTTCTCCTACGCCGAGACCGCCGAGCTGCTCGCCGCCGCCGGCGCCACCGTCGTCCCCTTCGACCCGCTGCGCGACCCGGGCCTGCCCGCCGGCACCCGCGCGGTGGTCGTCGGCGGCGGCTTCCCCGAGGCGTACGCGCCACAGCTCGCCGACAACGCCACGCTCCGGGCCGAGCTGGCCGGCTTCGACGGCCCGGTCGTCGCCGAGTGCGCCGGGCTGCTCTACCTCGGCCGGTCCCTCGACGGCGTGCCCATGTGCGGCCGGCTCGACCTCACCGCCCGGATGACCGGCCGGCTCACCCTCGGCTACCGGGACGCCGTCGCCGTCACCGGCTCCCCGCTGCACCGCCCCGGCGACCCGGTACGCGGCCACGAGTTCCACCGCACCGTCACCGACCCGGGGCACGGCGACCGGCCGGCGTGGCGCTGGGACGGCGCCGACCACGGCTTCGTCGCCGGCCGGGTGCACGCCTCCTACCTGCACACCCACTGGGCCGGGCACCCGCACGCCGCCCGCCGCCTGGTCGAGGCGGCGAGCCGGTGACCGGGCACGAGAACGGCGAGCGGGTGACCGGGCACGAGAACGGTGAGCCGGCGAGCGCGCACAAGAGCGGCGAGCGGGTGACCGTGCGCGGCGGGACGCCGGGCGGGGACGGCCGCACCGCCACGCTGACCGGCGTCGGGGTCGGTCCCGGCGACCCGGAACTGCTCACCCTCCGGGCGGTCCGGGTGCTGACCGAGGCGGACCTGGTGTTCGTACCGGTGATGGACCGCCTCGCCACGGACGGCGACGCGCCCCCCGGGCGGGCCGAGACCACCGTGGCCGCGCACGTCGCGCCGGACCGGCTGCGCCGGCTGCCGTTCGCCCTCAACGACCGGGGCGGGGTGACCGCGCGCCGGGAACGCGCCTGGGACGACGCCGCCCGGGCCGTGGTGGACGCGGTCGACGGCGGCGCCCGCGCGCTCGCCTTCGCCACCATCGGCGACCCGAACGTCTACTCGACCTTCGGCTACCTGGCGCAGACCGTCCGCGCCCGCCGCCCGGCGGTCGAGGTGCGCACGGTCCCCGGGATCACCGCCATGCAGGACCTCGCGGCGCGCAGCGGCGTGCCGCTCTGCGAGGGCCGGGAGCCGCTGACCCTGCTGCCGGCCACCGCCGGGCTGGCGCTCTTCGCCGACGCGCTCGCCGGCCCGGGCACCGTCGTGGCCTACAAGGGCTGGCGGCGGCACGCCGACCTGGTCGCCGAGCTGCGCCGGCAGGGCCGCCTGGGTGACGCCGTGCTGGGCCGGGGCCTCGGGCTGCCCGGCGAGCGGATCGGTCCGGTCACCGACGCCGCCGACGACCTGCCGTACCTGTCGACGCTGCTGGTCCCCGCCCGCCGGGACCGTAGGGGAGGAAAACTGTGACCACCGCGCCGATCGCGGACCGCGCCGACGACGGCGGGCCGACCAGCACGGGCAAGGTGTGGTTCGTCGGGGCCGGCCCCGGCGCGGCCGACCTGCTGACCCTGCGCGCCGCCCGGGTGATCGGCGCCGCCGACGTGGTGGTCTGGGCGGCCAGCCTGGTGCACGCCGACGTGCTCGCCCACGCCCGCCCCGACGCGGAGATCGTCGACTCGTCGCGGCTGCCGATCGAGGGGGTGCTGCCGCTCTACGAGCGGGCCGCCGCCGAGGGGCTGACCGTGGCGCGGATCCACTCCGGCGACCCGGCGCTGTGGGGCGCGGTGCAGGAGCAGCTCGACCTGTGCCGGGCGCTCGGGCTGGCCGTGGAGATCGTCCCGGGCGTCTCGTCGTTCACCGCCGTCGCGGCGATCGTCGGCCGGGAACTCACCATCCCCGAGGTCGCCCAGTCGGTGATCCTGACCCGGCTGGAGGGCGGCAAGACCCCGATGCCGCCCGGCGAGCGGGTCCGCGAGTTCGCCCGGCACGGCACCACCATGGCGCTGTTCCTCTCCGCCGCCCGCTCCGGGCAGGCGCAGTCCGAGCTGCTGGCCGGCGGCTACCCGCCCGACACCCCGGTCGTGGTGGCGTACCAGGCGACCTGGCCGGACGAGCTGGTGGTGCGGTGCGCGCTCGGCGACCTGGAGGCCACGGTCAAGGAGCACAAGCTCTGGAAGCACACCCTCTTCCTGGTCGGCCCGGCGCTCGCCGCCGCCGGCACCCGCTCGCACCTCTACCACCCCGGGCACTTCCACACGTTCCGGCGGGCCGAGCCGGCGGCCCGCGCCGACCTGCGCCGCGCCCGGGCCGGCGCGACGGCGGGGGACGGGCACGCCGGATGACGTACGCCGAGCCGCCGTTGCGCGAGCCGGACCTGCCACGTACGGCGAAGGTCCGGCCCACCGCGCTGCGCACGGGCTGGACCACCGGCGCCTGCGCGACGGCGGCGGCGAAGGCGGCGGTGACCGCCCTGGTCACCGGCGTGCCGCAGCGGGAGGTGGAGATCGGGCTGCCCGCCGGCCGGCGGGTCCGCTTCCCGGTGGCCCGCTGCGAGGTCGACGGCGGCACGTCGGCGGAGGCCGTGGTGGTCAAGGACGCCGGCGACGACCCGGACGTCACGCACGGCGCCGAGCTGACCGTCACCGTCGCCTGGCGGGACGCGCCCGGGCTGCGGCTCGACGGCGGGCCGGGCGTCGGCACGGTCACCAGGCCGGGCCTCGGGTTGCCCGTCGGCGGGCCGGCGATCAACGAGACCCCGCGCCGGATGATCGGCCAGGCGGTCGCCGAGGTGGTCGACCTGACCGAGGTGGGCGTCCGCGTGGTGGTCAGCGTGCCGCGCGGCGAGATCATGGCGCGCAAGACCACCAACCGGCGGCTCGGCATCCTCGGCGGCATCTCCATCCTCGGCACCACCGGCATCGTCCGCCCGTTCTCCACCGCCTCCTGGCGGGCCAGCGTGGTGCAGGCGGTGCACGTGATGGCCGCCCAGGGGGAGCGGACCGTGGTGCTGTGCACCGGCGGGCGTACCGAGCGGGCCGCCCGCGCGCTGCTGCCCGAGCTGCCCGAGGTGTGCTTCGTCGAGGTCGGCGACTTCACCGGCGCGGCGGTCACCGCCGCCGTCGGCGACGGGATGACCGGGGTGGTCTTCGTCGGGATGGCCGGCAAGCTGGCGAAGCTCGCCGCCGGCATCCTGATGACCCACTACACGCGGTCCAAGGTGGACCTGTCCCTGCTCGGCGACGTCACCGCCGAGGCGGGCGGCGACCCCGACCTGGTGGCGGCGGTCGTCGCGGCGAACACCGGGCGGCACGCGTACGAGCTGTGGGAGGCCGCCGGGCTGCTCGGCGCCGCCGGTGACCTGCTCTGCCGGCGGGTACGCCAGGTGCTGCTCCGGTTCGCCGGGAACGCGGTCACCGTCGACGTGGCGATGGTGGACTTCGCGGGCGACCGGGTCGTCGCCTCGTCGGGCCGGTGGGCGGCGTGACCGGGAGCCCGCCCGCCGGGAGCGCCGGGCCGGCCGTGACCGTGGTGGGGATCGACGCCGGAGGGGGGCCGCCGCACCCCGCCGCCGCGCCCGTGCTCGCCGGGGCCCGGCTGGTGGTGGGCGCCGCCCGGCACCTGGCCGCCGTACGCCTGCCGGCCGGCGCCGACACCGTCGCCCTCGGGCCGCTCGCGCCGGCGCTGGACCGGCTGGCCGCCGCCGTCGCCGCCGGGACGGACGCCGTGGTGCTGGCCAGCGGGGACCCCGGGCTGTTCGGGATCGTCCGGCGGCTGCGGGCGGCCGGGCTGCCGCTGCGGGTGCTGCCGGCCGTGTCCAGCGTGGCCGCCGCGTTCGCCCGCGCCGGGCTGCCCTGGGATGGCGCGGCCGTGGTCACCGCCCACGGCCGGGACCCGCGACCTGCGCTGAACGCCTGCCGGGCGCTGCCCGCCGTCGCGGTGCTCACCGCCCCCGGCGCCGGGGCCGCCGAGCTGGGCGCCGGCCTCGTCGGCTGGGCCCGCCGGCTGGTCGTCGCCGAGCACCTCGGCACCGACGCCGAGCGGCTCACCGAAACCACCCCCGAGGCGGCCGCCGCCCGCGACTGGGCCGACCCGCACGTGCTGCTCAGCCTCGCCGGGGAGCTCGGCGCCGCCGGGATGCGGTCGGACAACCAGCCGGCCGCCGCGCCGGCCGGCGGGTGGGCGCTGCCCGAGTCCGCCTACACGCACCGCGCCTCCATGATCACCAAGTCGGAGGTACGCGCCCTCGCCGTGGCCCGGCTGCGCCCCCGCCTCGGCCGGCTGGTCTGGGACGTCGGCGCCGGCAGCGGCTCGGTCGGCATCGAGTGCGCCCTGCTCGGCGCGGCCGTGGTCGCGGTGGACCGCGACCCGACGGCGCCGGTCCGCGCCAACGCCGCCCGGCACGGCGTCGACGTCCGGCTGGTGGTCGGCGCCGCCCCCGGGGCGCTGCACGGGCTGCCCGACCCGGACGCCGTCTTCGTCGGGGGCGGCGGCACCGACGTGCTCGCCGCCGTGGCGCACCGCCGGCCGGACCGGGTGGTGGTGACCCTCGCCGCCGTCGACCGGGTAGCCCCGGCGGTCGGGCTGCTGCGCGCCGCCGGCTACGCCGTCGAGGGCGTCCAGCTCTCCGCCGCCCGCCTCGCCGACCTGCCCGGCGGATCCATCCGACTCGCGGCCACCAACCCGGTGGTCGTCCTCACCGGGGAGCGCCCGTGAACCACCCGCCCACCGCCACGGACCAGCCGACCCGGATCGGGCTCGTCGCCGCCACCGCCGCCGGGCGGCGGCACGCCCGCACCCTCGCCGACGCCTGGCCGCACGCCCGCCTCGTCACGGCGGACACCGTCGCGGACGCGCTGCGCGCCGCCTGGGCCGAGTGCGACGCGGTGGTGGCGTTCCTGGCCACCGGGGCGGTGGTGCGCGTCCTCGCGCCGCTGCTCGGCGACAAGCACACCGACCCGGCCGTGGTGGTGGTCGACGAGGCGGCCCGGCACGCGGTCGCGCTGCTCGGCGGGCACGCCGGGGGCGCCAACGACCTCGCCGGGCGGGTCGGCGCCCTGCTCGACGCCGCCCCGGTGGTCACCACCGCCACCGACGCCGCCGGCCTGCCCGGGCTGGACACGCTCGGCTGGCCCGTCGAGGGCGCGGTCGCCGCCGTCAGCCGCGCCATCCTCGACGGCGAGCCGGTCACCCTGGTCGCCGACGCCGCCTGGCCGCTGCCCGCCCTGCCCGACAACGTGCGCCCCGCCCCGGCGCCGGCCGGGTACCGGTTGCTGGTCACCGACCGGGTGGTGCCGCTCGACGACCGGACGGCCGTGCTGCGGCCCCCGTCGTTGGTCGCCGGGGTGGGGGCCAGCCGGGGTGTGCCCGCCGCCGAGGTGCGCGGCCTGCTGGACCGGGTGCTCGCCGAGGCCGGCCTCAGCCCGGCCAGCCTGCGGCACCTGGCCAGCGCCGACATCAAGGCCGACGAGGCGGGCATCCGGGCGACCGCCGACGCGCTCGGCGTACCCCTGGTGACGCATCCGGCGGCGGAGCTGGCGGCGGTCGACGTGCCGCACCCCAGCGAGGTGGTCCGCGCCGCCGTCGGCACCCCCAGCGTCGCCGAGGCCGCGGCGCTGCTCGGCGGCGACGCCGCGCTGCTGGTGCCGAAGACCGCGACGGCGATGGCCACCGTGGCCGTGGCCCGGCACGCCCCGCGCGGCCGGCTGGCGATCGTCGGCCTCGGCCCCGGCGCGCCCGACCTGCGCACCGGACGCGCGGTGGCCGAGCTGCGCCGCGCCGCCGTGGTCGTCGGCCTCGACCAGTACGTCGACCAGGTCCGCGACCTGCTCCGCCCCGGCACCCGGGTGCTCGCCAGCGGCCTCGGCGCCGAGGAGGAACGGGCCCGCGCCGCCGTCGCCGAGGCCGTGGCCGGTCACGCCGTCGCGCTGGTCGGCTCCGGCGACGCCGGCGTGTACGCGATGGCGAGCCCCGCCCTGGAGTACGCCGACGAGCGGATCGACGTGGTCGGGGTGCCCGGGGTGACCGCTGCCCTCGCCGCCGGCGCCCTGCTCGGGGCGCCGCTCGGCCACGATCACGCCTACCTGAGCCTGTCCGACCTGCACACCCCGTGGGAGGTCATCGCGCGCCGGGTGGCCGCCGCGGCCGAGGGCGACTTCGTGGCGCTGCTCTACAACCCGCGCAGCCGCGCCCGGGACTGGCAGCTCGGCGCGGCGCTGGAGGTCTTCGCCGCGCACCGGCCGCCGGACACCCCGGTCGGGGTGGTGCGCAACGCCAGCCGCCCCGACGAGCGGGTGCACCTGGCCACCCTGGCCGACTTCGACCCCGAGCTGGTCGACATGTACAGCGTCGTGGTGGTGGGCAGCAGCCAGACCCGGGTGGTCGCCGGCCGGATGGTCACCCCGCGGGGGTACCGGTGGCGGCGGTGACCATCGGCGCCTGCCAGGGCTGCGGCGCCTGCCTGCGCACCTGCCCGACACACGCCATCCGGCCGGTGCCCGGCGGCCTCGCCGTCCGCGCGGACCGCTGCACCGGCTGCCTGGAATGCCTGGAGATCTGCCCGGTGGACGCGATCCGCGCCACCGACCCCGACGAAAGTGGAGGAAGCCGATGAGTCCGACCGCGGTCAGCGCCGCACCCCCGGCCGGCCGGTGGAGCCGTGCCGAACGGGTACGCCTCGGCGGCATCGTGCTCGCCGTCGCCGTGCTGCACGTCGCCGGCTGGAGCCTCTACCTGTACTGGAACAACCAGCCCGCCGCGGCGGGTGGTCTCGCCGGGGCGGGCACGCTGGCGTACCTGCTCGGGGTGCGGCACGCCTTCGACGCCGACCACATCGCGGCGATCGACGACACCACCCGGCTGATGCTGCTGCGCGGGCGGCGCCCCGTCGGCGTCGGCTTCTTCTTCGCGCTCGGGCACAGCGGCGTGGTGCTGCTGCTGGCCCTGGTCGTCGGCCTCGCCTCGGCCAACCTCGCCGGCCCCGGGCTGGCCGAGGCCCGCGAGGTGGGCGCGACCGTCGCGATCCTCACCGCCACGCTGTTCCTCGCCCTGGTCGCGGTGCTCAACGCGGCGGTGCTGGCCGGCCTGGCGCGACTGTGGCGGCGGCTGCGCCACGGCGACCTGGACGAGCGCGAGCTGGACCTGCACCTGCTCAACCGGGGGCTGGTGCAGCGGGTGCTCGGCTCCCGGGCCCGCGCGCTGGTGCGCTCCTCCTGGCACATGGCGCCGGTCGGGTTCCTCTTCGGCCTCGGCCTGGAGACCGCCAGCGAGGTGACCCTGCTCGCCCTGTCGGCGAGCACCGCCGCCGCCGGCGGGCTGCCCGTGCTCGCCCTGCTCACCCTGCCGCTGCTCTTCGCCGCCGGGATGTCCGCCATGGACACCGCCGACAGCCTGCTGATGAGCCGCGCCTACTCGTGGGCGTACCGGCACCCGGCCCGGCGGCTCTACTACAACCTGGCGACCACGGCGGTGACGGTGCTGGTCGGCGGCCTGGTCGCCAGCGTCTACGCCGCAGGCCTGCTGGTCGACCACCTCGGGGTGTCGGCGCTGTCCTGGTACGCGGGCATCGCCGACCACTTCGAGCAGCTCGGGTACGCCGTCGTGGCCCTCTTCGTGCTCGCCTGGGGCGGCGCGGTGGCGCTGTGGAAGCTGCGCCGCTACGACGAGCGCTACGGCGCCGGGACGGTGCGGCCGTGAGCCGGGTCGTGCACCCCATCGAGCGGGAGTCGTACCGGATCCTGCGCTCCCGGGTGGACCTCGCGCACCTGCCGCCGCTGACCCGGGCCGTCACCGAGCGGGTGGTGCACGCCAGCGCCGACCTCGACTACGTCACCGACCTGGTGTGCGACGAGGCGGCCCTGGCCGGCGGGCTGGCCGCCCTGCGCGCGGGCGCGCCGGTGGTCACCGACGTGGCGATGGTGGCCGCCGGCATCACCGGTCGGCAGACCGTCTGCCCGGTCGCCGAGCCGGCCGCCGCCGACCTGGCCCGCGCGGCCGGGATCACCCGGTCGGCGGCGGCGGTGCGGATCGCCCTGGACCGGGTCGGCCCCGGCGCGGTGTGGGTGGTCGGCTGCGCGCCGACCGCGCTGGAGGAACTGATCACCCTGGACGCCCGGCCGGCGCTGGTCGTCGGGCTGCCGGTGGGCTTCGTGGGCGCCGCCGAGTCGAAGGCGGCGCTGCGGGCCAGCGGCCTGCCCGGGGTGTCCAACCGGGGCGAGAAGGGCGGCTCGGCGGTCGCCGCCGCCGCCCTCAACGCCCTGCTGTACGTGGAGGAGGAGCATTGACCGCTCTGGTCATCGTCGGGCACGGTACGCGCAGCGCGGCCGGGGTCGACCAGTTCGTGGCGTTCGTGGAGCGGGTGCGCCGGCGCGCCGCCGGCGCGGTCGGTGACGTCGAGGGCGGCTTCATCGAGCTGTCCCGGCCGCCGCTGACCGACGCGGTGGGCGCGCTCGTCGACCGGGGACACCGGTCGCTGGTGGCGTTGCCGCTGGTGCTGACCGCCGCCGGCCACGGCAAGGGCGACATCCCCGCCGCGCTGGCCCGCGAACGGCAGCGCCACCCCGGGCTCAGCTACGTCTACGGCCGGCCGCTGGGCCCGCACCCGCTGCTGCACACCGCCCTGGAGCAGCGCATCGACGCCGCGCTGGCCGGCGACGACCGGGCCGGCACCTGGGTGGCGCTGATCGGGCGCGGCTCCACCGACCCGGACGCCAACGCCGAGGTGGCCAAGGTGGCCCGGCTGCTCTGGGAGGGGCGCGGCTACGCCGGCGTCGAGCCGGGCTTCATCTCCCTTGCCGAGCCGTCGGTGCCGGCGGTGCTGGACCGGCTGCGCCGGCTCGGCGCGCGGCGGATCGTCGTCGCCCCGTACTTCCTCTTCGCCGGGGTGCTGCCCGACCGGATCGTCGCCCAGTCGGCCGACTTCGCCGCTGCCCACCCCGACCTGGACGTGCGGGTGGCCGACCTGATCGGCGACTGCGACGCCCTCGCCGACCTCGTCCTCGAACGGCACGCCGAGGCGCGGCGTGGCGACATCCGGATGAACTGCGACACCTGCGCGTACCGGGTGCTGATGCCGGGCTTCGCGGACAAGGTGGGCCGGCCGCAGACCCCGCACGACCATCCCGACGACCCGGTCGACGGCCACGGCCACCACCACCACCACCACGGGGACCATCACCACGGCGGACATCATCACCACCACGACCAGCGGCCCGGCCTGCGCCCGGGGCAGGTCGCGGTGGTGGGTGGCGGCCCCGGCCCCGACGACCTGATCACGGTACGGGGCAAGGCCCTGCTGGACAGCGCCGACGTGGTGGTCGCCGACCGGCTCGCCCCGCGCGGGCTGCTCACCGGGCTGCGCCCGGACGTGGTGCTGGTCGACGCCGCCAAGGTGCCACGCGGGCCGTCGATGTCGCAGGACACCATCAACGACACCCTGATCGCGTACGCCCGCGCGGGCAGGCGGGTGGTCCGGCTCAAGGGCGGCGACCCGTACGTCTTCGGCCGGGGCCACGAGGAGGTCCAGGCGTGCGCCGCAGCCGGGGTCGAGACCGTGCTGGTACCCGGGGTGACCAGCGCGGTGGCCGTGCCGGCCCTGGCCGGCGTCCCGGTCACCCACCGGGGCGTCGCCCACGACGTCACCGTCGTCTCCGGGCACCTGCCGCCGGGGCACCCCGACTCCCTCGTGGACTGGGCGGCGCTGGGGCGCTCCCGGGGCACCGTGGTGCTGCTGATGGCGGTGGACACCATCGCCAAGATCGCGGCGGTGCTGGTGGAGCACGGCCGCGCCCCGGACACCCCCGTGCTCGTGGTGGCCGACGGTGGGCAGCCGGGGCAGCGCACCTGGTCGTCCCGGCTGGACGAGGTGGGCGGGTTGGCCGCTCGGGAGGAAGTCCGTCCGCCGGCGGTGTTCGTGCTCGGGCCGGTGGTGCGGCTGCGCCCGACCGGCGCGGCGGCGGGTCCGGTTTCGTAGGACGGCCGGGTGTCGCCGGTGCTCCTGCCGACCGGTCCGCGCGGCTCACCTCGGATCGCCGGTGGGCGGCCGTGGACGGTCACCCGCACCGCCGTCGGGTGCGACGTCGGCGGCGCGGGTGACCGGTCAGCCGGTGGCCGCGCGGGCGAGGGCGTAGCCGGCGCTGGCCGCGGCGAGGCCGGCGGCGACGCTGAGGGCCACGTTGGCCAGCGCGGCAAGCCGCCGCCCCGCCCGGGCCAGCCGCAGCGTCTCGTAGCTCAGGGTGGACCAGGTGGTCAGCGCCCCGCAGAAGCCGGTGCCGACCGACGCGGTGAGCGCGGGGCCCGCCGGCAGGCCGGTGACCGCGCCGAGCAGCAGCGACCCCAGGACGTTGACCGTCAGCGTGCCCCACGGGAAGCCGGCGCCGAGGCGGGCCTGCACGGCCCGGTCGGTGAGGTAGCGCAGCGGGGCGCCGAGCGCCGCGCCGAGCGCCACGAGCAGGGCGGTCACCGGCCGCCCCGGGCGAGCAGCCGCCCGGCGGCGGCCTCGCCGACCCAGACCGCGAGCAGCGCGCCGACCAGCGTGGCGCCGAGGGAGGCCAGGGCGGTGCCGGGGGCGCCGGCGAGCAGCGCCTGGTGCGCGTCGACCGCGTAGGTGGAGAAGGTCGTGTAACCGCCGAGCACGCCCACGCCGATGAACGGGCGGGCCAGCGGTCGGCCGCCGCCGGCGTGGCAGAGCACCGCCATCAGCACACCGATCAGCAGGCACCCGCTCACGTTGACGCCGAAGGTGGCCCAGCCGAACGTGGCGGGGGAGTGCGGGACGGCGGCCTGGAGGCCGGCCCGGGCCAGCGCGCCGAGCACACCGCCGGCGGAGACGGCGGCCAGCACCGCTGCCGGACGCGCGGCGAGTTCGTCGCGGTCGGCCGGGACCCGCAGGTCGACGTCCGGATCGACGCGCGACGGCTCGGCGGGGCCGGTCACGTCTCCTCCCACGGTGCCGTCGGCCGCAATCCGGCCGTCGTCGCAGCATAACGCCGACGGCCCCGGCCGCCGGGCCGGTGTCGTGCGGGTCGGCCGACGCTCCGCGCGCCGCGCGGCACCGCTCCCCGGGGCTCGGGACCGGCCTGCGCGCCGCCCCCGGGCAGGCCGGCGGCCCTGCCGGCCGGCGTGCCGCCGGGTCGGCCGGGGACGGCCGACCCGTGCCGTGGCGCGCCGGGTCAGCGCACCGCCGCGACGGCGGCGTCGGCGCCGCCCCGCCAGAGCACGCCGGCCTCGGTGAAACCGGCGTCGGTCAGCGCCGCCAGGTGCCAGGAGACCGGCGGGTTCCACTCCGGGCTGTGTCCGGTCGGGTAGATCTCGCGCCGCCGTGCCACCAGCGGGGCGAGTGCCGGGTCGGCCGCCGCCCGCTGCCACCAGTCCGACCAGGACAGCACGGCGCCGCTGGCGTACCGGGCCTCGCGCCGGGTGCGCGCGCTGTCCAGCAGGCGCTTGGTCAGCTCCGGCAGCGCGTCGTCGGGCATGTGGTCGGCGTTGAGCAGGATCCCGCCGGGGCGCAGCAGGCCGCGCAGCTCGGCGTAGAGACGGGCCAGCCGCTCGCCCGGCAGCCAGTGCAGCGCGGTGGCGGTGAGCACCGCGTCGTACTCCCGCACCGGCAGCGCGGTCGTCCACTCCGGCTGCCCCAGGTCGGCCTCGACCACGGTGACCCGGTCGCCGAACGTCGCCCCGGCGATGGCCAGCAGCGCGGGATCGAGGTCGACCAGGGTGATCTCGGCGTCGGGGAAGCGGCCCAGTGCCCGGGCGGAGATGGTGCCGGTGCCGCCGGCCAGGTCGAGCAGGCGGGGGCGCCCGCCGTCGAGGACCGCCTCGACCGCGTCGAGCATCGCGGCGAACCGGTGCTCCCGGTCCGGCAGGTACGCCTCCTGCTGGCGGTCCCAGCTCTCCTGCCAGGCGGCGGCGTTGCTGATGTAAGGACTCATGGCGATGAGGCTAGTTACTGGCCGAGAGCGTTGTCCAGACCTTGTTGCCAGTAATTTGCAACTGCGGGACTGTTGCAGCACGACGGTCCGGGTGGGGCCGGCGGGGTCCCTGCCCGGCCGGCCCCGCTGTCGCCGCGACGGTCAGGCCGAGGCGACCAGTTCCCGCTCCGCCGGCCGCGCCGCGGCCTGCCGGCGGGCCAGTCGCAGGGCGGCCAGCAGCACGCCCAGGCCGGCCAGGGTGACCGCCGCGCCCGCCCAGATCGGGGCGGTGTAGCCGAGTCCGGCGGCGATCGTCGTCCCGCCCACCCACGCGCCGAGTGCGTTGCCGACGTTGAAGGCCGCGATGTTCGCCCCGGAGGCCAGCGTCGGCGCCTGGCGGGCGTACCGCATGATCCGCATCTGCAACGGGGGCACGGTGGCGAAGCCGAACCCGCCCATCAGCAGCAGCGAGGCCACCGTGAGCGGTCGGCTGCCGGCGGTCAGGGCGAAGGACACGAGCACCACGGTCAGCGCCGCGAGCACGACGACCAGGGTGCGCGACACCGACACGTCGGCGGCGCGACCGCCGAGCAGGTTCCCCACGAACAGGCCCACCCCGAAGAGCACCAGCAGCCACGGCACCGTCCCGGTGGCGAAGCCGCTGACCTCGGTCAGGGTGTACGCGATGTAGGTGAACGCGCCGAACATGCCGCCGAAGCCGAGAACGGTCACCGCCAGCGACAGCCACACCTGCGGGTGGGCGAAGGCGCGCAGCTCGCCACGGAGCCCGTCGGCGGGCCGGTCGGCGTCGCCGGTCGGGCGGGCCGGGACGAGCAGGGCCAGGCCGGCGAGCGCGACCACGCCGACGCCGGTGATCGCCCAGAACGTCGACCGCCAGCCGAGATGCTGGCCGAGGAAGGTGCCGAACGGTACGCCGAGCACGTTGGCCGTGGTCAGTCCGGCGAACATCAGCGCGATGGCGCCCGCGCGTCGGGCCGGCGCGACCAGTCCGGCGGCGACCACGGCGCCGATACCGAAGAACGCGCCGTGGCAGAGCGCGGCGACGATCCGGCCGGCCATCATCACCCCGTAGCCATCGGCCAGGGCGGAGAGCAGGTTGCCGATGATGAAGAGCACCATCAGGCCGAGCAGCACCGGCTTGCGCGGCAGCCGGGTGACCGCCGCGGTCAGCGCCACGCCGCCGATCGCGACGCTGAGCGCGTAGCCGGAGATCAGCCACCCGGCGACCGACTCGGTCACCGCGAAGTCGGCGGCCACCTGGGGCAGCAGCCCCATGATCACGAACTCGGTGAGGCCGATGCCGAAGGCGCCGACGGCCAGCGCGAGCAGTCCACCGGGCAGGGACCGGTTCCGTCCAGACATGGTCTTCCGTTCCAGGAGAGAGACAGATAGCTGGCGCGTGCAACTACGCGCGGAAGCAACTAAATAGTTGCACGCGCGGGATGTCGGCGCAAGCCTGCTAGGCTGGGGGTCGACCAGGTCACACCGCGAGGAGGTCGGATGGGCATCGGCGACGACGCCGTGGAGGTCCGCGCACAGGGCTGGCGCACCCTCGCCGCGCTGCACGGCCTCATCGAGGCGTCCCTGGAACGCGCGCTCCAGGCCGGTCACCAGCTCTCCGTGGTCGAGTACACGGTGCTCGACGCGCTCTCCCGGCAGGACGGCTGGCACATGCGGATGCGGCAGCTCGCCCGCGCCGCCGCGCTCTCCGACAGCGCCACCACCAGGCTGGTCACCCGCCTGGAGGACCGCGGCCTGCTCACCCGGATCCTCTGCGCCGACGACCGACGCGGCATCTACACCGAGCTCACCCCCGCCGGGTGCGAGCTGCTCGCCCAGGCCCGGCCCACCCACGACCGGGTGCTGGCCGAGGCGCTGGCCGAGGCCGAGGCCGCCCCGGAGCTGGCCCCGCTGGTCGACGCGCTGCACCGGCTCCCGGCGTCCCGCTGACCAGCCACGCCACGCCGACCCGCCGTTTCGACATTCCCGGGCCGGGGCACATGCCCGACAGGGGATTGTCGAGAGGGGGTCGTGATGGCGGATACGACGACGACGCCGGCCCACGTGCGTCCGTCCGATCCAGCGTCCGGCGGGGGAAGTCCGCGCCGCGACGCCGAGCGGGCCGGGGGGCCGCCGTTCCGCAAGCCGCGCTGGCCGCGGGCGTACGCGTTCGCGCTGGTGACCGGGGCGCTGTTCCTGTTCGCCTGGATCGGTCAGTTCGTCTTCCAGGTGGCGGTGGAGAGCAACGAGGCGAGCCAGCACGGCCAGTCCTTCGCCTGGGCGGACTTCCTGCCGCAGTTCCTCGCCTCCACCTTCGAGAACTGGCAGTCCGAGTTCCTCCAGCTGATCTGGCAGGCGGCCGGCCTGGCCCTGTTCTACTACTGGGGCTCCTCCCAGTCCCGCGAGTCCGACGAGCGGATCGAAGCCAAGCTGGACGCGCTGCTGCGCGAGCGCAACCTGGACCCCGAGAACCCGTGACGTGCGGGTGGCGCCACCCGCGCCCGTCGACCCCGAACCCGCCCGGGTGATCGAGGTGGCGACGTCATCGGCGGCGGGACCCGGCTCACCGCCCGCCTGCCGGCCGTCCCGGCCGCCGGTGGTGCCGCGCCGCCGGCGGGCGTACGGTACCGAGATCGGCGGGCGGGGCGGCGCTGGCCGGGCCGGTCGAGAACACGATCGGGGTGAGCGTGGTGGTCGAGGTGATCGCCACGGGCGGGTGGAGCGGTCGATGGGCAGGACGGGGCGGATCGTGGACCAGCGGCGGGGCGGCTGACGTGACGGGGCGCAACGCCGCGTACGACATGTTCGACGCCGACGCGGCGTCGAAGGGGCTCGGCATCGAGCTGGTGGACGCCGCCGACGGGGCGGCGGTGGCCAGGATGCGGGTGACCGGCGCGATGGTCAACGGCCACGCGATCGCCCACGGCGGCTTCGTCTTCCTGCTCGCCGACACCGCCTTCGCGCTGGCCTGCAACAGCCGCGGTCCGGTCACCGTCGCCGCCGGTGGCGAGATCACCTTCGTCCGTCCCGCCCGCGAGGGCGACCTGTTGACCGCCCGCGCCACCGAGCGCACCCGGTACGGCCGCAGCGGCATCTACGACGTCACCGTCACCCGCGACGGCGGCGAGGTGGTCGCCGAGTTCCGGGGCCGCAGCCGCACCCTGCCGACGCCCGCCGGCTGAGCCTCGCGCCCGCCGCCGCGGTCGGTCGCGCCGGTCCGCTCGCAGAGCAGTTGCCACTGCGGGCGCAGACGCGGGACAGCTCACAAACGCCCGGGCCGACAGCCGCGTCGTGGTGCGCCGCGGGCCGCCGGAGCGCCGTCGTCGCCGGCGCCGATCCGCCCGACCGCCGCCCCCACGACACTCGCCGGCGCGGCTAGCATCGGGGCGGTGCGAATGCTGGTGGTATCGGCCCCGTTGATCGGGCACGTCTTCCCCCTGCTGCCGCTGGCCGGCGCGTTGCGCGACGCCGGGCACGAGGTGCTCGTCGCCACCGCCGCCGACGGCCTGCGGGCGGAGCAGTCCGGGGTGCCGGTGCGCGACGTCGCGCCGGCGTTCGACTTCGGACGGATCGCCCGCGGGGTCATGCTGCGCCACCCGCTGATCGCCCGGGCCGAGCTGGCCGGCACGGCCGGCACCCGGGGCGCGGCGCTGCTCTTCGGCGCGGTCAACGACCAGATCACCGACGGGGTGGTCGCCGTCGCCGAGGAGTGGAAGCCCGATCTGGTGATCCACGAGCCGTTCGGGGTGGCCGGGGCGCTCGCCGCCGCGAAGCGCGGCGTGCCCGCCGTGCGCCAGGAGAACTCCCTCTTCGACGGCCGGGAGCTGGTCCGGGCCACCCTCGCGCGACTCGGTCCCGCCCTGCGCCGCCACGGCCTGACGCACCTGCCGCCACCAGCCGCCGCCATCGCGGTCGCCCCGCCCAGCGTGCGGCGTCAGGACGGCTGGCCCCTGCGCTACGCCGCCCACGCCGGTGGCGGCGAGCTGCCGGGCTGGCTGCGCGAGCCGGCGGAGCGCCCGCGGGTGCTGGTCAGCCGCAGCACCGTCGCCGGCCCCGGCAGCGCCGGGCCGATGCCGGCGGTCGTCGCCGCCGCGGACCGGGTCGACGCCGATTTCGTCCTGGTCCGCCCGGACGCGCGGCTGGCCCGCCGCGCGCTGCCCGGCAACGTGCGCACCGTCGACTGGATTCCGCTCGCCGAGGCGCTGCCGGCGAGCGCGGCGCTGGTCCACCACGGCGGCGCGGGCAGCGTCTTCACCGCCCTCATCGCGGGGGTGCCGCAGCTGGCCACCGTCGGGCCCGGCGACCGGCGGCACAACGCCGAGCTGGTGGCGGCGCGCGGCGCCGGCATCGCGGCCCGGCCCCGTGACATCACCGCCGAGACGTTGACCCGGCTGGTGAGCGACCCGGCGCTGCGCGACGCGGCGAGACAGGTCAGCGCCGAGATCGCCGCGATGCCGGGGCCCGAGGAGCTGGTGCGGAGGCTGGAGTCGCTGCGCTGACGCCGGTGTCCCGCCCGCGCGGCGGCCCGTCCCCCCAGGCGGTGTGGGGCAGGATGCCCGCATGGGACATGTCGTGCTGTTTCACTCCGTCTACGGGCTGCGGCCGGCCGTGCTGACCGCCGCCGACCGGCTGCGCGCCGCCGGGCACACCGTCGTCACCCCCGACCTCTACGGCGCTCCGGCCGCGCAGACGGTGGAGGACGGCTTCGCCCTGCTCCGCAAGATCGGCCAGGAGGCCGTGCTGGACCGGGCCCGGGAGGCCCTGCGCGAGGCGCCGGCCGACGCGGTGCTGGCCGGCTTCTCGATGGGCGCGGGGGTGGCCGGCGCGATGCTCGCCGAGCGCCCCGACGCGGCGGCGCTGCTGCTGCTCTCCGGCGTCGGCGGCGAGCCGGAATCGGTCCGTCCGGGCCTGCCGGTGCAACTGCACCTGGGCGACCCGGACGAATACGACGCGGAGCCGGAGGTCGGGCAGTGGCGGCGGGCGATGACCGACGCCGGCGCGGAGCTGTCCGTCCACCGCTATCCCGGCGTCGGGCACCTCTACACCGACCCGCACCTGCCCGACCACGACGCGACAGCCGCCGCGCAGACCTGGGAGCGGGCGGTCGCCTTCCTCGCCGACCGCTGACCGGCCTTCGGCGGGGGGGCGGCCCGCCGGTCCGCTCCGCCGGGGCGGGCCAGGCCGACGGGCCGCTCTGTCGCCCCGGGGCCAGGCCGACGGTCCGCCCGCCAGGGCGGCGGAGGCGACGGGGCCGCGCCGCGCCGACGGACCGGGCCCTCAGCCGAGGCGGGCCAGGTCGTCGGCGGAGAGCCGGATCGCGCCGGCCGCCACGTTCTGCGCCAGGTGCTCCGGGTCACCGGTGCCCGGGATGGCCAGCACGTGCTGCCCCTGGTGCAGCGTCCAGGCCAGGCGGACCTGGTGCGGCGTCACCCCGTGGGCGCGGGCCACCGCGCGTACCGCGTCGTCGTGCTCGTCTGCCGCGCCCGTCTCCCGCCCGGCGCCGGCGATCGCGAAGAACGGCACGAAGGCCACCCCGCGCTCGCCGCAGACCCGTAGCAGGTCGTCGGCCCACCGGTTCGCGTCGAGGGCGTACGCGTTCTGCACGCACACCACCGGCGCGACGGCCTGCGCCTCGTCCAGGTGGTCCACCCGCACGTTGGACAGGCCGAGGTGTCGGATCAGCCCGGCGTCGCGCAGCTCGGCGAGGGCGGCGAAGCGTTCCGCGACGGAGTCCTGCCCCTCGCGTCGGACGATCCGCAGGTTGACCACGTCCAGGTGGTCCCGGCCGAGGCGGCGCAGGTTCTCCTCCACCTCCCGGCGCAGCTCGGCCGGGGTCAGCTCCCGGTGCCGGGTCGCCGCGTCGAAGGACGGCCCGACCTTCGTCGTGATGACCAGGTCGTCCGGGTACGGCGCGAGCGCCTCCCGGATGAGTTCGGTGGCGTACCGGCGCGGGCCGGTGCCGACGCCGAGCGGCCCGCCCGGCGAGACGTAGAAGGCGGCGGTGTCGATGTGGTTGACGCCGAGTTCGACCGCCCGGCGCAGGACGCGGACGGCGCGCGCCCGGTCCGGGTCGACGGTCAGCCGCATCGACCCGAAGCCCATCCGGTGCACGGTGCGGTCGCCGAGGGTCCAGGTGCCGGCGGCGGAGGCGGTGATTTCTTCGACAGGCATCGGGCGAACCTAGTCAAGGGGCGCCCGTCCGGGCACTCGGTCAGCCGCCCGATACCGCCCGGGGCCGGCACCGGTTAACGTGGATCGTGGGGAGAGACGCGTCCTCCGTCACGCCGCCGCCGGCGTCCCGCGCGGCAGCCCCCACGCCGACCTCCATTCGCGACGCTCCCGCCGGTCCGGCCGTGCCGCCCCGGCGGCCGCCGGGGCGCGGTCGCCCTCGACGGGCGCGCCGCGGTCGGCCGCCCGGCCGCGGAGGTCCACCACCGGCACCTCGGCGCGCCGACCGGCCGGCGCCACCGCGTCCGACGACTGCCCGGCCCGCCGGGCGACCGCGGCCCGCACCGCCCTCGGCAGCCGGGCGTAGGCGACCTCGCGGAGCACCGGGTCGGCGACCGTGTACCCGCCGCCGGCGCGGCCGACCAGCAGGCCCGCGGCGGCGAGGGCGCGCAACTGCGGCACCGCCCGGTCGGGCGACCAGCCGAGCAGGCGCGCCACCGACGACGCGGTGACCCCCGCGCCGGGGGCCGCGACGCCGAGGGCCGCGACGGCCGTCAGCGCCGCCCGCCGGATGCCGTCGAGGCGGTCCAGCCGGGCGTCCACCTCCCGGCGCACCGCGTCGGGCACGGGCAGCAGCGCGGTCGGCGCCGCGTCGAGCGACGCCACGTACGCGGCGGCCCGGCCGGGGTTGCCGTCGACCAGCGGCAGCAGGCGCGCGGCCTCCGCCGCCGGCCGGTCGGCCCGACCCAGCAGGTGGCGCAGCAGCCGGCCGGTCTCCACCGGGCGCAGCGGCGGCACGTCCAGCCGGTGCCGGCGGTCCCGGGCCCCGGGCAGCACGTCCGCCCACTCGGGCCGGTGCAGCGCCACGACCGCCAGCGGCAGGGACCGGGCGGTGGCCGCCGCGAAGAGCCGGTGCAGGAAGCGGTTCAGCTCGCCGGTGCCCCGGTCCAGGTCGTCCACCGCCACCACCAGCGGCTCCCGGGCGGCGAGCGCCAGCAGCACCTCCCGCGCCACCTCGGCGCCCCGCGCCACCTCGCGGGTGCCGTCCGGCCCGGCCAGCACCCCTTCCAGGGTGAACACCGCCTCGGCCACGTCGGCGGGCGGCACCAGGCCCGTGAGGGTGGCGGTGAGCCGACGGCGTACCACCGCGGGCGGGTCGTCCGCGCGGAGGCCGGCGGCCCCGCGCACCAGGTCGGCGACGGGCGCCAGGGCCTCCGGGCACGGCGGGCAGTGCGCGACGCACCAGCGCACCGGCACGTCGTCCACCGCCGCGACGGCGCGCCGCAGCTCGTGCAGCAGCCGGCTGCGCCCGCTGCCGGCGGGGCCGACCAGCGACAGCCAGCGCGGGCTACGGTCCCGTACGGCGTGGACGATCAGGTCCCGGGCGGTGGCCAGTTCCCGCCGTCGCCCGACCAGCGGGCCCTCGTGCGGGGTCGGGGCCGGCCGGGTGGTGCCGGTGGCCTGCCACACGTCCACCGGCAGCGCCTTGCCGGCGAGGGCCACCGGCGGCACACGGCGCTGGTCGACCAGCCCCACGGTGGCCCGGTGGGTGGCCGCGCAGAGCGCCACGCCGCCGGGCGGGGCGTACTCCTGCAACCGGGCGGCGGTGCTGGTCACCGCGCCGCTGGCCGCGCCGTGCCCGCCGTCGTGCGTCGCGGCGAGGTCCACCAGCGCCTCGCCGGTGGCCACCCCGACCCGGACCCGCAGCCGCGGGGCGCCGGGCAGGGGACGCCGGTCGAGGGCCCGCTGGATGTCCAGCGCCGCCCGCACCGCCCGGTACGCGTCGAACCCGTCGGACTCGCGCGCCCCGAACAGCGCCATGACCGCGTCGCCGACGTACTTCTCGACCACCCCGTGCCACCGGCGCAGCACCCCGGCGACGGTGGCGAAGTAGGCGCGTTGCAGGGCCCGTACGTCCTCGGGGTCGAGCCGGTCGAAGAGCGCGGTCGACCCGACGATGTCGGCGAACAGCACGGTGACCGTGCGTCTCTCCTCCGGCACCGACCAGCCTGCCGAGGCGGCACGCTGCGGAGAAACGACGATGGTGGGCATGGGCATCGCACCCGCCTTTCCCCCCGTTGGCTGACGACGCCTCGGACACTGTCACCTCCGGGTCCGCGGCGGATCTGCAGAACGACGTATGTCGGCCACCCGCAACCTTTGGTCGCGATGTCGGCGCGACGAGCACCACAGGGGCAAAAGACCCGTAGAACGGCGCGTGGACGGATGACTAGGCTGCGTGCCATGGCCAGCGACGTGGACACCGCACCGCTCGTCGGCCGGGCCGACCTGGTGACGACGGTACGGTCCGCGCTGCTCGACGAGGTCGCGCAGGGGCACACCGCCGCGGTCTTCCTCACCGGCGAGAGCGGCGTGGGCAAGACCCGGCTGCTGCGCGAGGTGAGCGACCGGCTGCGCGACGCGGGCGCCCTGGTGCTGACCGGCTCCTGTCTGGACATCGGCGACGCGTCGCCACTGCACCCGCTGCTGCAGGCGTTGCGCCGCTTCGACGCCGAGCTGACCGGCTCCCACGCTCGGACGTCCTCGGCCGTCCGCGGCCTCCTGCGGGTGTTCGCCGACGAGACCGCCGGCCCGGACGGCGCCGGGGCGCTGCTGGAGCGGGTCTCCCGGGGGCTGCACCTGATCGCCGAGGGGCGCCCGTTGGTGCTGGTGCTGGACGACCTCCAGTGGGTCGACCGCAGCACCCGCCAGTTGCTGCTCTATCTGCTCGCCGGCCTCGGTGACCTCCAGCTCTCCGTGCTCGCCGCGGTGCGGGCCGAGTCGTTGCAGGGCGCGCACCCGCTGCGCCGGGTGCTCACCGAGCTGCGCCGGCTGCGCTCGGTGCGGGTGCTCGACCTGGCCCCGCTCGACCGGGCCGGCACCGACCAGCTCGCCGCCGCCGTGGTCGGCCGCCCGCTCGCGCCCGAGGCGGCGGAGCTGGTCTGGCAACGCAGCGGGGGCAACCCGTTCGTGGTGGAGGAGCTGGCCCGCGACCTGCGCGACGGCCGCGACGGGCTCTCCGACACGCTGCGCGAGGTATTCCTGGCGCGGGTCGACGCGCTGCCGCAGCACGCGCACGCCGTGGTGCACGCGGTCGCGGCCGGCGTCGAGCCGGTGGAGCACTGGCTGCTGGCCCGGGTGACGCGGCTGCCCGAGGACGAGCTGATCGAGGCGGTCCGCGCCACCGTGGCGCACCGGCTGCTGGTGGGCGACGACGACGGCTACCGGCTGCGGCACCGGCTGGTCGCCGAAGTGCTGGAGCACGAGCTGCTGCCCGCCGAGCGGGCCGCCCTGCACCGCCGCTACGCCGAGGCGCTCACCTCGGGCCCGGCGGAGCTGCACCAGGCCCGCCTGGCGCACCACTGGCGGCTGGCCGGCGAGCCGGCGCGGGCGCTGCCGGCGGCGACGGCGGCGGCCCGCGAGGCCGAGCGGCTGCACGGCTGGGCCGAGGCGCACCGGCACTGGTCGGTCGCGTTGCAGTTGGCCGGCTCGCCCGGCGTGGGTCCGCGGGACGTGGACCGGCTGACCCTGCTGGAACACGCCGCCGAGGCCGCCCACCACTGCGGCGAGCACGCCCGCGCGCTGACCCTGCTCGAGGAGTTGGCCGGCTCCGGCGCCGACCGGTCGACCTGCGCGCTGCACATCCGGCGGGCCCGCTACCTGGCCGCCGCCGGTCGGTCGGCCCTCGCCGAGGCCGAATACCGGCGGGCCCTGGAGGCCGCCGACTGCACGCCGCGGGAACGCGCCACCGCCGCCGCCCACCTGGCCGAGCTGCTGCTGCACCTCGGCCGGTACGCCGACGCCGGCCGGCGGGCCCGGGAGGCGCTGGAGCTGTCCGCCGCGGTCGAGGGCTCCACGTCGGAGGTCGTGCTGGCCAGCGCGGCCCTCGGCTTCTCCGAGGCGTACCTGGAGGATCCGGACGCGGGCCTGGCGGTGATGCGCCGGGCGCTGGAGACCGCCGAGCGCTCCGGCCGCCCCGAGGACGTGGCCTGCGCGTACCTGCACCTGGCCGAGCTGTTGACCGGCCCGCTGAACGTGCTGGAGGAGGGCGTCGTCGTCGCCCGCCGGGGCGCCGAGCGGGTGGCCGAGCTGGGCCTCGGCCGCACCTGGGAGACCCGGCTGCTGGCCATCGCCACCAACGGGCTGTTCCGCGTCGGTCAGTGGGCGGAGGCGGAGAAGGTCGTCGCGGCGGCGCTGCGGCACCGCCCCTCCGGCGCGGACGCGGTCGAGCTGCTGCTGGCGCGCTGCCGGCTGTCGGTGGGCTACGGCGACATCGCGGCCGCCGACCGCGACCTGGACGCGGTGGCCACCGTGCTCGCCGGCGGCGGGGCACGGCACGTGATTCCGTTGCTGACGCTGCGGGCGGGGCTGGCCATGTGGCAGGGCCGGCACGACCTCGCCCGGCAGGCGGTGCAGCGCGGCCTGACCGAGAGCCGCTCCGACGACGTGGGCATCCTCGCCGCGCTGGTGTGGCACGGCCTGCGGGCCGAGGCGGAGGCGCACGCCAGCCGGACGATCGCGGTGGACGAGACCGCGGTGCGGCGGCTGCGGGAGGTGGCCGACCGGGTGGCCCGCAAGAGCGAGGATGCGGCCCGCCCGGTGCGCGACGTGGTCGACGGGTTCCTGGCGCTGTGCGCCGCCGAGGTGAGCCGCCTCGACGGCAGCGACCCGGAGCTGTGGGCCCGGTCCGTGGCGCAGTGGGACCGGCGTCACCACCCCTACCCGGCGGCCTACTCGCGGCTGCGTCAGGCCGAGGCGCTGCTGGCCCGGCGCAGCCGCAGCGCCACGGCGGGCAAACTGCTGCGGCAGGCGTACCAGGTGGCGCAGGGGCTCGGCGCGGTGCCGCTGACCTCGGAGATCCGGACCCTCGCGGGCCGGGCCCGGGTGTCGCTGGAGGACCGGCCGGTCGCGGGCGAGCCGACGGCCGGCCCGGACGGCGACGAGTTGGCGGTGCTGACCGCGCGGGAGCGGGAGGTGCTCGCCGCCGTCGCCGAGGGGCTGACGAACCGGGAGATCGGCCAGCGGCTGTTCATCAGCGAGCGGACCATCGGCGTGCACGTCTCGCACATCTTCGACAAGCTCCAGGTCCGCACCCGGGTGCAGGCCAGCGCCATCTTCCTGCGTAACCGGCCCGCCTGACGGGCGCGTACGGATACGTCGTTCTACTGATCCGGCCGACGCTCGTCGGCTGGCAGGCTGTGCAGCGTCGCCGACGGCACGAGGTGCCGGAACCACAGTGGAGGAGAGATGACGGAACCGGTGTGGGGCCCCGTGCATCGGGACATCGTCGACCTGCTCGCCGACCACCCCGCCGACGTCCCGGCGGTGGTCGACCACCTCACCAAGCTCCAGGACCTGTTGGTCCGGCTGCCTCCGCTGGAGGCGAGCTGCCCGCTGGCCGACTTCAACAAGCTCTATCTGACGATCACCGAGAGCGTGCTGAACGGGCTCTACGACGACCGGTTCGCCGACCCGGTGTTCCTGTCCCGGCTCGACGTGGAGTTCGCCGCGCGCTACTTCGACGCGATGCGGCTGTGGACCGACTCCAGCCCGGGCACGCCGAAGGCCTGGGCGTGCCTGTTCGAGCGGATGCGCGGGCCGGACGCCCGCCCGCTGCCGTCGGCGGCCGCCGGGGTGAACGCGCACATCAACTTCGACCTGCCGTTCGCGCTGGTGACCACGTTCGACAGCCTGGAGTCGGAGCCGGTCGACGGCACCGAGCAGCACCGCGACTACCTCGAGATCAACAACATCTTCGCCGACAAGATCCCCGGCCTGCGGCGCGGCTACCTGGAGCGGTGGCAGTTGCTCATCGACATGCTCAACGGCGACATCGACGACTGGTACCAGGGGGAACTGGTCGAGTACACCCGTGACGTCGCCTGGCGCAACGCGCAGAAGATCTGGCGGTGCCGGCACGACCCGGCCGCCCACGAGTGCGAGCGCGCGCGGTTGGACGACACCGCCGCGGCGCTCGGCCGGCTGCTGCTGTCGCCCCTCGGGGCGTTCCTGCAGTAGCCGGGACGGGGGGTCCCCGCGCTCCGCACCGGCACACGGCGGAGCGCGGGGACGCGTCCGGGGCCGCGTCGCCGGTCGCCGGGCCCCGCCTCGGGGGTGGGGGAGGGCCGGCCGGCCCGGGGGGTGTCGGCCGGCCCGCACGGGGTACGCCCGCGCCGGCCGGTGGCCACAGGTCGGGCTGGCGGCTCCGGTCGGTCCGTCGGGAACGCCCTCCCGCCTGCGGCGGAAGGGCGTTCCGGGTTCGCCGTTCCGGGGGGCGGCCGGCGGGGGACCGCCTACGGTCGGGTCAGGACGGCCGAGGGGCGGGGACGGGGATGGCTGACGAGCACGGGGCGGGGGCGCGGCGCACGCGTGCCCGCCGCCCGCCGCCGGCCGGCCCGGGCCGGGACCTGCGCGCCGCGCGTGATCCCACCCGCCCCGGCCGCCGCGCCGGTCGCCCGGTCGTCGTCCCGGAGGTCGTGGCCAGCCCGAGCCGGCCGGCGGCGCCTCCCGGCCCGCTGCGACGGTGGCTGCTGGTGCACCGGGTGCAGCCGGTGGGCCCCGAGGCGGCGGAGGGGCAGGCGCGCTCGCACGCCTGGTGGCAGGTCATGTGCCTGACGGGGGTGGACTACTTCTCCACCCTGTCGTACCTGCCGGGGATCGCGGCGGTGGCGGCCGGGGCGCTCTCCCCGCTGGCCACCCTGCTGATCGTCGCGCTGACGCTGCTCGGCATGCTGCCGATGTACCGGCGGGTGGCCCGGGAGAGCCCGCACGGGCAGGGCTCGGTGGCGATGCTGGAACGGCTGCTGCCGTTCTGGCGGGGCAAGGTCTTCGTGCTGGTCCTGCTCGGCTTCGTGGCCACCTCCTGGATCATCACGATCACCCTCTCCTCGGCCGACGCCACGGTGCACCTGCTGGAGAATCCGCTGGTGCCCGAGGGGGTCGGCGGAACGGCGGTCGCCGTCGGCGTCACCGTCGGGCTGCTGCTGGTCCTCGGTGGCGTCTTCCTGCTCGGCTTCCGGGAGGCGGTGGCGGTGGCCATCCCGCTGGTCGCCGTCTTCCTGGTTCTGAACGCGGTGGTCGTGGCGGTCTCGGTGGCCGAGATCGCGGCGGATCCGGGCATGCTGGCGGACTGGACCTCGGCGCTGAGCGTGGGCCGGGGCCCCGGCGAGGTGGCGGTGACCGCCGTGCTGGCCTTCCCGCTGCTGGTGCTCGGGCTCTCCGGCTTCGAGACCGGGGTCAGCATGATGCCGCTGGTGGCCGGGGACGGGCCGGACCGCGCGGCCCGGCTGGCGGCGCGGATCCGCAACACCCGGCGGATGCTCGCCACCGCCGCCCTCGTCATGTCGGTCTACCTGGTCTCGACGTCGCTCGTGACCACGGTCCTCATCCCTCCCGGTGAGTTCGCGCCGGGCGGGGCGGCCAACGGCCGGGCGCTGGCGTACCTCGCCCACGAGCACGTCGGGGAGGTCTTCGGCACCGTCTACGACGTCAGCAGCGCGCTCATCCTCTGGTTCGCCGGCGCCTCCGCGATGGCCGGCCTGATCAACATCGTGCCCCGCTACCTGCCCGCCTACGGCATGGCGCCCGAGTGGGGCCGGGCGGTGCGGCCGGTCGTGATCGTCTACACCCTGGTCAGCATCGCGATCACCGTGGTGTTCCGCGCCGACGTCAACGACCAGGCCGGGGCGTACGCCACCGGGATCCTCGCCATGATGGTCTCCGCCGCCGTGGCGGTCACCATCTCCGCGGCCCGCCGCCGGGAGCGCGCCGCCGCCGTCGGCTTCGCCGTGCTCACCCTGGTCCTGCTGTACGCCCTGGCCGAGAACGCCGTCGCCAAGCCGGACGGCATCACGATCTCGGTCCTGTTCATCCTCGGCATCGTCGCGGTCTCGCTGGTCTCGCGGGTGAGCCGGACCACCGAGCTGCGCGCGGAGCGGATCGAGTTCGACGAGCGGGCCCGACGGTTCGTCGCCGACTCGCTGGCGCACGACGGCCGGCTGCACCTCATCGCCCACAAGCGGGCCCGGGGCGCGGTGAAGGAGTACACGGTCAAGGAGCGGGCGCAGCGGGGGATGAACCCGGTCCCGGGCGAGGGCGACATCCTGTTCCTGGAGATCGACGTGGTCGACCCGTCCGAGTTCAGTCAGGTGCTGCGGGTGCACGGCGTGGAGGTCGGGGGCTTCCGGGTGCTGCGGGCCAGCAGCCCGGCGGTGCCGAACGCCATCGCGGCGATCCTCCTGGCGCTGCGCGACGCCACCGGCGTCCGGCCCCACGCCCACTTCGAGTGGTCCGAGGGGAACCCCCTCGTGCACCTGCTGCGCTACCTCATCCTCGGTCGCGGCGACACCCCGCCGGTGGTCCGGGAGATCCTCCGCAAGTCCGAGCCGGACCCGACCCGCCGACCGGGCATCCACGTCGGCGGCTGACCCCGGCACCCCGTTCCGGCCCCGGACCGCACGGGCCGTTCTCCGCCCCGACAAGGTGAATCGTACGTTTATTCATCTTCGGCTGACTTGTCCGAGTTCCGCTCGTATCGTGGCCTTCGGTGGCTGTCGGGATGTCAGTCACCCCGTGCCCGGTTCGGGCCGGTCGTGTCATGCACGAGAGGCAGGGGAAGCCTGATGTCGACGTATCAAGGGGACCGGCGAGCGGCACCAGCCAGGCGGCGGTCCCGGTGGTTCTTAGCCGGCGGGCTGGTGGCGGGAACCCTGGTGGCCGGGGTGGCGGGCGGCGCCGCGGTGGCCGCGGAACGAGCGCTGCCCACCGCGTCGGACACGCCGTCCCTGGTGCTGCGCGGCGACGACTCCGGCGCGGGGCACCGCGACGACCGTCGCGAGCAGGGCCGCGCCGACCTCGGCGGGCAGCACTCCGGCGACCCCGCCGGGCAACCGTCCCGGGATGCCGCCAGGGAGCCGTCCCGGCATGGCGCCGGGGAGCCCTCCGCCGACGCCGCGGGCGAGCGCTCCGGGGACTGGTCGGGTGACCCCGCCGGGGAGCGCCGGGGCGGGGAGGAGGGCCGGCACCGAGGGTCCGGGGCCGGGCGCCGCGGGGAGGTCGAGGTGCCGTGCGACTCGACGAAGCTCATCGCCGCGCTGGTCCGGGCCAACGCCGAGGGCGGCGCGCACCTGCGGCTCGCGCCGAAGTGCACGTACGAGCTGACGCACGCCTTCCAGCAGCCCGACGACTACGACGGCGGGATCCGGGACGCCCGGGAGGCGGCCGACAGCGCCGAGAACCCGGGCGACGCCGAGGCCCCGCCGCGCAACCCGCAGCACGACAGGGCGGGCCTACCGGTCATCTACCACCCGATCACCATCCGGGGCGAGGGCGCCACCATCGAGCGGGACGTGCACGCCGAGGCGTTCCGGTTCTTCACCGTCCGCGACGGCGGAGAACTGACCCTCTCCGACGTCGTGCTGCGCAACGGCCTCTCCGCCGCCGAGGGCGGCAGCATCCACGTCGTGCACGGCGCGTCGGCCGTGGTCGAGCGCACCACCGTCGTCGGCAGCACCTCCCTCTCCGCGGAGGGCGGCGGTGGCGGGATCTTCAACGACGGCAACATGGTGGTCGCCGACAGCACCTTCGTCGGCAACCACGCCGCCGGCACCGCGGGCAAGGGCGGGGGCCTGCTCAACGGCGGCGTGCTGAGCCTGCGCACGTCGGAGTTCCGGAACAACACCGCCGTCGCGTACGGCGGCGGCCTCGGCAACTACCGCGGGGCCGCCGAGGTGCGGGAAAGCACCTTCGCGGACAACAACGCGGCGCAGGGCGGCGGCATCGCCAGCTTCTCGGCCCGGACCAGGGTGGCCGACAGCAAGGTGCTCGGCAACACCGCCCAGACCGGTGGGGGCATCGCCAACTCGGACGCTCTGATCTTCCTGCGCGGCCTGGAGGTGCGCGACAACACCGCCACCGGCAACGGCGGTGGCATCTCCACCTTCCAGGGCCTGCTGCCGCTCGACGACAGCGTCGTGGCCGGCAACACCGCCCGGGGCGCCGGCGGTGGGATCTACGCCGCCAAGTCCAACCTGCTGGTCCGCCACAGCGAGGTCGACTGGAACCACGCCGTCGGCGCGGCGTCGAAGGGCGGCGGGGTGTTCGTGACCCAGGGGCAGGTCTCCCTCTACCGCAGCCGGGTGGCCGGCAACACCGCCACGGTGAAGCCGGGCGGTCTCTTCGCCGACAAGGCCCGGGTCAGGGTCGACGACGAGACCGACATCATCGACAACGAGCCCACCAACTGCGAGGGCAGCCGGGTGCCGGTGGCCAACTGCTTCCGCTGACCGGCCGCCCCCGAGGGGCGCACCCGGCCCTGCTCCCGACGATCGTGAGGATCGTCGTCGGCGCGGGCCGGGTGCGCCCCTCGTCGCGTGCCCGCCGTCCGTTCGCCGTCGGGCCGAGCCCGCCGGCGCGAGCTCGGCTGGTCGGCCGCTCCGGCCGGGCCCAGCGGCCCAACCGGGACATGGAACCGCTGGCGGTGTGGCCGCTGCCCGGGAGAGGTCGCGGCCACACCGGTACGGTTCCACGGGACCGGGGTTCACGAGGTCGGCGTCGTGGCGGACAGTTCGTCGGCCTGGTCGCGACCGCCGTGCTGTGCCGTCCGCTCCCGGACCGCCCTCGGTGAGGCGGGTCCGGGCCGGTTGCGTGCGGCGCGGAGCATGGTGGCGATCAGGATGGCCCCGCCCGCCGTCAGGACGACGCTGACCATCGCGGCGATCCGCATCTCTTGGGTGAAGGCGTCGAAGGCCGGGCCTCGCCGGTGTCCTGGACGGCATCGCGGCCGATCTCGCGCGGCGGGGCATCGAGGCCTGAGTCGCGGCAGGCGGGTTTGTCACGCGGCCCGGATCGTTCCCGAGCGACTCGGAGTCCATCGCGCGGCGATCACCCACGGTGTCGCCGAGGTGCGGCCGCCGCCGGCCGAGCGCGGCTGCCGGGTGCACGACCGAGCGCGGCTACCCACCCTCGCCGACGTGGTGGCCTGCCTGGGCCATCACCCGCGCGCCTTGATGGACGCCACCGAGGTGCGGGTCCGCCGACCGTTCCCGCCGCCCGCTCCGGCAACGTGCCCCGCCTCCGGCGCGGTTCGATCCCGTCGACCTGACAGCCCATCCTCCTAGGACGCCTTAGGGAATGTGCGGCAGACGGCCGGAACGTGCGGCCGGCGGCCGGCGTGGTCGACCCTCGCAGTGCCCGCCCGTCGCCCATCCCGGTGACGTTCCCCGGCCGGCCCACGGACGTCGTCGCTGCCGCGCCCGCGTCGCCGGCGGTTATCACGTTGACGAGCGCTCCGCGCCGTCACTAGGGTCTGCGTCGTGTCCAGCCCCGAGGCGTCCAGACGCCAGCCACCGGTGTCCGGTGGCTGGCCCTCGTTGACGTCGCGCTAGGCGCTGTCGGAACCGGACAGCGTCCCCTTCGGGCGTCCCCGCCACCGGTCGTCGTCGTCCGGCTGTCCCGGCCGGCGGGTCTCCGCGTCACCACCGTCGTGCCGCCTCCGCGCACCGGGATTGCCTCGCGCGGTGGTCTCCGTGCGCCCGGCTGGACGGTTGTCCCGTGCGCCGCCCAGCCGTGGTCCGCCGTGACCCACCCGCGTCCTCTTCATCCATCCACGACGCGGAATGTGGAGTGTCATGCCGATCGCCATCTACCTGCTCGGACTGGCGGTTTTCGCCCAGGGAACCTCCGAGTTCATGCTGTCCGGCCTGGTGCCGGACATCGCCCGGGATTTGCACGTGCCCGTCCCGGCCGCCGGCGCGCTGACGTCGGCCTTCGCGGTAGGAATGATCATCGGAGCGCCGCTGATGGCCGCTCTCAGCCTGCGGTGGCCCAGACGTCGGGCGCTGCTGGTCTTCCTGACCGCCGTCGTCGTCGTGCACGTCGTCGGGGCGGTCACCGACAGCTTCGGCCTGCTGCTGGCCACCCGGGTCGTCGGGGCCCTGGCGTACGCCGGGTTCCTCGCGGTGGGCCTGGCCACGGCGGCCGGTATGGCCGGGCCCGGGGCCAAGGGCCGGGCCGCCTCCGTGCTGCTCGGGGGTCTCACCCTCTCCTGCGTGGCGGGGGTGCCGGCCGGGGCGTTCCTCGGCCAGTTGTGGGGATGGCGCTCGGCGTTCTGGGCGGTGGCCGTCGTCTCGCTGCCCGCCATCGTGGCCATCCAGCGCGCCGTCCCGGGCACGGCACCGGACGCGGCCGTACCGAGCGCCCGGCGCGAGCTTCGGGCGCTGCGCCGTCCCCGCCTGCTCGTGAGCCTGCTCCTGGGCGCCCTGGTGAACGGGGCGACCTTCTGCACCTTCACCTACCTGGCGCCGCTGATCACGGACGTCAGTGGTTACGACCGGACGTGGGTGCCGATCCTGCTGGCCCTCTTCGGCCTGGGGTCGTTCGCCGGTGTGACGGTCGGAGGTCGCGTGTCGGACTCACAGCCCATGCGGGTCCTGGTGCCCGGTGGGGTGGCCCTGCTCGTCGGCTGGCTCCTGTTCGCGGCGACCGCGGCCAGCGCGCCCGCCGCGTTCCTGCTCGTCTTCGTCCAGGGGACGCTCTCGTTCGCGGTCGGATCCACGCTGATCACCCGGGCGTTGTACGCGGCGGCCGACGCGCCGTCGCTGGGCGGCTCCTTCGCGACCGCTGCCCTGAACGTGGGCGCGGCCGTGGGCCCCCTGCTGGGCGGGGCCGCCATCGGCGCGGGGCTCGGCTACCGGTCCCCGCTGTGGGTCAGCGCGCTGCTGGTGGCACTGGCGTTCGTCACCGCCGTACTCACCTGGACGGTGTGGCGGGATGCCGGGACGGAGTCGCCCGCGGGGGTGGTCGCCTCCTAGCCGGGATCGCGGTCCCCCGCCGCCGCACGAGACCGTCCACGACTTCCGGCCCGCGCCCCCCAGGCGCGGGCCGGAGGGGTTCGTCCTACTCGGACGGCTGGGGCAGCTCGCAGTCGACCTTCGGGTTGGCGCCGATGTAGTTCAGCGGCCCGGCCACGATGGTCACCAGGATGGTGCCCGCCTCGGCGCAGTTGGTGTCGTCGCCGCTGTAGTAGCCGCGCTGGCCGGCGGCGACCGCGCCGATGATCAGCCAGATGACGACGAGGACTCCGAATATCGACGTGCCCCGCATCGGTGCCTCCAGAAAGGGTGTGGTGGTTCGAGGTGTCGGACCTTGTACCCAATCGCGTCGAACGACTAACGACGCCGCCGATCGACCACCGGCGGCCCCACCGGCCCGACGGCCCGCCCGGACCAGGCCGCGCCGGTGCGCTATCGGATCGGCGACCGACGGCGCCGGTGCGCTATCGGATCGGCGACCGACGGCGGCGCGCGGCGGCCCGGCGGGCGTACAACTGCGTCGGAGCACGGCGCAGGAGGACACCATGGACGCCCCGACCCCGCACCTGTACGTCGACCGCCCCGAGGACGTCGCCGCCGCGGCCCGCGCGCTGGCCGAGGGCGCGGTGGTGGCGGTGGCGTTCGGGAACTTCTACGCGCTGGTGAGCCGCCCGGACGCGGCCACCGTGCGCCGGGTCAACGTCGCCAAGGGCCGGCCGGCCGAGCAGGTCGGCAGCATCACCACCGCCTTCGGGCGGATCCCCGCGATGTTCGACTGGTCGCGGCTGCCGCACCGGCTGCCCGCGCACCGGGTGCGGCAACTGATGGGTGTCCTCTACGGCGCGGGCCCGTTCGGCTTCCGTGGTCCGGCCGTGGACGGGCTGCCCGTCCACCTCACCCGGCACGACCGGGGCGTACGCACCACGCAGGTGATCGCGCCCGGGCTGGCCTGCCCGTCGAACGTGTTCCTCGCGCGGGCGGTCGCCGAGACCGGGGTGGGCTACCTCCACGTCACCTCGGCGAACCGCTCCCGGCACCTGACCGGGGCCGCCGAGGAGCCGGCGCACTGGAAGGCCGAGGGCATCGCCGAGGACTTCGCCCACCTCGACGACCTGGTGGTGCTCGCGCACCGCGACGAGGCGGCGGCCCGGGCGGCGCACCCCGGGCACCTGCCGGCCTCGGTGACGGTGCTGTCGTTCCACGCCCCGGCCGGGGAGCCGGAGGAGCCGCCGGTGCTGACCGTCGACCGGCACGGCTCGCTGCACGTCGACGACGTGCGCCGGGCCGCCGCGCCGCTCGGCCTCCAGGTGCGGCTCGGTCCCACCGCCGGTCGGCGCCTGCGGGTCCGGGGGTACGCGGAGGCGATGGTCTGACCGGGTACCGCTTCGGGCTGGTGGTGTCGGGCGCCCCACGGCTGCCGCCCGGGGGACTGGCGGGCCTCGGTCCCCGGGTGCCCCGCGTCCTGCCCGAACGTTCCGAATGCCCGACGTCCCCGGATGCCCGACGTCGCGGCGTCCGGATGAGCGGACGCCGCGACGTCGGTGGCATCGGGTGGATCGTGTCGTGGCGCCGCCCCGGTTCGCGGGGAAGCGCCATCGCGCCGCCGCCGGCGCGGCGGCGGCCCCGGGGGTCAGGCGTCGCCGCCGCCCACCGGCAGCGCGGCGGCCGCCTCCTGCGGGGCACCGGCGAGCACCTTCGCCTGCTGGGGCCAGGTCGCGAGGCTCGGCGCGGCCCGCAGCCCGGCTCCCCGGATCGTCTCCCGCAGCGCGGCCTCGTCCAGCTCCGCGAGCTGCCCGTACGTGCGGATGCCGGCCGCCTGCAGCGCCGCCGCCATCTTCGGGCCGATGCCCTGGATGCGGCGGAAGTCGTCGGCGGCGTCCGCGTCGGCGGCGTCCGCGTCGGCCGCGGGCCGCACCGGCGGGGTCGCCACCGCGCTACGTGCCGCGGGCACGACCACCGGCTCGCCCGGCTCGTCCGCGGGCGGCTCGGCCGGCTCGTTCACCGGCTCGGCCGGCGTGGTCGCCGCCGGCGTCGCGTCCGGTTCGGCGGAGGCGGCGGGAGTCGGCTCCGCCGCTCGGGCGGCTGCGGGGACGGGCTCGGTCTCGGGCTCCGCCTGGGCGGGGATGGCGGCGGCCGGGACGGGCTCCGGCTCGGTCTCGGGCTCCGCCTGGGCGGGGATGGCGGCGGCCGCGACGGGCTCCGGCTCGGTCTCCGGCTTCGCCTGGGCGGGGACGGCGGCGGCCGGGACGGGCTCCGGTTCGGTGGCCGGGGCCTCGCTCGGGGCGACGGCCGGCGCCGGCTCCGGTGCGTTCGCGGCGACGGGTTCCGGCTCGGTGGCGGTGGCCGGCGCCTCGGCGGGGTCGGGGTCGACGGGGCCGGTCAGCCCGGCCGCCGCGGGCAGCACGACCTCGGCGTCCGGCCGGTGATCCGGGGTGGTGTCGAGCGGCGCGGTCGCCGGCACGGGGTCGGTGTCGGGCGCCGGCACCGGGTCGCCGGTGAGCGCCATGTCGGCCGGGTCGACCTCGTCGGTCCGGCCGGCGTCGGTGGCGACGACGGTGACCGGGGCGGCGCCGGCGTCGGCCGGGGCGTCGGGGGCGGGCACGGGGTCGGCGACGGCGTCGGGGGCCCGGTCGAGGGTCACCTCGGGGCGTACCTCGTCGGTGGTGGCGGCGGGCGGCGGGTCGACCACCACGGCGGTCATGCCGGCGACCGGGTCACCCTCCACCGTGGGTGATCCGTGCCCGGCGGCGCCCTGCCGGCCGCGCCAGAACCAACCGCCCGCCACACCCACCAGCAGGGCCACGATCAGTATCAGCCAGTGCCCGAATGACCACGCCACGGCAGACCTCCTATTCGTTCGCGTCGAAACTCCGAGAAAAAACTCGCCGCAGCTTCGCACACGCGCCCTACGGGCGACAGGCAGGATCCGCCGGTCACGGCGGGGATGGGACGGGTTGCACCGGCGGTGTCCGGCGGGCAACGGACCGTCGTCACGCGGCCTCTTCCGCGCACGGTGCCGGACGGACACGGGGGGACCCCGGCGTCGGGCGGGCGCCGGGGTCCGGGTCGGACGGTCAGTCCTCTTCGCCCCGATAGGTGTAGAAGTCGTTGACGAACTTGCGCGCCAGTCGGGGCACCCGGCTGGTGACGCCGAAGTAGCCGCGTGCGCCGAGCAGCGCGAGGCGACCGACGACGGGCTTGTACATCCGGTCGTCGCCGTTGGTGCCGCTCCGGTTGAGCGAGTCGGCGACCCGGGCGAAGCCGTACGGCAGCATCGCGGCCTCGTAGTCGGCCACCGCCTGGAGCAGCGTCTTGTCGCCGGCCGCGGCCTGCCGGAGCTGCCGGCAGAGCAGGGCGGCGTCGCGCAGCGCGGTGTTGGCGCCCACGCCGCGCCCCGGGGTCATGGTGTGGATGGCGTCGCCGAGCAGGGTGACGGTGCTGCTCTTCCACGGCGGCACCGGCTCGCTGGTGGACACCCGGATCGGCAGGGCGCTGCCCGGGTCGCTGCGGGCGAGCAGTTCGCGCAGGTTCGGGTGCCAGTTGCGGGTGAGTTGGAGGGCGAGCAGGACGAGGTCCTCGCCGCGGCGCTGCATGACGTCGGGCGGGAATCGGCGGGCGGTGCTCCAGATGACCAGGTTGATGTTGTCGCGGGTGGTGTCGTGGCGCAGCCCGGGCCAGTCGACCAGCAGGGCGGCGTCGGCGGGGTCGACGCCGGGTTTCAGCGTGCCGTCGCCGTTCCACTTGAACTCCATCACGTGCAGCACGCCCATCATCCCGCCGGTGCCGAAGATCAGCGAGATGCCCTGCTCGATCCGTTCGGGCAGCAGTTGGCGGGTGTGCGGGGTCAGGGGGATGCGGGTGGCGATGTTGACGGTGCCGGCGTCGCGGGTGACCGCGTGCGGCAGGTACTGGCGGCGTACGGCGGAGTGCGTGCCGTCCGCGGCGACGAGCAGGTCGCCGGTGGCGGTGCTGCCGTCGGCGAAGTGGGCGGTGACGGTGCCGTCGTCGCGTTGCTCGTACCGGGTGAAGGTCTTGTCGAAGTGGACGGCGTCCTCCATGCCGGTGAGCAGGACCTGGCGCAGGGTCATCCGCGCCACGGACCGTTCGGTGTCCACCGGGTCGGTGTCGGGTCGCAGGGTGAACGAGGCCGTCTGGCGCATCCGCTGGGTGATGACGTTGAAGTAGCGGGGAGAGCGGGCGCAGGTGGCCAGGTAGGTGTCGAACAGCCGTGGCGGCAGGCACTCGCGCAGGGCGCGGCTGCCGGTGGGGCCGATGCCGACGCGGTAGCCGAGCAGTCCCTCGCCGCGGGTGCGGTACTTCTCGTAGACGGCGACGCTGATCCCGGCGCGGCGCAGGCCGTGGGCCAGGCACAGTCCGCCGGTGCCGGCGCCGATGATCAGGACGTGGGGTGGTCTGGGCGACATGGCGACCACCCGCTCAGCCGGCCGCGTGCGGGGACGGCGCGTCGGCGGCGTCCCAGCGGTAGAAGCAGCCGGCGATCGCGTCGCGCGGCGAGCGCCAGGTCGGCAGGTACGGCGAGGTGTGCGCGGACAGACGCTCGTTGACCTGGCGGTACAGCGGGTGGTTGCGGGCGCCGGCCAGGGCGTCCGGGTCGGCGTCCGCGGTCTCCATCAGGTGGACGCACAGGTCGTGCAGGCAGTACAGGGAGCGGTGTCGGACCCCGGTCAGGGCGGGCAGTTCGGTCGCGTCGGACTCGGCGAAGATCTGCGCGACCCGACCCTCCGCGCCCGGGATGATCCTGCTGACGATCAGTAGACGGCTCATGGGACCCCTCTCGCCGGTGGCGCTCCGCGAGCGGTGTCGGAGACCACGGACTGTTGTGCGGCCCACCCTGCCGGGGCGGCTGTCACCTGCCCGTCACGCGCGTCGCCGCGGCGGTGACGCCGGGGAGTCCGGCGCGATGCCGGTCGTCGTGGCGGTCGGGCCGGTCGTCAGCGGGCGCGGGGTGCGACCCGGGCGGGCGGCGTGCGGTGCGGCGGGGCCGGGGTGTCGCGGGTGGCCTCCCGGATGGGCGCGAGGGTGTCGTCGAGCAGCGCGGTCATGGCCGCGGAGGGTTCGAGTCGCAGTTCCCGCAGCAGCAGGTCGCGGTAGACGTAGAAGGCGTGCACGGCCTCGAAGGCGTTGCCCTCGGCGAGGTGGATGCGCACCACCAGCCGGTGCGGGGTCTCGCGCAGCGGCTCGGCGGCCATCGCCTCGAGCGCGGCCTCGAGGGCCTGTCCGTGCCGGCCCGCCGCCAGGTGCTGGCCGGCCAGTTCCTCCAGCATGTGCAGCCGTAGCTGGCGCAGCCGCTCGCGGTCGGCGAGGACCCAGTCGTCGTACCAGCCGGGGAGCAGGTCGTGCCGGCCGGCGGCGAGGGCGGCGGCGGCGCACGGGTCGTCGCCGTCGCGCACCCGCGCGGCCGTGCCGATCAGGGCGTCGACGTCGACCCGGACGGCGGGGCCGAGGCGTACGGTGTCGCCGGCGGTGGTGAGCGGGCAGCAGGGGTCCTGGCGCAGCCGCCACAGCGCGGTCCGCAGGGACGACAGCGCGCGGTCCTCGGGGGCGTCGGGCCAGAGCAGCCCGGCGAGGTGGCTGCGGGTGGCGCCGGGGCGCAGCCCGATCAACGCGATGACCCGTTGCAGGCCGCGCGGCACCACGACGGGGGCGTCCCCGTGCAGCAGTCGGAAGCCGCCGAGCAGGTGCAGCGATATCTCGGTGCCGGGGCGGCGCCCGGTGGTGGGCATCGACGGATCAGCGGCCACGGCGGCACCCCCTGCGGAACGCTCGTCCCGACTCCTCTGCTGTCCCGGCGCGGCTGCCCTTGACCCCACTGTCGGGTCGCTCCGCCGCGGCACGGCGTCGCGCCGCGGCCGCCGGGCTGACCGTGACGAAGATTATCAATAGTGGTCACTCTCGGTCAACGTGTCGTAGGGGATCCGACTGTCGGCGGCGAGTCCACGAAAACGGTTCTGAACTGCGGATAGTCCTTCGTGGCTGGTGGGGGTTTACAGCGGATACACAGCATGCGTCAACGCAACGTCACGAAGTGGCGTCGTCGGCCGGCGGGCCGCGGTGACGCCGCCGTGACGCCCGTGGCCGCATCGTGTCGCCAGTCGTCCGGCTCGGCCGGCGCCGTCGTCACCGACGTCGGCTGCCGTGGAGGGAGGCCCGCCCATGGACCGTTCGCTGATCGTCGCGAAGGTGGTGCCGAGCGCCGAGGCGCGCGTCGCCGAGATCTTCGCCGAGTCCGACGCGACGGAGCTGCCGCGCCTGGTCGGGGTGCGGCACCGGTCGTTGTACCGGCTGGGTGACCTCTACGTGCACCTGCTGGAGACGGACGCGCCGGCCGGGGCGGCGGTGGAGGCGGCCCGGGGGCACCCCGAGTTCGCGCGGGTGAGCGACCGGCTGCGCCCGTACGTCTCGCCTTACCTGCCGACGTGGCGGGAGCCGCGCGACGCCATGGCCCGGTGCTTCTACCGCTTCGACGCCGCGCCCGCCGGGCGGCCGTCGTGACCGCCACCGCGCCCCGGGAGGGGCAGCTCTGGTCCCGCTGCGGCGGCTGCGCCACCCTGCTGTACCGCAAGCGGCTGCGCCGCAACCTCGACGTCTGCCCGGAGTGCGGCACGCACGCCCGCCTCGACGCGCCGGAGCGGCTGCTCCAGCTCGTCGACCCGGGGTCGTTCACCGCCCTGCCGGACCGGCCGGCGGAGGTCGACCCGCTCGGCTTCGTCGACCTGCTGCCGTACCCGCACCGGCTCACCGCCGCCCGGGCCGGCACCGGCCTGGCCGAGGCGGTCGTCTGCGGCACCGCCACCATCGGCCGGCATCCCTGCGCGCTCGCGGTGATGGACTTCCGCTTTCTCGGCGGCAGCCTCGGCTGCGCTGTCGGGGAACTGATCACCCGGGCCGCCGAGCGGGCGCTGGAGGACGGCACGCCGCTGATCCTGGTCACCGCCTCCGGCGGCGCGCGGATGCAGGAGGGTGTCCTGTCGCTGATGCAGATGGCCACGGTCAGCCAGGCGGTCGCCGCGCTGCGGGAGGCGGGGCTGCTCACCGTCAGCGTCCTCACGGACCCGACGTACGGGGGAGTGGCGGCCTCGTTCGCCACCAACACCGACGTGGTGCTCGCCGAGAGCGGCGCGCGGATGGGCTTCGCCGGTCCCCGGGTGATCCGGCAGGTCACCGGCCGGGCGCTGCCGGAGGGCTTCCAGACCGCCGACTTCCTGCTGCGGCACGGGCAGGTCGACATGGTGGTGCCCCGGCACGCCCTGCGGGGCCGGCTGGCGGCGCTGCTCGCCGCGGCCCGGGCGGGGCGCCGGCCGGCGGCGCGTCCCGCCGTACCCCGGCAGGAGCGGTCGCCGGTCGTGGCGCCGCCGGCCGGCGGGGCGGGTGCCGCGACGGCGCCGGGCCCGGCCGACCCGCCGGGCGGCGACGCCTGGGAGACGGTGCGGCTGGCCCGGCACCCGGGTCGACCGACCACGCTGGACTACCTGGAGTCGGCGTTCGACGGCTTCGTCGAGCTGCACGGCGACCGGCTCGGCGCGGACTGCCCGGCCGTGGTCGGCGGACTGGCCCGGCTGGACGGCCGGCCCGTCATGGTGATCGGTCACCAGAAGGGCCACACCACCGCCGAGCTGGTCGCCCGCAACTTCGGCATGGCCAGCCCGGCCGGGCACCGCAAGGCGCTGCGGCTGATGCGGCTCGCCGCCCGCCTCGGCCTGCCGGTGGTCACCCTGGTCGACACGCCCGGGGCGGATCCGGGCGTGGACGCCGAGGAGCAGGGGCAGGCGGCGGCCATCGCGGAGAACATCCTCGCCCTGGCCGTGCTGCCCACGCCCGTCGTCGCGGTGATCACGGGCGAGGGCGGCAGCGGCGGCGCGCTGGCCCTCGCGGTGGCCGACCGGGTGCTGATGCTCCAGCACGCCGTCTACTCGGTGATCAGCCCCGAGGGCTGCGCCGCCATCCTCTGGCCGGACCGGGGCGCCGCCCCGCAGGCGGCGCGCGCGTTGCGGCTGACCGCGCCCGACCTGTGCCGCCTCGGGGTGGTCGACGACCTCGTGCCGGAGCCGGCCCCGGCCGCGCACCACGAGCCGGAGGCGGCCGCGCGGGCGCTGCGGGCGGCGGTGTCGGCGGCCCTGCTGCCGCTGCTGGACGTGCCGCCCGCCACGCTGGTCCGGCGCCGGCGGCAGCGGTTCCGGCGCTTCGGCGCGGCCCGCGTCGGCGCCCGGGCGGGTGCCCGGTGAGCGCGGGCGGCGCCCCGGTCGACACCGCGCCGGCGGGCACGGAGTCGGCGTCCGGGGTGGACGCGGTGCTGGCCGGGCTGCGGCGGCACGTCCGGGATCTCGTCGCCGAGCTGGCCGGCCCGGTCCGCCGGGTGCGGCTGCGCAGCGGCGACACGGTGCTGGAGGTGGAGTGGCACGGCGGGCCGCCCGTGGAGGCGCCGGAGGCGGTGCCCGTCGTGGCGCGGCCCGCGCCGCCGCCCGCCGACGACGCGCCGGGCCGGTACGCGGTGCGCTCGCCCATCGTCGGCACGTTCTACCGGGCGCCGGAGCCGGGCGCCGCGCCCTTCGTCGCCGTCGGCGACCTGGTCCGCCCCGGGCAGGTCATCGGCATCGTCGAGGCGATGAAGCTGATGAACGAGGTGACCGCAGACCGGGGCGGCCGGGTCGCCGAGGTCCTCGCCGCCGACGGTCAGCCGGTCGAGTACGACCAGCCGCTCGTCGCGCTGGACCCGGCCTGAGGCGGGGCGTGATGTTCGAGAAGGTGCTGATCGCCAACCGGGGTGAGATCGCCCTGCGGGTGCTGCGCGCCTGCCGCGAGCTGGGGGTGCGTACCGCCGTCGTCTACTCCACCGCGGACGCCGACTCCGCCGCGGTGCGCCTCGCCGACGAGGCCGTCCTGATCGGGCCGCCGGCCAGCCGGCGCAGCTACCTCAACGCCGCCGCGATCGTGGAGGCGGCCCGGCAGGTCGGCGCGCAGGCGGTGCACCCCGGCTACGGGTTCCTCTCGGAGGACGCCGACTTCGCCGAGATCTGCGCCGACAACGGGCTGACGTTCATCGGTCCGCCGCCGGAGGTGATGGCCGCGCTGGCGGACAAGTCCTCGGCGCGGGCGCTGATGCGCCGCGCCGGTCTGCCGCTGCCGCCGGGCAGCGTCGCGCCGGTGCCCACCGCGGCCGCGGCGGCGGAGGTGGCCGCCGAGGCGGGCTACCCGGTGATCGTCAAGGCGGCGGCCGGCGGCGGCGGCCGGGGCATGACGGTGGTCGCCACCCCGGCCGAGCTGCCCCGGGCGTACGCGCGGACCAGGGCCGCCGCGCAGGCCGCGTTCGGCGACGACCGGGTGTACGTGGAGCGGTTCCTGACCGGCGCCCGGCACGTCGAGGTGCAGTTGCTGTGCGACTCGCACGGCAACGGGGTGCACCTGGGCACGCGGGACTGTTCGGTGCAGCGCCGGCACCAGAAGCTGGTGGAGGAGGCGCCCGCCCCCGCGTTGTCGGCCGGCACGCTGGAGGCCATCGCGGAGTGCGCCCTGCGCGGCGCGCTGTCCGCCGGCTTCACCGGGGCCGGCACGGTGGAGTTCCTGGTCGACCCGGACGAGCGGTTCCACTTCCTGGAGATCAACTGCCGGATCCAGGTCGAGCACCCCGTCACCGAGATGATCACGGGGATCGACCTGGTGCACGAGCAGTTGCACATCGCCGCGGGGGTGCCGCTGCGCTGGCGGCAGGAGGACGTCCGCCCGTACGGGGTCGCCATCGAGTGCCGGGTCAACGTGGAGGACCCGGACCGCGGGTTCGCGCCGACCCCCGGCCGGCTGGACCGCTTCGTCCCGCCCGGCGGCCCGTTCACCCGGGTCGACACGCACGGCCACGCCGGCTACCTGTTCGGCCCGTACTACGACTCGCTGCTGGCCAAGGTGGCGGTGTGGGCGCCGGACCGGGAGCTCGCGCTCAACCGGCTGGAACGCGCCCTCGACGAGTTCGACGTCGCCGGCCCCGGGGTCCGTACCACCATCCCGTTCGTCCGGCGGGTGCTCGACGACGCCGGGTTCCGCAAGGGCCGCTACTCCACCGGCCTGGTCGACCAGTTGCTCGCCGGCCCGTCCGACGCACACCACAGGAGGCTCCGTTGACCGTCACCCATGGCCGTCCACTGACCGCCGAGATCACCGACATCCTGGTAACCAACTGCGGGCTGGACGCCGAGGCCGCCGCCCGCGCCCCGGCCGCGTCCCTGGAGGAACTCGGCATGGACTCGCTGGCGCTGCTCGAACTCTCCGCCGTGGTCGCCGACCGGTGGCAGGTGCGGATCCCCGAGGAGGCCGGGCAGCTCAGCATCGCGGGGGTGGCCGAGTTGGTGGCCCGCCGCGCCGACCCGCCCGGACACACCGAGAACAGCGTGCTCATCGCCGCGCCGCTGCCGCTGGTCTGGGACGTCACCAACGACGTGGCCGGCTGGCCCGAGCTGTTCACCGAGTACGCCCGGGCGGAGATCCTGGACGGCGACGGCGACACCGTGCGGTTCCGGCTCACCATGCACCCCGACGAGAACGGGGTGGCGTGGAGCTGGGTCAGCGAACGCACGGCCGACCCGGCCACCCGGCAGGTGCGCGCCCGGCGGGTGGAGACCGGGCCGTTCGAGTACATGCGCATCCACTGGCGCTACGCGGAGGAGCCCGGCGGCACGCGGATGACGTGGGTGCAGGACTTCGCGATGAAGCCGACCGCGCCGGTGGACAACGCCGGCATGACCGACCGGATCAACGCCAACAGCGCCGTGCAGCTCGCCGTCATCCGGGACAAGATCGAACGCCTGGCCCGCGAGGGAACGGCTGGCCCGGCCCCCGCCGCCGCGGCCGCCACCACGCCCGGCCCGGCCCCGGCCGCGCGCACCGCCGACGAGGCGACGGGAGCCGGCGATGAGTGACCAGACCCTGCGGCTGGTCGCCGCCGCCGCCGTCGCGCCGGACAGCCGCCGTGGCGGCGAGCTGCGGGTGCTGCTCGGCCCGAAGACCGTCGGCAGCACGTCCGGCTTCATGGGGGTGGCGACGCTGCGCCCGGGGGAGCGGATCGCCGAGCACTACCATCCCTACAGCGAGGAGTTCCTGTACGTCGCCCGGGGCGCGATCACCGCCGACCTGGACGACGAGCCGGTGCCGCTGGCCGCCGGGGAGGCGCTGTTCGTGCCGCGCTACGTCCGGCACCGGCTGCGCAACACCGGCGACGAGCCGGCCGAGGTGGTCTTCCACCTCGGTCCCCTCGCCCCCCGGCCCGAACTCGGCCACGTCGACACCGAGCTCGTCGAGCAACGGGGCGGGTCGTGAGCGCGAGGAGTGAGCCGGGGTTGCGAGCCCCGCAGTCGCGAACCGAGGTGGCGTCGTGAGCGCGAGGAGTGAGCCGGGGTTGCGAGCCCCGCAGTCGCGAATTGAGGTGCCGTCGTGACCGGGCGCCGCACGGTGGTGACCGGCGTCGGGGTGGTCGCCCCCGGCGGCGCCAGCCGGGACCGGTTCTGGAAGGCCATCACCGAGGGGCGCACCGCGACCCGCCGGATCACCTTCTTCGACCCGTCCGCGTTCCGGTCGCAGATCGCCGCCGAGTGCGACTTCGACCCGGTCGCCGCCGGCCTCTCCGAGGCCGAGCGGCGGCGCGCCGACCGGTACGTGCAGTTCGCGCTCGCCTGCTCCGCCGAGGCGGTCGCCGACGCCGGGCTGGAGCTCACCGACGCCGAGCGGGACCGCGCCGGGGTGGTGCTCGGCACCGCCGTCGGCGGCACCATGGCCCTGGAGCAGGAGTACGTCACGGTCAGCGACACCGGCCGCCGGTGGCTGGTCGACGCCGCGCGCGGCGGCCCGTACCTCTACCAGGCGCTGGTGCCGAGCAGCCTGGCCGCCGACGTGGCCTGCCGGCACGGGCTGCACGGCCCCGCGCAGGTGGTCTCCACCGGCTGCACCTCGGGCATCGACGCCATCGGGTACGCCCACCAGCTCATCGCCGACGGCGAGGCCGACATCGTGCTGGCCGGGGCGGCGGACTCGCCTATCTCCCCGGTGACCGTCGCGTCCTTCGACGCGATCAAGGCGACCAGTCCCGACAACGACGATCCGGCGCACGCCTCCCGCCCGTTCGACGCCGACCGGCACGGCTTCGTCCTCGCCGAGGGCGCGGCGGTGCTGGTGCTGGAGGAGGCCGGGCACGCCCGGCGGCGCGGCGCCCACGTCTACTGCGAGGTCGCCGGCTACGCCAGCCGCAGCAACGGCTACCACATGACGGGGCTGCGGCCCGACGGGCTGGAGATGGGGCTGGCCATCTCGGCCGCGCTCAAGCAGGGCCGGATCGCCCCCGAGCAGGTCTCCTACATCAGCGCGCACGGTTCCGGCACCCGGCAGAACGACCGGCACGAGACCGCCGCGTTCAAGCGGGCCCTCGGGCAGGCCGCGTACCGGGTGCCGATCAGCTCGATCAAGTCGATGGTCGGGCACTCGCTCGGCGCGATCGGCTCGATCGAGATGGCCGCCTGCGCCCTGGCCGTCGAGTTCGGCGTGGTGCCGCCGACGGCCAACTGGACCACCCGGGATCCGGAGTGCGACCTGGACTACGTGCCGAACGAGGCGCGGGAACTGCCGGTGGACGTGGCGCTGTCGGTCGGCAGCGGGTTCGGCGGCTTCCAGTCGGCGATGGTGTTCCGCCGGCTGTCCGGGGCGGTGCTGCCGTGACCGCCCGGGCGGTGGTGACCGGCATCGGCGTCGTCGCGCCCAGCGGCATCGGCGCCGGGGCGCACTGGCGGACCGTGCTGGCCGGCACCCGCCGGACCGGGCCGATCACGCTGTTCGACCCCACCGGCTACCCCACCCGGCACGGCGGGGAGGTGCCCGGCTTCGACGCCGCCGCGTACGCCGACAACCGGCGGCTGGTGCAGACCGACCGGTGGACGCACCTGGGGTTCGCCGCGACCCGGCTCGCGCTGGCCGACGCCGACCTGCCCGAGCAGGCCCCCGACCCGTACGGGTACGCGGTCGCCCTGGCCAGCTCGTCGGGCGGGAACCTGTTCGGGCAGCGGGAGCTGCAACGGCTGTGGGGCGGGCCGAGCCGCACCGTGGGGGCGTACCAGTCGATCGCCTGGTTCTACGCGGCCAGCGTCGGGCAGCTCTCCATCCACCACCAGTTCAAGGGGCCCTGCGGCGTGCTGGTCGCCGAGGCCGCCGGTGGGCTGGACAGTCTGGCGCACGCCGCGCGGGCGGTGCGCCGGGGCACGCCGGTGGTGATCGCCGGGGCGACGGAGTGCCCGCTGAGCCCGTACGCCCTGGCCTGCCAGTTGCGTTCCGGGCTGCTCAGCGACGTGGTCGATCCGGAGCGGGCCTACCGGCCGTTCGACGCCGCCGCGAGCGGTTACCTGCCCGCCGAGGGCGGCGCGGTCTTCGTGGTGGAGGAGCTGGGCCACGCGCTGGCCCGGGGCGCCCGCGTGCACGGCGAGGTGACCGGTTGGGGCGCCACCCACGACGCCGTCCACACCGGACCGGACAGCGCCGGTGACCCCGCCCAGTACGCCCGGGCGATGCGGCTGGCCCTGGACCGGGCCGGCGTCGGGCCGGACGCGGTCGACGTGGTGCTGCCCGACGCGCTCGGCGTGCCCCGCTACGACCGCAGCGAGGCCGAGGCGCTGCGCGCCGTCTTCGGCGACCGGCCGCCCCCGGTGACCACGCAGAAGCCGCTGACCGGCCGCGCGCACCAGGGCGGCTCCGCGCTGGACGTGGCCACCGCCCTGCTGGCCTTCGCGCACGACACGCTGCCCGCCTCCGCCGGCCCCGACGAGGTGGCCGACGGCTGCGAGCTGGACTTCCTCCGGGAGCACCGGCGGCCGCGCAGCCGGCTGGCGTTGGTCTGCGCCAGGGGTTTCGACGGGTTCAACAGCGCGCTGGTCCTGCGCGGGGCGGCGCCGGCGAGGGGAGCGGTGGCATGACCGGACAGAGCGGGCAGCGGGCGCGGGTGGTCTTCCTGGTGCGGGTCCCGGCGCCGCGCACGGAGCAGTTCCTCGCCGCGTACGAGGCGATCCGGCACCTGGTCGCCGGTGGCGTGCCGGGGCACCTGGTCGACCAGGTCTGCCGTTCGTCGGCCGACCCGGAGCAGTGGCTGATCACGAGCGAGTGGGCGAGCCTGGCCGACTTCGAGGCGTGGGAACGCAGCCCCGAGCACCGGGACCTGGTGCGGCCGATGCGGGAGTGCTTCACCGACGCGCGTTCGCTGCGGTTCCTCGTCCACGCCCAGACCCCCACGCCGGCCCCGGCCTGACCGCCGCCTCCCACCGCGCCGCCGGTGCCCGCCCGGGCGCCGGCGGCGCCGTCGTCCGCCCTGCGGCGCGGTTGTCCGCCCGCCCCGCACGGTGACCGGGCCGGCGCGTTGCGCCATCGGCCGTCCGGGGGAGGCCGTTCCACCGTACGCACGAGGTGTCATCCGGCGGTTACGCTGAGCCGGCCTACCCGCCCGATCCTGCCCGCCGAAGCGGCTGCCGGCAATCCGGCCAGCCGCTCTTTCTGATCTAGCCATTTGCATCTAGTAATGGATCGGGACGGCGTCGTAAGGTTCCCCGCAGCACTCCGATGGACGCACCTTCTGGGCATTTTGCCCTCTTTGAGGCTGGGCGGTGAACGGCAGTGACAACAGGAAATCCTGCGGCGACGGACCGGGGCTGGGTTGACGAAGTTCTGCTCGCAGGCCGTTCCACCGACGTTTGTCTTCGACTGCCCGAGCCGATCGACCGGGACACGCTGCGCCGGCTGGTGACCGACGCGCAGGCCCGGCTCGCCGCCGCCGGACTGCGTCCCGGAGGCGCCGCGGCGCTGCGGATGCCGCCCTCGCTGGCGTACGTGGTGAACCTGCTGGCCACCTGGCGCACCGGGGCGCAGGCCGTGCTGCTCGACCACCGGCTCACCGACCACGAGGTGGACCGCGCGCTGGAGCGGCTCACCCCGCAGGTGGTCGTCGCGCCGGTGCGCACCGGCGGCGGGGCGCTGCGGATCTTCGTCGACGTCACCGAGGGCGTCACCGCGTACGCCGACCGCCCCGCGGTCAGCGGGCACGCGGTGATCCAGCTCAGCTCCGGCTCGACCGGCCCGTCCAAGGTGATCGGTCGCACCGCCGACGACCTCGTCGCCGAGGTGCACCGCTACACCCGCATCGACGGGGTGGCGCTGCCCGGCGAACGGATCATCCTGCTGCCCTCGATGGTGCACGTGCTCGGCCTGGTCGGCGGCCTGCTCTACGGCCTGCACGCCGGGGTCGAGCTGGTGCCGCCGGAGCGGCTCAGCGGCGACGCCGTGCTGGCCGCGATCGCCGGCGGCGACTCGCCGGCCACCGTGCTCGGCGTGCCGTTCCACATCGGACTGCTCGCCTCCACCCGGCCCGCCGGGCCGCTGCCGCAGTTCAAGCGGATGACCACCGGCGGCGAGCTGGTCCCGGCCGCCGTCGCCCGCGCCTTCACCGACCGCCACGGCGTGCCGCTGGGCAACATGTACGGGATGACCGAGGTCGGCGTCATCGGCACCGACCTGTACGGGCGGCACCGCCCGTCGATCGCCCCCGCCCCCGGCATCGAGGTCCGCGAGGTCGACGGCGAACTCCAGGTCAGCCGCCCCGCGTCGCCGTACGTCGGCCTGAGCGACCCGACCCGCTGGGCCGACGGCTGGCTGCACACCCGCGACGCCGGCACGGTCGACCCCGACACCGGGCTGGTCACCGTGCGCGGGCGGCTGGACTCGCAGGTCTCCGTCGGCGGCCTGAAGGTCGACCTCACCGAGGTGGAGACGACCGTCGCCGAACTGCCCGGCGTCGCCGCCGCCGTGGTCGTCTGGGACAACGGCATCACCGCGTACGTGCAGCCGGACGGGCCGCTGTCGGAGGAGGTGCTGGACAAGCTGCTCGCCGAGCGGCTGGCCGGCTACAAGCGGCCGCGCACCCTGCACCTGCTGGATCAGCTGCCCCGCACCACGACCGGCAAGCTGGTCCGCTCGGTCGACGCGCTCCGGGCGGCGTCGACGTGACCGGTCCGCCCCGCCGCCCCGTCCACCCGTACCTCGACCACCTCGACCGGCGGCGCGTCGGCGCCGACCACCGCGACCGCCAGGACCAGGCCCCCGCCGACCCGCGGGTGCCCGACGCGCAGGCCCGCCACGCCCGGCACCGGCCGCAGCAGCCCGCCGCCCACCGGCCGCGCGGGCCCCGCGCGCCGGGGCACACCGGCAGCGACGGGCACCGGCATCCGCCGGCGCAGGCCACCGTCGCGCAGCCCCACCCCGAGCGCCTTGCCCACCGCCTCCTTCGCGGTCCACAGCCGCAGGAAGTCCGCCGCCCGACCGCCGGCGGGCCGCCCGGCCAGCCAGGCCGCCTCGGCCGGGGCGTACCACCGTCGGGCCAGCGCCAGGGCGGGCAGCGGCCGGGACCGCTCCACGTCGACCCCGACCGGGCCGGCCACGCGGGCGGCGACCACGACCACGCCGTCGGTGCGGCTCACGCTGACCGGCAGCTCCGGCATCGGGTCCACATCGCAAGCGCCGACGAGCGGACGCCCGTCCGGGCCGTGGCCCACCACGATCTGCGCCTCCGCGCGGCCGAGCAGCGTGGCACCCGCCCGCCGCAGCAGCCGCCCGGCCGGGATCGGCAGACCGCCGCCCCCTCGGCCGACCCACACGTACACGGTGTCCCGACCGGGCACCGGTAACTGGCTCACGGAAAGAGGTTAACCATGCGAGCCGAGATCCGCGCCTTCGTCGTCGAGCAGCTCGAGGACATGAACTACGACGTCGAGGGCATCGACGACGAGACCACCCTCGGACCGTCCGGGGTGGACCTGGAGTCGTTGGCCCTCGCCGACCTGGCCGTGCGGGTGGAGGACCGCTACGGCCTGAAGTTCGCCGACGACGAGTCGGAGAAGCTGGCCCTGATGACGGTCGGCGAGTTCACGACGATGGTCGCCGACCGGGTCGCCGGGGCGACGAGCGACAACTCCTGATGGCCGGTCAGCCCGACCTGGGGCGAGCCGACCTGGTGACCATGCTCGCCGAGCTGACCGAGAAGCCGGCCGCCGAGGTCGGCGACCGGATCGGCTCGATGGAACTGGCCTGGTTGGTGCACCTCGTCGAGCAGCGCTACGACCGACGGCTCGACCTCACCGACGACCAGCTCGCCGGCATCCGTACCGTCGACGACGCCCTGGCGGTCTTCCGGACCTCCCTGACCGCACCCGCCGATGGCTGAGCGGGCCGCCGTCCAGCTCACCGGCGTCCACGCGACCAGCGCGCTCGGCAGGGGACCCGACGCGCAGCTCACCGGCGTGCTGACCGGGGCGCCCGCGTTCCGGCCGGTGGACCGCTTCGACACGGCGGCGCGCCGGGTGGACGCCGCCGCCACCCTGCCCGACGTCGGCGACCTGGCCGACGAGCTGGCCGAGGCGGTCGACGCCGCCTGCCGGGCCGCCGGGCTCGACGCGGGCCGCCGGGCCGGCGCGGCGCTGCTGCTGGCCGTGCACGGCTGCGCGGGCGTGCCGGCACTGACCACCGGCCTGGCCGCGCGGACCGGGCTCACCGGCCCGACCCGGGCGTACACCACCGCCTGCGTCTCGGCCAGCAGCGCGGTGGCGGACGCCGCGACGCTGATCCGGCGGGGCGACGTCGAGCGGGCGGTGGTCGCCGCCGGCTACCTGGTCGAGCCGGACCAGTACGCGCTCTTCGACGCCGGCCGCGCCCTCGCCACCGACGGCGCGGTGCGCCCGTTCAGCGCCGGCCGCACCGGGCTGCTGCTCGGCGACGGGATCGCCGCGGTGGTGCTGGAGTCGGCGGCCGTCGCCCGGGCGCCGATGGCCGACCTGCTCGGGTGGGGTCGGGCCGGGGACGCGTTCCACCCGTGCCAGCCGGAGCCGGGCGGGCGTGGCCTGGCCCGCGCGGTCGCCGCGGCGCTGCGCCGGGCCGGGCTGGCGGCGGAGGCGATCGGGTACGTCAACGCCAACGCCACCGGCACCGGCTACAGCGACGCCTCCGAGGCGGCGGCGCTGCGCACGGCGCTCGGCGCGGCGGCGGCGCGGACCCCGGTCAGCTCCACGAAGGCCCTGCACGGGCACGCCCTGGAGGCCTCCGGCCTGCTGGAGCTGGTGGTCACCGTGCTCGCCCTGCGGCACGGGAAACTGCCCGTCAACGCCGGCTGGCTCGGCCCGGACCCGGCCTGCCCGGTCGACGTCATCCGCGACGCGCCCCGGCCGGCCGCCACCGGGTACGCGCTGAGCCTCAACGCCGCCTTCGGCGGCGCGAACACCGCCCTGCTGGTGGGTGCCGCATGAGCGGGGTCGACGGCCCGCGCGCGGGCCGGGACGTGCTGGCGCCCGCCGCCGGTCGCCTCGTCGTGCTGGCCGAGGCGGCCTGGCCCGAGCCGGGCGACGGCGCGCCGCCACCGGTGCCCGGGTTCGTGCACTCCAGCTTCCCGCCGCTGGTCGCGGCGGTCGCCGAGCGCTGCCTGACCCGGGCGTACGACGGGCGACCGGCAACCGACGGCGAGCGGACCGCGATCGTGCTGGCCAGCGCGGCCGGGGACCGGGCCAGCGCGGCGCACGTACGCGCCACGGTCGCCGCCGGCGGCCGGCCCGGGCCGCTGTTCTTCTTCCAGTCGGTGCCCAACAGCGTGGCCGGGCACGTGGCCGCCCGCTGGGGGCTGGGCGGGCCCGTGGTCTGCCTCGCGCCGACCGGGGACCCGCGCGACGAGGGGATCGCCGAGGTCGACCTGCTGCTGCACGACGGCGACGCCGACCGGGCGTTGCTGGTCCTGATCGAACAGGCACCGGACGACGGCGGTGCGCGGGACGCGGGCGGGGACCCCGGGGCCCGGGCCGTGGCGGTGCTGCTGGGGGGAGGAGACGCACCATGAGGACCAGGGGACTACGGGGGACGCTGGCCGCGGACGAGGGGATCGGCGCCGGCAACGTGCTGGCCCGGGTGCTGGCGCACGGCGCCGACCCGGACGGGCCGGGGCTGACCTTCGACACCGCCGTGGACGGCCACCCGGCCGAGCGGCCGCTCACGCTGGGCCGGCTCGACGAGCGGGTCGCCGCCCGGGCCGCGTGGCTGCACGAGCGGGGGATCAAGCCGCGCGACCCGGTCGCCGTCTGGGCCACCGCCGCCGCCGACATGGTGCTCAGCTTTCTCGCGCTGACCCGGCTCGGCGCGATCCCGGCACTGATGAACGGCAAGCTGCGTCCCGAGATCGCCGCCGAGTACGTCCGCCGGCTGCGCGGCGTCGGGGTGCTCGCCGACGACGCGCACACCGCGCTGCTGGTCGGGCACGACCTCGGCGTGCCGGTGATCGGTACCCCCGCCGAGGCGGGCACCGGCGACCCGGCCGCCGCGCCGGCGCACTACCGGCACCACGCCGACGACCCGGTCGTCATCACCCACACCTCCGGCACCACCGGGGTGCCCAAGGCGGTGCTGCACTCGCACGCGAGCCTCTTCGCCGCCACCCGGCACCTGCTCACCATGCCGCAGGCGCAGGGCACCAGCCGCATCCTCAACGCGCTGCCCGCCCCGCACACCGCCACCGTGCTCATGGTCAACCAGGCCCTCGGCAACCGGGCGGAGATGTTCCTGCTCTCCGACCAGAGCGGCGAGCGGGTGCTCGACGCCATCCAGCGCTGGCGCCCTGACGGGGTGTTCGGCTTCTCCGTCACCTGGGCGGAGCTGGCCCGCTTCGACCTGTCCGCGTACGACCTGGACTCGGTGTCGCTGTGGTTCAACACCGGCGACTGCTCGCACGAGCCGCACGTGCGCCGGCTCGTCGCGGTCGGCTCCCGGGACGTGGTGACCCGCGACGGGATCAGCCGGGTGCCCGGCTCGGTCTTCATCGACGGGCTCGGCTCCAGCGAGATGGGGCACTCGATGTTCCACATCACCCACCGCACCGACACCGACCGGTACGGCCGCTGCATCGGCCGCCCCTACCGCTTCGCGAAGGTCGCCGTGCTCACCGCCGACGGCGACCCGGTGCCGACCGGCGAGGTGGGCTGGCTCGGCATCGACTCGCCGTCGCTGTTCCGCGGCTACTGGAACGACTCGGTCACCACCCACCGCTTCCGTCGGCGCGGCTGGTACCTGACCGGGGACCTGGTGTACGCCGACGACGAGGGCCGCTACTACCACATGGACCGGGCCGTCGACTCCGTCGACGCGGGCGACGGCCGGCGGTTCTACACCGCGCTGTCGGAGGAGCGGATCCTCGCCGCCTGCCCCGACGTCACCGACTGCACGGTGGTGATCGTCGCCGAGACCGGCCGGGTGGTCACCGACGTGCTGCTGGAACTCGCCGCCGGCGCCGACGACGCCGAGGACCGCACCGAGCGGGTCCGGGCGGCGCTCGGGCCGGACGTCGGCGCGACCCTGCGCCGGGTGGTGCCGGTACGGCCCGCCGACATCCCGGTCACCGTCACCGGCAAGGTGCGCAAGGTGGTCCTGCGGGAGCGCTATCTCACCGAGTCGCCGTCATGACCGCCGTCATCACCGGGATGGGGCTGTTCACCCCCGTCGGCCGGGGCGTCGCGGCGACGTTCGACGCGCTCTGCGCCGGGCGGTCCGGGCTGACCCGACCACCGGCCGGGCACCCCGCCGCCGGGTCGCTGGAGGTCGCCGGCCTGCTCCCGCAGATCGACCCGCGCACCGTCGCCTCCGGCCCGGAGACCCGGGTGCTGGACCGGATCGTCGTGCTCGCCCTGCTCGCCGCCGCCGACGCGCTCGCCGACGCCGGCATCGAGGTGGGCCGGGACGTGGACCCGGGCCGGATCGGGGTCATCGTCGGCGGGGTCGGCGGAATGTCGACCCTGGAGGCGCAGGTGCTGGCGCGGGCCGAGCGGGGCCGCGCCGCGGTCAGCCCGTACCTGCTCACCGGCATCCTGCCGAACATGCCGTCGGCGCGGATCGCCATCGCGCACGGCATCCGCGGCTACACCTCGTCGGTCGGCACCGCCTGCGCCTCCGGCGCCCAGTCCGTGGCCGACGCGGTCCGGCTGATCCGGGCCGGGGAGGCCGACGTGGTGCTCTGCGGGGCCAGCGAGGCACCGCTGTTCCCGACGTTCGCCGACACCTTCGGCAACGCCCGCGCGCTGGCCCGGGGCTGGGACGACCCGACGGCGGCGAGCCGGCCGTTCGACGCCCGCCGCAACGGGTTCGTGCTCGCCGAGGGCGCGGCCCTGCTGGTGCTGGAACGCGCCGAGCACGCCGCCGCCCGGGGCGTCACCGGCTACGCCGAGGTCGCCGGCTACGGGGCGACCACCGACGCGTACCACCCGACCGCCCCGCGGCCCGACGGCGCCGGCGCGGCGGAGTGCATGCGCCGCGCGCTGGCCAGCGGCGGCGTGCCCGCCGCGCGGGTCGGCTACGTCAACGCGCACGGCACCGGCACGAAGCTCGGCGACATCGCCGAGACCACCGCCCTGGCCGAGGTGTTCGGCGACGGCGGTGTGCCGGTCAGCTCCACCAAGGCGCTCACCGGCCACCTGCTCGGCGCCTCCGGGGTGCTGGAGACGGCGGCCACCGCGCTGGCGCTCGGCCGGGGCCTGCTCCCGCCGACGCACAACCTCGACGACCCGGACCCGGCCTGCCCGGCGGACCACATCCGCACGGAGCCGCGGGCGACGGAGACCGGGTACGCGCTGACCAACTCCTTCGGCTTCGGCGGCCAGAACGTGAGCCTGCTGCTCGCGCGGGCCGCCCGGCCGAGGGCCTGAGACAGGCTCCACCCCGGGCGGGGCGCGCCCGGGCGGCAGACCACGGGGGACCCGTGGAAAGGGCTGAGGACATGGACATCCGTGGAATAGACCACATCGAACTCTACGTGGGGGACGCCCGGCAGGCGGCCTTCTACTTCGGCCGGGCGGTCGGCTTCCACCTCTGCGGCCAGGGCGGTCCCGAGACCGGGCTGGCCGACCAGCGGTCGCTGCTGCTGTGCCACGCCGACATCCGGATGGTGCTGACCTCCGGGCTGACCGCCGAGCACCCGGCGTCGCGGTACGTGCAGCGGCACGGCGACGGCATCGCCGTGGTCGCGCTGGAGGTCGACGACGCCGCCGCCGCGTACGCCGAGCTGGTGCGCCGCGGGGCGGCGGGGGTGACGCCACCGACCACCTGGACCGGGCCGGACGCCGAGGTGGTGACCGCCGAGGTGGGCGGCTTCGGCGACGTGCTGCACCGCCTCGTGTCGCGGCACGGCGACCGCACCGAGTTCCTGCCCGGGGCGGTCGAGATGACGCCCCCGGCCGGCGGCAGCGACGACAAGCTGCTCGCCGAGATCGACCACCTGGCGGTCTGCGTGCCGCCGGGCCAGCTCCACGAGACCGTGCGGCACTACCGGGAGGTGTTCGGGTTCGCGGAGATCTTCGAGGAGCACATCGAGGTCGCCGGGCAGGCGATGAACTCCAAGGTGGTGCAGAGCCCGTCGGGGCGGGTCACCCTGGTGCTGCTCGAGCCGGACCGCAGCCGCCGGCCGGGGCAGATCGACGCCTTCCTCGACCAGCACGCCGGCGCCGGGGTGCAGCACCTCGGGCTGCGCACCGACGACATCGTCACCGCCGTCGGCACCCTCGCCGACCGGGGCGTGCGCTTCGCCGGCACCCCCGGCAGCTACTACGACACCCTCGAGGCGCGGGTCGGCCGGGTGGACGCGCCGCTGGACCGGCTGCGCGACCTCGGTGTGCTGGTCGACCGCGACCACGGCGGGCAACTGCTGCAGATCTTCACCGAGTCCATGCACGTGCGCCGCACGCTCTTCCTGGAGCTGATCGAGCGGCGCGGGGCCCTGACGTTCGGCAGCGGCAACATCAAGGCGCTCTACGAGGCCAAGGAACGGGAACTGGCCGCGGCGGGGGCGAGGACCGCCGCCGCGGCCGCGACACCGCAGGAGGTGCGGGCGTGACCACGACCGAGTTCGAGCCGACACTGACCGCCGAGGAGGAGGCGCTGCTCCCGTCCGACGAGGACGTCGCCTTCTACGCCGAGCACGGCTGGTACCTGTCGAAGAAGCTGCTCACCGACGACGAGGTGGACGCCCTCACGGCGGCCGCCGACCGCTACTACGACGGCGAGCGGGCCCGCCACCTGCCGGTGCGCCCGCCGAAGCTGGCCTACTGGGAGCCGTCGAAGGGCGCGGTGCAGCGGCACAACGACTACGTCCACCACGAGCACGACGGGCTCGGGGCGATCCTGCGCAAGCCGCTCATCGGCGCGGTCGCCGCCCGGCTCGCGCGGGCCACCGAGATCCGGGTCTTCCAGTCCACGCTGATCTACAAGCCGCCGATCTCCGGCGAGCCGTCCAACATCGTGCCCTGGCACTTCGACAAGCACTACTGGGCGTCCTCGTCGTCGGAGAACATGCTCACCGCGTTCATCCCGTTCCATGACTGCGGCGAGGAGATGGGCACGATCACCATGGTCGACGGCTCGCACCGCTGGAAGGAGGTCGGCGCGGACGACACGGTGGTGCGCCACTTCGCCGACCGCGACCGCGACCAGTTGGAGGAGATGCTCGCCGCGAACGCGGCCCACAACGGCGCCGAGATCCGCAAGGTGCCGATGGTGATCCCCAAGGGACACATGAGCTTCCACCACTGCCGCACCTACCACGGCAGCGGCGCCAACGTCAGCGGCCGCCCGCGCCGGGCGATCTCGCTGCACCTGCAGGACGGCGACAACGCCTGGCGGGAGTACCCCCTCTCCGACGGCACGCTCGCCGCGTACAACCACGACGTGCTGGTCCGCCGCACCCCCGACGGGCGGCCGGACTACGCGGACCCCGAGTACTGCCCCATCATCTGGCGCCACCGCGCCCCGCAGGGAGGCTGACATGTCACGGTACGACTGGGGAAAGACGCACCCGGGCATCGAGCGGCTGGAGAAGGCGGTGACCGACCGCCGCGACGTGGTCATCCAGCACCCGCTGTACGCCAACCTCGACACCCACGAGGCGCTGGTCACCTTCATGGAGCACCACGTCTTCGCCGTGTGGGACTTCATGTCGCTGCTGAAGTCGTTGCAGCGGCAGCTCACCTGCGTCACCGTGCCGTGGATCCCGACCGGCCCGACGGGCAGCCGCCGCCTGATCAACGACATCGTGATGGTGGAGGAGAGCGACGAGCTGGGCGACGGCTACATCAGCCACTTCGAGCTGTATGTGCAGGGCATGCGGGAGGCCGGCGCCGACACCACGGCCGTGGAGAAGCTGATCGACCTGCTGCGGGCGGGCCGGCCGGTGACCGAGTCGCTGGTCGAGGCCGGCGTGCCCGGGCCGTCCGCCGCGTTCGCCGCCACCACCTGGCGGATCATCGAGGAGACCCCGGTGCACTGCCAGGCGGCGGCGTTCGCCTTCGGCCGGGAGGACCTGATCCCCGACATGTTCACCCAGGTCGTCGCCGTCAACGAGCGCAGCCGCAAGCTGAACACGTTCGTCGACTACCTGGAGCGGCACATCGAGGTCGACGGCGAGCAGCACACCCCGATGGCGATGCAGATGCTCGCCGACCTGTGCGGCGACGACGACGCCAGGTGGCAGGAGTGCGCCGACACCGTCAACACCGCGCTCGCCGCCCGGGCGAAGCTCTGGGACGACATCCTCGCCGCGGTGAAGGAGGGGCGCGAGCGGTGACCGACGCCGACCCGGTCCGGCTCTACCGGACGGTACGGCTGATCCGCCGGTTCGAGGAGCGGGCCATCGAGCTGGTCCGCTCCGGGCACGTCGTCGGCGGCATCCACCCGTACCTCGGGCAGGAGGGGATCGCCGCCGGGGTGTGCGCCACCCTGGGTGTCGACGACGTCGTCGCCGGCACCCACCGGGGGCACGGCCACGTGCTCGCCAAGGGCGCCGACCCGGCGCGGATGCTCGCCGAGCTGTGCGGCCGGGTCACCGGCCTCAACGCCGGCCGGGGCGGCTCCATGCACGCCGCCGACTTCGGCGTCGGCGTGCTCGGCGCCAACGCCATCGTCGGCGCGTCCGGGGCGATCATCACCGGCGCGGTGTGGGCGCGCCGCCGGCGCGGCGACGACGTCGTCGGGGTGAGCTTCTTCGGCGACGGCGCGGTCAACGAGGGGATGCTGCTGGAGGCGTTCAACCTGGCCGCGCTGTGGCGGGTGCCGGTGCTGTTCGTCTGCGAGAACAACGGCTACGCCACCACCATGCCCGTCGCGGGCGCGGTCGCCGGCAGTATCCCCGGCCGCGCCGCCGCGTTCGGCATCCCGGCCGCCGTCGTGGACGGCCAGGACCCCGAGGCGGTACGCGACGCCGCGGCGGCCGCCGTCGACCGGATGCGCGCCGGCGGCGGCCCCGAGCTGATCGAGGCCCGCACCTACCGGTTCGACGCCCACCACACCTTCGAGCACGCGGTACGCCTCGACTACCGCCCGCCCGACGAGGTGGCCCGGGGCCGGTCCCGGGACCCGGTGGACATCCAGGGCGGGCGGCTGCCCGCCGACGTGCGGGCCGAGGTCGACGCCGAGGTCGAAGCCACGCTGGAGGCGGCCGTCGAGTTCGCCCTCGCCGGACCCGAGCCGGACCCGGCCGACGCCCTGGCGCACCTGTACGCCAGCGGGCTGACCGCCCGCACCGGAGGTGGGTAGATGCCCAGACTGTCCTACCGCAAGGCGCTCACCCGGGCCCTCGCCGACGAGTTGGCCCGCGACGAGTCGGTGTTCCTGCTCGGCGAGGACATCCGGGTGGCCGCCTCGAACGTCACGGCCGGGCTGTTCAAGCGGTTCGGCCCCGACCGGGTGCTCGACACCCCGCTGTCGGAGCAGGCGTTCACCAGCTTCGCCACGGGGGCGGCCCTGGCCGGGATGCGGCCGGTGGTCGAGTTCCAGATCCCGTCGCTGCTGTTCCTGGTCTTCGAGCAGATCGTCAACCACGCGCACAAGTTCCCGCTGATGACCGGCGGGCAGTGCGCGGCGCCCGTCACCTACCTGGTGCCCGGCTCCGGCTCCCGGACGGGCTGGGCGGGGCAGCACTCCGACCACCCGTACAGCCTCTTCGCCCACGTCGGGGTGACCACGGTGGTGCCGGCCACGCCGGCCGACGCGTACGGGCTGCTGGTGTCGGCGGTGCGGTGCGACGACCCGGTGGTCGTCTTCGCCCCGGCCGGGGCGCTCGACGTCCGCGACGACGTCGACCTCGCGGCCCTGGCGCCGGTGCCGCTCGGCCGGGGCCGGGTGCACCGCTTCGGCGACGACGTGACCGTGGTCGCGGTCGGGCACCTGGTGCACGACGCCCTCGCGGTCGCCGACGAGCTGGCCGACCAGGTGTCGGTGGAGGTGTTCGACCCGCGCACGCTGTACCCGTTCGACTGGGACGGGCTCGCCGAGTCGGTGTCGCGCACCGGGCGGCTGGTGGTGGTGGACGACTCCAACCGCTCCTGCGGCATCGCCGGCGAGATCATCGCGACCATGGTCGAGCGGGTGCGCCTGGTCGCGCCGCCGCGCCGCGTCACCCGCCCCGACGGCGCGGTGCTGCCGTTCGCCCCGGCGCTGGACCGGGCCGTGCAGCCGAGCCGAGAGCAACTCCTGGCCGCCATCCAACACGTCATGAAGGACTGACCAATGACCGACGCCGACTACCGCTGGCCCTCCGCCGCGCAGGCGTGGCTCGACCTGCCCGCGCCGATCCGCGCCGAGATGGTGGCCGCCGGGGCAAAGTCCTGGCGGGAGATCTTCGACGGCCGGGCCACGTACAACAAGCAGTGGCGGCTGGCCCGGCCGCCGGTGATGGACGAGACCTCGCTGGGCGTGCTCAACGCCGTCTCCGACCGCCTCGCCCAGCTCCTCTTCGAGGCGTGCCGGCGACGGGCCGGCACGGCGGGCGAGCTGCGCCGGCTGCTGGACGTGCCCGACGGCGAGACCCGGCTGCTCGACGACGACGAGCCGCTGACCGAGGCGCTGCTGGACGCGTTCCGGCCGGACGTGCTGCTCTCCGACGGGGTGCCCCGGTTCGTGGAGTACAACATCGACAGCAGCCTCGGCGGGGCGTTCGACGCGGACACCACGGTGCGCCGCTTCGTCGACGTCTACCGCCGGCGCGGCCTCACCGACCGGATCCGGCTGGCGGCGGCGCCCTCGGCGGTGGACCAGCGGTTCGCCGCGATCCGCGCCGGGCTCGGCCTGCCCGAGGGCGCCCGGGTCGCCATGCTGATCGACTTCGACGCCGAGTACCCGGGGCTGGACGACCCGCAGCGGTTCATCCGGCTGCTGTCGCCGGTGGTCGAGCGCGCCGCCGTGTCCGGCATGGACCTGGTCATCGCGCCGGTCTCCCAGGTGACCCTCGACGACGGCAAGCGGCTGGTCGCCGGGGGCGGCCCGGTCGACGGGGTGTTCCGCCTCTTCGTGCCCAACCGGGTCACCCCGAGCGCCGGGGTGGACGCCCTGGAGGCGGGGCTGGCGGCCGGGACGGTGCCGATGTGGGTGTCGGCGGCGGCCTGGCTGATCGCCAACAAGCGGGCCTTCGCCTGGCTCTGGGAGGACGCCGACGCGCTGGCGCCGGCGGACCGGGACCTGGTCCAGCGGTACGTGCCGCGGACCTGGTCGCTGACCGCCGACCTGCTCGACCGGGCGGTGGCCGACCGGCCCGGCCTGGTGGCGAAGCCGGCCGACGGCTCCGCCGGGGTGGACGTGCTGATCGGCCGGGAGACCGACGCCGACGCGTGGCGGGACGGGCTGACCCGGGCCGTCGAACGGGGCGGCTTCATCCTCCAGGAGTACGTGAAGGCCGACGACGTGCCGCTGGACTTCGTGCACATCGAGACCGGCGAGACGGTCAGCGCGGAGGTGCCGTACAGCATCGCCCCGTACCTGTTCGGCCGGCGGGCCGCCGGTGCCTGCATCCGCACCGGCTTCCCCGGCTGCGACGGCGTGCTCAACCTGGCCCGCGGCGTCCTCCTCTCCGGCCTGCTGGTGGTCGACTGACCCACCACACCGGGCGGTGGGACGGCCGGCGCGGGTCGTCCCACCGCGCTTGGCCGCGCGTCAGTTCTCGGCCTCGTGGTCGAGGCCCTTCGCCACGATCCGGGGCGCGGCGTAGATCGCCATGAGCCCGAGGACGATGGTGACCACGCCGCTGCGCATCGCCTCGTCGACGGGCACGGGTGGCTTCGCGGATCCGTCGTGGTGCCCGGATCGCCGGCGTCCTTGAGACACTTGGATCACAGCCGCCACGCTCTGCACCAGCGCCGCCACGATCACCAACCACTGCAGCCAGGACGCGTCCGGCGACACTCTCAACCTCCCGTCGGACGATGCCCGTTTCAATATGTACCGCCGCGGGTCCACACAGGAACCCTGGGGCAACTCCACCGGCACGGCCGCTCAACCTACGGCGTCGATCCGGATCCCGCAGCCCTCTGCGGTGGGACGGCCGGCGGTGGGACGGCCGACCCACCGGAAACCCGCTTTTCGGCCGGGCAAGACCGGGGCAGCATCAGCGGGGTGGGCGAGGCGCGGGTGGGATTGACGGTCGACCAGTTGCGCCCGGTGGTGCGGGCGGCGTGCGGACGCGGTCGGGAACTGCGGTCGGCCGAGCGGCTGGCGGGCGGCACGAGAAAGGGCGTCTACCGGCTGTCCCTCGACGACGGCTCCACCGTCGTCGCGTACGTGTGGCACCCGGCGGAGGACTACTGGCCGGCGGGGGCGGCCCCGGAACCCGACGACCCGTTCGGGCACGCCACCGGGGCCGGCCTGTTCGCGGCGGCGCACCGGGAGTTCACCGCCGTCGGGGTGCGGGTGCCCCGGCTGCTGCTGCTCGACCGCACCGGCAGCCTGCTGCCGGGCGACGTGGCGGTGGTGGAGGACGTCCGGGGCGGCACCCTGCAGGACCTGCGCCAGCGCGATCCGCGACGCGCCGGGGCGGTGCTGGCCCGGCTCGGCGACGCCGTCCGGGCCATGCACGTCTGCCAGCGCGACCGGTACGGCCGGCCGGGCCTCGACGGGCCGGCACCGGGCCGGCCGGTGGAGCGGGTCGTGCTCGACCGGGCGCTGCGTGACCTGGCCGAAGCCGCCGCCCGGGTCGGGCGGATCGCGGCCGTGTGGCAGCGTCTCGCCGACACGCTCACCGAGCGGTACGCCGCCGTGCCGCCCCGGTCCCGGTACGGCCTGATCCACGGGGAACTCGGGCCGGACCACGTGCTCGTCGACGACCACGACCGTCCGGTGCTCGTCGACATCGAGGGCGCCACGTTCCTCGACGTGGAGTGGGAGCATGCCTTCCTGGAACTGCGCTTCGGCGACGCCTACCCGGCGCTGGCCGTCGACGGTCTCGACGGGCACCGGCTGCGCCTCTACCGGCTCGCGCTGCACCTGTCGCTGGTGGCGGGCCCGCTGCGGCTGCTCGACGGCGACTTCCCGGACCGGGCCGGCATGCGCGCCATCGCCGAGCACAACGTCACCCGGACGCTGGCCCAGCTCACCTGAGCCGTCCCGTCAGCGTCGACGGTGGCGAGTGCCGTGACGGCGTCACGGCGCGCTCGTAGGTGTCGCCGCCTGGTGTCAAAGTCAGCGGCGGAGGGTCGTGGAGGGCGACTCTCCGAAGCGGGCCCGGTACTCGCCGGCGAAGCGACCCAGGTGGACGAATCCGTGGTCGAGGGCGACGGCCGTCACCGACGTCCCGGGGTCGGCCGCGCGCAGCGCGGCGTGGACCGCGTCGAGCCGGCGGGCGCGCAGGTACGCCGTCGGCGTGGTCTGCAGCTCCCGGCGGAAGCAGTCCTGCAGCGTCCGTACGCTCACCCGAAGCGCCTCCGCGACGTCTCCCACCGTCAGCGCCTCGTCGTGGTGTTCCGTCATCAGTGCGCAGGCGCGTCGGACGAGGCGCCCGGGCGCCGGGTGCCCCACCGGCTCGGCGAGCAGGTCGCTGTAGGTGTGGCGGTGGGTCAGCAACAACTTGCCGATGAGCGCCTGCTCGAAGCGGCCGATGATCTGTGGGTGGTCGAGGAGGGAGGCGCCCGCCGGCTGGGACAGCTCGTCGGCGAGGAAGTCCACCCCGCGTGCCCAGGCCAGCGCCGAGGGGGTGCCCATGGTCATGCCGACGTCGAACCGGACCTGGTCGTCCACGGGTCGGCCCAGCAGCCGGGCGAGCTCCCGATCTACCGCCCGCCGGCCGGCGTAGAAGATCCGGTGCGGGGACGCCTCGGACCAGTGCATGTCCGAGGCGTCGTAGGGGGAGAGGACGGAGGCGACGTCAGGTGTCGAGGTCACGGTGCGCCCGGCGTGCCTGACCTCCGCCCTGCCGCCACGGGGAATCTGCACGAGGTAGAAGGTCTCCAGCGCGGCGGGCTGGATCCGCACCGCCTGCGCGTAGTCGAGGTCGACGACGCCCACGCCACCCGAGCGGCGGGCCGTCATCCGCAGGCGGACGCTGCGGACGCCCGGCTGGGGCGTGAGCCGGTGCGGACAGAAGACGCGACCGACCTCCGTGCGGGCGCGCTCGATGTCGTCCGTCCTGACCGTCGTGGTGGCCATCGGGCACCTCCTGCTCGCCCCGCACCGGGACGCCCTGCTGTGCCGAGATTAGGGCGGCGCCAGGGTGATCAGCAGAGGCGTGCTCCAAACCCGACACCACGGGGTCGCCGGGGCGGGCTTCGCCTCGCTCGCGCGACGCGGATGGCGCCCGCGTCCAGCGGATAGCAGCCCTGCCGCCCTGCTGGTTAGCGTGCGATCGCCGCCGGCGCCCCTGTCGTCGCGGCTCCCACCATCGGGTCGCAGAGTCTGTGGAGGTTCGCCATGAGGATCGCCGTCGTCGGTGCTGGATTCGCCGGCCTGAGCGCAGCGAAGGTGCTGCGGCAGAGCGGCTTCGAGGTCTCCGTGTTCGAGAAGGCGCCCGACGTCGGAGGCGTCTGGAGCAGCACCCGGAGATATCCGGGGCTGCGCACCCAGAACAACAAGGGCACCTACCACCTCTCCGACCTGCCGATGCCCGCCCACTACCCGCAGTGGCCGTCGGGCGAGCAGGTCCAGCAGTACGTCGAGAGCTACGTGGACCGGTTCGGGCTCCGCCCCGTCCTGCGCCTGTCCACGGAGGTCGTCGCCGCGAAACTCGTGGACGACGAGACCGCGTGGCTGATCGCGTCGCGACCGACGGGCGGCCGGGATCCCGCGACCTGGGAGCGGTACGACCACCTCGTCGTCGCCAACGGCGTCTTCTCCGATCCGTTCGTCCCGTCCTTCGCGGGCCGTGCGGACTTCGTCGCCGCGGGGGGAAGCGTCCTGGCCTGCGGGGAGTTCCACGATCTCGAGGCGGCGCGGGGAAAGAACGTCCTCGTCGTCGGGTACGGCAAGTCGTCCTGCGACGTGGCGGTCCCGCTGAGCGACGTCGCCGCGCAGACCCACGTCGTCGCCCGTCAACTGCTGTGGAAGATGCCCAAGAAGCTCGGCGGGGCGGTCAACTACAAGTACCTTCTGCTCACCCGGATGGGCGAGGCGCTGTTCCGGTACATCAGCGTGAAGGGCTTCGAGCGGTTCCTGCACGGCCCGGGCAACGGTCTGCGTCGCGGCATGCTCGACAGCGTGGGGTCGGTCGCGACCCGGCAGCTCAAGCTGCGCGAACTGGGTCTCGTGCCGGACGGGACGTTCGAGGACATCGCGCGGAGCACCGTCAGCCTCGCGACGGACGGGTTCTTCGAGCGGGTCGCCGACGGCCGGATCAGCGTCCACCGCGACCAGCAGATCAGCGAACTCCTGGTCCACGAGGGGCGGCCGGCCGCCCGCCTCGTCGACGGCACGGTGCTCCGCGCCGACCTGGTCGTCTGCGGCACCGGCTTCCGGCAGCACGTGCCCTTCTTCGACGCCGCCCTGCACGCCCGGCTCGAGGACGACGCCGGCAACTTCATGCTCCACCGCCAGATCCTGCCGGTCGACGTGCCGCGCCTGACCTTCGCCGGCTATAATTCCTCGTTCTTCAGCCCGCTCAGCGCCGAGATGGCGGCGGTGTGGACGGCCGCGTACCTGCGGGGCGGGATCCCGCTGCCGTCCAGGGAGCGGATGCGGGAGCAGGTGCGTACGCGGCTGGCCTGGATGGCGGCGCGGACCCACGGGCAGCACGCCCGTGGCACGAGCATCATCCCGTTCTCGATGCACAACATCGACGAGGTGCTCGACGATCTCGGGCTCAACCTCGGCCCGCTGGCCCGCGCCCGCCAGTGGCTGCTGCCCGTCGACCCGCGCGCCTACCGGAGGGTCACGCCCCGGATGATCCGGCGCACCGCCGCGACGGCGACCAGGGAGTCGGCGAGCCAGCCCGCCTGACGAGGGGACCTCTGCCGAGCTGGCCCGTCAGCCCGGACGGCGGGTGGTCGTGAGGTGGGCGCCGAGGCGGCGGACGGTCTCGGCGGCGGCGACGGCGTCGCTGCGGGCGCTGCCGTGCCGGCCGTCGCTGCTGTAGATCGACGGGTCGGCGGTGAGCGGGTGGTCGGTGAGCCGCACGTGCAGGGTGCCGAGCCGCTCCGCGAGCGCGCCGGTGTGCGTGGAGAGCCGTCGCATCCGTTCGGCCAGGCCGGCCCGGTGCCGCTCGGGCACCGCCGGGCTGTGCGAGACGTCGAACATGCCGACGGTGATCACGTCGGCCCCGGCCGCCCGCAACGCCTCGATCATCGCGGTCAGCTCCGCGTCGACGGCGTCCGCGTCGTACGCCGGGTGGAAGGCGTCGTTGCCGCCGCACACCACCAGCGCCAGGTCGGGGCGGAACGCCAGCGCCGGGGCGAGCTGGGTGGCGCGCACCTCGTGCGCCCGCAGCCCCCGCAGCCCGAGGTTCAGGTACGCCAGCTCCGGCCGGACGGCCCGCAGCTCGGCGGCGATGCGGTCCGCCCACTGCACCTCGGGATAGCCGTCGACCCGCTCGCAGAGCCCTTCGGCCACGCTGTCGCCGAGCACCGCGAAGCGCCGCCACGGGTGGTCGCGCAGCAGGGCGACGCTCTCCCCGTCGCGGAGGCACCAGGGATCCGTCGATTCGGTCAGCGTCGATGGCATGAGCGCACGTTAGTCGACCGGGTCGCCTCCGGCCAGCGGCCCGTCGGGCAGGGCGACCTCCGCCAGGTAGACGCTCGTGCGCTCCTCGTGGGAGGAGTAGTAGCTGACCCACAGCGTGCCGTCGTGCCAGACCAGGCCGGGGTAGCCGCAGTCGCCGCCGGAGGGCAGCGCGACCAGTTCGGTCAGCCGGCCCCGCCGCGGGTCGACGGCGCAGATCGCCGTCCGCACCGCGCCGTCGTGCAGGCGTACGCCGGCCACCAGACGGCCGTCGGGGAGCCGGCGCAGGGCCGGACCACCCACCCGCACCCCGAGGTCGGTCCACGTCCACTCCCGGTACGGCGGCCGGGCCCGGCCGAGCTGCGCGGTGGCCGTCTCCCGGTCCCGCCGCAGCAGGCAGGTGGCGGTGCCGTCGGGGTCGAAGGCCAGCCCGGACTCGTTCGGGTAGCCGCCGAGGAAGAGCGTCTCCACGACCGGCTGCAGGTCGACACCGTCGCCGCTGCGGTAGAGCCGGACGAAGCGCGGCTCCCGGGTGGCGTAGCCGACGGCGTACATCGCCCCGGCGTGCCACGTCGCCTGCCAGACCCAGACGCCCGGCTCGCCGACCGGGGTGGGCTCGCCCCACCGGTGGCCGTCCGCCGACATCCAGGTGACGGTCCGGACCTGCGGCGGCGCGTCCCCGGTGACCGCGGCCGCGAGCAGTTGCAGCCGGCCGTCCGGCCGCACCACGAACCGCGGGTCGCGCAGGTCCGAGCCGGGCCGGGCCAGCACCGCCGCCGTGCGCCACGCCCGGCCGTCGGGGGAGGCGAGCAGCCGGATCACCCCGTCGGCCGACAGGTGGGACGCGCCCTCGCGGAAGGCACAGAACCAGCCGCCCGCGTGCCGGACCAGGTCGGTGAACGCGCTGTGCGGCGCCGCGTCGCCGATCCGGCGCACCGCGCTCACCCGGGCGAGCGCCGGGCGGTCGGTCGAGGACGTCGTCATGTGGCCCGACGCTAGGGGGCGCGGCCGACGCCCCGGCGGCCCGCGGGCGAACGGCCGGCGAACATGCCGGCGCCGAGTACCTTCCTCACCCCGGGCACCGCACGGACGTGGCCTCCGCCTGGTACGCCAACTCGTCCCGTCGCATCCCGCCGGGGCGCCACGTCGCGTCGGGCATCATGGCGGCATGGTGCAGGTGGCGGTGTGCGGGCCGGCGACCGCGTCGGGCACCGAGCTGGCGTACGCCCGCCGGGTGGGCGAGCTGCTCGCCGAGCGCGGCGCCACCGTGCTCTGCGGAGGCGGCGGCGGGGTGATGTCCGCCGTCGCCGCCGGCGCCCGGTCCCGCGCCGGCCTGGTCATCGGCGTACGCCCCGACGACGGCGCCGCGCCCGGTCCGGTGGCGGACGTGTCGGCCACGGTCGTCACCAACATGGGCCAGGCGCGCAACGCGATCCTGGTGTGGAGCGCCGACGCGGTGATCGCGGTCGGCGGCTCGTGGGGGACGCTCTCGGAGGTGGCCCTGGGCATGCGGCGCGGCGGCATCCCGGTGGTGGTGCTCGGCGGGTGGCGGATCGTCGACGCCGACGGCGGGCCCGTCGACGGCCCGCTGCACGTGTCCACCCCGGAGGAGGCGGTCTCGGCGGCGCTGCCGGCGTGACGTCGCCGCGCCCGCGGGGCCGCCCCGCCTGCGAGTCAGCCCTGCTGCCCGGCCCGGTACGCCGCCGCGAGCCGCTTCGGCGCGCGGTCCTGCCACGCCTCGACGACCAGCTCGGTCAGCTCGTCGGGGTCGATCCGGTCGAGCCGGACCAGGACGGCCGGGTAGCCGTCGAAGTGCGGGGTGGTGAAGTAGACGCCGGGGTCGTCGGCGAGCAGCGCCTCCTTCGCCCCCAGGTCCGGCACCCGCACCCCGAGCACCGGGCCGTCGGGCGCCGCCGCCCCGAGGGCGTCGAGGTCGGCGCGGCGCAGCGGCCGCTCCCAGACGAACGCCCGGTCGCGGACCTTCCACGCCGGCGCCCCCTGGTAGGAGGGGTGCTCGCTCGTCTCCGGCAGGCCCAGCGCGATCCGGCGTACGTCGTCCCAGGTGGCCATGTCCCGACCCTACGCCCGACCGACGACGCGCGGTTTCCGCCCGGCCGGCTCGGGGGCGGGCCGGGGGCGGAGGCCGGGCAGCAGCGGCAGCAGGGTGACCACCAGGCAGAACGCGGTCATCACCAGCAGGGCGGGGACGAGGCCGAGCGCGGTCACGGACCAGCCGCCCAGCAGCGCGCCCAGCGGCAGGCCCGCGAACGCCAGCGACCCCGACAACCCGATCACCCGGGTCTGCAGCTCGGGCGGCACCCGCTCGTAGATCGCCACGCCGAGCAGCGGGTTCACCGCCGCGATGCCGATGCCGGACGCGAACGTCACCGCCAGCACCACCGCCAGTTCCTCGCTCAGCGCCAGGACCAGCAGCCGCGGGGCGCCGCTGACGGCCGCCCCGACCACGAAGGCCAGGTACCGGGGCAGCCGGGGGCCGAACGCGGTGAACAGCAGGTTCCCCAGCAGGGCGCCCGCCGAGAACGCGCCCAGCACCAGGCCCAGCCCGGCCGGGCTGCGCAGCACCTCGGCCACCCAGAGCGGGATGTAGACGGCGACGCTCGCGTTGACCACCATGTTCAGCGCCGAGATCGCCAGCAGCATGGTCAGCAGCATCCGGTCCCGGCCGAGGTAGCGGAACCCGCCCGCCAGCGCGCGCAGGTAGCCCTCCGGCCGCGTCGACGCCGTCGGCGGCGCCGGCGGCCGGACGAGGAGCCCGACGAGCAGCGCGCAGACGGCGAAGCTGGCGGCGTCGATGAGGATCGCCTGGGTCACGCCGAACCACCAGATGAGCAGCCCGCCCAGCCCCGCACCGAGCAGGGTGACGAGCCGTCCGAGCCCGTCGTAGGCGGAGGTCAGCCGGATCAGTCGCACCCCGGCGGCCTCGGCGGCGGGACGGAACATGGCGTGCTTGACCCGGTCGCCGACGCCCCGCAGCGCGCCCACGAGGGCGACCAGCGCGACCAGCGCGCCGAAGCCCAGCCACGGGGTGAGGGCCACCGCGACCATCAGCCCGGCGCTGCCCACGTCGGCCAGGATCGAGGTGCGGCGCAGCCCGATCCGGTCCGCCCAGGGAGTACCCAGCGCGCCGGAGAGCAGGTAGGGCAGCGTCTCCGCGGCGGCCACCACGCCCATCTTCGCGGGGCTGCCGGTGGTCTCCAACACCAGCCACGGGATCGCCACCACGGAGATCCGGCTGCCCAGGTTCGAGATCAGGTCGGCGGCGACCAGGGTGGTCAGTTCCCGCCGGGGCGTCACGCCAGGCTGCCGATCGACGCCTCCGGGTGCTCCACCGCGCTCGGGTGGGCCTCGGCGTACCGGGCCCGCAACGCGCGCTTGTCCACCTTCGCGGAGCGGTTGAGCGGCAGCCGGTCGACGAACTCCACCCCGCCCGGCGCCCAGGTGTCGCTGAGCGCGGAGGTGACCAGGTCGATCAGCTCCCGCGCGGTCACCGTCGCGCCGGGGGCCGGCACCACGTAGGCGTACGGCAGCTCGCCGGCGACCTCGTCCGGCACGCCGATCACGGCGGCCGCGCGGACCTGCGGGTGCCCGGCCAGGGCGTCCTCGATCGGGCGGGAGTAGATCGGCCAACTGCGCCGCCGGGTGAGGATCCGGTCGGCGAGCCGGTCGACGAGGTAGAGGTAGCCGTCGGCGTCGACGTGCCCGATGTCGCGGGTGCGGACCCAGCCGTCGACCAGCGTCTCGGCGGTCAGCTCGGGCTGGCCGTGGTAGCCGGCGAAGCGCAGGTCGGTGTGCACCCACACCTCGCCGTTCTCGCCGGGTGGCAGCACGGTGCCGTCCTCGGCGCGGATCTCGACGCGCACGTCGCCGTACGGCCGGCCGCACGAGCGCAGCCGCTCCGGGCGCTCCGGATCGTCGGTCAGCCCCGGCAGGGCGGTGATCACGACCGCCTCGCTGAGGCCGTACACGATGCGCAGCACCGGGCCGAAGCGGGCGACGGCCTGGCGCAGCCGGGCGGGCGCGGCGGGCCCGGCGCCCACGTTGAACATGAACATGGTGGAGAAGTCCGCGCCGTCCAGCGCCGGGTGGTCGAGCACCTCGTAGAGCATCGGCGGGGTGACGAACGTGGAGTTGATCCGCTCCCGCCCGACGGTCTCGATGAACCGCGCCGCGTCCCAGCCGTCGCGGGGGAACAGCACCCCGCCGGTGAACAGGTTGAACAGTGTGGTGATCTGGCCGCTGGCCAGCCACATCGGCGAGTGCGACAGGTGCCGCAGCAGCGGGTACCCGGCCGCCCGGAAGTCGGCGGCCAGGGCGAGGATCTGCGCGTAGAAGCTCTCCCGGTGGTGCACCAGCTTGGGCGTGCCGGTGGTGCCGCTGGTCTGGAGGAAGGACTCCGGCGCCGGCACCCGCGCCGGCAGGTCGTCCCCCGGCGCCGGGGGCCCGCCGGCGGTCAGGTCCGGGCCCGCGCCGCCCGGACCCAGGCAGAGGACCGGCACGCCGGGCAGCCCGGCGGCCAGCTCCGGGCCCAGGCTCGCGGGGTCGCGGGCGTCGTAGACGAAGGCGTCGGGGCGGGCCAGCCGGACGAACTCGTCCACCTCGCGGCGGGACGTGACCGGCGCGATCCACATCGTCCGGCAGCCCAGCAGGTGCAGGGCCAACTGCAGCAGCGGCCCCTCCACCGGGTTGCCGAGCGCGACCAGCACCCCGTCGCCCGGCCGTACGCCGTGCTCGCGCAGCGTCGCGGCCAGCCGGCGCACCTCGGCGGCGACGTCGGCGTAGCTGAGCCGACGCCCGCCGCCGACCAGCGCCTCCCGGTCACCGAAGTCGGCGAACAGCTCCAGTGCCCGGTGTACGTAGCCGTCCCGTCGCTCCGGTCCGTCAGTCATCCGGCAGCCCCCATCGGCGAAGAGGAGTGGCCGTCCGCCGGCCAGCCCGGGGACGGCGCGGCGGGTGGGCGCGCGCCTCGGCGACCGCACCGCCGCCGTCCGTGAGCGTAGGCACCACCGCCGGTTACGGGACAGAGTCCGAACGGCGTTCCGGCCGGACCGGAGGACATTTGATCACGTCGATCAGGTTGATTGACGCCCGTAAAACGGTGCCGCTAGGTTTCTGGACCATCGTCCAGGCGGTGCCGTCAGCGGACGGCCCTGGGCTGCCAACGATGGAGGTTCAATGTCGACCCCGAAGAGATGGCCTGTCATCGCGTCCGCGGCCACGCTGCTGATCGCGGGCACCCCGGCGGTGGTGGCCAGCGCCGGCCCGTCGGACGCCGAGGCGGCCCGCCACCAGCGGACGGTCTGGGCGGGCAGTTGGGCGGCCGCGGTCACCCGGGGCAACGCGACCGGCCTGACCAACAACGGCCTCAACAACCAGAGCGTCCGGATGGTCGTGCACACCACGGTGGGCGGACCGCAGTTCCGGGTGCGACTGAGCAACATGTACGGCGAGCAGGCCGTCAAGGTCGGCCGCGCCACCGTGGCGAAGCCGAACACCGCGACCCCCGACGACCTGTCCGACATCGACACCTCGACCCTGCGGGAGCTGACCTTCGACGGGGCCGCCTCCGCCACCATGAACCGCGGCGCCGAGCTGCTCAGCGACCCGGTCGCCCTGCCCGTCGGCGACCAGCAGGACCTGGTGGTGACCCTGCACTTCCCGACCCCGACCGGGCCGGTGACCTTCCACGGCCAGTCCCGGCAGACCAACTTCATCGGCGCCACGGACCTCACCTCCGCCGCCGACGGCGCCGGGTTCACCATCCGGCCGAACTGCTGCTGGTTCTTCCTGTCCGGCATCGACGTGCAGCGCAAGCACAGCCCCGGCTCGGTGGTGGTCTTCGGCGACTCGATCGCCGACGGCAACGGCAGCACCGTGAACGCCAACAAGCGCTGGCCGGACCTGCTCGCCGACCGGCTCGTCGACGCCCGCCCCGACGTGCGCACCCCGGGCGTGCTCAACCTGAGCCTGGCCGGCAACCGGCTGAACCACGAGGGCACCGAGCCCGGCGCGGGCGGCTTCCCCGGCTACCACGAGCTGGGCCCCAACGCCCTGGCCCGGCTCGACGAGGACGTCTTCGCGCAGACCGACGCCCGGACCGTCATCACCCACCTGGGCATCAACGACATCTGGATGTCGGGCGACTCCGCCGAGAGCATCATCGCCTCGCTGCGGCAGGTCAACCAGCAGGTGAAGGCGCGCGGCCTGCGCAGCCTGGTGTCGACGCTGACCCCGTACGAGGGGCACGGCAACCCGGGGGTGTGGACGCCCGAGAAGGAGGCCACCCGGCAGGCGGTGAACGCGTGGCTGCGCGGCAGCGACGAGTTCGACGGTCTGCTCGACTTCGACCGGGTGCTGCGCGACCCCGCCCAGCCCAGCCGGCTGCTGCCCGCGTACGACTCGGGTGACCACATCCACCCGAACGACGCCGGCAACCAGGCGATGGCCGACGCCGTGCCGCTGCGCCTGCTCGGCCTGTGACATCCGGCGCGGGCGGCGGGTGACCCCCGCCGTCCGCGCCACCGTTCCTGGGGGGAGACCGATCGACCGTGGACGTCACGCACCTGCTGACCCGCCTCTACAGCGACGAGGGCCGGCAGGACCCGTATCCCTGCTACGCGGGGCTGCACGAGCTGGGGCCGGTCAGCCCGGTGCCGGCGCGCCCCGAGCACCGTTCGGTCGCCGCCGTCGCCGTCGGCTACGACCTGGTCAGCCAGGTGCTGCGCGACCCGGAGTGGTACAAGCAGGCGCCGCCGGGCTGGCAGGAGCAGGAGGTGCTGCGCACCCTGCAGACCTCGATGATGTTCGTCAACCCGCCCGACCACACCCGGATGCGGGCCGTCTTCGCGAAGACCTTCACGCCGCGCCGGCTCGGCGCGCTGGAACCGGCCGTGCACCGGGTCGTGGACGGGCTGCTGGACCGGATGGCCGACGCCGGGGAGACCGGGTTCGACTTCGTGGCGGATTTCGCGTACCCGATGCCGGCCCTGGTGATGGCCGAGTTCATCGGCATCCCCGCCGGTGAGCTGGACTTCTACCGGCAGCGGGTGGAGCGCATCGACGAGTTCCTGGACGTGGCGGGCAAGACCCCGGAGCGGCTCGCCGCCGCCAACACCGCCGCCGCGGAGCTGCGTGACTTCTACGCCGACCTGATCGCGCACCGGCGCCGCCAGCCGGGTGAGGACCTGATCAGCGGGCTGGTGGAGGCCGTCGACTCCGGCGACGTGGGGCTCACCGCCGACGAGCTGGTCAGCAACCTGATCGTGCTGTTCAACGCCGCGTTCGTCACCACCGTCTACATGTTCAGCAACGGCCTGCCGCTGCTGCTGGCGCACCCCGACGTGGCCGCCGCGCTGCCCGGCGACGACGCGCTGGCCCGGGGCGCCGTCGACGAGATCCTGCGGCTGGAGGCCCCGGTGCACTTCCTGGCCCGGGCCGCGCCCCGGGACACCGAACTTGGCGGGGTACCGGTCGCGCGGGACGAGAACGTGCTGCTGATCATCGCCGCCGCCAACCGCGACCCGGCCCGGTTCCCCGAGCCGGACCGCTTCGACCCGCGCCGGTCCGGGCCGCCGTCGCTAGCCTTCGGCGTCGGCCTGCACTTCTGCCTCGGCGCGGCGGTGTCCCGGCTGGAGGGCCGGCTCGCGCTGCCGAAGCTGCTGGCCCGCTTTCCCCGGCTCGCGGTCGCCGAGCCGCCCACGTACAGCGGCAGCCTGTTCCTGCGCGGCATCGACAAGCTGCTGGTCCAGACGGGAGGGGAGGCCGCGTGAACGTCCACCCGCAGGTATCGGCGTACCGGGTCGCCCGCGCGGCGGCCGGCACCCCGCCGCTGTACACGCAGACCCTCGCCGAGGCCCGTGCCGCCGACCTCGCCGCGATCCGCGCCGGCGGCGGCGCGGTCGAGCCGGTGCACGAGGTACGCGACACGCACGTGCCCGGCCCGGCCGGCGACCTGCCGGTGCGCATCCACCGGCCGGCGGGGGAGGGGCCGCTGCCCACCCTGGTCTACTTCTTCGGCGGCGGCTGGACGCTGGGCAGCGTCGACACCGCCGACGGCATCTGCCGGCGGCTGGCCAACGCGGTGCCCTGCCAGGTGGTCACCGTGGGCTACCGGCTGGCCCCGGAGCACCCGTTCCCGGCCGCCGTGCACGACTGCCACGCGGCGGCCCGGTGGATCGCCGCGCACCCCGAGGAGTTCGGCGTCGACCCGGAGCGGCTGACGGTCGGCGGGGACAGCGCCGGGGGCAACCTCGCGGCGGCCGTCACCCTGCTGGCGCGCGACGGCGGCGGACCCACGCTCGCCGCCCAGCTGCTGGTGTACCCGAACACCGACCAGACCGGGGAGCCCGGCGGCGACGGCGAGGACCCGCTGCTGTTCAACCGCCGTTCGGTCGCCTGGTACCGCGGCCACTACTTCGCCGACCCCGCCGACGCGCGGGACCCGCTGGCCTCGCCGCTGCTCGCCGAGGACCTGAGCGGCCTGCCGTCGGCGCTGGTGATCACCGCCGAGCACGACCCGCTGCGCGAGGAGGGGGAGCGGTACGCCCACCGGCTGCGCGACGCCGGCGTGCCCACCACCCTCGCCCGGTACGCCGGCATGATCCATGGCTTCTTCGCCATGCCCGGCGCGTTCGACGACGGCCGCCGCGCCCAGGACCTGGCCGCCGCCTTCCTGCGGGAGCGGTTCGGCCTGTCGGCCGGCGACGCCGGCCCGGGGACGGTGGCGGCGGCTGCGGGTTCCCGCCCGGCGCCGACCCGGCCGGCGGTGGGGACGGACGCGAGCGATGGTTGAGACCGTGCTGCCCCGGCAGGACGTGCCGCTCGGCGAGGCGCCCGCGCCCGCCGGCCTGGCCGACTTCGCCGAGCGGGCCCGGGCGGTGCTCCCCGCCGACGTCTGGGACTTCATCGAGGGCGGCAGCGGCACGGAGACGACGCTCGCCGCCAACCGGCGCGCGCTCGACCGGGTGGCCGTGCTGCCCCGCGTGCTGCGCGGCGTGGCGGCCCCGCGCACCGACACGCGGCTGCTCGGCGCCCCCTGCGCCCTGCCGGTGGCGGTGGCGCCGATGGCGTACCAGCGGCTCGTGCACCCCGACGGGGAGACGGCGCTCGCGGCGGCGGCCGGCGCGGCCGGCGTGCCGTACGTGGCCAGCACGCTGAGCAGCGTGCCGATCGAGGAGATCGCGGCGACCGGCGCGGCCGTCTGGTTCCAGCTCTACTGGCTTCGGGACCGGGGCCTCGTCGCGGACCTGCTGGACCGGGCGCACGCGGCCGGGTGCACCGCGCTGACGGTCACCGTGGACGTGCCGATCATGGGGCGGCGGCTGCGCGACGTCCGCAACTCCTTCGCCATCCCGCCGCACGTCGTCGCCGCCAACCTGCCGGCCGGGCGGGACGCGCTCGCGCACGCCGCCATGCCGGGCGTCTCGGCCGTCGCGGCGCACACCGGCGAGGTCTTCGCGCCCGCGCTGAGCTGGGCCGACCTGGACTGGCTGCGGGGCCGTACCGCCCTGCCGCTGGTCGTGAAGGGCATCCTGGACCCGCGCGACGCGGAGCTGGCGGCGGCCGCCGGAGCGGACGCGGTGGTGGTCTCCAACCACGGCGGCCGGCAGCTCGACGGTGCACCGGCCACCGCCACCATGCTGCCCGAGGTGGTGACGGCGGTGGCCGACCGGTGCGAGGTGCTGCTGGACAGCGGCGTGCGCGGCGGGGTGGACGTGCTGCGTGCGCTCGCCCTCGGCGCGCGGGGGGTGCTGGTCGGCCGCCCGATGCTGTGGGCGCTCGCCGCCGGGGGGCGGGCCGGGGCGGAGACGGCGCTGGCGCTGCTGGCCGGCGAGTTCCGCGACGCGCTGACGCTGGCCGGCTGCGCCGACCCGGCGGCCGTCCGCGAGCTGCGCGTGCTGAGGGAGGGCTGAGCGGTGGCCGAACCGGTGGACCTGCACGTCGCCGACCTGCACCCGGCGGTCGACGACCCAGCGCTGAACTCGATGAACTTCCTCAACGAGGTGGCCCAGCACTATCCCGACGCGGTGTCGCTGGCGGCCGGCCGGCCGTACGAGGAGTTCTTCGACGTCGCCGCGCCGCACCGGCACCTGGAGAGGTTCCGCCGGCACCTGGCCGACGACCTCGGGCAGAGCCCGGCGCAGGTGCACCGGACCCTGTTCCAGTACGGCCGCACCAAGGGCATCGTGCACCACCTCGTCGCCCGCAACCTCGCCGTCGACGAGAACATCACGGTCGACCCGGAGGCGATCGTGGTGACCGTCGGCTGCCAGGAGGCGATGTTCCTGGTGCTGCGGGCGCTGCGGGCCGACCCGCGCGACGTGCTGCTCGCCGTCGCCCCGACGTACGTCGGACTGACCGGCGCCGCGCGGCTGCTGGACCTGCCGGTGCGGCCGGTGGCCGGCGGCCCGGCCGGGGTGGACCTGGCCGACCTGCGCGGGCAGGTGCGCCGGGCCCGGGCGGCGGGTCTGCGCCCGCGTGCCTGTTACGTGATGCCGGACTTCGCCAACCCGTCGGGCACGAGCATCGGGCTGGCCGACCGGCGGCGGCTGCTCGACCTCGCCGCCGAGGAGGACCTGCTGCTGCTGGAGGACAACCCGTACGGTCTCTTCCCGGCCGGGGACGCGGGACGACTGCCGACGCTCAAGGCGTTGGACACCGCGCGGCGGGTGGTCTACCTGGGTTCGTTCGCCAAGACGGTGCTGCCCGGCGCGCGGGTGGGCTACGTGGTCGCCGACCAGCGCGTCGCCGGCTCCGACGGCGCGGTGGGCCTGTTCGCCGACCAGCTCGCCAAGATCAAGAGCATGGTCACGGTGAACACCTCGGCGATCGCCCAGGCCGTCGTCGGCGGCGCGCTGCTGGAGCACGGGTGCAGCCTGGTGGCCGCCACCGCCCGGGAGCGGGCCGCGTACGGCCGGAACCTGCGCCACCTCGTCGACGGCCTGGCCCGGCGCTTCCCGCCGGGCGCGTCGCCGGTGCGGTGGAACGTGCCGGCCGGCGGGTTCTTCGTGGTGGTCACGGTGCCGTTCGCGGTCGACGACGCGCTGCTGCACCGCTCCGCCCGCGAGTACGGGCTGCTCTGGACGCCGATGGCGCACTTCTACGACGACGGCGCCCCGGTCGACGCGCTGCGGCTGTCGGTCAGCGCGGTCACCCCGGAGCAGATCGACCTGGGCCTGGACCGGCTGGCGGCGCTGGTCGCCGACGAGACGACCGCCCGGTCGCGGGCGCTCGCCGTCACCCCGCCAACGGCCCGCTGATCTCCCCCGAGCCGCGCGGGATCAACCGGCTCGCGACGAGGTGGGTGGTGGGCGGCCACTGTTCGCCGTCCAGCCGCCGGAAGATCAGCGACGCGGCGACGCGGCCCATCTCCGACGGGTCCTGCGCCACGACGGTGACCGCCGGCTGGAGCAGGTCGGCCAGCGGGAAGTCGTCGAAGCCCACCAGGGCGACGTCGTGCTGGAGACCGAGCTGTTGCAGGGCCCGGATCGCGCCGATGGTGACGAGGTTCTGGGAGGTGAACAGCGCGGTGGGGCGGGGGTGTGCGGACAGCAGCCGGCGTACGGCCTCCTCGGCCTGCTCCTCGGTGTGCAGGTCGTGCACCGCGAGGGAGGGCGTCGGCGGGATGCCGTGGTCGCTGAGCGCCTCCTTGAAGCCCTGGAACCGCTGTCGGGCCGTCGGGATGGTCCGCAGGTCGCCCAGGTACGCGATGGTGCGGTGGCCGTGCCGGACGAGATGCCCGACGGCCGTGGCGGCGCCCTCGTGGTTGTCGGTGAGGACGGCGTCGACGGCCAGCCCCACCGGCGGGCGGTCGACGAACACCACCGGGGTGCCGGCGTCGACCTCACCGGCCAGGTAGCTCTGGTTGTCGCTGGCCGGCGCGACCACCAGGGCGTCGGCCTGCCGCATCGTGAAGGCGTGGATCAGGTCCCGCTCCCGCGCCGGATCCTCGTCGACGCTGCCGGCGAAGATCAACACCCCGCGTTCCCGCGCGGCGTCCTCGAGCGCCCGGTGCAGGGCGGCCGAGAACGGGTTGGCCACGTCCTCCAGGACCGCCGCGATCGCGGCGCTGCGACCGCTGGTGCGGCGGAGACTGCTCGCGGTGAAGTTCGGCCGGTAGTCCAGTTGGGCGATCGCCCGCTGCACGGCGGCGGTCTTCGGGGCGGAGACGCCCGCCTCGCCGTTGACGACCCGCGAGACGGTCTTCGGGCTCACTCCCGCGAGCAGCGCGACGTCCCGCAGGGTGGGCCGCGCCCGGGCGGCGGTCGACGTAGCGGAGGCGGCACCGTGCATGAGCGCTCCTACCGGACTGGTGCTGCGGCGGCCGGGGGCCGTTGACCGTGCCCCCGGCCGCCGATGATCGACTCCCAGGTTATCGCCACACCGAGCGCAACGGCCGCACGGTGAGCGAGCGCACCACCACCTGACCGCCCTCGGCGAACAGGCGGGTCTGGTCGCTGGACGCCGCCGGGAAGATCTGGTCGGTGATCGTGGTCTGACCCGCGCCGCCGAAGACCTCGACGGAGGAGCGGTCCACGTAGATTGTCATCCGCACGCGGTTCCCGTCCATTGTCAGCGGGCCGCTGTGCACGCCAGGGAAGAGCGGACCGACCTCGACCCGGCCGGACCGGGTCCGGTCGACGAAGAGGCGTCGCGCCGCCGCGTCGTACCCGACCACCGTCCGTTCGTCGTCGCCGCCGCGCACGTGCAGGCCGAAGCGGTCGGCGTCGCGCAGCTCGAACTCCGCCTCGATCTCCAGCACGTCGCCGTCGGCGGCGGGCGGCAGGTCCCGTACGCCAGGCCCGAGGGTGGCGTCGCGCAGGGTGAAGGCCGTTCCGTCGCCGCGCAGGCCGCGGACCTGCGCCGCCGGCCGCTGGGTCAGCCGGACCTCACCGTCGATCGTGGACAGCTCGAACTCCCGGGGCAGGGCCATGGCGCCGCGCCAGGGCGAGGTCGGGACGTTGCCGGCGTACTGCCAGTTGTTCATCCAGCCGATCAGGATCCGCTTGCCACCCGGCACGCCGTTGTAGGAGACGGCGGCGTAGTAGTCCTTGCCGTAATCGACCCAGTCGTAGCGTTCCAGCTCGCTGGTCGCCGGCCGGTCGCCGGACATCACGTGGTCGACGAGGATGTGTCCCCAGCCGCCCGAGTTGAAGTCGTTGATCTCCAGGTGCGCCCGCCGGCCGGCCAGGTCGCGCACGTCCCAGGCCACCCAGTCGAGGCGTTCGCTGTCCCTGCCGGTGGCGGTACGGACGACCTCGCCGTCGACGACGAGGTTGACCGCGGTCTCCACCGACCTCGGCAGCACCGGCGCGTCGGTGGCGATCAGGTGGTCGACCAGCAGGTGGCCCCAGCCGCCGGTGTGCTCGTCGACCACGCGCAACTGGGCGCTGCGGCCCCGGAACTCGGTCACGTCCCAACTGCGCCAGTTCACGAAGCCGGAGAAGTTCCCGGTGCCGGTGCGGACCACCTCGCCGTCGACGAGCAACTCCACCACCGTCCGGGGCGTGTCGGTGCCGAGGTGGCCGCCGGCGCCGACGAGAACGCTGAGGTGATTCCGGTCGATGGTGAACGCCGGCGAGGTCAGCGTGCCCGTGGTCGTGTCCGCCTCGAAGAAGGTGGTGAGCAGCTTGTCGCCCACGTGGCCCCGCTCGGAGCGGGCCGGGCCCGCCACCGGTGCGCGGTTGCGCAGGCCGCCGGTCGCCGTCCAGCCCGCCTGCTCGTACGTCCGGCCGTCGGGGAACTCGAAGTCGAGCACCGGTTCGGCGTCCTCGGGCACGAACGCGGTGGTCGTGCCGGGCAGGTGCGGGTGCGCGCCGCCACCGACGAGGAGGTTCAGGTAGTCCTGCCGGAGCGTGAACTCGGGGGAGACCATGCGCCCCTTCGGGGCGTCGAAGCCGAGGAAGCTGTTGACCAGGGCGCGGCCCTGGAAGCCGCTGACCTGCTGCTGGCCGGGGACCGTGCCGGGGTACGGGGCGGCGCCGAAGGGACCCGGCCCGAGTGCCGGGTCGTTCTCGACCGTCCAGCCCGCGTAGCCGTCCTCGAAGTCGGCGAGGAGCGTCCCCGTCGGCGGGGCCGGGTCGCCCGTCACCACGTTGTCGGCGGTGAAGGTGGTGCCGTCCCAGTCGCCGACGAAGTACTGCGCGCCCGATCCGCCGGCCACGGCGCCCGGGTTGAGGTTGACCACCAGCACCCACTTCGTGCGGTTCGGGTCGCCGTCGACCGGCAGTTCGAACAGGTCCGGCACCTCCCACACGCCGCCGACGGCGTTGGCGGGCCCGAAGTCGCTCAGGTGGGCCCAGGACCGGAGGTCGTCGGAGCGGTAGAAGCGCACCTTGTGCTCGGTGGCCAGCACGATCGCCATGACCCAGTAGCCGGCCTCGGCGTCCCAGAAGACCTTGGGGTCGCGGAACTCCCGCGAGCCGAGGTCGAGCACGGGGTTGCCGGCGTACTTCGTCCACGTGCGTCCCCGGTCGGTGCTGTACGCCAGGGACTGCGCCTGGATGCCGGTCGCCGGGTACGCGCTGGTGTAGACGGCGACCATCGCCGGCGCGCCGGGCCGGCCGAAGCCGGAGGTGTTCCGCTCGTCGACCACGATCGAGCCGGAGAAGACGTGCTCGTCGGCCGAGTACGGGATCGCGACCGGCAGCTCCTCCCAGTGGAACAGGTCGCGGCTGACCGCGTGTCCCCAGGACATGTTGCCCCACTGCGCGCCCTCGGGGTTGTACTGGTAGAAGAGGTGCCACTCGTCCTGGTACCACACCAGGCCGTTCGGGTCGTTCATCCAGTTCCGCTCGGGACTGAAGTGGATCTGCGGCCGGTGCGGCTCGTCCCTGGCGCCGGGCGGCGCGCCGCTGGCGGTGGTGCCGGTCAGTGTCGCCATCAGGGCCGCGGTCGTGAACGCCGCGGCCAGCAATCGACGGACCCTCATCCACACTCCTCCGTCCTTCGGGGCTCGCCCGTCGCCGAGACGCGCCGGGCGGCCGAACGTGGAGCGAATGCTGGGCGGTGGCTGACATCGTTGTCAAGAGCGTCCGGCGTGTTACTGCCCGATTACGAGAAAGTGCTTCCAGATGTATTGACACCGTGGCGTGGCTCACTGGAAACTCCGCTGACATCGTTGTCGAGCGAGTCCGGTGAACCGGGCCGGGTGTTTGTCGAGGAGAGAACATGATCCAGCGCACGGGCCGCCGTCGGGGCGCCCTGCTGCTCGCCGCCGTCGCGGCCACCAGCATGGTCGCCAGCGGCTGCGGGGACGGTTCCGGCGGCGCGGGCTCCGCCGGTGGCGGCAGCGTCGCCGTCTCCCTGATCACCAAGAACTCCACCAACCCCTTCTTCGTCGCCATGCAGCAGGGCGCGAAGAAGGCCGCCGAGGCGGAGGGCGTGAAGCTGACGTTGGCCGCCGGCAAGGAGGACGGCGACGAGGCCGGCCAGGTGCAGGCCATCGAGGACGCCATCGCCCGCGGCGACGAGGGCATCCTGATCACCCCGAACGGCCCCGGCGTCAACCCCGCCATCAAGAAGGCCCGGGACGCCGGGCTCTACGTCATCGCGCTGGACACCCCGCCCGACCCGGCCGACACCGTCGACATCACCTTCGCCACCGACAACTTCAAGGCCGGCGAGCTGATCGGGAGATGGACCGCGACCCAGCTCGGCGGCAAGCCGGCGACCATCGCGATGCTGGACCTGTTCAACGACAAGGTCGTCTCCGTCGACTACAACCGGGACCAGGGCTTCCTGACCGGCATGGGCATCGACACCGCCGACCGGCGGAAGAACGGCGACGAGGCGAAGACGGGCAGCTACTCCGGCGGCACCTACACCATCGCGTGCAACGAGCCGACCAACGGGGCCGAGGACGGCGGGCGCACGGCCATGGAGAACTGCCTGACCCGCAACCCCGACATCAACGTCGTCTACACCATCAACGAGCCGGCCGCGGTCGGTGCGCACAAGGCGCTCCAGGCGGCGGGCAAGACCCAGGGCGTCCTGGTCGTCTCCATCGACGGTGGCTGCGACGGCGTACGGCAGGTCGAGGGCGGGGTCATCGGCGCGACGTCCCAGCAGTACCCGCTGACGATGGCCGAGCTGGGCGTGCAGGCGATCAAGAAGATCGCGAACGGCGGGGAGAAGCCGAAGGTCTCCGACGGCCTGGACTTCTTCGACACCGGCGTCACCCTGGTCACCGACAAGGCGGCGACCGGGGTCGAGAGCATCACCAGCACCGACGCCGCCCAGCGCTGCTGGGGCTGAGCCACCCCCGCCGGGCCGGGGCGCCGGGAGCACTCCGGGGCCCCGGACGGGCAGGTCGTCCGCCATCGACAACGGCAGGAGTACGCCGTGACCACCACGACACCACCGACCACCGCCGCGCAGCAGTTCGCCCTGCGCCGGCACTCACCGCTGCAACGCGTCCAGCACCTGCTGCACGCGCACCCCGCGATCAGCCCCTTCCTCGTGCTGGTCGTCTCGTTCGTCGTCTTCTCCACCGTCAACCCGCGCTTCGCCTCGCCCAACTCCCTCTCGCTCGTCCTGCAGCAGGTGGCGGTCATCGGCGCGCTCGCCGTGGGTCAGACGCTGATCATCCTGACCGCGGGCATCGACCTGTCGGTCGGCGCGATCGTCATCCTGGCCATGATGTTCTCGGCCAAGCTGGCCGAGGGGCAGGGCCTTCCCGGCGTGCTCGCTATCCTCCTCGCCATCGCGGTCGGCGCGGCGGCGGGAACGCTCAACGGGGCGCTCGTGACCCGGCTGAAGCTGCCACCCTTCATCGTCACGCTCGGCACGCTCAGCGTCTTCACCGCCGTCGGGCTGCTCTACTCCGGCGGGCAGAGCGTGCAGGCCACCGACCTTCCGCCGGTGCTGAGCTGGACCGGGGAGTCCTTCCCGGTGGGACCGTTCCGGATCACCGCCGGTGTCGTCGCGGTGGTGCTGCTCTACCTGGTGGTCGGGTACGCGCTGGCCAGGACGGCCTGGGGCCGGCACGTCTACGCCGTGGGCGACGACAAGGAGGCGGCGCGGCTCGCCGGCATCCGGGTCGACCGGGTCCTGCTGAGCGTCTACCTCGTCGCCGGCGCGATCTACGGCCTCACCGCCTGGATCCTCATCGGTCGGGCCGGCGCGGCCAGCCCCAACGCCATCACCGACGCGAACCTGGAGAGCATCACCGCCGTGGTCATCGGTGGCACCAGCCTGTTCGGCGGGCGGGGCGCGGTGCTCGGGACCCTGCTCGGCGCGTTGATCGTCGGGTTCTTCCGCAGCGGACTGTCGCTGGCCGGGGTCGACGACCAGTACCGCGTCCTCGCCGTGGGCCTGCTGGTGATCCTCGCCGTGGCCGTCGACCAGTGGATCAGGAAGGTGAGGGCATGACCGCCACCACGCACACCCCCGACGGGCGGACCGGCGCGGCCGGCCCGCGGCGGCGCACGCCGGTGCTGTCGGCGCGAGGTCTGGTCAAGACGTTCGGCAGGGTCGTCGGTCTCGACGGGGTCGATCTCGACCTCTATCCCGGCGAGGTGCTGGCCGTCATCGGCGACAACGGCGCGGGCAAGTCGACGCTGATCAAGTGCCTGACCGGCGCGCTGATCCCGGATGCCGGGGAACTGTTCCTGGAGGGCAGGCCCGCCCAGTTCAAGCGGCCGCAGGACGCCCGGGACGCCGGCATCGAGACGGTCTACCAGACGCTTGCCGTCGCGCCGGCGCTGGACATCGCGACCAACCTCTTCCTCGGCCGGGAGAAGCGCCGGCGCGGCCCCCTCGGCTCGATCTTCCGGATGCTCGACCAGAAGGGCATGCGGCGCGAGGCCGCCCAGGCCCTCGCCGACCTCGGCATCGGCACCCTGCAGAACGTGGGACAGGCGGTCGAGACGCTCTCCGGCGGGCAGCGCCAGGCGGTCTCGGTGGCGCGCGCCGCGGCCTTCGGCAGCAAGGTGATCGTGCTCGACGAGCCGACCGCCGCCCTCGGCGTCAAGGAATCCCAGCAGGTGCTCCGGATGATCGAGGAGGTCCGGTCGCGAGGGCTGCCGGTCATCCTCATCAGCCACAACATGCCGCACGTGTTCGAGGTCGCCGACCGCATCCACATCCAGCGACTGGGTCGCTGCGCGGGCGTGGTGACGCCGGCGTCGCACACGATGCCGGAGGCGGTGGCGATCATGACGGGCGCGACCACCCTCGAGGAGACCCCGGGCCGGACGGCGGCCTGAGGGCCGCTCCGCACATGGCCGGGGCTCGGCGCAGCCTCGGGAAAGGAAGACTGTGATCATCGTTGTCGGCGAGGCCCTGGTGGATCTGATCGAGGAGCCACCGGGGGAGGCCGTCGCCCACCCCGGGGGCAGCCCGGCGAACGTCGCCGTGGCCCTCGCCCGCCTCGGCCTGCCCACGACCCTGCTGACCCAGCTCGGCGACGACGCGCACGGGCGGTTGCTCCGCGCCCACCTGGCCGACAACGGCGTGCGCCTCGACCCCGCCTCGGTGCCGGACCTGCCGAGCACCAGCGTGGCCCGCACGCACGTGGACGCGGACGGTCAGGCGGGGTACGACTTCCGCATCGCGTGGCGGTCCTTTCCGCGGGCGGCCCTGACCGGCGCCGGCGTCCACGCCGACTGCCTGCACACCGGGTCGCTGGGCGCGGTCCTGCCACCCGGCGCCGACGACGTGCGGGCGCTGGTGCACGCCCGACGGGCCACCACGATGATCAGTTACGACCCGAACTGCCGGCCGTCGCTGATGGGGGACCGGTCGGCGGCCCGGAGCCGGGTCGAGGACCTGGTGGCGGCCAGCGACATCGTCAAGGTCAGCGACGAGGACCTGGCCTGGCTCCATCCGGGGCGCGGGCACGAGCAGGTCGGGCGGGAGTGGCTGGACCTGGGCGCTCGCCTGGTGGTGGTCACCCGGGGCCGCGGCGGGGCGTGGGGGGCCACCCGGTGCGGCGAGGCGCGGGTGGACGCCCGGCCGGTGGAGGTGGTGGACACGGTCGGGGCCGGTGACGCGTTCATGGCGGGCCTGCTGGCCGCGCTCAACGACCTCGGCCTGCTCGGCGCGGCGCGCCGCGGGGCGCTCGCGGCGGCCGGCCGGGACGACGTCGCCGCCGCGCTCCGCCGCGCCGCCGACGTCGCCGCCTGGACCTGCCGCCGGCGGGGGGCCGACCCGCCCACGCGGGCCGAGCTGGCCGCCGGGGAATCCGCCGGCGGACCGCTGCGGGTGGGTTGAACGCCCTCGGGTGGGGGTGGCCGTCCACAGTCGACGGCCACGCCCAGGCGTCTCGGTGCTGACACACCGCGTTCACCGCACGGCAAAGCGCGACTGCCCGTATTCCGCCGTCCTCGATGGACACCCATAATGGACGTCATGATCGCCTGGGAGTACGCGTTGCTGGTCCGCCGCTATCAGGGGCAGGGCCGCAACTTCCATGTCAGCTTCATCTGGTACGGCCCCGACGGGACGCGCCGGGACATCACCGCGTACGGCGACACCGCGATCGCGCACCTCAACCGGGCCGGCCGGGAGGGCTGGGAGCTGGTCTCCGCCGCCGAGGACGTGAACAACATCCAGGGCAGCACCGAGGTGCACCGCTACCACCTGAAGCGGCCCGTCGCCTGATCCAGCAGCCCGTTCCGCCCCGGCGGTCCGGCAAGCTGATGCCTGGACCGCCGGACACGGCGGCCGGGGGTCGACGGTCAGTCCCACTGGTCCTGGTTGAGGAAGCGGGCGAAGCCCCGCCACGAGTTCGGCCCCATCACCCCGTCGATCGGCCCGGTGTAGCCCCAGCCCGAGGCGAGCCGCTGCACCGCCTTCCACGTGTTCGGCCCCGGCACGCCGTCGATGGGGCCGGTGTAGCCGTAGGCGCGCATCGCCCGCTGGAGCGCGGCGTACGTGTTCGGCCCCGGGACGCCGTCGATCGGGCCCGTGTAGCCGGCGGTGATCCGCAGCCAGTTCTGCATCCGCTGGTAGCAGACCGGACCGGGGATGCCGTCGTACTCGGTGGTCGTCTTGGGCAGGCCGCCGCCCGGGTTCTGGCTGATGTAGGTCAGCGGGTTGATGCGTACCCCGCTCGGGTTGATCATGTGCCAGTGCAGGTGCGGGCCGGTGGAGCTGCCCGACCCGGGGGCGCCCACGGCGCCGCCCGACCGCCCCACGACCGTCCCGGCGCCGACCGCGGTCCCGTTGGCCAGCAGGAACTGTGACAGGTGCATGTACTGGCTGCGGTACCCGTCCGCGTGGTGGATCGTGACGGTGTGCCCGCCCGTCCCGTTGTAGGGGATGTTCTGGATCGTGCCGGCGCCGCACGCCGGCAACGCGGTGCCGACCCCCATCCCGAAGTCGATCCCGCCGAGCGACCCGTAGTTCAGGTGGTCCTGCCAGGTGCCGGTGATGGGGTAGCCGGCGAACGGGTTGTAGATCACCGGCGCCGCGTGGGCGGTGCCGGGCAGCCCGACGACCCCACCGACGGCGAGGGCGCCGGTGGTCCACGCGGTGCCGCGCAGCAGCGTACGGCGACTGAGTCCGGTCGGTGGCCGGCCGGTCGCAGCGCCACAGCAGGGGGGCAGGTTCTCGCTCATCGTCGGCTCCTCATTCGTGGGGTGACGCGTGGGTGGAGGGGGTGCCGAGACTACGGTCATTCACACATTCGGATCAATGACTGCGGTAGCGTTGCCTCCCGTCGCCGCTGACCGGCCGCCCCGCCCGGGCGCCGGAGCGTCGCGGCGCGAGGAGGAGCGGTGGCGCAGCCGGCAGTCGGGGCGCCCCGGCACGTCGTCGGGGTCGACTTCGGCACCCTCTCCGGCCGGGCGGTCGTGGTGGACGTCGCCGACGGCACCGTGCGCGGCGAGGCCGTGCACGCGTACCGGCACGGGGCGATCACCGAGCGGCTGCCCGACGGGACGCCGCTGCCGCCGGACTGGGCGTTGCAGCACCCGGACGACCACCGCGAGGTGCTCCGGGCGGCGGTGCCCGCCGCGCTGCGGGCCGCCGGCGTACGCCCCGAGGACGTGCGCGGCATCGGCATCGACGCCACCTCCTGCACGATGCTGCCCACCCGCGCCGACGGCACCCCGCTCTGCGAGCTGCCGGAGCTGGCCGGCCGGCCGCACGCGTACCCGAAGCTGTGGAAGCACCACGCGGCCCAGCGGCAGGCCGCCCGGATCACCGACGTCGCCGCCGCGCGCGGCGAGACCTGGCTGCCCCGCTACGGCGGCCGGGTCTCCGCCGAGTGGCAGCTCGCCAAGGCGCTGGAGGTGCTGGAGGAGGACCCGGCGGTCTTCGACCGGGCGGAGCGCTTCGTCGAGACGGCGGACTGGCTGGTCTGGCAGCTCTGCGGCCGGGAGACCCGCAACGTCTCCGCCGCCGGCTTCAAGGGGCTGCGGCAGGACGGGCGGTACCCGTCGGCGGAGTTCCTGCGCGCCGTGCACCCCCGCCTCGACGGGCTGCTGCCCCGGATCGACGGCCCGCTCGCGCCGCTGGGCGCCCGGGCGGGCGGGTTGACCGCCGAGGCGGCCCGGTGGACCGGGCTGCCGGTGGGCACCGCCGTCGCGGTCGGGTCCATCGACGCGCACGTCACCGCGGCGGCGGCCCGCGCGGTCGAGCCGGGCCGGATGCTCGCCGTCCTCGGCACCTCCACCTGCCTGATCATGAACGCGACGGCGTACCACGAGGTGCCCGGGGTCTGCGGCGTGGTCGACGGGGGCGTCACGACCGGTTCCTGGGGCTACGAGGCGGGGCAGAGCGGGGTCGGGGACATCTTCGCCTGGTACGTGCGCACCGGCCTGCCCGCCGAGTACGCCGACGAGGCGCGCCGCCGCGGGCTGAGCCCGTACGAGCTGCTGGACGCCCTCGCCGCCGAGCAGCCGGTGGGCGGGCACGGGCTGCTGGCGCTGGACTGGCACAGCGGCAACCGGTCGGTGCTCATGGACCACGAGCTGAGCGGGGTGCTGGTCGGGCTGACCCTGGCCACCCGGCCCGAGGAGATCTGGCGGGCGCTGCTGGAGGCCACCGCGTTCGGCGCCCGGACGGTGGTCGACGCGTTCACCGCCGCCGGAGTGGCCGTCGACGAGCTGACCGTGGCCGGCGGGCTCACCAGCAACCGGCTGCTGCTGCGGATCTACGCCGACGTCATCGGCCGGCCGCTGCACGTGGTCGACTCCGCGCACCCGGCGGCGCTGGGCGCGGCGATCCATGCGGCGGTGGCCGCCGGGGCGTACCCGGACGTGCCGGCCGCCTCGGCGGCGATGGGCGCCGCCCGGCGCGAGACCTGGCACCCCGACCCGGCCCGGGCGGCCGCCTACGACGAGCTGTACGCGGACTACCGCGCGCTGCACGACCACTTCGGCCGGGGCGGCACCGACGTCCTGCACCGCCTGCGCGCCCGCCGCCACCGCACCCACCCCCGCTGACGCTCCCGGCCCCGCACGCCCGGCGGGGACGAGAGCGGGACGGGGACGCCCCCGCGCGGCGGGGCCGGGCGGGGGCGTCGTGGTGGGGCAGGACTCAGCCGAGGTCGACGGCCGGGTAGAGCGGGAAGCCCGTGAGCAGGTCGCTGGCCTGCTTGCCGACCCGGTCGGCGACGGCCGGGTCGAGGACGTACTTGGCCTTCGACGGGGTGCCGTCCGGGTTCGCGCCCGGCCGGGTCTGGCTGAGCACGGTGTGGATCAGCTCGGCCGTCTCGTCCATCTGCGCCGGGCCCAGCCCCCGGGTGGTCAGCGCCGGGGTGCCGATGCGGATGCCGGAGGTGTACCAGGCGCCGTTCGGGTCCTGCGGGACGGAGTTGCGGTTGGTGACGATGCCCGAGTCGAGCAGCGCCTGCTCGGCCTGCCGGCCGGTCAGCCCGTAGCCGGTGACGTCGATGAGCACCAGGTGGTTGTCGGTGCCGCCGGTGACCAGCTTGCCGCCCCGGCGCAGCAGCCCCTCGGCGAGGGCCTGGGCGTTGGCGACGATCCGCTGGGCGTAGTCGGCGAAGTCGGGGCGGCGGGCCTCGGCCAGGGCGACGGCCTTGGCGGCCATCACGTGCGGCAGCGGGCCGCCGAGCACCATCGGGCAGCCCCGGTCGACCTGGTCGGCCAGCTCGGGCTGGCAGAGCACCATGCCGCCGCGCGGGCCGCGCAGCGACTTGTGCGTGGTCGTGGTGACGATGTGCGCGTGCGGCACCGGGTCGAAGTCGCCGGTGAAGACCTTGCCGGCGACCAGGCCGGCGAAGTGCGCCATGTCGACCATGAAGGTGGCCCCGACGGAGTCGGCGATCTCCCGCATGATCCGGAAGTTGACCTTCCGCGGGTACGCCGAGTAGCCGGCGACCAGGATCAGCGGCTTGAACTCGCGGGCCGCCTCGGCGACCCTGTCGTAGTCGACCAGCCCGGTGGCCGGGTCGGTGCCGTAGCTGCGCTGGTCGAACATCTTGCCGGAGATGTTCGGCCGGAACCCGTGGGTGAGGTGGCCGCCGGCGTCCAGGGACATGCCGAGCATCCGCTGGTTGCCCAGCTCCCGGCGCAGCGCGAACCAGTCCGCCTCGGTGAGGTCGTTGACCTGCCGCACCTGGGCCTTCTTCAGCGCCGGGGACTCCACCCGGTCGGCGAGGATCGCCCAGAACGCGACCAGGTTGGCGTCGATGCCGGAGTGCGGCTGCACGTACGCGTGGGCCGCGCCGAACAGCTCCCGGGCGTGCTCGGCGGCGAGTGCCTCGACGGTGTCCACGTTCTGGCAGCCGGCGTAGAAGCGGCGGCCGACGGTGCCCTCGGCGTACTTGTCGCTGAACCAGTTGCCCATGGCCAGCAGGGTGGCCGGGGAGGCGTAGTTCTCGCTGGCGATGAGCTTGAGCGACTCACGCTGGTCGGCGAGCTCGGCGCCGATGGCGTCGGCCACCCGCGGCTCGACGGCGCGGATCACCTCGAGGGCGCTGCGGAAGGCGGTGGATTCGGCGTTCGGCGACGACATGCGACCTCCAGTGACGTGCGGAAGGCCCAGGCGCTCGGCATGCGTCCTCATGACGGGACCGCTTCCCGATGGTTCTCCATCCCCACGCGCCAGTCACGGCCCGCCGCCGATCCTACCGGGTCGGCCGGGCGCACCCCGGCCCACCTGGGGACCGCCGCACCTGAGGTGTGGTGCATCGACCGGCGTGCGGCCCGCGCGGTTCGCGGTCGTCCCCGGCCGCGCATAGGATCGTGGTCATGGCGGGGGAGGACGGCGGGGGCGGCAGCCTGCTCGCCATCAGCGACCTGCACGTGGGGCACCCGGGCAACCGGGCGGTGGTGGAGGGGCTGCGCCCCGAGTCGCCGGACGACTGGCTGATCGTCGCCGGAGACGTCGGCGACACCGTGGCCGACGTCGAGTGGGCCCTCCGGCTGCTCGGCGACCGCTTCGCGCGGGTGGTCTGGGCGCCGGGCAACCACGAGCTGTGGACCCCGCCGGCCGACCCGGTGACGCTACGCGGGGTCGCGCGCTACCAGCATCTCGTCGACCTGTGCCGGCGCCTCGGCGTGCTGACCCCGGAGGATCCGTACCCGGTGTGGCGGGGGCCGGGCGGGCCGGTGCTGGTGGCGCCGCTGTTCCTGCTCTACGACCACAGCTGGCGCCCGGAGGGTTTCGACACCCCGGAGGCGGCGCTGGCCGAGGCGTACCGGACGGGGATCGTCTGCACCGACGAGTTCCTGCTGCACCCCGACCCGTACCCGAGCCGGTCGGCCTGGTCCGCCGCCCGGGTCGCCGAGACCGCCCGCCGGCTCGCCGCGCGGGAGCCGGGGCTGCCGACCGTGCTGGTCAACCACTGGCCGCTGCTGCGCGAACCGACCCGGATCCTGCGCTATCCGATCTTCGCCCAGTGGTGCGGCACCGAGGCCACCGCCGACTGGCACCTGCGCTTCGACGCCGCCGCGGTGGTCTACGGCCACCTGCACATCCCCCGCACCACCTGGCACGACGGGGTGCGGTTCGAGGAGGTCTCGGTGGGCTACCCGAGGGAGTGGCGGTCCCGGGCCGTACCGCCGTCGCTGCGGCGGATCCTGCCCGCGCCCCCGGCGTGACGACGGGCCCCGGCGCACCGGGGCCCGTCCGAGTCGGTCGGCTCAGGCCGTCACGGCGTCGAGCGACTTCTTGATCGCCTTCGGGGCGGCCGGCGTGCGCGGCGCGTCCGCGCGCAGCTCGATCATCCGCTCGCCGATCTCCTGGAGCTGCTTACGGCCGAGCGCGTCGCGCACCTTGGGGAACCACTCCTGCTCCTCCTCCTCGACGTGGTGCAGGACGTTCTCGATCAGCACCGTGGTCTTGGCGTTGAAGCGCTCGTCGTCGGCGTCCATGGCGAACAGTTCGGCGCAGAGCACGTCGGCGACGTGGTGCTCCTCGTACGACTCGAGGATGTCGTCCTCCAGGTCGGGCAGGAGCTTGCGGACCTCCGGGTACATCACCTCGTTCTCCAGGTAGGTGTGCACCGTGAGGGCCTCCAGGATCTGGCTCACCAGCTTCTGGCGCTGCGCGGCCGGCCCCTCCTCGGCATCCTGGAACGCCTTGAACAGACGGCGCATCTCCTTGTGGTCCTCTTTCAACAGGACGATGGCATCGGTGGACACCGTTGACCTCCTCGGCTCGTCGGACGCCTCCTCCCGTACCCCCGCCGTGAGCAGCGAAAACGGGTGGGGCCCGGCGGATCACCGCCGGGCCCCACCACGGGTCGTGCCGTGCTGTCACTTCACCACGTTGTACGCGTTGACCATGCCCGCGCCGTAGAACGAGTTGCGCTCGCCCCCGGTGCAGACGGCCGGGAAGCCCGGCCGCGGCTCCCAGACGCCCTCCTCACAGGGGACCGACTCGGCGGTCCGCTCGAGGAAGGACGCCAGTTGGCCCGGCGCCATGCCGGGGTGGGCCGACAGGGCCAGCGCCGCCACGCCGGCCGCGTGCGGGCTCGACATCGACGTGCCCTGCTTGTAACCCCAGCCGTTGGTCTTCGTCGCCGGGTCGAAGGTGGTCGACAGGATGCCGTCGGTCGGGGTCGGGCTGACGCCGTTGGTGCGGAACCGGGTGTCACCGCCGGGCGCGGTGACGTCCACGACGCCCAGGCCGTACGAGGAGTAGTAGCTCTTCTTGCCGGTCGGGGCGACCGCCGAGACGGTCACCACGCCCGGCGCCTCGCCCGGCAGGACGAGGCAGGCGCTGTTGAACTCCCCGGACTCGTCCGGGTAGCTGCCGTCGTTGGGCCGGTCGCTGCTGTAGTTCTTGTGCGCCAGGTCCCAGTTCGAGTTGCCCGCCGACGCGACGTGGAGCACGCCCTTGCTCTGCGAGTAGCGGATGGCCCGCTGCACGGCCTGCCACACCGGGCGCTGGCGCGCGTCGTTGCGGCAGTTCAGCTCCCACGGGTCGATGAAGTAGCTGTTGTTGGTGACCTGCATGCCGTGGTCGGCCGCCCACATGAAGCCGCAGAGCGCGGCCTCGGGGTAGATGTACCGGTCGTCGTTGACCACCTTGACGGCGGCCACCTTGACACCCGGCGCCACACCGGTCACGCCGACGCCGTTGACGGCGGCGGCGATGGTGCCGGCCACGTGGGTGCCGTGGTCGGAGACGGTCGGGTTCCAGGCCGCCTCGGTGGTGTCCGCGACACCGCCGATGCAGGACGCGCTCCTGTCCTTGGCGATCTGGTCCTTCAGGTCGGGGTGGCTGGAGGAGATGCCGCTGTCGAGCACGCCCACCACCACGTCGGCGCTGCCGGCGTTGACGGCGTGGGCCTGCGGGACGTCGATCATCGGCATGTCCCACTGCTGGCCGAAGAGGGGCTCCTTGGTCGGGTCGGCGGTCGCGTGCGCCGCCGCGGCCGCGGAGACCTCCAGGGTCTCGCCCTCCTCGAGCGCGGTGCCCAGGCCGGCGGTGGGCGCGGCCGACTCGACGCCCGCCCCCGCCACGTCCCTGACGAAGTCGGGGTTGGTCGAGCGGACGACGAGCACGCCGATCTGGTCGTAGCTGGCCACCACGGTGCCCTTGGCGGCGGCCACGCGGGCGGCCGCCCTGTCGGTCTTGGCACCCTGCGGGGCGAGCACCAGGAACGTGGTGTCCGGGCCGGCGGCCGACGCCGCCGGGGCCAGCCCGCCGGTGACGGCGAGGCCCACACCGAGCGCCACGGCGGACGCGGCAGCCAGTGTCTTGCGACGGAGGTTCTTCACACAGACTCCCAGGGGGCTGTTTCCAGCCGGGCACGCGCCCTGGCGGGGAGCGGCCGGCGGGAGGTGGCGGGGCGCCCTCCTCCGACCCACCAGCGTAGGAGCGGAGTGTGGCGTTACACACACCCGTTCGGACAGACAGGAAGTGTCAGACGGTGGCAAGGGTGTGGGGAATCTCGTCGAGCAGCTCCCGGGCGAGGAACCCGATCCGGCCGAACCGCGGCACCAGCCGCTGGCCGCTCACCGCGTGGGCGAACGCCGCCCAGCAGGCGGCCTGCGCCGGCTCGGCGCCCCGGGACAGCAGCCCGGCCAGCAGCCCGGCGCGGACGTCCCCGCTGCCGGACGTGCCGAGACCGGCGTCGCCGCTCTCCTCCCGCCAGCTCCGTCCGTCGGGCGTGGCGACGTGGCCGTAGAGCGAGACCACGGCGTCGTACCGGCCGGCCAGCTCGATCGCCTCGGCGTCCAGGTCGTCGCCGGGATCCCGGCCGAGCAGGTGCCGCGCCTCGGTGACGTTGGGGGTCAGCACCACCGGCCGCCCGGACCCGACCAGCAGGTCCGGGGCGTGGCTGAGCGCCCCCAGGGCGTACGCGTCGAGCACCAGCGCCGTCTCCCGGGCGGCCGCGTCGAGCACCACGCGCAGCAGGCGCGCGGTCTCGTCGATGTCCTTGAGCCCCGGGCCGAGGGCCACCACGTCCGCCTCTGCCACCAGGTCCGTCAGCCGGTCGCCGGGCCGGCCGGCGACGGCGCCGTCGGCGGTCTCGGGCAGGTCCACCACCAGCGCCTCCGGCACCTGGATGCTCAGCGCGGCGGCGGTGGACTCGGCGGCGGCGAGCTGGAGCACCCCGGCCCCGGCCCGCAGCGCGGCCACGCCGGCGAGCAGCACCGCCCCGGGGGTGAACCGGGAGCCGCCGACCACCAGCACCGTGCCGCGGGCCTCCTTGCCCCCGGTCGGCATCGGCAGCGCCCAGTCCCGCAGCAGCCCGGGGGTGATGACCCGGGTGTCAGACCGGTTCGGCATGGACCTCGTCCTCCCTGGTCGGCCGGGCGCCCTGCGCCCGCAGGTGGCCGACGTCGTTGAACACGTCCGGGACCAGCCGGCCATCGGTCCCGGCGGACCAGCCGGTGATCGAGCAGTTGGCGATGACGTGCTCCCGGGTCAGCGCCATCAGCTCCGCCTCGGTGAGCCCCTCCACCAGGTAACGGGTCAGGAAGACCAGGGCGTCGTGGCCGAACAGCAGCACCCGCCGGCCCTCGTGGTCGCGGCGCAGGTCGCCGAGGAGGGCGCGGAGCCGCAGCGCCACGTCCGTCCAGGACTCGCCGCCGGGCGGGCGGTAGTAGAACTTGCCGAGCCGGTCCCGACGCGCCGCCTCCTCGGGATACCGGCGGCGCGCCCCGTGCCCGGTCAGCCCGTCCAGGATGCCCAGCTCCCGGTCGCGCAGCCGTTCGTCGCACGTGAGCGGGATCCCGGTGCCGGCCAGGGCCAGCTCGGCGGTCCGCACCGCCCGCAGGTACGGCGACACGACCGCGACGTCCGGCCGGCGGGCCTCGGGCAGCCCGGCCAGCCAGCGCGCCGTGGCCCGCGCCTGCTCCTCCCCGGTCGGGCTCAGCGGCACGTCCGGGTCCCGGTGGGTGAGGTCGATCAGCTCCGCGCCGGACGACTCGGCCGCCGTGGCCGCCACGTTCGCCGTGCTCTCACCGTGCCGGACGATCCAGAGCGCTGCCAGTTCCGCCATGCGGCAACCCCTACCCGAGGCCCGCCCCGGATAACCGCCCCCGCGCCCGCCCGGGCGGCGGGACGCTCAGGCCGTCGGGCAGCGGGCGAAGAGGGTGGTGAAGCCGGACTCGACGCGCTCGACGCCGAGCACCAGGCCCGTGCCCTCCCCGGCGATCGTCAGCTCCAGCTCCTCGCTCACCTGGATCGACTCGAAGCTCGCCCAGTCGAGCACGACGTGGTCGCGGCGGGCCTGGAACAGGTCGCCGCGGTCCACCGAGCCGCGCCACCGGCCGGCGCCGTGCCGTGGCACCGCGCCCCCGTATTCGGTCTTCCGCCGGTAGCCCGGCACGAAGTCCTCGTCGTGCAGGACCTCGTCGATCAGCGGGGTGGAGATGTCGGTGACGGTGAACCCACCGGCGGCGTCGAGGGTGAGCACGTCCCGTTCCGGGCCGCACCAGACACCGGTGACGTCGGCGGCGGCGGGCGGCGGGGACTCGCCCGCGCAGCCGGCGGCGACGAGCACCAAAGCCAGCGACGCGTACCCCGTTCGTCCGCGCACGAACGCCCCCCTTCGCCCCGGGATGGTAGCCCCGGCGTCGGGCGTGAACGGGACCAGGCCGGGTAAGCGCTGCTGCCACCGAACAGCGAGAGCGAGATGGGGAGGTACGCCCGTGGCGACCATGACCAAGGAACAGATCAGCCCGGTCAAGGATCAGAACTACGACCTGATCCACGTTCTGCAGATGTCGTTGCAGCACATCTGGAAGCTGGACACGTACATCGCCGACGCGGATTCGCGGGGTGACACGGAACTGGCCACCTGGTTCCGGAAGATGCAGGAGAACAACCGCAAGGCGGGTGAGCAGGGCAAGAAGATGCTCATGTCGCGCCTGCAGGAGGAGATGAGCTGAGTTCCGCCGGCGGTGGCCGGGCGGCCGGACAGGGGCCGCCCGGCCACCTCGCGTACGCCCGAAGCACGGGGCAGCGCGGACGGCCGTCGACCGGCAGAATGTCCATCCTGGTCGTACGGGATGGAGCCGCCGATGACGGTCGTCAGGGGACTGCGGGAAGCGTTGGTGCTGTTCGTGATCGCGCTCGTCGTGGTCGCGGCCGCCGCCGGGGTCTGGGTCGCCCTGGGCGGCGGCGACTTCGTCTACCGCTTCGGCATCGCCCTCGTGGTGGTCGGCGGGCTGCTCGGGGTCACCGGTGACCTCACCCTGAGCCGAATCGGCATGATGGGGGCGCGGGCCACCTTCGGCGCGGCGCCCGAGCGCGAGGCCGCCGGCGAGGGGCGGGTGCTCACCGGGATCGGGATCTTCCTGTTCGTCGGTCTGCCGCTGATGGCCGTGGGCATCGCGCTGATCGCCTGAGACTGCGCCCGGCAGCCGCCGCACGTGAGCGGCACGTCCGGCGCACCGTCGGCGGGCCGGTCGTGGAGCCGCTGGCGGTGGTCGTCGAGGCGACGGTGCTCGTGCGACCTCGCGCCCGGGGCCGGCGACGGCGCCTGGCCCCGGCGCCGGACCGGGTGGGCGCGGCGCTGCGCGACGGTGCCGACCGGCCAACCGGGTTACGGTGTCAGGCGTGGCGACGCCGGCCGAGGAGATCAAGGTGGGGGAGCGGCTGGTCCGCGTCTCCAGCCCCGACAAGCCCTACTTCCCCGAGCTGGGGCTGACCAAGCTGGACGTGGTGCGCTACTTCCTCGCTGTCGGCGACGGCATCCTGCGCGCCCTGCGGGACCGGCCGACCATGTTGGAGCGGTGGCCGCGCGGCGTCTTCGAGGGGGCGAAGATCGGCACCCGGCAGGACAACCGGGGCGACGCCTTCTACCAGAAGCGGCTCCCGGCGGGGGCGCCCGAGTGGGTGCGCACCGCCCACATCACCTTCCCGAGCGGGCGTACGGCCGACGAGGTCGCGCCGAGCGAGCTGGCCGTGGTGATCTGGGCGGCGAACCTCGGCACGCTGCGGTTCCACCCCTGGCCGGTCTCCGCCGCCGACGTCGAGCGGCCCGACCAGCTCCGCATCGACCTCGACCCCATGCCCGGGGTGGGCTTCGACCAGGTGGTGCCGGTGGCCCACGAGGTGCGCGCGTTCCTGGACGAGCTGGGCCTGACCGGCTACCCGAAGACCACCGGCGGCCGGGGCCTGCACGTCTACCTGTCGATCGAGCCCCGGTGGAGCTTCGGCGACTGCCGGCGGGCGGTGCTGGCGCTCGGCCGGGAGATGCAGCGCCGGCTGCCGGAGCTGGTCACCACCACCTGGTGGCGGGAGCAGCGGGACCGGCCGGTCTTCGTCGACTACAACCAGATGTCCCGGGACCACACGATGGCCTCGGCGTACTCCATCCGCCCGACCCCGCGGGCGCTGGTCTCCGCGCCCCTGGACTGGTCGGAGCTGGACGACGCCCGGCCGGAGGACTTCGACGTCACCACGATGCCGGCCCGCTTCGCCGAGCGCGGCGATCCGCACGCGGGCCTCGACGGCCGGCGCTTCTCGCTCGAACCGCTGCTGGACCTGGCCGACCGGGAGGGGCTGGAGGCCCCGCCGGAGCGCTGAGCCCGCCGACCACCGCGGGCCGCGGCCCGGGTGCCGAGCCCGCCGGCCACCGCGGGCCGCGGCCAGGGTGCCGAGCCCGCCGGCCACCGCCGCGGCCGGGACGACTGAGCCCGCCGGCCGCCCCGGGCCCCTCCGGCGGCACACCGCAGCGGTGAGCCCGCCCGGCCACCGCCCGCGCGGCTCACTGCCACGGGCTGCGTTCGCCGTCGAACTCGTCGAAGACCAGCCAGGTGCGGGTGGACAGCACCCCGGCGATGCTCTGCACCCGGCCCAGCACCACGTCCCGCAGCGTGGCGTTGTCCGGCGCCCGGACCAGCGCCAGCACGTCGTGGTCGCCGCCGAGCAGTGCGGCGTGCTCGATGTAGCGCACCCGGGCCAGCTCCGCCGACACCTCCCGCCAGGTGTTCTGCTCGATCTTCAACGCGACGTACGCCGAGGTGCCCAGCCCCGCCGCCTCGGGCGCGACCTGGGCTCGGAACCCGGTGATCACCCCGTCGCGCAGCAGCCGCTCCACCCGCGCGTACGCGTTGGTGCGGGAGATGTGGATCCGCTCGGCGAGGGTGCGCACCGAGGTGCGGCCGTCGCGGACCAGCTCGTCGAGGATCCGCCGGTCCACCTCGTCCAGGGGTCGGGCCGAACGTCCCGTTCCGGCGGCCGGCTCTCCGTTCGGCCCGGACTCCTGGCTCATCTCGATGCCTTCCGCATGCCATCCGTCCCGCGTTTGTCATGGATCTTGAGTCAATCATCCGACGGCAGGAGCATAGGCCCACCACACGTCCCAGGAGGTCCCGCCGTGACGACCACACCCGAGGCGGTCCGCAGGGCATCCCCGCGCAAGCGCCGGGCGGCCACCCCGCCCGACCCGGCCAAGCCGCTGCTGCCGGCCACCGAGCCGGTCCGCCTGCTCGACCCCGCCGGCACGCCGCTGCCCGCCCACGCCGACTACCCCGAGCCGCCCGTCGAGGCGCTCGCCGACATGTACCGGCGGATGGTCATCGGCCGCCGCTTCGACATCCAGGCCACCGCCCTGACCAAGCAGGGCCGGCTGGCGGTCTACCCGTCCTCGCGCGGTCAGGAGGCCTGCCAGGTCGGCGCGGTCCTCGCCCTGCGCGAGGACGACTGGGTCTTCCCGACCTACCGGGAGTCGATGGCCCTGGTCTCCCGGGGCATCGACCCGGTCGAGGTGCTGACCCTGCTGCGCGGCGACTGGCACTGCGGATACGACCCCGCCGCCCGGCACACCGCCCCGCAGTGCACCCCGCTGGCGACCCAGTGCGTGCACGCCGCCGGGCTGGCCTACGGCGAGGCGTACCAGGGGCGGGACACCGTCGCGCTGGCGTTCATCGGGGACGGGGCCACCAGCGAGGGCGACTTCCACGAGGGCGTGAACTTCGCCGCCGTGTTCAAGGCGCCGGTCGTCTACTTCGTGCAGAACAACAAGTACGCGATCAGCGTCCCGCTGTCCCGGCAGACCGCCGCCCCGTCGCTGGCGTACAAGGGCGTCGGCTACGGCGTGCCCAGCGAGCAGGTCGACGGCAACGACCCGGTGGCCGTCCTCGCCGTGCTCACCCGCGCCGTCGCGCACGCCCGCTCCGGCAGGGGCCCGTTCCTCGTCGAGGCCCACACCTACCGGATGGAGCCGCACACCAACGCCGACGACGCCACCCGCTACCGCGACGGCGCCGAGGTCGACGCCTGGCGGGACCGGGACCCGGTCGCCCGCCTGGAGACGTACCTGCGGGCCCGGGGTGTGCTCGACGACGCGCGCGTCGCCGCGATCGCCGAGGAGGCCGAGGCGTACGCCGCCGACCTGCGCACCCGGATGAACGCGCAGCCGACGGTCGACCCGATGAGCCTCTTCGACCACGTCTACGCCGAGCCCACCCCGCAACTGGTCGAGCAGCGCGAGCAGGTCCGCGCCGAGCTGGCCGCCGCCGCAGACGAGGAGGGTGAGCGCTGATGGCCGCCCTGACCATGGCGAAGGCGCTCAACGCCGCGCTCGCCGACGCGATGCTCGACGACGACCGGGTGGTCGTCTTCGGCGAGGACGTCGGGGCGCTCGGAGGCGTCTTCCGGATCACCGACGGCCTCCAGGCCCGGTTCGGCGACAAGCGCTGCTTCGACACCCCGCTCGCCGAGGCCGGCATCGTCGGCTTCGCCGTCGGGCTGGCCATGTCCGGGCTGCGCCCCGTGGTCGAGATGCAGTTCGACGCGTTCGCGTACCCGGCGTTCGAGCAGATCGCCTCACACGTGGCGAAGCTGCGCAACCGCACCCGTGGCGCGCTCAGCGTGCCGATCGTCATCCGGGTGCCCTACGCCGGCGGCATCGGTGGGGTCGAGCACCACTGCGACTCCAGCGAGGCGTACTACGCCCACACCCCCGGCCTGAAGGTGGTCACCCCGGCCACGGTCGAGGACGCGTACTCGCTGCTGCGCCAGGCGATCGACGACCCCGACCCGGTCGTGTTCATGGAGCCGAAGAAGCTCTACTTCTCCAGCGCGGACGCGGGGCTGCCCGCCACCACCGCGCCGATCGGCCGCGCGGTCGTGCGCCGGCCGGGCCGCGACGCCACCCTCGTCGCGTACGGGCCGGCGGTGCCGGTCGCGCTGGAGGCCGCCGAGGCCGCCCGCGAGGAGGGCTGGGACCTCGAGGTGGTGGACGTGCGCAGCATCGTGCCGTTCGACGACGAGACCGTCACCGCCTCGGTCCGCCGCACCGGGCGGTGCGTGGTGATCCAGGAGGCGCAGGGCTTCGCCGGGGTCGGCGCGGAGATCGCCGCCCGGGTGCAGGAGCGCTGCTTCCACGCGCTGCACGCCCCGGTGCTTCGGGTGTCCGGCCTGGACATCCCGTACCCGGCGCCGATGTTGGAGCACACCCACCTGCCGTCGGTGGACCGGGTGCTCGACACGGTGGCCCGGCTCCAGTGGGACGACCAGCCGGACGGGCGCTGGCTGAGCCGGGGGAGCGCGGCGTGACCAGCGTGGACGCGACGCGGGTCTTCCTCCTGCCCGACCTGGGCGAGGGGCTGAGCGAGGCCGAGATCGTCGAGTGGCGGGTCGCCGTGGGCGACGTGGTCACGGTGGACCAGACCGTCGTCGAGGTGGAGACCGCCAAGGCCGTCGTCGACGTGCCCTGCCCGTACGCCGGGCGGGTCGTCGCGCTGCACGGCGCGGCGGGTGAGGTCCGCCCGGTCGGCCAGCCGCTGATCACCATCGCGCCGGTCGACGGCGTCGGCGGGGCGGGCGACGAGCCCGCCGGGCACGCCACCTACCGCGAGGAGGAGCGCGCCGGCTCCGGCAACGTCCTGATCGGGTACGGCACCGGCCACGGCGGCTCGGGGCGGCGGCGTCGCCGTCCCCGGCTCGCGGTCGCCGCCGACCCCCGCCCGGGCGAGCCCCCGGCGGCGCCCGCCGCCCCGGCGGTGGCGGCGGACCGCCCGCACGACGCGGCGCCCCTGGTCATCTCGCCGATCGTGCGCCGGCTGGCCCGCGAGCACGGCCTCGACCTGGCCGCGCTGCGCGGCACCGGCCCCGGCGGGGTGGTGCGCCGCGCCGACGTGGAGGCCGCCGTGGCCCAGGCCGCCGCGCCGGCCGCCCGGCTCGCCGCGGTGCCGGACCAGCCCGTCGGGCCGGCCGCGCCCGACGCGGCGGACGTGGTCGTCCCGCTGACCGGCATCCGCAAGGCGATCGCCGACAAGCTCTCCCGCAGCCGGCGGGAGATCCCGGAGGTGACCATCTGGGTGGACGTGGACGCCACCGGGCTGCTGGAGACGCGGGCCGCGATCAACGCCGCGACCCCGGACGCGCCGGTGAGCATCCTGGCCCTGCTGGCTCGGATCTGCCTGTCCGGGCTGCGTCGGTTCCCGCAGCTCAACGCCCGTGTGGACACCGAGGGCCAGCGCATCGTCCAGTCCGCCGGGGTGCACCTGGGCATCGCCGCCCAGACCGACCGGGGGCTGGTCGTGCCGGTGCTGCGGGACGCGCAGCGGCTCACCACCGCCGAGCTGGCGGCCGAGCTGACCGCGACCACCTCGGCGGCCCGGGCCGGCACGCTGCCCCCGGCGCGGCTCACCGGCGGCACCTTCACGCTGAACAACTACGGCGTCTTCGGCGTCGACGGCTCCACGCCGATCATCAACCACCCGGAGGCGGCGCTGCTCGGGGTGGGGCGGATCGTGGACAAGCCGTGGGTGGTGGACGGGCAGCTCGCGGTGCGGAAGGTGACCCAGCTCAGCCTGACCTTCGACCACCGGGTCTGCGACGGCGGAGTGGCGGGCGGCTTCCTGCGGCACGTCGCCGACTGCGTCGAGCAGCCGGCGCTGCTCATCGCCAACGTCTGACCCGCCGCGACGGCCCCGGTTCCGCCTCCCGGGCGACACCGGGGCCGTCGCCGTCGCGGCCGGCGTTTCCCCGAAGACGGGCCGGGAATGCGGGCCTGGCTGTCCCGCCGAGGGGAGGACGAGGTGGCGTACCCCGACATGCCCTCCGCCGGTGGCGTACGTCGGCACCCGGTCGCCGGTGCCCCGCTGCTCTGCGACGCCCGGGAGCACGGCCTGACGGGCGACGGGGCGACCAACGACCAGCCGGCCCTGGCCGCGCTGGTGGACCGCCTCGGCGACGCGTACGCCGCCGACGGCCGGGTCCGGATCATCCGCTGCCCGCCCGGGGTGTACTCGATGCGGGACTCGGGCACGGTCTGGCGTTCCGGCGTGTCGCTGATCGGCGCCGGCCCGGGGGCGACCCGTTTCGTCCTCAGCAACTCCGGCAACCGGGCCGACCCCGCCCCGCTGGCCTTCTACACCGCGCAGCAGCACGGGGCCGACCGGGACCGCCACCTGGCCGACTGCACCTTCGCCGACTTCGAGATCGACGGTTCGGGCGTGGCGTCGGCGGACTACAACCCGCTGGCCAAGGGCCTCGGCCTCCAGTACGTCGCCCGGGGTGTGTTCCGCAACCTGTACATCCACCACACCGCCGCCACCGGCCTGGGCTGCGACTTTCTCCAGGACTGCCTGATCGACGGGGTGCTGGTGGTCGGCTGCGGGCGGCTGGACAACGGCACGGAGATGGGCGGCGCGGGCATCGGCATCGGCATCGGCGGTTGGGGCAGCGTCGAACGGTTCAACATCGTCAACTGCAGCGCGGTGGACAACGCGACCAACGGGATCTTCCTCGAGTTGCAGGAGGCGAGCCACCTGCGTCCGCGCGGGGTGCGGATCATCGGCTGCCACGCCCAGGGCAACCGCTTCGGCATCTCCGACTGGGGCGCGAACGGCCTGATCGTCTCCGCCTGCACGATGACCGGCAACCTGGAGGCGGGCTTCCATGTCTCGGCGAAGGGCACCACGCACACCGCCGGGCGGGCCGGCCTGCTCACCGACTGCGTGATCGACGGCAACCTGGGCGACGGGGTCAGCATCGGCAACACCCCGGGCCCCTACACGATCCGCGGCAACCGGATCAGCGGCAACGGTCGGTACGGCTACCACCAGCGCAACCTCGGCGGCGCGGAGGAGCACATCGCCGAGGAGATCGTCATCGAGAGCAACGACTTCTACGGCAACAGCGCCGACGCCATCCGCATCGACCGCCCGCTCCGCGACGCGATCCTGGTCGGTAACCGCATCCGCAACAACGGGCGGCAGTGCGCGGCGGCGACGGGCGGGCACGGCGACTCGGTGCGCTACAGCGAGCGGAAGGTGGTGGACCGGCGGGCGACCTGGCCGAACGACGGTCACCGGGGCAAGATGGTGCGGGTCGGCGACCAGATCGCCATGGTGGCCGCCAACAACGACACCGAGCTCACCCTGGCGCCGATCCGCCCCGACGGGCGCAGCGCGTGGAGCGGGGGCACCCCGCTGCCGGGAACGCGGTACGAGTTGCCGCCCGGCCCGCCGGTGCGAGCCGGCATCACGATCAACGCGGCGGTCGACTCGGCCACCATCCGGGGCAACCGGATCTGGGACAACAAGAACCCGAGCACCCAGAGCCACGGCCTCTGGATCACCGACGAGGGCAGTTGCGTCGACTGCCGGGTGGAGGACAACGACCTCGCCGGCAACGCCGACTCGGCCATCCGCATGGACACCCCGCCCGTCGGCGGCCGGTGGGAACGCAACCACGGCGACGACGACTGGACCTGAGCGGCGGGCGGCGGGGGCCGGGCCGGTGGGAATCGCCCGGGGCGGCGCAACCGGGACGCGGCAGGATGGCCGGGCGTCGGCGGTGCCGGTCCGGGCGATCCCGGACGGACCCGGAAACGGGGGCGGCCGCGCCCATTCCGCGCAGTCCGGCAAACGCCTCCCATAATTGCTCTCCGCCATTTCGCCGAAATTGCGCGCCTATCCGCACCGCGTGGAGAGAATGTGGCGGAGGGACACCAATTAACGGGGGGACGCATCATGAAGTTGAGGCGGCGACTGACGGTGCTGGCCGTGACCATCGCGGCTGCGCCGTTGGCCCTCGGCGGGTGCACCGCCGACCGCAAACCGGGCGCCCGGCCGGCCGAGGGCCAGGCGGCCCCGGAGCTGGCCGTGACGCCCGCCGACCGCGCCCGCGAGGTGCCGATCAGCGCCGAGGTGGGGACCGTCGTCAAGGGCGGACGGGTCACATCGGTCCGGATCACCGACGACAAGGGCGCGCAGATCAAGGCGGAGCCGCGGGAGGACGGGTCGGGCTGGGTGCCGAGCCGGCCGTTGCAGCCGCGGCGCACCTACACCGCGGAGGTGACCGCCACGTCTGACTCGGGGAAGACCACCACCCGGAAGACCACCTTCACGACGACGCCGCAATCGACGAAGCCGGAAATCACCAGCACGTTGTATTTTGCCGGCAACCGGACGTACGGCACCGCCATGCCGGTGACCGTCGCGTTCGACCCGCCCATTCCTAAAGAGGCCAGGGCGGACGTGCAGCGCCGATTGTTCGTGAAGACCGACCCGCCGCAGCCGGGCACCTGGTCGTGGGTGTCCGACGGCAGCCAGGTCTATTACCGGGCCCCCGATTTCTGGCGTCCGGGCACCAAGATCAGCGTCCGGACCGGGCTGGAGGGCCTGCCGATCGGCAAGGACCGGGTCGGCGACTCCGACCGGACCGCCACCTCGAAGATCGGCCAGCAGGTGGCTCTGGAGATCGACAACGCGACCAAGCAGATGTCCGTGGTGCGCGACGGCAAGGTCGTCCGCAAGATCCCGGTAAGCATGGGCAAGCCGAGCACGCCGACCTCCAGCGGCAAGATGGTGATCATGGAGAAGCACGAGTTCACGACGTTCGACACCCGGGGTTCGGCCGACCCCTACGTGGTCGACGTCGAGGACGCCCAGCGGCTCACCTGGGGCGGTGAGTTCATCCACGCGGCGCCGTGGTCGGTGGGGGACCAGGGCAACACCAACGTCTCGCACGGCTGCACCAACGTCTCCAACGAGGCCGCGGACTGGCTGATGGGCGTCACGCAGGTCGGTGACCTGGTCACCATCAAGGGCACCGAGGTCAAGTTGAACGAGGGCAACGGCTGGACCGCCTGGAACGTCGGTTGGGACGAGTTCGTCAAGGGCAGCGCGCTGCCCGTGCCGGCCGGGCTCCGGCCCGCCCCGTCGCAGGTGCCCCACCCGGGCGCCGTGGCCGGGGGCTCGCCGGCTCCGGCACCGTCCGTCCGCGGCGGCTGACCCTGCCGTACGCACCCAGGGGACCGGTCCGCCAGGCGGGCCGGTCCCCGACCTGCGGGCCGGCGCGGCGTCGTCGTGGCGCCGGACGTGGCCCGGTGCCGTCCCGCCGCTGGACGTCGTTCAGGGACCGTCATGCCGCCGGACGTGGTCCGGCCGGGGTCGCCGTCGCTCAAGCCAGCGGCACCCGCGCGATGCCGGGGCCGGTGAGGCTGCCCAGCCAGAGGTACTCGCCGTGCTGGCGCACCCCGGTGACCATGTCGTAGCTTCCGCGCGGCCCGTGCAGGGTCCGCAGCACCCGCCCCTCGCCGTCGACCAGCGCGACCAGGCCGTAGCGCAGCGGCTTCGGCTGCACGGCGGCCGGCAGCACGGCGACCAGTTGGCGCAGCCGCGGGTGGGGCAGCAGCCGCTCGACGATCGGCACCCGGGGGCTGGGCAGCGCGATCCAGTACGTCCCGTCGCCGACCGGCGTGAGATTGTCCGGATACGCCGGCAGGTCCGCCAGCACGGTGACCGCCCCGTCGGGCAGGGCGACCCGCACCAGCCGGTGGGTGGCGGTCTCCACCAGCATCAGCGCCGACTCGTCCGGCGTGAGCGCGATCCCGTTGGGGAAGTAGAGCCCCGCGCAGAGGACGTCGGTGTGCCCGCTGCGTGGGTCGTACGCCAGCACCCGCCCGTTGGGCCGGTGCTCCAGCAGGTCCCGCTTCCAGTGCGAGACGGGAAAGCGGTCGGAGGAGTCCGTGAAGTAGACGGTGCCGTCGCGGGCGATGGTGGCGTTGTCGGCCAGGCGCGCCCTCGCGCCGACCCCGCCCAGCTCCCGCACCGCCCCGTCACCGGTCACCCGCAGCAACCCCCGGTACGCGTCGCACACGACGAGGCTGCCGTCGACCGGGTCGACCTCCACGCCCAGCGGCCGGCCGCCGGTCTCGGCGAGCGGCCGGGGTCGGGTGCCCGCCGGCGCGTCCACCGGCCACCACCAGAGCCGGCCGTCCTCCGTCCCGCTGACCACCCGCCCGGAGGGGTCGACGACCACGTCCTCCGGGCCGCTGACGCCGTCGGGCAGGGGCAGCAGCTCGGCGGAGTCGAGCCGGCGGTCGGTGGGAGCCCACGGCCCGTCGAGCGGGGGCGGGACGGTGGCGGGCTCGCGGACGGGACGGATCAGCCGGGGCACGCGGGGGCGGGGAGCGACCATCGGCCCATTCTCGCCCCCCGGGTGTCCCACCCACCGGCCCTCGGCGCGGGCCTTCGGCGCCGCACCGGCGGTCGGGGGCGAGCGTCGGCGTGGTGGTGCGTCTCCTCCCTGAGGATGATCAGGGAGGCCCTCGGGGGTGACCCTGGGTGGACCCGGATCCCGTCCCCGGGCAGGGCGGAAATGTCGGTGGTGGGGGCTAGATTCGTCGGCATGGGGCAGCGTGAGGACAGGTTCCACGTCGAGGTCAGTGTGGACGACTACGTGGTGGACGTGCGGGCGGTCGGCGAGGTCGACATCGCCACGGTCGCCGCGTTCCGGTCCGCGCTCTGGGCAGCCCCGGCCCGGCCCGTGCTCCGGCTGGATCTTTCCGGCGTCCGCGTGCTCTCCGCCGCCGGGGTGCGGGCGCTGGTCGCCGCGCACCTGCGCATCCGCGCCCGGGGCGGCGAGCTGGTCCTGCTGCACCCCGACCCGGTGGTCGCGCGGGTGTTGCGGGCCACCGGCCTGCACCGGGTCATCCCGATCGTCGACCCGTGCGCCGACCGGGAGCTCGTGGCCTGCTGACCACCCCTCGACCGACCGACTGGGCGGGTCCGAGGCCGACCGGATTGACCCGGTGTGAGGCCGGTGGCCGACCGGTCGGGTGCGTGTGCGGCCCGGGGTCGGCAGATCGAGACGACCCGGGTGGCGGCCGGCCGGTCGGGTGTGTGCGGCCCGGGGCCGACCGCGGGTCTGCGGGTCGGCCCCGGGCCCGTGCTCAGCGGCTCAGCGGACGCCGACGAGGTCGACGACGAAGATCAGGGTCTCGCCCGGCTTGATGACGCCGCCGGCGCCCCGGTTGCCGTAGCCCAGGTGCGGCGGGATGGTCAGCCGGCGCCGGCCGCCGACCCGCATGCCCACCACGCCCCGGTCCCAGCCGGCGATGACCTGGCCGGCGCCGAGCCCGAACTCGAACGTCTCGCCCCGGTTCCAGGAGGAGTCGAACTCGCGGCCGGTGGAGTGCGCGACCCCCACGTAGTGGACGTCGGCCAGCTGTCCCGGCTGGGCCTCCGGTCCCTCGCCGACGGTGATGTCCTCGATGACGAGATCGGCGGGCGGCGCGCCCTCGATCGGGCCCACCTCGGGTTTGCCGGAGCGGGCGCCTGCTGCCTGGTTCATACGGGAGTCTCCTGCCGTTTCGGTCCTGATGTCCCGGTCACCATCCTGCCGGATGGCGACCGGTCGGCGCGCGGCGGTCCCGGGGACCCGCTCGCGTGGCGGGCGTGAGCCGCGCCCGGCCAGGCCCGAGGCGGGCGCGCGCACGGATCGGCGGGCGCCACCGGTGGTGACGCCCGCCGAGGGAGGTGCCGGACCCGGTCAGCGGAGCCAGGGGAACCGCCGGACGAGGGGGAGCTTCGCCCACGTCGCGCCCAGGCCCAGGGTGGCGCCGGCGTCGACCAGCGCGAGACCGACCAGCAGGGCCGCGTTGAGCAGGTGGTCGTCGAGGAAGGGGTTGTTCTCCGGGGGCAGGACGACCGTCCACATCATCACGTAGAGCACCGCGCCGGCGACGGCGGCGACGCGCATCCCGATGCCGAGCAGCAGCGCCACGCCGATCGCGGCCAGGCCGGTCATGAAGAGCACGTCCGCCCAGGCGGCCCCGGCGATGCCGGTGTAGAAGCCCTTGAAGGGGCCGGTCGCGCCGAAGGTCAGGAAGCCCTTGGTGGGGCTGCCGCCGTTGATCCAGGCGTTCTTCGCCTCGGTGGCGTGCCCCAGGCCGAAGACCTTGTCCAGGAACGCCCAGAGGAAGGTCCAGCCGAGGGCGATGCGGATGCCGGCGAAGACGTACCGCGTGGCGCGCTCCCGGGTGGTCTCGGCGGGGTGTCGGGTCTGCGCCGCGGGGGCGGTGGTCCCGGCGGTGGTCCGCTCGGTCGCGATCATGGTCTCCACGTCCCTTCCTGTGCCTCGCACCGCGCTTCCCGGTGGCGTCTCCATTGGACGCTCGCGGGCCGCCCGCCGGCCAGGGCCGACCGGGCCCCGCCGGACCGGGACCTTGGGCCCCTTCCGCACCGGTCCAACCGGCCGTGTCGACCCGGTCGCGCGGCCCTGACCCGGCGGGTCGTCGCGGCCATACCGTCGCAGGTGCCAACGACAGGGAGGTCGTGATGAGGACGTGGCAGGTGGGCGACGTGATGACGCGGGACGTCGCGACAGTGGGGGAGGACACCCCGTACCGCGAGATCGTCGACGCGCTGGTCCGGCGGGGCATCAGCGGCGTGCCCGTGGTGGACGGGTTCCGCCGGGTGCTCGGCGTGGTGTCCGAGTCGGATCTGCTGCACAAGGTCGAGCGGGCCGGCCACCCGGACGAGCGGCGGATCTTCGAGGGGCGGCGACGCCGCAGCGCCCGGGAGAAGGCCGACGCGCTGCTGGCCCGGGACCTGATGACCGCGCCGCCGGTGACCACCTGGCCGGAGGCGACCGTCTCCGCCGCCGCCCGGCAGATGGACCGGGAGACGGTCAAGCGGCTGCCGGTGCTCGACGACCTGGGTCGGCTCGTCGGCATCGTCACCCGGGGCGACCTGCTGCGGGTGCACCTGCGCACCGACGCGGAGATCCGCGAGGACGTGGTGCAGGAGGTGCTGCGCCGGGTGCTCGCGGTGCGGGACGGCCTGGTCACCGTCCAGGTGCGCGACGGTGAGGTGACGCTCGACGGCCGGCTGGACCGGCGCAGCGCGGTGGAGCTGGCGGCGCGGCTGGCCGGGCAGGTCAGCGGCGTGGTCCGGGTGACCAGCACCATCGCGTACGACGTCGACGACGACGCGCCCGCCGAGCGGGACGCGACCCGGCCCTCCCGGGCGGCCTGACGGGCGACGCCGGGGGTCCCGCCGTCCGGGCGGGGCCGTCGGCATGCCGCCCGGCCGGACCCGCGCGGCCGGACCCGCGCGGCTCCGGCCGACGGCAGCCGGCGTCAGGCTCGGAAGCAAGCCGGGCCGCGGTGGCGGGGCCTGGCCGGCCGCCCCGCCGACTTGCCCGGACGGCCGTCGGCCGGCGGGCGGCTCGCCTAGGCTCGGGGGCGGACGCGGTGCGGCGCCGCCGCCGAGCCCCGCGCCGCGGTGACCGCGCCCGTACCGGAGCCGGCGGGCATGCGGAGCGCGGAGAGCGGAGCCGCCCTGTCCCGTCGTGGATGCGGAGGGCGCCGGGTGGACGAGGCGACGTTCGCGGCGCCGCTGTGGGCCTGGGCGGCGGTGGGCGCGGTCATCGCCGTCATGCTCGCCGTGGACATGTTCTCCCACCGCGACAACCACGTGATCGAGCTGCGCGAGGCGCTGGTGTGGAGCGGCGTCTGGATCACCGCCGGGCTCACCTTCGGCCTGGTGGTCTGGCTCTGGCGGGGCGGCGAGCCGGCCGTGGCGTACTTCTCCGGCTACCTGCTGGAGAAGGCGCTCTCGGTCGACAACGTCTTCGTCTTCGCGCTGTTGTTCGGCTACTTCCGGGTGCCCGCCGGCTACCAGCACAAGGTGCTCTTCTGGGGGGTCGTCGGGGCGCTCGCGTTCCGGCTGGCCTTCATCTTCGCCGGTGCCGCGCTGCTGGAGCGGCTGGCCTGGGCCGGGGTCGGGCTCGGCGCCTTCCTGGTCTGGACCGGGTGGCGACTCGCGGTGCGCGGCGAGCCGGACGTCGATCCGGACCGCAACGTCGCGGTCCGGTTGTTCCGGCGGCTGGTCCCCACCGAGCCGCGCTACCACGGTGGCCGGTTCCTCGTCCGGGTCGACGGCCGGCGCAGGGCCACCCTGCTGCTGGTCGCGCTGGTCGCGATCGAGGCCACCGACGTGGTCTTCGCGATCGACTCGGTGGCGGCGATCCTGGCCATCACCACCGACACGTTCCTGGTCTGGACGGCGACGGCGTTCGCCGTGCTCGGGCTGCGCAGTCTCTACTTCTGCCTGGCCGGGCTGCTGCGGCACTTCGGCTACCTGCGGTACGGGCTGGCCGTGCTGCTGGCCTTCGCCGGCGCGAAGCTGATCCTGGCCGAGACGCCGGTGGGGAAGCTGCCGGTCTGGCTCACGCTCGCGGTGGTGGTGCTGACCCTGTCGGTCGCGATCGGCTGGAGCGTGCTCGCCGCCCGTCGGGAGCGACGCCGGCACGCGGGCGCCTGACTCCGCCCAGCGCGTCGACCCGCTGACCTTCCCATTCGCCGCCGGGGCGGGAGGACCGCCGGGCGGCGGGGCCACGGCGGTCAGCCCGGCCCGACGACCGGGTCGGCGAGCTGGGCGGACAGCAGGGCGGGCGCCTCGGCCAGGGACGGGCCGTACCAGGTCAGGTGCCGCCCGGACAGCAGCGCGCAGGGGACGCCGGGAAACGCCTCCGGCCCGTCGTCGGCGGTGAAGCGGTACGGCTCGTCCGGCAGCACCACCAGCTCCGGCTCCCGGGCGCGCAGCTCGTCGAGGCCCGGCCGGGGATAGCGCTCGGCGTCGTCGGCGTACAGGTTGGTGACGCCGAGTCGGCGCAGCACGTCCCCGGCGAACGTGTCGGCGCCCAGCACCACCCACGGACGACGCCAGACCGGCACCACCGCCCGGCGGGGCGGCCCGGCCGCCGGCGGGGCGGCCCACGCCCGCCGGGCCGCCGCCAGCCACTCCGGCTCGGCCGGCGCGCCCAGCTCGCGGAGCAGGTCGCCCAGTTCGGTAAGCGCCCCGTCGACGGTCCGCGGGTAGGTCACCCGCACCGGCACGCCGGCCGCGGCCAGGGCGTCGGCGTCGGCGCGGCGGTTCTCCTCGACGTTGAGCAGCACCACGTCCGGTCGCAGCGCGAGCACCCGGTCCAGGTCGGGGTACTTGCTGCCGCCGACCCGCGGCACGTCCAGCCCCGCCGGGTGGGTGCACCAGTCGGTGGCCCCGACCAGCAGGCCGGGCAGGGTCAGCGCCACCGCCTCGGTCAGCGACGGCACCAGCGACACGACCCGCACCCCGCACCCCCGCTCCGCCGGTCGACGACCGGCCACGCTCGATCATGCCTCGGCGCGGGGTCCGCTCCGCCGCCCGGTCGCCTTGCGGCGGTTCTACAACGTTTAATACTCGCCTCGTCCCCTCAGGAGGTTCGATGAGGTCCCACGCCACGCCGCCCTCGCCACGCACCGGCCAGCACCCCGCCCCGCCCGAGGACGACGTCCCCGTGGAGGCGCTCGGTGACCTCTACCGGGACGGCATCACCGCGTGTCGGGGCGCCTTCGACGTGGAGTGGGTGGAGCGGGTCGGCGAGGACATCGAGGCAGCCTTCCGGGAGGCCCGCTCCCGCCCGGACGGCGCGGTGGGTCGCGGGCCCCAGCGGTGGTACGTGGAGATCCACCCCGAGCAGTTGCGCGGCTTCGTCGACCTGGTCACCCACCCGTGGGTGGTCTCGGTGTGCCGGGCCGTGCTCGGCCCCGACTACCAGATCGTCGAGTTGGGCTTCGACATCCCGTTCCCGGGTGCGGTCACGCAGCCGTGGCACCGGGACTTCCCGATGCCGGAGGACACCAGGCGGCAGCGGCGGCTGACCTCGCTGGCCTTCAACCTCACCACCGTCGACACCGTCGACGAGATGGGGCCGTTCGAGATCGCCCCGGGCACCCAGTGGGACGACGGCCGCGACTTCGACCACGAGATGTTCCCGCCGAAGGAGCGCTATCCGCGCTACGAGCAGCGGGCGGTCCGCAAGTACCCGCGGCGCGGCGACATCTCCGCCCGGTCGGCGCTGACCATCCACCGCGGCACGCCGAACGTCTCCACGCTGGCCCGGCCGGTGCTGGTGCTCGGTGTCGACGCGCCCGGAGCGGGCAACGCCGGCCACCACGACATGGCGGTCACCCGGGGCTACCGGGCGAGGCTGCCCGAGCTGGTGCACGCCCACCTGCCCTGCCCGGTGGTCGACGCCCTCACGCCGATCCGGCAGAAGCACACCATCGAGGGCCTGGTGATGGGCGCGGAGTAGCCCGGGCGGGCCCGAGGCTCGCGGCGGGCTAGTCGGTGCCGGTCAGCCACTCCTGTCGGGTCAGCGCGTACTCGACCTCGCCGTGCTCCGCCCCATCGATCATCTCCGGCCAGTCCCCGACGTACGTACGCACGTGGCGCAGCCCGGACTTCTCCATCACCCGGCGGGAGGCCGCGTTGACCGTCATCGTGTTGGCGGTGACCCGCTCCACGCCCAGCTCGGTGAAGCCCTTGTCGACCAGCGCCCGGCAGCCCTCGGTGGCGAGGCCGCCGCCCCACGCCGCCCGGCGCAGCCGGTAGCCCAGCTCCACCTCGCGGGCGTCGCCGTCGCGCGTCGGGCGGAACTCGAACCAGCCCAGGAACTCGTCCGATCCCCGGCCGAGGGCCGCCCACCAGCCAAGCCCCGGCGGCCGCCGGTAGTGGGCGAGGATCCGGGGCAGGGTGCGCTCCCGGACCACCTCCGGCGGGGTGGGGCGCCCGCCGGTGAGATATCGCATCACCTCGGGGTCGCCGTCCAGCTCGACGAGGAGTTCCGCGTCGTCGGGGGTGAACTGGCGCAGCACCATCCTGTCGGTGCTCAGGAACAGCGTCACCGGCCCATCCCACCGGGCGGCTCCCGGCCGGCTCAACCGAATTCCCCGCCCGTGCCGCCCGGCCGCACCACCGCGGTGCCGGCCATGATCGACGGCCTAGACTCGCCTCCGGCCGACCAGTCGGCCCGGGTCGACGGCACGACGGACGGATCACGCGGATGACGAGCACCGGTGGCGGGGACGGTTCCTGGCTGCGGGCGGTGACCGGGGACGGCGACCGCGGTCCGCTGCTCGTCCGGGCCGGGCAGCTCGTGCACGGCGCCCGCCGCCTCGGCGAGCTCGCGCACCGGCGCCCGACCGGCATCACCGGGCACCAGTGGAGCACGGCCACGCGGGAGGGCTACGACTTCGTCGTCTGCGCCGCCGACACGGCCCGGCCGGTCTTCGCCGTCGAGGTCGGCCCGGTCGCGCCCGCCGGCTCCGCCGGGCAGCGCGCCGAACGGATGAAGAACGTGGTCGCCGAGGCGGTCGGCCTGGCGGTGCTGCGGATCGGGTCGCCCACGCTGCGCGCCGACGAGCACGGACGGCGGATCGTGGCGTACGTGCTCGACGCCCGTGCCTACGCGGCGCTCGGCGCCGGGGAGCCGGAGGCGGGGGACGTGCCCCCGCTCGGGTTCCGGGACATCCTCGGCCGGCTGCCCGACGGGCGGACGGGCCACGTCAACGACCTCGGCGCGCTGGCCCGGGCCGCGGCGGTCGACGCGTACGTGTCGCGGCGGCTGGTGGATCCGATCGTGCGGGGGCTGCACCTGAGCTGGCGGGGCGGGCCGGCCGAGGGGTGGAGCTGGGTCGAGGTGCGTCCCGGCGCCTGCCTCGTGGAGCGGGTGACGGTGCACGAGCAGCGCGTCTCCGCCGGCGTGGACCCCGCCCGCCTGGCCGAGGACCTGGCGGCGATGGCCGTCGGCGAGCGGCTGCGCGAGCTGGAGACGGCCGAGCCGGTCCTGACGCCCCGCGAGGAGCTGCTCGCCGACATCCGGCTGCTGGAGTCGCGGCGCGACGAGATGGCGCACGGATTCGCCTTCGCGCACCTCTGCGCGGACTGACCCGCCCGACCCGCCGGCCGCCGCGGCCTGTCTGGAGCCGAGCCCCGGCGGCCCCGGCAGGGCGGTCAGGCCAGCGCTGCCGCCTTGCGGGCGGGGGCGGCGGCGGAGGTGGCGCCGGCCCGGAGGGCCTCGATCCGCCTGGCCCGGGGGCGGACCGCGAGGAGGTTGCCGGCGGCCACCAGCAGGGCCAGACCGAACAGGCCCAGCCAGAGCGCGTCGGTGGAGAACCGGGCGGCGACCAGCCCGCCGAGCGTCGGCCCGGCGAAGCTGGCGAAGGCGTAGCCGAGCGAGTAGACCCCCTGGTAGCGGCCGCGCTGCGCCGCCGGCGACAGGTCCGCTGTGAGAGCCGAGTTCGCCGGGGTCATCAGCATCTCGCCGAGCGTCCAGACGGCGACCGTGAGCGCGTAGAACCACACCGCGTCGGCCAGCGCGGTCAGCGCGAAACCGGCGCCGACCACCACGACGGCGGCGGCGATGGTGCGGGACCGGTCGTAGCGGCCGACCAGCCGGGGCACGAAGAGCTGCCCCAGCACGATCATCAGCCCGTTGACCGCGATGACCGGCCCGTACGCCGACGCCGGCAGCCCGTCGGCCTGCAACGCGACGGGGAGCATCACGCTGCCCTGGATGCAGAGCCAGGCCAGCCCGGTGAGGGCGGTGAACGCCAGGAAGACCCGGTCGCGCAGCACGGTGCCGAGCCCGCCGGAGTCGGCGCGGGTGAACTGCCCGACGGTGACCGGTGCGGGGCGCGACTCGGGCACCTTCAACCCGATCAGCGCGGCGGTGCCGAGCAGCACCGCCGCGTTGACCACGAACAGCAGCAGCGGATCGGCACGGACCAGCAGGCCGGCGACGGTAGCGGCGACGGCGAACCCGATGTTGATCGCCCAGTAGTTGAGCGTCAGGGCACGCAGCCTGTCCCGCTCGCCCACCACGTCGATGATGGTGGCGGTGAAGGCCGGCCGGGCGACGCCGAGGAAGAGCCCGAGCAGGAGGGTGAGCGCCGCGACCGCCGTCGGATGGCCGCTCAGGCCCAGCGACACGGCCGCCGCGGCGGCGGCCACGTTGCCGGCCAGCATCGCCGGCCGCCGTCCCCACCGGTCCGCGACGACTCCGCCGAGCACGCCCCCCGCCGCGCTGCCGGCCCCGTGCAACCCGATCACCACTCCGGCGTACGCGGGGCTGAAGCCCCGCACCGAGACCAGGTAGACGCCGAGGTAGATGGCGACGAAGCTGCCCAGCCGGTTGATCAGGGTGGCCGTCCAGAGGTACCAGAACGTGCGGGGCAACCCGCCGGCCGTCTGGCTCCACCAGCGCGTCATCCGCCACCCCCGAGTCGCGTTGCGTAATGCCCGACAAAGCTGTCGCTCATTACACCCCGGGGGTGCGACGGTCCCGGGCCGCGCGGGCGCGAATCGTGGCGGCGATCACGCGCGGGCGGGTCCGCCCGGCTCGCCGCCGGCCGCGTCGTCACCCGGGCGAGCCGCCGGTGCTCGACGGGACGCCGTCAGCGTCGCCGTGGGAATCCGCCCGACGCGACCACTCGGGGGCGACCCGTCAGCGGGCGGTCGGTGAATGCGCCGCCCGCGAATGCGTCAGCCGCCAGACGCGGGCCGTGCGAATGGGTGGCCGTGGGAAAAGACCGGCGGGGCCCCGCTGATTCCGCAGCGTGACCCCGCGTGGACGCGAGCGTGAACCCGGCGCCGGGTCAGCGGTTCTTGTACGCCTCGGCGACCTCGACCGGGATCCGGCCGCGCTCGGAAATCTTGTAGCCGTTCTTGACGGCCCATTCCCGGATGGCCCGGTTCTGCTCCCGGTCCATTCCCGCGCCGCCCGGGGCGCCCGCCCGGCGGGGTGCCCGCCCGACGTCGACGGCGCCGCGCCCGATCCGCCGGCCAGCGCTGATGTACGGGTCGAGAGCCTTGCGCAGCACGCCCGCGTTCTCGTCGGAGACGTCGATGGTGTACGCCACGCCGTCCAGACTGAACTCGACGGTCCGGTCGGCCTTTCCGCCGTCAAGGTCGTCGGTCAGAACCGTGATTACTTTTCTCGCCATCGCCGATTACTCCTAGTGTGGGGCGGGGTGTGGTCAAAGTTTGACCTATGCCGCGCCAATTGCGCAACAATACGCGTCGTTTTCATTTCGGCGGGTCGCGTTATCGCGGGAAATCGGTGGGGCCGACGCAAAGACGGGGAAGTGCAGTCGCCTGGCATACCGGCCTGGCCGGCGAGCGCCGCGGTCGCGGCCCGACTGGATGGCCGGGCTGCCCGGCTGGGCGGTCGCCACTGGCGCTGAGCGGCCTCGGGGATCCCGCTCGCCGTGGCGGTCGCCGGAGGCGCCGGCCTGGTGCGTGAGCTGCTGCTTTCAAGACGGCCGGTGGCGCGGGGAAGTGGTCTGGGTCACAATGCGGAACAAGGGGAACGGTTTGTTACTTGAGTTGGACACGCTCAACCCAACGCGATAGCAGGTGTTCGATGGCAACTCTTCCGGTACTGCCCCTGACCGACGCCGTGCTGCTGCCCGGCATGGTCATCCCGGTGACCCTCGACCCCACCACCCAGGCGGCCGTCGACGCGGCCCGCGCCACCGGCGAGGGCACCCTCCTCGCCGTGCCCCGCATCGACGGCGAGTACGGTCCCGTCGGCGCGGTCGCCACCATCGAGAAGGTCGGCCGGCTGCCCAGCGGCGAACCGGCCGCCGTCGTCCGCGGTCTGTCCCGCGCCCGGATCGGCTCCGGCGTCCCCGGACCCGGCGCCGCCCTCTGGGTCGAGGCCACCGAACTCGACGAACCGGCCCCCGCCGGCCGCGCCCGCGAACTCGCCCGCGAGTACCGCGCCCTGATGACGTCCGTGCTCCAGCAGCGCGGCGCCTGGCAGGTCATCGACGCGATCGAGCGGATGACCGACCTCTCCGAGCTGGCCGACTCCGCCGGCTACGTCTCCTGGCTCAGCCTCGCCCAGAAGACCGAGCTGCTCGCCGCGCCGGACGTCACCGCCCGGCTGGAGCTGCTCGTCGGCTGGGTGAAGGACCACCTGGCCGAGCAGGAGATCGCCGAGCAGATCAACACCGACGTCCGCGAGGGGCTGGAGAAGTCCCAGCGGGAGTTCCTGCTGCGCCAGCAGCTCGCCGCCATCCGCAAGGAACTCGGCGAGGACGAGCCGGACGGTTCCGCCGACTACCGGGCCCGCGTCGAGGGCGCCGACCTGCCCGAGAAGGTCCGCGAGGCGGCGCTGCGCGAGGTCGGCAAGCTGGAGCGGGCCAGCGACGCCTCTCCGGAGGCCGGCTGGATCCGCACCTGGCTCGACACGGTGCTGGAGATGCCGTGGAGCACCCGTACCGAGGACAACACCGACCTGGCCGCGGCCCGCGCGGTGCTCGACGCCGACCACGCCGGCCTGGCCGACGTGAAGGACCGCATCCTGGAGTACCTCGCGGTGCGCAACCGTCGCGCCGAGCGCAACCTCGGCGTCGTCGGCGGCCGCGGCTCCGGCGCGGTGCTCGCCCTCGCCGGCCCGCCCGGCGTCGGCAAGACCAGCCTCGGCGAGTCGATCGCCCGCGCGCTCGGCCGTAACTTCGTCCGGGTCTCCCTCGGCGGCGTCCGCGACGAGGCCGAGATCCGGGGCCACCGCCGCACGTACGTCGGCGCGCTGCCCGGGCGGATCGTGCGCGCCCTGCGCGAGGCCGGTTCGATGAACCCGGTCGTGCTCCTCGACGAGGTCGACAAGCTGGCCGTCGGCTACTCCGGCGACCCGGCCGCGGCCCTGCTGGAGGTGCTCGACCCGGCGCAGAACCACACCTTCCGCGACCACTACCTGGAGGTCGACCTCGACCTGTCCGACGTGCTCTTCCTGGCCACCGCCAACGTGGTGGAGACCATCCCCGGCCCGCTGCTGGACCGGATGGAGCTGGTCGCCCTGGACGGGTACACCGAGGAGGAGAAGGTCGCCATCGCCCGGGACCACCTGCTGCCCCGGCAGCGGGAGCGGGCCGGGCTCACCGCCGAGGAGGTCGGCGTCGGCGACGACGCCCTCGCCCGGATCGCCGGCGAGTACACCCGGGAGGCCGGCGTGCGCCAGCTCGAACGGTCGCTGGCGAAGATCCTCCGCAAGGTCGCGGTGGCCCTGGCGACCGACCCGGCGCCGGTACGCGTCGACGCCGGCAACCTCGCCACCTACCTGGGGCGGCCGAAGTTCACCCCGGAGTCGGCGGAGCGGACGGCGGTGCCCGGCGTGGCCACCGGCCTGGCCGTCACCGGCGCCGGCGGCGACGTGCTCTTCATCGAGGCCACCAGCATGGAGGGCGAGCCGGGGCTGACCCTGACCGGCCAGCTCGGCGACGTGATGAAGGAGTCCGCGCACATCGCGCTGTCGTACCTGCGCTCCAACGGGCGCCGGCTCGGGCTGGACCCGAACGCCCTCGCCGGGCGGCGGATCCACCTGCACGTGCCGGCGGGCGCGGTGCCCAAGGACGGCCCCAGCGCCGGCATCACCATGGTCACCGCCCTGGCGTCGCTGGCCAGCGGCCGGCCGGTGCGGCCCGAGTTCGGGATGACCGGCGAGGTGACCCTCTCCGGCCGGGTGCTGCCCATCGGCGGGGTGAAGCAGAAGCTGCTCGCCGCCCACCGGGCCGGCCTGACCGAGGTGATCATCCCGGCCCGCAACGAGCCGGACCTCGACGACCTGCCGGCCGAGGTCCGCGAGGCGTTGACGATCCACACCCTCGCCGACGTCGCCGACGTGCTCGCCCTGGCACTGCGCCCGGCCGAGGCCGACACCGAGTCGCTGGACGGCCGGGCGCTCGCGGCCGCCTGAACCTGCCGGGAGCGTGCTCCGGCGCAGGTGGGCCCCTGTCGTCCGAACCGACGACAGGGGCCCACCTGCTAGGCGGGGGCGCCGGTGCGGCCGAGCCCGAGCCGGCGCGCACCACGGCCCATGGCCTGCGACAGGCGGGCGGGCGCCGAGTCCGGCGCGGGAATCCGCACCGGACGGACGCGGCCGTTGTGCAGCGCGGTGAACCGCCACCCGGCGGCCGTCCGCACGGCGACCAGGGTCTGCCGGGACAACCGGCGGCGCGGCAGGCGCGAACGCCAGGGCATCAGCACCGAGCCGGTGCCGTGCACGATCGCCACGTCGGGGGTCACCGCCCGGATCGACTCCACCTCGCCCACCAGCGCGGACCCGGCGAGCACGCCCCGGAAGAGCCGGTCGTGCGCGTCCTGCATCGGCGCCCGCCCGGCCGCCCGGGTGCCGTCGTACGACACGTAGTCGGAGTCCGCGGTGAAGCAGGCGCCGTACGCGACGGCGTCGTTGTCGGTCCACGCCCGCAGCAGCCGGTCGAAGAGCTCGTGGATCTCCCTGCGGTCGTTCTCGGTCATGGTCGCTCCCTGCTAAAGTTCGACTATCGAAATCTAAGATAGCAGGAAGGTTCGAATGTCGAAAGATGAGCTGGTGTTCCGGGTGGCCCAGGAGATCCGGCTGCTGCAGCAGAGCTTCGACGCCTTCGACGAGGCGGCCGCCGGCCGCCTGGGAATCAACCGGACCGATCTGCGGGCGCTGGACATCGTCCTCGGCCGTGGCCCGGTGACGGCCGGCGAGTTGACGGCGGCGCTGCGGCTCAGCCCGGCGGCCACCACCACGGTCATCGACCGGCTGGAACGGGCCGGCCTGGTGGCGCGCACCCGGGACGCCGCCAACCGGCGTCGGGTGCTGGTCGAGGCGACCGGGGCCGCCCGGGCCGCCGAGCGGAGGATCTACCAGCCGGTCGGAGAGGCCGGCCTGCGCGCGCTGGCACGCTACGACCAGCGACAACTCGAGACGATCATCGACTTCCTCGGCACCGCTCGCGCCGTGCAGCAGGAGCACGCCGAACGGGTGGCCGAGGAGCCGGCCGACTGATTCCCGCGCAGACGCGACGAGGCCCCCGCCGGCAACAGCGGGGGCCTCGTCGGTTCGTCAGCGGCGGTCGCGGCGGTCGAAGTCGCGGTCGCGGCGCTCGCGCCGGTCGGCCCCGTCGAAGCGGCGCTCGCCGCCGCCGTCACCGTCACGATCCCGGCGTACGGTCGCCTTGCGACCCTTGATCGTGCTGCCGCGCAGCCCCGCGATCACCTCGTCGGCGACGGCGTAGGGCACCTCCACCAGCGAGAACCGGTCGGCGATCTCGATCGAGCCGATGTCCCGGCCGCTGACCCCCGTCTCTCCGGTGATCGCGCCGACCAGGTCCTGCGGGCGGACCCCGGCGCGCCGGCCGAGCCCGATGAAGACCTGCGTGGTGCCGCCCGCGCGGGGCCGGCCACCGCCGCGCCGCTCGCCCCGGCCGCCGCCCTCCGGCCGCCCCTCGCGCGGGCCCCGCACCGGGACCTGCGGGATCTCCTCCTCGTCCTCGGTGCCCGGCGAGGTCGCCTCGTGCGCCAGCTTCACCGCCGCGAGCGCCACCTCCACCAGGTCGAACTCGTCGGTCAACGACTCCACGATCGCCCGGTACGGGTCGAGGTCGTCCTCGAGCAGGCTCTCCCGCAGGGCGCCCTGGGTCAGCTCCAGCCGCCGGGTGCGCATGTCCGCCACCGTCGGGATCTTGTCGATGGTGATCCGCTGGCCGGTGACCCGCTCGATGGTCTTGAGCATCCGGTGCTCGCGCGGCTCGGCGAGGGTGATCGCCACGCCCTCCCGCCCGGCGCGGCCCACGCGGCCGATCCGGTGCACGTACGACTCCGGCGCCGACGGCACGTCGTAGTTGACGACGTGGGTGAGCTGCTCGACGTCCAGGCCGCGGGCGGCCACGTCGGTGGCCATCAGCAGGTCCGCGGTGCCCGCGCGCAGCCGGCCCATCACCCGGTCGCGCTGCTCCTGGCTCATCCCGCCGTGCAGCGCCTCGGCGCGGTAGCCCCGGCCGTTCATGGTCTCGGTGAGCCGGTCGACCTCCTCGCGGCTGCGGCAGAAGACGATCGCCGCGGTGGGGGACTCGACGTCGAGCACCCGGCCCAGCGCCGCCGGCTTGTGCGCCCGGGCGACGATGTACGCGCTCTGTCGTACCCGGGGCGCCTCGCCGGCCACCGGCTGCTCCCGGGCGATGAGGATGCGCACCGGATCGGTCAGGTGCTGGCGGGCCAGCCCGTCGATCCGCGCCGGCATCGTCGCCGAGAACAGCACCGTCTGCCGCTGCGCGGGCGTGTGCTCCAGGATCGCCTCGATGTCCTCGGCGAAGCCCATGTCGAGCATCTCGTCGGCCTCGTCGAGCACGACCGTGGCCAGCGAGCCCAGGTTGAGCGTGCCCCGGGCGATGTGGTCCAGCGCCCGGCCCGGGGTCGCCACCACCACGTCCACGCCCATGTCCAGGGCGCGCAGCTGCCGGCCGATCGGCTGCCCGCCGTAGATGGGCAGCACCCGGGTGCCCAGGTCCTTGCCGTAGCGGTGGAACGCCTCCGACACCTGCACCGCCAGCTCCCGGGTCGGGACCAGCACCAGCGCCACCGGGTCGCCGGGCCGCTCGTCGGGCATCCGCTGCAGCAGCGGCAGGGCGAACGCGGCGGTCTTGCCCGTACCGGTGGCCGCCTGGCCGAGCAGGTCCCGACCGGCCAGCAGGGGAGGGATCGCCTCCCGCTGGATCGGCGTGGGCTCCTCGTAGCCGAGGGCGGACAAGGCGCCCAGCAGCTCGGCGCGCAGTCCGAGATCCGCGAAGGCGGTCGCCTCGTCGGTGGCGTCCAGGGCGGGGTCGGTCGGTGGGTCGTGCCGTACGGGTGCGGAACTCATGCGGCAAGCTTTTCATCATCACCGGCCGGCGGTTCCGCCGACCGGCACAACAGCCCGCCCGTGCCGGGTCGCCGCCCCGTGTCGGCGACCCGGCACGGGCGGGATCAGCGGGTCAGCAGGGCCAGCACGACGGCGACCCCGACGACCGTGTCGATGACGGCGCACCACTCCGCGTAGCCGCGCGGGACGACCCGGTTCGCGCGGTGGTGCACCACGTCCCAGGCCGCGTGACCGAACCAGCCGGCGGCCACCAGCCAGCCGGCCAGGCCGTGGTCGACCACGGTGGCGGCCAGGGCCAGCGCCGCCCAGCCGGCCAGCCCGGCCACCTGGAGGACGAGCACCCGGCGCTCGCCAAGCTGCCCGCGCGCCGCGCCGATGACCAGGTAGGCCGCCGGCAACGCCAGCAGGAACAGTGCCGGAAGCACCGACGGGGACAGGAGCATGTCCAGCGTCATCAGCAGCGCGAGCCCCGTCGGCCAGCGGCGCGCCAGCGCCGCGACGAGCCGGTGACGCGCGACCGCGGGCGCGGTGGCCGGGTGCCGGGCGTACTCGGCGCGCCGGCGCAGCACCGCGAGCGCCATCGCCGGGAGCATCAGCAGGTGGCTGCCGAGAAGCAGGGCGTCCGCGCCGATCAGTCCGGCCCGGAACGGTACGAACAGCACCAGCACCGGCAGGTACATCGCCGCGGTCATCTCGCCGACGGCGGCCCAGGAGTGCCTCCGGTACCGCATCCACACCGCCATGCCGACGCTCATGTCCGTCGCCATCAGCACGGCGCCGACGTCGGCCCGTCCGAGGTCGGGGGAGAAGCCGAGCGCTGTGCCCACGGCCGCGCGGAACGGCCCGAGCAGCAGCATCCCGGCGATCATGGCCAGCGCCATCTCCAACAGGTGCCGCAGCAGCGCGGCGCGCGGTCCCGCGTGACCGGCGTGCGGTGTTGTCGGGATGGCGTTCGGCGTCGTCTCCGTCATGCCATCGAGCCTGCTTCCGGGTGGCCGCGTCGGACACCCTCGCCGGGTCACCCGTCGACCGTGCGAAACGCACCGCCGATCCGTGCGTCCCGCGTACGGCGGCGGGTCGGTGCCGGGCCCTACGATTCGGACCGTGGCGTTCGACCCGACGGTGTCCGGACCCGACCGGCGCCTGCGCCGGGCCCGGGCCGGCGCGACGGTGTCCCTCGCCACCGGGGTGGCCTCCGGCCTGTTCCTGCCGGCGGTCGGGCTGACCCGGGAGCCGGCGGGGCTGCGGGTGGCGCTCGGTGCGGTGGGGCTCACCGCGGTCGCCGTGGTGCTGGCCGTGGCGTTGTACGCGACCGTCACGCCGGACGTGGCGGACCGGGTCCGCCGCCGGTGCCGCGTGGCGTTCGCCGTCGTGGCGGTGCTGAGCGTCCCGTTGGTGGCGCCGGTCGCCACCGGGGCGTGGCCCACCTGGGCGTGGCTGGGCGCGGTGGTCGTGGGCGCGGTGCCGCTGGTCGCCCGGCCCTGGACGGTGGCCCCGGTGGCGGCGGCCACCGCGGCCGTTGCCGGGGCGGTGGCGACGGCGACCGGGACGCCGGTCGGTCGGTCCCTGGTGATCAGCGGCGGCCTCGGCCTCGGCATCGCCGCGGTGAACGGATTCCAGGTGTGGTTCTGGGAGCTGCTGGTGCAGGCCGGCCGGGGGCAGGTCGCCCAGGCCCGGCTCGCGGCGGCGCAGGAGCGGCTGCGCTTCGCCGGCGACGTGCACGATCTGCTCGGGCACCACCTCACGGTCATCGCGCTGAAGGCCGAACTCGCCGCCCGGCTCGCGGCGACCGACGCGGAGCGGGCCGGCCGGGAGGCGGCCGAGGCGCAGCGGCTGGCCGCCACCGCGCTGACCGAGCTGCGTCGGACGGTGCACGGTTACCGCCGCGTCGACCTGACCGAGCAGGTGAACGCCGTCGGGCAGGTGCTGCGCTCCTCCGGGGTCCGGTGCACCGTGGTGCCGCCGGCCCACGAGTTGCCGGCGGAGGCGTCCGCCCAGCTCGCGGCGGTGCTCCGCGAGGCCGGCACCAACGTGCTGCGGCACAGCCGGGCCGGCTGGTGCCGGATCGAGATCGACCAGGAGGCGGACGTGGCGCGGATGACGGTGACCAACGACGGCGCGGGCGCGGCCGGCGCGCCCGACCGACACAGCCACGGCCTGCGCGGGCTGGCCGAGCGGCTGGCCGCCGCCGGCGGGGAACTGCGCACGTACCGGGAGGACGGTGTCTTCACCGTCGAGGCGACCGTCCCGACGGCGTCATGATCCGGGTCCTGCTCGCCGACGACGAGGAGCTGATCCGGGCCGCCCTCGCCGCCCTGCTCGACCTTGAGGAGGACCTGACGGTGGTGGCGCAGGCGGCCGACGGCGGCGCCGCTGTGACCGCCGCCCTGGCGCACCGCCCCGACGTGGCCGTCGTCGACCTGGCGATGCCCGGCCCCGACGGCTTCCAGGTCGCCGCCGAGCTGGCCCGGGTGCTGCCGTCCTGCGCGGTGGTGATCCTCACCGGTCAGGGCCGGCCGGCGCACCTGGCCCGCGCGCTCACTGCCGGGGCCCGCGGGTTCCTGCCCAAGGGCGCGCCCGGCGGGGCGCTCGCCGACGTGATCCGGCGGGTGCACGCCGGCGGCCGGTACGTCGACCCGGCGCTGGCCGCCGACGCGCTGACCATCCCGCCGTGCCCGCTGACCCCGCGCGAGCTGGACACGCTGCGGCTGGCCGAGGACGGCGCCCCGGTGGCGGTGGTGGCCCGCCGAGCCCACCTGTCCAGCGGCACGGTCCGCAACTACCTCGCCGCGGCGGTGCAGAAGCTCGGCGCGACGAGCCGGGCGGAGGCGGCGCGGACGGCCCGGGACAACGGCTGGCTCTGACCGGGCCGCCCGTTAGCCTGGCGCAGTGCGTACGGTCGAACTGGTCTGCTCGCCCGGTCTGGAGGCGGCGGTGCGCGGGGCGTGGCAGCGGCTGGCCGCGGCGGGGCTGCCCAGCCTCGCCCGCAACACCCACCCGACGAACCGGCCGCACCTGACCCTCGCCTCCGTGGACGAGTTCCCGCCCGGCGCGCGGGAGCGGCTGACCGCCCTGGTCGACGCGGCGGTGCCGCTGCCCGTACGGCTGGACCGGATCGCGGTCCTCGACGGCAGCGCCCCGCTGGTGTGGCTGCTCCGCCCGTCGCCGGAGCTGACGGCGCTGCACGCGGCGGTCTGGGACGTCCTCGCCACGGCCGGCGGACAGAACCCGTGGCACGCGCCGGGGCGCTGGGTGCCGCACCTGAGCCTGGCGCTGCGCTTCCGCGACGCCGACCGCCGGCTCGCCCGGGCGGTGGCGGGCGTCGACCGCCCCACCGGCGCCTTCGTCGCCGGGCGCAGCTACGACGGGGCGAGCAGGACCGTCAGCCGGCTCGGCGGCACCGAGCGCTGACCCGCGACATCCACCCACCGGCGGAGATCGCGCGGGCGTACGGGCTGGCCGGCCCCTGCCGCGAGGAGCAGAACCGGCGGGCCCCTGCCGCCCCTCGACGGCGGGGGCCCCGACCCGCTCAGCGGTGGAAGCGGACGTAGTCGAACTGCGCGGTGAGCGCCGGCTCGGCGCCGCCGTGGGCGACCAGCCCGATGCGCGGGGTGGTGTCGGCCGGGAAGGTCCACACCCCGCCCCACGTCCAGTTCCGCCCGTCCCGGCTGGAGGCGGCCCGGAACTCGTGCTCGCCGGTGACCGGGTCGACCCGGTGCGCCAGCCGCAGCCAGGTGGTGGTCGCCGGGGTGCCGACGATGTTGCCGCCGTAGACCGGCCGGCCGGCGAAGGGCAGCTCGTAGCCGTACTCGACCTGGCGGGTGTTCCAGATGGCGACCTGCGTGAGCCGGGCGAAGCGGTCGTCGTCGACGTAGGCGACCAGGCCGGCCTGCTGGTAGTTGCGCACGGTCTCCTCGCCGAGGTCGAGCGTCACCTTCGTCTCCACGACGTAGTCGCCCGTCGGCGCGTCGCGCAGCAGCACGCCGGCGTTGTTGCCGGTGCCGGTCAGGTCGGCGCCCTGCACCGGCCAGCGCAGCGTCCCGCCGGACACGGTGGCCGCCGGGTCCGGCCGGACCCACCGCCACGCCGGGCCCAGCCCGTCGGTGAACTCGTCGGAGAACGCCGGCAGCAGGGCACCGGGTCGGGGCTCGGGGACGGCGTGCCGCACCGGCCGGTGCAGCCGGGCGACGCTCACGTTGTCGAACCCGGCGTCCCCGCCGGTGGCGGTCAGCGCGATCCGGCCGACGACCGGGCGGTCCAGCCGCAGCGAGACCACGGCCACCTGGTCGCCGAGGCGCGCGGGGCTCAGCTCGGCCGTCAGGTCCCGGCCGCGTACCTCGACGGCGAGGTTGTGCCCGACCGCCGCGTCGAAGCCGGCGGGCAGCGGCGCGCTCGCGGTGCGGGCGCCGTCCCGGGCGACCAGCCTGCCGGCGGCGGCGTCCACCCGCACCGCGACGCGGTCGCCGAGGGTGAGCCCGGCCGCGCCGGTGGCGGCGGGCCGCAGGTCGACCTCCGCGCGCACGTCCCCGCCGACGGTCGTACGGCCGGTCAGCGTGCCGCTGCCGGTGAGCCGGCCGTCGGCGACCCGCCAGTCCCCGGCGGTGCCCCGCCAGCCGGCGAGGCCGGCGTCGAAGCGCTCGTCCACCCGGCCGGTGGTGACCGGCGCGGGCCGGGTGCCCTCCGACGGGCCGGCGCCGGCGTTCACGGTCGGCCAGCCGTCGATCCAGTCGAGGCGGTCGAGCAGCATCGGCCGCTCGTTGATGCCGAACGGTTCGTCCAGGTACGGGTCGGCCCGGTCGATGGCGTGGTAGACGATCCAGTCCTGGCCGGACAGGTCGGTCAGGAAGCCGTTGTGGCCGGTGCCGATCCAGCGGTTGCCGTTCTGGGCCAGTACGGGGGTGCCGCCGGCCCGCGAGGCGGTCAGCGGGATGCCGTCGCGGTCCACGAAGGGCCCGCGCGGGGTCCTCGACCGGCCGACGTGGACGGAGTAGCCGGTGGCCGGGCCGGCGCAGCAGTTGGCGGCCGACGCGAACAGGTAGTACCAGCCGTCGCGGCGCAGCACGTAGCTGCCCTCGAACTTGTTGTCGATGGCGACCAGCGTCGGCGTGCCGATGGCGCGCAGCCCGTCGGGGGAGAGTTCGGTGACGGAGATGCCGCCGTAGTAGCTGCCGTAGTAGAGGTAGTGCCGGCCGTCGACGTCGGTGAACTGGCTCGGGTCGATGGTCCACAGCCAGCCGCCGCCACCGCCGGGGCGGGGCGCGACCACGGGCTCGTCGGCGAAGGTCCACGGGCCGGTCGGGGTGGGCGCGGTGGCCGCGCCGACGGCGAAGTCGCCGCCCTCGGGGGAGACGGTGGTGTCGGTGACGGTCACGTACATGACCCAGCGGTCGCCGACCCGGCGCACGTCGGGGGCCCAGAAGCCGGCGCCGGGCGCCGCGTACGCCGGGCGCTGGTCGGCGCCGAAGGCGTCCCCGACGTACGTCCAGTCGACCAGGTCGGCGGAGCGGGCGGTGGGCACCCGGTGGAAGGTGCCCTCGCCCTCGCGCAACGGGTCGGTGGTGCCGTACGCGTACCAGAAACCGTCCTCACCACGGACGATCACCGGGTCGGCGAAGGTGTCGGCGAACCCGGCCGAGACCGGGTTGCGGTAGCGGGGGTCGGGCGCGGCGGCGGCCGGCGCGGACGCCGTCCCGGCCAGGACCAGACCGATGACGGCGGCGAGCGCGCCGGCGCGGCGGAGATGTCCCATCAGACCTGCCTCGGGTGGAGAGATGTCGACCAGGATCACTGGGACCGTTTCTACAACGTTGGATACAACGTTGTAAAGGCGCGGGCGACGCTTCGGTGGGCACCGGAACGAGTCCGTGCCAGCATGGGCCCGTGACCACCACCGCCACGGACGGCCCGACCCTGGCCCGGCTCGCCGCCCTGCTCGCCGACGACACCCGGGCCCGCATCTGCCTGGCCCTGCTCGACGGCCGGGCGTGGGCGGCCGGCGAGCTGGCCCGGCTCGCCGGGGTGGCGCCCTCCACCGCCAGCGACCACCTCACCCGCCTGGTCCGGGGCGGGCTGCTCGTCGAGGAACGGCAGGGGCGGCACCGCTACGTCCGGCTCGCCGGCCCCTCGGTGGCCCAGCTGATCGAGGACCTGGCCGGCCACGCGCCGGCGCGGCCCCGGCCCGCCCGCTCGCTGCGCGCCGTCCGCGCCGACGCCGCCCTGGCGTACGCCCGCACCTGCTACGACCACCTGGCCGGCCGCCTCGGCGTGCTGCTGCGGGACACGATGCTCGACCGCGGCCTGCTCGACGGCGCCGACGGGCTGGCGCTGACCCCGGCCGGGGTGGGCTGGCTGGACGGGCTCGGGGTGCCGGTCGCGCCGCTGCGGGCCGCCCGCCGCCCGTTGATGCGCGACTGCCTCGACTGGACCGAACGCCGGCCGCACCTGGCCGGTGCGCTGGGCGCCGCGCTGTGCGCCCGGTTCCTCGACGTGGGCTGGCTCACCCGGGGCGGCGGCCGGGCCGTCCGGCTCACCCCGGCCGGCGGCCCCGCGCTGGCCGCCGCGCTCGGCCTCGACCCGGCCGACCTCGCGCCCGACGGCGCACCGGACGCTGGCGGCGGGCGCGCCTGACCGGCTCGCGTCCGCCCGACCGGGGACCGCCGCGCGGGGAAGGGCCGACGGTTCGGCGGCGGCCGAAGGAATCGGGCCCTACCGTCGCCCGGTGACCGTCGACGAGCCGACGAGTGTCGAGGGGGATCCCGATGAACGAGCGCTGCGCCGCCTTCCACGCCCTGCACCACGCCGACCGGCCGCTGCTGCTGCCCAACGCCTGGGACCACGCCAGCGCCGCCGCGTTCGCCGCGCGCGGACATCCGGCGGTCGGCACCACCAGCCTCGGGGTCGCCGCGGCCGCCGGGCTGCCGGACGCGGCGGCGGCCACCCGGGCGGAGAACCTCCGGCTGGCCCGGGCGCTGCGCGGCCTCCCGGTGCTGCTGAGCGTCGACGTGGAGGCGGGCTGCGCCGACGACCCGGCGGCCGTGGCCGACCTGGCGGTCGAGCTGGCCGCCCTCGGGGTGGTCGGGATCAACATCGAGGACGGCCGGGCCGACGGCACCCTCGACCCGCCGGCGCTGACCGCGGCCAAGGTGGCCGCCGTCAAGGCCGCGGCGCCGGCCCTGTTCGTCAACGCCCGCACCGACACGTGGTGGCTGGGGACGCCCGACCCGCTGCCGGCGGCCCTGGCCCGCGCCCGGGCCTACGCGGACGCCGGCGCCGACGGGATCTTCGTGCCCGCGGCGCCGGACGCCGACACCATCGGCGCCCTCGTCGCCGGGATCGACCTGCCGCTGAACGTGCTGTACCGCCCGGGCGGGCCCACCCTCGACGAGCTGGGGGCGCTCGGCGTGGCCCGGGTGAGCACGGGGTCGCTGCTGTTCCGGGCCGCGCTCGGCGCCGCCCTGGGCACCCTGGACGCCGTCCGGTCCGGCGCCGCACCGCACCGGGAACCGCCCTCGTACGCCGAGGTGCAGCGGTTGAGCGCCGCGTCCCGGCCGTAACGGTTCGTGCCCGCCCACGCATCGGTCCGCCCCCTAGGAGGAGATAAGAGGATTGTTCGTACTTATCCCGTCGCGCCTGATTACGGTATGCGCAGGGCGATGCACACAGTGATGTCGTGACGGGAGAGAGGACCCGACCATGCGAGTGCCCAGCCGAAGTCCGGGGCAGCAGCCCGGGCCCTCCGTCACACCCGCAGCCCGCGCCCGCCGTCGGGTGCCCGGCACGCCGCCCCGCCCCGCCCCGCCGGACCTCGACGCCTACCGGGCGGCCGTCGCCGACCTGCTGGTCGAGGTGGGCGCCCTGGCCGGCGCGTCCTGCACGGCGGCCCGGCAGGTGCTGATCGACGACCGGCTGCGCGAGCCCGCCATCGCCGCGGTGCTCGACGCCACGCCCCAGGGGCTCGTCGGCGCCCGCGAGACGCTGCTGCTGGAGATGGCCCGGTACCAGCCCAGCCCGCGCAGCTCCGCGGCCGACCTCACCGCACTGGTCCGCATCTACCTGCTCTCCCGCGTCGACGTGATGTGGTGGCGCGGCGCGCCGACCTTCCTCACCGACGCCCAGGTCGACGCCAGCCCCGACCTGGTCGACCTGGAGTGGCTGCGCCGCCGCGACCTGCTCCGCTTCCGCTACACCGAGCAGCCGAAGACGCTGCTCGGGCGCGGGATGCGGGCGGCCCGGCGCCGGCTGCTGCCCGACGCCACGCCGCGCACCGCTGGGCTGCGGTTCCGGCGGGCCCGCCGGGAGGTCGTGGCGCTGCTCAACGACATCGGCCGGGAGTTCGCCGCCAACACCCCGCCCGCCACCCCGCCGTTGTGGGTGACCAGCCTGGTCCGCAGCGCCGAGCACCAGCACCGGCTGCGCCGCCTCGGGTACGCCGCCATGGTCCCCAGCGGCCACTGCCTCGGCTGGGCGGTCGACGTCGAGCTGGAGTGGTTCGGCCGCTTCGGCGTCCGGGACACCCTCGCCGAGCTGCTGCTGGCCCGGCAACGGGCCGGCGAGGTCAACGTGGTCGACGAGGGGCAGGCGTGGCACCTGTGCCTCGCGCCCGCCAGCAGCCGGCGGCTGCGCCGGGCGTACGAAGCCGAGATGGGGGTCTGAGCCGATGTGCGGCATCGCGTTGAGCCTCGGCCCCGAGGCCGATCCGGCGATCTTCCGGCGGACGCTCGCCACCCTCGCCCCCCGCGGCGAGGTCACCGAGGCCCGCTACGAGAACGGCCTGTTCGCCGGCACCCGGCGGTTGAAGGTGGTGGACCGGGAGCGCGCGGTGCAGCCGTGGACCTCCGTGGACGAGCGGTGGCTGCTCTGCTACAACGGCGAGGTCTTCAACCACCACGAGCTGCGCGCGGAGCTGGTCCGGCTCGGGCACCGCTTCCGCAGCGTGAGCGACACGGAGGTCGTGCTCGCCGCGTTCCTCCAGTGGGGCGAGGACGTGGTCACCCGGCTGCGCGGCGAGTACGCCTTCGCCGTCGTGGAACGGGCCACCGGCCGCGCCTACCTGGTCCGGGACCCGCTCGGCGTGAAGCCGTTGTACTGGGCCCGTACGCCCGGCTGCCTGCACGTCGCCAGCGAGGTGAAGGCGCTGGTCGGGCACGGCGTCCCGATCGGCGAGGTGCCGCCCGGGCACCACGGCTGGGCCGAGCCCGACGGGCGGGTCCGGCTGCGCGCGTACGTCGACCTGCTCGCCCTCGGCGACGGGCTGTCGGTGGTGGACGACCCGGACGAGGCCGCCCTGCTCGTCCGTGCCGCCCTCACCGACAGCATCCGGATGCGGGTGGACACCGACCTCACCGTCGGGGTGGTGCTCTCCGGCGGGTTGGACAGCTCGCTGGCCCTGCTGCACGTGCGCGACCTGCACCCCGACTGCGTCGCCGTCACCGTCGGGGTGCCGGACAGCCCCGACGTGGCGTACGCGCGGCGGCTGGCGCGCGACCTGGGGGTGGCGCACGAGGTGGTCGAGCTGCGCCCGCGCGACATCCGGCTGGCCGACATCCGGGAGGCCATCCGGATCTCCGAGCTGACCGAGTACGGCGACATCATCAACGCGGTGGTCTCCGTGCCGCTCTTCCGCCGGCTGCACGAGCTGGGCGTGAAGGTGGTGCTGACCGGGGACGGCTCGGACGAGCTGTTCGGCGGCTACCCGATGTACCACCAGGTCGGCCCCGAGGCGTCCCGCCGGCTCTTCCTGCACAGGATCCGCAACCTCTGTCGTACGGAGTTGCAGCGCGTCGACCGGGCCAGCATGGGGCACGGGGTGGAGGCCCGCGTGCCGTTCCTCGACCTGAGCGTGGTGGAACTGGCGATGCGGCTGCCGATCGGGCTGAAGATGCGCGAGGGTCAGGAGAAGTGGATCGTCCGGCGGGCCTTCGCCGACCTGCTGCCCGACTACGTCCGGCGTCGGCCGAAGAACCCGATGTCGTACTCGTCGGGCCTGCACGAGCGGGCCAGGCTGTACAAGCCGCTCTTCGCCCGGCTGCACCGGTCGTTCGGCTACCACCTGCTGGAACCGGTCCGCCGTGACTTCGACAGCGTGCTCACCCGCTGCGGCAACGACCTCGACCGGGCGCTCGCGGCCGGCCGGGCCCGGCCCGACTACACCATGCTGGAGCACGCCCGGGACCTGGTGGGCGCGGCGAAGTGGAACGCCGCGCCGATGATGCGCCGGCTGGTCGGCCCGCGCCGCACCCGGGGCGACGAGGCCCCGCTGCCGGGGTGAGGTGACGCCTCCGGGGTTGCGTGGCGGATCCCGGCCGGGGGTAGTAGCGGTGGCATGACCCTGGACGTGGTGGTGGTCGGGCAGGTGGCCCGGGACCTCGTGCTGCTGGTGGACGAGGTGCCGGAGGCCGGCGGCACCGCACCCGTGCGGCAGCGGCGCGAGCTGCTCGGCGGCAAGGGGGCCAACCAGGCCGTCGGGCTCGCCCAGCTCGGCGCGTCGGTCGGGCTGCTCGGCGTGGTCGGCGACGACGAGGTGGGGGAGCGGCTGCTGGCGCAGGCGCGGGCCGACGGGATCGACGTCGCGCGGGTGCTGCGCCGGCCCGGCACCCCCACCGGGCTCATCGTCGACGTGGTCGACGCCGGGGCCCGCTGGCGCTACCTCGAGGACCTGCCCGAGGCCACCCTGCTCACTCCCGAGGACGTGGCCGGGGCCGCCGACGTGCTGCGCGCCGCGCGGGCCGTCCTGGTGCAGTTGCAGCAGCCGGCGCGGGCCGCCACGGTCGCGGCGCGGACCGCCCGGGAGGCCGGCCGGCTGGTCGTGCTCGACGGCGCCCCGACCGACCTGGCCGACGCCGACGGTTTGCTCGCCCTCGCCGATGTGCTGCGGGCCGACGCGCAGGAGGTCGAGCTCATCACCGGCGACGCGCCGCGCGACGCCGAGGGCGGGCTCGCCGCCGGGCGCAAGCTGCTGCGGCGCGGCCCGTCCCTGCTGGCGATCGAGGTGGCCGGGGAGGGCAACGCGTTCGTCTGGCCGGACGGCGAGCTGTTCCTGCCGCTGAGCGAGACGCCCACGGTGGACAGCACCGGCGCCGGGGACGCGTTCGTCGCGGCGCTGACCCTAGCTCTGCTGCGCGGCGAGTCCCGGGACAGCGCCGCCCGGTACGCCGTGGCGGCGGCCGGCGCCACCGTCGGCCACCCCGGCGGCCGCCCGGCGCTGACCGACGAGGCGATCCGGGAGCAGCTCGACCGGATCCCCGCCGGCTGACCGGCGCTCCGCCGGTCGACGACGGTCCAGCCCCAGGCCCACCGCGATGTCGAGTCCGTGGACGACGTCGTGCGAGAGCGCCCCGCGGACGACGTCGTGCGAGAGCGCCCCGTGGACGACGTCGCCTGGTGGCGCCCACGGGTGCGTGACGTTGTCGGGGGTACGTTGAGCGTCGGAAACTCATCGCCGCCGGTGCGTATGGTCGACCGGTGGCGCAGACGTCGACCCGCGAAGCCTCGGCCCGGCTGGAGCCGTTCCGCACGGAGCTGACCGGCTACTGCTACCGGATGCTCGGCTCCGGCTTCGAGGCGGAGGACGCGGTGCAGGAGACGCTGGTGCGCGCGTGGCGGTCGCTCGACCGCTACGACCCGGGACGGGCGTCGCTGCGCACCTGGCTCTACCGCATCGCGACCAACGTCTGCCTCGACATGCTCCGCAGTCCGCAACGCCGGGCCCTCGCCGTGGACCTGGGCGGGCCGGCGGGCGGCGGGCCCGACATCGGCGAGCCGCTGTCCGAGCGGGTCTTCGTCCAGCCGGTCCCGGACTCCCGGGTGCTGCCCGCCGACGGCGACCCGGCGGAGCTGGTCGTGCGGCGGGAGACGATCCGACTGGCGTTCGTCGCCGCGTTGCAGCACCTGCCGCCCCGGCAGCGGGCCGTGCTGATCCTGCGGGACGTGTTGTGCTGGACCGCCGAGGAGGTCGCCCACCTGCTGGAGACCACCGTCGCGGCGGTGACCAGCGCGGTGCAGCGGGCGAGGGCGACGTTGCGGGCGGTGGGCCCGACGCTCGGCGAGCCGCTGCGTCCGTCGGACCCCGCCCAACGCGACCTGCTCGCCCGCTACTGTGCCGCGTTCGAACGGCACGACGTGGCCGCGCTCGTGGCTCTGCTGCACGAGGACGCGACGATGTCGATGCCGCCCTTCGCGTGGTGGATCGGCGGCCGGGACCGGATCGGGCGGGTGCTGCGCGCCCCGGACGCGTCGTGTGCGGGCGCCCGCCTCGTGCCCGCCGAGGCGAACGGCGTGCCGGCGTACTGGCAGACGCGCCCCGGCCCGGACGGCGTCCACGCGCCCTTCGGGCTGGTCCTGCTTGACGTGTCCGCGGGACTGGTCACCGGCATCACCACCTGGCTCGACGTCGACCGCCTGATCCCCCTGTTCGCCGTTCCGGCCGGGGCGACCGATCGGCCGGTGGACAACCCTCGATTCCTGCCCTAGCGTCCAGAAGATATGCGGAGGACTCTTCTGGGCGCCGGTGTCGCCCTGCTGCTCGCCGTGACCGCCTGCTCCAGCGCGGAGTCCGGGCCGCCCGCGCCCGCGGGAGCCGCGACGCCCGCCGGCACGCCCAGCGCCTCCCGGCAGGATCCGGGCGAGGTCGAGAAGACCCTGGCCAGCCTGCGTAAGGTCAACGACCTTCCGTTGTACGAGATGACCTATGTCGGGGCGTACGACGCGACGGTCGGCACGGACGCGCGCCCGGCGAAGGCGTTCGGCTGCTCGCTCTTCGCCGCCACCGGCGACCCGGCCCGGCCGTTGTTCGCCCGCAACTTCGACTGGGACGCCAACCCGGCGCTGGTGCTGCGCACCGATCCTCCCGACGGGTACGCCTCGATCTCTGTGGTGGACATGTCCTACCTCGGGGTGGGCCCCGACCCGACCGGCGACCGGCGGCTGCTCAACGCGCCGCTGCTGCCGTTCGACGGGATGAACGAGCGGGGGCTGGCGGTCGGCCTGGCCGCCGACGACGGCGCGCGGGCCGTCGCCGAACCCGGCAAGGCGACCGTCGGGTCGGTCCGCATCCAGCGTCTGGTGCTCGACCAGGCGGCCACGGTGGACGAGGCGGTGGCCGTGTTCGAGCGGTACAACCTCGATTTCACCGACGGGCCACCGCTGCACTACCTGCTCGCCGACGCGACCGGGGCGTCCGCGGTGGTCGAGTTCGTCGACGGGAAGATGTCGGTGGAGAAGGGACGGGGCGCCTGGCGGGCGCTGACCAACGTGCCAGTCGTGGGGGTGGACGAGCAGCGCCGTCGGGCCGACCACCGCTACGGCGTGATCGCCGCGGCCCTCGACCGGGCGGGCGGCGCGGCGGACGCCCCGGCGGCGTTCGAGATCCTCAACGACGTACGCCAGTCGCACACCCGCTGGTCGGTGACGTACGGCCTGCGCAGCGGCGAGGTCCGGCTGGCCACCGCGACCGGCGGCGGCGAGCGGCGTTACCAACTCCCGGTGAGCTGACCCACGGTCCCGTCCCTGCCGGCGTCCGGGACGCGGGCAGGGCCTCGGGCGCGCCGTGACCGTGGAACGCGGGCGGGCCCGGCCCCCGAGGTGGAGGGCCGGGCCCGTCGGCGCGGTCGTGCGTCTACCAGCCCAGGTAGCTCGGCTGGGTCTGCACGTTCAACTCGCGGTAGCGGACGAGGTTCGCCGTCCAGGTCCGCCAGTCGGTCAGCTTCAGGACGTCGAAGCCCTTCTGCATGTCGTTGGAGTAGATGTAGCCGTTGTAGTAGTACGCGGACCAGGAACCGCCGCCGGTCAGCCGCTCGGTCGACAGCGGGCCCCGCTCCCAGAACGCGATCTCCTCAGGGTTGGCCGAGTCGGTGAAGTCGAAGACCGAGATGCCGCCCTGGTACCACGCCTGGACCATGATGTCGCGCCCGAGCACCGGGATCAGCGAGCCGTTGTGCGCCACGCAGGTCTCGGTGTCGGCGTTGGGCCGGGGGATCTTGAAGTAGCTGCGGAAGACCATCGTCCGGGCGTCGCCGCTGCCGGTGATGTCGTAGATGGCGTCCGCGCCCCGGTTGGGGCCGATGGCCTCGTTGCAGGTGGCCGCGCCGCCGCCGCCCAGCTCGTCGGTGAAGATCACCTTGGTGCCGGCGTTGTTGAACGTGGCCGAGTGCCAGAACGCGAAGTTGACCGTGTCCCGGACCTGGTTGATGACCCGCGGGGCCTCCCGGTCGGTGATGTCCATCAGGATGCCGTCACCCATGCAGGCGCCAGCGGCCAGGTTCTTCTCCGGGTAGGCGGTGATGTCGTGGCAGCCGGTGGTCGCCGACCCGCCGGGGCGGCCCTCGTAGCCGCCGTCGGGGAAGAGGTTCGGCGTGGCGACGACCGCCGCGTCGGTGGGCTTCTTCAGCGGCACCTTGACGATGGAGATGGAGTCGTGCGGCGGCTGGCAGTCGGGGAACTCCGCCCGCGGGCTGTACGACGAGACGTACAGGTAGACCGCCTTGCGGTCCGTGCCCGGCACGAGGGTGTGCGTGTGCGAGCCGCAGGCCGTCTCCACCGCCTTGACGTAGCGCGGGTTGGCCTTGTCGCTGATGTCGAAGACCCTGATGCCCTCCCAGGACTCCTTGACCGTCGCCGACGATCCGGTGCTGTTGCAGGAGTCGTCGCTGCGGGGCGCGTCGGTGGAGAGGAAGAGCAGGTCGTCGTGGACGGAGATGTCGTTCTGCGACCCGGGGCAGTACACCTGCGACACGACCGTCGGCGCGGTCGGCTGGGAGATGTCGTAGATGACGAACCCGTTGTAGTTGCCGGCGAAGGCGTAGCGGCCCTGGAAGGCGAGGTCGCTGTTCGTGGCGTTCAGCGGGGCCTGCTTCGGCAGGTTGGCGACCTGCCGCAGGTTGGGGCTGCTGACGATCTCGTCGATGCCGGGGATGGTGTAGGCGGGGTCGACCGTGCCGGAGGGCGCCGCCACCCCGGCAGTCCCGGGTGGGGCGGTGGCGACGCTGGCGAGGAGGAGGCCGGCCGCGGCCAGGCTCACCGTGGTGAGCCGCCGGGCCCGCGCAGTGCGAAGTCTGATCATCGGCGAGGCCCTTCGCAAGGGGATGACGATTGTCGACACCTTACCGTCCGATGAGGGTCATCGATGTGATCTGGGTCACATGTAGTCGTCTCCGTCAATGGATACGATCGCCATGACCTCTACCGGGGGGAGTGGCCCATGACCAACCGGCGCGCACGGATCCTGGCCGTCGTCACATCCGTGTTCGTGGTGTCGGTGGTGGCCGTCGTCCTGTCCCGGTCCGGCGACGGATCGACGGCGCCACCCGCGCCGCCGGTCGCCGCCCCCGCCTCGGCCTCGGCGCCCGTCGATCCCGCCCGGCCCGCCGTGATCGTGCCGGGTCGGCCGGGGGAGACCGCCGCGGTGCGCCGCGCCGAGGAGCTGCGCGACGCCGCCCCCACGTCCCGGCACAACTCGATGGACGTCTGGTTCGTCCGGATGATGATCCCGCACCACGCGCAGGCCCTGGAGATGGCCGAGCTGGCCCCGGACCGCGTCGCCGACCCGGACCTGCGCGCCCTCGCCGAGCGGATCAGGGCCAGCCAGGGCCCGGAGATCGGCATGATGCGGGGCTGGTTGCAGGCCCGCGGGCTCTCCCCGGACGTGCCGGGGCACGACCACGGCACCATGCGGGGCATGCAGTCGCCCGAGGCGATGCGCCAGCTCGCGGCGGCCCGGGGCGCCGAGTTCGACCGCCTCTTCGTGCGGATGATGACCGAGCACCACCAGGGCGCGGTCCAGATGGCCACCGACCTGCTCAAGGTCGGCGCCGACCTCACCCTGTCGGAGTTCGCCAACTCCGTCGCCACCGAGCAGGCCGTCGAGATCGACCGGATGCGCGACGTGCTGGCCCAGTGACCCGGCCGCGGCGGTCCCGTCCGCGCGGGTGACCGGCCGCGCGGCGGCGGCACGTACGCTGGGTGACCGTGAACCGCACGATCTTCGGCCGCCCGCTGCGCAGCGTCGCCTTCGACGTCTTCGTCGCCGGCCTGGTGGTGCTCTTCGGCCTCGCCGGCCTGGTGAACCAGCCCGGTGGGTGGAAGGCCGCCCTCGTCGGCGCCGCGATGGCGGTGGCGCTGCTGTTCCGCCGGTCCCACCCGTCGGCGGTCGCCGCCGCCGTGGCGGTGCTCGCGCTGGTCCAGGTGTTCGCCGGCTGGGGCCCACTGGCCTTCGACGTCGCGGTGCTGGTCGCCCTCTACAGCGTCGTGAAGTACGCCGACCGGCTCCGCGACGGCATCCTCGCCGGGATCACCGCCGCCGTCGGGGTGGTCCTCGCCGCCATCCAGACCGAGAGCACCGTCGCCTGGTGGGCGACCGCGATCTATATCGGGCTGGTCACCGGGGCGGTCTGGCTGGTCGCGCTCAACGTGCGGACCCGCCGGCTCTACGTGCTCAGCCTGGAGGAGCGGGCCGCCACCCTGGAGCGGGAACGCGAGGCGGAGGCGCGCGCCGCCGTCGCCGGGGAGCGCACCCGCATCGCCCGGGAGCTGCACGACGTGGTGGCGCACAGCATGGCGGTCATGATCGTGCAGGCCGACGGGGCGCGGTTCATGCTCGACCGCGACCCGGAGACCGCCAGGAACGCGGTGAAGGTGGTCGCCGACACCGGCCGCCAGGCGCTGGAGGAGATGCGCCGGCTGGTCGGCGTACTGCGGGAGCCGAGCCCGCCCGACGCGACGGCCGGCCCCGGCGCGGCGGACGAACCCGGCGGCGCCGGGGTGGCCGCCGACCCGGAGCACCGCCGGCTGGCGCTGACCGAGCTGCCCGCCCTGCTCGACCGGTTCCGCGCCGCCGGCCTGCGGGTGCGCCACACGGTCACCGGGGAACCCGCGCCGCTGCCGGCCGGGCTGGAGCTGACCCTCTACCGGGTGGTGCAGGAGGGGCTGACCAACGCGCTCAAGCACGCCGGGGTCGGCGCCGGCGTCGAGGTCACCCTCGACCACTCCCGCGACGCCGTCGTGGCCCGGGTGCTCGACGACGGGCGCGGCCGCCCGCCGGTCAGCCCGGCCCCGTCCGGCGGGCACGGCCTGGTCGGCATGCGCGAGCGGGTGAGCGTGTACGACGGCAGCCTCACCGCCGGCCCGCGACTGGCCGGGGGCTGGCAGGTCGAGGCGCGGCTGCCGCTACCGTCGACGCCCGGGACGACGGAGGTGATCGCGGCATGACGGTCCGCGTGGTGATCGTGGACGACCAGGCGCTGGTCCGCGCCGGCTTCCGGATGGTGCTGGACTCCCAGCCCGACCTGGAGGTCGTCGGCGAGGCGATCGACGGCGCCGACGCGCTGCGGGTGCTGGCCCGGGTCGAGGCCGACGTGGTGGTGATGGACGTCCGGATGCCGACGATGGACGGGGTGGAGGCGACGCGCCGGATCTGCCGGGACCGGCCCGCCGGGTCGCCCCGCGTGCTCGTGCTCACCACCTTCGACACCGAGGAGGACGCCTTCGCCGCGCTCCAGGCCGGCGCCAGCGGCTTCCTGCTCAAGAACGTCCCGCCGGAGGAGTTGCTCGCCGCCATCCGGGTGGTCGCCCAGGGCGACTCGGTGGTCGCCCCGTCCATCACGCGCCGGCTGCTCGACCGCTTCGCCGGCCGGCTCGGCCCGGGCCCCGCCGAGGATCCGCGCCTCGCCCAGCTCACCGAGCGGGAGCGGGAGATCCTCCTGCTGGTGGCGCAGGGGCTCTCCAACGCCGAGATCGCCGCCCGGGTGCACGTCGCCGAGGCGACCGTGAAGACGCACGTCGGGCGGATCCTGGCCAAGCTCCAGCTCCGCGACCGGGTGCAGGCGGTGGTGCTGGCGTACGAGAGTGGGCTGGTCACCCCCGGCGGCTGAGGCGGCGTACGACCCAGGTCGTACGGGTCCGCCCGTCGGGGCCGCCTGCGGTCGCAGCAGGGTCGAGCGCGCGGGTGGACGCCCGCGGGCCGCCGCGCCCATAGCGTCGGAGACGTCCCAGTCACGATCTTCACGGGGAGCTCCACGTGTCCGTCGCACCTCCCGCGCACGCCACCGCCGGCGTCGCGGTCTCCGCCCGCGGCCTGTCCAAGCGGTACGGCTCCGGCCAGGCCGCCGTCGTCGCCCTCGACGGCGTGGACGTCGACTTCGCCGCCGGCCGGTTCACCGCCATCATGGGCCCGTCCGGCTCCGGCAAGTCCACGCTGATGCACTGCCTCGCCGGCCTTGACCGCCCCACCGCGGGCAGCGTACGTATCGGTGACGCCGACCTCTCCCGGCTCGACGACAAGCGGCTCACCCTGCTGCGCCGCGACCGGGTCGGCTTCGTGTTCCAGAAGTTCAACCTGCTGCCGGCGCTGACCGCCGAGGAGAACATCGTGCTGCCGCTGGCGATCGCCGGCCGCCGGCCGGAGCGGGCCTGGCTGCGTCAGGTCGTCGCCGCGGTGGGGCTGGCCGACCGGCTCGGCCACCGGCCCGCCGAGCTCTCCGGCGGGCAGCAGCAGCGGGTGGCGGTGGCCCGCGCGCTGATCACCAAGCCGTGGGTGATCTTCGCCGACGAGCCGACCGGCAACCTGGACTCGCGCTCCGGCGCGGAGGTGCTGCGCCTGCTCCGCGAGGCCGTCGACACCCTCGGCCAGACCGTGATCATGGTGACCCACGACCCGATGGCGGCCGGGCACGCCGACCGGGTGGTCTTCCTGGCCGACGGCCGGCCGGTGCGGGACCTCACCGCGCCGACCGCGGAGGCGGTGCTCGACACCCTCGCCGGCCTCGACTCGGCGCGCGTGCCGGCCGCCGGCCGCGAGGCGGTGGCCCGGTGATCCGGCTGACCCTGCGCCAGCTCCGCGCCGAGGCGCTGCGTCTGCTGCTCTCCTCGCTGGCCATCGTGCTCGGCGTCGCCTTCATCGCCGGCACGCTGATCTTCGTCGACGGGATGCGCGCGGGAGCGTACGACCGGGCCGGCACGTTCGACCGGCACACCGACCTCGCCGTGTACTCCGCCACCAGGAACCCCCTTCCGGGCGCGCTGGTCGACCGGGTGCGCGCGCTCGACGGGGTCGCCGCCGCGGAGGGCGAACTGCTCGGCTCCGGCGGGATCGTCGGCGCCGACGACCGCCCCGTGCTCGGCTACGCCGTCCTCGCCGCGATCCCCGTCGACGAGGCGCTGCGCTCGTACGACGTGGTGGCCGGCCGGCTGCCCGACCGCCCCGGCGAGGTGGTGCTGGACGCGCCCACCGTGGCCGAGGAGGGCTTCACCCTCGGCGGCCCCGTACGCGTCGGCGGCAGCGGGGGAGCGGCCCGCCCGTACACCCTGGTCGGCACGGTCGACGTGGCCGGCACCGCCCGCGACGTCGGCGGCCCGTTCATCGGCCTGGTCGGCGCGGACGCCATGGCCGTGACCGGCCAGCGGGGATACGACCGGATCATGGTGGCCGCCCGTCCCGGGGTCTCGGACGCGGCGCTGGTCGACCGGGTCGCCGAGACCGCCGGAGCCGGCGCGACCGTCAAGACGCGCCACCGCATCCTCGACGACGCCGTCGAGGACGCGGTCCGCAACCTGGAGCAGTTCAACATGGTGCTGCTGACCTTCGCCGGGGTCGCGGTGGTGGTCGCCGGGTTCGTCATCGCCAACACCTTCGCCATCGTGCTCGCCCAACGGATCCGGCGTACGGCGCTGCTGCGGCTCGTCGGCGCGACCCGGGGGCAGCTGTTCCGGGCGGCGCTGCTGGAGTCCGCGGTGATCGGCGCGGTCGCCTCCGCGGCCGGCGTGCTGCTGGGCGTCGCCCTGGCCGGCGGCATGAGCCAGCTCATGACGCGACTGGACGCGCCGGTCTCTGGCGGGCTCACCCTCACCGCCCCGACCGTGCTGCTCAGCCTGCTGCTGGGCACGGCGATCACGGTGGGCGCCGCCCTGCTGCCCGCGTGGCGGGGCACCCGGGTGCCGCCGATCGCCGCGCTCACCGACGCGGCGGTCCAGCCCGCCCGCGGCGCCGGCCGGTTCCGGCTCGCCGTCGGTGCGCTGGTCTTCGTCGCCGGCATCGCGGCGCTGGTGGCCGCCGCGTCCGCCGTCCAGGTGGTGCTGGTGGCGCTCGGCGGGGTGCTGACCTTCTTCGGCATCGTGCTGTTCGGGCCGGTGCTCGTCCCGGCGCTGGTGCGGGTGCTGGGCTGGCCCGCCCGGAAGCTGTTCGGCGCCACCGCCGGCCTGGCCGTGGCCAACGCGGTGCGCAACCCGCGTCGCATCGCGGCGACCGCGACCGCCCTGGTCATCGGCATCGGGCTGGTGTCGGCGTTCGTGGTGGGCGCGCGCAGCACCAAGGACGGCATCGAGCGCAGCGTGGACGCCGAGATCGGGGTCGACTGGCTGGTCACCGGGATCGGCGGGGACCTGCCCGCGCCGCTGGTCGGCGAGTTGCGCGCCCGGCCCGAGCTGGCGGTGGTGCACGAGCAGCGCAGCGCCGTCACCGCCGGCGTCGAGGTCCGGGCCGCCCATCCCGCCCTGGTCGGCCGGACGTTGACCGGGGTCGTGGCGGGCGACGTCGACCGGCTCGCGCCCGGGTCGGTGCTGGTGCACCGGGAGTTGGCGCAGGCGCGGGGCTGGACGACCGACTCCACCGTCACCGTGCGGGGCCGCTCGTTCCGGGTGGCCGCGGTCGTCACCGACGACGGGCCGGCCCTGGCCGGCAGCTCGGTCCCGGCCGGTCACGTGATCGACGTGGTGGACGCCGACTTCACCGCGCTCTTCCCCGCCGAGCGGGGCTACCTGGCCGAGATCGACCCCGCCGACGGCGTCACCGCCGACCAGGCCCGGGCCGCCATCGAGGCGGTGGTCGCCCGCTACCCGACGGCCAACCTGATGGACCAGGGGGCGTACAAGAAGATGCTCACCGGCACGGTCGACATGATGCTCGCGTTCGTCACCGCGCTGCTCGGGCTGGCCGTGGTGATCGCGCTGGTCGGCGTGGCGAACACGCTGAGCCTGTCGGTGGTGGAGCGGACCCGGGAGAACGCCGTGCTGCGGGCGGTGGGCCTGACCCGGGGCCGGATGCGGGTCGTGCTGGCCGTCGAGGCGGTGCTGATGGCGCTGGTCGGCGCGCTGCTCGGGGTCGGTCTCGGCACCGGCGTCAGCGCGGCCGCGATGGCCCTGCTGGCCCGGATCAGCGGGGACTTCGCCGTGGTGCTGCCCCTGGGCCAGCTCGGGCTGATCCTCGGGGTCGCCGTGGCGGCCGCCCTGGCGGCCTCGGTGCTGCCGGCCCGCCGGGCGCTGGCCCGGCCGGTGGTCGAGGCGCTCGGCGACCAGTGACACCCGCCGGCCGGTCCCGCCGCCCACCGCGGTGGCGGGACCGGCCAGCGGTGCCGGGTCTAGAGGCGCTCCACCATCGGGCCGGAGCACCGGTTGCGGGAGTCGAAGACGTACCGGGCGTGCCGCACGACCAGGTCGTAGTCGAAGGCGTCGTGGTCGGTGACCACCACCACCGCGTCGGCCGCCCGGACCTCCCGCTCGGTCAGCTCCACCACGAGGACCCCGCCGGGGATGTGGTGCGGCTCGGCGTACGGCTCCACCGCCCGCACGTCCGCGCCGAGCGCCTGCAGGCGGCGGGCCACGTCGACGGCGGGGGAGTCACGCATGTCGCCGGTGTTCTTCTTGTACGCCAGCCCCAGCAGCAACAGCCGGGCCCCGCTGATCGTGCGGCCGGTCCGGTTCAGCCCGCCCATGATCCGCTGCGCCACGTGCTCGGGCATCTCGTGGTTGATGTCGTTGGCCAGCTCGACGAACCGGAACTGCCGCCCGAGGCGCCGCTTGACCTGCCAGGACAGGTAGCACGGGTCGATCGGCAGGCAGTGCCCGCCGACGCCGGGGCCGGGCCGGAACGGCATGAACCCGAACGGCTTGGTCTCGGCCGCCTCGATCGCCTGCCAGACGTCGATGTCCAGTTGGTGCGAGAGCATGGTCAGCTCGTTGATCAGTGCGATGTTGACCTGGCGGAAGGTGTTCTCGATCAGCTTGGTCAGCTCGGCCACCTGGGTGGAGCCCACCGGCACGGTCCGCTCCACGATGCGACGGTAGAACCCGTCCACCCGGGCCAGGGAGTCCGCGTCCACCCCGGAGACGACCTTCGGGGTGTTCTCCAGCCGCCACGTGCGGTTGCCCGGGTCGATCCGTTCGGGGCTGTAGCCGAGGTGGAAGTCGCCCGGGCTGCGCAGCCCGCTGGCCGACTCCAGCAGTGGGCGCAGCAGCTCCTCCGTCGTGCCGGGGTAGGTGGTCGACTCGAGCACCACCGCGCAGCCCGGCCGGACGTACGGGCCGATGCCGATGCCGGCCTGCTCCACGAAGCTGAGGTCGGGCGTGCCGTCGCGCAGGGGCGTGGGCACCGTGATGACGCAGATGTCGAAGCCCTCGGCGTCGGCGTACTCGGCGCTCGGGCGGTACCGGCCGCTGGCCAGCGCCCGGCCCAGCCGGTCGGCGGGGATGTCCTCGACGAACGACTCGCCCGACGCGAGCCGCTTGACCCGGTCGGAGTCGACGTCCAGGCCGATCACGTCCAGGCCGGCCTCGACGGCGCGCATGGCCAGTGGCAGGCCGACGTACCCCTGGCCGATGACGACCAACTTCTCAACGCTCACCCGGACTCCCGAGGCAGACGGAAACAACCTGCTTGGGAGCCTAGAGCGACCTCTGTGCCCGTAAGTCCGTTTTGGGATTATCGGTGCTGCCGAGGTGTGCGGGGTGTCGGCAGCACGTCACCACGAGAGCCCGCCCGCCGGGCAGGGGTGCGGCGCGGGCGGCGGGATCAGGCCGAGCGGGCCGTCGCCGCGCCGTCGCCCCCGCCGCCCGGCGGGTTCTCCCCGTCGTCCGCCGGCGTGCTCTGCGTGCCCGTCGGCGCCGGGGCCGTGGTCTCCGTCGGCGGGCTCGTCGGGGAGCTGCCGCTGGGCGCCGGATCCGTGCTGCCCGTGGGCCCTGGCGACTCCGGGCCCGCCGTCTGGCTCGGCTCGGGCGACTCCGGCGGCGCGGTGGCCGACGGCGACGGGCTGGAGGTGGAGCCGGCGGGGCGGTACGGCCGATTGGGGTTCGGCTTCTGCTTCTGCTCCGTCGGCGCCTCCGCGCTCGGTACGGCGGCCGGCGCCGACGTCTCCGGCACGTTCACCGCGGGCGCGTCGGTCCCGCCCGCCGCGCCGAGCGCCGCGCCGAGACCCGCCAGCGCCACCAGCACCGCCGCGGCCGCGCCCACCAGGGGGCCGCGGCGCTTCTTCCGCCCGGCCGCGGCCGGCACGACCGGGACGTCGGTGCGGGTGCCCGGGTCGGCGCCGCGCAGCGCGGCGACGCCGGGGGCGGGCACCATGGCGGTCGCCGCCGACGGGTCGGAGACCGCGGCGCGGGCGGCCTGGGCCATCGCCGCCCCGCTGCTGAACCGGTCGGCCGGGTCCTTGGCCAGGGCGCGGGAGACCAGCGCGCGAACGGCCTCCGGGATGTCGTGCGGCAGCTCCGGCGGCTCGTCGTCGAGGTGCCGGACGGCGACCTGGAGCGGGTTGTCGCCGGTGAACGGCGGGCTGCCGCTCAGGCAGCAGTAGGCGACGGCGCCGAGTGCGTAGATGTCGGTGGCTCCCGAGACCGGCCGGCCGGCGGCCTGCTCGGGCGCCATGTAGAGCGCGGTGCCGGGCACCGCGTTGGTGCTGGTGATGCTCGTGACGTTCGTCGACCGGGCGACGCCGAAGTCGACCAGCACGACGCTGCCGTCCTCCTGCACCAGCAGGTTGCTCGGCTTGACGTCGCGGTGCACGATCCCGCCGAGGTGCGCGGCGTGCAGGGCCTGCGCGACCTGGGCCACGATCGCCATGGTCTCGCCGACGTCGAGCCGGCCGGCGGCCTCGATCCGCTTGGACAGCGGCTGGCCGGTCACGAACTCCATGACCAGGTAGTCGGCCCGGTCGCCGTCGGGCAGGTCGTCCTCGCCGCAGTCGAAGACCTGGACGATGCCGGGGTGCCGCAGGGCGGCCATGATCCGTGCCTCGGCGCGGAAGCGGGCGATGAAGTCGGGGTCGGAGACCAGTGCGGGCAGCAGGACCTTGACCGCGACCTGACGGCCGAGGACGAGGTCCTTGGCCCGCCAGACGTCGCCCATGCCGCCCGTGGCGACACGCTCGTCCAGGCGGTACCGACCGCTGAGTACGACCTCCGATGACAACACAGCACCACCGTACCCAGAGCGGCGGAGAACGGCGCGCTGTGAGCGGGCCGGCCCGCCGGCGTGGGCCGCCTGGCGATGGCTGCGTGCCGACGACCAGCTCCGATATGGTGTGACCGCCCGGGGACGCGCCGTGACGAGGTCCGACCGCCACCGCCGTACGCTGGACGAACGCCCCTTCGTCGGGGCCGCGCGCGGGCGCAGCGTCCCGGTCGCCCGCCGCGTTACGGCGACCCGCCGCTCGATCGGGTAGATAATTCTCACTCTTTTGCCGACCGGGCCTGACTTGTCCGATCGGCCCGGTGCTCCTACCGTTAGCCCGACTCGGGCCCGCCCCACGGCGTCGCCGGCGCCGCGCCGCCGGCTGTGCCGCCGTGGCGAGAGTCCAGAACTACCGTCCGGGCCGCCGCGGTCCCGGGCGTGACCAGGTCAGCGGGGGGCTGAGGGTGCGGGATCAGGTCCGGGTGCCGGACCATGCTGGCGTCGCGCGCGCCGGGGTCGGCGTGCGTCACCCCGGCATGTCCGGAAAGCGGAAGCGGTGGTCCCGTGTCCGCTGAGCTGAACGACGCGGTCGCGGCGGCGCAGGCCGGCGACGAGGACGCCTTCCGCTTCCTCTACCGCAGCCTCCAGCCCGGTCTGCTGCGGTACCTGACCGCCCTGGTCGGCGCCGACGCCGAGGACGTCGCCTCGGAGACGTGGCTGCAGATCTCCCGCGACCTGCCCAGTTTCACCGGCGGCGAGTTCCGGGCCTGGACGGTGACGATCGCCCGCAACCGGGCCATGGACCACCTGCGGCGCCAACGCCGCCGTCCGTCGCTACCGGTGCCGGTGCAGGCGCTCAGCGAGCTGGCCGGCGACGCCGACACCGCCGAGCGGGCCGGCGAGACCATCGGCACCGAGGCGGCGCTGGCGTTGATCGCCACCCTGCCGCCCCGGGAGGCCGAGGCGGTCCTGCTCCGCGCCGTCATCGGGCTGGACGCCGAGACGGCCGGGCGGGTGCTCGGCCGCCGGCCCGGTGCCGTGCGCACCGCCGCCCACCGGGGGCTGCGCCGCCTCGCCGCCCTGATGGAACGCTACGACCTGTCCCAGCCGCCGGCCGCCCCCGAGGGAGCCACCCCGCCGCGTCCGCGCGCCGGTCGGCGGCAGGCGCCGCACGCCGAGCCGGCGGACGGTTGACGTGAGGGGATCCCGATGACCTTCCGCCGGAGCGAGCGGCCCGCCGACCGGGCCGAGTCCGACCGGCTGCTCGACGCGGCCCGCGCCGGCTCGCCCGACGCCGCCGGACCGGAGCCGCTCGCCCGGCTGCTCTCGGCCGCCGCGGCTCCCGCCCGCCCCGGCGAACTGGCCGGCGAGGAGGGGGCGCTGGCAGCCTTCCGGGCCGCCCGCGCCGCCGCGCCCACCGCCACCACCTCGGCGCGGCCGCCGCGCGGCCGCCGGTTCACCGCCGGCGCCGTGGCCTGGGCCGCCGGCATCGCGGTCACCGCGACGGCGGGCGCCGCCTTCGCGGCCGTCACCCTGGACCGCCCCGACGATCCGGCCCCGCCGCCGCGCCCGACCACGCCGGCGCCGGCCACCACGGGTACGGAGCAGGGTGGGTCGACCGGCGCCACCGGTAGTGGCGGCACCCCCTCCGCCGCGCCCACCGAGGGTTCGCGCGGCCCGTCCGCCGCCCCCACGTCCGGTGCGGGCACCCCCGGCGTCCCGGGCGGCGGGCCACGGTCGCCGGAGCAGCGCACCGAGCAGATGCGGGGGCTCTGCCGGGCGTACCTGGCCAAACCGCCGGCCCAGCGGGAGACGGCGCTGGACAGCTCCGCGTACGCCGGCGTGGTGACCGCGGCGGGCGGCCGGGAGCACGTCGACGACTTCTGCCGGGAGCTGGCGCCCGAGGCCGAGCCGGAACAGTCGAGAAGGTCCGAGCCCACGGCGGCGGCGTCCCCGGAGGCGAGCGACTGATCCCCTGCTCGTTCCGGCCGGCCCCGCGAGATCCGTCTGTTAGAACTGGAGTGGGTGGACCGCCGACGCCCTGCCGATGACGGTGGGTGGCGCTACGGTGGCACGGTCCGGAAGTCGGCGCGGGGAAGGGAGCCCGTCCTGTGGTGACGTCGCCGGAGCTGGACCGGACCATCGTGCTGCGGGAGCGCGGCGCGGCCGCGGGTCACCTCGCCCGGATCTGCTTCAAGACCGGCCCGCCGACCCGCACCGGCGTCGAACTCGAATGGACCGTGCACGACGCCGCCGACCCCGCCCGCCCGGTCGACGGCGAGCGGCTCCGGGCGGCGCTGGGGCGGCACAGCCCTCAGACCCTCGACCGCGCGAGCCCCGCCGCACCGCTCCGTCACGGTGGCACCGTGACCGTCGAGCCCGGTGGGCAACTGGAGATCTCCACCGCGCCCCGCACCTCGATCGCCACCCTCGTCCACGCCACCGACGGTGACATCGCCCAGCTGAGCGGCCTGCTCGCCGCCGCCGGGCTGGTCCTCGGGCAGAGCGGCATCGACCCGCACCGGCGACCCCGGCCCGTCGTGGAGACCCCCCGCTACCGCGCGATGCGGCACGTCTTCGACCGGCGTGGCGTCGCCGGCCGGACGATGATGTACAGCACCGCCGGCCTGCAGGTCTGCCTGGACGCCGGGGAGCCGGAACACCTGCCGGCCCGCTGGGCGGCGGTGCACGCGGTCGGGCCGCCCCTGCTGGCCGCCTTCGCCACGGCCGACCGGCACGCCGGCCGGGCCACCGGCTGGGCCTCCGCGCGGATGGCGGCCTGGTTCGCCATCGACCCGGCCCGTACCCGGCCGGTGTGGACGCCGGAGCGGGCCGACGTCGACCCGGTCGTCGCCTGGACCGACTACGTTCTCGCCGCGCCGCTGCTCTGCGTACGCGACGACGGCCCCGACTGGACTCCGCCGCCGGCCGTCACCTTCGCCGACTGGGTCGACGGGGCGCTGCCCCGGCCGCCGACCACCGACGACCTCGACTACCACGTCAGCACCCTGTTCCCGCCGGTGCGGCCCCGGGGCTACCTGGAGCTGCGCTACCTCGACGCACAGCCGGGCCGGGACTGGGCGGTCGCGCTCGGGGTGGTGGCCGCCCTGCTCGCCGAGCCCGGCACGGTGGACGCGGCCCGCGCCGTCGCCGGCCCGGTGGCGCACCGCTGGCGCGCCGCCGCCCGGCACGGCCTGCGCGACCCGGCGCTGGCCGCCGCCGCCGTGGAGCTGTTCGACCTGGCGCTGACCGCCCTGCCCCGGCTCGACCTGCCGGCGGCCCTGCACGACGACATCGACCGAGGCGTACGGCGGCGACGGGCCGCCGCGGGGAGGAGGCACGCGTGACCGGAGCGACCACGCAGCGGCCGGGCGCGGAGCAGTTGCGCAGCCGGATCGCGGCGGAGCTGGAACGCACCCGCGCCCGCACGGCGCTGCTGACCGAGGCGGTCGACGAGGCCGACCTGGTGCGGCAGCACTCGCCGCTGATGTCCCCGCTGGTGTGGGACCTCGCGCACGTGGGCAACCAGGAGGAACTCTGGCTGGTCCGGGACGTGGGTGGCCGCGAGCCGGTCCGGCGGGACATCGACGACCTGTACGACGCGTTCAAGCAGCCCCGCCGGGACCGCCCGTCGCTGCCCCTGCTGCCGCCGGCCGAGGCCCGCGCCTACCTGCGCACCGTCCGGGACAAGGTGCTCGACCTGCTGGACCGGGTGGCGTTCACCGACCGGCCGTTGGTCACCGACGGCTTCGCCTTCGGCATGATCGTGCAGCACGAGCAGCAGCACGACGAGACGATGCTCGCCACCCACCAGCTCCGCGCCGGCCCGGCGGTGCTGCACGCCCCGCCGCCGCCGGAGCCGCGGGCCGCGGTCGGCGGCGAGGTGCTGGTGCCGGCCGGTGAGTTCACCATGGGCACCGACACCGACCCGTGGGCGCTGGACAACGAGCGTCCCGCCCACCGGGTCCACCTGCCGGCGTACGTCATCGACGCCACGCCGGTGACGAACGGCCGCTACCGCGAGTTCATCGCCGACGGGGGCTACGACGACCCGCGCTGGTGGAGCCCGGCCGGCTGGCGGCACCGCCGGGAAGCGGGGCTGTCCGCGCCGATGCACTGGCGGCGCGACGGCGACGGCTGGGCCTATCGGCGCTTCGGGCGGTGGGCCCCGGTCCGCGACGACGAGCCGGTGGTGCACGTCTGCTACCACGAGGCGCAGGCGTACGCGGCCTGGGCCGGCAAGCGGTTGCCGACCGAGGCGGAGTGGGAGAAGGCGGCCCGCTGGGACCCGGCCACCGGCCGTTCCCGCCGCTACCCCTGGGGCGACGACGACCCCACCACCGCGCACGCCAACCTGGGGCAGCGGCACCTGTGGCCGGCCCCGGTGGGCGCCTACCCGGCGGGCGCCTCCCCGCTGGGCGTGCACCAGCTCATCGGCGACGTGTGGGAGTGGACCGCCACCACCTTCCGGGGGCATCCGGGCTTCACCGCGTTTCCCTACCGGGAATACTCGGAGGTCTTCTTCGGCGACGACTACCAGGTGCTGCGGGGCGGGTCGTTCGGCACCGACCGGGCCGCCTGCCGGGGCACCTTCCGCAACTGGGACTACCCGATCCGGCGGCAGATCTTCAGCGGCTTCCGCTGCGCCCGCGACGCCCGGCCAGAGGAGTCGCAGCCGTGAGGACGGCCGACTGATGTGCCGCCATCTGGCCTACCTGGGGCCGCCCGTCACCCTGCGGGAGCTGCTGTTCGACCCGCCGTACTCCCTGGTGCGGCAGTCCTGGGCGCCGCGCGACATGCGCGGCGGCGGGACGATCAACGCCGACGGCTTCGGCGTCGGCTGGTATCCGGGCTCCGGCGAGCCGGTGCGCTACCGGCGGGCCCAACCGATCTGGAGCGACCCCACGATCGCGCAGCTCGCGGGAGTCACCTCCGCCGGCGCGGTGCTGGCCGCCGTCCGTTCCGCCACGGTCGGCATGGCGGTGCTCGACGGGGCCGCCGCCCCGTTCGCCGAGGGGCCCTGGCTGTTCAGTCACAACGGTGTGGTGCGGGGCTGGCCCGACACCGTGGTCCCGCTCGCCGGCACCCTGCCCGTACGTGACCTGCTCACCCTGGATGCGGCCACCGACTCCGCGCTGCTCTGGGCGCTGGTCCGGCACCGGCTGCGGGCCGGGGTGAAGCCCGCCCGCGCGATCGCCGAGACCGTCACGGCGGTGGCCGCGGCGGCCCCCGGGTCCCGGCTCAACCTGCTGCTCACCGACGGCCACACGGTGGTGGCCAGCGTGGCCGGGCACGCGCTGTCGATCCGGGCGACCCCGGCCTCGGTGCTGCTGGCGTCCGAACCGCACGACGACGACCCCGGCTGGCAGGCGGTGCCGGACGGGCAACTGGTGGAGGCGACCGCGACGGGGGTGCGGCTGCGCGCCCTCGCCGAGGTCTGACCGCCGACCGACAGGGACGTTCCGACGACGAAGGGGAAGACATGGGCGCCGAGCCGCTGGAGATCCACCTCGAGGAGCAGGACCTGGGCCGCAGCCTGCGGGAGGACGTCCGTGCCGGCCTGACGGCCGAGCCCAAGTGGCTGCCGCCCAAGTGGTTCTACGACGCCCGCGGCAGCGAGCTGTTCGAGGAGATCACGCGGCTGCCGGAGTACTACCCGACCCGGGCCGAACGCGCCGTGCTGGCCGAACGGGCGGGCGCGATCGCCGAGCTGACCGGCGCGAAGACGCTGATCGAGCTCGGTTCGGGCTCGTCGGAGAAGACCCGGCTGCTGTTGGACGCGTTCACCCGGCGGGGCGGCCTCGGCACGTTCGTGCCGCTGGACGTGTCGGTCAGCGCCCTGCGCCAGTCCACCGCCGAGATCGCGGCCGACTACCCGGGGCTGCGGGTACGCGGCATCGTGGGGGACTTCACCCGCCACCTGGACCGGCTGCCGACCGGCGGGCGGCGGCTGGTGCTCTTCCTCGGCGGCACCATCGGCAACCTCCTGCCCGCCGAGCGGGCGCGTTTCCTGGCCGCGATGCGGGACGCGTTGGAGGCGGGGGACTGGCTGCTGATCGGCACCGACCTGGTCAAGGATCCGGCGGTCGTCGTGCCGGCGTACGACGACGCGGCCGGGGTCACCGCCGAGTTCAACCGCAACGTGCTGCGGGTGGTCAACCGGGAGTTGGGCGCCGACTTCGACCCGGAGGGGTTCGCCCACGTGGCGCTCTGGGACCCGGCGCGGGAGTGGATCGAGATGCGGCTGCGCGCGCGCCGGCCGATGCGGGTCCGGGTGCTCGACCTGGCGGTCACCTTCGTCGAGGGCGAGGAGTTGCGCACGGAGGTGTCCGCGAAGTTCCGGCCCGAGGGCATCGCCGCGGAACTGGCGGCGGCACGCTTCGCCGTCCACGACTTCTGGACCGACCCGGACGGCCTGTTCGGCGTCACCCTGGCCCGCGCGGAGTGACCGGGGCCGCCCGGCTGGCCGGCGGCGCGTGACGATCTTCACCCGCGGCGCCCGTCCCGACCGGTGGTCGGCTAGGCTGGGCGGCGCGAAGGGGAGTAGCCCCCAATGTCGTGGTCGACACACTGGTGCGTTCCGCATCCGGCCACGCGGCCTCGTCATCCGAGGCGGGCGAGACCTTCGACTCAGGCTGTCGCAGCCGGGTCGAGGGCGCCCCCGTACCTCCTCCCGGCGTGATCCGGAAGGATGTCATGGAAGGTTTCCTCGTCGCGCTGGTGGTCAGCTTCGGCGTCATCTTCGTCGCCGAGCTGGGCGACAAGTCCCAGCTGATGGCCCTGACCTTCGCCACCCGCTTCAAGACCGTGCCGGTCCTGATCGGCATCACCGTCGCCACCGCCGTCGTGCACCTGGCCTCGGTGGCGATCGGCTACGGCCTCGGCGCCGCGCTGCCGACGGAGTGGATCTCGCTGGTCGCGGGCCTGGCGTTCCTCGGTTTTGGCGCGTGGACCCTGCGCGGCGACACGCTCACCGAGGAGGAGAAGCGCAAGGCCGAGAAGAGCAGCAAGTCCGCCATCGTGGCGGTGTCGATCGCGTTCTTCCTGGCGGAGTTGGGCGACAAGACCATGCTCGCCACCATCACCCTCGCCACCCAGTACGGCTGGTTCGGCACCTGGCTCGGCTCGACGGTCGGCATGGTGGCGGCGGACGCGCTGGCCATCCTGGTCGGGCGGATGCTCGGCCGGAAGCTGCCGGAGAAGACCATCAAGTACGGCGCCGCCGCGCTCTTCGCGATCTGCGGGCTCTGGCTGATCCTGGAGGCGGTCGCGCAGCTCACCTGACCCCGACTACCGCCCGGCGGGCCGGGTAAGGCCAGCGGGTGGGCGTTGAGGAAGTGCTGCGCCACGGCTACCAGTCGCTGGTCACCGCGGTGGAGGTCGTCGGCGCGGTGGTCATCTTCGTCGGCGCGGCCTGGGCGGCGCTGCGGTTCGTGGTCGAAGGGCTGCGGCACCGCAGCGCCGCCGTGTTCACCCCGATCCGGCTCTCCCTGGGGCGGTTCCTCACCCTCGGGCTGGAGTTCCAGCTCGCTGCGGACATCCTGCGTACGGCGGTCTCGCCGACCTTCACCCAGATCGGGCAGTTGGCGGCCATCGCCACCATCCGGACCGCGCTCAACTACTTCCTCGGTCGGGAGATCCGCCAGGAGCAGCGGCAGGTGGGGGAGAGGGCGCACGCCAGATGACTCGTGCCCTGGTCACCGCCACCACCGCCCTGGCCACGCTCGCCGGGCTGGCGGTGCTGGTCGGCACGCGCTCCTGGCGGTGCGCGCTGCGGGTGCTGCTGGACCTGCTCACCGCCGCCGGCCTGCTGCGGCTGGCCGTGGACCAGGGTTGGGCGGAGCTGGCCGGCGCGGCGGCGATCATCCTGCTGCGCCGGCTGCTGTGGGCCGCGCTCACCACCGCGGCTCCGGCGCGACTATCGGCGGCCTCCAGCGGGCAAGAGGATCACCACCTACCGTTGCGGTAGGAGGCGAAACCGGAGAAAGCGGGAGGACTGCCACATGAGCAAGCATGACGAGCCGAACGAGTACGGCTTCGCCGGAGACGCCACCGCCCCGCAGCCGCCGGCCGGTGGGCGGGTCGACGAGCAGGACCGGGCGGAGGAGGTGGCGGTGCCGGGCGACGACCTGATGGAGCCGGTCAGCGACGCCCTCGCCGACGAGCAGGAGAAGCGCCGGGCGGCCGAGCGGCGCCGCTGACCCGTCCGGGCTCCGGCGGGCCGGTCGCCGTCCCGCCGGAGTTCCGCTCGTTTGAGGCCGTAGCCGTCCGGCGTCGGCCGGCGGTGTGGACCGTCCGGGTCAGTCGTCCCCGCGCTGGTAGACGTCCGGCACGCCGTCGCGGTCGGCGTCCACGCTCTCCTCCTCGGCGATCCGCCGGTAGGCGGCGTTGCGCCGGACCAGTACGACCGCGGCGAGCAGCGCCGAGACCACCGAGCCGGTGAGCACGGCCGCCTTGACGTTGTCGTCGGCCGCGCTGCCGGCGCCGAACGCGAGTTCGCCGATCAGCAGGGAGACGGTGAACCCGATCCCGGCGAGCAGCGCCACCCCGAGCAGGTCGGTCCAGGTGATGTCCTCGTCGAGCCGGGCCCGGGTGAAACGGGCGAGCAGGAACGTCGAGCCGAAGATTCCGATGGCCTTGCCGACCACCAGGCCGGCGACGACGCCGATCACGATCGGGTCCGTGACGACCGCGCCCAGGTCGGCCCCGCGCAGCGACACCCCGGCCGCGAAGAACGCGAAGACCGGCACGGCGAAGCCGGCGGAGACCGGGCGCCAGCGGTGTTCCAGGTGCTCGGCGAGCCCGTGCGGTTCGCCGTCCCTGTGCAGGACCGGCACCGTGAAGCCCAGCAGGACGCCCGCCACGGTGGCGTGCACCCCGGAGGCGTGCACGAGCGTCCACGCGGTCACCGCGAGCGGGATCAGGGCCCACCACCAGGTTTTGCGGCGCTGCACGAGCAGGCCGAAGACCGCGATCGGGGCGAGCGCGGCGAGCAGCGGCAGCGGGCTGAAGTGGTCGGTGTAGAAGACCGCGATGACGGTGATCGCGAGCAGGTCGTCGACCACCGCGAGGGTGAGCAGGAAGGCCCGCAGGCCCTGCGGCAGGTGGGAGCCGATGATGGCCAGCACGGCCAGGGCGAAGGCGATGTCCGTCGCGGTGGGAATGGCCCAGCCCCGCAGGTCGCCCCCGCCGGCCAGGTTGACCGCGACGTAGATCAGCGCCGGTAGCGCCATTCCGCCGACCGCCGCGACCACCGGCAGGGCCGCCCGCCGCGGGTCCCGCAACTCGCCGACGACGAATTCCCGCTTCAGTTCCAGCCCGACCACGAAGAAGAAGACCGCCAGCAGTCCGTCGGCCGCCCAGGCGGAAAGGCTCAGGTCGAGGTGCAGCCCCGCCCCGCCGGCCCACGGCACCCAGCCGCCGAGGGCCTGGTAGGCGGGCTCCCAGGGCGAGTTGGCCCAGACCAGCCCGATCACCGCGCCGAGCAGGAGGAGACCACCGCCGACGGTCTCGGTCCGCAGCACGTCGGCCAGGAAACGGGCCTCCGGCCAGGACGTACGCGAGAAGAGCCGGCGGGAGGGGTCGGTGTGCGGGGCGCGGTCGCTCATGCGCGAGGTCCACCTCGGTGTGGGGGCAGTAGGGGGCAACTGCCGACCAGGCTTCCCGGCACACCGTCCCCGACCCTATCCGGCGGTGCCGGAACCGGCACGTCGGGACGGCTCGTGGTCGGGGACGTCACGCCCGGTTCGTTTCTCCCCGCGTCCCGGGACGCCGCCCGCCCGTTTGTCGGTTGGCGGGTCGGGCGCGGATGTCAAGGGGTGAAAATAGATAACTCAGGACATAAGTGGTATGAGTCGCTTTAATGGTTTCACGAGATTAAGTCGACCTTGGGGGTTTTCGTGAAGTTCTTTGGCGTTACCGGCCTGGTACGGAGGCGCGCCTGATGGACCTGTACCGCCACCTCCGCCTCGTGCGTCAGCACTGGTGGATCGTGCTTCTCACCGTCATGGTCGCGCTCGGCGTCACCGCCCTCGTCACCGTCCGGGCCCAGCCCCGGTACGTGGCGTCGGTGACCTTCTTCGTCACCACGCCCAGCCAGGGCGTCACGGACGCCTACCAGGGCGGCCTCTTCCTCCAGCAGCGCGTCAAGTCGTACGCCGAGCTGCTGACCAGCGACCGGCTGGCGCAGAGCGTGGTGGCCGAGAACGCGATCGGGCTCACCGCCGAGGAGGTCCAGCGCCAAGTCAGCACGTCCACCGAGACGGGCACCGTCCTGCTGCGCGCCACGGTGACCGACACGGACCAGAACCGGGCGCTGAAGGTCAGCGAGCTGCTCTCCGCGAAGTTCGTGGAGCTGGTGCAGAAGGTGGAGACGACCCAGGACGGCAAGGCCGGCCCCATCAAGATCGAGGTGGTCAGCGGGCCGCGGGTCAGTTCGACCCCCGTCTCGCCGCAGCCGGTGCGCAACTTCGTCATCGGGACGCTGCTGGGGCTGCTCGCCGGCGTGGGCCTGGCGATCCTGCGCGGGGTGGCCGACGTCCGGCTGCGCGACGCCGCCGCCCTGCGGCGCACCACCGGCAGCCCGCTGCTCGGCGAGATCCCGTTCGAGAGCACGGCGAAGTCGGAGCCGTTGATCGTCGGCGACGCGGCGAACTCCGCCCGCGCCGAGGCGGTCCGTAAGCTGCGTACCAACCTGCGCTTCGTCGACGTGCACGAGCCCGCCCGGGTCATCGCGGTCACCAGCGCCCTACAGGGCGAGGGGAAGACCACGCTCTCCTGCAACCTGGCGATCTCCCTGGCCGAGGCCGGGTGGCGGGTGCTGCTGGTCGACGCCGACCTGCGCCGGCCGAAGGTCGCCGACTACCTGGGGCTCGACGCCGGCATCGGGCTCACCGACGTGCTCGTCGGCGACGTCCAGGTCGGCGACGTGGTGCAGCGCTGGGGCGACAAGTCCCTGCTGGTGCTGCCGAGCGGTTCGGCGCCGCCCAACCCCAGCGAGCTGCTCGGCTCGAAGGCGATGGCGGACCTGCTGCTCGCCCTGCGGGAGTCGGCCGACATCGTCATCATCGACACCGCCCCGCTGCTGGCGGTCACCGACGGCGTGGTGGTGGCCGTGCAGGCCGACGGCGCGCTCCTGGTCTCCCAGCAGGGACGCACCTCGCGGACCCAGGTGGCCGCCGCCGCGCGTTCCCTGCACTCGGTCTCCGTCCGGCTGCTCGGCTGCGTGCTGAACATGGCCAAGGTGGCCAAGGCCGAGGCCTACCAGTACGAGGCCTACCGGGTGGTGGCGGCCGGCGGGTCCGCGGACGTGCCGGCCGACCGGGCCACGACCGCCCGGCACGCGGACCGGATCGACGGCCTCAGCGACCGTACGCAGGAACTCACCCGGCTGCCCCGATGAGCGCCGCGAGGGGTCGCAGCGACCGTTCGATCTCCTCGGCGCAGCGTCGGAAGTCGGCGGCGGTCCCGCCGATCGGGTCCACCAGGTCGTCCGCGTCCGGGCTGGCGGGTTGCAGCCGCCCCCGGGCGCGGGCGGCCGCCCGGATCGCGGCCCGCACGGGCCCGTCGGCCGGGTCCGTCACCGCGTGGTCCGCCGGATCCGCGGCGTCGGCGGCCTCGGCCAGCCGAGCGAACTGGCGCAGGGTGAACGTCCGGTGCAGCGCCGCAGGCACCAGCGCGGTGCAGACCGAGCGCTGGCGTCGGGTCGCCGCCAGCACCAGCGTCGCCCCGACCAGGTGCTCCGCGCGCAGCCGGCGGCTGCGGAAGCCGGTGGGGTCACCGCCGGCCCACGTCGCCACCTCCGCCGCGTACGGGTGCATCGGCAGGCCGTCGACGGCGTCGGTGCCCGCGCTGGAGACCACGACCGGCTGCCCGGTCAGCAGGCGGCGGGCGAGGTACTCGGCCATCGGGGACCGGCACAGGTTGGCGTGGCAGACGAACAGCACGCGGTCGACCATCTGGATCCCTCTCGTCGGTGCGGGCGCGGGCGACGCCGCGACGGCCGCCGGCGGTCGCCGCCGGCCGGACTCGGAGGGGATGCGGGCATCGTACGCGGGCCCGACGCGTCCACCACGCCATGCCGCGCCGGACCGCCTGACCCGGACGGAGGTGCGCCGATGAGGATCGGGGTCCTGTCCTACCACTTCCCGCCCGAGCCGGCGTTCATCCCGGGCAGCCTCGCCGAGGAACTCGCGGCGCGGGGACACGAGGTGAAGGTGCTGACCGGCTTCCCCGACTATCCCGGCGGGCACGTCTACCCCGGGTGGCGGCAGCGGTGGCGTCACGAGACCCGCAGCGAGCGGCTGACCGTCCGGCGGGTTCCGCGCTACAGCGCCGGCGACGGCTCGCTGCGCACGCGGATGGCCGGCTACCTCTCCTTCGCCGGCAGCGCCACGCTGACCGGGCGGGCGTTCCTCGCCGACGTCGACGCGCTCTACGTCCACCTGCCGCCGGCGACCGCCTTCGCCGCCGCGGGCCTGCTGCGGCTGCTGGGCCGGGTGCCGACCGTCGTCCACGTGCAGGACGTCTGGGCGGCGGACGAGCCGACCGGCGGCGGGAACGGGCGGTGGGCCGGGCGGATCGGCGCGGCGATGACCCGGGCCTACCGCGCCGCCGACCGGATCGCGGTCTCCGCGCCGTCGCTGCGGGACAAGGTCGTGGCCGCCGGCGCCGACCCCGCCCGGGTGCAGGTGGTGCTCAACTGGACCGACGAGCGGATCTTCCAGCCCGCACGGCCCAGCGGGGCGGCGCGCCGGCTGGTGCGCCGCGACGACCGCTGCGTGGTGATGCACGCCGGGACCATCGGCGCCCGGCAGGGACTGGAGACGGCGGTACGGGCGGCGGCGGCGCTGGACCGCACCATGGACCTCGTCCTGGTGGGCTCGGGCGCGGACGAGCGGCGGGTGCGGGGGCTCGCCGCCGAACTGCGCGCCGAGAACGTGCGCTTCGTCGAACGCCGCTCTCCGCTGGACATGCCGGAGCTGTACGCCGCCGCCGATTACCAGCTCGTCATGCTGCGCGACCTGCCGGAGCTGCGCAGCACCCTGCCGGCGAAGCTCCAGGCGGCGTTCTCCTGCGCCGCGCCGGTGGTGGCCTCGGCCGGGGGTGACACCGCCGAGCTGGTGGAGCGGGCCCGGGCCGGCCTGTCCTGCCCGCCGGAGGACTGGGCGAGCCTGGCCGACCGGTTCTGGCTGGCCGCCACCATCCCGCCACCCGCCCGGGTGGACATGGGCCGGCGCGGCCGGGAGGCGTACCTGCGGGAGATGTCCATGCCGGCGGGCGTCGACCGGATCGAACGCCTGCTGTACGACGCGGCGGCCGGCCGCACCGCCGGCCGCTGAGCGCGAGCAACAATCGCGTACCGGCTAATACCGTCATCTACCGGCGAAAACGCTCGTTACCTGTTAGGAACAGGCGGAGGAATGGGGTCCTCTGTCCGTTTCTAGGAAGGGACGTGTGGTGTGACGGAGAGCCAGAGAAGGCGCCGCCGGCGTGGTCGGTCCCGGCGGCGCCGGCAGCTTCGCCGGGCCCTGCTCGCCTGCCTCGTGGTGGGTTCGCTGCTCCTGCTGACGGGCGGCTGGGTGGGGTTCCGGGGCTGGCAGGCCCGCGCCCACCTGCTCAACGCCGCCGGGCTGGCGCGCGAACTCAGCGCCCAGGTCGTCGGCGGCGACACGGCCCGCGCGCAGCGCACCCTGGCCGCTCTCCAGGAGCAGGCGGGCAAGGCCCGGTCGGCGACCGGAGACCCCGGCTGGTGGCTCGGCCGGCACACCCCGTACGCCGGGGACAACCTGGCCGCCGTGCGGCAGATCTCGGTCACTGTCGACGACCTGGCCCGGCGGGTGTTCCCGCTGCTGCTCCGCACCGACCTGGCCAGCCTGGTGCCGGCGGGCGGGCGGCTCGACGTGGCCCGGCTGCGAACGGTCTCGGCGGAACTGACGACCGTCAACGCGGCCGTGCAGGGCACCCGCAGCGGCCTGGCGACGGTGCCCACGGACGGCCTGGTGAGCCAGGTCCGGCAGGCGCTCGCCGACCTGCGCGGGGAGATCGACCGCCTGGCGGGTCTCACCGCCGCGGCGGACCAGGCCACCCGACTGCTCCCGTCCCTGCTGGGCGCCGCCGGCCCCCGCACCTACCTCGTGGTGTCCCAGAACCCGGCCGAGCTGCGTGCCACCGGCGGCATGATCGGCGCGTACGCCGTGATCCACGCCGACGACGGCCGGGTCCGGATGGGGCGGCAGGGCACCAGCAGCGCGCTGGGCCGGTTCCAGCCGCCGCTGAAGGTGCCCACGGAGGTGCGCCACCTCTGGGCCGACCTGCCGGGGATCTATCCGGCGGACGTCAACCTCACCCCGCACTTCCCGACCGCCGCCGCGCTCTACCGGGAGATGTTCCGCCGGCGTACGGGGACCACGGTGGACGGTGTGCTCGCCGTCGACCCGGTGGTGCTGTCGTACCTGCTGAAGGCCACCGGCCCGGTGATGGTGCCCGGCGGCGTCCCGCTGACGGCGGAGAAGGTCGTCCAGACGGTGCTCGGCGACAGCTACCAGCGGATGGACAACGAGGGGCAGGACGCCTTCTTCGCCGCCTCCGCCGCCGCCGTGTTCGACGCGCTGGTCACGAAGAAATACGACCCGAAGGGGTTATTGTCCGCTTTTGACCGTGCTGTCACCGAACGCCGGATATTGTTCTGGAGTGCCCGACCGGAAGAGCAGCGGACGATCGGCGACAGCCGAATGGCCGGCGTGCTTCCGGAGAAGGACACCGTGCCGACGGTCGGCGTGTTCCTCAACGACGGCAGCGGCGCGAAGCTCGGCTACTACCTCCGGCAGGCGGCGACTCTCACCGTTGGCGACTGCCGCACCGACGGTCGTCGGGAACTCCGGCTCCGGGTCACCCTGCGCTCGTCGGCGCCGAAGTCGGGTCTCAGCAAGTCGGTCCTCGGCCTCGGCCTGGCCGGCGACCCGTACACCGCCCGCACGTTGGTGTCGGTGTACAGCCCGGCCGGCGGGACCGTGCTCACCACCCGCCTCGACGGCGTCGAGACGGCGGTCGGCAGCGGCACCGAACGGCGCCGCCAGGTGACCACGGCAAACGTCGAGGTCAGCCCTGGAGGCTCCCGCACCTTGGAGGTCACCGTGCTCACCGCGAAGACCGGCGTCGGTACGGCCGAGCTGTGGCTGACCCCCACCGCCACCCCATGGACCACCCAAGTTGTTTCCGCACCAAGCTGTGACCAGTAGGAGGGAACCAATCATGCGGCTATCCCGCATCATCATGGCGCTCGCGGTCGGTCTGGCCGTGGTGGCCGCACCGTCCGCCGCGGCGGCGGCGCAGCCGCAGCCGGCACCAGGCGACACACAACCACCGCCCTACGTGCCCGGCCCCGCGACGCTCGCGGTGAGCCCGACGACCGTCGTGGTCGGTCAGACGTGCACGCTGATCGGCACCGGCTGGACGCCGGGCGAGACGGTCGTGATCACCGTCGGCACCACGCCGCTCGCCGCCGCGGTTCCGGGCGTCGAGCAGGCGCGGCGCAGCAACGGCGAGCTGGTCGCGATGGCGCCCGTCTCGTACCAGCAGGCCCCGCAGCCGAACCCGAGGCGCTGGGAGGTCACGGCCGACGGCGAGGGCAACTTCCGCACCACGTACACGCCGCGCCACCACGGCACCTACACCTTCCGCGCCGAGGGCGAGACGTCGGACCGCGTGGCGACCGCGACGCTCACCGTGCTGAAGAAGGACTCCCCGGCGCCGCCGCTGCCCGTCACGGGTGACAGCCTGAGCACCCCGATGAAGTTCGGCGGCGGCCTCGTCGGCGCCGGGGCGGTGCTCCTGCTGCTGTCGCTGGCCTGGCGCAAGCGCCACCGCCTCGGCATGGGGGCCGCGCGCTGACGGAGAGCGCCTTCCGGGCAGGGCCCGGGCACCGCGAAACGGCTGACGCCCGTCGGGAGATTTCCCGGCGGGCGTCGGCTTGTTTCTCTTCTGTTCGCCTGCTGCGCCCGTGGGGGTGTGGGTTGCTGTGCGGTCGGGGTGGGGCTGTGGGTTGCTGTGCGTCGGGGTGGGGGTGTGGGCCCCCGGGGGGGGGGGCGGGGCGGCGGGGGGGTGCCGCCAGCCGGGGCGGCCGGGCACACAACCCGCGAGC
>NZ_JBIAZP010000012.1:0-228064 GCF_042899165.1 Micromonospora sp. NPDC000121
CCGGGCACTTTTACTACGTTACCCGCCGGTTTCCGCCGTGTCAAACCGCTCTCTCGCGATCCACACCACTTCAACCCGATTTCCGGGCACCACGACCCAACCGGCTTCCGCCGTTTCAGATCGCAGCTTCCGACAGACCGGCCGCCACGGTCTCCCGCGAACTCGCCCGGTTTCCTGCCGGCGTCGAACCTTACCCGGTCGGCTCCGCCTCGCCAAATCCGCCTCGCGGCGAATCCGGGGCACCGCCCGGCCCCGGGTCCGAAGGGTGCAACCCTCGAACCGGAAGCTCATTCCCGCGCTCCGGCCTCCAGGACTTTCGCCCTTTTCGTCCGTTCCGCGCTGGCAGAGAGAAAGTTACGCCCCCGGCGGATTGATCGTCAAATCCGCCGGGGGCGTCGCCCGTCACACTGGCCGGGCGTACGGCTAGCCGCGCAGCTCGACCCCGGCGAACGACCGCTTGCCGCGGCGCAGCACCAGGTAACGGCCGTGCAGCAGGTCCTCGGGGCCCACGGTGGCGTCGGTCTCGGTGACCCGGCTGTTGTTGACGTAGGCGCCGCCCTCGGCGATCACCCGGCGGGCCTCCTTCAGGCTCGGGACCAGCCCGGAGTCGCGCAGGAGCCCGGCGACGTCGGGCAGCTCGTCGAGGTGGACGAGGCCGGCCTCCGTCAGCGCGGCGCGCAGCGTCGCCGGCGTGAGCTCCTCCAGCGAGCCCCGGCCGAAGAGCGCCTGGCTGGCGGCGACCGCCTGCGCCATCTCCCGCTCGCCGTGCACGAGCGTGGTCAGCTCCTCGGCGAGCGCCCGCTGTGCCGCCCGGGCGGCCGGCCGCTCCGCCGTCTCCTTCTCCAGCGCCTCCAGTTCCTCCCGGGAGCGGAAGCTGAAGTAGCGCAGGTAGCGGCTCACGTCCCGGTCGTCGACGTTGACCCAGAACTGGTAGAACGCGTACGGGCTGGTCATCTCGGGGTCGAGCCAGATGGCGCCGCCCTCGGTCTTGCCGAACTTCGTCCCGTCCGACTTCGTGACCAGCGGGGTGGTGAACGCCTGCACCGGGCCAGCGCCACGCCGGCGGATGTAGTCCACCCCGGCGGCGATGTTGCCCCACTGGTCGGAGCCGCCGAACTGGAGCTGGCAGCCGTGCCGGCGGTGCAGCTCGAGGAAGTCGTTGGCCTGGAGCAGCTGGTAGCTGAACTCGGTGAAGCTGATCCCGCTCTCCAGCCGCGCCTTGACCACCTCCCGGGCCAGCATCCTGTTGACCGGGAAGTGCTTGCCCACGTCGCGGAGGAACTCGACCACCGACATCTCGCCGGTCCAGTCGAGGTTGTTGACCAGTTGCGCGGCGTTCTCGCCCTCGTACGAGACGAAGGGGGCGAGCTGGTCGTGGATCCGGGCCACCCAGCCGGCGACCACCTCGGGTGGGTTGAGGGTCCGCTCGGCACTCTCCTTCGGGTCGCCGATCTGGCCGGTCGCGCCGCCGACGAGCAGCAGCGGCCGGTGCCCGGCGAGCTGGAGCCGACGGGCCGTGGTGACCTGCATGAGGTGGCCGACGTGCAGGCTCGGCGCGGTCGGGTCGAAACCCACGTAGTAGGTGGCGGCACCGCCGTCGAGCAGCGTGCGCAGCTCGTCGAGGTTGGTGGAGTCCTGGATCAGGCCGCGCCACCGCAGGTCATCGGTCAGGGAGTCCCGCCCGGGCGGCGGGAGGCTGCTGTCGGTCACGGTCACCCATTCTTCCCCATGACCGGGTGCCTGCCGTAGCGGGTTTGCCCAGCGGGGCGGCGGCGTAGGCTGGCGCCGTCATGATCGGGAAGGGGAACGCCGTGGACATGCCGGATCTGACGGGCGGCTTCGTCGCCCTGCTCGGCCTCAAGTTCGACGAGGTCAGCGGGGATCGCGTCGTGATCCGCTGGCAGGTCCGTCCCGAGCTGCACCAGCCGTTCGGGATCCAGCACGGCGGCGTGTACTGCTCGGTGGTCGAGACCGCGGCCAGCGTCGGCGGGTCGGTGTGGCTGGGCGACCGGGGGCGGGTCGTCGGCGTGGCGAACCAGACCGACTTCCTGCGCGCGGTCCGCGACGGCGAGCTGACCGCCGTGGGCACCCCCGTACACCGGGGGCGCAGCCAACAGCTCTGGCAGGTGGAGATCACCGACGCCGACGCCCGGCTCGTGGCCCGCGGCCAGGTGCGACTGCAGAATCTCTCCCCCGCCTGACCCGTACCCCGGCCACCAGGGGCGGCGGCGACTCAGCCGCGGGCCTCGTCCAGCACCGGCTCGCCGGCGTCGTCGGGCGTCGGCGCGGCCGGCCGGCGCAGCCGGACGCGGGTGATCGCGCGGTGGTCGATGCGGGCCACCTCCAGCTCCCAGCCGTCCACGGTGACGCTCTCCCCCGCGACGGTGGGGATGTGTCCGAGGCAGGCGAGCACCAGGCCCGCGATGGTGGTGTAGTCGCCGCCGGGGCGGTCCGGCAGCTCGACCCCGACGTCGGTGAGGTCGTGCACCGGGAAGGTGCCGGGGAGCAGCATGGCGCCGTCCGGCTCGGTGTACACGGCACGCACGTCCCGGTCGGTCTCGTCGTAGATCTCCCCGACGATCTCCTCCAGGATGTCCTCGAGGGTGACGATCCCGTCGACCGCGCCCCGCTCGTCGACCACCAGGGCGATGTGCTGCCGCTCGGCCTTGAACTGGCGCAGCGCGTCGACCACCGGCAACGAGTCCGGCAGCAGCATCGGCGGGCGGGCGCACTCGTCGACCGGCCGGTCGTCGCAGACGCCGACGAGGTCGCGCAGGTGGATCACCCCGACCGCGTCGTCCAGGCCGCCGTGCCGGACCACCGGCGCCCGGGAGTGGCCCGTGGCCGCCAGCAGCAGCCGCGCGGCCTCCGCGGTGGTCCCGCTGTCGAGCGTGAAGACCTGCAACCGGGGTACGAGCACCGCCTTCAGTTGGCGGTCGGCGATCTCCACCGCCCCGGCGATGATCGTCCGCTGCTCCTTGGTGAAGCCGTGGTTGCCGGCGACGATGTCCCGCAGCTCGTCGGGGCCGATCTCGTCGGGCTCGTGCCTCGGGTTGAGCCCGACCAGGCGTACGACCAGGTCGCTGGTGGCGCCGAGAGCCCAGACGGCCGGCCGGGTGAGGGTGGCCAGCAGGTCCAGCGGGCGGGCCACCACCAGCGCCCACCGCTCGGCGGCCTGCATGGCGATCCGCTTGGGGGCCAGCTCCCCGAAGACCAGGGTGACGAAGGTCAGCGCAAGGGTGACCACCACGATGGCGACGGTCTCCGCGGCGCCGCCCAGCGCGCCGAGCAGCGGCACCAGGGGCCTGGCCAGCGACACCGCCGCCGCGGCCGAGGCCAGGAAGCCGGCGAGGGTGATGCCGATCTGGATGGTGGCCAGGAACCGGTTCGGGTCCTTGGCGAGGCGGGCCAGCACCCGGCCGGCGCGGCTGGTGCGTTCCAGCCGCTGGATCTGGCTGTCCCGCAGCGAGACCAGCGCCATCTCGCTGCCCGCGAACAGCGCGTTGAGGACGACCAGGACACCGACCAGGGCCAGTTGGCTCCAGATGCTCTGCACGCCCGGCTCTCCTCACGCACCACCGGTGCCCGTCGGCCCGACCGGCACCGCCGGCCGAAGGCCCCGGCCGGCGTAGGCCAGTCTGTGCCCACCGGGCCGGCCGGTGAATCCTCGGCCGGCCCGGGAAGTGGTCAGGCTCGCTCGGCGACCGGCGGGGTCGGCAGGTCGAGCACGTACGAGCGGCCCTCGGGGCGGAAGCCGAGCCGGTGGTAGTAGGGGGCGAGCATGCCGGGCGGGGTGACCACCCGGCGGAACCCCCGGTCGGTGAAGAGGCGGCTGCGCCGGTAGACGAACTCGCCCGGGGTGAAGTCCCGGAACCGCCGGGTGACGTAGTCGAGGTCGACCTGCGCCACGCCGTCGGGCTCGGCGTGCGACAGCACCACGCCGACCACCTCGTCGGCCCGCAGCACGAGGAAGGCGGAGCGCTCGGCGGAGGTGCCGGGCGGCCAGCGGAAGCCGGGGTTGAAGCGGGCGATGTCGGCGCCGTGGACGCGCAGCGTGTGGGCGAGGAACTGGTCGTCCACGCCGACCTCGACCACCTGGTAGGTCGCCTCGTCGTGGCGGGTGGCGAGCATGGCGCGCAGGTACCAGACGTTGATCACGGCCAGCACGACGTTCAGGCCGACCATCGGCCAGACCTGCACCGCGGCGTTGTAGCCGATCAGGATCAGACATCCGAGCAGGTTCAGGGCACGCAGCCGGAGGATGCGCGTCTGCAGCAGCGACCAGACCAGCAGCGCTGAGCCGGCCCAGCCGACGAGTTCCAGCCAGTTCACCCCGCGAGAGTAGTGGTCACCGTGGTCTGCCCGCTCGACGGGCGGCGGGGCCGGTTCAGCGGTCGGCGAGCTCCAGCACCCACTCCTCCACCTCGGCGCCACGGCCGTTGGCGTACCCCCTGTCCTCGCCCGTGACGACGAAGCCGCACTTGCGCAGCACGGCGAGCGAGGCGCGGTTGTCCTTGGCGGCGCGGGCGTGCACGGGCCGCTGGGGCAGCTCGCGCAGCAGGGCGGCGAGCGCGGCGGTGGCGTGGCCCCGGCCCCAGCGGCGCGGGTCGATCCAGTAGCTGACCTCGGTCTTGTCGTCGACCGGGAAGGCGATCACGTGGCCGACCACCTCGTCGTCGACGACGGCCGTGCGGGCGACGATCCGCTCGTCGGCGCGGACCCGGCGCCAGTGCGCGTCGAACCGCGCCCGGTCGGTCGGGTCCTCCGGGCCGAAGGCGGCCATCCAGTTGGCCTCGACGTCCTGCTCGTGGTCGAAGAAGTGGGGCAGGTCGTCGTCGCGTACGGGGCGCAGGCGCAGGTCGGCGGTCACGGGCCCGAGGATAGGGCCGGGCGGTGACATCGCGGATCTCGGCGTCACGCCCGGTCCGGCCGTCCCGATCGCGCGGGGCGGGCGCGGGCCCCGGCGGGGCGCCGATTCGGGCCCGTGGGGCCGGCGCCGCACGGACAATGGGCGGATGACACGAGCGGTACGGGGCGCGCGGGCGGTCGGGACGCCCGTCGGCGCGGCGGGGGCGCGGGCGGCGGGCGCGGCGTCGCTCGGGGCGCTTGCCGTGGGCGCGCTGGCCGTCGGGGCCGTCGCCGTCGGCGCGCTGGCGATCGGGCGGCTGGCGATCCGCCGGGCGGTCGTGCGGGAGTTGCGCATCGGCCGGCTGGAGATCGACGAGCTGGTCGTGCGCGAGCGCCCTACCGGCGACGCTTAGCGGGCAGCGTCCGTGGCGCGGCTCGGTCCGGCCGCTTCGACGCTCACTCCGCCGGCCCGGGCAAACTCGGCGACGGCAGGCCGCGGGCGGGCGGTGCGGTGACGCTGACGGTGGTCTCGTGGGCGAAGTAGCCGAAGCCGTATGAGACGGTGACGGTGTCGCCGAGGGTGGCGCCGAGCGCGGCCAGGTCCAGTTCCGCGGTGTACGTGGTGGCGTTCGGAGCGTCCTGCACGGCCACGAGGCGTCGCGGGGCACGCTCGCCGACGCGGACGTGGACCTCTGCCCGGTTCAGCGCGGCGACGTCGAGGTTGAGCGGAGCGGTCAGCCGGACGGCCGCGCGGGTCCCCTCGGGCACCCGGTCCCGTGGCGTGCCGGCGGCGTCGACGACCCGCACGGTGGTCGCGTCGACCGCCCGCCACGCCAGGGCCACGTTCCAGGCGGCGTTGCAGGTGACCCAGCCCTCGGAGTGGCCGATGTCGCCCACGCCCGGGTGGTACGGGTAGTGGGCGTCCTTGGGGCTGCCGTCGAGCACCCCGCGGCAGCCCTGGAGGCGGCCGGCCCCGCCCTGGAACTCGGAGAACCAGCCGCGCTCCACGCCTTCGAAGCCCCACTGCGGGGTCGCGCCCCGGTGCGAGGCGTGCCGGCCGGTGGGATTGCGGCCGAAGATGTTGTCCACGTGGGCGACCGCGAGCTGCCGCAGCCGGGCCGCGAGGGGGTCGTCGCCGAGCACGCGCGCGGCGGCGAGCGCCGGGGCGGCGAAGCCGGCGACGTTGCCGGTCTCGTTGGGGTCGCTGGCCGAGCCGCCGCCGGTGAACGACGGGATGGTCCACCGGTCCGCGGAGTACCTGCGGAAGTCCCACAGGTTGTCCGAGCGTTCCGCCACGACCTCGGCCCAGTTGCGGACGAAGTCCCTGGTGCCGGGCGGCGCCTGGTCGGGGTGCCGCTCGAGGAGCCGGGCGAGGCCGGTGATCAGGTGGTGCTCCCCCTGCCGTTGGCCCTTGGTGACGGTGGGGTCGGCGACGTCGAGGTGTTCGACCAGCCACGTCGCCTGGGCCCGGGCGGCGGCCAGGTACCGGTCGGCGTCCGCGCGGCCCTCCCGCCGGGCGACCTCGTACATCATGACGTTCGGCCAGACGGAGTGGCCGGGCGGCAGCTCGCCCTTGCCGGAGCCGACCTGGGTGTAGACCTGCAGCAGGTCGGCGGTGTGGGGGGTGGTGTCGTACCAGGCGAAGCGGTCCTTCGCCTCGTCGTCCCAGATCGGGAAGAGGTAGTCGCGCGCCCGCTCGTAGACCTCGCGCGGGATGTGGTCGGCCAGCCAGGGGTAGGCGTAGAGGAAGGCGGCGAGCTGCTCCTTGAGCAGGGTGTGGTTGACCCGCCCGCCGAGGTACACCTCGACGGCCCAGTGGATCAGCCGGACGATCTCCGGGGTGTCCGCCGGCAGTTGCGCCGGCAGCCCCACGTAGCGGGCGTCGGGATCCTTGATCTGGGCGAACGCCGACGGGTTGGCCAGGTACATGTCGACCAGGGACGGCAGCTCGAAGGACATCTGGTGGGAGTCGCGCCAGCCGACGCCGAGGTAGCAGTTCTCCGGGTCGGTGCCGCCGTAGGTCATCCTGCTGAAGTCGCCGTGGTAGCACCGCGCGTCGGTCATGAACCCGATCGCTCTGCGGTAGGACACCCGCTCCATCCAGTCCGCGCCGATGCCGAAGGGCACGGACCGGCCGACCCCGGCCGCCCCTTCGACCACCAGGGTGTACGGGCCCGTGTCCACGGGATCGAAGGCGGTGAAGTCGCCGACCTGACCGTGCACCGTGCCTTCGTGCCGGATGCCCCCGGCGGCGTCGACGACGCGGAACCGGTCGCCGTCGGCGGCACGTGGGGCGGTGAACCGCTTGGTCTGGCCGAGGTTGTAGCCGCTCTGGTTGGCCAGGACGGGCTGGTCGACGTCGGGCTCACCGGGCCCCGTCCAGGAGCAGCCCGACGCGGTGGTGGGGTGGCCGGCGGGCACACCGGGTAGCGCGGTGACCGCGACCGCGGCGAACGACGCCCGCGCGTGGTGGACGCCGAGCCCGATGGTGCCGCCCGCGGCCGGCGACTCGACGACCGCCACGCGCTGGGCGTCGACCTCCACCACCGAGATGTTGCCGGCCCGTCGGATGACCAGCTCGTGCCACTCGCCCTGCCGCAACGGGGCGGCGCCCCGGCAGAGGGTCGTCGTCAGCGGGCGGGAGATCTGCACTGCGGACCAACCGGCCAGCTGCGCGGCGAGGTTGTCGCGGGTGAGGGCGTGTGGCTGCCGGAGGTCGGTCAGCAGCGAGACGGTGGGCGAGTCGGTGACGGCCTCCACCCGGACGCGGGCGCGCAGCTCGTACGCGTCGGGCAGGACCACGGACGACACCGGCGTGAGGTAGCGGCCCGACGGTTGCGCGCGGCTGTCGACCGAGACGTAGGTGAACTCCGCGCTGGTCGTCGTCCACTCGCTCAGCGATCCCGTCAGCGCCCGCCAACCGGCGAGCCCGGTGGAGAAGTCGTCGGCGAACATCCGTGGTCCCACCGTCACCGTTCGCGGATCGTCACCGGGCGGTTGCCGGGTCCCCGGCGGTGACCGCCCGCAGCCACTGCTGGGCCAGCAGCGCGTGACCCGGCTGCGTGAGGTGCACGCCGTCCGCCGTCCAGACCCGCTCGTCGACCGTTCCGGCGCCGAACAGGTGCTCCACCGTCACCAACGTCGCGTCGAAGTCGACGGCCAGTTTGCGCACCACGTCGACCTTCGGCCCGAGGTCCTCCCGCCAGGCCCGCTGCGCGTCGTCGAGCGGGAGCAGGAAGGGCTCGATCAGGATGAGGGCGGCGTCGAGCCGCCGCCGGGTCAGGTCGAGGATGTGCCGGTAGTCGCGTTCGAACTCCTCGACGGTGGTGGGGTCGTCGGCGCTGTACCGGCGCCAGGTGTCGTTGATGCCGATGAGCACCGACACCACGTGCGGCGCGAGCCGCAGGCAGTCGTCATCCCACCTGGCGCGCAGGTCGCGGACCCGGTCGCCGCTGATGCCCCGGTTGAGGAAGGTGACGGCCCGCTGCGGGTGCCGGGCGGTGAACCAGGCCGAGGCCATCATGGCGTATCCGCCACCGAGGTCGTCGGACCGCTCGCGGTCGCGTCCCACGTCGGTGATGCTGTCGCCGATGAACAGCACCCGTCCGCCGGGTGGAATCTCCACTGTCATCACGTTCCTCCGTTGCTTCGCGTAGGCCGGTGTCGGAGCCGGGCAGGGGCGATCGTACGCATGCTCGGCTGAGGGGTCGGCCGGTCAGAATCGGGGCAGGGAGCCGGTCCACTCCGGATGCACCGCCCGCATCGGGGTGACGTCGTCGCGGGTGCGGATGCCGCTGTGGCGCCACTGCTCGTGCAGCCTGGCGAGCGCGTCCCGGTCGATTGTGACGCCGAGGCCGGGGGCGGAGGGCACCCGTACGGAGCCGTCCTCGAAGCGCAGCGGGCCCGGCTCGACCACGTCCTCGGTCTTCCACGGGAAGTGGGTGTCGCACGCGTACGTCAGGTGCTCGGTAGCGGCCGCCACGTGGGTCATCGCGGCGAGGCTGATCCCGAGATGGCTGTTGGAGTGCATGGACAGCCCGATGCCGAACGTGTCGCAGAGTTCGCCGAGCTGCTGGGTGTGGCGCAGCCCGCCCCAGAAGTGGTGGTCGGAGAGCAGCACGCCGACCGCGCGTTGCGCCACCGCCGGCGGCAGGTGCTCGCGGGCGACGACGCACATGTTCGTCGCCAACGGCATCTCGGCCTGGGCCGCCACCGCCGCCATGCCCGCGATGCCGGGCGTGGGGTCCTCCAGGTACTCCAGCACGCCGGCGAGTCGCCGACTCACCTCGATGGAGGTCGGCACGGACCAGGCGGTGTTCGGGTCGATCCGCAGGGGTAGGCCGGGGAACGCGTCGGCCAGCGCGTGGATCGCCTCGCACTCCTGCCGTGGGGCGAGGACGCCGGCCTTGAGCTTGATCGCGGTGAATCCGTACTCCGCCACCATGCGCTTGGCCTGCGCGACGATGCTCTCGGCGTCGAGCGCCGGCCCCCAGTCGTCCTCGGGTCCGCCGGGGTGGGCGGCCCACTTGTAGAACAGGTAGGCGCTGTAGGGGACCTCGTCGCGGAACCGCCCGCCGAGCAGGTCGACCACCGGCCTGCCGAGCGCCTTGCCCTGGGCGTCGAGCAGGGCCACCTCGAAGGCGGAGTACAGCACCTGGGCCGCCCTCGACCGTCCGTCGAGTGGGGACCGGGCGGACCCGGCGGCGGACGTCTGCCGTACCAGCCGGCGCAGCCCGGCCAGGTCGAACACGTCGAGGCCGGGCATCCGGGCGGCGAGGTCCCGCAGCCCGGCCACCACCGGCGCGTCCCCGTAGGTCTCGCCGAGGCCGGTGACGCCGTCCGCGGTGTTGACCTCGATCACCGTGCGGAGGGCGTACGGCTGGTGCACCCCGACGGCGTTGAGCAGCGGGGGGTCCCGGAAGGCGACGGGGGTGATGACGACATCGGTCACGCGCATGACGGGGTCCTCAGTTGGGCCGAGAGTCCGGAGTCGACGACGAGTACGGTGCCGGTGATGCGTCGGGCGGCGGGTGAGGCGAGGAAGAGCACCGCGTCGCTGACGTCGGTGGGGGTGACGGCGTCGCGCAGGGGCGCGTCCTGCCGGATGTCGCCGGCCGAGCCGATGGACGCCGGTGCGACGCAGTTGACGCGGATGCCGTACGGGCCGAGTTCGACCGCCATGGCGCGGCTCAACGCCTCGATGGCGCCCTTGGTCGCGTCGTAGAGGCTCTGGTCGGGATGCGCCCGGGTGGCGCCCGGCGAGGAGAAGTTGACGATCACGCCGCCCCGGCCGAGCTGCCGCCAGTCGCGGGCCGCCCGGGCGGACAGGCCGTGCACGGGCCGCAGGTTGGCGGCGTACTGCTCGTCGAGCATGGCGCCGGTGGTGTCGCAGAAGTCCATCAGCCGGTGCGTGATCGCCGCGCAGTTGACGAGGATGTCGAGCGGGCCCGCCTCGGCGTGGAGCCGGTCCAGGAACGACTCGTGGGTGAGGTCGCCGAGGACGACCGTGGCGCCGGGAATCTCCGCGGGCCTGCGGTCGGTGGCGACGACGTCGGCCTTGGCGTCGCGGAAGGCGCGGGCGCAGGCGCCGCCGAGCAGCCCGGCGGCTCCGGTGACGAGCACCCGGGCGCCGGCGAAGTCGTACGTCAGGCCGGCCATCACCCGATCACCCGCCCCGCCGCGATGATGTCCCGCAACTGCCGCACGTGTTCGGGCGGCGGGTCGGTCAGCGGGTGGCGCACCGGGCCGACGTCGGCGCCGGCCAGCCGGACGCCGGCCTTGACGAGCGAGACGGCGTAGCCGGCGCCGCGGGAGCGCAGTTCCACCAGCGGCCGGAAGAAGCCGTCGAGGTACGCCTCGACGAGGTCCGTGTCGCCGGCGCGCAGGGCCTTGTTGAAGGCGAGCGCGATGTCCGGGGCGAAGCAGAACACCGCGCTGGAGTACGACCGGACGCCGATCCCCCAGTAGGCCAGCGCCGTCATCTCCGCCGTGGGCAGCCCGTTGAGCAGCACCGGGTCGGCGATCGACGGGTCGTGCCGGCGGGCGTCGCGGATCGCGCCGGTGATCCGCTGCATCAGGTCGAGGTCGCCGAGGCCGTCCTTCAGACCGATGACGTTGGGCACCGCGACCAGTTCCGCCGCCGCCTCGGGGGTCAGGCGGACGTTGTCGCGCTGGTAGACGATGGCCGGCAGGTCGGTGGCGGCGGCCACCGCGCGGTAGTGCGCCACGAGCCCGTCCTGCGGCGCCCGGACCAGGTACGGAGGCAGGATGAGCAGGCCCTGCGCGCCGGCCTCCTGCGCCACCCGGGCGAGCCGGATCGCCAGCCTGGTGCCGTAGCCGACGCCGGCGAAGACCGGCACGGTGCCGGTGGCGGCCTCCACGGCCGCGCGGACGACGTGGCCGTACTCCTCGAGGTCGAGGGAGAAGAACTCCCCCGTACCGCAGGCCACGAAGACCGCCGACGGCCCGGCAGCCACCTGGTCGGCGACGTGGGCCCCGTACGCGGCGAGGTTCAACGCGCCGTCCGGGTGGAAGGCGGTGACCGGGAAGGACATCACTCCATCTAGCGCGGTGCCAGTCAACGGCGTTCCCTTCGAGTCGTGCGGGGGTGTCGGTGGCGGCTGCCGGGGCGGGTGGCCGGCGCCCCGGCAGCCGCCGGGGTCAGTTCGGGCCGGTCCGGGTGCCGGCGACCCGGACGGCCAGCGGGGCGGTGACGGCGGTGGAGCCGTCGTCGATCCTCGTCACGCGCAGCACCAGGCGCACCGTGGTCGGGGCCGGTCGGTGGCGCACCGCGCCGGACAGGTCGACGACGTCCGGCCGGCTGCTGGAGACGATCGAGACGGTGAACCGGTCCGATCTCTCCGGCATCGCCAGCCGCGTCGACTCCCGACGCACCGGTTGCAGCCGTTGGATGGTCGCCGCGACCGTCGCGGCGCTCAGGTCCGTGGAGCCGAGCAGGTGCACGAGTTCCACCGTGTCGTTGGTGCTGTCCATGACGTCGGTCATCGCGGTGTACGGCTGGTCCTGCTGGTTGAGCAGGCCGAAGTTGAAGCTCTCCCCGTCGCCGGGGCGACCGGTGACGGCCTGGTCGTAGTAGACGAACCAGCCGGAGCCGACGAAGACCGGGCTCGCGGCCTGCGCCTCGACGAAGGAGCGGTACTTCGTCCCGCGCTCGGCGACGGTGGCCGTCCGGGCCGCCGCGTTGATGGCGCGCATGCCCCGGTCGTGGGTGTTGAAGGAGTACTCCAGGTTGAGCACCGGCTTGTCGTACGGCTCGTACTCGGCCAGGTAGCTGGCGTTGTCGCCGTACACGTCGAGCGAGATCGCGTCCAGGCTGGCCAGGCCGCCGACGTTCCATTCCAGGCTCGTCCGCCAGGTCGGCACCAGCGCGGATCCGAGGAAGAGGTGGTGCGGGTCCTGGCTGCGGATCGCCGCCCGGATCGTGCCGTAGTAGAGCTGCGACGCCCGGGTGACGAAGGCGTTGACGTCCGTGGTCGGCACCCGGGCCACGTCGAGCGGCAGGTCGGCGAGCGCGGCGAAGGACGCGGCGTCCGTCCCCAGCATCGCGTTGACCCGGGCGAGGTCCCCGCCGTACGCCTCCTCCAGGTAGGTGACGAACGCCCGCTTGGCCGGCAGGCTCGCGTCCCTGCGGAGCGCCTCGGCGACGACGTCGCGGTTCCAGCCCCGCTCGTTGTCGAAGAAGTACCCGATCAACCAGCGGTCGTTCTTCTTGTCCTTGATGTCGATGTGCCGGTCGAGCTTGGCGCGGAAGTCGGGGTCGAACGGGTCGATGCCCCACAGCACCCGGGTGGCGTCCGGGGGCGCGGAGATCTGGTCGATGTGCGGGAACTCCAGGTCCGGGTCGGCCGCCCACTTGCTCAGTGCGTTGAATCCCCAGTCCACGAGGCGCCTGGTCGTGATGTCGCGCCACGCGTCGCCGTAGTCCGGGCCGTACTTGCGGGCCAGGTTGGCCTTGACGAAGCTGACGACGTGTCCCCGCTCGGTGGTGGCGTACGCGCCGGGGTAGAGCCGCGGGTCGGGCAGCGCGTCGAACACGTCGCGCGGGCTGCCGTCGGGGTTCTTGTAGAGGGTCCCGTAGCCCCACTCGTCGTACGAGACGGAGTCGACGCCCTTGAGGAAGAACAGGTGCCCGTCGGGGGTGACGAACCACCACTTGCCGTCGATCTTCTTCAGCCGGAAGAAGCCCTCGGAGTCGTACCTGCCCAGGGCCTTGACGCCGCCGTAGCGGTCGTACGTGGCGGTGTCGAGCCGTACGTCGGCCAGCCGCGCCGCCTCGTCGCGGTGCTCCTGGCGCAGTTGCTCGTCGGAGGTGACCTTGCCGGGCCAGTCCTGGTAGAGGTACTGGCCGTACTGGTCGGCGAGCCGGGTGTACCGGGTCAGCTCCTGCTGCATGCCGGCGACCGTCAGCGGCGGGCCGGGATCCGCGCCGACCGGCCCGGAGCCCCGGACGAACTCGATCTCGGAGAGCGGGAGGTGCAGGTACTGGTTCTGCCGGACCATCTCGATCCGCACGAACCGGGCCTTCGCGTTCGCCATCGGGATGTCGAGCTGGTGGTCCAGCTCGGTTCGGGCGCGACTGGCACGGGCGGCGACGCGGTAGGTGGCGCTGGCCTCGTCGCGGTAGGTCACGTTGATCTCGTCGAAGCCCCAGAACTGGTTCGGGGCCCGGCTGAAGATCCTGATGCGGTCCAGCGGGAAGTCGTTGAGCAGGTCGAAGACGACGGTGACGTTCTTCGGCGCGTCCGCCCGGCCCCGCCATCCCGCGCCGCTTGCGGCGTCCCGGTTGAACAGTTGGCCGTAGAGGAAGCCGGTGAGGCCGCCGGTGTTGTCCGGGGCGCCGTCGTCGGGCCGGGCGCTGGCGTAGTAGTTGCCGACGTCGACCATGCCCGGCCGGGGCACCTGCTTGACCGGCTTGGCGATCTCGGCGCGAAGCTGGTCGGCGGTCAGCGGCGGGACCGGGTCGGACCCCGGCTCGCCGGCGCCGGCCGTGACGGTCACCTCGGTGAGCGGGATGTGCTGCCACTCGTGCACCCGGGTGAGCCTGATGATGACGAATCGCGCCCGGCGGTCACCGAGGTCCACCGACACGGTGTTGTTCAGCGGCGTGCCCTGCGGCAGCGGGCTGGCCGTGCCGTACCAGGGTTGCGCGTGCACGGTGGTGAAGTCGGGCTCCGCCTCGGCCCGGGTGCGGATGGAGAACGACTTGATGCCGTAGTAGCGGTTGGGGGCGTTGCTGGCCAGCGTGATCTGCCCCAACGGGTGGTCGCGGTGCAGGTCGAGGACGACGGAGACCTCCTTGTACGGCAGCTTCCCGTCACCGATCCACTGGGCGGTGGTGGTGGGCGAGGCGTCGCCCAGGGCGCCCTGCGCGTACGGGATCAGCTCTCGCTTGCCGAGGTCGCTCGCCGCACCGCCGTTGGTGGGCTGGTCGTAGACGTAACTGCCGGTGGTGATGCGGGTGGTGTCCGCCTGGGCGGACGGCGCCGCGAGGAGCGGGACGACCAGCGCCGGAACGAGCGCGAGGACCAGACGGACAGCCTTCTTGGTCATGGCGATGTCACCCCTTCAGGCCGGTGAAGCCGATGCCACGGACGACGTGGCGCTGGAAGACCAGGAAGAGCAGGAGCGGCGGGACGGTGGCGATGAACATGCCGGCGATCACCTGGTTCTGCTCGGCCACCTCGGCCAGCCGGGGCAGCGCGACGGCCAACGGCTGGCGTTCGGTGTCGGAGATGGCGATCATCGGCCAGAGGAACTCCTTCCAGGCGCCCATGATCGTCAGGAGTGAGACGACGGCCAGGATCGGCCGGGACATCGGCAGGACGATCCGCCAGAAGAGGCGGACCGGCCCGGCGCCGTCGACCTGCGCGGCCTCGAACAGCTCGCGCGGCAGCGCGTCGAAGAACTGCTTCATGATCAGGACGTTGAAGGCGTGGGCGCCGGCGGGCAGCCAGACCGCCCACGGCGTGTTGGCGAGGGATCCGCCGGTGACCGGTAGGTCCAGCACCGTCAGGTAGAGGGCGACCAGGGACACGGTGCCCGGAATGAACAGCGTGGCGAGCACCGCCGCGTAGACGTACCGGCCATAGCGGGGGCGCAGGACCGACAGCGCGTACGCGCCGGTGGTCGCCACGACGAGCTGCACCAGCCACGACCCGGCCACCAGCACCACGGTGTTGAGCAGGTAGTGCCCGACCCGCAGCTCCACCCAGGCGGAGGCGACGGTCCCCCACTGCGGCGTCGACGGCCACAGCCGCAGCGGGTCCTGCAGCATCTCCTGGGTGGGCGAGATGGCGCCCTTGGCCGTCCACAGCAGCGGGCCGAGCCCGACGATCACCGCACCGACCAGGAACACGACCTGGACGACGCGAAGTGTCCAGCGCACCAGCGGACGGTTGCGGTCGGTGTGCGAGATCAGGCCGCGCCCGTCGGTCGGGGGCCGGCGCCGGCGCGCGGGACGGGTGGCCGGCGGGGACGAGGTTCCGGTGCTGGCCGTCATGTCGTGCTCCACTTGCGGGTCAGGCGCAGGTAGACCGCGGACAGCAACGCGAGCGCCGCGGCCAGCAGGACACTCAGCGCGGTGGCCATGCCGAAGTCGCCGTTGATGAACGCGTACCGGTAGATCAGCAGCAGGACGGTCAGGGTCGAGTCCTCGGGCCCGCCGTCGGTGAGCACGAAGGGCTCGGTGAACACCTGGAAGGTGCCGATGATCTGCAGCAGCAGCATGATGAGCAGCACGCTGCGCAGCTGCGGAAGGGTGACGTGCCACAGCCGACGCCAGATGGAGGCGCCGTCGATCTCGGCCGCCTCGTAGAGCTCGGTCTGCACGGAACTGAGGGCGGCCAGGTAGATCAGCACCGTGCTGCCGGCGTGCGCCCAGGTGGCCTCGAGCACCAGGCTGGGCATGGCGGTGGCGGTGGACTGGAGCCACGGCATCGGGCCGATCCCCACGGCGGCGAGGATCTGGTTGAACAGGCCGAACTCGGTGTCGTAGAACCACTTCCACATGAGCACGGCGACCACCGGCGGGACGACGACCGGCAGGTACACCAGCACCCGGAACAGGCCGCCGAGGCGCCGGACCTCCGAGATCACCACGGCCATCACCAGGGGAATCGGGTAACCGAACAGCAGTGCCAGGACGACGAACCAGACGGTGTTGCGCACCGTGGTCCACAACAGCGGGTCGGCGAAGAGGTTCGCGTAGTTGTCCAGCCCCACCCAGGTGGCCGGGTCGACGAGGTTGGTGAACTGCATGCTCAGTTGGACGCTGCGCGCGATCGGCCACCAGGCGAAGAGGCCGAACACCAGCAGCGTCGGGAGCAGGAACAGTGCCGCGGCCGGCCCGGACCCTCGTCGCGGGTGACGCCTCCAGGGTGTCCGGCGTCGTGCCGACGCCGCCCGACCCGCCGTCCGGGCCGGGTCCGGCCCGGACGGCGAGGTGTCGGTTCCGGTCGTCGTGGGCGACGACCGGTCCAGACGGTTGAGCATGGTCACTGCTGCGCCCGATCCAGCGCGGTCCTGGCCTTCGCCTCGGCCTTGCGCAGCTCCCCGGCGATGTCGGTGCCGGCCCGGGTGAGCACCGCCTGCAGGGCCGTGTCCAGCGCGGCGTACAGGTCCTGCGCCGCGACCGGGGGTTCGGTCATGAACTGCTGCGCCCCCACGCCCTGCTCGTACGGCTTGAAGTTGTCCAGCGGGACGTTCGCGCTCTTGCGTTCGACCTCCTGGACCTGACCGGAGACCGCGGCCGAGTAGAACTCGACCCGGGGCATGCCCACCGGCACCTTGTCGGCGGCGTTCGCCTGCGCCCGCTGGGCGGCGACGGCGGTGTCGTAGCGCGGGCGGAGGTAGTAGTGGTCGATCCACTTCACGGCGGCCTCGCGCTGGGCGCCGCTCGCCTTGGGGCTGACCACCGCCATGGACCCGCCGGTCAGGGTGGCCGGCGTGCCGCCCGAGGGCAGCGCCGCGACCCCGAACAGCTTCGGGTCGCCGTTGAACTTCGTGACGTGGTCGCCGTAGGTGCTGGGCGTGGCGACCATCATGCCGATCTTTCCGGCGGCGAAGTCCTGCTGGAGGTCGCCGGCGTTGCGCAGGTGCTGGGTGCCCATCGACTTGTCCTGCCACCGCATCGCGGCCAGCCACTCGAGCGCCCGCTGGGTGGGCCCCTCGGTGAAGGCCGGCACGGACTTGCCGTCCTGCTCCTTCTGGATCTGGCCGCCGTAGGTGTAGGTGATGGCGCTCAGCGTCCATCCGCCGGTGTTGTTCGTGGTCGGCTGGGCGAAGCCCGGCAGTCCGGTCCGGTCGCTGATCGCCTTGGCGGCCGTGCGTACCTCCTCCCACGTCTTCGGCGGGTTGTCGGGGTCGAGGCCGGCCTTGGTGAAGAGGTCCCGGTTGTAGACGAGGCCGAGCGCGAACATGCTCGTGGGCAGCCCGTACACCTTGCCGTCCTGGCCGGTGGCCGGCGCCAGCGCACGCTGGTCGAAGTCGGCGGAGTGCGGGAGCTTCTTCATCTCCTCGGTGATGTCGGCGACCTGGCGTCGCTTGATCAGCCCTTGCGGCTCGGTCAGCGGGACCAGGAACACGGTCTCCAGTTGGCCGCCGGCCAGCCGCGCCGCGAAGGTCTTCGCTTCCCACTTGGACTCGGTCGGCTCGACGTCGACGTTCGGGTTGGCCTTCTCGAAGGCCGCCACCTCGTCGAGGAACGCCTGGCGGTTCTTCTCCTGCGTCTTCGGGAACAGCCCGGCGACGGTGATCTTGACCTTGCCATTCGCGTCTGATGTGGTCTCAGCCGCGCACCCGGCCGTGGGCAACGCGAGTGCCGCGACGACGCCACATGCCAGGAGGATTCGTGGTTGCCCTCTCATTGATACTCCGTCCACGTATGTAGACACCGTTCGTCTATACGACACTCTCCCGAAACATGGATGTGTTTGTCAACGCTCTCCTGCGCGCAGCCGCGCTTCGCACCGTCCACTCAGGGCGGCGGACGGATCGGCGGCAGCCGGTATGATCGAGGACTCGGCGGCGGGCGCCAGGCAGGCCGGGAGCGGCCCGGAGCAGCGACGACGCGGCCCCCGACGGCTGGAGGGTCCCCATGGCACGACCTGTCGCGCTCCCGGCGACGACCGACGAGTCCCACGCCGTCAAGTCGGCGTCGCGCACCATCCAGATACTCCAGGCACTGGCCGCCGCGCCGACCCGACTGAGCGTCGCCGAGCTGCACGAGCGCCTCGAATTTCCCCGCTCCAGCCTGTACGCGCTGCTCCGCACGCTGCGGGAGGCGAAGTGGGTGGAGACGGACGAGAGCGGCTCCCACTTCGGCGTCGGCCCGCACGTCCTGCTCTGCGGCACCGCCTACCTGGACCGCGATCCCGCCCTGCCGTACGCGCAGCAGGCCCTGGAGGACCTGCGCGCCGAGGTGGGTCACACCACCCACTACGCCCGCCGGGACGGCGGAAGCATCATCTACCTGGCGAGCCGGGAGGCCCGCGCCGAGAGACTGCGGATGCCCAGGGTCGGTCGCATGCTGCCCGCCGGGGTCACCGCCCTCGGGCTGGCGCTCCTCGCCGAACTCACCGACGACGAGATCGAGCAGACGCTCGCCGCGGCGCCGCCGGCGCCCGACGGGGTACGGCCGATGGACCGGCGGGCCCTGGTCAACGAGATCCAGAGCGCCCGGGTGCGCGGCTGGGCGCACGAGCGGGAGCGGTCACTGAAGGGCACCGCGTGTGTGGCCCGGGCGGTGGCCTACCGCATCCCGGCCACCGACGCGATCAGCTGCGCCGTCCCCGTCGCGGTGGCCGACGACCCGGCCGCCCTGGAACGCATCGCCGCCGCCGTCGTCGAGCACACCGACCGCCTCGCCGCCCAGCTCCGCCGCGCCGGCGTCCGGTAGCGAGCCGGGCCCCGCCCGCCGGCGCGGCGTTGACCCTCGCCTCTCCACACCGGTAGCGTCCCTTAGCGACCGTCCCAGACATGGACGCCATCCACATACTTGGACCGGCAGGAGTCCCCATGACCCAGTCGCGCACCCCGCTCGGCCCGCTCCACGACATCCGCGACCACGGCGCCAAAGGCGATCGGACCACCCTGAACTCGACGGCGATCCAGGACACGATCGACGCGGCGGCCGCGGCCGGCGGCGGCGTGGTGTACGTCCCCCCGGGGACGTTCCTCACCGGCGGCCTGGCCCTGAAGTCCAACGTGACCCTGCACCTGGAGGCCGGAGCCACGCTGCTCGGCAGCCCCGACCTCGCCGACTACCCGGCGTACCCGGGCCCGCCCGCGGACTGCGACGCCAACCAGCGTCACCTGATCTACGCCCGCGGCGCGGAGAACATCGCGATCACCGGCCTGGGCACGATCGACGGCCAGGGGCAGGCGTTCTGGGAGTCGCGTGGCCGCCCGCCCACGCCGCCCGAGGACGAATGGCGCGACGTCATCGCGTGGAACCTCAAGCCGGTGGGCGAGAACGAACGCCCCTCCCCCATGGTCGAGCTCGTCGAGTGCCGCAACGTCCGCGTCGAGGGCGTGACCCTGCGGAACTCACCCGGGTGGACGCTGCGGCCCATCGCCTGCGACACCGTGCTCATCCGCGGCATCGTGATCCGGAACCCGATCGACGGGCCGAACACCGACGGCATCGACCCGACCTGCAGCGAGAACGTCCTCATCGCCGACTGCGACATCGACACCGGCGACGACGCGATCTGCCTCAAGAGCGAGGACCCGTACGGCGACCTGCGGGTGTCCCGCAACATCACCGTCACCAACTGCGTCCTGACCACCTGCTGCAACGGGTTCAAGATCGGCACCCGGACGATGGGCGGCTTCGAGAACATCACCTTCACGAACTCGGTCATCCAGAGCCGGGAGGTGCCCCTCAACGAACGGGTGATCGCCGGGCTGGCCATCGAGATGGTCGACGGCGGCTGGATCGACGGGCTGGTCGTCAGCAACCTCCGGATGCAGAACGTCCGGACGCCGATCTTCGTCTTCCTCGGCAACCGGGGCGCCGGGCAGCGGGTGCCGACGCCCGGGCGGCTGCGCGGCGTCATGATCTCCGACGTGCACGCCAGCGGCGCGATCCTGACGTCCTCGGTGAGCGGCCATGCCGACCGCCACGTCGAGGACGTCACCCTGCGCAACATCCGGATCGACACCGCCGAGGGCGGCGAGCGCGCGTGGGTGGACCGGGCCATCCCGGAGGCCGAGGCCGACTACCCCGAGGCGCGCATGTTCGGCCGGCTGCCGGCGTACGGCCTCTACTGCCGGCACGTCACCGGCATCACGATCAGCGGTCTCCACGTCCGCTCCACCACGCCGGACCGGCGGCCGCTGCTCGTCACCGACGACGTCGCCGACCTGAGTCTCACCGACGTGGACGGGACGGGGCCGGGGCCGGACGTCGCGCTGCTCGACCTGCGGGACACGCGGGACGCGTCCGTCCGCGCCGCACGCGCGCCGCGCGGCACGCACATCTTCACCCGGGTCTCCGGCAGCCGGTCGGCGCGCATCGCGCTGGTGGGCAACGACGTCGGCAACGCCGAGACCCCCGTGCTGGTCACCGGCGACGCCCCCGCCGACTGCGTCAGCGGGCAGGGCTGACCCGGCGGCGCCGGCGCGGGCGACTCCCGCGCCGGCGGCGCCCGGGCGGCGGTGTCCGGGATCGACGGTACGAGCGCCTCACCCGCCGGGTGGGGCGCTCTCCGCGGCGCTACGGCAGGTGCGGGAAGCCCTGGAAGGCGACCGGACGGCGGAAGCGTTCGATCGCCTCGGTGCCGACCGAGGTCGACCAGGACGCCGACGTCGCCGGCCAGGGACCGCCGTGCTGCATGGCCGCGCAGACGGCGACCCCGGTCGGCACACCGTTCCAGATGATCCGCCCGGCGCGCTGGACCAGGCCGGGCAGCAGCGACCGCGCCGCCTCGGCGTCGCCGTCGGCGACCAGCAGCGTCGCGGTGAGGCTGCCCCCGAGCCGCCCGACGACCGCCGGATACGACGACAGCGGTCCGACCGCGATCACCACCGCCGGCCCGAAGTGCTCCTCGACCAGCACGCCGGCGAGGTCGTCGACGGAGACGAGCACGGCGAACGGGGCCGGCGCCGGCGCGCCGGCCACCACCCGCCCGAGCGTCCCGGCGCGCTCGCGCCAGGCGGCGTGTGCGTCGGCCATGGCACCGGTGAGCATGCGGTGCGTGGGCGAGCCGGCCACCGCCGACGCCAGCCGCGCGGCGAAGTCCGCGGACTCCGTCACCACCAGCCCCGGCTTCGTGCAGAGCTGCCCGGACGACCCGGTGACCGCCGCGGCGAGGGCGTCCGTCCAGCGGGGATCGGTCGCCGCGCCGGGCAGCACGAAGACGGGGTTGAGCGAGCCCATCTCGGCGTAGACCGGAATCGGGTCGGGGCGGGCGGCGGCGGCGTCCATGAGCGCCCGGCCGCCGGCGAGCGAGCCGGTGAAGCCCACGGCGCGGATGCCGGGCGCCCGGACCAGCTCCAGCGACTCCTCGACCCCGCCGGAGACGAGCGAGAACGCGCCGTCGGGCAGGACCTCCGCGAGCAGCGACCCGAGCAGTTCCCCGGTGCGGGGCTGCGCGGGGTGGGCCTTCACCACGACCGGGCAGCCGGCGGCCAGTGCCGAGCCGGTGTCGCCGCCGGGAACGCCGAAGGCGAGCGGGAAGTTCGAGGCGGCGAAGACCGCGACCGGCCCGACCGGCACGGGGACGGTGACGACGTCGGCCCCGCCCGGGCCCGCCGCGGGCGAGACCCGTCGCCACGGTACGGCGGCGTGGTCACCGAGCAGCCGGAGCTGGCCGGTGGTCCGGTCGAGTTCGCCCCGCAGCCGGGTCTCGGTCAGCCCGGTCTCGTCCGCGGCGAGCTTCACGATCTCGTCCCCCCGGTCGGCCAGGACGGCGGCGCACCCGTGCAGGGCGTCCCGCCGCCGGGTGCCGTCCCACCCGGCGAGCAGCGGAGCGGCGGCGGTGGCCCGGGCGACGGCGTCGGCGACAGCGGTCATCTGCGGAACTCCTCGGCGAGTGCGGCGAACAGGGGCTGGCGCCGGGGCGAGGCGAGCCCGAGGTGGTAGAGGCTGAGCCGGTCCGCGCCGGCGTCGCGCAACCGGCGGACGTGGTGGGGCAGCGCGTCCGGATCGGCGGGCGGCAGCACGGTGACGTAGGCGTCCACCAGGGGCGTGTCGGCCTGACTGCCGGCGGCGCGGGCCGGTCGTCGGGGCGGCGGGAGCGCACCACCGCCGAGGCCGCCCAGACCCGCCCCGACGGCCTCCGCGGGCGACGCGGTGTCCCGCGGTGGCACGGCCCGGGGCGCCGTGGCCGCGCGGGGCCGCGCGGCGCGGACGACGTCGGCGGTGTCGGCGGTGTCGGCGGTGACCGGCCAGCAGGGCACGAGGACGGCGTCCACCTCCGCGAAGGCACGCGGCGTCAGCCCCGGTGACGAGCCGGTGGCCCAGGGGTCGGGGTCGGCGGCCAGCGTGACGGACGCGCCGGGCACGGTCTGGCCTACCGCCGACAGCACCTCGCCGCGCAGGTCGTCGGCGCTGTCCTGGCGGACCGCGAGCAGCACGGACGCCAACGCCTCGGGCAGCCACCGGTCGGTGTCCACCGCGCGGCGCAGCTCGCGCCGGACCTGCGCCGGCTCCAGGCCGCGCTCCCGCCACCGCTGCGAGCAGGCGGCACAGCAGCAGACGGAGAGCGCCCGCAGCGCGGTCGGCGGGTAGGCGCCGGCGGTCTTCTCGTGGCAGCCGAGATGGGTGGCACCCATCTGACCGGCCGACTCGAGGAGCACGCCGCGCACCGGGAGGTCGCGGAGGGCCTCGGCGGCGAGGGTCGCGCAGTGGTCACGCACCTCGGCACGGGCCGGGCAGAGGGCGTACGGGTAGGACTCGCCGAAGCAGTTGGTCACGGTCAGCTCGGGGAACGCCAGGCCGAGCCGGGTGTTGTGGGCGAGCACCAACCAGGCGTCGACCGGGACGCCGGACCTGGTCAGCACCTCGGCGGCGGCGGCGGCCGGATCCGGTTCGTCCAGCCACGACGCCGCGGCGGGCACCAGCCGGTGGCCCGCCCAGGTCGACGGCCGGACGGGTCGGTAGAGGGCCGCGTGGTGGGCGTCGACGAACCGGCGGGTCGGGTGCAGCGGGGTCGCCGCCCGGGTGGCGTGGTACGTCACGGCGAGGCGTACGGAGTCCGCGCCGCTGGCGTGCACCCGCCGCACGAAGGCCGCGTCGTCCAGCACGTCCCAGGGATACGCGTGAGCAGAGATCATGCTGTGTCAAATCCACTTATGTGAACGCCGTCCGGCAGGATGTCAGCGGTGCAGTTCCAAGTTAACGTCCGGTATTGTGGGCGTCAACGCGAACAGTTGGATGGTGACGCAATGCCCGCAGCCCGGTCGGACGTCTCGCCGGTGAAATCGGCCGAGCGCACTGTGCGCATCCTGGAGACCCTGGCCGAATCGCCGACCCGGCTCACCCTCTCGGAGCTGCAGGAGCGCACCGGCTATCCGCGCAGCAGCCTGCACGCGCTGGTCCGCACCCTGCGTGAGGTCAAGTGGATCGAGGCGGACGAGAGCGGCTCCGCGTTCGGCGTGGGCCCGCACGCGCTGCTCTCCGGCACGGCGTACCTGGACCGGGATCCGGCGCTGCCGTACGCGTACGAGACGCTGGAGGACCTCCGCGCGGACATCGGCTACACCGTCCACTTCGCCCGCCGCGACGACGCGCACGTCCTCTACCTGGCCAGCCGCGAGTCGCGCGACGCGGTGCGGATCGTCTCCCGGGTCGGCCGCCGCCTGCCCGCCCATCTCACCGCGCTGGGCCAGGCGATGCTCGCCGAGCTGACCACCGAGGAGGTGGACAAGATCCTGCCGGCCGAGCTGGACAGCTTCACCGACCACACGATCACCGAACCCACGGCGCTGCACGCGGAACTCGCCGTCGTGCGGGACCGCGGCTGGGCGCTGGAGCGCGAGCAGGGCACGGTGGGGGTGGCCTGCATCGCCGCCGCCGTCCCCTACCGGATTCCCGCCACCGACGCCATCAGCTGCTCCATGCCGGTGGCGGCGGCCACCGATCGGGAGGTCGAGCGGGTGGCCCGGGCGGTGACCCGCCACACCGCGGCGCTCGCCAACACCCTGCGTCGACACGGCATCCGCTGAGGCCCGGCCCGGGCCCGCCCGCCGGTCCGGCCACCGCCCACCACCCGCTTCGGCGGCACCGACCACACCGCTCTGGCGCCGCGCCGGCCCCTCCCGTTCCGGGACGGCCGGCGCGGCGCCGTCGTCATTCCGGGAACGGCGCGAGGCCGCGCCACTGTGGACCCGGGCCGATCCGCGGACAGCGGACGAGACTCACCGCACGGTATTGACATGACACCCGTGTTACGACAGCGTGTTCCGCATGAGAAACAGCGTCCACAAACGTGGACGATGTTTGACGGGCGAGCGACCTGCTCGACACTTCTCAGACCCGGTGCCGCTCGCGCCGGCCGCCGCCACGCGGCCGGGGTGGCACCCCGCGCCTTTGACCGTTGCCGCCACAACGCAAGGAGCCGTGCTCCATGACGTCCCGACGTTCCCTGATCCTCGGCGTGCCCGCACTCTCCGTCGCCGGCGCCCTCGCCCTGCCGCGAGCCGCCGCAGCCGACGACCACGACATCATCCGCACCGGCAACTACTACCTCGGCGTCACGCCCGATGACGGCGTCCCGGACCGCGACGGCGGTCTCATCCCCGTCGCCCAGGGCGCGCTCGGCGACGGTGACCCCGCCCGGTTCGTCGGCTGGCGCGGGTCGAGCACCGCACCGCGCACGGTCTCCCTGGTCTTCGACCTGTTGAACGACCTCCCGCTGGCGCGGATCAGGATCGCCAGCGTCGCGCCCGGCCCCGGCTGGGGATTCACCGAGATCCGCGTGACCTACCGGGCGGAGGGCGACACCGCCTACCGCCTGGCCGGCAAGGCCACGCGGACCAGCGAGACCGACTACGAGTTGGTCGTCCCGATGACGAACCGGTCGGCCCGGTTCGTGCGGATCGAGATCACCCGGTCCAGCGCCCTGCTGCACATCCCGCTGTCCGAGGTGGAGATCCACCGCGGCCAGGGAAACCCCGGGGCGGATCCCGCTCCGGCCTTCACCGCCGCCCAGCTACGGGCCGAGCTGAGCCGCTACACGAGGCTGGCGGACCGGTACGGGCAGTACCTCTACCAGGACTGGCCCGGCAAGGTCACGTCGGACGCGCAACTCCAGCGTGAGTACGCGACGGAGGCGGCGGCCCTCGCCGGGATCGCCCTCGACCGGGAGCGGTACGACCGGTACGGCGGCCTGAAGAGCCTCGGCCGGCACGGCGCGACCGGGTACTTCCGCCTGCAGAAGGTCGACGGGCGCTGGTGGTTCGTCACCCCGGACGGTCACCTGTTCTTCCTCAAGGCGGTCGACGCGTTCTCCGAGGAGGAGTGGGGCTACGGCACGGTCTACGAGAACGCCGACGGCAGCCCCCGGGACATGTTCGACGAACTGCCCGACCCGGACCGGTTCGCGAACGCGTACGCCGTCGTCGAGAACGGGCTCATCACCGTCAACTTCGTCAAGGCCAACCTGATGCGCAAGTACGGCGACGACTACAAGGCGAAGTGGCGCGACATCACCCACCGCCGGATGATCGACTGGGGCTTCAACGCCCAGGGCAAGTGGCACCGGGATCCCGCCGTCCCCTTCCCGTACATCGAACGGGCCCCGACCCCGCTCGACGTGATCAGGGTGCTGTGGGCGATCGACCCGTTCGACCCGGACTTCTCCGCCAAGCTCGACCGCGCCTTCAACCTGCGCCGGTTCCGCGAGGACCCCTGGTTGATCGGGTACTTCTTCGAGAACGAGCGCGGCTGGAACCGCGAGGTCGTGGCCGAGGTGCTCCGCAGGGACGCGGGCCTGCCGGCCAAGCGGGCGTTCGTCCATTACCTCGCCGAGGCGTACGGCGACGACCTGGCCCGGGTCAACGACCTGCTCGGCACCGCCGCCCGGTCCTTCCCGGACCTGGCGGACGAGCCGATCGACGTCAACCGGGTGCCCGACCAGCACGTGAAGGCGTTCATCACCCTCGCCGCGAAGCAGTACTTCCAGCGGGTGCGCAACGCGATCCAGCGGCAGGACCCGAACCACCTGTTCCTCGGCTCCTGCCTGGTGCCGACCTGGCGGACCAGTCCGGAGTGGAACTCCGGCGGCGCGGAGTACGTCGACGCCCTCTCGTTCGACTGGTACTCCAGCGACATCAGCGAGCTGACCCGGTACGGGGTGCACGACAAGCCGATCGTGAACCTCGAGTACTGCTTCATGCTGCCGGACCGCGGGATGACCTCCCACAACCCGGGGATCGCCGCCACCAGCCAGGCCGACCGGGGCGTGCGGTACGCGGCCTTCATCGAGGCGCTGGCCAGGACGCCCTTCTTCGTCGGATCGGCCTGGTTCGCCCACTACGACCAGGCGGTGACCAACAAGCCGGGTTCGACGGAGGCGTTCAACATCGGCCTGGTGAACCAGCAGGACCAGCCCTACCACGAGATGACGGCCATCATGCGGGAGACGAACCGGAACCTGGAGGCGATCCATCTCCAGGCGCCACCGGCCTGACCCCGCGCTCCCGACCATCAGCCCCCGGGAATCGACGAACCCGGTCCCGAACCGAGGAAAGGCACGGTGACGACGTGAAGCCCCTGCACGAGGGATGGACCCTGCGGGCGGTGCCCGGCCCGCAGGTTCCCGCCGGTCTCGCCGACCGGGCGGTGCCCGCCACCGTCCCCGGCTGCGTACACACCGACCTCCTCGCGGCCGGGCTGATCCCCGACCCGTTCCGCGACGACAACGAGCGGTCGCTGGCGTGGATCGGGCGCACCGACTGGGTGTACGAGACGACCGTCCACCACGAGCCGGTCGGCGCGGACCGGGTCGACCTGGTCTGCGCCGGCCTGGACACGGTCGCCACGGTGAGCCTCAACGGCGTCGAGGTGGGGCGGACGGAGAACATGCACCGCAGCTACCGGTTCGACGTGCGGTCGCGGCTGCGACCGGGCGACAACACCCTCTCGGTACGGTTCGACTCGGCCTACCGCTATGCGGAGGCGCACCGGGACCGGCTCGGGGACCGGCCGAACGCCTATCCCGAGCCCTTCCCGTTCATCCGGAAGATGGCCTGCAACTTCGGCTGGGACTGGGGACCGACGCTGGTCACGGCGGGGATCTGGCAGCCGGTCGGGCTGCACGCGTGGTCCGTCGCCCGGCTCGCCACGGTCCGGCCGCTCGTCACGGTCGAGGGGCGGGACGGCCGGGTCGAGCTGCACGTCGAGGTCGAGCGGGCCGCCGAGGTGCCGGTCACCGTGCGGGCCACGGTGGCCGGCGCGACCGGCGAGGCGGTTCTTCCGCCCGGGCAGCGCACGGCCGTGCTGACCCTCACCGTGCGGGAGCCGGCGCTGTGGTGGCCCCGGGGGTACGGCGAGCAGTCCCGCCACCCGCTGCGGGTGGACCTGCGCGACCCGGACGGCCGTACCCTCGACACCTGGTCCCGGCGGATCGGCTTCCGGTCGGTCCGCCTGGACACCGCACCGGACGCGCACGGTTCCGCCTTCGCCCTGCACGTCAACGACGTCCCGGTGTTCGTCCGCGGGGTGAACTGGATCCCCGACGACGCCTTCCCCACCCGGATCACCCGCGACCGCCTCGCCGAGCGGCTGCGGCAGGCGGTCGACGCCAACGTCAACCTGCTGCGCGTGTGGGGCGGCGGCCGGTACGAGTCCGACGACTTCTACGACCTCGCGGACTCCGCGGGGCTGCTGGTGCAGCAGGACTTCCTCTTCGCCTGCGCGGCGTACCCGGAGGAGGAGCCCTTCGCCTCGGAGGTCGCGGCCGAGGCCGCCGAGCAGGTGGTGCGGCTGGCCAGCCACCCCAGCCTGGTGCTGTGGACCGGCAACAACGAGAACCTGTGGGGCTGGCACGACTGGGGCTGGCAGGAGCCGCTCGCCGGGCGCACGTGGGGACGCGGCTACTACCTCGACGTGCTCCCGCGCATCGTCGCCGAGCTGGACCCGACCCGCCCGTACTGGGCCGGTAGCCCCTGGTCCGGTAGCGAGGACATCCACCCGAACGATCCGGCGCACGGCAGCACCCACATCTGGGACGTGTGGAACGACGACGACTACCAGAAGTACCGCGCGTACGTGCCCCGGTTCGTCGCCGAGTTCGGCTACCAGGCGCCCCCGGCGTACGCCACCCTGCGCCGCAGCATCTCCGACGAGCCGCTGGCCCACGACTCGCCGGGAATGGCCCACCACCAGAAGGCGGTCGACGGGGACCGCAAGCTCCGGCGCGGGCTCGACGCCCACCTGCCGGCGCCGGGCGACTTCGACGACTGGCACTACCTCACCCAGCTCAACCAGGCCCGCGCCGTCCAGTTGGGCGTCGAGCACTTCCGGTCGCACCGGCCGGTGTGCATGGGCACCATCCTCTGGCAGCTCAACGACTGCTGGCCCGTCACCTCCTGGTCGGCCATCGACGGCGACGGCCGACGCAAGCCGCTCTGGTACGCGCTGCGCCGCGCGTACGCCGACCGGCTGCTCACCATGCAGCCGCGCGACGGCGGGCTGGCGCTGGTGGCGGTGAACGAGACCGCCGAGGCGTGGCGGGCGCCGGCCACGGTCACCCGGCTCACGCTCACCGGGGAGCCGAGGGCGAAGACCTCGGCCGACCTGGACGTCCCCGCGTACTCCACGGTGGTGCTGGCACTGCCGGCGGAGCTGGCGCGGCCGGACGAGGCCCGGCGGGAGCTGCTGGTCGCGGAGGCCGCCCACACGGCGGAGCGGGCGCTGTGGTTCTTCGCCGAGGACAAGGACATCCCCTGGCCGGCGGAACAGTACGACGCCGTGGTGCGGCCGGCCGGGGACGGACAGTCCGTCCACATCACCGCCCGGACCAGTCTGCGGGACCTGACTCTCTTCCCCGACCGGCTACACCCCGCGGCGACCGTCGACAGGGCACTGGTCACCCTGCTGCCCGGCGAGTCGGCCACCTTCACGGTGCGGGCTCCCGTCCCGCTCGACCCGGCCGCCCTGGTCCGCCGCCCCGTCCTGCGCTGCGTCAACGACCTGAGGAAATAGAGCGGCAGGTTCAGCGTCGGTCGGAAGGCACGTCCCTGCCGGGGACGGGACGCGGAGATCCACGTAGCGTGTGGACCCGTGGACGACACCTGGCACGCCCTGCGGGCGACCCCCATCCGTGAGGCGCGCCGGCGCGCCGCGATCGTCAGCGAGCTCACCTACAACGAGCCGACGACGGTCGACGACGCGGAGCGGTTCGCCTGGAACGACGGGGGCGGCCAGTCGACCGTCTGGTACTTCGTCCCGGACGGGCGCGCGCTACTGCTGACCTTCGATCCCGAGGCGGATCTGAGCGTGGGCTGGGACCAGTACGACGAGCAGGAGTCGCTCTACCGCGACGTTCCTGACGACCTGGTTCACCTGGCGCGCAACCGCCCGCCCAACCACGAGTCGAGCAACGTCACCGATCGGGAGACCGGCGATCGGATCCACTGGGCCTGCGGCGTGTTCTGGTTCGACGACGAGCAGTGGCGGGTGGCCGAAGGTTTGTTGGACCACTGCGATCAGACGGGTGTCGACCCGATGATCGGGTCCGCATTCGACTACTGCCTGGGGGTCTACCGCTTCGGTCGCGACTTCCTCACCCCGGAAGAGGTTGTCGAGGATCAGACGTCCGGCTGGTTCATCGACGCTGACGAGGGCGACGAGCTGGCCGTCGTCCAGAGGATCTTCGCCCGCTACGGATGACCCGCGACCCCGGACACCCCGCGGCCCTGGAGTCGAGTGCTCCAGCAGCAGCGGGGCGTCGAGGTTGATGGCGGCGATCCGCCAGTTGTCCGAGGGCAGTGTCGTCAAGCGGACCGTGTGTCTTCCCGGTGGTGGGCTCCCCGCGATCGGTCCTGCTCTCGCTTCGCCAGGATGACGAGTGCGCCAGCGATGACGCCTGCGAAGTACGGGGACGGCACGAGCAGGACGCCGCCGACGAGACACCACGCCGCGAGGCCCCAGCCGATCCCGGCGGGAATGGCCACCCCGCGTCCGGCCAGGTGCCAGGTCAGGCAACCCAGGAGAATCAGGGGTACGGCGAAGCTTCCCGGACCGGCCCAGAAGGTGACCGCGTTCTGCAGGGACGCCGCCGTCTGATCGGCGCCGCTGTCCGTCAGCCCGAGCGGGACGGCTGCCCACACCCCTCGATCCGCCCAGCCGGCGATGTCTCCCCAGGAGAAGAGAGCCAGCAACAACAGGTGACCCGTCCCCAGCACGAGCATGATGCCGCTCGCCCAGCGCAGCAGTCGCTTACCGGCGTTCATCGTCAGCCCCGCTCCCGACACCGTGCCGCGAGAGCGTCGCGGTCGCGCCTGGCTCGTTCCCATTGCCAGGCCAGGGCCGGGTAGACGATGAGGTATCGGAAGGACGGAACGCCCACACGTCCTCGACTCTGAAGTCAGCATTGAGTTCGTGAATGCGCCAAGGGATGCCGGTGTGGGCGGTGTTCGGAAGTCTCACGTGCGGGCCCTCCCAGGGGCTCTCGTCGCGTTGCCGGCGCCAGAAGGTGATCTTCTGTGTCAGCCAGCACAGGCTATTATGGGTAGCACAGAGGGGGTGGCGTGACAACACGACGGGAGCAGACCAGCGGAGAGAGCCGCGAGTTGATCCTCACCGCGGCGGCGGAACTGTTCGCGTCCAAGGGCTACCGGCAGACGACGTTCGCCGATGTGGCCGAGCGGTCCGGAATCAGTCGGGGATCCATTCCGTGGCACTTCGGCAGCAAGGAGGGACTGCTGCTGGCGGTCCTCGAACGGTCGGTGGACCTGGTCCGCGCAAGCCTCGACGACGCGCCCGCCCAAGGCGCGGAGACCGGGCTGGACCACCTGATGAAAGGGCTCGACGCGCTGTTGGCGCAGCCCACGACCAGACTGTTCGTCACGCTGCTGGTGGAGGCGCTGGAGCCGGACTCCCCCATCCACGACCGTTACGTGGCGATCCACGACACCCTGCGCGGTCACTGCAAGCGCTGGCTGGACCGGTCCGCGCCGCCGGCCGGCTTGTCCACCGAGGCGCTGGCGGTCGCGATCATCGGGGCGGGGATGGGCATCCACCAGCAGTGGCTGATCGCGCCCGACCGGGTCGACATCGAGCAGTCGCTGGCCGCGTTGCGGGCACTGGTGGCGGGAATCGTGTCGCCAACCGCGACATGACCGTCGGCGTCGCAAACCTCCACCGCGTTACCCTCTGGGCGGCGCACTCCGGGGGCCGTGACGTAGCGACGACGACGCTGGTCGTGTCAGCGCAGCCGCCGGGCGGCGAACCTGGTCGGCGGGTCGGCGATCGCGTCCTGGGCCGCGATCAGCTGGATCTCCCGGGTGCCCGCCGCGAGGGTCGCCTCGAGTACGGCGAAGACGGAGGCGATGGTGCGCTCCAGTGCCGTCGCGGGCGAGCCCGTCGTCCGCAGGTGCGCGAGGTACAGCGCCGCGGTGACGTCACCGCCGCCGTTCGGGCTGATCGGCAGCAGCGGCGTCGTCACGGCCCAGGCGCCCTCGTCCGAGACGGCCACCACCTCCAGCGACCCCTCCGGCACGTCGCCGTGCAGCACGCTGGTGACCAGGACGTGCCGCGGGCCCGTCTCGCGCACCACGTCGACCGCGTCCAGCAACTCCGTCAGCGAGTTCGTCGTACGGCCGGCGAGGAATTCCAGCTCGAACTGGTTCGGGGTGATGATGTCCGCACGGGGAACGACGACGTCCCGCATGAACTCCGGGATGCCGGGTCGGACGAACATCCCGCGGCCGGCGTCGCCCATCACGGGGTCGCAGCAGTACACCGCGTCCGGATTGGCCGCCTTGACCTTGTCCACCGCGTCGAGGATCACCGCGCCCATCGCCGGGTCACCCTGGTAGCCCGACAGCACCGCATCGGCGCTGCCGAGGACCCCGCGGTCCGCGATGCCCGCGATCACCTCGGCCACGTCGGCCGGCGCCAGCAGCGGCCCGCGCCACGCGCCGTACCCGGTGTGGTTGGAGAAGTGGACCGTCAGGACCGGCCAGACCTCGTGCCCGAGCCGCTGAAGGGGAAAGGCCGCCGCCGAGTTGCCGACGTAGCCGTACGCGACCGAGGACTGGATGGACAGGATCTTCACCGGCTCATCATGCCGGTTCCCGCCGGTGGCACACGTACTGCCCGCCGTTTCTGTCGGGTGACCCACTCCGGGCCTTCCGTCACCACGGAACCGCGGGTACCGGCCTGCCACCCCATCGGCGACGGGCCGGGCCGGGCGGGCCGCCGGAACGGGGGTCGCCGACAGGTCACGGCTTGTCGATCAGCGCGGCCAGCGCGGCGTCGCCCTGCGCGAGGACCGGGCCGCCGGGATAGGCGACGACCATGATCCGGCGGCAGCCGTCGAGCTCGACGTAGGTCTGCGGGTCGCCGCCGGCCACGGACCACAGCAGCGCGAACCGGCTGGCGTGCGTGCTGCACGCCGCCGCCGGCCCGGCAGCCCGCAGGGCTCGCTCGATCGCCGCCCGGCCGTCCGCCGGCAGCACCGTACCGTGCGCGAACTCGCCGGCGTCGCTCTTCCCCTCCCCCCTCTTCGGCACCTCGTAGACGCAGAGGCGGACCTGCTGCCCGGCGGGGAACGGCTCCGGCAGAGCGGCGCGGCGGACGTCCCGGTTCGCCGCCGTCTCCACCGCGAACATGTCCTTCCAGCGCTGGCTGCAACCGGCGGCGACGGCCTCGGCCGACTCGATCTCGGCGACCGCCCGGGTCGCCACGGTGGTCAGCGGCAGGGCGTCGAGGGCCGCCAGCACCTCCGGGCGCAGCTTCCCGCACCGGTCGACGGGCATGCCGGGCCGCGTCCACCGGCCGTCGCCGTCGACGAGCGCGAGCCAGGGCGCCGTCGGCATCTCCCGGGTGCATGGTCCGTCGGTGCCCGGCTGGTCCGGCAGGCGAAGGGCGGTGACCAGGGCGGCGACGTCGTCACCACGGCGTTCCGTCGCCACCATGTCCTCGCCGCCGTCAGCGCGTCGCTGCGGCTCCAGCCCGCAGATGACGACCGAGGTCGGGGTGAAGTCGCCGTCGAGGCGGGGCAGGGCGGCCGCATCCGCGACGGTGACCATGAATCCGGGCGTGTCCATCTCGGGCGCCGCCTCGGCGCACGAGGTCCAGTGCCCTGGTCCGCCGGAATCGCCGGCCCGGCCGCCCTGGGCCGGGACCGGCTGCGCCGTGGCGCAGCCGGTCAGCGCCAATCCGACGAGCGCGGCCAGCGCTCCCCTGCCAACCGTGCACATGACGTCCGCCTTTCCCCGTGTCCTGCCACTTCGACGGTGGGCGGCACCGGCGGGTTCCCGTGGTCGGTCACCGAACCGGCGCCGTCCCGCCGGTCTGTGGAGAGACACGTCGCCGCGCGCCCCGCACCAGGGCGGACACGCCGGCCGGCGTCACGTCGCCGGCCCGTACGCCTCGAGTTCGAGGATCCTGGAGTAGTCACCGCTGTTGGAGCTGTGCACGACGACCCGCACGCTGTCGGTTTCGCGGACCGGGAACGTGGCGGTGATGTGCGCGGCGGTGTTGTTCCGGAACTCACGCACCGTCGTCCACGTTCCGCCTTCGCGCACCTGCACGTCGAAGTCCTTGATCCCCTGCCGGGACGCGGGACTGGTGGGGGTGGCGTAGGTGTGGATCTCGACGCGCTCGATCCGCTCGGGCTTCGGCCATTCGACGGCCAGCCAGTCGGGGAACACCCGGCTGGTCCCGTCGTTCCAGCCGGTGGACGTGGACCAGTTCTGCCAGGCGCTGTCGCCGTCCACCGCTCCGCACGGATCGAACCTGCCGTGGGTCGACGACGCGGTTGCCTTCTCCCCGTAGGCGAGGTTCTCCCCCGGCTCGCGCTCGGGGAGTGCTGTCACCTCGACCGGCACGGTCACCCGTTGCTTGCCCGATTGCAGCTGGATCTCGTAGGTGCCCGGCGCCGTGTCGCGCGGCACCGTGACGTCGACGACGACGGAGACGGGCTGTGCGGGCTCGGCGGCGGGCAGGTAGCTGGTGAACACGTCGCGGGAGAGCGCGACCGGGCTCTGCGCGGTGATGGTGGTGTCCGCGAACACCGGCTCGGACGTGGTGTTGGTCATGGTCGCGGTGAAGTCGACGGGAAGACACGGCAGTCCCGTCGTGGACAGCGCCGCCGGTTCCGCCGTCAGCGTCACGTCCGGGTGCGGTGGGCCGGCGTGCGCTCCGGGGACGACGCTGAGTGTCGGGTAGGCCGAGGCGGCGACCACCAGGAGCGCCACCGACGTGACCTTGCGCCGGGTGGTCCACGGGTTCCTGGGCATGAGGGCTCCTTCGGGTCAGGCCTGCTGGATGCCGGCGACGCCGGACTCGACTGCGAGGGTCTTGCGGGTGGTGACTGTGCCCCCGGGCGTGGTGACCCGGTCGCAGACCCGGTACTCCGACAGCCAGGTGTCGGGGGTGACCTCGCAGCTCACATAGCCACGCTGGAAGTTCCCGAACTTGATGTGGGGGTTCTCGGCGAGCAGCGTGAGCCCACCCGGGTCCTGGTCCATGCCGTCCAGGCCGGAGGTGATCGACGTACCGATGAACTCGGTGGCGACCGTCGGTGACGACGGGTCGTCGAAGTCCAGCTTGAGGTCCGAGGCGAGGCTGCGGTGCAGGTCGCCACCGAGACTGACCACGTTGCGGACGCGGCGCTCGTGGATGCCGCCCAGGATGCGGGCGCGGTTCGCGTGGTAGCCGTCCCAGGTGTCCATCGGTACGGCGACGGCCGGCCCGTTGGCGGTGTCGAGCTTCGCCATCGCCGTCTGCTGGGCGAGGACGTTCCAGGTCGCGTTCGAGGCGGAGAGTCCGTCCAGGAGCCACTTCTCCTGGGCGAAGCCCATCATGGTCCGCGCCGGGTCGAGGGATCCCGGGTTGGGGGGCTTGGTGCCGTCACCCGCGGCCTGGTCGTCGCGGTACTGTCGCGTGTCGAGGACGCTGAACTCGGCGAGCTGTCCGTAGCGCAGGCGTCGGTGCAGGGTCATCTGCGGGCCGGACGGTTGGCTGTTCAGCCGCAACGGCATGTGCTCCCAGTACGCCCGGAAGGCGTTGGCCCGCCGGACGAGGAACTCGGCGGCCGGCGCGCTGGGGTGCGCGAGGTCGGCCCAGTTGTCGACCACCTCGTGGTCGTCGAGTGTCACGATCCAGGGCGCGGAGGCGTGGGCGGCCTGGAGGTCCGGGTCCAGCTTGTAGTACGCGTAGCGCTCCCGGTACTCGTCGAGGGTGACCGTGTTGCGCATGTTGTGCCGGTCGGCGTCGCCGGGGCGGATCCCCTTGTCGTTGCCGAACTCGTAGATGTAGTCGCCGAGGAAGAGCACCACGTCGTGGTGACGGCGGGCGAGGTCCTGGTGCGCGGTGTACCAGCCCTCCCAGATGGCCTGACACGACGCGAAGGCGAGGGTCATGCGGTCCAGGTGCTGCCCGAGCGCGGGCGCCGTCCTGGTGCGGCCCACCGGGCTGATCTCACCACCGGCCCGGAACCTGTAGAAGTATTCGCGCCAGGGCGCCAGGCCGTCGACGTCGACGTGGACGCAGTGGCTCTTCTCGGGACGGGCCAGCGCCGTGCCGCGCCGTACCACGGTGCGGAAGGTCTCGTCGGTCGCGACTTCCCACTGCACCGGAACGGTCCGCGGCTCCATTCCCCCGAAGGGTGCCAGCGGTTCGGGTGCCAGGCGGGTCCAGATGACCACCGATTCAGGAAGCGGGTCCCCCGAGGCGACACCCAGTGTGAACGGGTAGGCGCCCCGGGAGACCGCCCCCCGTGCCGAGGCACTGCCACCCGCGCCGGGCAGCGTTCCGGCGAACGCCAGAGCCGCGGCGGCTCCGGAGATCGTCAGGAACCGGCGGCGACTCGCTGAGAGGACGGTGGGACCGGGAAGTTTGGGGTCAGTCACGACATGGCAGGAAACCGGACATTGCTGAACGGCCAGTGACGCCGAAGCTGCCGCCTCAAGGCCACCGACTCATGGGCGGAAGAACCCTGCTGACAGTCCTCGTCGCACCATCGACGACAGCCGAACCCGTGGCGTCGGGCCGCTACATCGTCTCCAGCTCCCGTCCCCTGGTCTCGCGGACGTAGCGCCGTACGAAGACGAGGGCGAAGGCCGCGAAGGCGGTGTACATGCCGTAGGTGAGTGGGAGGCTGACGTTGGCGAGGCTCGGGAAGGAGATGGTCACCAGCCAGTTGGCGACCCACTGCGCGGCCCCCGCCACCGCGACCGCGGTGACGCGGATGCGGTTGTTGAACATCTCGCCGAGCAGCACCCACAGCGTCGGCCCCCAACTTGCCGCGAAGAACACCACGTAGACGTTGGCCGCGAGGAGGGCGACGACACCCACGCCGGGCGGGAGAGTCAGGTGCTCCCCTGTACCGGAGGCGCGGCTGAAGCACCAGGCGAGGGTCGCCAGGGTGACGACCATGCCGGCAGCGCCGACGGTGAGCAACGGCTTGCGGCCGACCCGGTCGATGAGGGCGATCGCGAGGAAGGTGCCGGCGATGTTGATGACGCTCGTGATCACGCTCGTCACCAGCGCCTCGTTCTCGGTGAAGCCGACGGCGCGCCAGAGGGTGGTGGAGTAGTAGAAGATGACGTTGATGCCGACGAACTGCTGGAGCGCCGCCAGAACGATCCCGGTCCAGACGATCGGCAACAGCCCGAAGCGCCGGTCACGACCAGTCGCACCGCGCAGGTCGGACAGTTCTATCGTCTCCTTCGTGCCGGCCAGCGACCGGTCGATCTCGCGAAGCCGCACACCGTCACCGACATACCGTTCCAGCACCTCGCGGGCCTGCTCGACGTGCCCGTGCCGGACCAGATGGCGCGGGGACTCGGGCATCCGCAGCGCCAGGGCGAGGTAGACCGCCGCCGGGACCGCGGCCGAGGCGAACATCCACCGCCATGCCTCACCGCCCCAGGGAACCTCGTTGCCGGCGCCCCCGGCCAAGGCCGCCAAGGCGTAGTCGGCCAGCAGCGCGGCGAAGATCCCGGTCACGATGGCGAGTTGTTGTAACGAGCCGAATCGGCCTCGCTTTTCCGCAGGGGCGATCTCGGCGATGTAGGCGGGCACGATCACGCTGGCCGCCCCGACCGCCATGCCGGCAACGGCCCGCCACGCGGTGAGGCTGATCGGGCCCACCGCCAACGCCGACCCGACGGCGCTGACCGCGAACACGATCGCGGTGATGAGCATGACCCGCACCCGGCCGATCCGGTCCGCCAGTGGTCCGGCGAACCACGCGCCGACCACACCGCCGAGCAACGCCGTGGAGACCGCCGCCCCCAGGACCAGTGCGGACAGGTGAAACTTGGCTTGTACCGCATCCACGGCGCCGTTGACCACCGCGGTGTCGTAACCGAAGAGGAAACCGCCGACCGCCGCGGCCGCGGCGATCAACAGCGCGCCGCCTCGTTTCTCGGGTGGGGTCCTGACGGCGTCATCGCCGGACGCGGCGCCCCCGTGATCCATGCCGCTCATATTGCCCGATTTACGCCGCCATTGTCCGAGGTTATGCCGAGTGGGCCATGGCACTGTGCCGGGACGGCGGCATGATCAACGACGGGTGGAGCCGGGTCGTCGGTGGCTCGCCGTTTGAACAGCGCCGCCACTCGGCTTAGCATCGCGGCATCGGTGTCGCGACCCCGGCGGCGGCCACGGCCGTACGGGCTGAAACGTCGACTCTTCACGGAAGGGACGACGGCGTGCACCCGACGCTACGACGGCTGGACGATCTCGCGGCTCACCTCGCCACCCTGCCGGACACGGTGGCCCTTCTCGGCCTCGGTTCGGCCGGGCACGATCACGATCGGTTCGACGCGCACTCCGACCTGGACTTCTTCCTGGTGGTCGCCGACGGCGCCGTGCCGCGCTACGTCGACTCGATCGACTGGCTCGCGGCGCCCTGCCCGGTGGCGTACAGCTTCGCCAACGAGCGCCACGGCCGCAAGGCGCTCTACGCCGACGGGATCTTCGTCGAGTACGCGGTCTTCACCGTCGACGAGTTGACGCGGCTGCCGTTCACCGGTGCCCGTATCGTCTGGCAGCGTCCCGACGCGCCCGCCGGGCTCGCCGAGAGCGGGCAGGCGCCGGTGGGCCCGCCTCACGACACGCCCGACTTCCACCTCAACGAGGCGCTGACCAACCTCTACGTCGGCCTGCATCGCGAACTGCGCGGCGAACTGCTGTCCGCGTCGCGGTTCATCCAGTCGTACGCCGTGGACCGGGTGATCGCCCTGCTCCGACTCACCTCCGCCGGCACCACCCACCGGCACGACCCGTTCGACCCCGCCCGCCGGGTGGAGCAGGCGTATCCGCCAGAGGCGCTGCCGTTGGCCGCGATGGCGCCCGGCTACCGGGCGAACCGGGAGGCCGCCCGGGTCATCCTCGAATGGCTGGAGGCGCGGTTCCCGGTGGACCCGGTGATCGCAGCCGCCATCCGGAACCTGTTGGCCACCTCGCCGCCACGCTGACCGGACGGGGCGACGAGCGCTGGCGTGGCGACCTGCCGAGGTCGCAGGACGAGCGGAGTTCGGACAGGTGCACGGACGTGGCTGTTCCACTGCCGCCACCGGCGGGTCGCCTCACGGTGGGGGCCGGCGGGCCGGCGGCGACCACGTTCGGCGCAGCGGTTAGTCTGCGCGTGTGCAGGAGGCGATGTCCGGGAGCAACCTCGATGGCTGACGCCGACGACGTCCGTCGCCTGGCGCTGGCCCTGCCGCACGTGGTCGAGATCGACAGTGACGGCTTCGACTTCCGGGTGGCCGACAAAGGGTTCGTCTGGTCCTACCCGGAGCGCAGACCCGGGGCGCCGCGCGTCATCCGCACCGACATCGCGGTGCTGTACGTCGGCGACGAAGCGGAGAAGCAGGCGTTGCTCCTCGGCGAGCCCGAGGTCTTCTTCACCACGCCCGCGTACGACGGGCTGCCCCTGGTCATGCTGCGGCTGGCGCAGGTGACCGTCGATCGCCTGACCGAACTCGTCACGGACGCGTGGCGCATGCGTGCCCCGGACTCGCTGGCCGGCGACCTCGACGACGACACGGATCCGTCGGGCCGCGACCTGAGCAGGGCCGATCAGGAGGCCAGGTAACACTGGCCCGACGCCGCCGGCGGAACCTTCGCTGGCATGGCCTCGCCTGCGCCACGGGCGGCCACGCGCCGGCTGATCCCGCCGCGCGCGCCCGTCCCCGCCCTCACCCGGAGCACCGGGTCCAGCCGCGCGGCGATCCAGCAGGTTTCGGATTGATCAACTTCGGGTACGTGCGCCGGCAGGCGAGTTCGAACCGGTGCCCCGGGTGGCCCTCCCGAGCGCTGCCGCCTGCGCCGACGCGGAACGGCCGCCACCCGCGGCAGCCAGCGCGACCGGGCGGCAGGCGCGGGCCGGAGGGCGGCCATGGGCCGAGGGGCAGAAACGGGTCGGGCCAGCCCGGCGTACGACAGGAGAGCGAAGCGAAAGGCAGGTCACTCGGTGGTGAATTCGTCCCTGAGGCCGACCATGTTCAGGACGGCGACGGTGATCCGGGACGGCCTGCGCACGACCAGCGAGCAGCCCCGTGCGGCGACTCGCCGGCGCACGGTCAGCAGCGCGGTGATCCCGGCCGCGCAGAAGAAGCTCACCCCGCTCAGGTCGAGCACCAGCACCGGGAGCGGTCGGCCGGACATCACCCGGTCCACGAGGTCGACGAGCAGGTCCACGGTGCCCATGTCGAGGGGCCCCCTGACCTCCACCACCGTCGCCGGGCCCTCGGCGACGACCGCGAGGGACAGAATGGACTGGCAGGTGACTTCCGACGATGCCGGGCGCGGCGCCTGATGGACGGACATGAGCTGCTCCTCGGTGAGGATGTTCGGACCGGGTCGGTGCTCGGCCCACCGTCGGCGGGCGGCACTGGTCCTGGGCTCATGTCCGAACCCACGTCGACCCTAGCCGCGTCCCGCCCGATTCGCACCCCCCTCGTCCGAGCGCGTGCGCTCGGTTGTCAGATACACCGACCGGCGCTCCCTACGGAGCGAGCCAGGACGGTAGGTCACTTCAGTGGAAACCCACGGACACGGTTTCAGGAGGTAGCAGTGGTGTCCGATGCTGCTGATTCGCACCTGGCCTCCGCGTACGGCCGGCTGCTCACCCTGCTCGTCGACTCGCCTCACGTCGACGTCTTCCTCGACCAGGTCGTCCGGGTCGCGGCCGAGGTCGTCACCCCCGCCGTGGCCTGCGGGCTGACGGTGCGCCGGGACGGTGGCGCCTTCACCGTCGCCGCCAGCGGCGACCTCGCCGCCCGGGCCGACGAGATCCAGTACGGCGCCGACGAGGGTCCCTGCCTCCAGGCCCTGCGCAGTGGACAGGTCGTCGAGGTCGTCGACCTGCGCGAGGACGGCCGCTGGTGCCGCTACCGGGAACACGCGCTCCGGCTCGGCATCGTCAGCTCGCTGTCACTGCCGATGACGGTCGACGGCGAGACCGTCGGCGCGTTGAACCTGTACGCCACCGGTCCCGCCGCCTTCGACGAGCGGGCCCGCCGGCAGGCCGTGACGTTCACCGACCAGGGGACAGCCGCGCTGACCGTCATGCTCCGCCAGGCCGACCAGGCACTCCTGCATCGGCAACTCACCGACGCGATGGCCTCCCGCAGCGTCATCGACCAGGCCCTCGGGGTGCTGATGGGCCAGCAGCGATGCACCGCCGCGGAGGCCTTCGCCCTGCTCCGGCAGGCGTCCCAGCACCGTAACCGCAAACTGCGTGACGTCGCCGCCGAGATCATCACGCAGGTGACCGGCGCATCCCCGCAGCCGGCTCCCGGCTTCGTGGCGCCCCGCCCACACGCCTGACCAGGCAGGGCCGCAGGCCCGGCGGCACGGCCAGGGGCGGCGGAGCCGCATCGCCCCTTGAGTGCCGACGACGGCCAGGAGCGAGGAACAGGAGGCGAGCGTCGCGTCGTCCTCGTCTGGCGGCCCTGCCGCACCCACCGGATCAGCCGTCGGCGGCAGGAAGGGCCACGCCGCCGACGATCGTGGCGAGCAGCCGGGGTTCGGCGAGGCCGTGTCGTTCGCGGGCACGCGGGGGCTCCCCCTGCCGTGGCGGGCCGTCGAGCCCGCCGACGAGCACGAGGTCGGCCCGGGCCCCCACGGCGACGACGCCCCGCTCGGGTGATCCGAGCAGCCGCGACGGCACGGTCGACGCCATCGACCACACCTCCGCGAGACCGAAGCCGGTCTGCCGCAGCGCCCACCGGACGCAGTCGAACAGCGAGCGGCCGCTGCCGGCCAGCAGCTCGGTGCCGGTGAGGCTGAGCCGGCCGTCGGCGCCCACGGTGACCGAGCCGCCGACCGGGGTGCGGTACTCGCCGGGCGGGCAGCCGGCGAGGGCAGCCGAATCGCTGACCAGGACCGAGCGTTCGACGCCCTTCGCCCGCACCATCGCGGTGAACGTGTCAGCGGGCAGGTGGTGGCCGTCGGCGATGAAGCTCGCCGTCAGGGCGTCCTCCGCCAACTGCGCCCACAGGTGGTTCGGGTGCCGTGGCAGGACGGCGTGCGACCCGTTGCCGAGGTGGGTGGACAGGCGTGCCCCCGCCTGGACCGCCGCCCGCACCTGCTCCGGCGTCGCGGCGGTGTGCCCCAGGCCGACGAGGATCCCGGCCTCGGTGGCGGCGCGGACGTACCGCGTCGCGCCCGACCGTTCGGGCGCCAGCGTGACGAGGCGTACCAGGCCCGGAGCGACGTCGAGCCACTGCGCGAGCTCCCGCGGGTCCGGGTCGCGGACGTACCGCCGGTCGTGCGCGCCACGGGGGCCGTCCGCGTCGGCCAGGTAGGGACCTTCGACGTGTACGCCGGCGACGACCTGGGCGACCAGGGGGTCGCTCGCCCGGGCGGCGGCTATCACGTCGAGGGTGGCGAGGATCTTCTCCTGGCTGGCCGTGATGATCGTGGGGCAGTACGACGTGACGCCCCGGCGGCACAGCGACCGGGTCAACTCGACCACGGTGGCGACCGAGACGTCGTCGGCGTTGACGTCGGCGCCGGCGAATCCGTTGACCTGCAGGTCCACCAGCCCCGGGAGGACCGTCGGCTGGTCCGGCGCCGGCTCGGTCTCCTCGATGGCCGAGATGCGGTCGCCGGAGATCCGCAGCCGGACGGCACGCCCGTCGGCGAGCCGGCCTTCGATGCGCGCCTGCTGCCCCGGTGGGGTCACGCCAGCTCGTCCAGGCCGCTCGCGGCTGCCGCGTCGACGTGCACCGACACCGATCGGTGTGTCCGGAGCGCGCTCGCGGGGCAGGCCGGGCTGATGGGCCCGGTCAGTGCGAGCTTCAGGGCGGCCGCCTTGTGCCGGCCGTGCACGGTGACGACGATCGACTTCGCGCTCAGCAGCGTCGGCACGGTCAACGTGACCGCCTGGACCGGCACGTCCTCCAGCCGGGGGAACAACCCCTCGTCGACCTGCTGTTGACGCGAGACCGGGTCGAGTTCGACCACGCGTACGGCGGCCGGGTCGTCGAAGCGGGCGACGTCGGGCTCGTTGAAGGCGATGTGTCCGTTCACGCCGATGCCCATGCAGGTGAGGTCGATCGGGTCCTGCGCCAGCAGCGTGGCGTAGCGGGCGGCCTCGGTGACCGGATCCGCTTCCGGCCGCAGTCGCGTGAACGACCCGAGCCCGGCGACCGACAGCCGCTCCTGCAGCCACTGCCCGAACGCCTGGGGATGCGACTGCGGAAGTCCCACGTACTCGTCCATGTGGAAGGCGTGCACCCGGGACCAGTCGATCGAGGCATCGCGTACCAGCGCCGCGAGCATCTCCTGCTGCGAGGGCGCCGCCGCCAGCACGATCCGGGCGCTGCCACGGGACGCGATCGCGCCACGGATGACGTCTGCGGCGACGCGTGCGGCGCCGGCGCCGGCACCGGCCGGATCCGCTGTCACGTGCAGGGTCACGTCGTCCGCGCTCAGCCCCACCGGCATGCCCATTCCGTCTCCTCAGGCTCTGCAATCGGTTGCACAGACACTAACGACGAAGCTTCGACGGGTCAACATGTCTCGGCGGCGGTCAGGCGGCGGGACCGGTCGAGGCGCGGAGGGTGAGTTCGCCGTCGAGCCGGATCTCCTCGGCCGGCTCACCCGAGCCGCGGCGCTGCAGCAGTTCCACTGCCACGTGCCCCAACCGCTGCACCGGAGCGGTCACGGTCGTCAGCCGGGGCGTGACGGTGCGCGCCAGCAGCACGTCGTCGCAGCCGATCACGCTGCGCTCCTCCGGCACCCGCACCCCGGCGTCGGCGAGCCCCGCCAGGACGCCGCACGCCATCAGGTCGTCGAACGCGAAGGCGGCGGTGCAATCGGTGTCCAGGAGCGCCCGCGCCGCCGCCAGCCCGCCCTCGAAGGACGCCGCGAAGGGCCCGAGGTCGACCAGCGTCACGTCGGACCGGACCGCCCACGCGTGGATCGCGTCGGCCCGCTGGCGTGCCGCCCACGAGGCGGAGGGGCCGCGCATCAGGGCGACCCTGCGGTGGCCCAACTGCTCCAGGTGCCGGCCGGCGGCCTGCAGGGCGCGCGTGTTGTCGCAGGTCACGCCCGGCAACCCTCGGATCCGCCGGTTGATGACGACGCAGGGCAGGTCGTTCACCTTGTCCTTGAGCCCCGACGAGGACCGGGGCGACGCCAGCAGCAGGCCGTCGACCTGGCCGGCGAGGTGACGGATGAGCTGGGGCTCCGCGGCGGCTCTCTCCTCCGTGTCGACGAGCAGCACGGAGGAGTCCAGCTTGTCGGCCGCCTGCTGGATGGCCCGGACCAGGGGCGGGAAGAAGGGGTTGGTGATGTCCGGGACAAGCAGTCCGATCAGGCCCATCCGCCCGGTCACCAGCCCGCGCGCGGCCTTGTTGGGCTGGTAGCCCACCTCGCGGGCCGCGGCGTGGATGCGTTCCCGAAGCTCGGCGTTCACCACGTGCGGCCGGCTGAAGGCACGCGAGACGGTCGACGCGGACACGCCACACGCCTCTGCGATCGAGTAGATCGTGGGCCGCTTCATTCGGTCCTCCTGTTTCGGGGCTGTCGCCGCGCTCGCTGAATGTGAAGCGTGCCGCTACTCTAGCCACCGACACGGCATGCAAGCGATTGCACCAGGAGGGGTCGGATGACGGCTGAGGCCCGGGTCCAACTCGAGAACGTGATCCTGCCCTTCTGGCTGCGCCACGGCGTCGACGAGCGGCGGGGCGGCTTCCACACCTGCTTCGACAACCGTGGCCGCCGGCTCGTCTCCAGCGAGAAGTTCACCTGGTCGCAGGGACGGTTCGTGTGGTTGCTCGCGCGAGCGGCCCGGCTGGCCACGGACGGGCTGCTGGACGTCGACGCCGACCGCCTGGTGGCACTGGCCGAACGCGGCGCCCGGTTCCTCGCCGACCACGTGGTCCGGCCCGACGGCACCTGCCACTTCGTGGTCACCACCGACGGCACCCCCACCTCGGGTCCGGCCGGCGAGACGCACAGCGTCTACGCGGACTGCTTCGTCGTGATGGGGCTGGCCGAACTGGCCCGTACGACCGGCTCGACGGCGTGGCTGGAGGTCGCCGAGCCGCTGCTGGCCCGGGCGACCGAGGACATCCGGACGAACCGCGCCGCGACGCCGCCGTACGCCGTCCCCGACGGGCATGTCGCCTTCGGCCCCCGGATGATCCTGCTCAACACCCGCCTGGAACACGCGCGGGCCCTGCGCCACCTCGACCGGATGACCGCGGACACGCTGGCCGACCTCGCCGCCGACCGCGACGCCATGCTCCGCCACCGCACGCCCGACGGCACCTTCCGGGAAATGATCCCCGACCTACCCGACGACACCTCCCTCGTCGCCCGGCACCGGGTCCCGGGGCACGCCCTCGAAGGCGTCTGGGTCGCCCTGGAGGCGGGCGACCTCCTCGGCGAGAGCGACGAGGTCACCGACGCCGAACTGCTGACCAGCGTCGACGCCCTCTGCGCATCGGCCTGGGACAGCCAGCACGGTGGGCTCTTCCGTTACGTCGACGCCGAGGGCGCCACGCAACCGCGCGGCACCGGGGGCGACACGCCCTACGAGCGGCTGGTCCGGTCGACCTGGAGCACGAAGCTGTGGTGGGTGCACACCGAGGCGGCGTACACCACGGCCCTGGCCGCACACCGCTACGGCGACGGCAACGCCGGGCGGTGGGCGGAGCTGATCTGGGACTACACCCTCAGGACGTTCCCCGGACGGGACGAGGGCGAGGAGTGGGTCCAGATCCGCGACCGCAGCGGACGCCCGCTCGACCAGGTCGTGGCGTTGCCGGTCAAGGACCCCTTCCACATCGCCCGGAACCTCATGCAACTGGTCGAACTCGGTGCCGAGGTGCCCGTTGACAGCCACCGCTGACACCGATATCACCGTCCGCGACGCCCGGGTCAGCTTCCGGGAGATCGACCTGGACCAGCCGTTCATGATCAGCGGTCGCGCCATCACCTGGTTCACCCTCGCCCTGGTCGACGTGGTCGCCACGAACCGCCGTGGCGAGGCCGCGACCGGCCGGGGCGCCTCGGTGCTCTCCGTCCCGTGGTCGTGGCCGACATCGCAACTGGACGTCAGAGGACGCGACGCGGCCCTGCGCCGCCTCACCGAGCGGTTCGCGCACGCCGCGCTGGGCGGCGAGCCGGCCGACCCCGTCGCCACGTGGCTACGGCTGCACCAGACGGTGGCCGACGCCGGCGCCGCCGTCGAGGACGTCCCGCCGGCGGAGTCGATACCGCGGCTGGCGGCGCTGCTGTGCCTCGGCGCGGTCGACAACGCCCTGCACGACGCGTGGGCCCGCGCGGCGGGCCGCCCGGCACACACCATGTACACCCGCGACCACCTCGCCCACGACCTCGGCGCGTGCGTGGATCCGACGTTGGCCGGCCGGTACCCGGGTGAGTTCCTGACCGAACCGCGACGGCGGCTGCCGGTCCAGCACGTGGTCGGCACCTCCGATCCGCTGCGGCCGGGCGACGCCGGCGACGCGCGGTCCCTGGCGGAGTGGCTGCGCCGCGACGGCGTACGCCATGTGAAGATCAAGGTGTCGGGCCGCGATCCCGACGCCGACGCGCGGCGGATCGCGGAGGTGCATCGGGTGGCGTCGGCGACGGGGGACGTGGCGCTGTCGGTGGACCCCAACGAGGGCTACCCCGGGCCGGCGGCACTCGGCGCGATGCTGGACGCCCTGGCGGCGACGGCGCCCGACGCCTTCCAGGCCGTGACCTTCGTCGAGCAGCCGTGGCCGCGGGACGCCCGCCCGGATCCGGCCGCCGTGCGGGAGCAGAGCCGGCGCAGGCCGGTGCTGATGGACGAGAGCCTGCACGACCCGGCGCAGCTTCGCCACGTGCGGAGCGACGGCTGGTCGGGAGTCGTGGTGAAGGCCGGCAAGGGCCAGACGCCGGCCCTGCTCACGTACGCCTTCGCCCGCGCGCACGGGCTCTTCGTGACGATGCAGGACCTCACCGCGGTGGACGCGGCCCTCGCCCACTCGGCCCGCCTGGCGAGCGTGTTCGACCTCTCCGCCCCGCATCTGGAGTACAACAGCCGCCAGTACGCGCCGACCGGCAACCGGGACCTCGCCGGTCGGCAGCCGTCCCTGGTCACCGTCGACGAGGGCGTGATCGTCCTCGACGAACCAACGGCCGGCATCTACTGACGCCTCGCCGAGCGCGATTCCGAGGAGGAAGACCCATGACCCGCGTCGCCCTGCTACCGCCGGACGAAAGACCCAACACCCGTGGCTACGCGGTCGCCATCGGGGCGTGCGCCGGGGTGGACGTCGTCACCCCACCCCCCGCCGCGATGCCGTCGTTCCGTCAGCCGGCGGACACCGCGGCCCTGGCGCGGTGGCTCCGGAAGGTCGCCACGGAGGTCGACCACGTCGTCGTCTCCCTGGAGTTGCTCGTCCACGGCGGACTGATCCCGTCGCGCAACACCGACGACCGGATCGGGCAGGTGCTGCCCCGCCTCGACGTGCTGCGCGAGATCGACGTGCCGGTCACGGCCTTCGGCGTGGTGACCCGGCTGCCGTCGTACGACAACGCCGCCCGCTCCCGACAGGAACCGGCCTACTGGGCCACGCACGGGGCGCGGCTCGGCGCGTTGTCGACCGTCTGGGACGCGCACGACCTGGGCGAGGCGACGGCCGAGGCGGTCGCCGCCGCCCGTGGGCAGGTGCCGGACGCCTACGTGACCGACCTGGTGCGACGGCGTGCGCGCAACCACGCCGTGCTGCTCGCCGCGTTGGAGATGGCCTCCGACGGGATCCTGGACACCCTCGTGATCTCGTCCGACGACACCGCGCCGCGGGGGCTGCCGGCGGCGGAGCGGCGACAGGTGCAGCGCTGGATCGAGCGGCTCGGCGTCGACGTCCTCACCTACCCCGGCGCCGACGAGGTGCCCAGCGTGCTCGTGGCGCGCGTGGCGGCGCAGGCCCGGGGGGTCACCCCGAAGATCGCCGTCGACTGCCCGGACGCGGACGGGCTGGACCGGATCGCCCCGTACGAGGACCGTCCCGTGCGGCTCGGCCTCGCCAACCAGGTTCGTGCCCTCGGAGCCGTGGAGGTCGCGGACGCCGACGAGGCCGACCTGGTGGTCGTCGTGCACCCGCCCGCGCCGGAGCCCGGCGACTGGGTGCTCGACCCACCCGACGCGTCGGCCGACACCGGCTGGACCGCCGTGGCGGACGCGGTCGCGGCCCACGTCGCCGCGGGGCGCCGGGTGGCCGTGGCGGACATCCGCTTCGCCAACGGCAGCGACCCGCAGTTGCTCGCCGGACTCGACGACCGGGGTCTGCTGGGCCGCCTCGTGTCCTACGGTGGCTGGAACACCGCGGGCAACACGATCGGCACCACCCTCGCCGCCGGTGTCACGCCGGCACTGTCGGCCACCCCGCACGCACAGGACGCCCGCGACCGGTTCCTCGCCCGCAAGATCATCGAGGACGGGCACTACCTGCCGGTCGTACGGCGACGCCTGCAGCACGAGGCGGCGCAGCGGGGACTGACCGACCCACCGCTCGACGAGCTGCCCGACGTGCACGCCCGGATCACGCGGGATCTGCACGAATGGGCGACCAGCACCCGGACGCTCTCGGGCTGGACCGTGACGAACGCGCGGCTGCCCTGGTCGTACACCTTCACCGTCGACTTCGACCTGACGCCGCCGGGCGGGGCGGCAACCTGACCGGTTGCCGCCCCGTCGGCGGTGCCGCCGCCGTCACATGCCGGCGCACTGCCCCAGGCTGTCACCGGTGACGCTGTTGGGCTCGCCCCGGTCGGTCGGTTCGCTGTCGTTCCCGGTGCAGGTCAGCGATCCCGCGATCCGGTTGCCCGACAGCACCACCCAGCCGCCGGTGCCGGCCACGCTCACCGCGCCGCGGACCTGGGACCGGCGGAGCCAGACGGCGCGGGCGTGGTCGGCCTCCACCTCGCCCTGCAGGTGTGAGTCCTCGACGAGCACGGCCGCGCCGGGGCGGACGACGATGTCGCCGCGGACGTCGGCATTCCGGACACAGGTCGTCCCGGCCGTGACCGTGAGCTCGCCGTGGTGGGTTCCGGTGACCGTCCGGTCGCAGGCGGGCGCCACGGGCTCCGGCACCCAGCGGTGCAGGGTGCTGCCACGGTTGTAGTAGTAGGAGCCGTTGCGGTCGATGGCCAGGTTCGCCATCCCGGTCTGCAGGACCGTCATCTGCAGGGTCGCGGGGTCGATCTCGAAGAGCCGGCCGGTCGAGGTGCCGACGAGCTTCCCGTGGTGCCAGAACAGCTCCCGGCCGGTGGCGTAGATCTTGCTGTCGTCCACCCCGAAGTAGGTCTTGCGGAACACCACCCTGCGGGTCTCCGGGTCGAACTTGAACAGCGCGTTCGCGGTGAAGCCCCACAGGTTGCCGTCGTCGTCGAAGGTGAGGGCCGAGACGTTCTCCTCCCCGGGGACGGGCACGGTCTCGAACACCACCTTCCCGGTCGCCGGGTCGAACACGAACAGCTTGCCCTCGCTGGTGGTCGGTTCGATGCCGATGCCGCCCCAGATGCCGGTGCCGCCGTAGACGAGGCCGTCCCGGTAGGCCAGGGCGAGCGGGCTCTGGTCCTTGACGACGTCGCGGAACACGCGCAGGTCGCCGGTCGACGGGTTGAACAGGGACAGCGCTCCCCCGAGTTGCCCGTAGTCCGGCATCGAGGCGATGGCCACGACGTCACCGGCGCTGGCCCAGCCGACGGGCCGGTCCTGGTGATTGCCCAGCGAGATGACCCGGTCGCGGTCCGTCACCGGGTTGGTCGCCGGATCCCACGGCCGGGTGGTGTCGTAGGCGTAGATCCGCGCTCCCGGATAGGTGCCGAAGACGAGATGGTCGCCGTGGGCGACGAGCCCCTCGGTCTGTCCGACGCCGTTGAGCGGCTCGGTCGCGCCGCTGTCCACGTCCACCCGGGCGATCCCCGGCGGGGATCCGTACCCGCCGACGTAGACGTCGCCGCGCGGTCCGGTCGCCATCGACCGGATCAGGAACGGCGTCAGCTCCGCGTCGGCGCGCACCACGGCCGTCCGCCCGGTGGCGGGGTTCCAGGCGTGGAAGATCGACTTGCTGGTCGCGGTCACCACGGACGTGCCGGGGAACCCGTCGGTGCCCAGGTCCATCAGGGCCCAGCCGCGGGCCGCGGAGCCCTGGAGGTTCATGGAGATCCGGCGCTGCTGCCGGGTGTCGAGGTCGTAGGCGATCACCGCACCGTCGATCGGCACGATCAGCGCCTCGCGCCGGCGCACGCCGCTGTCCTCGGTGCTCACCTCGGGAGACACCGCCAGACCCACGACCTGGGGTACGACGTCCACCCACGCCTGCTCGGCCAGCGAGTAGACGAGCAGGTCGGTCGAGGGCGTCGGCCGGGCGAACAGGAGCCCGCCGGAGACGGTCACGTCGTAGAGGAAGGTGTCGGCCTCGTGCCCGGGTGGCAGCGGGATCTCCTGGATCTCACCGGTGTGCGTGTCGAGGCGGGTGAGGCTGGCCCGCAGCGCGCCGCCGCCGGCGTAGACGTACCGGCCGTCGGAGTCGATGCTGCGCACGTAGATGTTGCCCGCGACCTGCACCCCGTAGTCCTGCCACTGCCCCGTGGCCGGGTCGTAGGCGATCACCTTGCCGTCCGGATAGGTGCCCCACACCGGCCGGCCGCGGTCGTCGAGGGTCGCCGACCACAGGTGCGTCTGACCGAACGGCGCGGTGGCGACGAGTTCGAGGGTGAGGTCGTCCGGGTCGAACCGCCACACCTCCCCCTTGGTCTGGGTGCCGATGTAGATGTCGCGGTCGGCGGTCGTGACGAACGACCAGGACATGATCACGTTCGGCATCGTCCGGCTCATCAACCGCGCACCGGTCACGATGTCCACCGCGCTGAACGTCGAGGGGCTGCCGCCGCCGATGACCACCCCGATGTCCCGTCCGGCCGAGTCGGTGGTGTAACCCGCGCCGGCGTTGGTGATGCCGGCGATCGGCCTGCCCAGATCCTGCTCGACACCGGCCGGCGGCTGTGGAGCGGGGCCGGTGGCGGCGAACGCGACCGAATCGACGAGGCCGTCGGCGGTGCCGACCGAACTGGAGTAGATGACCGGCTCCGCGCTGACCGCGTTGGCCGGCGCCGGGAACGTCGCCGCCTGGCGGTCCCAGGCCCCGAGTGCGGGGCGCAGCACCTGGTAGGGCTGGGCGATCCGGGCGCCGGCGGAGTCGTAGAAGTAGACCGTCGGTTGCAGGACGCCGCTGGCGAGCTTGAGGTCCATCGAGAACGTGTAGTTCGTGCCCCCGGTCACCGGTACGCGCGCGGGTCGCAGGCCGGCGCCGGCAGTCGTGCTCGCGTCGCGTACCCGCAGGCTCCGGGCACCGTCGCTGGCGTCGGTGTCGTCAAGGGAGTAGTACTTCTCCGAGCCGGCGAACAGCGGGGACCAGCTCGCGGGCAGGCCGTCCGGCCCCACCTCCTCGAAGCTCGCGTTCGCCAGCAGGTTCCCGCTGGTACCCGCGGTCACGCCGGTCGTACCGGCGCTCGCGGGTGGCGCCAGGAGCGCCACGGGCGCCAGCACCACCGCGCCCAGCACACACCGGGCCCAGGCCCGGCTCCGTCGGTTGTCGCTCACGACCACTCTCCCTTCAGTCCGACGCACTGCCCTGACACCTGCCCGGTCACCGTGTTACGGACGCCGTCGTCGGTCGGCGCCCAGCCGTTCTCCGCGCAGGCGAGCGCGCCGTCGACGGTGTTGCCGGACAGCAGCACGCTTCCGCTGGTACCTGTGATGGACACCGCCCCGTCGACGCGGGACCGGACGATGCTCACCACCCGGGCCTGGTCCGTGGTCACGCCACCGTGCACGTGGGAGTCCTCGATCCGGACACTCGCCCCGGCGCCGACCTGGATCGGGCCGTTGACCACCGCGCCGGTGACACAGGTCTTGCCCGCGTCGACCCGGAGCGGGCCGTCGTGCGTACCGGTGACCGTCGCGTCGCAGGCGCGGGGATCGTCGGCCGGTTCCCAGCGGAACACGTTGGTGTTGTTCGCGACGTAGATCGTTCCGTCGCGGTCCATGCCGGCGATGCGGACGTCCCGCTCCAGGACCAGCCCGCGGTCGAGGGTCCGCGGGTCGAACCAGAACAGCTTCCCCCCGGCATTGCCGTAGAAGCGGGCGTCGGCGGCCCGGTAGAACAGCTCGGTGCGGAAGCCCCACAGGTTGCCGTCGGCGAACCCGGCGTCGAAGGACCGGGTGACGGCGCGGGTGCGCGGGTCGAACTCGAAGACGGTGCCGTCCCCGACCAGGCCCCACACCATGCCGCCCGGGCCGGCGGCGAGCGCCTGGACCACCTCGCCGCCGCCCACCACGGGGGCGCTCCAGACCTTCTCGCCGGCCTCGACGTCCCAGACGAACAGTTCGGCCCGATCCTGCGTCGGGGTGCTCGACAGGCCGCCGTGGATCGAGGTGCCACCGACGACGAGCCCGTCGACGGTGGTCAGCGCGGTCACGCTCTGGTCCGGCACGACGTCGCGATGGAACTGGTACGCCCCGCTGACCGGGTCGAAGACCACGAGCCCGCCGCCGAGTTCCCCGTAGTCGGGGACGGTGCCACCGACCACCACGTCCCCCGCCGACGCGAGCGTCACCGGCCGGTCCTGCCCCAGCTCGGCGCGGCCGAGCGAGAACAGGTGCCGGGGGTTCCTGCCCCAGTCCCAGGCGACGTCACCGCCGACCTCGCCCGCGTAGTACTCCGCGCCGGGGTAGCTGCCCACCACGATCCGGTCGCCGTGGGCGATGATGCTGTCCCCCTGCTTCGGCCCCGACAACTGCTCGAGCTGTCCGGTCCCCCGGTTGACCCGGGCCATGACGCCGGCGCTCAGGTAGGCGCCGAAGTACGCGTTCCCGTCGGGGCCGACGCCGACCGAGTGGACCGTCGCCGGGGTGCTCTGGATGACGTTCGGCAGGATGTCGCCGGTACGGTTCTGCAGGTTGTACCGCCAGATCGTGCCGTCTCCGCGCATGCCCACCAGGGTCGTGCCCGGGAACTCCGGGGTGCCCAGTTGCATCGGCTCGAAGGCGCGGGTGGTGCCGAGCGCCGCGGCGAGTGGGCTGTCCTCCCAACCGATGGACGTCGTCTGCCGGGCGGCGATGTCGTAGCCCTGGATCTTGTTGCCGGAGGCGTAGAAGAATCGGCCGTCCACGGCGCCGCGGGTCATGTGGCCGAAGGCGATCGGCTGCCCGACCGTGTCGGCGCAGCACCAACGCCCGGCGGACAGGTCGTAGACGAGGTGGTTGCGGCCGTCCAGGGTCGGCGAGTACTGCACGAACACCAGGTCGCCGTGCCGGGTGACGCGGTTGATGAAGCTGGCGCCCGTCGCCACCGGCTCCGGCAGCGGGATCTCGGTCTTCGCGCCGGTCGTCGGGTCGAGGCTGAACAGGTGCGGGACCGCGCCCGTGCCGACCCAGAGCTTGCCGTCGACCTCGTCGAAGCCCCAGGCGTAGTCCCCGTCGCTCGTCATACCGCCGTAGTCACGGAACGCCCCGTTGGCGGGATCGTAGGAGTAGACCTTGGCGTCCGGGTAGGTGGTGCCGTAGAGGATGCCGTTCCTGATCAGCAGCGTCCGCAGCATCCCCTCACCGACCACCCCCGTGGCGACCTGGGTCACCTGGTCGGTTGCGGGGTCGTACCGCCACAGGGTGCCGTCGTTGGGCGCCCGGACGCTGAGGTAGACCAGCCCGGAGTCGTCCACCACCACGGCGCTGGCGACGGTGTAGCCGGGGAACGTCGTGGTGTGCAGCAGCTCGCCGGTGCGGGCGTCGACGGCGTTGAAGCTCACCGGGGTGCCGTCGCTGAAGCCGTAGACGACGGGGGTGCCGTCGGGGCGTACGTCCATCGCCGCGAGCCGCACGTTGGCGGTGTACATCGAGCCGAGGTCCGCGAACTCGGCCATCGGGTCGTGCGCGGCGGCGGCGCCGCTCGTCTCGGGTACGGGTGAGGCGTGTGCGGGCGCGGTGAGCGCGGCGAATACCGCCGCGCACAGGAGCAGGGCGGGTAACGCCCTGCGGCGGATGCGTGGGCCGGGTCTGGATGAACCTGGCATGGTGTCACCTTTCGGTCGACGCGGGACGGGAGGATGGGCGAACGGGGGGCCGGCCCGCGCGCCGGGGCGAGCGGGCCGGGGTGGGCGCTACTGGTCTGTCGTCGCGGGATCGAAGCGGTAGACGTGGGTGGCGTCGGCGAAGTAGATCCGGCCCTGCCCGTCCATCGCCGACTCCCGTACGCCGGTCTCGACGAGCACCTCGACCGCCAGGGTCGCCGGGTCGAACCGGAAGAGCCGGCCACCGGCGTTGCCGTAGAAGCGGCCGTCGGCCGGGCGGTGGTACAGCGACGAGACCCTGCCCCAGCCGTTGGTGTTGCGCAGGCCGGAGGCGACCGACCGGAGCACCGTCCGTCGACCCGGGTCGTACGCGAAGATGGTGCCGTCGTCGGCCATCCCCCACAGCGTTCCGTCGGGGCCGAACTCGAGCTCGTGGATGACCGTCGCGCCCGGCACCACCACGGCGCTCCACGCGAGCCGGCCGGCGGCCACGTCCCAGGCGAACAGCCGGGCCTGGTCCTGCGTCGGCTCGCTGGACAGCCCCCCGTGGATCGACGTGCCGCCGTAGACGAACCCGTCCCGGTACGCGAGCGAGACGACGCTCTGGTCCTCGACGACGTCGCGGTGGACCTCGGCGGCCCCTGTGGCGGGGTCTACCAGGGTCAGTGCGCCGCCGAGCTGCCCGTAGTCCGGGACGCTGCCGACCGCGAGCCGCTCCCCCGCCGAGGTCATGGCGAAGATCCGGTCCTGGAAGTGCGGCTCGCCCCGGCCGAGTTCCAGCACCTTGCGCGGGTTGGTGCCCCAGGCCCAGGGCTGCGCCGGATCCCCGGTGTGCACGACCGCGCCCGGGTAGGAGCTCACCGCGATCGTCCCGTGGTGGCTGACGATGGCGTCGGCCTGCTTGGGCCCGCGAATCTGCTCGACCTGCTGCGACTCCTGGTCGATCCGGCTCATCACGCCGCTGCTGAGGTAGGCGCCCATGTACACGGTTCCGTCCGGGCCCACGCCCATGCTGTGCGCCCCGGCCGGTGAGCCCAGCACGTCGGCGGGGACGAGGCGGGACCGTCCGGTGGCGAGGTTGTAGTGCCAGAGGCGCCCGTCGGTGTCGATGCCCACCACGGTCTCGCCGGGGAAGAGCGGTTCACGCAGGTCCACGACGCTCATCCCGTACGTGCCCACCGCGTCGGCCAGTTGGGCCGGCAGGGCGCTGTCCTCGAAGCCGGTCGGGACGCGGCGCCGGGCGGGCACCTGGTAGCCGATGAGGTTGCCGCCGGCCATCAGGTAGAAGGTGCCGTCGCGCCCCTGGGCGGTCGGTTCCGCGCCGAAGGTGTTGCCGATGACCTCGTCGAGCCACCGCGCGCGCTTCAGGTCGTACACCGCCAGGTCGTAGGTGCCCCGGGGGGACAGCCGCACGAAGACCAGGTCGTCGCGGGGCTCGATGCCGATGAACCAGTCGGTGTTGTCGAGCAGGGGCGCGGGCACCGACATCTCGGTGGCGTGGCCGGACTGCGGGTCGACCTGGTAGAGGTGGGGCACCGGGCCGGTGCCGGCCCAGACCCTGCCTGCCACGATCCCGACCGAGAAGACGTAGGCGGCGTCGGTGGTGAGGCTGCCGTAGTCGCGGAACCGGCCGGTCGCCGGGTCGTACGACACGAGCTTCGCGTGCGGGTAGGTGCCGAAGTAGAGCACGCCGTTCGCGTCGAAGGTGGCCGAGTAGAGGGCGGTCTCCCCGGCGATCCCGCCGAGGTGCTCCAGTTCCATGGTGTCCGGGTGGAAGCGGAACACGGCCGCCGGCGTGGGGGCGCGTACGGAGAAGTAGACGGTGCCGTCGGACGCCAGCTCCACCCACCCGCCGACGGTGTAGCCGTCCAGCGGGATCGCCGTGATCCGCCTGCCGTCGCGGGCGTCGACGACGGTGAAGCTGGCCGGTGTGCCGTTGGAGATCGCGTAGGCCACCGGCGTGCCGTCGGGCAGCGTGCCGAACTCGGCGTTGCGGACGTTCACGGTGTAGAGCGCCGGTCCCAGGTCCGTGACCTGGCCGGCGGTCGCGACGACGGCGGAGGGGCGGGGCGCCGCCGGGGTGGCGGTGGTCGTCAGCAGGAGGAGCGGGAGGCAGGCGGCGAGGACGACGGACCCTCGCCGGAGTCCGTTGCGCAGGAGGGATCGCATGGGCACCTCTTCTGTGCGTCCGGATTGCGCGGGAGACGCTGCAATCGATGGCAGAGACAGGTGGAAGGGCGTGCCGCCGAGCGCGTGACGCCCTTTACTTGAGGCCGCTCATCATCACGCCGCGGACGAAGAACCGCTGCAGGAGGACGAAGACCAGGACGGTGGGGAGGAAGGTGATGACGGAGGCGGCCATCGTGGTGGCCAGTTCGGTGTCCTGCTCCTGGAGGGTGTTCAGACCCACCGTCAGCACGTAGTTGCCGGGACTGCGCTGGGACACCAGGGGCCAGAGGAAGTCGTTCCAGTGCCACAGGAAGACGAAGGTGCCGAGGGTGGCCATGATCGGTTTGGTCTGCGGCAGGATGATCGACCAGTAGACCCGGAACTCGCTCGCGCCGTCGATGCGGGCCGCCTCGATCAACTCGTCCGGGATCTCCTGGATGAACTGCCGCATCAGGAACATGGCCTGGGCGTTGGCGATGGTGGGGACGATCATCCCCCACATCGTGTCGAGGCCCCCCATCTCCGACACCATGATGAACAGCGGGATGAGCGTCAGGTGCCCCGGCACCATGAGCATCGCGACGAACAGCCAGAAGACGAACTCCCTGCCCAGGAACCGCTTCTTGGCGAACGCGTAGCCCGCCATCGAGGCGAAGAGCAGGACGAGCACCACCGACGCCAACGAGTAGACCGCCGAGTTGAGGGCCCACTCGTACACCTGGTTGCTGCCGAGGGCGTCGGCGTACGCGTCGAACGAGATCCTGTCCGGCAGCAGCGAACCCGGCAGCTCCACGCCCTCGTTGGGTTGCAGGGACAGCACGAGCATCGCCCAGAAGGGGAAGAACGTGACCACCGCGCAGAGCGCCAGCGGAACGTGCATCCACAGGGCCCGGCGCCGCCGGTGGGGGCGCCGCACCGGGCTGGGTGGTGTGCTGGTCACTGGTGGGGCGGGGGCCTGCGCGACCGTGGTGCTCATGCCGAGGCCCCCTTGTTCATCAGGCGGTGCTGGATCAGCGAGGTGATGAGGGTGATGACCAGCAGGACGACGCCGGCGGCGCTGGCGTAGCCGAAGTCGAAGTAGCCGAAGCCCTGGTCGTAGATCATGTACGTCAGCGAGTAGCTCGCGCGTACCGGACCGCCACCGGTCATCACGTAGATGGTGTCGAACACCTGGAAGGATCCGATGATCTCCAGGACCAGGACGAAGAAGAGGGCGGGCTTCAGCAGCGGCAGCGTGACGTGCCAGTAACGTCGCCGCCACCCGGCCCCGTCGACGTGGGCGGCCTCGTAGTACTCGTTGGGGATGGCGAGCATTCCGGCGAGCAGGATGAGCATGTTGTAGCCGAAGCCCTTCCACGCGCTCACGATCGCCAGCGCGGGGATGACCATGGCCTCGCTCTGCAACCAGCCCACATCCGGGATGCCGACGAGGTTGAGCAGCCAGTTGAGCGGACCGTCGACCTCGAAGATCCACACCCAGATGATTCCGGACATGACCGTGCTGGTGACGACCGGGAGGAAGAAGATGGAGCGGTAGATGCTCATGCCGCGCAGGGTCCGGTCGCAGAGCGTCGCCATCGCCAGGGACACACCCATGCTGAGCGGGATGGTGAGCAGGGTGTAGTAGGCGGTGACCTTCAGCGAGTTCCAGAACAGCGAATCGCCGAACAGCCGGGTGAAGTTCTCCGTCCCCACGAAGGTGAAGGTGCCGGCGATCCCGTAGTCGCCCAGGCTGAGGAACATGCCCATGACCGAGGGGATGATCCGGAACACCAGGAAGAGGAGGACGTACGGCAGAATGAACACGTAGCCGGCGAAGGCGGCCCGCGAGCGCCACCAGGGCCTTCTCGCGCGTCGTGCCCCCGACTGCGGCACTGGCTGAACTGTCCCTACGGCCTGCTCGCTCACCACACCTCCTTCGGTGGTGGTCGCAGGCGTGCCGGACACGGCCACGCCTGCGACCGTCGAATCTGAATCAGCGGCGCTCGAGGAGCGCGTTGACGTCCTTCTCCGCCGCGGCGAGCGCATCCTTGGGTGCGGTCTTGCCGAGCAGCACGGCCTGCAGGTGCGGCTTGATCAGGTTCATGATCTCCCGCGCCTTCGGGTGGATGACACCCGACCGGATGACGTCCAGGTGCTTCTCGCCCTCGGCCATCCCCGGGTTGTCCGCGTACAGCCCCGTGACGGACTTCCGCGGCGCGTAGTAGCCGTTCTTCTGGTCGAAGGACCGCATGTGTTCCGGGCTGGTCAGGAAGTCGATCCACGCCTTCGACGCGGCCTTGGCGTCGCTGCCGGCCAGCACCGACAGGCCACCCACCGAGCCGGCGGCCACCTGCACCTTGTCGGTGAGCGGCTGGCTGACCACCAGTTCCTCCGGCTTGAACAGCTTCGACAGGCCGACGGTCGTGTTGTTCGGCGAGTAGGCCTGCCTGCCCTGCCCCAGCGCGCTCTGCTCCAGCGTCTCGGCCGTGGTCAGGCTCTGCTGCGAGGTCCACCCGTTGTCGACCAGCTTCTTGACGAACTCCAGCGCCCGCAGCCCCTCGGGGCTGTTGAACGCCGCCTTCTTGCCGTCGGCGGTCAGGACCTCACCGCCGGCCTGCCACAGGTAGGGGTAGAAGCTGTGGTTGAGGGTGAGGGTCTGGGCGGCCACGTAGTCGGTCGGGACGTATCCGGCCGCCTTCACCTTCGGCGCCATCTGCTCGATGTCCGCCCACGTCTCGGGGCACTTCTCCACCCCGGACGCGGCGAGCACCTTCTTGTTGCACACGCCGATCAGCGCCTGCATCAGCAGCGGCACACCATAGAGCTTCCCCTCCCACGACATCGCGTCGAGCGCCGCCGGCGTGAAGTCGTCCCGGTCGTCGGCGATGACGTCCTCGACGGGCTCCAGCACGCCCTCGACGGCGAACTTGGGGATGAAGTCGGGGTTGAAGTAGACGACGTCGGGGCCCTGCTTGCCGGCGATCGCCGTGACGAGGGTTTCCTCGCGGTTGGTGAACGGCTGCACCACGACGTCGATGTCGACCTTCGGGTACTTCTGCTTGAACTGCTCGACCACCGGATCCCAGTAGCTGTCCTTGCCGCTGTCCCCGATGGGATAGGTCCAGAAGGTGACCGAACCTTCGACGGCACCTGGGTCCGTCGGCATCGCGCTGTCGCCCCCGCCGTTGCAGCCGGCGACGGCAAGCGTCATCGTCAGCGCCATGGCGCCCAATCGGAGTCTGGAAATACCGCTCATGCCGCCCCCTCTTCCTGAAACAGCCTGACAGTGTGCTTCCTCACTGTGCAATCGGTTGCAGAGAACCTAGCGTCGGCATCGCCACCGGTCAAGGGCATCGACGGGTCGGACTGTTTTCCGGCGAGCGGGGGTCGCGGGGAGCGGGGCCGGTCGATGGCCGGCGAGGTGTCCCCGTCCCGCCGGGTCCACCTCCGGCCGTCGACGCCGCCACCGCCCCGGTCACGCCAGCAGGTCGTAGGACTCCACGCTCACCTCGTGTTCGAGCGGCTCGCCGGCGACGAACCGGCACAGCTCGTCGACCACGATCCGACCCTGCGTCCGTCGCGCCTCGACCGTGCCGCCCGCGACGTGGGGCGTGACGATGACGTTCGGCAGCCCCAGGAACGCGCTCGCCGCCGGCAGCGGCTCGGTGTCGAACACGTCCAACCCGGCCGACAGCCGCCCCGGCACCAGCTCCGCGAGCAGGGCCTCCTCGTCGACGACCCAGGAGCGGGCCGTGTTGACCACGATCGCGCCGTCCGGCAGCGCGGCGAGTTCGGCCCGACCGACGAGGTGCCGGGTCTCCGGGGTGGACGGCGCGTGCACGGCGACGACGTCGCTGCACCGGAACAGCTCCGCCAGCCCGACCAGCTCCACCCCGTGCCCCGCGGCCACCGTCGGGTCGGCGTACGGGTCGTACGCGCGCAGCGCCGACGCCCCCAACGCCCGCACCATCCGCGCGTACTCCCGGCCGGTGCGGCCGAAACCGACGATCCCGACGTTGCGCGCCGCCAGCGCCCGGCCCAGCACCGGCTGCCGTGCCGCCGCCCAGTCCCGCCCCGTCCACAGGGCGCGGTCGTGCCGGTGCACGTTCCGCAACAGGGCCAGGGTCAGGGTGAGCGCCATCTCGGCGACGGCGGGCGCCATGGCCGCCGCGCCGGCCTGGCAGACCCGCAGCCCGGACCGGAGGACCTCGACCGGAAACAGCCGGCGGATCGAACCGGCCGAGTAGAGGGCGAGGCGGAGCCGCTCGCCGCGCAGTCGGGCCGGGTCGAACGGCGTGGTGCTCCACGAGGTGATGACGACGTCGAACCTGTCGGCGGCGTCGGGCGGCAGCAGCGTCCGCCGGTCGCCGTCGCCGAACTCGACGACCGCGTGGTCGCGGAGGCGCTGCTGGGATTCCGGCGCGAACAGCAGGTCGTACTCGTCCGGGGCGACGACGACGCAGACGGTCGGCTTGGTCATGGCGGGGAGGTCTCCTCGGGCGTGTCGGCAGCGGCCAGGCGCCCGTGCAGCCACGCGTAGCAGGCGTCCAGGACGTGGTCGGGGTGGGCGTGTCCGCTGTTGTGGTAGAGGGTTTCCAGACCGGACGGTTCGGTCCACCGCCGGGCGGCCCGCTCGACCAGGTGGTGGTTGTGCCAGCCGTCCGAGGCGCCGCCGCCGGCGAGCAGGAACGGCCGCGGCGCGACCAGGGCGAGCAGGTCGTCGTGGTCGCGGTCGGGCGGCACCGCGCCGTCGAGGTACCAGGGGTCGGCCCAGTTCGAGTACGCCAGGCCCAGGCCCGGCTCGTGCGCGACTCCCGCGGCGATCCGCGTGTCCAGCGCGGTCAGGTGCAGCGCCAGCTTCCCGCCGAGCGAGTGGCCGAAGGCGCCGATCCGCCGGGGATCCACCCACGGCACGCCGGCGAGGGCGTCCACCGCGAGGAACAGGTCGGCCAGGCTGCGGCCCAGACCGGTGGTCGTCAGGGAGTCCACGTGCGACGCGACGCTCGGCTTGTACCGCTCGCCCAGCGAGGCCGCTGCCCGCACCGGTCCGAGCACGTACTCGAACCACCACGGTACGGCGAGGACCGCGAAGCCCCGCGCGACGAGGTGCCGGGCGTACGCCTGCGATCGCCGTCGCGCGGCGCTGTGGCCGGCGGTGCGGGCGCACGGCTCACCGACCAGGGTGGCCACCTCGTAGAACGGCACGACCACGGCCGGGCGGACATCCTCGCCCGCCGGCCGGAGCAGTTCCGCCCGCATCGTCGTCCCGTACGAGGTCAGGTCGACCGGTTGGCGCAGCGTCCCGTCCGCGGTCTTCCGCACCGGTCCGATCTCCCACGACCCGTCCGGATCCCGGACCGCACCCAGCCACCGGCGCCACCAGCTCCGGCCCCGCTCCGGCTCGTGATGCTCGTCTGCGGCACCGTCCGGGATCACCGGGCCAGAGTAAGGCCGCGCCCGCCCCGACTGCAATCGATTGCTCGTGGCAGTCTCCCGGTCCCCGTGGGCGGCACCCCCGCCGGATGCGGCTAACGTGCAGCACGTCCATCCAGGCAGGACACCTCGACAACCCAGGAGGCTCTTGACGTGCAACCGATTGCAGGTAAGGCTGGGGACAGTTGGCCGTCGATTTCGAAGAGGGCGATCGTGTGAGACGGATCGGCATCATCGGCACCGAGAACTCGCACGTCGACCACTTCATCCGCTTCCTCAACACCGAGCAGCGGCACCCCGGCAACCGGGTGGTCGCCCTGACCGGCGGCCCGTCCGACCGCAATACGGCGTTGTGCGAGACCGGCGGCATCGACCTCGTCGTCGGCGAGCCGAGCGACCTCGTCGGACGGGTCGACGCGGCGATCATCAGCAGCCGCGACGGACGCCACCACCGCAAGCAGGCGGAGCCACTGCTGGACGCCGGGCTGCCGGTGCTGGTCGACAAGCCCCTGGCCGCATCGGTCGACGACGCGCAGGCGATCCTCGCGGCCGCCGCGCGCGGCCACGCGCCGCTGGTGTCCTGCTCGGCGCTGCGGTTCGTCCCCGAGGTCGCCCGGCTCACCGACCCGGCAGAACGGATCGGTCGGCTGCGCCAGCTCGCCGTCATCGGCCCGGCCGACCCCGACAGCGAGTGGGCGGGCCTGTTCTTCTACGGCATCCATCAGGTCGAACTGGCCCTCCAACTGCTCGGCGATCCGCACGTCGAGCCGGAGTCGGTATCGGTCGACCTGGTCCGTGAAGGCGACACCACGGTGGCACTCACCCGGATAGCCGACGTCGTGGTGACCTTCACCTTCGTCACGCCCGCCGACGACCGCGTCCCGTTCCAGGTGATGGCCACCGGGACGCGCGGCGTACTGACCGAGTCCCCGACGATCGGCCCCGACTACAACGCCCCCGCCCTCGCCCGGTTCATCGACGCCTGCGACCAAGGGCGGTCACCGGTCGATCCGCGCACCCTGCTCTCCCCGATCGTGGTCATGGCGGCGATCACCGACGCGCTGACCAGCCGCTCCTAGGAAAGGACGGAACATGCCCCCTCCCCACGGTCCGCTCCGCGTCGGCGTCATCGGGGTCGGCGTCATCGGCAAGGCCCACGTCCGGCGCCTGGTCAGCGGCGCCGCCGACGCGACGCTGGTCGCGGTCGCCGACGAGAGCACCGAACACGCCGACGCCGTCGCGGCCGAGTTCGGCGTCGACGCCACCCGGTCCGTGCCGGAGCTGCTCGCCCGCCCGGACGTCGACGCCGTGATCGTGGCGATCCCGAGCGGCCTGCACGCGCCCGTCACGGTCGCCGCGTTGGAAGCCGGCAAGCACGTGCTGCTCGAGAAGCCGATCGACGTGACGGTCGAGGCCGCGGATCAGATCCTCGACGCGGAGAAGCGGTCGGGCCGGACCCTGAGCGTCGTGAGCCAACGTCGGTTCGCCGAGGCGAACCAGTTCGTGTTCCGCGCCATCCGCGACGGTCACCTCGGGCGGATCACGTCCGCCACCGTCGAGGTCGCGCTCTGGCGCAGCCAGGAGTACTACGACGCCGGCGACTGGCGTGGCACCTGGGCCCTCGACGGCGGCGGCGCCCTGATGAACCAGGGTGTGCACCTGGTGGACCTGGCGCTGTGGCTGCTGGGCGAGGTCGACGAGGTGTTCGCGTACACCGACCTGCTCGCCCACGAACGCATCGAGGTCGAGGACACCGTCACCATCACCGCCCGGCTGCGCAGCGGCGCCCTGCTGACCTTCCTGGCGACCACCGCCGCCTACGACAGCGTCCCGATCCGGTACACCGTCTTCGGTGACGGCGGCTCGGTGGTGGTGGAGTCGGAACAGATCACCCACTACACCTCGAAGCACGGCGGGCAACCACCCAGGCCGGACGGCGCGCCGACCGACCAGCAGCTGGCCCAGCTCACCGACTTCGTCACCGCGGCCCGCACCGGTCGTCCGCCTCTGGTGACCGCCGCGCAGGCGCGGGCGGCCGTGGCCTTCATCGAGGCCGTCTACCAGTCGGGCCGGGCCGGAAAACCGGTCCGCCTCCACTGACAGAAGGAGCGACACGTGGACCCGCACCCCGCACTGACCGCCGTCATCGCCGGACAGGCGCCACTGACCTGGACGTTCATCGGCGACAGCGTGACCGCCGGGACCTGGCACACCTACGGCGCCCGGTCGTACCCCGAGCTGTTCACCGAACGCCTGCGCGAGCTGGGTCGGACGGCGGACGCGTCCATCAACACCGCCGTGAGCGGCTACACGGTGGACGACCTCGACGAGCATCTCGACCGGCTCGCCCTGCGCTTCCGGCCGGACGTCGTGGTGGTGGGCATCGGACTCAACGACACGAAGCACGGCGAGGCCGGCCTGGCCAAGTTCTCGTCCACCTACCGGTCGATCATCGAGCGGCTCCGCACCGGGGCGGACAGCCTGGTCGTCGTCCAGACACCGAACGACACGCTGTCGACGGCTCCCGAGCACGTCGTCGAACACCTCCCCCGCTACGTCGACGCGATCCGCGCCGTCGCCACCGACACCGCGGCGCCCCTGGTCGACCACTACGCCGAGTGGACCGACACCGACCGGCCGGCGCCCGAGCACTGGTACGCCATGGGATGCCACCCCGGCCAGCACGGTCACCGGGCCATGGCCCGCACCCTCCTCGGCGCCTTCGGGGCCTGGGATCCCACGAGCCGCTCCGGCCGCCTCACGATTCCCTGACCACGGACGAAAGCAGGAGCAGCGTGCCGGGCAGACCCACCCGACCCCAGACGCGGAATGGAAGGTGCCGATGACCACGACGGTTCAGGCCAGGACGACCGACCCGCTGGCCCTCTTCCGCACCGGCACGGTGATTCCCGCGCATCCCCTGGCGCTGGACGCCCGCCGCAAACTCGACGAGCGCCGCCAACGCGCCCTCACCCGCTACTACCTGGAGGCCGGCGCCGGCGGGGTCGCCGTCGCCGTGCACACCACCCAGTTCGCCATCCACGAGCCCCGCCACGGCCTGCTCCGCCCCGTCCTCGAACTGGCCGCCACCACCGCCGCCGAGTACCCGACCCCCGACACCATCCTCGTCGCCGGCGCCTGCGGGCCGACCCGACAAGCCGTCGCCGAGGCGGAACTGGCCGCCGAACTCGGCTACCACGCGATCCTGCTCGCCCCGTACGGCGCCGGCGACCTCACCGAGGACGAGCTGATCCAGCGGGCGGCGGCGGTGGGCGAGGTGCTGCCGGTGATCGGGTTCTACCTGCAACCGGCCGTCGGCGGCCGGATCCTGCCCCGGTCGTTCTGGACCAGCCTGGCGAACCTGCCGTCGGTCATCGGCATCAAGGTCGCCCCGTTCGACCGGTACGCGTCGCTCGACGTCATCCTCGGCGTGGCCGCGTCGGCGCGCAGCACCGAGATCGCCCTCTACACCGGCAACGACGACCACATCGTCGGTGACCTGCTGTCGCGCTACCCCGTCGACGGCTCCCGGGAACTCGAATTCGTCGGTGGGCTGCTCGGTCAGTGGTCCGTGTGGACGCGGCGTGCGGTGCACCTGCACCGGACCGCCCGGCTGGCGAAGGCCGGCGACCCGGGGGCGCTGCGCGAGGCGTTCGCCACCGAACTCGCCCTCACCGACGCCAATGGCGCGATCTTCGACGTCGCCGGCGGGTTCCACGGCTGCATCTCCGGCATCCACGAGGTGCTGCGCCGGCAGGGGCTGCTCGCCGGGCTGTGGTGTCTGGACGAGCGCGAATCGCTCAGCCCGGGTCAGCTCGCGGAGATCGACCGGGTGTGGCGGGCGTACCCGCAGCTTCGCCACGACGACTTCGTCGCGGAGCACCTGGACCGCTGGCTGTCTTGACATCCTCCCCCGTTTAAAAGCGGGAGATTCCCACCCTCGCGGGTTGGGGTTCCTGGTTCACCGCAGACCGCACGGAAGGTTGCCCTTCGTGTCTGACGTCCGCTCCGCAGGCGTTTTTCGTCTCGACCAGCCCGGCCGCGACGGCGATGTTCGTGGCGGCGTTGACGTCCCGGTCATGCCGGGTGCCGCAACCCGGACACACCGCCGTCATCGCGGCGTGCTGGTGCCGCAGGGTCTGCTGCAACGGCACCGACGACACCTCCCCCAGAAACGCCAGATCAGGCTGCCGCTTCATCTCCGTCAACGCCCGATCCGTCTCCGCGTAGGACGTGGACTTCCGTTCGGTGTGCCAGCGGGCGTGACGGACGGCAAGCGTGCGATTCCAGACGACACGTACACACCCGAACGTGCGGTTCAGCAATGCCGCCTGCTCCGGGGTCGGGTACGCCCGACACCTGTACGCCGTCCGCACAGGACCGGTCATACCAGAAAGGACGGTCATGGCTGGCAACGCGTCCGCCATTCCTCCCCGCTCTAAAGGACGGGGCATCCTGGCGGTGATCCGGTGAGCGGCACGGACGACTCCAGACCACGGCTCTCGCTGGGCAGCCTCGCCGCTCCGCCGCGGGGTCACGGCGGCCGGATCGGGCCGGCGGTGGATCCGCGCGCGGTGCGGGTCGGCATGGTGCATCTCGGCATCGGCGCCTTCCACCGGGCACACCAGGCGGCCTTCACCGAACTGGCCGCGGCCGCCGCCGGCCGCGACGACTGGGGAATCACCGCGGTGACGCAACGCTCCGCGGTCGTACGCGACCAGTTGACGGCGCAGGACGGCCTCTACTCGGTGCTGGAGCGCGGGCCGGCGGCCACGCCCCTGCGGGTGATCGGCAGCGTCCGGGAGATCCTCGCCGGGCCGCACGATCCGGCGGCGGTGGTCGACCGGCTCGCCGATCCCGCGGTCCGGCTGATCACCCTCACGGTCACCGAGAAGGGCTACCGGCGCGGCGGCGACGGCCGGTTGGACCTGACGGATCCGGAGGTCGTCGCCGACCTGCGGGGTCGGCCGCCCCGCACCGCTGTCGGCCAACTCGTCGGCGGGCTGCGCCGACGGCGGGCACTCGACGGGGGTCCGGTCACCATCCTGTCCTGCGACAACCTGGTCGGCAACGGCAAGGTCCTACGCCACCTGGTGCACGACTTCCTGGCCGCACTGCCGCCGGCCGAGGGCGACGCGCTCGCCGACTGGATCGCCGAGGCGGCGCGTTTTCCGTCCTGCGTGGTCGACCGGATCGTCCCGGCCACCACCCCCCAGGACCGCGCCGAGGCCGCGGCGATCCTGGGCCTGCGCGACGAGGGCCTCGTGGTCACCGAGCCCTTCCGGCAGTGGGTGATCGAGGACGACTTCGCGGCCGGCCGACCGGCCTGGGAACTCGCCGGAGCGGTGCTCACCGATGACGTGGCCGCCTGGGAGGCCATCAAGCTGCGCATGCTCAACGGCACCCACTCCCTGCTCGCCTATCTGGGCGCGCTGCGCGGACACGAGACGATCGCGCGGGCGCTCGCCGACGACGGCCTCGCCGCGGCCGCCGACGCGCTGATGGCCGAGGACGTCGCGCCCACGCTGCGCGTCCCGCGAGGTCTGGATCTGGACCGGTACCGGCGCGAGGTCCTCACCCGCTTCGCCAACCCGGCGCTGCGGCACCGCACCGCCCAAGTGGCCATGGACGGATCCCAGAAGCTGCCGGTCCGGCTGTTGGGCACCGTTCGGGACCGCCTCGCCGCCGGCGTGGTGCCCCACCATGCCGCGCTGGCGATCGCCGCCTGGATGACGTACGTCGCCGACGTCCACGACAGGGCGGTGCCGTTGGCGGACCCGTTGGCCGACCGGTTGCGTGTCGCGGTGACGGCCGGGGGCACCGATCATCGCCGCCTGGTCAGCGCCTTCCTGGACGTCCGGGAGGTCTTCGGGGCTGACCTTCGAGACCATGACGGCCTGCGGGCAGCCCTGGTCGACCACGTGGCCCGCCTGCGGTCGGGCACCGCCGCTGCGGCATAGGGCGTGGCGGCGGTGTCACCGCGCGGTGGTGATCGTCACTCGGCACGGATCTGGTGCAGTGCGGCCTCGATGGCTGCCTGCTGCGCGGCGGCGGAGTAGGTTTCCGGGTCGACGGCCGCCAGGGCGTTGAGCCCTTCCACGAGCGAAACCAGGGCTGTGGCGCTGCGCATGGTCTGATCCTGGCTCCAGTCGGGGCGACAGGCGGCCAGGAGGTGCTGGATCCGGCGCAGGAACGCGCGGTTGTGGGCCTGGTGCAGCCTGGCGAGTTCGGGGTCGGCGAGCGCGGCGGCCAGGAAGCCCACCCACACCCGCGCCTCCTCGCGTTTGTCGTCGCTGCCGGACGCCGCCTGCATCAGCACGGCACGTAGCGCGTCCAGGGGTTCGAGGCCGGACGCCTGCGCCGCGTCGGCGCGGGCCGCCGTGCGCTCGTGCAGCAGGGTGCGGGCGTGGACGAGCAGGGCCTGCTTGTCGGGGAACGTGTGCAGCACCAGTCCCGTGCTGCATCCGGCCCGCTCGGCCACCGCGCGAAGGGTCAGCCCCGCGAGCCCGTGTTCGGCGAGCACGGACCAGGTGGCGGCCGACAGCCGTTCCTGGTGCCCCTGGAGATCACGTCGCCTGGCCATCCCCTGCTCCTTCGCCGCCGCCCGTCGATAGCGTAGCATCCGTTACCGGAACGCTTGTTACGGATCGGAGTAGGGTGTGGGCGTGCAGGTCACGGTGAAGTCGGAGTCGTGGGACGGGGTCGACGGCGTGCGGCTGCGCGCCGCGCAACGTGCCGAGCTGGATGCCCGGTACGGAAACGACGACCACGAGCCGGGGGTCGCACCCACCGCCCACGACGTGGGCGTGTTCCTGATCGCCCGCGACGCGCAGGGCGCGGCGGTGGGCTGTGGGGGGCTGCGGCTGCTGGGCCCGGACTCGGCGGAGATCAAGCGGATGTACGTCGAGCCGGCCGTGCGTGGCACGGGAGTGGCGGTGGCGATCCTGCGTGCCCTGGAGCACGAGGCGCGCCGCCTCGGCATCGCGAAGCTGCTGCTGGAGACCGGCACGGCCCAGCCGGACGCGATGCGCTTCTACGAGCGGGAGGGCTACCACCGCATCGACAACTTCGGCCCGTACGAGGGTGAGCCGCTGTCGGTCTGCTACGCCCGCGAGCTTCGGTGACCACCGCGACGGTCAGCCGTTCGCTGCCGGCGCGAGGGTGGCAGGCCGCGAGCCGGGTGCTGCGTCCGACCGACCCCGTCGCGCGGGCGTTGACGGTGTCGACGATGGGCTCGGCGCTGAGCAGCGGGCTGTTCTACACCGTCAGCGCCCTGTTCTTCACCCGGGTCATCGGCCTGTCGGTCGCGACGGTCGGATGGGGGCTGACGGTCGCCGGGGCCGCCGGGGTCGCCGGGGCACTGGGCGGCGGCTACCTGGCCGACCGGGTCGGCGCGCACCGTGTGTTGATGGCCTCCACCGCCGGTCAGGGCCTGGCCCTGCTGGCGTACGCCGCGGCCGGCAGCACGCTCACGTTCGTCGCCGTCGCCTCCGCCGCCGTCGGTCTGCGCGCCGTGCAGGGCAGCGCCCGCGCGGCACTGATCGCCGCCTGCTTCACCGGTCCGGACCGGGTGACGGTACGCGCCGGCCTGAGCGTGGTGACGAACGTGTTCATCGGCCTGGGCACCTGCCTGGGAGCCGTCGCGTTGCTGGCCGACACCGCCGCCGCGTACACCGCCTGTCTCCTGGCGGCCGGCGCCCTGGTGGTGCTGTCGTGCGCGCCGTTGGTGCCGGTGCTGCGCCTGCTGTCCGGCGCGGTCGGCCCGGCGGCCGACGGCGCGCAGGACCGGCCGCCGTCCGGCCGCTCGCCGCTGCGGGACCCGACCTACCTCGGCACCGCCGCGCTCAACGCCGTGTTGGCGATGCACCTCGGCCTGCAGACCGTCGGCGTGCCACTGTGGATCGTCACGCGGACCGACGCCCCGCCGGTGACCGTCTCCCTCCTGCTGGTGCTCAACACCGTGCTGGTCGCCCTGCTCCAGGTCCGGTTCGCGCGCGGCACGCATGAGCTGCGCACCGCCGCGCGCGGTGTCGCCGCCGGCGGCGTCCTGCTGGCGCTGGCGTGCGCGCTGTACGCGGCCGCCGCCGTCGACGGCGTCGCACTCGCCGTGCTGCTGCTCGTGCTCGCCACACTGGCCCACACCGCCGGCGAGATGTGGGCCGAGGCCGGTAGTTGGGGCCTGGCCTTCGAACTCGCCGATCCGGCGACCGCCGGCGCCTACCAGGGCATCAACCAGTGCAGTGTCGCGGTCGGCGCCATGCTCGCCCCGCTCGTCGTCACTGCGACCGCGGTCGAGCACGGGACGGTGGGATGGGTCATCCTTGCCGGCACCTTCGCGCTCGCCGGCGGCATGACCCTCCTGCTCGTCGGCCGGTCGCGGGCCGCACGACATCACGCGCCTACGGCATAGCGCCCCGTTCGTCGGCGTCGCACGGCCGCCTACGGCTCCTCACCGGGCGTCGAGATCCTTGGAGAACGGCATCCCGCACCCGCTCCAGTCGGGCGGGCCATGCTTCCCACCTGCGGTCCAGGGTCTTCCGGTCTGGAGCGGGATGATCGGCCCCCCGCCGTCGAGAGCCGCGTACAGGCCGGGCTGGCCGGTGAGCAGATGGCACTCGTTGTCGACGGCGGCGAGCAGCGCAGTCGCGGCGTCGAGGCGCCCCAGCATGAGATGCGTGACGGCGCATGCCCGCCAGTTGAGGGGGTCGACCGTGAGCACCGCGGCGGCCGGGTGGTTGACGACCATGTCGAGGCGGTCTGCGTCGGTCAGCCGAAATGCCTCAGCAAGGCACGTCACCGGCAGCCCGAACAGGCAACCCTCGTCGGCCACCTCGGCGATCACCTCGCCCACGTCGATCGACTCCTCGGCGAACGCGACGATCGCCGAGGCGTCGAGGACCACCCGGATCGGGAGATCGTGCGGACGGCGGGCAGGAGGAATCCGATCTGCCGGCACCTCAGCGTCCCGCTCCGGTCGCCGCCGCCGGGCAGGCTGGAGGGCGGCCCCGCGGGGCGTCAACGACCCACCCCCCGCCACCGGTCCGGCGGAGAGGATGACCGGCACCGCTTCGCGGCGAACCTGGCGTAGCTGGATTCGACACCGGAAAGTGATCCCTTCTGATGGTGTACGCGGGCGGAAGGCAGACAGGCAGGGCGGTGTGCGGGAGGGGTCAGCGGCCGACAGATCCGCGGCCGGCGAGCCGTGACGGCGTCCTGTGCTCCCCTGGGCTGCGCCACATCGGGTAGGCGGTGCTCCTGTCGGGGAGCGTGAAGGGCTCGTGGGCGACATAGCCGTGCCGGGCGTAGAGGTCACGCTCGGCGAGGGTCGTCGCCTCGGTGTAGGCGGGCAGCAGGGCGTGGTCCATCCGGGCGTGGCTCGTGGTGAGCAGGGCGCCGGCGCGGCTGACGCGCTGCCGGTCCGGCGTGGTGGCGAAGAACGCCAGGTGGTTGTGGGGGCCGGTGGGCCGATGGGCGGCCAGGACACCGTCGAGGCAGAGGAAACGGTCGAGGTGGTCGCCGCAGGCGACGGCGAGCCGTTCGCCGTACCCGACCGGTGGCGGGATCCGGCCGTACCGGTGGAACCAGACCGCGGCGGCGGAGTGGTCGTCGAGCAGGTACGCCTCGCCGAAGAGGAGCGCGTGCTCGGTCCAGATCCGGGTGACGGCACGGAGCACGTCGTGTCGACGGCGCTCGTCGGGTACGAGCCACGCCCCGAGGGCGCTGGTGGCGAGCGCGCCGGCGACAAGGTGGACGACATCGGCGATGTCGCACCATCGGGCACGTCCGAGCGGCAGGGTTTCCTTCACAACGTCTCCTCTTCACGGGTACGGCTGGTCGGCAGACGAGTTGCCGCGGGGCAGTGGTTTGTGCGGTCGACGCCCGGCCGGCAACGGCGCCTGGAGTGGCGGCTCGATCAGTACGACGGGAGGCGCCGGGCGAAGCAGCTCCGCCCTGGTCGTGCGGGCCCCGCTTCTGGTCGTTCACCCGCCCCCGAGCCCGGTGGCCACGGCGACGCCGCCAGCGGACCGTCCGGGGCGATCGCGGTGGGGCCGGTGCCGCCAGCGGCGCGGATCGTCATCGCGGCAGCGACCACCACCGCGCGAAGCGGGTCGCGGACATGGTGCGCCGCTACCCGTACGCCAGCCCTTGGGTTGTCGCGCGCCTCCGACGACTCGCCGTGGTGACGGCAAGGACGCGTCCGGGGCCGGGCGGGAGGGGCTCAGGCTGGTCGGGTGTCGGGCTGGCGCGGCCGGTCCGCGAGTTCCTCGCAGCGGGTCGCGCACCAGCCCTGGGACCGCAGGTCCGGGGTCCAGGAACCCGGCGCGGTGTCGGCGGCGGTACCGGCCCATCCGCCGGCGGAGCCGTTGCTGGCGGAACTGCCGGACGCGGCCGGCGTCACGCCGGGAGTGTGGGCCGGCGAGGACTGCCGCAGCGGGTGGCTCGCCTCGGTCGCGCCGGCGCCCGGCGCACCGGCGGACCTCGGCTCCCCCGTCGTCGCGGGTGACGTGGTCGCCGCGCTGCTCGGGAGGCGCGGCATGACACCGCGACGTGTCGGCGGTCCGGGCACCGGGCCCCCGTCCGTGGCGGGGGCCGTGACCGCCGGCACGTCTTCGGCCGGCGCAGGCACGTCGTCCACCGGATCGCCGGCCGGAGGCGAGGGCGCGGCGGGTGGGCCGATGACCGGCTCGGTCAGCTCGAGCACCGGCGCCAGGGTGGGCGCCAGGGCCTCGACGACCGGCTCGACCACCGGACGAACGACGGTGCCGACCGGCTCGACCACCGGACGAACGACGGTGCCGACCCGCTCCAGCAGGCCGGCCTCGGCGGTCTCCCGCACCACGGGCGGAGCATCGCCCACGACCCGACGCGTCACCGGTTCGACCGCCTCGGCGACCGGGTCCACTCCGGCGGACGGGGTCGCGTCCACCGCCCGGCGCACCGGTGCCCGCACCTGCGCGAGCCGTGAGCCAGTGGGCACCCGCACCGAGATCCCCACCGACGTACGCGCCGGCGGCGCGATCCCGCCGGTCGTCCCCGGCGTCGCCGTCCCGACGCCCCCGCCGACGATGGCCGCGGGCCCACGGTCGGCGGGCGACGAAGCAGCGCAGGACAGCGATCCGCCGACGACGGCGCTGTCGAGCAGGTCGCCCAACGTGCACAGGCGAGGCGGTCCGGCGGCGAAGGCAGCCTCCTCCGCTGTCGCCTCGGCCACGCCCCAGGCTGCGAGGACGCCACCGATCATCAGCGTCCCACGCAGCATCGTCCGGGCGAATCGGCCGCGAACCCGCACCACGCGCACCTCCGGGGATGGTCTTCCCGACGACGCCGATTGTGCCAACAGTGAACGCATAGACACGCTCCGACACGCCACCCGCCGGCTACGGCGACGTCGCAGGCCCGGCCGAGGCGGGCCCGCTCGCGCCGGCCGACGCGAAGCCACTGGGCCGCCGAGCCCCACCGGCATCGCGGCGAGCCCGAACGGGGCTCGACCCCTCCGACCAGGCCGGAGCACACAAAGAGAGGCGCGGGGCCCCCGGCCGACCTACACCGGCTGGCGCCCGCGCCTCTCATCCCCTCGCCGCGTGACACGTACGTGCCAAACAACCCGATGGCAGTCTGCCATAAGGTTGAGCACCGACGCTACCGAACAGCCGATCCAGGGTAGTCCGAACGGACGATGCGGGTCCGTGACACCAGCCGAGGGCGATCTGTGACAGCATGCCGTATTTCCTCGTCGGAGGGCCGAGGCGCCGGCACCCTCAGATCACCCGCTCGTTCCCCCCGTCCACGGTGATCTGCGCGCCCGTGGTGGCCGCGAAGGTCTCCCCGCAGAGCGTGGCGGCCACATCGCCGACCCGGGCGCTGGTGATCTCCGTACGGAGCAGGTTCCGTCGCTTGTACTCCGCCACGGTCAGCCCGTAGCGCCGGGCCCGGGTCTCCAGCACGTCCGCGCTCCACAGCCCGGTGTCGAAGACCGCGTCGGGGTGCACCACGTTGACCCGGATACCGTCGTCCGCCCACTCCAAAGCCGCCACCCGGGCCACCTGCGTCACCGCCGCCTTCGAGGCGGAGTAGGCGACCGCCCCCGGCCCGGGGGCCAGGGTGTTGCGCGAGGCGACCACGACCACCCGGCCGCCGCGCGGCGCGAGCGCCAGCAGCGGGTGGGTCCGGGAGAGCAGGTACGCCACGGACTCCGCGTTCACCGCCATCGTGCGCCGCCAGTCGGCCGGGTCCAGCCCGGCGATCTCGCGGCTGGCCGGGAAGATCCCGGCGGCCGCGACGACGATGTCGACCCCGCCGAACCGGTCCACCGCCGCGTCCAGGGCGGCGTCGACGGCCTCCTCGTCGGTGACGTCCACGGTCAGGCCGAGCCGGGACGGCCCGTCCGACCCGCCCACCGACGGGTCCCGGTCCAGGGCCACGACACAGGCCCCCCGGGCCAGGAGGGCCTCGGCGCAGGCCCGGCCGATGCCCGAGGCCGCCCCGGTCACCACCGCCACCTCGCCGGCGAACTCCGGCGCCGGGCCGCCCCGCCGCAGCTTCGCCTGCTCCAGCTCCCAGTACTCGAGGTCGAAGATGTCCTCCGCCGGCAGCGCCTGGTAGCCGCCGACGGCCTCGGCCGCCTCGATCACGTCGACGGTGTGGCGGTAGATGTCCTGGGCCATCGTCACCTCGGTTGCCCGGCGGCCGGCCGTGAGCATCCCCAGCTCCGGATCGAGGATCACGCGGGGCGCGGGGTCGAGCACGGTCAGCGTGGTGCGGGCCCGGGCGCGGTTCTGCTCGACGTACCGGCGGTAGTCGTCGGCGTACCCGGCCACGTCGGTGCCGACCAGCGGGATCCGCTTGGTGCGCAGCACGTGGTCCGGGGTGACCGGGCCGCGGGTGGCGACCGCCGCCAGGTCGGGCCGGTCGAGGAACGCCCGCACGGCCGGGTCCTCGTGCCGGCCGAGCAGCATCGGGGCGCCCGCCGCGGTGGACACCTCGCGGCGCAGCCGGGCCAGGCGCACCCGGTCCACCGGGCGGGGCGCGGCCGGCGCGACCCGGGCCCGCGGCAGGGCCATCCGTTCCTCCGCCAGGGTGACCAGCTCGATGTGCCGGCGGTACGCCTCCTCGGCGTCCGCGCCGAAGGTGAACAGCCCGTGGTTGAGCAGGACCATGCCGACCGTGCCGGCGTGGGCGCGCGCCGGGTACAACTCCGCGCAGAGCCGGGCCAGGTCGAAACCGGGCATGACGTACGGGACCACGACGACGCTGTCGCCGTAGACCTCCTCGACCAGCCGGTCGCCCTTGGGCTGGTTGGACAGGGCGAGCAGCGCGTCGGCGTGGCTGTGCAGCACGGCCGGGTGCGGCAGCAGCGCGTGCAGCAGCGTCTCGACGCTCGGATCCGGTGCGGTCGCGTCGAGGCGGGCGCAGCGCAGCTCGTTCATCATGTCGCTGTCGCCGAGCCGCTCGAGCCGCAGCAGCGCGCGCAGCCGGTCCAGCCGCAGCGCGGTGAAGCCGGACGCGTCCATGGTCGCCAGGTCGGAGCCGCTGCCCTTGACGTGGAGCACCTCCACGGGCTCCCCGGCGAGGTCGGGGACGGTCGCCTTGACCGAGGTGTTCCCCCCGCCGTGCAGCACCAGGTCGGTGTCGGCCCCGAGCAGCCGGGACGCGTACACGAGTCGGGCGACCGGGTCGGAGGCGTTCGGGGCGTCGGCGGCGGACCAGCGGTTGAGCATCGGGGCGGCTCCTCGCACGAGGGGTCGGGGCGGGTCAGGCCCGGTCGGCGGCGTCGTCGGGGCGGCCGCCGGCGGCCGGCAGGATCACCCGACGCTCGGTGACGATGGCGGTGACCAGGTCCGCCGGGGTCACGTCGAAGGCGTAGTTGAGGGTACCGGTGCCCTTCGGGGCCAGGGTCGCCGCACCGAGGGCGGTGATCTCCTCGGGGGCGCGTACCTCGATGTGGACGTCCCGGCCGGACGGGGTGGCCAGGTCGACGGTCGACTCCGGGGCGGCGACCACCATCGGCACGCCGGCGCGGGCCGCCGCCAGGGCCAGCGGGTACGTGCCCACCTTGTTGATCACGTCGCCGTTGGCGGTGATCCGGTCCGCGCCGACCACGACCGCGTCGACCAGCCCCTGGGCCAGCACCGACGCGGCGGCCGAGTCCACCACCAGGGTGTGCGGCGCGCCGATCTGGGCCAGCTCCCACACGGTCAGCCGCGCGCCCTGGAGCAGCGGGCGGGTCTCGGAGGCGTACACGTGGGTCAGCGCCCCGTGCTCCTGGAGGGACCGGACCACGCCCAGCGCGGTGCCCCACTCGACGGTGGCCAGGGCCCCGGCGTTGCAGTGGGTCTGCACCGCCACCTGCGGCCCCACCGTCTCGACCAGCCAACGGGCGCCCCGCTCGCTGAGTTCCCGGCAGCAGCGGACGTCCTCCTCCAGCACGGTCAACGCCTCGGCGAGGGCCGCCTCCGCGCCGCCGGCATCGAGCCGGACGCGTACCCGGTCGACGCCCCAGGCGAGGTTCACGGCGGTGGGGCGGGCGGCCCGGATCGCGTCGACGGCCCGCCGCAGCTCCGCCGGGTCGTCCGGATACAGCCGGGCGGCGAGGGCCACCCCGAGCGCCCCGGCGACGCCGATGGCGGGCGCGCCCCGGATCGCCAACGAGCGGATCGCCGCGATCAACTCCTCGACGGTCCCGATCTCCAGAAACTCGACCTCGTGCGGCAGCCGGGTCTGGTCGATCGCGATGATCAGACCGTCCCGCCAGTCGATGGTACGCATCCACGCTCCTCACTGTCCGGGTCCATAACCTACGGTGACGACCCACTCCCCCGCTACCTCGCGGGCCGGTCTGTGATCATGCCGTGGGGTCACATCCGTTCGAGGGTTCGGATGCCGAGCAGGTGCAGTCCCTGCCGCAGGGTCCGGGCGGTCAGGTCGGCCAACAGCAGCCGGCTCTCCCGCAGCTCGTCGGGAGCGCGCAGCACGGGGCAGCGTTCGTAGAACGCGCTGAACGCGGTCGCGAGCCGGTGCAGGTGGCCGGCGAGGTGGTGGAAGTCCAGGCTCCGCTCCACCTTGCCGACCACCCCGGCGAAGCCGAGCAGCTCGATCGCCAGCGCCCGCTCCGACGGCTCCGTGAGCACGACCGGCGCGCCCGGCCGCGGGGCCGTGCCGGCCCGCCGGAACACCGACCGGATGCGGGAGTACGCGTACTGGAGGTAGGGCGCGGTGTTGCCGTCCAGCGACAGCATCCGCTCCCATTCCAGGACGTAGTCCCTCGTGCGGTCGGTGGACAGGTCGGCGTACTTGATCGCGCCGATGCCGACGGCCCGGCCGATCTCGGCGGCGGCCGCGGCGTCCAGGTCGGGGTTCTTGGCGCGGGCCAGATCGGTGGCGCGGGCCACCGCCTCTTCGAGCAGGTCGACCAGCTTCACCGACCCACCGGTCCGGCTGCGCAGCATCCGCCCGTCGGCGCCGAGGATCGAGCCGAAGCCGAGATGCTCGGCCCGGGCGGGCGGGCGCAGCCAACCGGCCGCCCCGGCGACGGCGAAGACCATCGCGAAGTGCTGCTGCTGGGGCAGCCCGACCACGTACAGCAGCCGGGTGGCGCCCAGCTCCCCGGTGCGCTGCCGCAGCGCGGCCAGGTCGGTGGCCGGGTAGCCGTAGCCGCCGTCGCTCTTGCGCACGATCAGCGGCAGCGGCTCACCGTCTCGGCCGGTGAACCCCGGCGGGAAGGCGCAGTCCGCCCCGCCGCTGGGCGCCAGCAGCCCCAGCCGGCCCAGGTCGTCGACGACGTCGGGGAGCAGCTCGTTGTACGCGCTCTCGCCCCGGAAGTCGTCCCCGGTCAGCGTCACGTCGAGCAGGTCGTACACGGACAGGAAGTACCGCTCGGACTGCTCCACCAGGAGTCGCCACAGCCGCCGGGTCGACTCGTCGCCGCCCTGCAACGCGACCACCCGCCGCCGGGACCGTTCGCGGAATGCCTCGTCGGCGTCGAACTTCACCCGGGCCGCCTTGTAGAACGAATCCAGGTCGCCCACCGACAACTCGTGCGCCGCCCCGACCTCGCCGAGGTCGGTCAGGTGCTCTATCAGCATCCCGAACGGCGTACCCCAGTCGCCCAGGTGGTTGACCCGCACCACGCGGTGCCCGAGCCAGTCCAGCAGCCGTACCGCCGCGTCACCGATGACGGTGGAGCGCAGGTGCCCGACGTGCATCTCCTTGGCCACGTTCGGCGCCGAGTAGTCGACCACGACGGTCTCCGGCGCCGCCGCCGTCGGCACGCCGAGCCGGCTGTCGCCGGCCAGCCCGGAGACCAGGTCCGCCAGCGCCCGGTCGGCCACGGTCAGGTTGAGGAAGCCCGGCCCGGAGACCTCCGCCGACGCGCAGACGTCGTCGAGCGCCGCGTGTTCCAGCACGTCCGCGGCGAGGTCGCGCGGCGAGCGGCCGAGCCGCCGGGCCAGCGCCAACGCCGCGTCGCTCTGGAAGTCCGCGCGCGGCGATCGCCGCACCATCGGATCGACCGGGGTGCCGGCCACGGTCGCGAACGCCGGCGCCAGCCGGTCGGAGAGCAGCCTTTCAAGATCCATGGGTACGCCGATCTCGCTCGGACCCGCGCCGTCACGCGGGCCGCTGGACGGGGAGATGCGGGCAGACCGAGGACGATCGGCGATGACCGGCGGCTCGATCCGCCGGTCGCCGGGAACAGGTCAGCGCGGGCGGGCGACGGATCGCCGGCGTCGCTCCGCACCGACCTGGACGTCAAACGACGTTCCGGTGCACTGAGCGGTCGCGCTGGTCATGCACGGCAGCCTACCGGGCCGACCGGGCCGGGCACACCCCGGTTCCGCCGGGCCGGCAGTCGTACGAATGCGATTGCCGCACACGTCCGCCACTGTCAGGATCGCGGTCATGTCTGCTGCCGAGGGCCGGGTGGCCCGGGCCGCATCCCGGTGGACCGGCTGAAACGGAGCGGAGCAACCGGCAACTGTCCTTCGACCAGCAGGAAAGGGGCGACGCTCGTGACGGAGACGATGACGCTGTGGCGGCCGACCGGCCCGCAGGAGCTCGACCTCGTCCGCGCCTCCGGCTGGACGGCGTGGCCGCCGCGACTGCCCGACCAGCCGATCTTCTACCCGGTCCTCAACGAGCAGTACGCCATCACCATCGCCAGGGACTGGAACGTTCCCGCCTCCGGCGTCGGCTACGTCACCCGGTTCCACGTCGACCGCGCGTTCGCCTCCCGCTACCCCGTCCGGCAGGTCGGCGGACGCGACATCCTCGAACTGTGGGTACCGGCCGAGGAACTCGACGAGTTCAACCGGCACCTCGTCGGTCTGATCGAGGTGGTGCACGAGTTCCGGCCGGTGGAGCCGACGGGGTGACCGGACCAGCCGCCCTGACCACGGCCGAACGCGCGATCGATGCCCGCTTCCGCGCGGTCCTGGCCCGGCTGCCCGAGCGCGGGCCGATCTGCTGGCTGACCGAGTTCGCGGTCTTCGGGCTCAAGCAGGCCTGGGCGTGCGTGTTCGGCGCGGCGATGCTGGCGGTCATCCTCGCGGCGCACCTGTGGTACCCGACAGACGGGGCCCTCGCCCGCAACGACTTCCTGACTCTCGCCGCGGTCGCCATCCAGATCGCGATGGTGGCCGGGCGCCTGGAGTCCCTGCGCGAGCTGCGGGTGGTGGTCCTGTTCCACCTCGTCGGCACGGTCATGGAGCTGTTCAAGACCCACGTCGGCTCGTGGTCCTACGCGCCCGACGGTGTGCTGCGGCTCGGCGGGGTGCCCCTCTTCAGCGGCTTCATGTACGCCGCCGTCGGCTCCTACATGGTCCGGGTCAACCGGCTGTTCGACCTGCGTTTCGTGCGCTACCCGAGGCGCTGGGTGACGGCGGTCGTGGCCGCCGCGATCTATGCCAACTTCTTCACCAACCACTTCGTCTTCGACGTGCGATGGGTGCTCGTCGCCGTCGTCGCGCTCGTGTTCGGGCGTTGTGTCATGCAGTTCCGCGTGTTCCGGTTCCGCTTGCGCATGCCGCTCCTGCTGGCGTTCCTCCTCGTCGCGCTCTTCATCTGGTTCGCGGAGAACATCGCCACCTGGTCGCAGGCGTGGCTCTATCCGAGCCAGGTGAGCGGTTGGCACCCGGTCTCGCCGGAGAAGCTCGCGTCGTGGTTTCTCCTCATGATCATCTCGGTGGTGATGGTCACCTGGATCTCGCCGCCGCAGCCGCCCGACGACCGGCAACGGCGGCCCCTCCCGTCGGGGCCTCGGTGAGGCCGATGTCCTGGAGGGCGGCACCGCCGCGGTCGACGCCTCCGACGACGCCCTGCACAGCAACGGCGCCATGCACCTCAACGGCACCACCCTCAAGCTGGCCAGCGGCGACGACGCGGTGCACGCCGAGTCCGCACTCGCCATAGACGCCGGAACCGTGGACGTCACCGCATCGGTCGAGGGCCTGGAATCCGCCGACATCACGGTCAGCGGCGGCGACGTCCACGTGGTGTCCAGCGACGACGGGATCAACGCCGCCGGCGGCACCAGCGACGAGGCCGGCGCCACCGGCGGCGACGCCGCCGCCCCGGGCAGCGGTGGGCCGGGTGGCGGTGGGGGGCCCGGGCGGCGGCGGGGCGGTGGGCGACTACTCGGTCACCGTCACCGGCGGAACGCTCGTCATCGACGCCGCGGGCGACGGGTTCGACTCCAACGGCACCGCGACGATGTCCGGTGGCACAGTGGTGGTCAACGGCCCTGCCGGCAACGGAAACGGCGCCTTGGACGTGAACGGCACCTTCCAGGTCAGCGGCGGCGTGCTGCTCGCCGCGGGCAGCGCGGGCATGGTGTCCACCCCGGCCGGCGACTCCGCCCAGGGATGGCTCTCCGCGACGCTCGACTCCCCCGTCGCCGCCGGCACGGCGCTGCAGATCGTCGACGCCGACGGCGCCGTCGTGGCCACGTACGTCACCTCGAAGGACGTGCAGAACATCACCTACTCCGCGTCGACCATCGTCAGCGGCGCGGAGTACACGGTCCGCGCGGGCGGTACGGCGACCGGTGCCAGCACCGGCGGCCTCAGCGCGTCCGGCAGCCTCGGCTCCGCCGCCGCCGTCGCCACCGTCGACACCGGCGAAGCCCCGCTGGCGGCTTCGGCCGCGGCGGCGGACGGCCCGGTGCCGGGGCGGCTCCGGGCCAGCAAGGTTGACCCGAACGGTGGCAGGCGCCCGGGGGATCGGCTGGCGGCCGGTCCCCCGGGCGCCTTTCACGGGTCACAGACCGCCGGCCCGCAGCCGGGTGGAGAGGTCGTAGCCCGGGTGCCGGTGGCTGTGGCTGCCCCTGGCTGGCGCGAAGGGCGGCCACCTGCGCCTAGGTCGGGTGCGTTGCGCAGGTCAGGCCAACGGAGCGCGGCACCGAGCGAGGCTACCCCTCCGGGAGGGCTCGATCACGTGCTCCGGCGCTTTGACCGCTAACGTCCACGCTGCCCGAGGACGGGCCGCAGCAGCTGCTGCTGGCACAAGAACAAGGTGGAGAGATGAGTGCCTGGTGGAACAGCTCTGGCGATCCACTGACGGTGTGCTCGCGCAGTGCGCTCGTCCAGGTAGGAGCGATCCTGCCGAATACGGGCAGGACCGTTGTCGCCCGGTTTGACGGGGCGAGAATGACCGATGCGGACCATGTCTTCTACGAATTCTCGGACGCGCTGCTCTTTCCCGGCTACTTCGGCTGGAACTGGGACGCGTTGTCCGACTGCCTCCGCGACCTGAACTGGCTGCCCGCCGAGGGCTACCTCATCGTGGTGGAGCGGGCGCCACTGCTGACGTCCGACAGCCCCGACGAGCGCCAGACACTGTTCAGGGTCCTGTCGCGCGCCGTCCGCACCTGGGCTGATCCGCTCGGCCGGCCGGACGGCAAGGGCGTCCCGTTCAAGGTGCTGCTGCTGTGCGACCGGGACGAGGAGGTTGAGGAACTGGCACGGGAGATCGCCAGCCTCCAGCTTTGAGTGGCGTCGTCCCCTCGCGTCACGGCGCGGATCGCAGCCCCTGCGGTCGCCGAGCGGCCTGGCACCGTCGTCGACGGTGGCGGGAGGTCATCTCCACCGCAACCTGGCGAGTTCCCGCTTGAACTGTGCCAGCGTGAACGCGCTGCCCTCGGCCGGCATCAGCCGCAGGGAGTAGGTCGCCTCGCCGGACTCCCACCACACCGTCCACCACCGTCCAACGCCGCCACCACCGGTGACGACCCCGCGGTGGGGGCCGATCCGGACGGTCGCCACCGGGGTGGGGCGACTCGACGTGGCCGTAGGGTGGGCGCTCACCAGCAGCCCGGACCCGTTCGGTCCGTTGTAGCCCTGGAGCCAGCGTTCGTCGGTGGACATCCAGTTCGACGAGTAGGGGCTCCACCGTTCGTCGGAACCCAGGTCCGGCAGCTCGCGCTCCAGATAGGGCGGGCGCGACAAGCCGGTCGCGGCGTCGCGGAGCGTTCGGTCACCGAGGGGAGTCCGCAGCGACACGACCAGGGGTACGGCCTGGCCGCTGACGCTGCAGTCGACCGAATCGATGAGGCGACCCCGCACGGCGACGACCACCTGCCCGGGTGCCTGCTCGGTGACCGAGGCCTGCGGTTGGTGGAGCTCCTTGCACTTCGCCTCGCCCGGGCCGGTGTACACCGTGATGTCTCTGCCGTTGCGGGCGACCATGGCCGACACCCAGGGCAGCGTGGCCGTCTCCTCCGACGGGGTCGCCGCCGGGACGGGCTGCCCGGGCTCGGGCTGGTCGGTCGACCGCTGGCCGAGCACCAGCCCACCGCCGATCACCAAGGCGACGGCGACAGTCACGACGACCACGGCGTCCCGTCCCTGACGGCCTGCCCGACCGCGGGACGGCGAGGCCGGCAGGGGCCTATCCGGGGCATCGCCACTACCCGCGCCCGCCCGCTCGTGGACCCCGTTGTCGATCGGCATGGTCGCCTCTCCTCCTAATCGGATGGGACGCGGATCGTATCCAGGATGGCGTGCCTGTTCGCTCCCGTCGGCCAGAGCCTCGGCGGGCGGCTACGTCTTCATGAGGGGCATTCGGCGTCGGCTCCGCGGCGGAGACCCGCGTTCGACGTCAGCCGTCCCCGCGTCGAAGGTGGAGGCTCGGGCCTCCCGCGTGGTCGGCGGGTGTCGGGGTCGACGGCGTCATGGTGCGGAGGCTTTCGACGGGTCGGCTCCGTGAGGAGAGGCGTCGAGGATCTGAGCGAGTGCGGACGTGACGTCCTGGAGGCGGTCGGGTCCGACCATGGCGCCCCAGCGGGCCTCCAGGTCCGCGAAGAATCTCGTGGCGACCTCGGCGGCCCGGATGCCGCGTTCGGCGTAGACGACAACGCGACCGCGGCCGTCGGTGGGGTCGGGGACGCGCCGCACGTAGTCGCGTTGTTCCAGGTAACCCACAAGCTCGCTCATCGCCTGAGGGGTCATCCCGGCTCGCCGGGCCAGGGTGGTGGGTCGGGTGCCGTCGCAGTCGATGAACCGGAACACGTTGAGGTAGTGGGTAGGCCGCAGATCGCCGTGTCCGGTCTGGACGAGGTGGTGATGGAGCTGGTCGAGGACCAGGTTGAACGTCTGACCGATGAGCTGCGGCAGGAACGGCTTGCCACTTGTAGATTCTTCGGGCACCTTATAATCTCGCCTTCTAAGGCTGCTTGACTACTTTGAGCGTAGCCGAACGGAGCAGCATGCCCCAGCCCCGCCTCACCGACCTCCCGAGGCGGTGCGTCCCCCACCGAACCGGAAAGGGCGTGGCCGTGAGATGGCGTAGGACTGCGAGGGTGGTCGCCGGAGTGGCCCTCATCCTGCTTGGTCTGTTGTGGATACTCCAGGGGGCCGACCTGATCCGGATACGGCCGATCCTGTGCGTCGCCGACTGTCAACCCGTCACGGGCGGGTCCCCCGGCTGGCTGGCCGCCGGCGTGGTGACCGTGATCGCCGGCCTCGCCGTGGCGGGTTTCCTGCCACGCCGACGCTAACCGTGTCGCGCATAGATCGTCCGCCGGTCAGCGTTGAATACGCCGAGACACCCCAGACTATCTCCGCCTTCATGCCCGTCAGCCATCACATCACACCCTGGAGGCCCCATGCCCGGGCAACCCGGTCCCACCATGTCCGAGTGGGACGATCGACAAGCCGTACACCACCTGCTGTCCGCCCACCTGCCCGACATCCACGTCACGTCGGTGGTTCCGCTCGGGGCGGGCCTGGACAACATCTCGTACGAGGTGAACGACGACCTCGTGGTCCGGATCTCCAGAGACCTCGACGCCGACGAGCGTACGGGCCGCGCGACCCGTGAATGTCGATTGCTACAGGTGGTCGCATCCGCATCACCTCTACCGGTGCCCCAACCACTGCCCGCGGCGGCCGAACTCGGCGTTCTGGCGTACCCCAAACTGCGCGGCCGCCCGCTCCTGTCGATTCCTGAGGCATCGCGCGCCGCGCTGATTCCGTCGGTCGCGACCGTCCTGGGTGACCTCCTCCGCGCTCTCCACGCCATCCCGGCCGACCGCGTGGCCGGTCTGGTCGACATCGACGAGACGCCGCTGACCGAGTGGCACCGCGAGGCCGAGGAGTTCTACTCGACTGTCGCCGGGGGCATCCCACCCGGACATCGGCCGGCCGTCGACGCGTTCTTCCGGTCCGCCCCACCGCCAGAACCGCGCACTTCGGTGTTCAGCCACAACGATCTCGGCATCGAACACGTCCTCGTAGACCCCGACAACGGTGAGGTCACCGGCATCATCGACTGGAGTGACGCCGCCATCACCGACCCTGCCTACGACTTCGGCCTGATCTGTCGCGACCTCGGCCCGCACGCGCTCGACCTCGCCCTGGCCAGGTACGACGCGCCTGGGCCCGACCGCACGGGCCTGCCCGACCGGGCGGTCTTCTACGCCCGATGCAGCCTGTTCGAGGACCTGTCGTACGGAGTCGACACCGGGCAGAACGCGTACGTGAGCAAGAGCCTGGAGGCGATGACGTGGCTGTTCCCTCAATAGCGTGCGGGGCTGAGAGGTCTGCCCGGGTGAGACACGCGCGCCGCCCGGGCGGTGTCACACGTTCACTTCGGCCGTCAGGAGGTGAGTCCGATCCTTCCCAGTCAGATCATCGATACGACGACACTTCCCGAGGTCGACCGGTTCGACCTCTGGCGACAACTTGTCGACGAGAACTCCCCGGCCCACCTCTCCAGCCCGGCACGGGATTTCGTCGCGTGGGCTCAGGCCATCGATCTCGGCGGGTTGCGCGTGACACGGTTCCGGTATCCCGAACTGCGGATGCAGCGCACTGCCAAGCTGATCCGTCAGGGCGATCCCGACATGTTCCAGGTTGCCCAGGTGATAAGCGGTGCGAGCACGATCAGGCAACAGCGGCGCGAGTCGGCGACCGCGGGACCGAGGCTGACCTTCATCGACAACTCGCAGCCATATGACGCCTTCCACCGTCCGCCCGACGGCGAGGAAACCTCCCACACGATAGTCCTCGACATACCCCGCGCGACGCTGCCGCTTCCTCCCGCCAAGATCACACAACTCCTGGCCTGCAACATCCCGTCCGGCACCGGCATGGGCGCGCTGCTCGGACAGTTCCTCCGCCGGATCGCGGAGCATCCGCAGGAGTACGGCCCCGAGGACGGCGACCGGCTGGGAGCCGTCGCGTTGGACCTGACCGCCGCGACTCTCGCGCACCAGTTCGACATGACACACGCCCTCCCGGCCGACGTGCAGCAGACCGCGATGCGGGCCCGCGTCGTCGCGTTCATCGACCGACATCTCGGCGACACCGACCTGACACCCCACGCGATCGCGGCCGCGCACCACATATCCCTACGATCGCTGCACCGTCTGTTCGAGGGCGACGACGTGACCGTCGCCGAGCTGATCCGGACCAAGCGGCTGGAGAAGTGCCGGCGAGACCTGACAAGGCCACTCATGGCCCATCAGCCCACCTCCGTGATCGCCGCACGGTGGGGCTTCGCGGACAAGTCACACTTCAGTCGACTCTTCCGTAGCCAGTACGGGAGCGCGCCACAGGCCTACCGGATGCGGCACCAGCGAGGCGGCTCCCCCGGACTACCGGCCTGCCCGTCCGTCACGCTCGACGACTGAGGCGGACGGCGCACCGCGACGTGCCGCCGACCGGGTGCGGCGCCGGCGGCGTCGGGCTCGCCCCGGTCAAGGCGCTGGTGGAGGAGCTACCCGACTCGACGGAATGGGTGCGCACGGCGCCGAGACCGGATCAGACCCAGCCGCGTCGACTGGCCTCGACGCCAGCATGGAACCTGGACTTGGCGTGCAGGGCCGCCAGCACATCCTGGACCCGGCGCCGGACCGTGCGTGTCGTCGTGCCCAACTGGCGGGCGATCGCCTCGTCCTGGAGCCCTGCCGCCAGCAACTTGAGCACCTGCAGTGCCTGCACGTCCAGGGCGGTCGCGTCCACGCCGAGTGGCACCGCGCGGCTCCAGCAGGCGTCGAAGAGCAGGACGAGCCCGTCGAGCAGGGGCGACGGGCGCACCACGATCGCGGACATCTCGACGACGTCGTCAAGGCCGCGGAAGCCGTGTCGATCGCGGTACGTCAGGTGCCACGTCGGCTGTTTCGCTCGAGTTCTTCGAGCAGCGCGGCCGCCTGTTCCAGTTGTCCTTCGTGGAACACCGGAATGCCGTGGCGATGCAGTTCCTCCGCGGCTACGCCGCGCCCGGGCACGGTGCGGCCGGTGAAGGACCCGTCGTAGACCTTGCTGCTTCCACACGTCGGGCTCCCGTCGACCAGGACGGCGAGCGCGACCTCGGCCTCGACGGCTCGGTGCAGCGCCCGACGCGCCGCGAGCCGAAACAGGTCGGTCACGTCCCGGCCACCCACCTCCCGGACGCGCGCGGCGCCGTCGAGGACACCGGCTGCGGTGCCGCCCACAATTTCTGCTGCTGGACGTGGAACCGGGAATCCCACCGCAATCTCAGGGCAGAAGTGCACCAGTCGACCCTCGGTCGCCCACTTCTCCCAAATCGGCGAGCAGACGGGCACGGAGGTCTCGTTGAATCGAATCGGACGACCCGCCAGACACCCACTCACCAGCACCTTCAGCATACGCACGACCGTATCGAATCCAGGTCGACCCCGATCCACCCGATAGAGCTGGCGGCACCCGCGTCGTCAGGAACCCACCGCGTCGAGCGCTCTGCGGACCGAGTCCAGGACGAGTTGTGGCTGGCCGTAGTGAACGTAGTGATTGGTCGTCCCGGCGATCAGGTGTTCTCCTCTGCCAGACAGCGCGGCCAGCCCGGCGTGGTGCTCAAGCGCTTCGCGTGGTTGCCCGGCTGCGGATATCACGATCACCGGCCAGGTTCCCCATGCTTTCGGACGTACCGTCGACTGCACCAGGCGGGCGCTGTCCACCGACGCCGCGGCCTCCGCGGCGGAGGCCGCCATGCTGTTGCTTCGATAGACGACCGCAGCGTGCTCACGCACTGCCGGGGGCGCGTCGGCGCTGGCGGCGGTGCCCGGAAACAGTCGCACCACGCCGATGCGGGCGGCGAACTGGAAGCCGGCCATCTGCACGCGGATGACCGGTGCGCTCGCCCGCAAGGCACCGGTCGCCCGCTCGTCGGTGACATCCACCAGCACCAACCCGGCGGTCTCGGTGGGCCATCGATCGGCGAACAGACGCACGACCTGCCCACCGTAGGAGTGGCCGACCAGGATGAACGGGCCGCGTTCGCCGGCGGCGTCCAGGAGCGTGTGCAACTCCTCGGCCAGCCGACCGGCGTCTCGCCGGCCGGGCCCCGGTTCGCTCCACGCGTAGCCGGCCCGGTCGTAGCTGCACGCCCGTACGCGGGCGGTTCCCGACGTGTCGGTCAGGCCCTGTTGCACCGTCGCCCATGTCGTGGACGACTCGCCGAGCCCCGCCTCGAAGACGACGGTCGGCCCGCCGCTGGCGGCTCCGGTGCAGTTCAGGTGCAGCCGGTGCCCCCCGATGTCGATCAACCGGCCCGGTGCCGGATGCCGCTGGCCGTCACCGCGCCGCGCCAGCGTCTCGTAGGTCCAGCCGGCGCCGGTCGAGATGACCGACACCGTCACCAACGCGGCGACGATCCGCAGCAGTACGCGCCAGCGCCGTGCCCGCGCGGGGCGCCGAGGCTCTACCAGCTCGGCTTCCTCGAGATTCTCTCTCACGCCCCACGACGGTAGGGCGCTGCGGCACCTCCGGGATCGCCCTCCGGTCGCGCCCTGTCGTGCTACGTGCGTCGCAGCCGGCCCCCGCCGGCCTCCGCCTTCCGGCCGACGGGGCGCTGCCGAGGGTAGGGGAATTCCCCTACGGCGCGCGACGGCGACGCCGCACCCGTCAGGATCCGCTCGTCACGGTAGGGCTGCCCCCACCCCCGCCAGGAGGCTCACAGGATCGACCCGCCCCATCGCGCTCCATACCGTTCGGGGCATGAAATCCAGGGACAACGTCACCGGCATCGCGGCGCACGTCGCGGTGTGGAGTGCCCGTCACCGCACGCTCGCCGTACTCGGCTGGCTGGTCTTCGTCGTCGGTGCCACCGTCCTGAGTGGACAAGTCGGCATCGTCAAGGCGACCGACAGCGACTTCGGCCTCGGCGAGTCCGGCCGCGCCGACCGTATCGTCGAACAGGCCGGCTTCCCCGGAACGCACGCCGGGGAGATGGTCATCGTCAGCTCGCGCACATCGGCGGTGGACGGCCCGCAGGGGCGGGCCGCCATCGCCGAGGTCACCGCCGCCGTGCAGGCCACCGGCGTCACCGACGCGGTGAACCCGCCGGTGATCTCCGGGGACGGGAAGTCGGCGCTGCTCACCTTCGCCATGCGGGGCGACCCGGAGACTGCCAAGGACCGAGTCGGGCCGGTCCTCGACGCCGTCGCCGCAGTCCAGCGGGCGCACCCGCAGCTGTACATCGCGCAGGCCGGCGACGCCAGCAGCGACAAGCTCATCGGCGACGACCTCGACGCCGGCCTGACCAGGCTGTCGATGCTCTCCGTCCCGGTCACCCTCGGCATCCTGTTCGTCGCCTTCGGCGCCGTCGTCGCGGCGTTGCTGCCGGTCGGGCTGGCCATCACCGCCGTCGTCGCGGCGATCGGCCTGCTCGGCTTCACCAGCCACTTGGCGCCGACCGTCGACACCACCATGCACGTCATGCTCCTCGTCGGGCTGGCCGTCGGCGTCGACTACTGCCTGTTCTACATCCGGCGGGAGCGCGACGAACGCCGCAACGGCTCGGATCCGCAGCGCGCGCTGGTCATCGCCGCGCAGACCTCCGGCCGGTCGGTCTGGATCTCCGGGCTGACCGTCATCGTCGCCATGGCCGGCATGTTCCTCACCCGCGACACCACCTTCGTCAGCTTCGCCGTCGGCACCATCCTCGTCGTCGCGACCGCCGTGCTCGGCTCGCTGACGGTCCTGCCGGCGCTGCTGTCCGCGCTCGGCGACCGCGTCGATGCGGGCCGCATCCCCGTCCTGTACCGGACCCGTTCCGACGGCCGGGTGTGGGGCACGGTTCTGCGGCTCGTCCTGCGCCGCCCGCTGGTCTCGGCGGTGCTCGCCGCCGCGGCCCTCGGCGCGCTCGCCGCGCCCGCACTGGACCTGCGTACGAAGGGAGAGGGTGTCGAGGACCTGTCTCCGAGCGCGCCGATCACGCAGGCGTTCGTGGCGATCCAGACGGCGTTCCCCGGCGGCGCCGCCCCGGCCGAGGTCGTGGTCAAGGCCCCGCACGTCACGGGGCCGGCCTGGGACGGCGCGATGGCGGCGTTCAGGGAGCAGGCGTTGGCGACCGGCCGGTTGCACGAGCCGATCACGGTCGAGGTCAACCCCGCCGGCACGGTCGCCGTCGTCAGCGTCGGGCTGTCCGGCTCCGGCGGGGACCGCACCTCGGAGGAGGCCCTGGCGACCCTGCGCGGCACCGTGCTGCCGGCGACGCTCGGCCGGCTGCCCGACGCCTGGGTCGGCGTCACCGGCGCCACCGCCACCGCACAGGATTTCAACGACCAGCTCGCGAAATCCCTGCCGCTGGTCTTCGGGTTCGTCCTCGGTCTGGCCTTCCTGCTCCTGCTGGTGTCGTTCCGGTCCGTCGTCGTGGCCGTCACCGGCGTGCTGCTCAACCTGCTCTCCGTCGCCGCGGCCTACGGCATGCTGGTCTACGTCTTCCAGTACGGCCACTTCGAGTCGCTGCTCGACTTCCGCGCCGCCGACGGCATCACCAACTGGATGCCGCTGTTCCTGTTCGTCATCCTGTTCGGGCTGTCGATGGACTACCACGTCTTCGTCGTCAGCCGGATCCGGGAGGGCCACGACCGGGGACTACCGACCCGGCTCGCGGTCACCGAGGGGATCATCCGCACGGCCGGGGTCATCACCAGCGCGGCGACGGTGATGGTGGCTGTGTTCGCGCTCTTCGCCACGCTGCCGTTGGCCGCTCCCAAGCAGCTCGGCGTCGGGCTCGCCGCAGCCGTGCTGCTCGACGCGACGATCGTCCGCGCGGTGCTGCTGCCGGCGGTCATGGCCCTGCTCGGCGAGAAGAACTGGTGGCTGCCCCGGTGGCTGGAGTGGCTCCCGCGGGTGTCGCACGACCTACCCGCGGCCCCGCAGCAGGAGCGCACGCTGGCGACGACGGGGGTGTGACTGCGCCCGCCAACCCGGCCCTACCCGTCCTCGGGTCGAGGCCGGGTTCGGCGTCGGGCCGCTCTCGGCCGCGGCTGTGGCTACCCGCCACCGCGGACGTCTGTGGTCAGGGCACCAGCGTCGCGAACACCACGATGTTGTCCTTGTACGACTTCGCCGCCTTGTCGTAGCCGCCACCGCAGGTGATCACGCGCAGTTGCGCCTTGCCGGTGTGACCGTAGACCAGGTTCAGCGGGAGCTTTTTCTTCGGGTAGCGGGCCACCCCGTCCACGATGAAGCGGGCCTTCTTGCCGTCTTTGCGGGGCACCTCGATGGTGTCCCCCGGCTTCAGCGCGCCCAGGCGGAAGAAGACCGCCCGACCCGTGGCGCGTGAGTCGACGTGGCCCACCACCACCGCGGTTCCCACCTCACCGGGACTTGGTCCCAGCTTGTACCACCCGGTCGTATCGGGCTGGTTCAGCGGTGGGACCGCGATCTGCTGGTTCCGGTCCAGCCCGAGCGGAACCGTCGGCGCGTCGACGCCGATCCGCGGGATCCTGATGCGGGTGGGCTGCGATCGCGGCATCCCGACCACCTTGGGTGCGGGAGACGGGCGGGTCGCGGTGGACCCGAGATCGGCTTTGGGGCGGCCGCCGGCACTGCGCGCCTCGCCGCGGGTCACACCGGAGGCCGGCGATGCGTCGGCTCCGCCCGGCGTCGGCTCTGGTGCGGTGGGTTCGTCCGTCGACGGTGACAGCAGGGACTGCGGTGCGGCGGCGGGGTCGGGTTGTGGCGGCCCGACCGGATCAGGAGCCGTGGCCGCGAACGTGACCAATCCCGCTCCGGCAAGCGTGACAAGTGCGACCAGGACGAGGCCAGCGGCACGCCACGGAAAACCGTGACGGCCGCTGGCGCTCCTGGCCGCCCTAGGCGACAGTGCCATTGGCGGACCGCCGACGCAGCAGCGCGATGCCACCGAGCACGCCCACGCCCATCATGCCGGCACCCGCCGCCGTCAGAGCACCGGTGTTGGTGTCGGCGAGCGCGCCCCCGTCACCGGCCGCGACGCCGGCCGTCTGCGGCAGCACCCAGGCTCCCTCCGGACCCGCGTACGCGCCGCCGGCGCGGGCAGGCTGGCCCGCCGGCGAAGCAGCCGCGCTGCTACCGGCGTCGACCATCCTGAGGAGGTCGGCGAGCAGGTCGGTTTCGACGTCCACCTCCACGTCGAGGTCGCGGATGCAGACGACGATGTTGTTCGGCTGGACTCTGTTGTCGTTCGTCGCCGACTGCGCCGCCGACAGGTTGAAGGTGACGACGCTGTTCGTGATGGTGTTGTCCTTGATGATCTGCGAGATGTTCTGCTCGTTGATCTGCTTGTTCGTCGCGCAGATGACCCCGTTGCCGTCCTTGTCGTGCAGGTTGAAGGTCTTCGGCTTGTCGTCTGACTTCTTCTTCGACGTCTGCCCCTGGTTCGAGGCCGTGGGCTCCTTGGGTTCTCCGTCGGTCGCGGCGAGCGCGGCGGCGGGCGCAGCGAGCAGCAGGGCGGCGCTGCCCAGCACCATCCCGCCGGCGACCTTGGTCAAAAACCTCATCGACATGTTCCTCACTCCTTCTGGATCGGCTCAGGAGGACGAGCCATGACGAACGTTAGGTCGATTCATGTGAAACAAGAGGACTTTTCCGGGTTTCGTAACATCTAGCACTCGGCATGCTATAAATCGTTAATTCGCATTGCCTGGGGCGTACAGTCCGTTCTGTCCGCCTGCCTCTCGTAGCGGCCAGGTGCCGTTGCACTGCCACCCCGTGCGGCTCGCGACGGCTCGGGCTACCGCTTCAGGGCCTTGCGGGCCGGGCGAGGACGAGCAGGCCGATCATGGACAGCGCGACACAGGCGATCATGAGCAGTGCCATCGGTACGGCGGTGTCCTCGCCGCCGAGCCCGGCGACCGGGGCGATGGTCCGGCAGCGATCCACTGGACGAAGCCGAGAATGGCGGAACCGGTGCCGGGATGCTCGGGTACCTCCGCCGAGGCCAGCGCACCGCCGTTGGGGCCGACGAGACAACGACGCTGCCGTGCGCCGAGCACACCCGTCCGACACGGCGGGTGAAAGTCCCCAGCGATGGGTGTACCCGCAGTACATCCCAGCTCAGCGCGGCGCGTCGTACCGTCGAGGGCGTGAACAACCGAGTCGAAGTGCACGAGTTCCTCACCTCGCGCCGCGCCAAGATCACACCGGAGCAGGCCGGGCTGCCTGCCGCCGGGCAGCGCCGCGTGCCTGGGCTACGCCGCAGCGAGGTTGCCGCGCTGGCCGGGATGAGCGTCGAGTACTACGCCAAGCTCGAGCGCGGCTCGCTGGCCGGAGTCTCCGCCAGCGTGCTCGACGCGATCGCCCGCGCCCTGCAACTCGACGACGCCGAACGCGCCCACCTGATGCGCCTCGCGCAGGAAGCCAACGGCAGCAGCGCGCTGCTGCGGCCGAGCCGCCGATCGAAGCAGCGCACGGTACGGCCGAGCCTGCAATGGTCGCTGGACGCCATCACCACCCCCGCGATCGTGGTCAACAACCGCTCCGACCTGCTCGCCGCGAACCTGCTCGGCCGAGCCATGCACAGCGACGTCTACGCCGACCCCACCGGCGTGCCGAACTTCGCCCGGTTCACGTTCCTCGACAGCGCCGCCCGCCGCTTCTACCCCGACTGGGATCTGTTCGCCGACATGACCGTGGCCAACCTGCGCACCGCGGCGGGCATAGACCCCCACGACAAAGGCCTGCACGACCTCGTCGGCGAGCTGTCCACCCGCAGCACCGACTTCCGCCGCCGCTGGGCCGCGCACAACGTCCGCATCCACGGCACCGGCGTCAAACACTTCCGCCACCACGTCGTGGGCGACCTCGCCCTCGCGTACGAGAGCATGGAACTGCGCGCCGAGCCGGATCTCACCATGACCATCTACGCTGCCGAACCCGATTCGCCGACCGCGCACGCGCTCATGCTGCTCGCCTCCTGGGCCGTCACCACCAGCGACACCAGCCTCTCGACGTCGGACCGCTAGCCGGCCAGCGGGTCGCGTCGCGGCGATGGTCAGTGGTGCGCGGGGGTCATTCCGGCATCCCTGTCCGTGCCGCTGTCGCGAGAATGCCGTTGAGGCCCTCCTCGAACAGCAGGTCGTCGTCCCACCGGGTGTCGTCGAGATGGCCAGAGGCGGTGAGGGTCGGATAGGCATGGGCGCTCGCGGCGATATGGTCGCGGGCTGCGGCCCTCGCGTCAGGGTCCGCGGTCTGGCGCCACGTCGCTTCGGTAAGCGAGGCGCCGATGACGTAGTTGGCGAGCATTCGCGTGGCCACCGCGAGCTGAAGTCCGCGACAGCCGCCGCGCACCAGCGCCGATTGCAGGAACTCGGTACGGGCCAGGACGTTGGGCCCGAGCATCGGACGTCCGATCAGCCTTGGCGCCCAGGGATGGCGCAGCATGGCGGCGCGCCAGGCTCGGGCGAGGGCGCGGATGTCCTCCAGCCAGTTGTCGCTCACGTCGGGAATTGGCACGTCGCCGAAGATCCGGTCAACGGCCAGGTCCAGGACGTCATCCTTGATCTTCACGTGCCAGTACAACGCGGTGGACGTCACGTCGAGCCGCTGGGCGAGGCGGCGCATCGTCAGGCCCTCGATGCCGTGCTCGTCCAGCAAAGTCACCGCTGCGTCCACGATGCGCTCAGGGGTCAGTGGCGGTTTCCGCCGTGCACGCGACGGCTCCGCACGTAGCCATACCGGGGGCGGAGTGCGGCTGTCCCGCCGCCCGACCGAGGGCGTCATCGGCACACCCGGCTCTGCGCTGGTCATGGAGCCATCCTAGTCCGTTGAACAGGCAACTTAACAGCGATAAGCTGGTTGGACAGAGGTAGGTAGAGCTAGGCGGTCGGCAAGGAGGTCAGTCATGCCTCTGCTGCGGGTCCACCTCGACAGCGACCGCGTCACTGCTCGTCGCGTTCTGCAACTACATCAAGAGGGCAAAACCCATCACGAGTCGCGGGAAGCGGCCCGGGAACAGGCGTGGCGCCAGGGCCGCACCCCGGCCAGCGACCCGGTCTTCGTCGGCATCACGAACGGTCGCCGCAACGTGCAGCTGCTCTACGACGTCGAGGTCTACTCCGACACAGTCCCTTGAGCACCCGCCGGGCCCGCGTGCCGTCGGCGTTGTCGAAACCGCCGCGCACGGGGCATCCACTTCGTGCCCCGATCCGGCGCCTGCACCGTGGCCAGCCGTACACCGCAGTTCGTCCCCGACCGTCTCACCGGGGTCGGCGCGACGACGTCCAGCCTTGCTGTCGCAGCCGTTCGATGCCGTCCAGCAGCAGGTCCAGCGCGAACTCGAACTCGAACTGGTCGTCGCAGCCCTGTCCCACCACCGACGCGTCGTCGTGGGACGCCGCCACGGCGATCTCCGCGAGGTGCGGGAACCGGGCCGCGACCTCCGGCGGGAAGGCCGCCGGTGGGTCCGGGTCGGTCGTGCCGGACCGGCCGGCGCGCCGGGAGGCGTCGAACAACTCCTGACTGAACCCCAGGATTCGGCTGCCCATCGCGTGCATCACGTGGTGGGCGAGGTCGACGGAGAACCCGCCGGCCCGGAACGTCGCGACCATCGAGTCGAGGTAGGCGAGGACGGCCGGCGTGGCCATGTTCCGCGACTCGATCGCGAGCGGCGCCCAGGGGTGGCGCCGCAGCACCTGCCGCGCCGAGAGGATGCGCCCCCGGACCACGTGCTTCCAGTCGGCGTCGGGCACCGGCGGATCGATCTCGCCGACGACCATATCGATCATGCCGTCGAGCAGTTCGTCCTTGTTGGCCACGTGCTTGTAGAGGGCCATCGGCACGACGCCCAGGTCCTGGGCGAGGTTGCGCATGCTGAGGGACTCGATCCCGGCCTCGTCGGCGAGCGCGACGGCGGCGCTCAGGACCCGGTCCCTGCTCAGCGGCGTCCGGCGCAGCGTGTCAGCCTGCTCAGCCATCTCGGTCCTCGTCTCCCGGCGACGGTTGAAACCATAACCGCCTTGACGGGTGTACGGCGTACACCTACGCTGCTTGCATGCGGTGTACGCCGTACACCTTGAGGAGGGGAAGATGAAGGCGATCGTCCAGGACCGATACGGACCGCCGGAGACGCTCACGCTCGCGGACGTCGACGCGCCGGTGCCTGCCGCCGACGAGGTGCTCGTGCGGGTCGAGGCCGCCGCGCTCAACGCGTACGACTGGCATGTCATGCGCGGCGATCCACGGATGGCGCGGCTGACCATGGGCCGACCAGGGCCCCGGGCGCGCATCCGTGGCCGCGACTTCGCCGGCCGGGTCGAGGCCGTCGGCCCCCACGTTCGACAGGTGCGTCCGGGCGACGCCGTCTTCGGTGACCTCGGCGACGCCAACGGCGCGTTCGCCGAGTACGTGTGCGTGCCCGAGACCCTGGTCGCGCCGAAGCCGGCGAACCTGACGCCGCAGCAGGCAGCCGCCCTGCCGCTGGCCGGCATCACCGCGCTCATGGGACTGTGCGACGTCGGGCAGGTCGAGCCCGGCCACCGCGTTCTCATCAACGGCGCCTCCGGCGGCGTCGGCACCCTGGCCGTCCAACTCGCCAAGGTGCTCGGCGCGACCGTGACCGGCGTGTGCAGCACCCGCAACATCGACCTGGTCCGCTCCCTCGGCGCCGACCACGTCGTTGACTACACCCGCGACGACTTCACCCACGACGCCCGTCGCCACGACGTCGTGTTCGACCTGGTCGGCAACCGCTCACTCACCGCGCTCCGGCGGGCGCTGACCCCGACCGGGACGCTGGTGCTCTCCGGCGGCGGCGTGTACCGCGGCGGCAGTCTCATCGGACCGGTCTGGCTCCTCGCGCGCGGGCGGCTGCTGGCGCCCTTCGTCCGACACCGCATCGTCACACTCACCACGGCACCCAGCCGGCAACACCTCGACACGCTCCGCGCCCACGCCGAGGCCGGCCGCCTCACCCCGGTCGTCGACCGGACCTATCCGCTCCACGACGTGCCCCAAGCCATCCGGTACCTCGAAGGTGAACACGCGCGGGCGAAGGTGGTCATCACCATCTGACCTGCCGACCCCGACCCCGACCAAGGCCAGCGCCGCAGACGACTGACGCGATCAGCGGGGTGCATTGAGGGTGGCCAGGGCGGTGGCGAACTCCTCGGGTGAGAGGACGATCCGGTTACTGTGGCGCGCCCGGGAGCCCTGGCGCCAGATCGGTGTCTCGAAGTCCCGCTCGGGATCCCGAGTGGAGACCCAGACCTGCCAGGCGTCGTAGTTGGCGGCCTGGCCCGCCCAGGCGCGGCTCACCCGCGACCAGGGAATGACCTGCGTCCGGTGCACCGTGCGAATCTTGATGCCGTAGTCGCTGACGAAGACACCGACCAGCGTCACGCGCCACAGCACGACCTCCCACATCAGCACGAAGACGCCGACGGCGGACGCTGCGGCCCACGAGGACTCGCCCACGGCGAGGCCGCCGCAGAGGAGCAGGGGACCAACCACGGACATCCCGGCGGCGACGACGTAGCGCAGGGTATGGCGATCGTCCTGGTCGGCCCGGTAAGCCCGGTCCCATGTCGGCATGAGCCGCAGCGTACGGATCGACGGCAAGCGGTCGAGCGAACTACGACGCCGTCACAGTTGCCGGGCCGCAACCGCCCACTTCAGCGACTCCACGAGCAGGCCCCGTACATGCACGAGGGCGGCCGGCAGGCTGACCCGGTTTCTGGCCGGTGGGCGGCCGGCACGGTCAGTGATGGCGTCGCGCCGCGGGGTCAGGCCGCTTCCAGCTCCCGCTTCAACCGGCGCAGGGTCTCCCGCATGCCGTTCCGGTTCACGGTCGGGCGATCGCCCGACGCCCTGCCGGTGAAGATCCGGCCGAGCACGTGGGCCACCCCGTTGCGCCGGTCCCGCCAGTACTCGGTCACCTGGGTGCCGCCGTCGGTCTCGCTGAACCGGTAGCCCCAGCGGGCCACCGGCTGGCCGAAGGTGGTGACGTCGAAGGCGAACTCGCTGCCCGGCGTCGCGGTGACGACCCGGCAGGTGGTGAACCACAGCAACGGGCCTCGACGGTTCCAGCCGACGAACCGTCGCGGCTGCCCGCCGTCGCGCCGGGTGACCCAGACCGCGACGCACTCCGGGCTCCACCGGGCCATCCGCCGTACGTCGGCGACGGCCGCGTAGACCGCGTCCGCCGGTGCCGCGACGGTGATCTGTTCGGCGATTTCCGGGCCGTGTCCGGCTGCCCGCGCAGTCATGCCGCAACCATAGACGTCATTCGTTCCTCCAGGGGAGGTGGTCGGGCAGGTCGCTGCTGACCCGTCCGGGGAAGGCCGGAGCGCGTCGCTGCCGGAAGGAGTCGAAGCCCTCCCTCGCGTCCGCGCTGGTCAGAGCCTCGGCGGAGAGTCGGGAGTCCAGCCGGTGCGCCGGGTACGGCGAGTCCAGCGCGCTGGTCCGGTACAGCATCTGCCGGATGACCGCCACGGACACCGGCGCGGTGGTGGCGATGATGGTCCGCGCGAGCTGGTACGCCTTGTCGAGCAGGTGCTCCGGCTCGTGGACGCTGTGCACCAGGCCGGCCGAGAGCGCCTCGGCGGCGTCGAACGCCCGCCCGCTGATCATCCAGTCGAGCGCGCAGCCCATCCCGACCAGCCGCGGGAGGAACCAGGTGGACGCGCCTTCGGCGTAGATGCCGCGCCGGCTGAAGACGTACCCGAATCGCGCGTCGGTGGCGGCGAGCCGGTAGTCGGCCGGCAGGATGATGGTGGCGCCCGCGCCGACGGCCGCGCCCCGGATCGCGGCGATGACCGGCTTGTTCATCGCGAAGATCCGCATCGAGCACCGTCCCGCCGGTTCCGCCCACTCGGCCTCGGGGTCGTCGGGGGTGTCGAACTCCGTCACGGACATGTCCAACCCGGCGCAGAAGTGCTCGCCCGTGCCGGTGAGGACGACGACGCGGACGTCGTCGTCGCGGTCGGCGCGGTCGAACGCGTGCGCGAGTTCGTCGGCCATCCGCAGGGTGTAGCCGTTGCGCTCCTCGGGACGGTTGAGCGAGACCGTGGCGATCCCGTCCGAAACGGAGTAGATGATCTCGCTGTACGTGTCCACGCCGGCACCCTAGAGCAAGGTCGACGCCCGCAGCAATGCTCGACGGGTCGGCTGTTCGGTCACCGTCGCTGTCCTGAGTAGACCATTGATCGGTCGGTGCCGTTCGGGCAGACTTCCGCCGTGTCCTCCAGTGTCTTCGATATCTACCGCCGCCATCTCGGCGAGGGGCTGGGTCGGGTCGCCGCCATGCTCCACACACCACTGGAGGTCGGCGCCGCGGGCACCGTGGTGCACACCGCCGACGGCCGTCAGCTGCTGAACTGCGCCGGCTACGGCGTGTTCTTCGTCGGCGCCGGGAATCCGGCCGTGCTCGCGGCGGTGCGCGACCAGCTCGAACGGCAGGCGTTGTCCACCCGGGTGCTGCTGAACGAGCCCGCCGCCCGGGCCGCCGAGGCGTTGACCTCGGTGGCGCCGGAGGGCCTGGTCAAGGTGCACTTCTCCAACTCGGGCGCGGAGGCGGTGGAGACCGCGATCAAGATCGCCCGGGCGAACGGGCGGCACCGGCTGGTCTCCATGCACAGCGGGTACCACGGCAAGACGGTCGGCGCGCTGTCGCTCACCGCGCGGTCGCTCTATCAGGATCCGTTCCGCCCGCTGCTGCCCGAGGTCACCCACGTCCGGTTCGGCGACCTGGACGAACTGGCCGCCGTCGTCGACCGTGACGTCTGCGTGGTCGTCGAGCCGGTGCAGAGCGAGGGCGGGGTGATCATCCCTGAGCCCGGCTATCTGAAGGCGGTCGAGGCGCTGTGCCGCGATCGGGGGGCGATGCTCGTCCTAGACGAGGTGATGACCGGGCTGGGGCGGCTCGGGACCTGGTGGGCCGCGGACCGCGACGGCGTACGGCCGGATGTCCTGCTGGTCGGCAAGGCGCTCAGCGGCGGGCTGGTGCCGGTCGCGGCGACCCTGGCGACCGAGGAGGCGTTCGCCCCGTTCGACAAGGACCCCTACCTGCACACGTCCACGTTCTCGGCGAACCCCCTCGCCATGGCCGCCGTCCGCGCGACGGTCGAGGTGATCGGGGAGGAGAAGCTGGTGGAGCGGGCGGCCGAGCTGGGCGCGCGGCTCCTCGCGGCGATCACCGAGACGATGCGGTCGGTCGGGCACCTGGTGGCCGACGTACGCGGCGCCGGGCTGCTCATCGGCGTGGAGTTCCGCTCCGGAATGCACGCCGCGGAGTTCCTGATGGACCTGCTCGACAACGACGTGGTCGTCAACCACTCGATGAACGCGCACCCGGTGCTGCGGCTGACCCCGCCCGCCACGATGACCTCCGACGAGGAGGAGCGGCTGGTCGCCTCGTTCGGGCGGGCCTGCGCCGCCCTGGCCGCGCGTTTCCCCGCCACCGGAAGCGACTCCCCCGCATGACGCGACGTACCGTCCTGGTCACCGGGGCCAGCGGTGTCGTGGGCACCGCCGTACTGGCCGAGCTCTCCGGGTACGACGTGATCGCCGCCGCCTACCGACGCCTGCCCGGCGGCTCCAACCGGGTGGCCAGGCTGGACCTGCACGCCCCCTCCCTCGGGCTCGACCGCCGCGCCTACCGCGAGCTGTGCGCCGAGGTCGACGCGGTGGTCCACTCGGCGGCCATCGTCAACTTCTCCGCCGACCAGGCGGAGGTGGACCGGCTCAACGTCGAGGGCCTCGGCCGGGTCGTCGAGTTCGCCGCCGAGGCGGACGCGACCCTGGTCCACGTCAGCACCGCCTACGTGTCCCGGTACGGCCGCGCCGGTGGCGGCGGCAGGCTGGGCACCGAGAAGGTGGCCGCCCGGACAGACGAGTACGTCACGTCGAAGTACCTCGGCGAGCAGATGGTCCGCGACAGCGGCATCGACGCGGTGATCGTCCGACCGGCCATCGTCATCGGCGACTCCCGTACCGGCGTCATCCGTCAGCACCAGGGAGTGCACCTGCTCGCCGAGTACCTGGTGACCGGCAAGCTGCCCTTCATCCCGGCGCATCCCGGCACGTTCTTCGACCTCGTCCCCCAGGACATGGTCGCGCAGGGCATCCGCGCGGTGCTCGACGCCGACCTGCGCAAGGGCGACTACTGGCTGACCGCCGGGCCCGCCGGCATCCCGGTGGAGCGTTACCTCGAACTGGTGACGGAGACCGCCCGCGAGTGCGGCATGGACATACCCGACGGCCGCATCGCTGACCCGTCCATCGTGGACCGGTTGGTGCGGCCGGCGTTCGCGGACGTCCTTCCGCCCGAGGACCTGGCGCGGCTGGACGGCGTGGTGGCCGTCTGCGGGCTGGTCATCATCCCCGAACTGCTGCCGACGTCGTTCGGCACGATTCCCGGTGGACCGGACGCGATGACCCCGGCGCAGGCCGAGGACGCCTGGCGGGTCAGCCTGCGTCACCTGATCCGGGGGTTGCCGCAGTGATCGTCAACCCGAGCTGAGGAGGCCACCCGCGATGGAGTGCTCCGTCATCGTGCACGCTCTGCTGCCCAGGGCAGACGCCAAGGAGTCGTTCGACCGGTTGGCCGACTTCGCCGCGTATCCGGAGTTCACCGACACCGTACGGACGGTCGGGGTGACCCAGGTGGGCCCGACCCAGGTGGAGTCGGCGTGGGAGGTGAACTTCCGCCGGGGCATCCTCGTCTGGACCGAACGCGACGAGATCGACCCGACCAACCGCCGCATCGACTTCGAACAGACCAAGGGCGACTTCGCGACGTTCACCGGCTCGTGGCTGGTCGTCGAGGCCGACGAGGGCGTACGGGTCGAGTTCGAGAGCCGGTTCGACCTGGGCATCGCCTCCCTGGCGAGCCTGATCGACCCGGTGGCGTGCGCGGCGATGCGCGACTCGATCCGGGACATCCTCCTCGGGCTGTTCGGCTCCGACATCGAGGTCACCGTGGTGGAGGCCGCCCCGCTCGGTTGAGCGACCGCGGGCCGTCTTCCCGTCGCCCGAGCGGCGGGAAGACGGCCCGTTTCTCGACGGCCGAGGCGGGCTCCTAGTCGAGCAGGTCGAAGAAGTCGTCCTGCGCCGCGTCGACCTTGTCCGACTCGGTGTCGACCAGCGACAGCAGCTGGTTCAGGGCGTCTGCGAGCCGCTTGCGCGCCAAACCGTCCATCGTCAGGCTGGCCAGGCTGGACTCCAGCCGGGTCAACTCCTCCAGCACCCCGAGCGCGGTGGACGCCTGCTCGGGTAGCAGCTCACCGCGTAGGTAGCCGACCAGTTCCCGCACGTTCGGGTAGTCCAACACCAGGGTCGCCGGCAGGGTCAGCCCGGTCGCGGCGGCGAGCCGGTTGCGCAGCTCGACCGCCGTCAGCGAGTCGAATCCGAGCTCGGGCAGGCTCCGGGTGCCGTCGAGGTCGGCGGCGGAGGTGTGGCCGAGGACCCTGGCGGCCTCGGCGAGCACCATCTCCCGCAGCACCCGGTCCTGTTCGGCGGGAGCGAGCCCGGGCAGCGTCCTGGCGAGGTCCGTTCCGCCGGCCGGGCCGGGCGCGCCGCCGGTGACCGGGCCGACCGACGCGGTGGCCGGCGACGCCAGGCCGGCGACCGCGCCGGCCGGGGTGGCCATCAGGTCGTGCAGCACCGGCGGCACCGACCGCCGGTCGTGCCCGTCGAGCAGGGCGCGGTCCACGTCGACGAGGACCGGCGTCGCCGCGTCCGAGTCGAGCGCCCGTTCCAGCAGGGCCAGTCCGCGTGCCGGCGGCAACGGCGTCAGCCCGATCCCGCGCATCCGACGCAGGCCGGTGGCGCCGACCTGCTCGGCCATCCCGTCCGGCAGCTCCCACAAGCCCCACGCCAGCGACTGCCCCGGCAGCCCCTGCGCGCGCCGCTGGGCGGCGAGGGCGTCGAGGTAGGCGTTGGCGGCGGCGTATCCCGACTGCCCGGGCGAGCCGAGCAGGCCGGCGGCGGAGGAGAAGAGCACGAACGCGGCCAGGTCGCACTCGCGGGTCTGCTCGTGCAGTTGCCGTGCGCCGTCCGCCTTCGGCCGCAGCACCGCGGCCACCCGCTGCGGGGTCTGCGACTCGACGACCCCGTCGTCGAGCACCCCGGCCAGGTGCAGCACGGCGGTGAGCGGATGCTCGGCGGGGATGGAGCTCAGCAGGTCGGTCAGGGCCGCCGGGTCGGCGACGTCGCAGGCGACGAGGCGCACCGACTCCGCGCCGAGCGCGGTCAGCTCGCCGACCAGGTCGGCGGCGCCGGGGGCGTCGGTTCCGCGCCGGGACGTGAGCACCAGGTGCCGCATCCCGCGCCGCTCGACCAGGTGCCGTGCCACGAGACGGCCGATGGCGCCGGTCGCGCCGGTGACGAGGACGGTGCCCTGCGGGGCCCACGGCCGTGGTCCGACGCGGGTGACGGCCCCGGAATCCGTGGGGGCCCCGGTCTCGGGGACGAGGCTGCCCGCGGCCGACGGGTGCAGCCGAGGCACCAGCAGTCCGCCGGCGCGGACGGCGACCTGCGGTTCTCCGGCGGCGCCGGCCGCGGCGAGCGCCCGCCGCGACGCCGGGTCGTCGTCCAGATCGATCAACATGAAGCGGCCGGGGTGCTCGGACTGCGCCGACCGCAGCAGCCCCCACGCCGCCGCCTGAGCCAGGTCCCGGGACTGGTCGCCGACGGCCCGCCGGGTCACCACCGCCAACCGGGCGGCGCCGTACCGCGGGTCGGCCAGCCAGCGGTGTGCCAGGTCGAGCGCGGCGGCGACGGTGGGGTGCGGGTCGTCACCGCCCGGCGGCAGTTCGGTGAAGACGAGGTCGGGGACCTGGTCGCCGGCCGTCAACCCGTCGAGCCAGACCACCGGCTGGTCGGATCGGGCCGGAGCGGCCGGCACCCAGCGCAGCTCGTACCCGCCGCCCGACCCGGACGGCCCGAGGGCGAGTCGGTCGGGGGTGATCGGCCGCAGCGCGACGTGCCGGACCGAGGCGACCGGCGCGCCGGACGGGTCGGCGAGGACGACGTCGACACCGTCGCCGTCGCGGGTCAGCCGGACCCGCAGCGCCGTGGCGCCTCGGGCGTGCACCTGCAGGCCCGTCCAGGAGAACGGCAGCGCGATCCCGTCGTCCGCGCCGGCGTCGCCGAGCAGGCCGAGGGCGTGCAGCGAAGCGTCGAGCAGCGCCGGGTGCAGCAGGAAACCCTCGGTCGCGCCGGCGGCGTCGGCGGGCAGCGTCACGTCGGCGAAGATCTCGTCGCCCCGCCGCCACGCCCGGCCGACGCCCTGGAACACCGGGCCGTAGTCGTAGCCACCGGCGCGTAGGCGGTCGTAGAAGCCGTCCGTGTCCAACGGCGCGGCGCCCGGCGGCGGCCACAGCTTCAACCGGGTGGCGTCGCTGGTCCGCACCGGGGCGACGGTTCCCGTCGCGTGCGGCGTCCACGTCCCGCCGGGTGGGCGCGCGTGGATCGTCAGCGGGCGGGTCGGGTCGCCGTCCGTCCCGGCGACGACCACCCGGGTCTCGACGGCGCCGGTCTCGGGGAGCACCAGCGGCGCCTGCAGCAGGAGCTCCACCACCTCGGGGCAGCCGGCGTGGTCACCCGCGCGCGCCGCCAGCTCCGCCAGCAGCGCGCCCGGCACGACGACCGCCCCGCCCACGCGGTGCTGGGCGAGCCACGGTTGGGCGGCGATCGACAGTTCGCCGGTCAGGAGCACTCCGGCGTCGAGCGTCTCGACCGGCTCCCCGAGCAGCGGCCGGGCCGGTGGGGTCAACCAGTACCGCCGGCGCTGGAACGGGTAGGTGGGCAGCTCCGCGGGCGGGACGTCCCCGCCGACCAGCTCGGGCCAGTCGACGTCCACGCCCTGGACGAACAGGCGGGCCACCGCGTCCCAGGCGGAGTCCCGTTCGTCGCGCCCGCCGCGCAGCAGCGGCACGGCGATCGTCGGGTCACCCGTGTCGGCGTCCAGGTCGTTGACGGAGTCGAGGACCATGGCCGACAGCACGCCGCCGGGCCCGACCTCCAGGAACCGGGTCACCCCCTGCTCGCGCAGCGCGCGCACGCTCTGCGCGAACCGCACCGGTTGCCGCGCGTGCCGACTCCAGTGCCCCGGTGTGACCATGTCGACCGGCAGGCCCGTCTCGTTGGCGACCAGCGGGATCTCCGGCGCCCGGTGGGTGAGGTCCGCCTCCAGCTTGGCGAGGTCCGCGAGAATCGGCTCCATCAACGGGGAGTGGAACGCGTGGCTGACGCGTAGCCGGCTGGTCCGGCGGCCCCGTGCGGCGAACGCGTCGGCGACGGTCTGCACCGCGTCCTGCGGGCCGGCGACGACGACCGACGTCGGGCCGTTGACGGCGGCGAGCCCGACCTGCGCCGCCGGGTCGGCGATCAGCGGCTCGACCTCCTGCGGGGTGGCCTGGATCGCGGCCATCGCGCCGCCGGCGGGCAGCGCCTGCATCAGCCGTCCGCGGGCGACGACGAGGCGGGCGGCGTCGTCCAGCGACAGCGCTCCGGCCACGTGGGCGGCGCTGATCTCCCCGATCGAGTGGCCGAGGACGACGTCCGGCCGGACGCCCCAGTGTCGCAGCAGCCGGTACAGCGCCACCTCCACGGCAAACAGCGCCGGCTGGGTGTACTCGGTCTGGTCCAGCAGGTCCGGGTTCCCGTCGACGACCGCCCGGATGGGACGGTCCAGGTGCCGGTCCAGTGCGGCGCAGACCTCGTCCAGGGCGGCGGCGAACCGCGGTTCGGCCGCGGCGAGTTCCCGCCCCATCCCGGGTCGCTGCGATCCCTGTCCGGGGAAGACCAGGGCCAGCCTGCCCTCGCCTGCCGTGCCGGTGACCACGGCCGGGACGTCCTGCCCGGCGGCGAGCGCGGCGAGGGCGTCGCGGTCGAGGACGACGGCGCGCTGTTCGAACGCCGTACGCCGGGCTGCCGCGACCGCCGCCGCGCGGGCCGGCACGTCGGGGTGGGCGTCGAGGAAGGCGTCGAGGCGGCGAGCATGTTCGCGCAGCGCGGGGACGGTGCGCGCGGAGAGCACCAGCGGCGCCGGCACGGCCGCGCTGTCGGTCGCGGCGGCCGGCTCGTCCTGCGGCGCCTCCTCGACGATGACGTGGGCGTTGGTGCCGCTGATCCCGAACGACGACACCGCCGCGCGGCGCGGCCGGGCGCCGGCGGGCCAGGGCTGCTCGTCGGTGAGCAGCCGCAGCGGGCCGGCGGACCAGTCCACGTACGGGGTGGGTTCGTCGACGTGCAGCGTGCGGGGCAGCCGGCCGTGCCGCAGCGCCAGCACCATCTTGATGACACCGGCCACGCCGGCCGCCGCCTGGGTGTGTCCGATGTTCGACTTCACCGACCCGAGCCAGAGCGGGCGCTGCCGGCCGGCGCCGTACGCGGCGATCAGTGCCTGCGCCTCGATCGGGTCTCCCAGCCGGGTGCCGGTGCCGTGTGCCTCCACCACGTCCACGTCGGGCGCGTCGAGTCCCGCGTCGGCGAGCGCGTCGGCGATCAGGCGTTGCTGGGACGGACCGTTGGGCGCGGTGAGGCCGTTGGACGCCCCGTCGGAGTTGACCGCGCTGCCCCGCAGGACCGCCAGGACGCGCCGGCCGTGGCGGCGTGCGTCGGCGAGCCGTTCGAGGACCAGCACACCGGCGCCCTCGGCCCACCCGGTGCCGTCGGCGGACGCGGCGAACGACCGGCACCGCCCGTCCGGGGAGAGCCCGCCCTGGCGGCTGAACTCGGTGAACACCAACGGCGTCCCGATCACGGTGACCCCGCCGGCCAGTGCGAGGTCGCACTCGCCGGTACGCAGCGAGCGGGCGGCCAGGTGCAGCGCGACCAGCGACGACGAGCAGGCGGTGTCGACCGACAGCGAGGGTCCTTCCAGGCCCAGCGTGTACGACACGCGGCCGGAGACGATGCTGGACGCGTTGCCGGCCATCAGGAAGCCGGCGAGTTCCGGCGGGATGGCGCCGAGGCGCGGGGCGTAGTCGCTGGCGACGACGCCGGTGTACACGCCGGTGCGGCTTCCGCGCAGCGTGCGTGGGTCGATGCCGGCGCGTTCCAGCGCCTCCCAGGAGATCTCCAGCATCAGCCGCTGCTGCGGGTCGGTGGCCAACGCCTCGCGGGGCGACAGGCCGAAGAATCCGGCGTCGAAGTCGCCGGCGTCGTAGAGGAATCCGCCGTGGCGGGCGTAGGTGGAGCCGGGACGGTCGGGGTCGGGATGGAACACCTGCGGGTCCCAGCCCCGGTCGGTCGGGAACGGCCCGACGCCGTCGCGTCCGTCGGTCAGGAAGGTCCAGAAGTCCTCGGGGGTGGCCGCTCCGCCGGGGAAACGGCAGGCCATCGCCACGATGGCGATCGGCTCGGGCCCACCCGTGCCGTCCGGCTCGCCGGGCGTCGGCGTGGCGGCCCGGTGCCCCGGTCCCGGGTCCGCGTCCGGGCTGCCGACCTGTTGGGCCAGGTACGCGGCCAGCGCCGACGGGTTGGGGTGGTCGAAGGCGAGGGTGCCGGACAGTTGGAGCCCACTGGCTTCGGACAGCCGGTCGGCCAGTTCGAGCGCGGTCAGTGAGTCGAAGCCCAGGTCGGCGAAGGCACCGTCCGGAGTGACGTCGCCACGCGGTCGACCGAGCACCTCGGCCGCCTGGGTACGTACGACGTCCAACCACCACTGCGTCCTGGAGTCACCCATTCAGGCGGCCGCCTTCCGCGATCATCAATGTCGGTGCCGCGGTCACCCACCGGGCAGCGGTCATCCTCTATCGGTCATGGCGGCCGGCACAATCGCCCGTACGGACTCCACAAAGGAGCTATGGTCTTTGTCGATCGCCGTGTCTACGCTGTCCCGCATGATTCTGGGTACATCGAGGTGAGCCGTTTCGTCGATGCCGTCGTCGGCACCGCCGGACGGTCGCCGGGCGGCATGGTCACCGGCGCCCCCGCGAACCCGGTGCGGCGCAGCTGGGGGCAGTTGCACGAGGCGGCCCGGCGTACGGCGGCGGCACTGGTCGCGGGCGGGCTGGCCCCCGGACAGGCCGTCGCGGTCCTGGCCGGCGACCCGGGAGAGGTCGCGTGGGTCGCCCAGGGGACGTGGCTGGCCGGCGGCAGCGTGACCATGCTGCACCAGCCGACCCCGCGGACCGACCTGTCCGTCTGGCGCGACGACACGCTGCGCGTCCTACGCATGATCGACGCGCGTCTGGTGCTGGTGGGCGCCCCGTTCGAGGCGATGGTCGGCGTGCTGCGCGAGCAGGGCATCCCCCACCGGATGATCGGCGAGCTGGACAGCGACGGGGAGTTCACCGTCGTGTCCGCCGCCGAGGACGACACCGCGCTGCTCCAGTTGACCAGCGGCTCGACCGCCGAGCCGAAGGCGGTGCGGATCACCCACCGCAACATCCACGCCAACCTCGTCGACACCGCGGCCCACCTCGAGTGCGGCGACAACGACGTGCTGGTCAGCTGGCTGCCGCTCTTCCACGACATGGGCATGGTCGGCTGCCTGCTGCTGCCCATGTTCACCGGCATCGACCTGGTCATGGTCACGCCGGCGGAGTTCCTCGGCCGCCCGATGGTGTGGGCGGAGCTGATGAGCCGGTACGGCGGCACGATCACGGCCGCGCCGAACTTCGCGTACGCGATCCTGACCCGGCAGCTCGCCCGCGCCGACGCCGGTTCGCTCGACCTGTCCCGGTTGAAGGCTCTGTGCAACGGCGCGGAGCCGATCGACCCGTCGACGGTGGAGGCGTTCGTCGCGGCCGGCGCGCGGTTCGGCCTGCGGCCCGAGGCGGTGAACTGCTGCTACGGCGCGGCGGAGAGCGCCCTGGTCATCTCGCTGTCGGCGCTGTCGGATCCGATGCTCCTCGACACCGTCGACGCCTTGGAACTGGAGAAGAACCGGCGGGCGGTACCGGCGGGCGACGACCACCCGACGGGCGTGCGCCGGCTGCCCATGCTCGGCGCCGCCCACCCGAGCGTCGCCGTGCGGGTCGTCGACGACTCGGGCGCCGAGCTGGGCGACCGCGAGGTCGGCCGGTTGCAGCTGCGCGGTGACTCGGTGACCCGGAGCTACCTCACCGAGGACGGTCCGGCCCCGGCCCTGGACGACGACGGCTGGCTGGACATCGGCGACGAGGGCTACCTGGTCGACGGTCAGATCGTGGTCTGCGGCCGCCGCAAGGACGTCATCATCATGGGCGGCCGTAACATCTACCCCACCGACATCGAGCGTGCGGCCGCCGGCGTCGACGGCGTCCGCGACGGCAACGTCGCGGCGGTACGACTGATGGCCGGCGACGGGGTGGCGCGGGAGTCGTTCGCGGTGCTGGTCGAGTCACGCCTGGTCGGTGACCCGGCCGCCGAGAAGGCGCTGTCCGACGCGATCGCCCACCGGGTCCTCGCCGACGTCGACGCCCGTCCGGCGGAGGTCGTGGTGCTGCCGCCGGGCAGCCTTCCGAAGACACCCTCGGGCAAGCTGCGCCGCGCGGCGGCCCGCTCGCTCATCCCCCGCTGACCGCCCGCCTCCGGAGGAAATCTGTGCGATCCCTTGATCAGGCCCGTGCCCTCTGCGAGTCGTACCTGCCGGGGCTGCTCGACGGGTTGTCGAAGGTCCCGTTCGAGCAGCGGGAAGCCTCCGGCGGCGGCACGCTGCCGGTGTTCCGGGCCAGTGGCGGCCCGAGCCTGGTGATCCCGAAGGACTACGGCGGGCTCGGCGCGTCCCCGTTGGACGCGGTACGGGTCACCCGCGCGATCGGCGCCCACGCGCCGTCGCTGGCGGTCGCGACCACCATGCACCACTTCTCCGTGGCGACGCTGTTCACCTTCGCCGAGAGCATCAAGAACTCGGGCATGGAGTGGGCCCTGCTGGAGGCGATCACCAGCCGCAACCTGCTGGTCTCCTCGGGCTTCGCCGAGGGCCGCCCGGCCCAGGGGATCCTCTCCCCCACGATGACGGCGACGCCGGTGGACGGCGGCTACCGGATCAACGGGTCGAAGAAACCGTGCAGCCTGAGCCACTCGATGGACCTGCTGACCGCCAGCGTGGCGGTGCCCGCACCGGGCGGCGGCCAGCAGACGGCCTTCCTGCTCATGCCGGCCACGCTGCGCGGCATCACCCGGCACCCGTTCTGGGGCAGCAGCGTGCTCGCCGGCGCGGAGAGCGACGAGGTCCGGCTGACCGACGTGTTCATCGAGGAGGAACTGGTCATCCCGACCGAGAGCGGCCCGGACGGGATGCTCGACGACCTGCAGACGGTCGGGTTCATCTGGTTCGAGCTGCTCATCACCGCGTCGTACCTGGGCATGGCCAGCGCGCTCGTCGAACGCGCGTTGGCCGCCGGGCGCGGCGCGGTCACCGACCGCGCCGCGCTGGGCACCCGGCTGGAGACGGCGACGCAACTGCTGGAGGGCGCGGCCCGCGCCATGCAGGCCGGCGAGACGGACAACGACGCGCTGGCCCGTGTCCTGATGGCCCGCTACGGCACGCAGGACGCCATCACCGACGCCGCCCGCCAGGCGGTCGAGATGCTCGGGGGCATGTCGTTCATCCGCTCCCCCGAGGTGGCCTACCTGGTCGCGGCCTGCCAGTGCGTCGCGTTCCACCCGCCGTCGCGGGCCAGCGTCGCGGCGCCGCTGGTCGACTACCTCGACGGCACCCGCCCGTTCATCATGAACGACAGCGCCCCGGCACCGGCCGCGCAGCCACCAGCCGCGCCCCAGCCACCAGCCGCGCCGCCGGCGACGGGGCAAGCACCGGGGCCGCAGGCACCTGCGGCGCCGGTGCAGCCGGCCGTGGTCCCGCCGGCCGGCGCACCCGGGCCCGGCCCCACGATCGAGCCGGCCCCTCCTCGGTCCGCCGACGCGCCACCGGTCACCGTGCCCGGCCCACGCCCGCAGCCGGTGGTCACCTACACGCCCCAGCCCGCCGCCCCCCGCACCGACGAGCGGTCGGGGATGACGGCGGACGACGCCGCCGACTGGGACCAGGCCTCCTCCCTGTTCGACGGCGCGGAGGGCCTCCGGCTGACCGCACGCGACTGCGACCTGCGGTACTGGTTCGCCAACGTCCCGCAGCGCACGCTGCGCGGAAACATCGTCGGCTACCCGCCGGAGCTGGTGACCCCGGACTTCCTGCACGAGCCGGGCCCGCTCCGCGACGCGCTGATCCAGGAGGTCGCGTTCCGCGCGCTGGCCGAGGAGCGGGCGGCCCGCGCGATCGGTCACATCGTGGCGTGCGCGCCGGACTCCACGACCGCCGAGTTCTACGCCACCCAGCTGATGGACGAGACCCGGCACGCGATGATCTTCCGGAACCACCTGCGGAACCTCGGCGTCGACGAGCGGGACGTCGCCGCCGTCATCGCCGAGCAGACCGCGCACGACAAGGCGACCATCCTCGATCCGTTGGAGGAGTACGGGATGCCGATCGTGCGCGAGCAGCAGGACTTCGTGGGCGGCGTGGTGCTGCTGACGATCCTGGTCGAGGGCTTCCTCGCCCCGTCGTTCGAGCTCAGCGAGCGCAAGTGGCGACCGCTGGACCCGCGGATGGCGGACATGGAGAAGGGCGCCGCCATCGACGAGGTGCGCCACCTGGCCGTCGGCACGTCGATCATCCGGGAGCACCTGCAGCGGCACCCCGACGAGAGGGAACGCCTCGTCGAGCTCATCCGCGACGGCATGCGGCTGTGGGAGCGGTTGCCGGTGTCCGACCAGCTCACCCGCTGGGAGAACTGGTTCCAGGAAGGCATCGCCCCGCACCTGTCCACCATCGGTGACTACGAGGTGTGGGACGGGCGGCGGCTGGTCGACACCACGCCGGAGGAACGCATCCAGAAGGCTGTGGAGGTCACGAGCATCGTGCACTCCACCCGCCTCACCGACATGGGCCTCGGCCGGGCATTGATCTACTGACCGTCCCGCCCGTGGCCTGGGGCGGTCCCCAGGCCACGGGCGCACCTCGCGACGGGCGCGCACCTGCCCGGCGCGGGCGCCGTGGCGGCGCGGCGCTACGCGGCCGTGCGCTCCGCGGCCAGGTGGCCGCTCTCCCCGCGGATCCCCCACCGGCTGTAGAGCGGTCGCAGTGGCCCGGGCACCCACCAGTTGAGCCGGCCGAGCAGCCGCATCGTGGCCGGCATCAACAGCGCCCGGACGATGGTGGCGTCGACGACGACGGCGAGGGCGAGCCCGATTCCGATGATCTTCACGACCAGCACGCTCGCAGTCGCGAACGCCACGATCACCACCACCAGCAGCAGGGCCGCGCTGGTGATGATCCGGCCGGACCGCTGCAACCCGACCGCGACCGCCTCGGTGTTGTCACCGCTGAGGTCGTAGTGCTCGCGGATGCGCGAGAGCAGGAACACCTCGTAGTCCATCGACAGTCCGAACGCGACGGCGAAGATCAGGATGGGTTGCACCACGTCGATGTTGCCGGTGGAGGTGAACCGCAGCGGCCCGGCGAGGTGGCCGTCCTGGAAGACCCACACCACCGCGCCGAACGCCGCGGTCAGGCTCAGCACGTTCATCAGGATCGCCTTGACCGGCAGCACCAGCGAGCCGAAGGACAGGAACAACAGTACGAACGTGGTGGCCACGACGAGCAGCGCCATCCACGGCAGCCGCTGCCCGAGCATGTCCATCAGGTCGGCGAACCCGGCGGCGTCGCCGCCGACCAGCACCGTGCCGGAGGGCGGCGGTTCGACGCCGCGCACCGCGTCGACCAGTTCCCGCCCCTGCTCGGAGATCGGTTCCGCGTCGAACCGGACGGTGACCCGCGCGGTGTCGCCGGCCAGACCGCTGACGTCCGCCTGCCGTACGCCCGGCAGCGCGGCCACCCGTTCGGTGTACGCGGCGATCTCCTCCCGGCCGGGAGAACTGGTCGCCGGGCCGTCCAGGGTGACGATGGCTTCGATCGGCCGGGTGACGCTGTCCGGGAACGACCGCTCGATGGCGTCTTGGACCTGCCGGCTCTCCGCCGAGGTGGGCAGCACCCGGGTGTCCAGCCAGCCGTAGGAGATGCGCAGGAACGGCAGGCCGAGCACCACGAGCACGGCGATGACCGCGCCGCCGACCAGTACGGGCCGACGCATCACCGTCCGCGCGATCCGCGCCCACGCGCCCGAGTCCGGGTCGGTGTCGACCGGCCTGCGGCGGCGCTCCCGCAGCCGCGGCCCGAACAGGGCCAGCATCGCCGCCATCACGGTCATCGCGAAGAACCCCGCCAGCAGCACCGCGGCGACCCCGCCGACGGCGATGGACCGGAGGAACACCTGCGGGAAGACGGCCAGGCTGGCCAGCGCGAGCGCGACGGTCACCGCGGAGACGACGATGGTCCGGCCGGCGGTGACCATCGTCCGCCGCAACGCCGTCGGGACGGGGTGACCCGCGCCGAGTTCCTCCCGGAACCGGCTGACCATGAACAGGCTGTAGTCCACGGCCAGCCCGAGACCGAGCAGCGTGACCACGTTGACCGCGAAGATCGAGATGTCGGTGAACTGCGCCAGCAGCCGCAGGCCGGCCAACGAGCCCACGATCGCGAGCACCCCGACCGCCACCGGCAGCAGCGCGGCCAGCAGGTTACGGAAGATGAGGACCAGCAGCACGAACAGGATCGGCAACGCCAGCGCCTCGGCGCGCGTCAGGTCCGCCTTGCTCTGGTTGTTGACGTCGTCGATCAGCGCCAGCGGCCCCCCGACGGTGACGTCGAGATCCGGGCTGGTCAGGCTGTCCCTGATGGCCAGGTAGTTGGTGAGGCGGTCGTTCTCGGTGGCGCCGGCGACCTGCACCGCCGCGAACGTCTCGTGCCGGTCGGTGCTGACCAGGGCGGGAGCTTTGGCCCGCCAGTAGTCGGTCACGCCCTCGACCCGGTCCGCCGGCAGCCCGTCCAGCACGCGCCGGGCGGCGTCGGCGTACGCGGGGTCCTCCACCGTCCAGCGGTCGCTGCCGAACAGCACGACGACGTCCGCGTCGTTGCGTCCGAGCGCCTCCCGTTCGATCTCGTCGGCACGGGAACTCTCGCTGGCCGCGTAGGTGAACCCGCCGACGGCCAGGTCGTCGAAGGCGCCGGCTCCCCAGCCGCCGGCGGCGACCAGGAACACCGCGGCGGCGGCGATCACCCACCAGCGTGCCCGGTGCGCGAGCCGGCCGAGGAGATCCAACATCGCAGTTACCCTTCGCTCGACCGCGGTGGTCCGGGACGACGCGGCGCCGGCACAGTCAGGGCCGGCGCCGCGTCGGGGTGATCAGATTGACGACGGTCAGGTCCAGCGCCCGATGCCGATCGCCTGGGCATCGGAGAGCAGCTTCTCCCGGAGCGCGACCCGGCGAATCTTCCACGTGCCGGTTCGCGGGAACTCGTCCCACTTTATCTGGATCGGCGGGGCCATCGGGCTCAGGTCGGCGACCGCCCGCTCCCAGTCGGCCTTGTCCAGCGGGACGTCGTCCGCGGTACTGACCACGGGTACCGGCAGGTCACCGGCGACCGGAAGGACGACGACCTCGGTGGTGTAGTCGATCCGGTCGAGGATCAGGTCCTCGAACTCGATCGCGCTGCCGCCGGGGATCCGGTCGATCTCCCGGTCCACGATCCGCACGGCGCCCCACTTGTTGATGACCGCGAGGTCACCGGTGTTCCACCACCTGCCGTTGCACTTCAGGTCGTGCCGGTCCTGCTCGCCGACGTAGGCGAGGCACCGTCCCGGCTGGTCGATCTCGATCAGGCCGACCTGGCCGCGCGGGACCTCCTTGCCGGTCTCCGGGTCCACCGCCCGCATCTTCGCGTGGAACGGGATGGGCCAGCCGATCAGCTGCGTCGGCGGCGGGCGGTGCCCCTTGCGGCGTACGACGAAGCGGAAGAACGGCCGGATGCACAGCGCGCCGTTCTCGCTCTGGCTCCACGACTGGACCCAGATCGGGAACCGGCGCTTGGTGGCGGCCATGAAGGTGCGGATCGTGCGGGTGTGGATGGCGTCGAACGAGTTGACGTACTCCCGCACGTTGCTGAACAGGCCGGCGGGGTCGCGGGTCAGCGGCTCCCAGGCGAGGTAGATGTTCGGCAGCGCCTCCACCAGCGTCGGCTTGTGCTCGGCCAGCAGCTCCCGCACGCGGGGCGAGAGCGGGTCGGACAGGTAGAGCACCCGCGGGCCGACCGCGGCCATCGCCAACTGCATGGTGGTGAGCCGCTCGTGCGTGTAGGGGTCGCAGAAGGCCACCGTGTCGCTGCGCCGGAGCCCGAACCTGGGCCACCGCTCGGTCTCCACGATCGCCATCGCGTAGATGGACTCGGCGGAGTGCATGACCAGCTTGGGTACGCCGGTGGTGCCGGAGGTGTGGGTGATGACCACCGGCTCCTTGAACTCGCGCATGTTCGGCTGGACCGGCGGCGCGTCCTTGAAGTCGTCCAGGTGCAGCACGTCCGGCCGGTCCGCGACCGCATCGATGCTGATCGTCCGTACGGTGAGCTCCGCCACCACCTCTGGGGTGATGCCGCACTTGTCGAGGTGCTTCTGGTCGGTCAACAGGAACGGCCGTTCCAGCCGCTCCAGCATCGGGATCATCGCCTCCGGCCCGTAGGAGCCGGAGAACATGCAGGGAATGGCACCGATCCGGGCGATGGCGCAGCCGAGAATGACGATGTCCAGGTGGTTCTGCTTGAGGATCGCCACCCGGTCCCACGGGCGCACGCCCGCCTTGTGCAGCCAGGCCGCGGCGCGATCGACGAGCTCCGCCCACTGCGTGTAGGTGCGGGCTTCGGCTCCGTCGGGGTCGATGTCCGGTGGGCGATCGACGATGACCAGCTCGTCCGGGGCGGTCTTCGCCGCCACGTGCCAGGTCTCGCCCATCTTGGAGTGCTTCGGTACGCGCGAGAAGGGGCTCAGCCGACGGCGCCACCGGGTAGGCGTGAACTCGGTGAGAAACCGCGGAATGGGCCGCTGCGGCTCGACGTCGTCGCCGGTGACCGTCGAATCGGCGGGTGAGGCCACGAGCGCGTCCTCCTGTTCTCGGGGCTTGGGGAGGTCGGCTGACGACGAATGCGCATCGGCCGTCCAATTGGCCGGTAACGATATCGACATTGTCTGACCTAAACCAGATCTGGGTGGACGGAAATCCGACCCCGAACGCATCCGACCTCCGGACCGTCCGACCAGTGTGGATGGACGGGCGACCGGCCACAATGTCCTGCCGGCGACGTGACGGGAGACGCCGTCCCGGGCTGCTGCGCCGAACTCTGCCGCACCCGGGCCTACGCAGCGAGGAGGAATCCGCCGGGCGGCGGTCCCGGCATCACTGCGGCTTGAGCGGCCTGCGGCCGCCAGCGGGGCAGCCGCGAACCCGATCCGGCGATCGGCCGACGTGGGCTGCGATCGTGCGCGCGCACACGGCCCGCAGGAGCGGGCTGCCCTGACCCGTTTGGGACTCACCTGACATGGCGCTCAGCGACCAGCCGCAAAGCGTCGACCGCCTCGGTGACGAGATCGAATCTCCAGTCGAAGTCCGCTTGCGTCTCCCGTTCCCGTCGCACGGACGACACGACGAGTTCGGTGCCGTGGTGGTTGGGAAAGAGCCTGCAGACATTCAGATGCACCGACCGCACCGGCAGTACGACGAGATGATCGAGCAGCAACTGGTCCCGGTCGAACCTGGTCCGGACGAGGACGACTCCCTGCTGCGTGGTCAGCCGGTACTCACCGCTGGCGGTCGGTACCGCCCGATGCACACACCCCAACAGCCTCGGCCACATCGAGACGTCGGACGCGGTGTCCCAGACGACATCTGGGGGACATCGGATCGAGACGGCCCGCGTGCGGGACTCCAACGTCCTGAAGTCGCTCCTGACACCCAACGAAGGCTCTCTCGTCGTTCCGCATCGTGCCGGCGCCCGGTCCGGTCGCCAGATCGGTCTGTGCTCGCCATCCACCGTCAGGCCCCCATCCCCGCCCCGCCGTCCACCGGCAGCACCACGCCGGTCACGAACCCGGCGTCCTCCCCGGTCAGGAATGCGATCGCCGCGGCGACCTCCTCCGGGCGGCCGAGACGGCCCACCGGTGTACGCGCCAGTTCCGTCCGACGTTCCTCGGACAGGACGGCAAGCATGTCCGTGTCGACGGGACCCGGAGTCACGACGTTCGCCGTGATTCCCTTGGTTCCCACCTCGCGCGCCACCGAGCGGGCGAAGCCGATGAGGGCGGCCTTGCTCGCCGCGTAGTTCGCCTGACCCGCCTCCCCCCGAAGCGCCACCACGGACGACACGAAGACGAGCCGGCCCCACCGACGCCGGAGCATGCCCCGCAGCACCAGACGGGTGAGCCGGTACGCGCCGATGAGGTTGGTCTCGAGGGGAGCGCGGAAGTCCTCCTCCGGCATGGAGAACAGGAGACGATCCCGGGTCATGCCGGCACTGTGCACCATGATCTCGACCGGGCCCTGCTCCCGCTCCACCTCGGACACCGCTGCACCCACCTGCTCGGCGTCCGTGACGTCGCACCGGACCCCGAACAGACCCTCCGGCGGCTCACCGGCCCGGTAGGTGACGGCGACCCGGTCGCCCCGGGCCGCCAGCCGCCGCGCGGCGGCAAGCCCGATGCCCCTGTTGCCACCCGTCACCAGCACTGAGCGTGACACGCCTCGTCCTCCTTCCGCCCTGCGGGCACGTCAGCGCCGGTCACCGACCTCGGCGCCATCTCTGGTGGCCGGCCAGAACAGCGCACCGACCGAGGCCACGGACTCCGGCGACAGCAGGTCCTCGTGCCGTCCAGCAGACTGCCGCACCAGGACCGCGCCATCGACGTACGGCTGCCACAGCTTCGGAGAACAGCCTGCGGCCAGGGACTCCTCGGCGGCGACGATGTGCAGGTCCCCCCGGAACGTTCCGACGGGAGGCTGCAGGGCGAGTCCACTGTTGTGCACGAAGACGTCGATGAGCGCGTCGACGCGTTCCGGCGGAAGCGTCCGGGTCAGCGTGGCGGCGCCCGACAACAGGAGGCGCCGCAGTTCTGTCCGGTCGCCGCCGAAACCCGCCGTGACCTCCTGCGGTGCGCCCAGTTCGGCCAGGAGACGCCGGTGCACGGTGGCCAGGTCGTCGATATCCTCGTCGCCCTGGACCTGCGGGTAGGAATCGAGGACCGCCAGCATGCCGACCGCCTGCCCCGCCTCCTGCAGTTGGACGGCCACCGCGTGGGCAAGGAGGCCACCGAAGGACCACCCCAGCAGGTGGTAAGGCCCCTCGGGACGCACGGCGCGGATCCGTTCGACGTAGTCGGCGGCCATGTTGGCCAGCGTCGCGGGCAGGTGCCCGGGACTCGTCAGGCCGACCGCCTGCAGGGCGTACACCGGGCGGCCCGGCGGCACGACCGGCAGGAGGCGGGCGAAGGGCCAACCGAGGCCAGCGGCGGGATGCACGCAGAACAGCGGCACGTCGTCTCCGGCCGGTCGCAGGACGAACAGAGGGCTCATCGCGTCGACCGATCCGGTCCCGCCCCGCAGCCGCGCGGAAAGGTTGGCGGGCGTACGGGATTCGAACAGGTCGCGCACGGTCAGGGCGGCGCCCCTCACGTCGACCCGGATCCGTTCGACGAGCCGGACGGCGAGCAGGGAGTGGCCGCCGAGGGCGAAGAAGTCGTCGTCCACGCCCACCTGGCAGCCGAGTACCTCGCCGAAGACCGCACGAAGGAGTTCCTCCTGCGGATCGCGGCCCTGCCGCGGCCCCACCGGCACCGCGACGTCCGGGTCCGGCAGGGCCCGGACGTCGAGCTTGCCGTTGGCCGTCAACGGCAGCTCCGGTATCTGCACGACCGCGCCCGGCACGAGATAGTCGGGCACCTGTCGACCCAGATCGTTCCGAAGCACCTGGGTCAGGTCGGCGTCGGTGCGCACAGGAGCTTCCGGAGCGGGTACCACGTATGCGACGAGCTGCCGCTCGTCCGGCCGGTCGGGGCGTACCGGCCGGGCCTGGACGGCCGCTCGCGCCACGGCCGGATGGGCGGTCAGCAGGCTCTCGACCTCACGCGGCTCGATCCGGAAACCGCGTATCTTCACCTGGTCGTCGACTCGTCCGGCGAACGTCAGGACCCCGTCGCCGTCCCTGCGGGCCAGGTCGCCGGTCCGGTACATCCGGCTCCCGGCGGGCCCGAAGGGGTCGTCGACGAAGCGCTCCGCGGTGAGGTCCGGGCGGTTGAGGTATCCAAGGGCGAGGCCCTCACCCGCCACGTGGACCTCGCCCACCACGCCCACCGGCACGGGTTCCCGGCGCTCGTCGAGGACGTGGACCTGCGTGCCGGACAGCGGCACGCCGATCGGCACGGGACCACCGTCGCACCCGCTCGGACCGCGGACGTGGTGGACGGTCGCTGCCGTGGTCACCTCCGTCGGCCCGTACGCGTTCACCACTGTCAGCCACGGACAACCGGTGACGACCCGACGAACGCTCTCCGGCGCGGCCGCCTCCCCGCCGGTCCAGATCTCCCGAAGTGTCGACGGGATACGTGCAACATGCTCGGAGAGCAGGTTGAACAGGGCGGTCGTGAACAGCGCGGCGGTGACGCCGTGCACCTGGATGGTCTCGAGCAGGAGGTCCAGATCGGCTCCTCCGGCGGGCGCGACGACGACCTCGCCCCCGGAGAGCAGGGGGATCCACAGCTCGTAGGTCGACGCGTCGAAGGCGAGCGAGGCGTGCAGCAGGACCCGACGGTGGGCCGGGCCGGCGAAGGCGGGGTCCGCGGCGAAGGCGGCGACCGACCGGTGGCTGATCACGACGCCCTTCGGCATGCCGGTCGACCCGGAGGTGTACATGATGTAGGCGGGCCCGGCCGGATCGACCGAGGGCAGGGGCCCCCCGGCCGGTGCGGCGGCCGTCGGGGACAGCACCCGCACCTCGCCGGGCAGGCCCAGGGCGTCGACCTGCCGGTCGGTCAGCAGGAGCCGGGCCCCGCTGTCGGTCAGGATGTGGCGCAGACGAGGTGCCGGGTGCCGGGTGTCCAGCGGCAGGTAGGCCCCGCCGGCCTTGAGCGTCCCCAGGATCGCGACGACGGCCTCGACGGAGCGGTCCAGCAGGAGCGCGACCGGCTCGCCAGACCGTAGACCGGCGGTGCGGAGGGAGTTCGCCACGCCCTCGGCCGCCGCGTTCAGTTCGCCGTACGACACCACCCGCTCGCCGAGCCGCACGGCGGGAGCGGCCGGTTGCCGGGCGACCTGCGCCGCGAACAGGTCAGGCAACGACGCCGCCGGCACCGTGAGGGCGGGACCAGCCGCGAGCGCCACCAGCCGGCGGCGCTCCTCGGGGGTGATGAGGGGCAGGTCCACCACGGGCAGGTCCGGCCGGCGGACCCCTTCACCCAGCACCAGCACCAGGCTGTCGGCCATCCGGCGTACGTCGTCGAGGGCCAGCACGTCCGGGTCGTACTCGACGTAGACGGTGATCCCGGTGTCGTGCTCGGTGATGTTGACGATCAGGTCGAGGGCGGGCGTCGTGTTGGCCACCGCGAGTCGTTCGACCCGTAGTCCACCTGCGCCGACCGGCGCCGTACGCCGACGACCGTGGTTGAGCGCGACCTGGAAGACGGGGTGCGCGTCGCCCTGCGGCGGACCGCCGAGCAGCCGCACCACCTGGTGAAAGGGCAGATCCTGGTGCCGCATGGCGTTCAGCACCCTGCCACGCACCAGGTTGACCAGGTCGGTGAACGACGTGGTGGTCCGGTCGAAACGCAGCCGGATCGGCAGCGTGTCCGCGGTCAGCGCGACCAACCGTTCTCGGCCGGGTGCGTTCCGGTTCAGCAGCGGAACGCCGAGCACCATGTCCGCGCCGCCGCCGTAGCGCGACAGGACGGTCACCGCCGCGGCGGAGATCACCATGAACGGGGTGGCGGAGACCTCGGCGGCGCACCCGTTCACCGCCGCCACCAGCGGCGCGGGCAGCTCACGCGACAGGGTCACGAGGCGGTTCCCGTGGACGCCACTCCGCTCGGCCCCGGGGAGCGGAAGCAGCCGGGGCGCGTCGTGGAGTTCGGCCATCCAGTAGGCCCGAGCCCGCTCGGCACGCCGGCTCTGGTGCCGGTCCCCGTCGCGCCGGACGTAACTCAGGTAGTCGCTGCCGGGGGCGGGTTCGGGGAGGGCGGCGCCCGTGACGACCGCGTCGTAGAGGGTGCAGAAGTCCTCGGCGAGGACGTCCATCGACGCTCCGTCGGTGACGCTGTGGTGCATCACGACGAGCAGGGCGTGGCGGCGCGGACCGACCGCGAAGAGCGTGGCCCGCAGCAGCCGTTCCCCGGTGACGTCGAACGGGACCGCCTGCTCGGCGTCGAACGCAGCCGCCAGGTCCTTCGTCGGGTCCACGGCGACCCGGCGCACCGGCACCGGGACCGTGGGCAGCACGATCTGGTACGGCTTGCCGCCCTCCTCGGCGAGCTGGACCCGCATCGCGGCATGCCGCTCGCTCAGCTCGGTGAGGACGTGCTCGAGCGCGTCCTCGTCCAACTCGCCGTGCAGGGCGAGGGCAAGCCCGACGTTGTGGCTCCCGGGCCGTCCGTGGACCAGTTCCACGAACCACAGCCCTTCCTGCACCGGAAGCAGCGGCACGGTTACCGGCGTGGCTGGATCCGTCATCCGGCGACTCCTCAGGTTCAGCCGCCGAGCACCGCGACCGGCTCGACGCCGGTCACGACCTCGTAGTTCACCATCCGGGCAGCCCGGAGGAACGTGACCAGCTCGGGGTCCTGAGCCACCATCCGCGCCACCCGCGCGCACTGGTCCCGTTGCTTGTCGATGGGTAGGCCGAGCCGCACGATGGGGCAGGACAGGCCCTGGGTGAGCACCAGTTCGTCGTCGTCGATCTGGAACCAGAAGGGGAACACCCGGCAGTCCAGGGACTTGTACGCCCGGTCGCCCAGGGCGGGGTCGACGCAGCAGCCCATGCTGCGGGGGACCACCTTCACACCACCCAGATAGTTGTCGTCGAGCACGGTGTAGTGGTCGACCGTGTAGCCGAGGGCCTGCGCGCTCTCCCACTCGCCGGGCAGCAGCAGGATGTACGAGTCGCTGTAGCGGCAGCAGTCCCAGTCGCAGTCGCCCGCGGCCACCAACTGCCCGCACAACTCGATCTTCTCCTCGACGGTGTCGAGGATCTCGCGCAGGGACTCCGGTGTGATCACGACCCGCCGTCCATCTCGGCGAGCAGCCGACAGGCGTCCCGGGCGAAGCGTTCGATCGTCCCGTCGGGCGTGGCGGTCGAGAGGAACAACACCTCCTGGGCGTCGGGGGCGAGGTGGTACCCGGCGCCACGTGCGGCCCGGTACAGGGCGTTGTAGCGCTCCTCGTCCTGCTTCTGGACATCCTGGAGGTTGCGCACCGGCGTGCCGTCCGGGCGGAAGATGAACGCGAAGATGCTGCCGATCCGGCTGAGGATGAAGTCCGTCCCGTACGCCCGCCGCTGCTCGGACAGGTGCTCCTCGAGGAGCTGGCCCTTGCGTTCCAGCTCCTCGTAGCAGCCCGGTCGGGCCAGTTCCCGTAGCGTCGCCAGACCGGCTGCCATGGTGAGCGGGTTCGCGGCGAACGTGCCGCCCTGCAGGACCCGCTCCTCGTCGAGCAGGCGCATGATCTCCCGCCTGCCCCCGTACGCGCCGACCGGTGTACCGCCACCGATGATCTTGCCGAAGGCGGTCAGGTCCGGTTCGACCCCGAGCACCGTACTGGCCGGACCGAACGTCAGCCGGAAGCCGGTGATCACCTCGTCGAAGATGAGCACCGCCCCCTCCCGGCTGCAGATCTCCCGCAGCCGGGCCAGGAAGTCGCCGTGCGGCAGCACCAGGGACATGTTGCAGGCCACGGGCTCGACGACGACCGCGGCGATCTCGCCCGGGTGCGCCGCGAAGGCGCGTTCCACGCCGTCCGCGTCGTTGTACTCCGCCAGCAGGTTCGACGCCATCGCCATCGGGTCGAGGCCGGCCTCGCGCATGCGGCTCTCGTCCTTGTTCTGCACCAGGTCGAAGTGGCCGTGGTAGCCACCGGCGAAGCGCAGCACCCGAGTCCGGCCGGTGTACGCGCGAGCAAGCCGGACCGTCGACATGACGGCCTCGGTGCCGCTGCACACGAAGCGGAGCTGCTCGAGGTGGTCGGCCGTGGCGACGATCCGCTCGGCCAGCTCGACCTCGAGCGGGGTCACCGTCCCGTACAGCGTGCCGCGCCCGGCCTGCTCACGGATGGCCTCGGTCACCGGAGCGGGCGCGTGGCCGAGGATCAGCGGACCGAACCCGTACATGAAGTCGATGTAGGTCGTGCCGTCGACGTCCCGCAGCTCCTCACCGCTGGCGTCGGCGACCACCAGGGGCTCCGCACCGACGTTGCGGCAGGCGCGTAGCGGTGAGCTCACTCCGGCGGGCAGCACCGCCTGCGCCCGTTCGATCTCAGATCTCATGCGCTCACTCCATTCGTCGTGCGGATCACGCACTCGTGGATCAGGGTGCTCAACAGACTCTCGGCCTCGTCGAGCGAGGACTGCTCGAAGAAGGCGGTCAGGACGGTTTCGAGGTTCAGCGGTGGCGCCAGGACGAACTCGCCGTCTGCCCGGTGCCGCAGGACGGCGGTGGCTCCGTGCGCATGACAGACGGCGACCGCGGAATCCATGCCGTGCAGAAATCCGCTCTGCGTCGCGGACGCGTCGAACTCCAGGCCGGTGCGATGCCGGGTCGGTTCCGCGCGGACCGGCCCGGCGCCGCCGTTCAGCCGATGCAGCAGCCCGTACGCGTCCAGCCCGGTGCAGATGTCCAGTAGGTGTGCTGCGGTGGCGCCACCGCCGGACAGGCGTGGCGCTATCTCGAGCAACCGAAGGCGCCCGTCGCCCCCGTAGCGGAACTCGGCGTGGAACGGCGAGTCGTCCAGGCCGACGGCGGGAAGCACGGCGTCGAGCACCGTGGCGAAGCCCGCGCCCCGGTCCGGATCGAACGGCTCGGTCAGGTAGGCGGTCTCGTGGAAGTACGGCCCGACGAGTGGAGGTCGCTTGCGGTGCAGGATCAGCGGCTGCACCAGTCCGCCGCTGACGATCCCGTCGACGGCGTACTCGTCACCGGCGAGGTACTCCTCGGCCAGCACCCGGCCGCTGCCGCGACCGGCGTCCAGCAGGTTGACCACCCGCCGGGTGGCCGACAGGGCCCGGGCGAAGCCGGCTTCGTCCTCCACCCGGACCACCCCGGCGCTGTAGAAGCCGTTCGACGGCTTGAGCACCAGCGGGAAGTCGATCACCTCCCGAGTCCGGTTCAGCGCGTCCGCCGCCGTGCCGGTCACCGGCAGCTCCAGGTACCGCGCGATGTGCCCCCGGAGTGCCGGATGCGCCTTGAACCGCGTCTTGTCGGTCAGGGTCGCGACGGCCCCGAGCGGGCGGGTCCGGTGGCCCAACTCGGCGCGCAGCAGCTCGACGTGGATCTGGAGCCCGTCATGGAACGAGACGACGTCGTCGAACCCGGCCAGGTCGACCTCCTTCGCGACGGCCTCGACCAGCCCACGCCGGTGCGCGTCCGGATCGCCGGCCGGCAGTGGGGGCGGCTCGACGAAGGTGAGCGCGAGACCCCGCGAGTGGGCGTACCGGATGTAGTCCGTCGTGTCCTCCGCCCTGCCCAGCACCAGCACGTTCACGCCGTATCCCCACTCCGGCCCGTCGTGGCGGCCAGGATCGCCCGCCACAGCTCCGTCGTGCCGGCGTCGATGTCGCCAAACCGTTGGTCGATGCGGCCGCGCACGGCGGCCGAACCGGTCGCTTCGAACTTGAGAGCCAGCACCGCGAGCGTGCGCCAGTGGTCCGTCAGCGTGCCGCAGCGCCGGCCGATGTCGTCGGACCCGTCGATCCGTTCGATCGACCTGCGGAGCAGGACCAGGCTGGGCACGACGTAGAGCACCTTGATGTGATCGAACAGCCGACGCGCGGCCCTCGCGGAGTGGTCGCCGCCCACGGCGAACGCGTCGGCGCAGAGCTTCTGGTATTGCGTGACGGCCCCGCGGTACTCGGGCCGGGACAGGAAGAGCTCGGCCTGGCGCCGCAGATCAGCCGCCACCTCGCGGCGCAGGGCTCCGGCCGCGTTACCGGTGAGGCTGTGCAGGAATCCCATGTGGTCGTACGTCTCGGTGGCGACCCGATCCGTGATCGCGGCCCGGAAGGAGTCCGCCGGCAGCCACGCCTCGCACCCGTGCCGTTCCCGGTCGACGATGAGCGAGTCGAACACCCGCACGCGGGCCAGGTCGTCGGAGACGTCGGTCACCAGCAGGGCGTGCAGATAGCCGGGGTTGCGGACGTAGATCTCGGCGTACGACAGGTGGTGGGAGTTGGTCCAGACGACCGCGCCACGGCGTGCGCGTACCACCGCCGACAGGTGGCGGACGGGATCCGCGGCGTCGAGCGGCTCGCTCTCCACCGCGGCGCCGAGCCGGTCCAGCCCACGCAGGCCGATCTCCTCGACGGGGAACCCGTACTCCGGGAAGCCCCACTCGTCGAGACCGCACCGCAGCAGGAAGCCGTCGCCGCGCTCCAGGATCGCCGACTCGTCCACGGACCAGCCGTGCCGGTCCGCCAACTGCACGAAGCTGCCGGTGAAGCAGTTGATGGCCGGAGCGTCGAAGCGGCGCAGCACCTCCGCCGCCGAAGACATCAGGATCTCTCCGTTCCGGTCGTCCCGTCGGGACCGGATACGCCGTGGACCGTGCCGCCCTTGACACCCACCGGCGTCTCGTCGGTGACCGCCACGGGCACCTGGGCCGCGACCGGCGCCCCGCCCGCGGGATCGGGAGCGGCGGGCTCGGGCGGCTCCGCCAGCAGGTTCTCCCGTTCGACCGTGGCCCGGCGCAGACGGCGGAAGAAGAGCACACCCAGGATGCCCTCGAAGACCGACCCGATCACCCAGATGACCACGAGGAAATCGCCCTCACCGGGGTTGAGCAACGACACGACGAGGATGGCGGGGACGCTGAACAGCCACATCACGACGACGCGGGCGGTGAACACGTACCGGGTCAGTCCGAAGGCCTCCAGGACCGCCGAACCGATCATGGAGAACATGAACGTCACCGAGTACGTCCAGAGCACCCTCGTCGTGGCCACCGCCGTGTCCACCGTCTCCCGGTCGCTGCCGACCAGGCCGAAGGGGCCCAGCAGGAGCGACGGAGCGAGAATCTGGAGTAGCGAGATGATCACGACGTAGACGGCCGAGATGCCCACGGTGATCCGCACGATGTGCGGCACCCGTTCGTGAGCGCCTTCGCCCAGCGCGTTCGCGCACAGGATGCTGCATCCTATGCCGAGCCCGATGAGCGGGATGATGCCGACGTAGTTGATCGACACGGCGATGTTGTTCGCCGCCAGAGCGGCCGGCCCGAGGAGCGCGGCGACCCAGACGAACGCGGTCTGCGCCAGTTCGTCCACCCCGGCCGAACCGCCGGACGGTGCACCTCGGCGCAGCCGGGCGCCGAGACGCCGCAGTTCGGCCCGGTCCGGCCGTAGGGCGTGCGCCAGGGCGGGGTAGAAGGCTCGGGGCAGCATCACCAGGTACAGCACCATCATCACGCCGGTGCCGATGAGCGTCCCGATCGCGGAACCGCTCATGCCGAGTTCGGGAAGGCCGAACGAGCCGAAGACGAGACCGACGGTGAAGAAGATGTCCACGGCCTGGCCGGTGAGTCCGACCGCCATCGGGACCCTGGTTCTGCCGAGGCCGTTGAAGTACGAGGACAGGCAGGTGTTGATCACCATGATCGCGCCGAACCGCATTGCCCACACCAGGTAGACCGACTCCAGGTCGGTCACCTCGTCGGGTCGACTGCTCAACTGCGGGATCAGCGCGACCAGGGGCGCGGTCACGAGCAGCAGCAGAGCCACCGCCAGGCCCACGACCGTCCCTCGGGCCGTCTCGGTGAGCGTTCCCGCGCTGTCACCCCGCCCGTTGGCCTGGGCCACGTAGGACCGCGAGATCGCCACCGTCATGGTGCAGAAGGTGACGATCGTCATCGCGGTGAACACCGCGGGGCCGGACGCGTCCAGGGTCTCCGGCGAATACCGGGCGAGGGTGATCCGGTCGACGAGCATCATCACGAGGTTGCCGACCATGCTGAGCAGCAGCGGCACGGAGACCATGACGACGTCCCGCGCGGTGGACCATCGGGTGGGGGTCGCGGTGGTCATAGCGCGCCCGCCGAGACAGGTCCGACCGCCCGGTCGATCCGCTTCCTGAGCAGCTCCGGGTCGTGCCCGGGCGTCTGGTGAAGCAGGGTGAGGACGAGCCGCTCGAGGCCGAAGGCCACGCAGCTCGAGTGGAGAGCCAGCGTGCCGTCCTGCGGGCCGATCCGGAACGCCCCGGTGAACAGGCTGCGGTGCAGGTTCCGCGATCCGACGGCGACCGGGATGTCGTCGGATCCGGGAATGAGCACCTCACGCTTCACGCCCATGATGCGCTGGACCCGGCGGGTCACCTCCGACCGCTCGCCGTAGAAGACGTCGTTGGCCGTCTCGACGGTCGGCTCGACGCCCAGGGCTCGCAGCAGCTCGACGCCCCGATTGAACAGATCGTCACAGCGGTCGACCACCTCGTCGGCATCCCCGACGAGGACGATCTCCCGCATGTCGAAGGCGCCGAGGCGGGTCGCGCCGGGCCGGGTCGGCTCGAACCGGTGGCACCGTCCGCGGGCGGCGAACGCCCGCAACTGCCAGGCCTCGGGCGTACCCGCGATGTGCTGGAACGTGCTGTAGCAGGTCGACGGCGAGAGGAGCAGTCGGTCCCGGGCGTCCTGCGGCACGTCGCTCTGGTGCGGGAACGGCACGGCCCGGAACGGGATGGAGGGCAGCTTGTCGAAGAACCCGATGCGGTCGAGCACCGACCGGTCCAGCAGGGTGGCGGCGGAGTGCGCCGTGGTGGGCAGCCCCGCGGTCAGGACCGTGACGAGCGCCCGGTCAAGCTCCTCGTACGCCTCGTACAAGGAACCGGAGAAGAGGTAACCGACCAGGCCACCGGTGTACTCGGTGACCGAGATCAGGCCGGCCTCCCGCAGCTCGCCGATCACGGGTTCGCCTCCTGCCGGTGCAGCAGATCCTGCACGCTCTTGACGAGCGCCTCCCGGCTGCCGAGGTCGAAGACGATCGGTTCGAGCGTGTCGAACACGACGTCGAGACGCTCCTCCAGACCGACCAGGAGGCGCAGCTGCCCCATCGAGTCGGAGATGATCTCGGCCGGTGGTGCCTCGGGCGGCAGCGAACGGGCGGCCGCGAGCTGCGCCAGCAGGTCGTCGACGGCGGCTACGACGTCTTCCATACCTGATATCCCTCGATGTAGAGCCGGTTGAGCGAGGTGCGGACGAATGTGTCCAGGGCCGTGTCCGGATCCATGATCAGCGGCTGTCCCTTGACGTTGAACGAGGTGTTCACGACGCAGCCGACGCCGGTCGCCTCCTTCATCTGCCGGAGCAGCCGCCAGAACGTCTCGTTGAGGGATCGGTCGACCCGTTGCAGTCGCGCCGTACCGTCGGCGTGCACGACGCCCCGGATCGAGTCCTGCCGTTCGGGGCGGACCGGAGCGGTGCACAGCATGTAGCTGGTGGGACTCAGGGCACGGGTCTGGAACAGTGACTCGACGTCCTCGTCGAGCACCGCTGGCGCGAACGGACGGAACGGTTCACGGAACTTCACCAGGCTGTTGATCCGTTCCTTGATCTGGTCGCCGCTCGGCAGCCCGAGGATGGAGCGGTTGCCCAGGGCCCGTGGCCCGAACTCCATCCGCCCGTGGAACCAGGCGATGATCCGGTCCGCCGCGATGTCTTCCGCGGCAGCCCGGAAGTACTCGTCCGTCATGCCCACGTACCGCCAGGCCACGCCGTGGCCGCGCAGGCGCTCCAGGGCGGCGCCGACCTCGTCCGAGGTGTACGCGGGACCGGTGTACGGGTCGAAGGGAAGCGGGTCCGCGTACCGGTCGCCCTTGGCGTTGGCGGCGTACAGGGCGGCGCCGAGCGCGGTACCGTCGTCGCCGGCGGCCGGCTGCACGAACGCCCGGTCCACCGAGGGCAGATCGCACAGCTCCTGGTTGGCGCGGCAGTTGAGGAAGGTGCCACCGGCCAGACAGAGATCGCGTTCGCCCGTCCGTTGCTGCCAGTGGGCGACGAGGCCGAGCAGCACCTCGGTGAGCCGGGCCTGGAGGGCCGCCGCGAAGTCCGCCTCCTCCCGGTGGACCTGCCCGTCGGGCGGCCGCGGGGTGAACGCGACGCTCTCGAGCCAGGCCCGGGCCGCCGGGTAGCCGCGCTCGGGGTCGACCAGGCAGCCGCGCGGCCAGTCGACGCGGACCGCCCCCCGCTCCGGGTCCAGGTGGACCAGCTTGGTGAAGAGCGACCGGTACCGCTCGGGGGATCCGTACGCGGCGAGTCCCATGACCTTGTACTCGTCGGAGTTGAACTGAAAGCCGAGGAACCGGGTGCAGATCGAGTAGAGCAGCCCGAGCGACGCCGAGATCGGCTGGGTCAGCAGCTGGTCGAACTGGCCGTCCCGCGCACGGTAGACGGAGAGCGAGGTGGTCTCCCCCATGCCGTCGGACACCACGCACAGGGCGGAGTCGAAACCGCTGGGGAGGTAGGCGGATGCCGCGTGCGCGAGGTGGTGGTCCACGGGATGGAACCGGTCGGCGACGTTCCGCCAGCCCGCGGCCTCCAGTCCATCCACGACGGTACGTCCGCTGAGCACCTCGTCCAGGAAGCCGAGGTTGCCCGCGAAGGCCCGCCGGAACCGGTCGTAGTTGAAACCGTGGGCAACGACCTGAACCTGCTCCGGCTTCACGCCGGCGGTCCTCAGGCAGTAGTCGATCGCGTCGACGGGAAGCCGCCCGGTGCCCTTGTCACCACAGAACCGCTCCTGGGCGGCGGCCGCGACGACACGCCCGTCGACGACCAGGGCGGCCGCGCTGTCCAATCCCTGGCAGATCCGCTCGTCCACGGTGGTCAGCCCGGGGGTCGTCCGCCGGAGATGGTCCTGGGCGTTCGGCAACCCGCTGAGACCGAGCACGATCATGTCAGTCCACCGCCTTAAACACCGAGATAGCGTTGTTGCCCCCGAAGCCGAAGGCGTTGTTCTGCACGTGCCGCAGGGGTTGCCGGCGAACACCGTCGGTGACGAGGTCGAAGTCGTACTCGAACTCGTCGGGTCCGATGTTCGTCGGCGGTAGCTCCTGGTGCCGCAGGGCGAGGCAGGAGGCGACCGCGCCCAACGCGCCCGCCGTCGCCATCAGATGGCCGGTGGTTCCCTTGATCGCGGACACGGCGGCCCGACCGTAGTGCCGGCCGAAGATGCCGGCCTCCACCTCGTCGTTGGCGCGGGTTCCCGTGCCGTGGGCGAAGATCCCGTCGATCCGGTCGGCAGTCAGGTCCGCCTGGGCCAGGGCGCGCCGATGGCAGGCCAGTACGCCCTCCGGATCGGGGTTCGTCGGATGCGTGGCGTCATTGTTGCTCACGGCCGCGACCAGTTCCGCGTACGGGCGCCCCTCCGTCGCCCGGCCCGCACGGAGGACCAGGAAGGCGGCACCCTCGGCAATGGTGATGTAGCGCCGGTGCCGGGAGAACGGCCGGCACCGCTCCGGGCCCAGGGCGTTCAGGGTGTAGAAGCCGGTCCACACCTTCTTGGCGAAGACGTCGGCCCCGCCAACCACCGCGGTGTCGACCGCGCCCGCCCGGATCATCCGCAGCGCGAACTCCAGGGCCGTGTTGCCGGAGGCGCAGGTGTTGTGGATGGTGAACGCCGGGCCCCGGGACCCGATGGCGGCGGCCACGTTGTCCGCCACGACGTGGCTGGAGTAGACGGATTCCCGCCAGCGCGCGTCGCGACCCTCCACCAGGTCGTCCAGCAGGTCCGCCTCGGCCTCGTTGTTTCCCACACAGACCAGCGCGTCGCGCAGCGCGGCGTCACCCGGACGCAGCCCGGCGTCCCGGATCGCCTGGCCCACCGCGTCCACCGCGAACAGCGAGGAGTCCGGTAGGTCGCGTCCCACGGCGCCGCGTACCCGCTCGGTCACCAGCGCCCGGTCAGCTGGGTCGAGAAGACCGGCGAGGTGATCCGGCTTCATCGCCGGATACACGGGGTCGATGGGGCGGAAGTTGCTGCGGGTCGATCGGAGGGCGGACCAGAAGTCCGCGATGCCGACGCCGACGGGGCTCACCACCCCGAGGCCGGTGACGAACGCGGATGTCATGGCGCCTCCCTGACCTTCGAAACGGCGCGGCGCACAGCGAGGAGGACCCGGTCCGCGTCGTACGCCCTGCCCTCCCATACGAGCAACGCGCCGCCGCGTTGGAGCCTCGTCTCCACGGTCACGGCGGGTGCCTGCGAAAGCACGTCCCCGCGGTAGGTGACCCCGCCGAAGCCGGCGAAGACGTACGACGGCATCGGGGTCGGAGCGGAGATCGCCGCCTGGAGGGCCAGCGCGAGATTGCCCAGGGCCTCGACCAGCACCAGCACCGGCCAGGCGGCCAGCGATCGCAGGTAGGGCAACGCCCGACCGACGGCCGCAACGTCCACGCGGCAGCGGGCCACGCGGGCGACCGGATCGAGGTCGAGCCGTTCCGGGAGAAACCAGAACTGCCGAGGCCGGACGGGCATGGTGGGCACTCCCGCCCCGAGACGTGCCAGGGTGCCGGGCGTCCCCAGGACGTCCGGCCCGGGTGCCGCGTCGACGAGGAAACGGCAGCAGAGTCGGCCAGCGCCGGCGACGACCTGCGTCACGTCGCCCGGACCCGAGCGGTACTCGAACGGCTCACCGGGCCGCACGAAGTCGGTGAAGCGGACGTCCCGCACGGAGACCACCGCGGGAGGCGGGTCGGCCATCGGCCGGCCCGCCAGCAGGAGAGCACCCGGCACGACGCCGTACCCCGGGAAGTGGTGCGCGAAGAGCTCCAACCCGGGGTCGAGACACTGGACGGCGGTCACCGGACGCCACCCGACGTCCGCTGGATGGTCAGCCGGGCGACCCGGTCTCCGGCCCCGACCCGCAAGGTGGCGGCGGCGCCGACAGGTAGCTCGCCCACCGCGGCCAGGAAGCGGTGCGTCACCAGGGCGCGGTTCCAGTCGACCGGCTGGGGCCCATGAGCGTCGTCGGCGAAGACCCTCCCGCTGTCGACGTCGTCCGGACCCGGGCGGAAGCTCACCACGGCGCGGTGGGAGTCACCGCTACGGAGGCCCACCCAGCACAGCGCGGAGGTCACCGCCATCTCTGGGCCGGCCTTCTTGCGGACGTCGTCCCGCGCCTCCGGGCAGTAGACGTCCCCGATCAGGACGTGACTCGCGGCCTGCGGGTACGCGTTGACGTGCAGCAGACCCTGCAGCAGCGCGACCACCGGCGTGCGGGGCCCCGCGTTGAGGGTCATGTTCCCGCCCCGCACACCCTGCTCCAGGTTGAGGAACACGGCGGCCGAGCTGGTGGTGGCGTGCGGGAACTGCTGCGCTGAGATGCGCCGTTCTCCGGCGACCGCCAGCCGTTGCAGCCGGAGCATCGCATCGAGGTTGCCGTACTCCGTGCCGACCACGACCGTCGTGTCGGCCGCTGGGGGGTCGGGCATGTTCCGGCCGGCGAGGTAGAGGCAGGCGCGGGTGAAGCCGTCGCGGAACCGGTCGCCCTTGGGCGAGACCACGCTGGCGAAATCGGACGGAACGGCGTCCGCGTCCGGGGACGGCCGGTGCAGATCGGCACCGACGAGCCCGAAGGACAGGGTGACGGCGCTCATGTCTCCTGCTCCTCGACCGGGAGCGGGAGTCCGTACGCCAGTAGCGCGTACACGACCCGCTCGATCCCGATACCGGCGCAGCAGGTCGCCTCCACCGCGTCCAGTTGGGACAGCTCGAAGGCCGTCACGAAGACGGATCCGTGGGCGTTCACGCTGGCCACCGAGATTTCCTTGCCGTCGTTGCCGGGCAGCGGCACGCGAATCTCGTACTTGCTGCCGGCGAGCAGCTGCGCGTCCCGGGCGAACGCCGGTTCGGCACCGAAGAACGGATCGGCGGCGGTGACCACCCGGAAGGGCAGCCGCAAGCTGTCGAACAACGCCTCGAACGACGCCACGAACCGTTGGAACTGGCGATCCGCCTCGTCCGTCGGCCCGATCCACACCAGCTCGTGCATCGTGAACTCGGCGAGCCGGGTCGGGTCGTGATTGGCCGACTCGTGGCGGAAGACCGGACCCTCGACGGCGAACAGGCGGGAGCCGTGTTCCCGTACCAGCTCCCGCGCCCGGGAGTACACGTGGTAGCAGGTGACCGGGTTGAGGACCAGGTCGGACGGCTCGTAGAAGGAGGCCAGCGCGGCGGTCTGGTCCGGCCGCAGTGCCGCGACCGTCACGCTGTCCCAGTAGTCGTTCCTGATCCGTGCGACGGCGTTCACCTGGTGCGGGAACTTCCGGTAGTAACCGGCCCGGACCAGAACCGATCGCGGGATGAGGGCCGACCCGACGATGAGCGGGGCGGCGTACTCCCGGCGGAAGCTGCGCCGCACCGCGGCGCGAACGGCGGCGACGGCGGCACCCCACCGCGGGCCGTGCAGGTAGACGCCGTCGGCCACCGGGACGCGGTCGTCCGGCTGCGGGCGGGCGGAGACGCTGCCGGCACGCTCGCTGACCACCCGCGTGTCGACCGGCCGGTGACCGCGCAGGAAGTGCTCCACCACGTCGCGCAGGGCGTCGGGGGAGGCGTCCGGGGCGGTGACCGTCAGGCCAGCCGGACCCGATCCCGTGTCCGTGTCGGCCCTTTCCACGATGGCGGCCGGGTAGAAGAAGCGCAGTGCCTTGCGGAGCTCGTCGAGGGCGGCGTCGTCGATCGGGCGCGGGAACGGGAGCGCCACGACGTTCACCCCGCTGACGCCTTCTGCGTCTCGACGTACAGTTCGCCGACCGTCGTGAGCTTGGCGAGCGCCTCCTCGGGAAGTTCCGATCCGACCTCCTCCTCCACGCCGAGGACGACGTCGATCATCTTGAGGGAATCGATGTCGAGGTCCTCGCGCAGGGTGTGATCAGGCCGCAATTCGAAGGATTCGTCGAGCTCGGCGACGGACTTGATCAGTTCCTGAAACCACTTGTCCATGGTGTCTGCACCTATTCTTCGAGTGCACGCAGCGGCATTTTGCGCGGGATCGCCCGCGCCGAACGGTTGGATTCCCGATCGAATCCGAAATCGGAGAGGTGTCGTCAGATCCGCTGCGTCATGGGCGTGAAATCCGTGAGGATGACCGCCCGCTCACCCGGCTCGGACGCCGGACCCTTGCAGATGGGACCGACGTAGTGGCTGCACCGCACGTCGGTGACGCCGTAGGACTCCAGCGTGTCGACCAACTCGAAATCGGCCAACACCTCGTCGGCCGGGACGTCATCGGGTTGCCGACCACGCCAGCGCGGCGTCGCGATCATGTTCCGTCCGCCGACGGCGTTGCGCCGATACATGAGGTGGGCGAACACGAAGGGCTCGCCGTCCTGGTGCAGCTCGTTCGGTGACGACACGGCCTCGACGCCGTCCTCGTCGACCATCAGCTTGATCAGGTGCACGCCGACGTGCAGCGGCCAGGCCGAGTCCACCTCGTTCCAGCGAGTCTGCTCGAAGTCGAACCGGACGACGTCGCGGAGCAGGGGATTCGACAGCGCCGACTCCCGGAGGGCCGGCAGGGCCCGGACGACGCCCACGTACTCGGGATTGTGGTCGCCCTGGTAGTAGCCGTTGAGCCGCTCGCCACCCTCGCCGATCCGGGTGTCGGGGATCCAGGTGAACTCGCCGGACCACGGCAGGATCATGCCGCGGGCGTACCGCCGGTACCGCCGGGTGCCGGGAGCGTAGGGATCGGGCGGCAGGTCGTCGTATTCGGCCAGCAGCGCAAGCAGATTTTCGTCAGAGTCCGAAACACCGAGCTCGGCCGCCAGGTCATAGCGCGCGAATCCCTGCTCCACCAGTTTTGAGGCAGGCTGCACTGCGATGGACATTTTTCCCCCGTGGACATGAGCGTGTCGAGTGCCGATCGTCGTCGTATGATCGGCAACCATCAACCCCCCACCCCCAACTGTGAAACAGGTCACACCGGCCGAAGCGCGGCCGCGGCGTCGCCCGGGGATATCGAGCTTCATGATCAGACACATTGAGCTGCGCGGATCCTCGCACGAACAGCCAGGGCACGGGGTGCATGCCCCTCGTACGCGCGGGACACGCAATGGCCGAGCTCGAAGAGATTTGCCGGTATCACACCGGTTGCGGACAGCAGCACCGACGAAGGTCGGCCGTCTCGACTCCCAGCTGATCACCGATAAAGTCGACGCTGTCCAGGCTCCACCCAGGATGACGTGCTTGCGTGACGAGCCTGGCGGCAGTGCCCTCCGGCGTGCTCGTCGCCGGGATTGCGCCACAGTTCATGTCCGTGCAAGCTAGCGCTGGCGTCGGCCAGGGCCTGCCCCTCGTCGCGTGGATCTTCGCACCGGCCATCCAGCGGCTGGACGCCGTGTCGCCCCGCACCGGATGCGAACGGAGAAACCGTGGAAGTCAGGGAACTGAAGGTCAACGGCACCACGATCGCGATGGCGACCCTGGACCGGGAGCCCGGCGAGTTCCGGTTGTGGCCCGCGGTCGGTGAGTACCCCGTCTGGGACGACGTGACCTACTGGGTCATGGCCCGCGACACCGTCCGCAACGACGCCTTCCACGCGGCGATCCGCGAACTCGCGGGCGGCGCCCTCGTTGCCGATATCGGCACGGGAAAGGACGCGTTGTGGGCCGTGGCCGCCGCCAACGCGGGCGCCCGGCACGTGTACGCCGTGGAGGAGCTCCCCGGTCCGCTGGCTCAGGCGGACAAGGCGGTGCATGACGCCGGGCTGGCGGACCGGGTCACGGTGATCGGCGGCTCCTCGGCGAGCGTCAGCCTTCCCGAACGGGTTGACGTCTGCATATGTGAGGTCATCGGGCCGATCGGCAGCTCCCAGGGAGCGGCGGCGGTCATCGCCGACGCTCGGGAGCGTTTCCTCGTCCCGCAAGGGGTCTGCGTTCCGTCCCGATGCACCACGATGGTGGCCGCGGTACGCCTCGATGAGGCATTCCCCGACGGGCTGGCGTTCCACCGGACCACCACGCGCTACGTGAAGAAGATCTTCACGGCCGTCGGGTACCCGTTCGACGTACGGCTCTGCCTCGACGGGCCGGTCGACTCGCTTATTGTCTCGTCGGCCGCCCCGGTCGAGACGCTGGACTTCAACGGCGACCTCGGGCTCGGCGCGGGAACCCACGCCGATCTGACAATCCTGGAACCGGCCCACGTCCATGCGCTGGTGCTGTGGATCAGCCTGGAGTGCCACCCCGGCGGAGATGTCGTCGACAGCCTCCGCCAGTCGACCAGTTGGATGCCGGTGATCGCGCCGGTCTCCGTCGACGGGATCAAGGTCGAGGCAGGCGACACGATCAGCCTGGACTGGCTGGCCACGACGAGCGACGACGGGCTGCACCCCGACTACCGCATCACCGGCGAGGTGATCCGCCCCGGCCGCTCCTCGGTACCGGTCGAATGGGTGTCCCGTCACCACGCGCCGACGTTTCGGTCCAGCGACGCCTACCGGGCGTTGTTCCCCGAAGCTTGAGATCGTGCGAGAAGGGCCGGGCCGCCCCGCGCTGTCGCTCCCCGCCCGAACCCTGCGGTTCAGGTGAGGAGCGGTGCGGTTTCCGATGCCGGCTGGGGTGCGTCGTCGAGCCAGCCGAGGCGTACCGCCTGGACGCCGAGTTCGAAGCGGCTGGTCGCGCCGACCCGATCGGTCAGGTCGGCGATCATCCGCCGAACGGTGCGGGCGGAGACGCTGAACTGCCGGGCGATGCTCTCGTCCTTGGCTCCCGCCGCGAGAAGCTGGAGCAGGTGCCGCTGCTGCCGGGTCAGCTCGCCTGGGGGCGGGGAGGCCTGCTGCTCGATCGGCACCGCGGAGGGCCAGTGCCGGCCGAACAGGTCGGCGGCGGCCGCCACGAGGCCCGGGTGCGAGACCCGGATGACGCCCCGCTGGTTGTCCGCCGGGTCGACGGCCAGCACGACGTACCGGTCATCGACGACGAACGTCCAGACCGGCAGGGTCGGGGTGGTCCGGACCTCCACACCGTTCTCACGGACCCGCCGGGCGCCCGCGAGGAGCCGCGGATCGTTGACGATGCTGTCCAGCAGGATCAGCTGCACCCGGACCCCACGCGCGGCGGCGCACTCCGCCAGCCGGTACGCCGGGTCGTAGTCGGCGCTGGTCCCCATCCCCGGCGCCGCTCCGGCGGCCGCCAGGCACTGGATGCTCGTCGTCGCCTTCGCCGCGATCTCCTCCAGACACAGCCAGGCGGCGTCCCGATCGTCGAGCAGTTCGACGTCGTGCAGTAGCGCGGGGCTGGTCCGGAAGCTGGCCGCCATCTCCGCGACGGCTGCCCGGGTCAGCTCCACCGCCCGCGTCCGGCGAGCGAGCCGTGCCTCGGCGTACGACAGCAGCGGCGCGAACCCGACGGCCGGATTCACCGGTCGGATCTGGTCGGCGTGGGGCTGCCGGAGCAGTCCGATTTCCACGAGACGCCGCACCGCCACGTCGGCCTTCACCGCCGGCAGGTCCACGGCGTCGCGGAGCTGTTCCAGACTCCACACCCGGCGCTGAAGGGCAGCCCGGTAGACCAGCTCACACGTCTCGTCCACGCCGACTTCCGCCAGCATCAAGACTTCCCCTCTCCCCCAGCGCCACCACGCCGAAGGGAGAGGTTAGTACGGCGGCCCGCCGTTCTGGTCTGCGCCGATATGAACCTCACAAGGCGGGTCCGGGACGACGCGGAAGCCGAATTGATGGACGGCGTCCGCGTGCCGGCCCAGCGAGTCGGGCTGGCCGTCGTCTTCCGACCCGACGCAGGCTGACGGCTCCACCGCCCCGCGCCGACCTGGGTCACGCCTTCGGGTCACCCGCGCGGTCACCCTTGTTCACCGCCGACCGTCACGAGTACATCAGGTGCAGCGTCATCCCGGCGTCGGCATGCGCCAGGTTGTGGCAGTGGTTGGCCCACATTCCGGGGTTGTCGGCCCGGAACGCCACCTCCCAGACGTCGCCGGCGCGTACGTCGAAGGAGTCCAGCCACAAGGGGCTCCCGGTCGCCGGTCTTCCGTTGCGGGTCAACACAAGGACGTGGTGCCCGTGCAGGTGCCACGGGTGCACGACCTGGGACCGGTTCACGATCGTGAACTTGACGATGTCGCCGAGGCGTACGACCTGAGTCGGGATGTCCGGATCGGCCGCGCCGTTGACGGTGTGGGCGTACCGCGGAAGCAGTCCGCGCAGGTCGAGGCCGCGGTCGAGGACGAGGGTGAACTCCTTGTCGAGCCGGGACCACGGCACCGGAGAGGCGACGCCGTAGCTGAGCGGATCCAGCACCGGCCACGCGCCGGTCGCCGTCGACACCGGTCCGGTCGAGTAGACCTCGCGTCCGTCGACGAACAGCGCCACCGGCGTGGCGGGCGCGGTGAACACCAGGTCGTAGCGTCCCCCGGCCGGGATCACCACGGCGGTGTCGACGAGCGGCGTCGGGCCCCGCAGGTCGGATCCGTCGATCGCGGCGACCCGGAACGGGGTCCCGGCCAGGGCGTACCGGTGTGTCGTGCTGTCGGTGTTGATCAGCCGCAGCCGCACGGGCATCCCCGCCTCGACCGGCTCCGTTCTCGGTGCGGGCAGTGGAAGGCCGGAGAGGGTGTGCACCGGCACGGTGACGTCGACGCCGGTCACCGGCGCCGGGCGCACCACCAGGACACCGTAGAGCCCTTTCCGCACGCCGAGGTCGGATACCGCGTGCGTGTGGTACCAGTACGTCCCGACCTGGTCGGCGAGGAACCGGTAGACGAACTCCTGTCCGGGCAGCACCGCCGCCTGCGTCACGTCGGGCACCCCGTCCTGACTGTTCGGCACGTCGTACCCGTGCCAGTGCAGCGTGACCCCCCGCTGGATGTCCCGGTTGCGGAGCGTGACCTCCAGGACGTCGCCGACGGTGGCGGTCAACTCCGGCCCGGGTACCTGCCCGTTGAACGCCCACGCCTCGACGTCCCGGCCGCTCACGCTCACCGTGGCGGTCCCGGCCGTCAGGGTGAACCGCCGGGTCGGTTCGCCGGCGGTCCGCACATCCCGATTTTCATGATCATGCGGTACGCCGGGAGCGGCGCCCGGAGTGACGGCCAGCCCCGTTCCGGTCACCAGCGCCGCGACCGCCACCGCGAGGGTCGCCCGGGACACCGTCCCCGACGGGCGTGCGCCGAGGACGCGCCACGTGACCGCGGTCGCCGCGACGACCCCGGCGACCGCCAGCAGTCCGACTCCCGCCGACGCCGGATAGCCGTGCAGGACCGTGACGAGCAGGCCGCCGCTCACGGCGTACCCGGCGAAGAGAAGCGGGACCGCGACGGAGCGGATGTCGCGCGGGGCCCGCAGCAGCCGCGGCCCGGCGACGACCGCCCCCGCGAGTGACAGTGGGGCGGCGATGAGGACCTTCTCCGCCGCGAACCACCACCCGGCGCGGGCGAGCGCCGTGATCGTGATCGCCCTTGCGAGCGTGGCGAGCAGCGCGAAGGCGGCCAGCCCCAGTGCGAGCGGCCGGCGCCGGGCGGCCGACGCGGCGCCGCCGCCCAGCCACGCGGCGGCCGCGAGGACCGCGATCACCAGGTCGGCCGCGAGCAGCGAGCCGGTGGTCATGCCGGCTCCCCTGCCCGGACGGCCACCGGGGCGGCGTCGGACGCCGGCGGGTTGGCCAGCTTTCGAGCTGCCTGGTGGACGCTGACCGCGACGTGCACCGCGATGATGCCGTTGAGCGCGTGCAGCCCGGCGATGGTCAGGCCGAACGGGGTGCTGGCGCCCGCGGCGTCGGTGGACCCGTTCGCGAGCCCCGCGAGGAGCGCCTGCACGACGACCAGGCCGAGCGGCAGGACCGCCAGTCCGATGGTCCGGCCCGGCGCCTTCGCCAGCACGGCGAACAGGATGGTGAGCAGGGTGAGGGCGGGGATGACCGCCGTCCCGGTGACGGTGTGCAGCGCGAACGCGTCGTCGCCCGCGGGTTTCGTGAAGGCGCCTACGGCGGCGAAGACGAACTGCAGGGTGAACACGGCGAGCAACAGGGCGCTGACGATGACGAAAGCCTTACGCATGGTGAACTCCTAGTGATGAGCCGGGGACATCGCCTGGGCGACGTGATCGGTGGCCGTGATCGCGCCGTACGCGACCAGTCGCACGAGGTCGGCGTCGTCCGGATGGGAGAGCCGCCAGAGGGCGACGTCGCCCCGGCTGATCGCGCTGGGCGCGAAGGCCGCCAGCAACGCGATCCGCGTGCCGACGCGGTCGGCGCCGGGCACGTCCCGGACCAGGTCGACGGCCCAGTCCGAGGGCCGGACCGGGTACCGTCCGTCCTCCCACCGCACGGTGGCCGTGACGGTCTCGCGAGCCACGTCACCCAGGAGGTCTCCGCCTCGCACGGCGGCGTCCTTCAGCGCCGCGTACGCGACGCCGACCGGGCTGTCCCCGGCCCAGGCCGGTGGCGCCGTCGTGCCGGCGTCGAGCAGCGCGAGGCTGCGGCCGGGCTCCTTCGGCTCCCGGGCCGCCCTGGCGTAGAGCCGGCCCCCGACCGACCGCACCAGCGGGGAGCGCTGCAGGCCGCCGGGCAGCAGATCCGGGTCGAGCAGCGCCGAGACGATCCGGTTGATGAAGTGGAAGGCGAGCAGGGTGCCGGTGAGCTCGGGGCGGTAGGGGCTGGTCCAGCCGGTGGCCCGGGGGCTCCGGCTGGTCTCGGCCCAGCCGAGGAGCTCGACGTGCCTCGGCTCCGGTGGCGTCCCGTCCCGGGCGGCGACCTCGGCCAGCTCGTGCTCGCCGAGGGCGTGCAGCAGCATCACGTGGGCGTCGACGCAGAACTGGCAGCGGTTGGCCCGGGACACCGCCGACGCGACGAACTCGCGGTCGACCCGGGACGCGTCCCCGGCGAGCAGGGCCTCGCGCATCAGCGCCCACGTCGCGGCCTGCACCTCCGGCACGGCCGAGAGCGCCTGGAAGGTGGGCACCGGCCCGAGGAACTCGTCCCGTAGCTGCCGGTGGACCTCCGCGGTGAGACCGGTCGCGGCCTTCGCCGGGACCGGGGTGAAGAAGCGGTATGTCATGGGTTCGATGCTTGCCGCGACGGGCCGGGAAGTCGTCGTGCCACCGCAGGCACTTGCCCGGCCGCCGATACCGCGTCTGCGGTACGCCTCATCTACCGCGGGAGGGGGATGCTCCCCGATGACGGCCGCTCTACAGTTCGATCATGCGCCGCGATCTGCCGTACGCCCTCAGCGGCCTCGCCCTCGGCGGTCTCCTGCTCGGCAACGCCGCGCTCGCGCCGGACGCCGCACCGGTGCGGGCGATCGACGTCGCCCTGGTCCTGGTCATGGCGACGGCCCTGACGGTGTGCCGGCGCTACCCGGTGGTGGCGTTGAGCGTGGTGACCGCCGCCATGCTGGCCCTCCACGTCCGGGTCCACGCCGGGGTGTCCGCCGCGTTCCCCGTCCTCGGCACGGTCTACCTGGCCGCCTGGCGGGGGCACCGAGCGGCCGCCGCCCTGTCCAGCCTCGTCTTCCTCGGCGGCTTCCTGGCCCGCGACGTCTCGGTCTCCCCCGCCGACCGGCCCAGCCAGCAGATCACCGAGCGGACCGCCCTGTTGCTGGGCTGGTTCTTCGCGGCCAACGTCGCCGGACTCGTCGCGCGGCAGCGCCGGGCCTACCTGGAACAGGTCGAGCAGCGGGCGATCGAGGCCGAACGCACCCGCGAGGAGATGGCGTTGCGCCGCGCCGGGGAGGAGCGCCTGCGCATCGCCCGGGACCTGCACGACTCGCTGACCCACAGCATCTCCGTGATCAAGGTGCAGGCCGGGATCGCCGTGCACCTGGCCCGTAAGCACAACGAGGAACCATCAGCCGCGCTGCTGGCGATCCAGGAGGCCAGCGGCGCCGCGATGCGGGAACTTCGGGCGACGCTGGGCGTGCTGCGTTCACCCTCCGACGGGGACCGCGTCGGACTGGCCCGGGTGGGTGAGCTCGCCGAGCGGACCCGGGCGGCCGGCGTACCGGTGGAGGTGACCGTCACCGGTACGCCCCGGGACCTGCCCGTCGAGGTCGACCAGGCCGGGTATCGCGTGGTCCAGGAGGCCCTGACCAATGTCGCCCGCCACGCCGGCCCTGCCACCGCCCAGGTCCGCGTCGCGTACGCCCCGACACAGCTGACCGTCTCGGTGGACGACGACGGTCAGGCGTCGCCCGCCCCGGTGACACCGGGGGTGGGCCTGCGCGGCATGCGGGAACGGGTCACCGGACTGGGCGGCACGCTGCACGCCGCCGCCCGCGACGGCGGCGGGTTCGCGGTACGGGCCACGTTCCCGCTGGACGGTCCGGCATGACCGAGCGCCTGCGCGAGGTCCCACCAGCTCAGTCCGCCACGGATCGTGGCGGCTCCGACCGGAGGGAGGAGCTGGCATGATCCGGGTCCTGCTTGCCGACGATCAGGCGTTGATGCGGGCCGGATTCCGGGTGTTGCTCGACGCCGAGGACGGCCTGGAGGTCGTCGGCGAGGCCGCCGACGGCGCTTCGGCCGTCGACCTGTCGCGACGCCTGCGGCCGGACGTCGTGCTGATGGACGTGCAGATGCCGGGGCTCGACGGCATCGAAGCCACCCGGCGCATCGCCGCCGATCCCGACCTCGCCGCGGTCCGTGTCCTCATCCTCACCAACTACGGGCTCGACTCCTACGTCTTCGCCGCACTGCGCGCGGGCGCCAGCGGGTTCCTCCTCAAGGACGCCGACCCCGCCGACCTGCTGCAGGCCGTCGACGTCGTGGCTCGCGGCCATGCGCTGCTCGCCCCGACAGTCACGCGTACGCTCATCAGCGAGTTCGTCGCCGGCCCGCCGCCGGCTGACCCGGCGGCCGGACGCGACGTGCTGACCGCCCGCGAGCAGGAGATCGTCGAGCTCGTCGCCCGGGGGCTGAGCAACGACGAGATCGCCGAGCGCATGGTGATCAGTCCGTTGACCGCCAAGACGCACGTCAACCGGGCGATGACGAAGCTGCACTGCCGCGACCGTGCCCAGCTGGTCGTGTGGGCGTACGAGTCGGGGCTGATCACGCCGCGTCGCCGGTGACAGCCGGTCGGCGGCAGGCCAGGGCGTTGCCTTTCGGACGCAAGCGAGGGGCGGGATGGGAAACCATCCCGCCCCTCCACGTGACCGGCCTCGCGGGCCGGTGGAGGACACGTCAGACAGCGGGCGTCTCGTCCCCGCCGATCGCCGCAACCGCGCGGCGGCGCCGGGCGAGGAGCACCAGGATGCCGCCACCCGCCACCGTGGCGAGACCGGTTCCGACAATCAGCCCGGCCCGCGGCCCGGTGACCGGCAAGCCACCGTCGCCGCCACCGCTGCCGCCGTCATCGCCGCCGTTCCCGCCGCTGCCGCTCGCGGCGACCACGACGGCGAACCCGTCCTCGTTGTCGCTGTCGTCCACGTCGACCGCCGGTACGGCGACGGCGTTCGCCGGCAGTTCGGCACGCTCCGGGCCGGAGCGGGCATCCGTCCGCTCGGCCAGGCCCTCGACCTGCACGGTCCCGCCCTCCAATGTCGCGGGTGCCTTGATGGCGGCCGACGCCGTCACCAGATTGTGCATCTCGACAGCGGAGTAGATGCGGTCGTTCGGGTCGGTGTCCTCACCGGCCGGTACGAGCGCGAGCGTGTCGTAGGTGCAAACCGCCGACCGCTCGTCGTCGCCGACCGCGCACTCCTCCGGCGGTCGGGTGAACCTCGCGCCCTTGGGCAGGTGCAGCGTGACCTTGACCCCGCTGACCGCCCTCCTGCCCTGGTTGACGACCCGGTAGCGCACCGCGCCCGTCTCACCCGGGTTCAACGTCCCGGTGGGTTCGGGCCGGCCGTCCGCACCGACCCGCACGGACTGCTTCACGTCCGGCGCCACCACCGACAGGTCGGCTTCGGGTTCGTCGACCAACGTGAGCGTGAACCATCTGCTGGCACTGAGCTGCATCCCGTCCTCACCCCAGGCCATGCCGGCCTGGACGTAGAACCTGCCTTCGTAGGGCTCCTGACTCTCGTGGACGTGGATGTCGATGGGAAGATCCACAGTCCCGCCGGGTGCCGGCAGCAGCTCCGGAAACAGGCTCGATTCGATACGGCAGTACCAGCCCGCGAGGTCGCCGTCACACTCGCCGGAGCCACCGCCCTCCGGCCACATGAGTGAGGCTTTGGTCGCCCAGTCCAGCTCGGAGGGGCGGACGTAGAAACCAATCTCTCTCGGGGCCTCGTCGGTAAGATTGGTGAGTCTCAAGTGGACTCGCTTCTTCTCGGCCCCCAGCGGAATCGTCGTACCGGTCAGGTCGAACGTGAACTTCGCATCCGTGTCCGCTGCCGAGGCGGGACCGGCGGGGGTAGCGGTCCCGGCAAGGACGAGCAGCACAGCGGCGACAGTTCGCGACAGCCATCGATGACCAGAGGCCATGGCAGAACCCTTCAGGTGAGCGGAGGGTGTGGCCGAAGACACTATCCGCAATGGGCTGACATTGGTATCCACCCCTCGCCCACTATCTGGGCGAGGGCCGGACCGGCGCAGCGGAAGCCGCCCCGGCGGCCCTGCTCGCCGGCGCACGACCGCGCCCGCAGCCCGGACGCGGACGGACGTCGTGGCAGGCACACGTTCAGGTGCCGCGCAGATGGATCTCGCGTCCGTGCCACCTGGATCGCAGCCACCGGTCGTGGCTGGCGACCACGACTGCGCCGGGGCTGCCGCCGAGGGCGTCCTCCAGCTCGTCGCAGAGTCGGGGTGAGAGGTGGTTGGTGGGCTCGTCGAGCAGCAGCAGGTCGGGTGGGTCGGCCACCAACAGGGCCAGGGCGAGCCGGCGTCGCTGGCCGACCGACAGCTCGCCGATCGGCCGGCGCGCGTCGTGGGCGGTGAGCAGGCCGAGGTCGTCCAGCGGTACGGCGTCGGCGCGCACGGAGCCCAGGACGTCGGCGTAGAGTTCCTCGGCGGTGCGCTCGGGCCGGTCGAACACCGTGTCCTGTGTCAGTACGCCGATCCGCAGGTCGGGGCGGCGCCGGACGTGACCGGCCGGGTCCAGCCGGCCGGCGAGGACGGCGAGGAGCGTGGACTTGCCCGCGCCGTTGGCGCCAGTGACCAGCAGCCGGTCGGCGGCGGCGAGGTCGAGGTGGTCGAGGGCGAGTCGGCCGGGTATCCGCACGTCACGCAGACTGACGAGCATCCCGTCGGCGGTGGCGGTGGCGGCGGCGAGCGCGGCGGCGCGGAACCGCAGCGGTTCGGGCGGTGCCGGGATGGCGGTGCGTTCGAGGTCGTCGAGCCGACGGCTGGCGGCGCGTACCCGTCGGGCGATCTGGTTCTGCACCCGGCCGGCGGTGTGGCCGTATCCCATCTTCTCGTTGTCGCGCCGGTCCCGGCCCGGAGCGACCTCGTGCGCGGTCACCGCGAGCTGCCGGCGCAGCTCGGCCAGTTCCTCCTGCTGTTCGGCGTGGCGTCGCTGCCAGCGCTCCCGCTCGTTGCGCTGGTGAGCCAGATAGTCGCGGTAGGTGCCGCCGAAGCGGACCGGGCCGGCGACAGCGGGATCGAGGTCGATCAGGTCGGTGCAGACCGCGTCGAGGAAGGCCCGGTCGTGGCTGGCTACGACGACGGCTCCGGGCAGGTCGCGCAACTGCTGTTCGAGGAAGGCCGCCGCCGCGTCGTCGAGGTGGTTGGTGGGTTCGTCGAGCAGCAGCGCCGAGGGCAGGCGGATGAGCAGGGCGGCGAGCGCCAGCCGGCCGCGCTGGCCGCCGGAGAGCGCGGCGAGCGCCCGTTCCGGGGCCACATCGCCGAGACCGAGCGCCGCGAGGACCAGGCCGGCGCGCCGCTCGGCGTCCCAGGCGTCGATGGCCTGGGCGCGGTCGAGCAGGCCACCGTAATCGGCGAGCAGCCGTTCGCGCTCGGGCGTGTCGTCGGCGGTACGGGCGAGCTGGTCGGCGAGCCGATCGAGATCGGTGAGGACGGCACGGGCCTCGCGCAGGGCGTCGTCGCGCACGTCCGCCACGGTCGCGGTCGGGTCGTAGGGGGCTTCCTGCGGCAGGTATCCGAGGTCTGGTGGGCGAACGACGGTGCCGGCGTCCGGTTCGTCCGCGCCGGCGAGCAGACGCAGCAGGGTGGACTTGCCGGCGCCGTTCTCGCCGATCAGGCCGATCCGGCGGCCGGGGGCCGCGGTGAGGGATACCCCGTCCAGCACGCGACGGCTGCCGAGGGTGTGGACGAGGTCGTGAGCGAGCAGTGCATTGGGCATGGAAGGTCACCTTCGGGTGCTCCGGGCCACGGGCCGGTACGGCCGGTGGCCCGGAGCGGGGCGGAGTCGGTGGTCAGGCGCGGTCGGGTGCGGGGATCTCGCGCAGGTGGCCGCCGTCGAGGCGGAGCCACCGCTGCACACCGATGTCGGTGAGGAACCGTTCGTCGTGGCTGACCACCACGAACGCACCCCGGTAGGCGGTGAGGGCGCTGCCCAGTTGGCCCACGCTGACCAGGTCGAGGTTGTTGGTGGGTTCGTCGAGCAGCAGCAGGTGGGGTGCCGGCTGGGCGTAGAGGACACAGGCGAGGGTGGCGCGCAGCCGTTCACCGCCGGAGAGCACACCGACCGGGAGGTGGGCCCGGGCGCCACGGAACAGGAACCGGGCGAGCAGGTTCATCCGTTCGGCCTGCGGCCGGTCGGGGGCGTACGCGGCGAAGTTCTCCGCGACCGTCCGGTCCAGATCCAGCAGGTCCAGGCGTTGCGACAGGTACGCGACGCGGCCGTCGGCGCGGTGCACCTGCCCGGCGTCCGGTTCGAGGTCACCCTGCAACAGGCGCAGCAGGGTGGACTTGCCGGCGCCGTTGGGGCCGGTCAGCGCGATCCGCTCCGGTCCCCGGATGGTCAGGTCGGCGCCGTCGCCGGCGAAGACGGCCCGGTCGCCGTGGTAGACCTGCATACGCTCGCCGGCGACCACCGTGCGGCCGGCGGGAACGGTGGTGTCGGGCAGGTCCAGGGTCAGGGCCTGGTCGTCGCGCAGCGCGCGACTGGCCTCGTCGAGGCGGGTCTGGGCCTCGCTGACCCGGTTGGCGTGCGCCTGCTGTGCCCGGCCGGCCGACTCCTGGGCGCTGCGCTTGAGCCCACCGGCGACGATGCGGGCCAGGCCGGCGTTGCCGAGGTTGCGGGCGGCGTTGCTGGCCCGGCGATCGGCCCGCTCCCGGGCCTGCTGCATCTCCCGCTTCTCCCGCTTCACCTCCTGCTCGGCGCTGCGCACGGTCCGCTCCGCCGCCTCGCGCGCCACGCGCGACGCCTCCTCGTACGCGGTGAAGTTCCCGCCGAACAGGCGCACCTCACCACGGTCGAGCTCGGCGACACGGTCCATCCGGTCCAACAGGACCCGGTCGTGGCTGACCACCAGCAGACACCCGGACCAACCCTCCAGCACCGCGTACAGCCGGTGCCGCGCGTCGATGTCGAGGTTGTTGGTCGGCTCGTCGAGCAGCAGCACGTCCGGACGCCTGAGCAGCTGCGCCGCCAGGCCGAGCGACACCACCTGCCCGCCACTGAGAGTGCGCAGGCGCCGGTCCAGCCCCACGTCACCGAGGCCCAGCCGGTCAAGTTCGGCGCGGCTGCGCTCCTCCACGTCCCAGTCGTCCCCGACGGTCGTGAAGTGTTCCTCCGCCGCGTCACCCGCCTCGATGGCCCGCAGTGCCGCGAGGGTCGCGTCGATCCCGAGCACCTCCGCGACGCTCAGGTCTCCGGCCAGCGGCAGGTTCTGCGGCAGGTAGCCGAGGACACCCTCGACCGTCACGTTGCCACCGGTCGGGGTGAGGTCGCCGGCGATCACACGGAGCAGGGTCGTCTTGCCAGCGCCGTTCGGCGCGACCAGGCCCGTACGGCCGGGCGGCACGGTGAAGGACAGATCCTGGAAGACCGGAGTGTCATCCGGCCAGGAAAAGGACAGGTTCGTACAAATGATGCAGGCATCAGACATCGGGAGACACCCTCAGAAGGAGAGCCGGGGACGCGACAGACGCCCCGGTCGGGCAGACAGCTCTACGACGAGACAGGCCGCACCGGCGCAGGCCGGCAGGCGGCCAGGGCCGCTCACCCCGAGATGTCGTCGTCCCCCGTCACCACGATCCGCTCCCTCGCACCCTCATCGCGGTCTCCGCCGCGCAGCCACCAGCCTAACAACTTCCTCAGCGCCACCGGTACGGCAGGCGTGACCGACGGGCTGTCTGCTGACGTGCCCGGCGTGATCATCGTTTCCTGCCCGCGCGTTCGCGGCTACCGTGAGGCCATCGCCGAGAGGAGGAGGTACGGAAATGGCTGAGCGGCATCCCGCGCTCGCGCGGCTCGACGTGCTCGTCGGCCGGTGGACGGTGCAGCCGAAGGTCGAAGGGCTCGGTGCCGGGTGGACGGACTTCTCCTGGGTCGAGGACGGCAAGTTCCTGCGGCAGGTCACCGACGCCGAGCCACTGCCGGCCACCGCACCGCAAGCCTGGCGAGAGAACAACCCACTGCCCACGGCATCGCTGATCGGGCTCGACGACGCCGGCGAGGAGTTCACCATGTTGTACGCCGACGCGCGCGGCGTACATCGGGTCTACCGGATGACCTTCGCCGACAGCGTCTGGCGGCTCGCGCGGGAGGCCCCCGGCTTCAACCAACGCTTCACCGGCACGCTCAGCCCGGACGGCGCCACCATCGACGGGCAATGGGAGATGTCCGAGAACGGTGTCGATTGGCGGCTCGACTTCGAGATGACGTATCGCCGCTGACCGAGCCGGCCGAACCCGCTCGCCCTCGGTTCACCTCGACCTCGACCGACCGGTGTGACCCGTCCGCCCGGCGACGCGACCGGACAGCGCTCCGGAATGACGTAGGGCACGTTGGACGTACGTCGCGGAGCCACCCGGCGGCTTCCCGTCGCCGCGGCTCTCACGTGGCCAGTCGGATCCGGACAGCCTTCGGTCGATCGGGGTGGAACAGGGATTGCCGAAGTAGTCGCCGAACGTGCTCCTCGGCGGCGGAGTACCAGACGAGCGTCCCTTCGCGACGTACGCGGAGTAGCAGACGAGCGTCTCTCCGCGACGCACGCGGGGTCGCAGGCGGACGTCCCCTCGCGACGTACGTGGGGTGGCAGGCGAACGTCCCCTCGCGACGTCCCTTGACCAGCCCGGCGAGGCCGAACTTGGCCAGTCGGGCTGTGTTACCCCTCCGGCCAGGTCAGCGAGGCAGGCGACGGGCGATCCGCCCTGCAGGGGCGCCCACCGGACCTTGATCCGGGTGGGGTCGGGAACGGCCGAGCGGTGACGCCGTGGCGGCCGGCTTCCCGACCGATGATCTTCGGCAGGGACGCGCTCGGCCAGACTGGTGCCGCCACGCACTGCCCGCGCCTCGGCGCCAGTCCACCCGTTCGGGTTTGCTCTCGCCGGGCAGGCCGACCGAGCCCGCCACCGGAGGACCTGAACCGGGCTTACCGCCCGGAAAGATGTAACAGCCACCCATAGCAGCCGAAGGCGCGTTCGCCTCAGAAACCTAGAAAACACTCCGACCGAACATGAACTCTTCTTATGTTCGTCGTGGCTCGTCTTCCTGAGCCGACCAGAAGGGAGTGAGGGACATGTCCAAGAGGTTTCTGACCCGGCTCGCCGGCGGGGTAGCGCTGGGCAGCGCCGCCCTGTTGCTCGGTACGCCCGCCGCCGCGCTCGCCGCGCCCTTCGGGTACCCCACGGAGCCCGGGGCCTCGGACCGCAGCGAGGTTGTCTGCGCGACCAACGAGCAGAGCAACAGGGCGCTCATCGCCCAGATCATCAGCGACAACACCATCCGGGACAGCGACGTCACCTTCGATCAGTCCGCGACGGTCGAGCAGACGAACGACAACCGGACTCAGCCCAACAACGTCGTCGTCTGCATCGGCGACCTCGACGTGGACGTGGACGTGGAGTAGGGGCAGGAGCTGCGGTGCTCTGCCGGCCGACCGGTGCCGACATGACAGGCGGGGCCGCACTCGGTGGTATCGCACCGCCGAATCGTCGCCGGTCCGGCAACAGCACCGTCGTCTGAGGCGGCCAGGAGCGCCAGCGGCACGCCACGGTCTCCCGTGGCGTGCCGCTGGCCTCGCCGGTCGCCACACCTGCCGCGGCTCCGGCTGAAGCTCTGGCACACCGAGTGCGCCGAGCCCCCACGACCAGATCCCTCGCACTCGCCAGCGTCCGACCATTGCCGGTGTCACCATCCAGCCCTGCCCGTCAGGGACGCCGGAGGGCGTTGAGGCGGGCGGCCTGGCGCGTCAGGTGGTCGCGTTCGGCGAGGTTGGGTGCCTTGTGGGCCGCCGCGGCGTACAGCCGTGCCGCCGTGGTCAGGTTGCCGTCGCGCTCGTGGAGGTATGCCGCCACCGCCGCGTGGCGGGGCAGTGAGTCGTCCAGCGCGGCGAGGGCCGCCAGGCCGGCGCGCGGTCCGTCGGCCTCGCCGACGGCCACCGCGCGGTTGAGCCGGACGACCGGGCTGTCGGTCAGGCGCGTGAGTTCGTCGTACCACTCGAGGATCTGCACCCAGTCGGTCTCCTCGGCGGTGGGCGCGTCGGCGTGGAGTGCCGCGATGGCGGCCTGGGCCTGGAACTCGCCCAGTCGGTCGCGGGCGAGGGCCGCCTGCAGGATCTCGACGCCCTCGGCGATCGACGTGGTGTCCCAGCGGCGGCGGTCCTGCTCGGCGAGCGGCACCAGGCTGCCGTCGGGCGCGGTCCGGGTGGCGCGGCGGGCGTGGTGCAGCAGCATGAGGGCGAGCAGCCCCGCCACCTCGGGGTGGTCGATCGTGGCCGCGAGCTGCCGGGTGAGCCGGATGGCCTCGGCGGCGAGGTCGACGTCGCCGCAGTAGCCCTCGTTGAAGACCAGGTAGAGCACGCGCAGCACGGTGGCGACGTCGCCGGGCTGGTTGAACCGCACGTCGGCCACGGTGCGCTTGGCCCGGCTGATGCGTTGCGCCATGGTCGCCTCGGGCACCAGGTAGGCCTGGGCGATCTGGCGGGTGGTCAGCCCGCCGACGGCGCGCAGTGTGAGCGCGACCGCGGACGACGGCGTCAGTGACGGGTGGGCGCACAGGAAGTAGAGCTGGAGCGTGTCGTCCACCGCGGGCCCGGGCCCGGCCGCCGGCTCCTCGTCGACGAGGTCCTCACGCCGGCGTCGGGCGGCGTCGGCGCGGGTCGCGTCGAGGAACTTGCGCCAGGCCACGGTGACCAGCCAGCCCTTCGGGTCCCGCGGCGGGTCGGCAGGCCAGGCGCGGACCGCCTCGACCAGCGCGTCCTGCACGGCGTCCTCGGCCGCCGCGAAGTCGGCGCCGCGGCGGACGAGGATGCCGAGCACGCTCGGCGTGAGGCTCCGGAGCAGTGCCTCGTCCATCAGGTCACTCCGTGACGGTGGGCGGCTCGGTCAGGAAGGGGCGCACCTCGAGCCACTCGTGGATCGGCTTCCCGCCCGCCCCCGGGGCGGCCGACAGCTCCCCGGCCAACTCGATGGCACGCTCGTAGCTGTCGACGTCGATCACCATCCAGCCGGCGATGAGGTCCTTGGTCTCGGCGAACGGGCCGTCGGTGACCGGCGGGCGCCCCTCGCCGTCGTACCGGACGAACGTACCCTCGGGGGCGAGTGCCTGACCGTCGACGAACTCGCCGGTCCCCTCGAGCCGGGTCGCGAAGTCCCGCATGTACTGCACGTGCGCCGAGATCTCCTCCGGCGTCCACTGGTCCATGGGCACGTCGTTGACCGCAGCCGGAGCGCCACGGTAGTGCTTGAGCAGCAAGTACTTGGCCATCGTGATTCTCCTCGATGCTGGTGCGACCCATCTTGGTCGCGTTCACCCCAGGGACGGAGCCAGTCCCGAGTTCTCGACATCGCCGTCCAAACTTTTTCTGGCTCTCGTGCCGGTGGAGCGACGTCCCGACGGACTCATGAAGCCGCGCGCCAACAAGCGCACCCACGCGCTGTCCGGGGCTGACGCCCTGCGGCATCTGCGCCGACTGGTGCTGCTAGCCTCACTCATCTCGTATACAAGATGAATCCAACCTGGGCGCTAGTGTGAACCGGTGCACCTGCGGCGGTCGAGGCGATGACGGAAGGACGAGGATGACTCATCAGAGCGCGAGCATCTTCAACCCGCTGGAGCAGTTGACGGTCGAGCAACTGCGCCAGCGCACGAGCATGAAGTGGCGGGCGCATCCCGAGGACGTCCTGCCGTTGTGGGTGGCGGAGATGGACGTGCCGCTCGCCGAGCCGATCGCTGACGCGCTGAACGTGGCGGTCGCCCGCGGCGACACCGGCTATCCGATCGGAGGCCACGCCTACGCCCAGGCGCTCGCCGGGTTCGCGGCACGTCGTTGGGGCTGGGACGGGCTGGACGTGGAGCGCACGGCGATCGTCCCGGACGTCATGCTCGGCATCGTCGAAGTCCTCCGGCTGATCACCAAGCCCGGCGACACGGTGGTCGTCAACGCGCCGGTCTACCCACCGTTCTATGCATTCGTCACGCACGCCGATCGCCGGATCATCGAGGCGCGGCTCGGCGCGACCGGGCGGGTCGACCTGGAGGAACTCGGCGCGGCGTTCGCGTCCGCGCGCAGGACGAGCGAGCGGGTGGCCTACCTGTTGAGCAACCCGCACAACCCGACCGGCGCGGTGCACTCCGCGGACGAGCTGGCGGCCATCGCCGCGCTCGCGCGCGAACACGACGTACGGGTTGTCTCGGACGAGATCCATGCCCCGTTGGTGCTGGCCGGAGCACGCTTCACGCCGTATCTCAGCGTCGAGGGTGCCGAGGACGCCTTCGCGGTCACGTCCGCCTCCAAGGCATGGAATCTCGCCGGACTCAAGGCGGCGCTCGTGATCGCCGGTACCGAGGCGGCAGACGACCTCGCACGGATGCCCGAGGAAGTCGGCCACGGCCCCAGCCATCTCGGCGTGCTCGCGCACACCGTCGCCCTGAACGAAGGTGAGGCATGGCTCGACGCGCTCCTGGCCGGCCTGTCCGCGAATCGTGACCTGCTGGGGCGGCTCATCGCCGAGCACCTGCCCCGCGTGGGTCACACGCCGCCCGAAGGCACGTACCTGGCTTGGCTGGACTGTCGCGCGCTCGGTCTGGACGAGCCCGGCGACACGGACGGCCCCGGCATCGTCACCGAACTCGCCGGTCCAGCACGCGCGTTCCTTGATCATGCACGGGTGGCGCTCAGCTCCGGGCATGTCTTCGGCTCCGGCGGAGCCGGCCATGTCCGGCTGAACTTCGCCACCTCGCAGGCCGTCCTCACCGAGGCCGTCACCCGGATGGGAACGGTGCAGCCGCGCCACTGAACCATGACATCGGCCACGACGCCCATGCCCGAGCGGCAACCGACCCTTCCATGATCACCGTCGTCGGCATGTCCGGCCGAGGATGAGGGGGCATCACGCCGCCGGGTGGACGTCGGCGTCTGCGACCTGGTGGGGCTCACGCGGTCTGCCGGGTGAGGGACCGGCCGGCCATCACGGCGATCAGCGGAATGAGCGCGACTGCTGCCAGCAGGGACAGCACGGAGAAGCTGGTGGCGGCCAGCAGCGGGCCGGCCGCGAACGCGGCGGTCGCACCGCAGAGGTTGGCCAGCGCGTCGACCCCGCCCTGGGACGAGGCGCGGGTCTCGGCGGAGACGACCACGCTGAACAGCGCGGATCCGGCGACGTTCATGAAGCACCAGCCGATGCCCAGCAGGATCAGCGACACGATGATCCATCCGGTGTTGTCGGGCTTGGCGGCGCCGATCAGCAGCGAGGCGAGGAAGATGCCGATCCCGGCGATGATCGCCGCCCGGTGGCCGTAGCGGTCGGCGAGGACACCCACGAGCGGGGACGGGCCGTACATGCCGGCGACGTGCAGGCTGATCGTGATGCCGATGATGGCGATCGAGCCGCCCTCGTGGGCGATGTGGACCGGCGTCATGGTCATGATCGCGACCATCACCACCTGCGCGGTGAGGATCGCGATCACCGCCACCCGGGCCCGCTGATTGACACGCAACTCGGCAAACACCTTGCGGATGCGGCCCGGCTGTTTGCCGCCGGAAACTGCCGCTGCGGCGGGCGTGCTACGCCCGAGGAACAACAGCGGGTCGGGACGCAGCCAGACGAACACGATCAGACCGGCGATGGCCAGGCAGACCGCGGCGATGAGGAACGCGCTGGCGTACACCGTGAGCCCGGTGGCGGCGCCGATGACCTCGCCGGGCGCGCCGAGGTTCGGGCCGAGCACGGAGCCGAGCGTGCCCACCCAGACGACCAGAGCCAGCGAGCGGGCCTTGTGGTGCGGCTGCGCGAGGTCGGTGGCCGCGAAGCGGGACTGCAGGCTCACCGCCAAGCCGACGCCGATCAGCAGCAGACCGACGAACAGCGGAACGATCATGCTCCACTGCGCCGCGGCGACCAGCAGCACGCCGCCGGCGGCGGCCGTCCACCAGCCGGTGGCCAGCGCGACCCGGCGTCCGCGGCGTGCGGCGAGGTTGCCCAGTGGCAGGCCCACCAGCGCCGCGCCGAGCGTGCTCCCGGTGCGGGCCAGACCCGCCCAGGCTTCGCTTTCGGTGACCGCTCCGGCCAGCAGCACGCCGATCGAGGGCGCGACGCCCACGCCCACGGTGCCGACGATCTGTGCGATGACCAGCACGGTCATGGTGCGCCGCTGGACGGCGTCGACGGCCGGCCGGGTCGGCCTGAGGGTGACGGGGGCGGTGCTGGCGGGGTGTTGAAGCTCGGGCACAGCGGTCCTTGTCTGCGCGGGTTCGCGGCCAAGGCGGGATAGGGGCCTGGCAGAGGAACCAGGTAAGGGTCGGGGGTCAGGGCGGTGTCGAGGCCGGTGGGAAAGCCAGCGCGCCTGGCGAGAGGGGCGGCGTCCGGCTGCGCATGCGGTGGCGCCGGCATGGCGGTCGGCGCCACCGCGGCTGTCTGGCGGCAGGGTCAGGCGGTCTCGTCCTCGTCACGGACCAGCAGTTCCTTGCTCGTGGCGCCCGCGACCGTCTCCAGGAACTGCTGCTTGTACTGCCGGTAGACGCCGGCTGCGGCGGCACGGGCGTCCGCGCTGACGTCGAGGGTGATCTGAAGGTAGGCCACAGGTTCCTCGTCTCGGGACCAAGATCGGTGGTCATCGCACGGAGCGTGACGATGCACCGAAGTTATGCCCGCGGCCGAGGGGCCGGTAGACCGCCGACGCGAATGCGGCTATAGCCGTTAGTTATCGCTGAGTACGGTGACGATCTGGTTGAGGTCGGCCACGTAGCGGGAGGTGGGGTCCCACACGGCCTCGTAGAACAGCTCGACAGGCAGGCCGTCGTCGAGTAGCGGACGGGCGGTCAGGCCGGTGGCCGACAGCTTGGACTCGGGCAGGATCGCCGCGCCCAGGCCGAGGCCGACCCACTGTTCGAGGACCTGGTAACTGGCCGCCTCGCCCGGGTAGGCGCGCAGCGGCAGATCGTGGTCGCGAAACAGTTGGTGGGTGAACCTGGTCAGGCCGCACGCGTCCGGAACCAGGATGAACTGCGCGTCGGCGGTGTCGCTCAAGTCCAGCGCCGAGGGATCCTGCGCATGGGTGTCGATCACGACAACCCGCTCGGAATGGATGATGCGGTGCTCGAAGCGCGGCAGCGGGTTCACCGACGGGACCAGGATGATGTCGAGATCCCCCTCGCCGAGCGCCTCGTGCAGGTCGGCCATGTTCGCCTCCCGCAGCACCAGTTCACCCGGGACCGGTAGCTGGCGCACGGCACTGAAGGCGCGGGCCACCAGGTCAGGACTGATCAGCGGCGACACGCCCAGGTGAATGCGCGGCGCCTCCGTGTTGGTCAGCCGCCGCGCCTCGGCGGTGATCGCGTCCAGCGCGGACAGGGCGGTGTCGATCAGCGGGAGCAGGCTCGCCGCCTCGGCGGTCAACCTCACGCCCCGGGTGGACCGCTCGAACATCTGCACCCCGAGGCGTTCCTCCAGTTTCGCGACCGCGTTCGACAACGCCGGCTGGGTGATGCCGTGGGCGCGTGCGGCTGCGGTGAACGATCGCGCGTGCGCCACCGACCGCGCGTAGCGCAACGCCTCCGGGTTCAGCCGGTCAGCCATAACCGGAGGATATCACCGGACTCACATCGTCCCGCTACCGTGCCAACGGATCGCCATTACCGTCTGTGAGGAGACCACCTTGGGGCGGCCGAGCGGATCTTTCCGTGCCGCTTGGGCCACTTCTGCTGCAACTCCGGGGCCTGGCGGCTCCGTACCGGCAGATGCGGTGTCGGGACGTCGGGCAACCCGCCGCCGTCAGTTCGCGCCGGGCGTCGTCGTCGGGTACGAGCCGGAGCCTTCCGCAGCTCCGGGTCGTACCCGACGGGGAAGTGTTCGTACAGGTGCAGGTAGGTGTCGCGGCGGCCTTGGCGCACCCTCCGCCAGTCAACGGCGTCGATGATGCTGGCGAGCAGATCGAGGGTGACCTCGAAGTCAGCGACGAGGTCGTCGGTTGGTGGCGGGGAAGCCCGACTGCCAGGGCTCGTTCCTGGAATCGCCGTGCAGCGATTCGGTCCAGGGCGAACCGCCGACCATCACCGGCTCCGGTTCGTCGGCCTTACCCGGCTTCGTCGGATCCTCAGCCTGATTCGTCAACCCGAGCCCGTCGGCGCCGAGCGGACGGAGTCCATCCGCGCCGAGCGGGCGGTCTCCTTCCGATGCCGGCGGAACGGTCTTGTCTGGGACAACGGCCGCCGGCTCGTCGGCGTCCGGCTGCGGCCAGCGCCGCCACCGCTGGACACTGGCGACCCCGACCAGGAGCAGCGAGCCCAGCAGCAGCGTCGTCCCGGTCCGTACGGGGGTGAGCAGGTCGATCTGGTAACCCGCCACGCCCAGCTTGTGACCCAGTAGGTCCAACAGCCGTTCCGGGCTGAACAACAGGCCTACGTAGCTGGCCGAGTACCCGAGTCCGGTCAGCACCGAGCCGAGCGGGGAGATCCGCACGGTGGCGATGAGTCCGAGAAGAAGGCCGGCAGCCGCCAGCACCAGCAACGGCTTCAGCAGAGCGTCAGGGTCGAGGGCACCACCGCTTTCCTGTGCATCCCCGAACACGCGCAGGGACCGGCCTTGTCCGGCGGCGAGCAGGACCCAGGCCAGCGGACCCGCGACGAGCGCCGCGATCACGGTCTTGATGTGTCGCATTCGGGCAAGGTACCGATCTTCCCTCGTTGATCAGCCACGCGATAAGCAAAACTTAACCCGCCGTCACGTTGCGTCGTCCGACGTAGCTGACGGTGTCGAAGGCGGGCTGTCGGCCTGCGTAGGGGTCGATGAGGCCCGCGCCGAAGATCACGACGGGTCCGGGAATCGGCTGTTCCGAACAGTTGGCCCGGGAATTGGGTCAGCCGACTGGATTGCAGAGCCGCTCCCCCGTTGTCCTCCCGGTCCGCCTCCAGCGAGGCCGACCGAGCCCGCGACCCCCTGATGAGTCGCTTCTAGGCTGGGCCTATGCAGAAGGTGGCGTTGGTGACGGGGTCGGTGTCGGGGATCGGGGCGGCGACGGCACGGCGGTTGGCGGCGGACGGGATGACGGTAGCGGTCCATTCGCGGTCCAGCCGCTCAGCCGGGGTCGCGTTGGCCGAGGAGCTTGGCGGGTCGTATCACCAAGCTGATCTCGCTGACGACGTGGCCGCCGCCGGGTTGGTGCCGCGCGTGGTGGAGCAGCATGGGCGTCTCGACGTGCTGGTGAACAATGCCGGCATCAGCTGGCCGGTGCCACATGCGGAGCTGTCGGGGTTGACCGCTGAGGATTGGCGCCGGCTGCTCGACGTGAACCTGATCGCTCCCTGGTTGTTGTGTACGGCGGCCTTGCCGGCGCTGCGGGAGTCGGGCGGATGCGTCGTGAACGTGACCAGCCACGCCGGGGTCCGGCCGAAGGGAAGCTCGATCGCGTACGCCGCCAGCAAGGCCGCGCTCAACCACGTGACGAAGTTGCTCGCCGCGGCGCTCGGACCCGATGTTCGCGTCAACGCGGTGGCTCCCGGGCTCGTCGACACGCCGCTCACCGCCGACTGGACCGAGGCGCAGGAGTTGTGGAGAACCTCGAGCCCGATGCGCCGGGCCGCTCAGCCTTCTGACGTCGCGGACCTGATCTCCATGCTTGTTCACCACTCGTACGTCACCGGTGAGGTGGTTCTCCTGGACGGCGGTCTGAACCTCCGCTGACTGGAACCGCGTGGTGACGTCGTGCAGCACGTTCTTGACGGTCCGCTCCGAGTAGCTGAGCCGGGTGGCCACCTCCCGGGCGTCCGGGCCGGCCGCAGAACGGCTACCGGGCGGATGGTCCACGCTGCGTGCTCGGTCCGTCCACTCTGCACTGTGGCCGCTGGTAGGTTCCGCTGGATCATGGACACCTGACCCCGAACCGCCAGACTGGTGCGGCACCGACGTGCTGATCGAGGGAAAATCAGCCGCCGTGGTGGGCAGCGGGGCGGTGAACGCGCCCCCGCACGTGCCCACCGGCGGGCCGTTCCAGGTCGTGCCGTGCCGGTCTCGTGAAGGAGGTTGCGATGGGATGGACCGACCATCTCTCGATCCCGCTGCCGGAGGGGCGGACAGTCGCTGACCTCGTCGATGTCACGCTGTCGCTGATGCTCAGGAACGCCTCCGAGGAGGAGATCGAAGGCGTTCTCGGGGCCGAGTTCGGGCTTTCGGCCGACGACGCGGAGTTCGCCTGCGAGCGCACGGCTGGTGGGCTGGTGCGGGCCGCCACGCGTAATCCGCAGAATTGCCCACCTGCCGACAAGGATCCGGTGGCCTGGGAGAGCTTCCAGCGCGGAGTGCAGGATCCATCGCTGATTGCCCGCATCTATCCGGGGTTCGCGTCATAGCGACGGACGAAGACGCCCGCAGGCCACGACCGCCGCGGGCACAATGCAGCCGCCGTCCGCGCCTTACGCATGGGCCGTTGGCGATATGAGCAATTTTGGATTCGTCGGCACGACGCTGGCACGATGATCGCCGTGTCGGAAGCGCAGAACAGCTACGTGGGGCCGCCGGACGCCGACCAGCCCTGAGACATCACGAACCGTAGCGGCCCGGCCGATATCGATCCGAACCGCTCGATCAACTACGTCACATCCCGCCCCCACCCGTCAAGATGTCGATCGATTTGATTCCCGCCACCGCGGGCGGGTGCCGGATCGGTGTACCGGCGTAGCCCGGTTCTGGCGCCGATCAATATCGAGAAGGGCCGGCGCCAGAACCACCGTTGTCAGTAGATGATCAGGTACGGCTGCCGGTCGCTGTCCCGGCTGTCGATGGCGACCAGTCGCCCGGCGGTCGTGTCGTCGGAGAGTCGGAGCGTCAGGGCCGCGTCGGCCAGGTTGGCGTTGACCGCGCCGGTGACGTCGACCGAGTGCCAGCCGGGGCGGTCCACCCGGACGGTCCCGAGCACGCTTGCGCCCGCGCTGGACGGGCGGCTGTGCCAGCTCACGCCGTTCTCCGACCATGAGTCGTCGGCCAACGCCCGCACCGTCACCGGTACGGCGCCACTGCCCGGCGACACCGAGCTGACATGGAAGTACAGCCGGGCGGAGACAGTGGCAGTGCCCGGATGGCCGCCCAGTCCGGCCTTCAGGTAGGCCATCCGGTCGCCGTCCGGACTCTGCATGTCGGGCAGGTCGGCGACCTCCAGTTCGCTGGCGGAGCCGTAGGTGGTGTCCGCATACGCACCAGCGCGTACGAAGGTGTCGGCGACCACCGGCGTCGTGGTCTGCCACCTGGTCTCCACGTTGCGGGCCCGGTCGTGAGCGGAGGCCCAGTAGTAGCCGGGGGCGGTGATCCGCAGTGGTTGGAAGCCCACCTCGCCGCCCCGGTAGCCGATCGTCTCCGAGACGCCGGACGCCTGGCCGTCCGAGTTCGCGTTCATCGTCAGGTACCGGCCCGCCATCTTGGTGAACCGGCCATGTATGGCCGCGGCCACCGGCTCGCCGGTGGCCAGGTCGGTCACCCGGATCCGTACGGTCGCCGGACCCCCGGCGGCGGTCACCGTCAGTTCGTCGATGATCAGCGGACGGAGCTCGGTGCCGCCGGTGGTGGCGGAGGCCGCCGGCGAGGCCGGCCCGACGTTGCCGTGTGCGTCCACGGCGGCGACCCGGTAGTGGTGGGTGGTGTCCGGCAGCAGGCCGGAGTCGGTGAAGGTCAGGCCGCGCGACTGCCCGGCGAGGTTCTCCGGGCCGGGGGTGAAGCCCGCATCGGTGGACCGGTAGATGTTGTAGTGCTCCACCTCGGTGTCGTCGAAGGCCCGGCCGTAGGCGAGATCGATGCTCTGGTGGTCGAACGCCTCCGCCGTCGGCGGCGAGCTGACCGCGCCGGGCGGGCCGGAGTCGGCGGGCATCGGTGGGTAGACGGCGTTGGGTCCCCACACCGACGGGAGCCAACGGATGGAGTCGTAGTGGTGCATCGCGATGCCGCCGAATGCCGGACTGCCGGCGAAGGCGTCGTACACCTTCCGCAGCTCGCGTTCGGCGACGGCGCGCCCCTCCTCGCGGAAGGTGATGGTCTCCGGGTCGCCGCTCCAGGCGATGTCCAGCGTCTCCACCCCGATCACCACCGAGTTCGGCTTGCCGATCGCCTCGGCGTACGCGATCTCGGACTGCGCCTGGGCGATGATGCCGACCGAGCCATCAGCGGTGTCCCGGTAGTCCATGATCGAGATGTAGTCGCTCATGTCCTGGATGTGTTCGCTGAGCGGCTTGGTGGCGCCCTTCCAGGTGATGTCGGTGCAGCACGTGTTGACGTCCAGCCAACGGGGAATCGCCGGGCCGATCGCCATTGCCGAGCCCGCGGCGTCCCGGCGCTGGATCATCTTCTCCAGGATCTCGAGCCACTGCAGTTGCAGGGCCGGCTTTCCGGCCGCGAACCCGGGATAGATGTAGGGCTCGATGTCGACGTTGACGCCGTCGAACCGCTCCCCCGGCCGTGAGGCGAGGTTGTAGTTGAGGATCTTCTCCAGCTCCCGGACCGCGCGGGGGTGGTAACGCTCCAGACCGCCGAGGAACGGTGGTTGGGTCCCGCCGGCGATCGTGGCGTACACCGTGAAGCCCTGCGCATGGGCCCAGCTCACGAAGTCCCGCACCTCGGGGCGCTTGTCGTAGAGCATGTCCAGGTCGCCGTACCGGTCCACGCCGAGATAGAGCGTGGTGATCGGCCGCGAGCCGAAGGTGTCGGCGTCGCGCGCGGTGGACGCGAGCAGCCGACGGGATCCGGGGTTCAGGATCAGGCCGTACGACGCCCGCTCCCAGATCCACATCGCCCGGTCCTGCGGGCCGACGCGTACCGGCTCGGCAGCGCCCGCGCCGACCGTGACGTAGACGGTCGGGCTGTGTCCGGTGTTGCCGTTCGCGTCGACCGCCCTGGCCTCGATGCTGGCCGTCACGTCGCCGAGTTCGCGGGGATCCCAGAGGTAGGTATAGGTGCCCTGCTTCCCGAGCGCCGGCAGCCAGGCTCCGCCGTTGACGCGTACCGACACCTCGCGCAGGGTGTTGCGGGCGGCCACCGAGACGCGGACCGGTGTCGGCTGCCGTACCGTGCCGCCGTCAGCGGGGCTGGTCACGGTCACGACCGGGACGTTGGCGGCCGGATTGTCGACTTTCAGCGTGACGAACGATGACCAGACGCCGTAGCGGGTGTCGGTCCGCTTGGCGCGCACCGCGATCTCGATCTCACCGTCGACGCCGGTCGTGTCCAGGTCGTAGTACCAGATGCCGGTGTCGTCGCCGTCCGGGTCCACGGTGTGCACGCGGGGAGTGCTGCGGCCGTCGAGTATGACGGTCAGGTCGTACGCGTCGGTGTAGCTGCCCGACAGGCGGACGGTCCCGACCGGCACCGGGGCGCCGCTGGCGTGCGAGTCGATGGTGACCGCGGGCGCGGCGGCGGAGGCGGGCTGCCAGGGCGGCAGCAACAGAGCGGCCAGCACGGCGGCGGACAGCGTCAGTCGCGAGGGCCAGGACCTGCTTCGGATCAGGGACACGGGGGTGCTCCTTCCGGGTGAGGCATCAGGTGGGGCCGGAATCCTGGCCGTCCACGGCCAGGAGGGACACTGTTGCGGGGCGGGGTTCTCATGTGATCCGTGACGACGCTTGCGGCTGTCGGCGCATGATCCGGCAAGGTCGGCCAGGATCTGCTGTCATCGATTGACGATCGGGTCAAAGCGGCGACGAACGAGGTCGTCACGCCGCCCGGTGCGCGGCGAGCACCGCCCGGAACGCGCCGAGCGCGTCGGCCAGCGGCGGCGCCTCGGGGAACCAGGCCCGTTCCCACTCCAGGGACAGCCAGGCCCGGTAGTCGAGGCGGTCCAACTCGCTGAGGATCTGGCCCAGCGGGACCGCGCCGTGCCCCGGCAACACCGGAGCCAGGTCGTCGGTCGCCCGGACGTCCTTGAGCTGTACGTGTCGAAGCCACGGCGCCAGCGCGTCGGCCGCCTCGCTGGGGCTCTCCCCCACCCGCCACGGGTTCACCGCGTCCCACAGGGCGGCCACCACGGGCGAGTCAACCTCCGCGAGCACCGCCGCGACGGCGCGCGCCGAGCAGAACACGTCGTGGGTCTCCAGCAGGACCGTCACCGGCCCGCCCTCGATCCTCCGGGCCACCTCGCCGAACCGCCGCACCGCCACCGGATGCGGGTCGGCCTGGCCGTCCCGGCCGCCGAAGACCCGCACGTAGCGGGCGCCCACCTGCTCGGCGATCTCGACGTGGTGCAGCAGGTCGGTGACCGGGTCACCATCCGGCGCCGCGATCCGCACGTACGAGGCGATGCAGATCGGCTCGACCCCCGCGTCCGCGAACCGCTTCCCGGTCTCCCGCAGCGTCCCGGCCGGGGTGTCGGGCGCGACCGGCTCACCCTCGGCGCAGCGAAGCTCCACGCCGTGGCAGCCGGTACGCCGGGCCAACTCCAGCACCGACTCGACCGGCTCGGCGTGGCAGCCGAGGGTGCTGAAGGCGAGCCGGCCCGCCGCCCAGGCCGGCACGGTGTCGACGTCGCTCACACCGTCACCTCCACGGTCGGGCCCGGGATCCGTACGGCGTCGACGCACGCGGCCGACTCGTACAGCGCGAGGGCGGTGGCCACGACCGACTGCCCGTACGCCCCGCCGACCGTCGGCGCCCGGCCGTCGCGGCAGCTGGCGACGAAGTCCGCCAACTGCTCCCGGAACGCCACCAGGATGTCGTCCTGCTCGGGCGTGACCACCTGCACCGCGTCGTCCCCCTGGTACGTCCACAGCCCGTCGCGGCGGGACAGTCGCAGCGCGCCGTGCTCGCACACCACCTCGGTCTCGTCCTGGAACGGCAGGCCGGTCCCGGTGACCGAGAGCACGACCCGTACCCCGTTCGCCAGCTCCAGCAGGCCGACCGACTCGGTTTCGACCTCGACGCCCGGCTGGTGCCAGACGTACCCGTGCACCCTGGTGGCGGGTGCGTCACCGAGCCACTGGGCCTTGTCGATGCTGTGCGTGCCGACGTTCATCACGATCCCGCCGCCGGCGATGACCGGGTCGAAGAACCAGTCCGGCCGGGAACCCCGCTCGTACCGCGCGGTGCGCCGCTCATTGATCACCACGGGCCGGCCGAGGCTTCCCGAGCGCAGTATCCGCCAGGCCTCGCGTACCGTCGGCAGGAAGTGCAGCACGTGCCCCACGGCGAGTCGTACGCCGCGGGTCGCGCAGGCGTCGATCATCCGCTGGCCGTCCGCGACAGTCGTGGCCATCGGCTTCTCCACCAGGACGTGCAGCCCGGCCGTGGCGGCGTCCACGGTGATCGGTGCGTGCAGCGAGTGCGGCGCGGTGACCAGCACCCCGTCCAGCTCACCGGCGGCGAACATCGCGGCGTGGTCGGCGTATGCGCGGGCCCCGAACCGGGCCGCGAGCTGCTCGGCGGCCGGCAGCCGCACGTCGCAGACCGCTGCGACCTCGACCTCGGGCAGGCCGGCGGCCGCGTCGAGGTGCAGTGCGGCGATGCTGCCCGCACCGACCATCCCCAGGCGGAATGGTCGGTTCCCCCATGTTTCGGTCACTGCACGTTCCTCTCAGTCAGGACGGGTGTCATCGGTGGAACGAGGGCGGCCGGTGCGACCGCCGAGGCCCGGACGGCCGGCGGCGTCGGGCGGCACGCGACGCTGTGGTCAGCCCTTGAGGCCGCTGGCCATCGCGCCGCGGACGAAGTAGCGCTGGGCGAGCAGGAACAACAGCAGCATGGGCACGAGCGACATCAGCGCGGCGGCGGTGACGAGCTGGTCGTTGCCCATGAACTGGCCCTGCAGGCTCATCACGCCGATGGGCAGGGTGTAGTTCTCCGGTGAGGTGAGGTAGATGGTGGGCTCGAGCACCGCACCCCAGGACGCCATGAAGGTGAAGACGCCGAGCGTCGCGAGTGCCGGCTTGGCGAGCGGCATGTGCACCCGCCAGAACACCTGCCACGGGTTGGCCCCGTCGATGGCCGCCGCCTCCTCGAAGTCGCGCGGGATCGCGAGGAACGTCTGGCGCATCAGGAAGATGCCGAACGGCGTAGCCAGCCAGTACGGCACCACCAGCGGCAGCATGGTGTCGAGCCAACCGAGGTGCTTGTACAGGATGAAGTTGGGGATGATGGTCACGACGGTGGGCAGCATCAGGGTGCCGAGCGCCGCGGCGAGCAGCACGTCCTTGCCCGGCAGTTTCATCCGCGCCAACGCGTGACCCACCATGGCGCTGGTGATCACGTTGCCGATCACGGCGAGGCTCGCGATGAGGAAGCTGTTCCAGGCGTACAGGCCGAACGGCGCGCGTTCCCACACCTGCGTGTAGTTCGACCACTCGGGCGGGTCCGGGATCCAGGTCGGCGGCACCGCGACGTACTGCGCGAAGCTCTTCAGCGAGTTGGCCACGGAGGCGACGAACGGGACGACCATGACCGCCGCGCCGAGGCCGACGAACAGGTACGCGGCTGGGTTACCGCGTCGGTTCCGCCGTCGCCGGACCCCGCTGAGCTGACCGGTCTCAGGCATAGTGCACCCACTTCTTCTGCAGGCGGAGCTGGACCAGCGTCAGGATGAAGATCAGCGCGAACAGCACCCACGCGACCGCGGACGCGTAGCCCATGTTGAAGAACTCGAAGCCCTGCTGGTACATGAACAGCACGGTCATCTCGCTCGCCCCGTTCGGCTGGCCCGCGGGCTGTCCACGCATCGGTCCGGTCATCACGTAGACCTGCTCGAATGCCTGCAAGGTGGTGATCGTCGAGAGGACCAGCACGAGGAAGGTCGTTCCGGATATCCCCGGCAGGGTGACCCGACGGAACCGCTGCCAGGCCGACGCGCCGTCGATCTTGGCGGCCTCGTACAGCTCCTCCGGGATGTTCTGCAGGCCGGCGAGGAAGAGCACCATCATGTAGCCGACGCCCTTCCACACCGCGACCAGGGCGAGGGTGGGGATGACGAGCGCCGGACTCTGCAGCCAGGTCGCCGGGGGCAGGCCGAGCCAACCCAGTACGGTGTTGGCCATCCCGAACTGCGGGTTGAAGACCGCGTCGGCGACGTACGCCACGACGACCCACGACGAGATGACCGGCACGAAGTACGCGCTGCGGAGCAGCGAGATCCAGCGCAGGCGCTGGTTCAGCGCGACCGCGAGCAGCAGCGCGAGGATCGTCTGGGTGGGCACGAACAGCACCGCGAAGTAGGCGGTGTTGAGCAGTGACCGCCAGAACGCCTCGTCGCCGAGGAGGCGGCGGAAGTTGTCCAGCCCGACCCACGTCGGTGGGGAGAGCGTGTCGTAGTCGGTGAGGCTGAAGTAGAGCAGGGCGAGTACGGGCCACGCGGTCAGCACCACCAGGTGTGCCAGGTACGGGAAGGCGAACACGGTTGCCCACGCCCGCTGACCGAAACCCGGCCGCTCGCCCCCGGTTCTCCTACCGTCACCGAGGGAGGGGCGGCGCCCCTGTTCCACCCGGTCCTCGATGGTCGTCACAGCGCGCCACCTCCTTTCCCGGCCGGTCGGGGCTGACTCATTTGTTCGCGTAGAAGCGGTCGATGATCTGTTGTGCCTCCCGTTGCGCCTCGGTCAGCGCGTCACCGACGGGCTTCTCCTTGGCCAGCGCCCGGTCGATCTGGTTCGCGACGGCGGTGGTGTACTCGGTCCACACCGGGTTGAGGCCGAGGTCGTCTGCGTCGGCCAGGGCGTCGAGGAATGCCTGCCGGTCGGCCGGCGGGGTGCCCGGCTTCAGGAACACGTCGGACGCGGCCACCTTCTTGTTGATCGGGATCGCCTCGCCGATCCCGGCCCAGGTGGTCTGTGGCTTCTCGGAGGCGAAGTACGTGATCCACTTCCAGGCGGCCTCGGCCTTGCGCTGGTTCGCGGCCTTGTTGACGACCCAGGAGTTCGCGACCGCCACGTGGCCCCGACCTGCCGGCCCCTTCGGCATCGGCGCCACACCGAAGTCGATCTTCGCCGCGTTTGCCGGGATGGTGCGGGCGTAGATGCCGAACTGCATCGCCACGCGGTTGCTGGCGAACATCGTGTGCGGGCTGCCCAAAGCCTTGGTGGTGACCACGCCGGGGCCGGCCTTCTCGGCGTACATCGCCTTCACCATCCAGTCCAGCGCCGCGCGGCTCTGGGGGCTGTCGATGACGACCTTCCGCCCGCCCTCGGTGACGACGTCCCCGCCGAACGCCTTGATCATCGGCCACCAGCTCTCGGTGAAGCCGGGCGAGTAGACGCGCATCCCCCACACGTCGGGCTTGCCGTCGCCGTTGGTGTCCCGGGTCAGCTTCGTCGCGGCCGCGGCGAGGTCGTCGTACGTCCAGTCCGCGGTCGGCTCAGCGACGCCCGCGTCCGCGAACATCTTCTTGTTGTAGATGAGCACCGGGGTCTGCGCGCCCTGCGGGAAGCCGTAGACGTGGCCGTCGGAGTCACGGTTGAGGTCCACGCCGTAGTAGTCGTCGGTGTTGACCGTCTTCACGAAGTCGCTGAGGTCGCGCAGGCTGTTGCGGCCGGCGTACTCCTGCACCAGCACGCCGTCGGAGAGCCACACGTCAGGCCCCCGACCGCCCGCGAGCTGGGTACGCAGCCGCTTGAAGAAGTCCGTGTACGGCGCCGACTCCAGCTCCAGCTTGATGCCGGAGTTCGCCTTCATGAACTCGTCGGCGAGCGAACGCATCGTCTTGTCGGCCGGGCCGCCCGCCTCCGCGTAGTAGCCCAGCCTGATGGTCACCTTGCCGCCGCTGTCCTCGGAGCCCGCGCCACAGCCGAGCGTCGTCGCCGCGAGCGCCGCGATACCTGCCAGGGCGACGAGACGCCGGCCTGGCGAGAAGCGTTGCATCCTCATCGTGGACCTCCTTGTGTTGGTCGCCCGGCGGACAGCGGTCTCGGCGTAACGGCTGTCACCGCCCGACGGTGCGCCCGGGCTTCGGCCGGTCAGGGACTACCGGTCACGGGCGGCGCCGCACGAGGCCCGGATCGCCAGGCGTGGTTGCAGTTGGGTCTGGTGCACGGGGGCCGAGGCGCCCTGCTCTATGCGTCGCAGCAGGACCTCGGCGGCGAGCTTGCCCACCTCGGTCTTCGGCGGGGAGATGGCGGTGAGCGGCACCTCGCCGAGGTCGGCGACCTCGTCGTCGTAGGCGATCACCGCCAGCCTGTCCGGCACGGTCAGTCCGAGCCGGCGGGCGTGGGGCAGCAGTCCCGCGGCGTCCCGGTCGCCGAGGCAGAACACGGCGGTGATCTCGTTGTCCCGGCAGATCTGTGCGTACGACGCGAGCTGGTCGGACGTCCATTCCTCCCGGCGGACCACGGCGGCCGGGACCCGTGGCAGGTCGAGGTCTCCGACTGCGCGGTCGAAGCCCTCCGCGACCATGTCGGCGGTCGCGGTCCGGATCCGGCCAAGGTGGCCGATCCGTTGGTGTCCCAGCTCGACGAAGTGCCGTACCGCGGCATAGCCCCCGCCGAGATGGTTGGTGCAGACGTACGGCGTCGCGTCGTCCGGCGCGGGATCCGGCGGCCGCCGCTCCACGAGCACGTACGGAACCGGGAGCCGGTGCAGCTGGTCGACATACTGCTGGGGCTTCTCGATCAGGTGCAGGTTGGGCACGAGCAGCAGGCCGTCGACGTCGGCGGCAAGCAGGTGATTGAGCTGTTCCGCCTCCAGATCCGGGTCGTACTCGGAGCTGGACAGGATGATCCGGACGCCGGCGGCGGTCATCACCCGCTCGATTCCCTCGATCACCCGCGGGTAGAAGTACGAGGTGGACGGTACGAGCACCCCGACGAAGCGGGCGCGTCGGCCGACCTGCGCCGGTACCGCCACCACATAGGTGCCGGATCCCTGGCGGCGGCGTACCAACCCCTCGTCCACCAGCAGGTTGATCGCGCGGCGGACCGTGTTGATCCCCACCTCGTGGGTGTGGGCGAACTCCTGCTCGGTGGGCAGGCGTGCGTCGACCGGCCACCGACCTTCGGTGATCTGCTGCCGAAGATAGGCTGCCAGGGCTCGGAATTTCGTCCCTTGAGGGAATGAATCCAAACCATCGATGCCGGTCATGGCTGATGATTCTTGAGCAGCTGACATGCCTACGTCAATCCTCTGTCGACAGGAATTTTCCCCGCTTTACACGGGCGACGCGGGCGGTAAGCTCTCGAATTGCAGCGACTATGGGGGATGAATTCATTCCTAAATAGATGCCATCGAGGGGATGGGCACGGCATGGCGAATCGCGGGCACGCGCACACCGGACTGGACGGCCTCGTGGTGGAGCGGGTGGAGACCTTCGTGGTCGAGCTGCCGACGATCCGCTCGTTCGAGATCGCCGGAGGCACCGTGGCGACAGCCGGGCAGCCCAGCCGGCGGGTCTTGGTGAAGGTGACCGCGGGCGGAGTGGTCGGCTGGGGCGAAGCCACCCCGACGCCGTCCTGGACCTACGAGACCACCGAGAGCATCGCCACCACGATCGACCGCTACCTCGCGCCCGCGGTTCTCGGCACCGCGGCATGGAACCTCGACGCGGTCACCGCCACCTTCGACCGGGTCATCAACCGCGGCTTCACGATCGGCGCCCCGATCGCCAAGTCCGCGATCGACATCGCGCTGCACGACCTCGTCGGACGGGCCGTCGGCGTCCCCCTCGGCACGCTCTGGGGGCAACGTCGCGCCGAACGGATCCCCCTCGGCTGGATCATCTCCGCCAAGACCCCCGAGGCGGTCGCCGACAGCGTCACGGAGGGCCACGCCCTCGGGCACACAGCATTCAAGATCAAGATTGGGCTCGCCGGAATCGACCAGGACCTCGCGTTCGTCGAGGCCGTACGCCGAGCGGCACCGGACGCGGCGATCTGGGTGGACGCCAACCAGGCGTACCAGGTCGACCAGGCATTACAGGTGGCCCGCCGGCTCGCCGAACTCGACGTCACCGCCTTCGAGCAACCGCTGCCCGCCAACCAGATCACCGGCCTGCGTCGGCTGCGGGAGCACTCCCCCGTGCCGGTCGCGCTCGACGAGAGCCTGCGCCATCCCAGCGACCTCGCCACCTTCGTACGCCTGGACGCGGTCGACGTCGCGATCGCCAAGGTGCAACGCAGCGGCGGTCTCGCCCTCTCCCGCCGACTGTGCGCCCTCGCCGAGGACAGCGGGGTACGCCTGATGGGCTCCGGCCTGACCGACTCCGACCTCGGGTTCGCCGCCTCCCTGCACCTGTTCGCGGCCTTCGGCATCGACACGCCCGTCGACCTCAACGGCCGGCAGTTCATCGAGTCCGCCTACGTCGGAGCGCACACGGTCGACGTACGCGACGGGATGGCCACGGTACCCACCGGCCCCGGCCTGGGCATTGACGTGGACGAAGCCGCCGTACGCGCCCTGGCCGTCGACGTGCTCCGCGCCGCTCCGCCCGTAAGGATCCCGGCGAAATCGGTCAGGTGATGCCGAGCAGGTCCAGGCCGGGACCGACGACTTGCGGCGCCCGTCGCACTGGCCAGCGAGCCGATGCGGATCGTCGCCGCACGGCATCCCTATCGGCCGGGGGTCAACCGGCCGGCATCCTTTCGTCGGCACGACCCACGAGAGGAGTACGCGTGGGTGGGAGCCGCTGAGTCGCGGCACCCAGGGCCGCTGAGTACCCGTGACCAGGTGAACGACTTGCGAACGTTCCTATCCTTGACGCGTGATGACCTTCCTGCGCCAGTGGACGCTGCGGGTCGCGAGCTTCTCGCTGACCGGCATCTATACGCTGCACCAGATCCATCCGGCGGTGTGGCGGTTCATGGCGCGCAACTACCGTCCATACATGGGGCGCTTCGCTCGGCTACACGCGTGGATGACCTGTCAGTTCGCCGCGATCGACGTGCCCGCGTACGGCGACTTTCTGCGCCGCAACGGATGGCGGTTCCGCTGGTTCGACCTGTCGTCGTACCCACCGACGGACAAGCAGTCGTACGTGAAGGCATACCCGGAGGCCGAGCGCTGCTGGCATGGTGAGATCGAGATCGCCGGCAGCGTCGTCGACGAGTCCTCGGGCTCGTCCGGTCAACCATTCAACTGGATTCGCAGCCGCCGCGAACTGCGCTCGGTGCACAAGAACCTGGCCGGCTACGCGACCATGGTGTTCCCGTCGAAACGGCGCTTCGTCATCAACGCGTACTCGATGGGCGCCTGGGCCACGGGCACCAACACGGGCATCGCCATGTCCAAGATCGCGATGGTGAAGAACACCGGCCCTGACCTGCAGAAGATTGCCGACACCCTGCGGTACTTCGGGCCCGGCTTCGAGTACATCGTCACCGCGTACCCGCCGTTCCTCAAGCACCTGCGCGACAAGCTCGACGCCGAGGACTTCCCCTGGGACGAGTACCGCATCAACGGTCTGGTCGGCGGCGAGGGGATGACCGAGGCGCTGCGCGACTACCTGGAGGAACGTTTCCTCAAGGTGCGCTCCGGCTACGGCGCCAGCGACCTCACCATCGGTATCGCCGGGGAGACCGACTTCACCGTCTGGGTCCGTCGCCGGCTGCGCACCGACGCCGCCCTGCGGACCGCCCTGCTCGGCCCCGACGAGCACCGGCTGCCGATGATATTCCAGTACAACCCGCTCGAGACGTACCTGGAGACCAACGCCGACCACGAGGTGATCTGCACGATCAACTCGACGGCGGTGCTCAACCCCAAGGTCCGCTACAACATCGGCGACGAGGGCCGGCTGATCGCGTACCCGGACGTGTTGGCCGCGATCGACGACCCGGCCGCGCGGCTCGACGCCGAACGCGCCGCGCGGACCGACCGGATGCGGCTGCCGTTGCTGTTCCTGTTCGGCCGCAAGGACAGCACGATCTCGTACATGGGCGCCAACATCTACCCGCAGGACGTCGAGTACGGCCTCTACGCCGGCAATCCCCTCGCGCACCTGCTGCAGAGCTTCTGCCTGGAGCTGGAGGAGCACGCGGACCTGGAGAGCCGGCCGGCGATCAACCTCCAGCTGCGCGAGGATCTCGCGCTCGGCCCCGACGAGCGGCTCACTCTCGCCGAGACCTGCCGCGACGGGGTGCTGCGCTACCTCGCCGAGGCCAGCCGCGACTTCGCCGAGTCTCTCGCCGAGGACCCGTCCGCGGCCGACCTCCGGGTGAGGGTTCACGACTACGGCACCGGCCCGTTCGCCGGCACCACCTCCAAGATCAAGAATGTGTACCTGGTGAAGGGTGCGACGACGTGAGGACCTCCGACTTTTCCGCCGCGCCGCCGGTCGGCCAAGCGACCGCCATGTTCGTCGGCGCCACCCGATACCGGGGGCCACGCTCGATCCTCACCCTCACCCGCACCTGGTTCAAGATGGTGAAGCAGATGAAGCGGATGGACGGATACCGGTGGCACACCGTGTATTACCAGTTCCCGTTCACGCTCGGCACCATCGCGTTCTTCAGCGACCGCGACGCGCTGCTGAAATTCGCGCGCAGCCGCCACCACCGCGACCTCATGTGCTGGGTGACCGACCACGGCACGCGGAACGCGACCGGCGGCTACATCCGGCTGTACAACGCCGAACCCGAGGGCTACAGCAACGGCGTCTGGCGCGCCGAGGCCGACGGCATGGCGCACATCCCGACCTTCACCCCGCTGTCCACCGAAACGGCCGGCCCGCCGGTGCACCGCGCATGAAGGTGACTCCGGTGACGTCGCGCGCCGACCTGCGAGCGTTTGTCGACTTCCCGCTTCGACTGCATCCGACCAACCGGTACGTGCCCCTGCTGTCGTCGGTGATCGCCGCGCACCGCCGTACCGCTGACATGTTCCTGGTCCGCGACGAACGCGGCGTGGTGGTCGGGCGGACCAGCGTGCACCGCAGCCCCGCCTTCGACGCCAAGGTCGGCCCGCGGCAACTGTTCGGGCACACCGAGTTCGTCGACGACGACGCGGTCTTCGCCGCCATCCTGGACACGGTCGAGGCCAGGGCCGACGGTCGGCCGCTGTTCGGACCGGTCGCGTTGCTACCCAACCAGACCGGCGGGGTGATCACCTCCGGCTTCGCTGATCGCGGCTTCGTGGATTCGGCCTGGAACCCGGCCTACTACCCGGAGATGTACGAGCGGCACGGCTTCCGGCGTCGCTTCGAGGCCGACACCTGGCTGGTCGACCTCCACGGAAGGGCTTCCGGGGCCGGCCCGACCGCCGCCTCGATCTCCGCCGACCGTGATCACGGCTTCGCCTTCGACGACGCCCGCATCGCCACCGAACGGCTCGTCATCCGGCGCGGCTCACGGCGGCACTTCCGCGAGCAGCTGCCGATCCTGCGGCAGCTGCTCAACGCCAGCTTCGCGCAGCTCGGCTACTACACCGAGATCTCCGCCGAGCAGCTGGCCGAGCAGACCGACGGCCTCGCGTACCTGCTCGACGAGGCGTTGCTGCTGTGGCTGGAGAAGGCGGGCCGGCCGATCGCGTTCGTCGTGACGGTGCCCGACATCTCCGAGTTCCTCATGGCAGTCGGTGGCCGGCTCGGCCTGCTCAACCAACTTCGCCTGCTGGCCACCCGCGCCCGGTACCGCCGCGACGCGGTGCTCATCATCAAGGGCACCGTGCCCGAGGAACAGGGCAAGGGGTACCTGACGCTGCTGTCGCGGGAGTTGCACCGCAACCTCGCCGCCGGCGGATACCGGACCCTGCGCAGCACCTTCGTCGAGCGGGAGAACGCCGCCTCGGCCGCCCAGTACCGGCGGGCCGGCGGACGGCCGCTGCACGGACACACGTTCTACGAGAAGGCGCCAGCATGACCTGGGTCGAGCAGTTACGGGCGCACGAGGCGGTCTGCCGCCGGGCGCCGAGCGCCCACAACACGCAGCCATGGCAGCCCGAGTACCACGCCGACCGGATCGTCATCAACGTCGACCCGGCCCGCTCTCTGCCCGACTCCGACCCGACCGGGCGTGACCTCGGCCTCGGAATCGGCGCGTTCGTCGAGACGTGCCTCATCGTCGCCGCCGACCTCGGCCTCAACGTCACCGCGGCGCCCGGTCCCCACCTGGTCGCCGCGACGCACCCGTATCCAACCCCGTTCACGATCGAGGACATCGAGGCCCGCCGGGTCGCCCGTGGCCGGTACGCGACCGGGCCCATCAACGCGGCCGCGCTCGCCGACCTCGAACCCGGCTTCGTTCACCTTCCCACCCGGGATCTCGCGAGCGAATTGGTGGTCGCCGACCGCTGGCAGTTCGGCACCCCGGCCGTCGCAGTCGAGCTACGTGACTGGCTGCGCCTCGACCCACACCATCCGCGCTACCACCTCGACGGTCTCACCGACCGGGCTCTCGTCCTGTCCCGGTTCGAAGCGCGGTTCCTGGCCGCCGCGCTGCGCGCGTACCCCGTCACCCGCCGGCTGGGCCTCGCGGCGCTGCTGGCCGCCAGCGGCCGGGGCCTGTTGCGGTACGACGGCAGCGTCCTGGTCATGCTGGCTGACGGCGACGACCACATCACCGCGGGACGGCGTCTCCTGCGCAGCTGGCTGACCCTCGCCCGGCACTACCTGGCGGTCCATCCGCTCAGCCAGCTCATCGACTGTCCAGTGACCGCTGCCCGGCTCGCCGAACGGGTGGGTGGCCAGCCGCTCGCGGCGTTCCGAGTCGGCCGGCCCCTTACCGAGCCGACCCGCTCGGCCCGGCTCCCTCCAGAAAGTCGAGTGGCAAAGGCACGCCGATCAGATCGACGAATCTCTTGACGACTGCCGGCTCTGACGGATAACACGGCCGGTCGTCGCCAGCGCGGTCCGCGACCACCACCTCGCCGTAGTATCTGGTAGGACCTGCTCCACGGTCCGATGGGTGGCGCGGGACGGCAGGCGATGGACTGCCGCGCCACACGGCGCTCGACAGTCGCTGGGCGAGCCTGGAAGAGCAGCGACTCAACGTCTTCGAGGAGTTGACCGAGGCGCGGTTGGCAGCGGGGAAACACGGCGAGGTGCTTCCCGAGCTGCGCGAACATCTGGCCTCTCACCCGCTGCGGGAGCGGGCGTGGGGACAATTGATGCTCGCGCTCTACCGCTGCGGTGACGTGCCGGCCGCGCTGGATGCCTATCGGGACGCCCGCACCAGGATGGACGAGCAGCTCGGCATGGAGCCCGGTGAGCAGCTGGCCGACCTGCACCGGGCGATTCTGGACCGAGCACCCGAAGTCTCGTACCAACCGCGACCCGCCCCGATCACCGCGGCGTCGGCGCCAGCGGCCGAGTCGACGCTCACCGGCTCCATGGGCTGGACTGTGCCCCGGGAGCTGCCGGCGGACCTGGTCACCTTCGTCGGCCGCGCCATGGAGACCGCGAACGTGGTCTCGGCGCTGAACAGAGCCACCCCGGCCGCCATAGTCATCACCGGCCCCGGCGGTAGCGGCAAGACGGCGCTCGCCGTACGCGCCGCCCACAGGGCGGTCCCCCACTTCCCCGACGGCCAGGTCTTCGTAGACCTGGAGTACCGGACCTCCATCACGCCGGACGAGGTGCTCGCGCGACTGCTGCGTGCGCTGGGCGTTGCATCAGGCGACGTGCCGCGCAGCGCGGACGAATGCGCCGGCTGGTTCCGCTCCCTCTCCGCCGGACGCCGCCTGCTGGTGGTCGTCGACGGGCTCACCCGGGCGGCCCAGGTGCGGCCGCTACTGCCCGCCGGACCCGGTCCGGCCCTGATTGTCGTCGGCCAACGGCACCTGGGCAGCCTGGAAGGGGTACGGCGGACTCCGCTCCCGCCGCTGGATGCGGCCCCGGCTCGCGAGCTGCTGGCCGCGCTTGCCGGAGCAGAACGGCTGGATGCTGATCCCGCCGCGAGCGCCGAGCTGGTCCGGCTCTGCGCGGGATCGCTACTCGCGCTGCGGATCGCCGGTTCGAGGCTCGCGCGGTATCCGGGAACAACCGTGGCAGCCCTGGTGAGCCAGCTCGCTGACCGCCAGGGTCGACTGGACCTGCTGGCGTACGAGGACCTGTCGGTGCGAGCGAGCCTCGCGGCCGGTGTCGCGGTGGTCCGCACCGAGGACGAGGTGGCCGGCCTGCTCCTCGAGCTGCTCGGCGCTTGTCCCGAGGCCCCGGCGGAGGTGGACCAAGCCGCCACACAGCTCGGTGTCACCAGCCAGCGGGTCCACAAAGCCCTCGAGGACCTGGTCGACGCGCATCTGCTGCACAGGGACCGGCGGGGCGTTTATCGGCTACCAGCGCTGGTCCGCGACTTCGCCGCCGAAATGGCTGGAGCTCGCTCCTCCCCACCACCCTCGACGACCAGAGGAAAACGGCCCCTCACCCTGTTGCCCGGAACGGGGTAGGAGGTCGGTGCTCCTGTGCGGCGGGGGCGTCCAGGTCGTCGAGGTCAATCGACAGATATCGACAGGGGCGCCTGACCGGCTGGCTGATCAAGCACTGCCTTCTCGCCGGCCCGGACGGCGAACGGCAGCACGTTCCCCGGGGGCGGCAGCGGGCAGATGAACGCATCGGAGAACGCACACGGCGGCAGGGTGACGCGGTTGAAGTCCAGCGTCACCGGGCCCGCCGTCGCCGGCAGGGGCAGAAACAGAAACCGGGCCGCGCCGTAGCTCTCCTGTCCGCTGGTGGCGTCCCGGAACGTAATGTGCGCTTCACCCTCGTGGCCGGTGTACAGCGCGACCAACTCGGCGTGCTGGCCGTCGACGGCGAAGGTGAACGTGCCGACGACCGGGTAGTCCACCAGCCGGTCGGAGCGGCTGTGCGCGGTGCGCGCCGTCTGGTCGGCGTCGGCCGGGGTGAACTCGGCGGTCACCACCCAGGCGGGGTCGGGGGCGTAGGCGTCGATGCCGGCGAAGCGGCGCACCGCCGCCGCGTGCGGGTCGTACGTCCGTACCGCCAGGTCGCCGCCGCGTCGAATGATCTTCAGCTCGACGTCGCCCACCATGAGCCGCTGGTCGGGGCGCAGCACGCCCTCAGCAATCGGTACGCCGTCGACGAGCAGGCCCTCGGCGCCGGACACCCGTACGTCGGTTCCGTCGGTACACCAGGTACCGGGTATCCCGTCGATCTGGGTGTCCCCCACCAGCCAGTGGGTGCCGGTCAGCGTGAGGTCCCCGCCCGGCGCCGACACGGCCGCCTCACGTTCGGCGTGCCAGGTCCGCCACTGATCGACAAAGGTCACGATTCCTCCAGCAGGTCGAGCGGCAGTTGCGGGATGGCTGCCAGCAGGGCACGGGTGTACTCGTCGGCGGGGTTGGTCAGCACGTCCGCGGTCGGGCCGCGCTCGACGACGCGGCCGTGGCGCATGACGAGCACCTCCTGGCACAACTGGCTGACGATCGCCAGGTCATGCGAGACCAGCACCAGCGTGAGCCCGAGCCGGTCGACGAGATCCTTGAGCAGGTCGATGATCTGCAGCCGGACCGAGACGTCGAGGGCGCTGACGGGCTCGTCGGCGAGCAGGATCCGCGGGGCCGGTGCGAGCGCCCGCGCGATGGCGATGCGCTGGCGCTGGCCGCCGGAGAACTCGTGCGGGTAGCGCCGTCCGTCTTCCGGGCGCAGCCCCACCGCGGTGAGCACCTCGGCGACGCGCTCGGCGCGGGCCGCCCGGTCCGCACCGATGCGCAGCGAGCGCAGCGGCTCGGCGACGATCGACGCGACCGACATGCGGGGGTTCAGCGACGACCGGGGGTCCTGGAAGACGATCTGGACCTGCCGGCGGAACGCGCGGTGTCGAACCCGGTCGAGAGGCTGGCCGGCGAAGCGGATCTCGCCCGAGGTGGGGCGGTCCACGCCGAGCAGCTGCCGCAGCAGGGTCGACTTCCCGGCGCCCGACTCGCCGACGATCCCGAGGCTGGTCCCCGGCCGCACGGTGACGTCCACCCCGTCGAGCGCCGGGTGGGTGCGGCCCGGGAACCATCGGGTGAGCTGGTGCCCGCTGAGAATCGGGTCGCTCATCGGTCCTCCCCGCGCACGCTGGGGCGGGCCAGCCGGGTCACCCTGGCGGCGCTCGCGACGAGCTGCCGGGCGTAGCCGGAGCGGGGCCGGCGCAGCACGTCGTCGACCGGGCCGGATTCGACCAACCGGCCCGTGCGCATGACCAGGAGATGGCGGGCCAGCCCGGCGACGACCGGCAGGTCGTGGCTGATGAACAGCAGCCCCACCCCGGTCTCCTCGATCATTTCGTCGAGCAGGGTGAGGATCTGCGCCTGCACGGTCACGTCCAGCGCGGTCGTCGGCTCGTCGGCGATGAGCACCCGGGGTCGGCAGGCGAGGGCCATCGCCAGGGCCACCCGCTGTCGTTGGCCGCCGGAGAGTTCGTGCGGCAGGGCCCGTGCCAGCCGGGCCGGGTCAGGCAGGTGCACCCGGTCGCACCACTCGATCGCGTGGCGCTCGGCGTCGCTGCGGTTGAGGCCCTGGTGCAGGCGCAGCGGACCGGCGATCTGGCGGCCGACCGGCATCAGCGGGTCCAGGGCGGTCAGGGGCTCCTGAAACACGATGCTGACGGTGCGACCGCGGACCCGACGCCACTGCCGGTCCGGGGCGCCGAGGTGGTCCTCGCCGTCGATGAGGATGCGGCCGCTCGTGCGCATGCCCGGCGGTAGCAGTCCCAGCAGCGCCAGCGCGGTCAGCGACTTGCCCGAGCCGGATTCGCCGATGAGGCCGACCCGGTCGCGGGCGGCGAGGCCGAACGAGACGTCGCGAACGAGCGGCTGCCCGTCGAGCGTGATGGTCAGCCCGGTGGTCTCCAGGACGGTCATCGGTCCGCTGCCTGCCTTTCCTGCCGTAGCTGCGGGTCGAGGACTTCCCGCAGTCCGTCACCGAGCAGGTTGACCCCGACGACCGTGACGGCGACTGCGAGGCCGGGCAGCAGGACGTTCCACGGGGCCACGCTCACCGTCGACTGCGCCTCCTGGAGCATGCGGCCCCACGACGGCGCGGGCGGCGGAGTGCCGAGCCCCAGGTACGACAGCGACGCCTCGGCGATGACCGCGACGCCGAAGGCGAGGGTGGCCTGCACCAGCAGGGTGTGCCAGATGTTCGGCAGGACGTGCCGGACCAGGACCATCAGCGGCCCGGTGCCACAGGTACGCGCCGCGAGGACGTAGTCCTGGGTGAACACCCGGCTCGCCGAGATCCGGGTCAGCCGGGCCACCTCGGCGGAGACGCCGATCCCGATCGCGCTGATCGCGACTGCGGTCGACGCGCCGTACACGGTGACCAGCAGCATCGCCAGCAGCAGGGTCGGGAAGGCGATCACGATGTCGATCACTCCGACGACGGCGTTCTCGACGAACCGGCCGGCGACCGCCGCGAGCAGGCCCAACGGGATGCCGATGACGAACGCCACCGCGACCGAGGCCAGCCCGATCCACACCGCGGTACGCGCGCCGAGCATCAGCTGGGTGAACTGGTCACGGCCCAGGCGATCGGTGCCCGCCCAGTGCTGTGCGGACGGGCCTGCCAGCCGGGCCGCCGGGTCGGTGTGGTCCAGCCCGTACGGGGACCAGACCAGCGACACCAGCGCCAGGGCGAGGACCGCCAGCAGCAGCGCCGCGCCGACCACGAACGACGGCGAGCGCCAGCCTCGGCGTCGCCGGGCGGGGGTGTCGAGCGCATCGATCGTTTCGACCGCTTCGACCAGAGGTGTGCTCATGTCCGTGCTCTCAGTCTCGGATCGACCAGCCGCTGCACGACGTCCACGACGAGCCCCATCACCAGCACGGTCGCCGTCATGAGGAAGACCGTGCCCTGCACGATCGGCAGATCGCGGGCCTTCACGCTGGCCAGCAGCAGCGAGCCCAGGCCGGGCAGGGCGAAGACGCTCTCGATGACCACGGTGCCCAGCAGTGAGCTGGCCAGCAGGATGCCCAGGATCTGGACCACGGTTGCGGCACCGTTGCGTGGTCCGTGCCGCCACAGCGCCCGCGGGAGGCTGTACCCGAGGGAGCGGGCGGTGCGCACGTATTCCTGGCTCAGCACGTCGAGCGTCGCCGAGCGTACGTAGCGCACCAGCACCGACCCCTGCGCGATCGTCAGCGTCGCCACCGGCAGGACCAGTGACTGGACCGCGGCTTGCGGATCCTGCCAGCCGGTGCGGGGAAACCCGCCCGGCGGCAGCGCCCGCCACTGCACCGCGACCAGCCAGACCACCATGATCCCGACCCAGAAGATGGGCAGCGCGATCCCCAACTGCGCCAGTGTCGACACCGCCACCCCGAGCAGGCCCCGCCGCCGTACCGCCGCGAACACCCCGATCGGTACGGCCACGATGATCGACAGCACGAACGCGCTCAGCGCCAGCGGTACGGTGACCGGGAGCCGGCCGGCGATCTGATCGAGCACCGGCATCTGGGTGAACAGGCTGTCCCCGAGGTTCCCGGTCAACAGGTCGCCCAACCAGTGGCCGTACTGCGCCAGCACAGGCCGGTCGGTACCGAGCTGGTGCCGGATCGCATCGATCTGGTCCGGGGAGGACCCGACCGCCAGCAGCGTGACGGCCGGGTCGCCCGGCAGGACTCGGAGCAGGAAGAACACCGCCGAGCCCGCGACGAAGAGCGAACCGATCAGCCAGGCGACCCGACGGATGAGGTAGCTGAGCATCGCTTATCGCCTAGCGTTTGGTGATCGGCGCGACATAGAAGCTGTCCGTGGTGTTGTTCTTCTGGTAGCCGCTGACCGAGGTGCTGGCGACCTTGATGGCGGGGTCGAGGAACAGCCAGGCGCTCGCCGCGTCCTCGGAGATCTGCCGTGCCACCTTCTTCAGCAGGGCGGTCTGCTCCTCGGGCGTCGCGGCGGTCTCGGAGTCCTTGACCCACTGCTGCACCTGCGGGTTGTCGTACTGCCAGTAGAACGTCGGGTCGCCGTACCAGACCAGGTCACGCTGGTTGACGTGGGTCATGATGGTGGCCTGGAAGTTGTGGTTCTTGTAGACCTTGTCGGTCCAGGTCGCGTCGTCAACGGGGTTCAGCGTGATGGTGATACCGGCCTGGGCGAGCTGGCTCTTCAGCCCCTGCGCGATGATGTTGACCGCGTCCGACGGTACGTAGTCGACGGTGAAGGACAGGCCGTTCGCGTACCCGGCCTTGGCCAGCAGTTGCTTGGCGCCGGCCACGTTGTGGTCGTCGATGCTGGTCAGGTCCTCGTACCAGGGGTCCGTGGGCGGCACCATCGAGCCGATGACCTGGCCCCGGTCGGCCCACACCGCCGTCAGCAGCGCCTTGCGGTCGATGGCCTGCCGGATGGCGTGCCGTACGTCGGGATTGTTGAACGGGGCGATGGCGTCGTTGAAGTTGAACAGTTCCTTCGTCGTCGACGTGCCTTCCACGATGGAGAACTGCGGCTGGTTCTCGAACTGGGGGAGCACATCCGGCGAGGACACCTGGGTCACCAGGTCGAGTTGGCCGGCGAGCAGCGCGTTGTTCTCGGCGGTGGCGTCCTTGAAGAAGCGGTAGACCACCTGCTTGTTGCTGGCCTTCGTGCCCCAGTACCCGTCGTTGCGGGTCAGCGTGATGGAATCGCCCTGCTTCCAGGAGGTCACGGTGTACGGGCCGGTGCCGATCACCGTCGTCTCCGGGTTGCCGGCGCCGGGCTTGGTGACAGCCGCGCCGGTGCTGGTGAGGTAGAACAGGAACGACTGCGACCGCGTCGACAGGGTGACCTTGACGGTGCCGTCGTCCGGCGCCTCGATCGTCTTCATGACCGAGAGGTCCTTCTTACGGGCGCTGGTCGACTCGTCGGACGTCACCCGCTTGAGCGCGACCACCACGTCGCTGGCCTTGAGCGGGGTGCCGTCGGAGAAGGTCACGCCGGGCTGCAGGTGGAACGTGTATGCCGTGCCGTCCGGCGACACGTCCCACGACTTGGCCAGCAGCGGCTCGACCTTGCCCTCGTCGGTGAGCACGGTGAGCCCCTCGACGACGTTGCGCAGCAGCACCTGGGCGTGGCCGGTGTTGCCGCCCTTGATCGTGTTGAGGGTCGTCGGCTCGGTCAGCGAGCCGACCGTGATCGTCGCGTCGGGGTCGGCGGCACCCGTCGACCCCGGGCTCGTCGACGAGCCGCAGGCGGCGAGCAGCACCGCGAGGGTGGTGGTGGCCGCGAGCGCGCCGAGCGGGCGCAACCGGCGTGCGAAGGGCAGGCCAAACGAGGGCCTACGGTGAGTGGTCATGGCCGTACTCCAGGCAGACGGAACCGGCGTCGCGCGAGCGCGCGACGCGGTGATTGAGGTTCATGAACGGGGGAAGATCAGACGTTGATGACGGCGCGCGGGCAGCGTGGCGCGGCAGCCACGGGCGCGGGCCGGAGTGTCAGCCCGTCAACAACAGCAGATACGGCGCGCGGCGACGACACGGACCGCGAGCGGGGTCCGGTCCAACGACGGCGCAGTGTTCACGCAGGTCACAGTACATGATCACGCAGTTGGGGCGGCAAGCCGGCGGTCGTGTCCTCTGCCACAGACCCGAGTCCTGTTCGCAACGCTGATCCAGCACGAACCCGAATCGGGGATGGCGGTGTTCCTCGCTGCCCGCGTACCCCTCGTAGGAGTCGTGGAAGGACGAGCAGGACGACCGCCATGGTCGTGGGTCGGGCTCACCGCATCGATGCTGGTTTCGGGGCTGCTGTGGAGGGCCAAGCCGGCATCCGCCCCCGCCCCGGCAGCGCCTTGTCAACGCCGCACGTGGAGGCCGGTGGCGATCGCCCCTCGGCCGTTGAGGTAGCCGGTGATTCGGTCCTGGGCCGCGGTGTAGGGGGCGCGGCGGCGGTCGACGGCGGGCATGCGTTCGAGGCTGCGGGCCAGGTCGAGGACGCGGATGGTCGGTTTGAGGGAGAGCCAGATGGGGATGGCCTCGGCCCGGGTCACGACCCACCGCTGGTTGGGCTGCTGGGTGAAGGTGAACTTGGCGAGGACCCCTTCCCGGTTGGCATCGTTCGGGAAGTCGTGGCGGGCGAGGGTGTTTCCGACGCCGTAGGCGATCCACTCGTCGCCGACCCGCTCGAAGGGTTGTACGACGTGGGAGTGGTGGCCGATGATCAGGTCGATGTTCGGGTCGGCGATGAGCTGCTTGGCCCAGGACAGCTGCTCGCCGTCCGGCGTGTGCATCTTCTCGGTGCCCCAGTGGGCGGAGAGCACGATGATCTCTGCCCCGGCTTTGCGGGTGGCCTCCGCGGCGGCGCGGATCGCGGGGACGTCGATTCGGTTCGCCAGCCAAGGCTTGCCGGGCGGCGGTTCCAGCCCGTTGAAGTTCATCGCCGAGGACAAGTGACCGATGGTGACCCCCTTGACGTGGTAGATCGTCGGGGTGCCATGATCGGCGGCGCTGCGGAAGGTGCCGGTGTGGCGCAGACCAGCAGCGTCGAGGGCGTCGAGGTTGTCGTACACGCCTTGCTCGCCCTGGTCGAAGGCGTGGTTGCTGGCGGTGGAGCAGGTGTCGTAGCCAGCGGTCTTGACCGCTGTGGCCAGGTCGACGGGGGCCCTGAATCGCGGAAAATCCTTGGGCTCGCCGGGCCCCATCGGGGCCTCCATGTGACAGATCGCCAGGTCCGCGGACTCGATGGCGGGTCGGATCGAAGCGAAGATCGGGTTGAAGTCGTAGCCGGAGCGACCCGCCGTCTCGGCCTCAGCGCGTGCCTGCCGCCAGGTCGGCGGGTGCACCAGGATGTCCCCCGAGCCCAGGATGCTGACGTGGCGCGGCGAGTCGCTTTCCCCGGGCGCCGAAGCCGCGACGGTCTGGGCAGACAGACGCTCGGGAAGGTCGTCAGCGGGCAGCACCCTCGCCTCGGTCGGGGCAGCTACCAGCGTGGTGACGAGCACGACGCGGACGGCGAATACACGCACCCCAGGCTCCCCCTTCCTACCGGCGGATGACATCGCGCAAGCATTCGCCGACGTGACTCGCTCTTGTCGATCAGCCGGCCGACGACGACAGCGCCGATGCTCCCCAAACCTCGGCGGCCACCGTCCGATTCTGAGGCCCTACCCCCCGGCGGCGGCGCCGTCCCGACGCGGGTCCGCCGCTCCGCGAAGCCCTTCCCCTTGAACCTCGATCGCGGTGAGGCCGCTGTCCAGTGCGATGGCGCGCGGGCAGGGGTGCTCCCGTGTCACAAGCATGGGCAGGCGCGTGGAGACCCGCCTACCGGCTTCGATCTCCGAGGGCGCATCGCGTTCCCCGTCGCACCTGCGGGTGATGTCCTGCCCGCTGAAATGGCCCTGGTTGATCGCCTGGGCCGGGCCCATGCCGTCGACGATCACTCCTACCACGGTCTGGGCCACATAGTCAGGGATGTGCGAGCCTCCCGCAGCTCCCACCACGAGCCTGAGTGCCTTCCCCTCACTGTCCAGCACGATGGTGGGTGCCATCGAGGCCGTGGGCCGCTTCTTCGACTCCAGGACGTTCACCGGCTTGCCAGGCGAGACGGATGCCGTGTCCGTGAAATTGTTCATCGCGTTGTTGAGGATCATCCCCCGGGCCTCAAGGTGCGACCCGAAGTGGCTGTTGTTCGTCGTGGTCATGGACACGGCGTTGCCGTCGGCGTCGACGATGCTCACGTTGCTGGTCGGATCGCCGACATCCACCGTTTCCGGCTGGTCGGACGGAGCAGGTGCGGGTGGGACAACTCCCTCAGGGTCGCCTGGTTGGATCGGGTGGATCGCCCGGTCCTTGGAGAAGAGGGAGAAGCGCTGGTCCAGGTACGGGCCCTGGAGAAGCCCCTCCACGGGCACGCCGTGGTAGTCCGGGTCACCGACGTAGGCGCGGCGGTCCAGGTTCGCCAGGCGACTGGCTTCGATCAGGAGATGAATGCGGTCGTTCGAATCGGGTTCCAGGGTCCCCACCTGGCCGCGTTCCAGAAACCCGAGCATCTGCAGGAGGGCCACTCCTCCGAAGGCTGGCGGGGGCGAGGTGCAGACGGTCACGCTGAACCTTTTCCGGCACACCTCGGTGCGCTCCACCGGTTCGTACTCGGCGAAATCCTGCGGCGTCATGAGGCTGGGAATCACGACCGGCCCGGCGGTGTTCCCTTTGAGCTTGATCGGGCCCTTGGCCGCGTGTTGGGCGATAGCCGGGGCGATATTGCCGTTCGGATCGTAGAACGCCTCCGCACCCCGGTCCCGAACCTCCCGCAGCACTTCCGCGATCTCCCGGTTGTAGATCGTCGTCCCCACCGGCTTCGGCTCGTCGCCGTCGCAGTACCGGGGGCGCAGGTCCGGGTAGTTGCAGCGCTTCCGTCCGTTGAAGCGCTCCTGGAAACCGTCGTGGAGGTTAGGGGGCATGGGGAAACCATCCTGGGCCAACCGGATGGCGTCGTCGAAGAGCTGATTCCACGGGAGTTTCCCGTACACCCCATGCGCGTCCGCCAGCACTGCCAGCGTGCCCGGAACGCCGACTGACCGTCCCGTGGCCGAGGCCGCGTTGGGGAAGCGATCCGTCTTCAGCTGCTTGCGCTCCTCCTCGGTGGGCGTCCGGAGATTCTCGGTCACCGTCTTCGGCGCTCTGGCGTAGCCGTCGAAGAACCGGATGTCGCGCTTGTCAGCATCCCAATGGTTGATGAGCGTGCCGCCAGCCAGCCCGGAGGCATGTGGCTCCACGACAGCGAGGACGGCCTGGACGGCTACCGCCGCATCCGCGGCCCTGCCGCCCTTGGCGAGAATCCGGCAACCGGCCTCGACCGCGAGAGGATGGGCAGCCGCAACCATGAACTTCTTGGCGAGAGCATCTTCTTCGCGACCGGCTTTACTCCTCGGAGGAACTGTGCACGAATCGGCAGGCGCCGCAACCGTACTTTGGTCCTGGGGCACTGTCATCAGTGCCAGCACACCGAGCACCACCAAGGCGGGAATCACATAGCGCACCCTGCGCGCCGACATACGACCATCTTTCGACCGCCTACGCATCAGACCCCTCCCTGTTGTAGCCGCTGTCGGGCCAACGGCTCGGTCTGGGCGGTTAGCAAATCAGTTTCAGGGCGTGCGCAACTCGTCGGCTCATCGGCGCCGAGGCAGGAGTTGACATCAGCATCATGCTTGGAGGCTGCGCGACGGCGCAGGGCATCGCGAGAAGTGGTGGCTGCCGAGACGGAAGTGTCGTAGGTGAGATCCGGAGAGCCCGCTCTGTCTGCTCAGACGCGCCGGTCGCCCACTCCTCGGTCGGCTGAGCCCAACGGGCGCCCCGTCACCTTCTCGGCGGTGTGACACGTCCAGCCCTGTACGGGCAGGAAAGACCGCGGCGGACACCGCAGGGAGGACACCGCCGCAGGACGCTGAGCGCCTCACGGCAGACGAGACGTCGGCCGGGCGGTGAGCCCAGCCGACGTTTCTTCCTTCCGTATCAGAATTCGCCGCACCTGTCGGTCGGGTGACGACGGACGGGCATCGGTCAGATCCGGCGGGCGGTGCGCCAGCGCTCCGCCCAGTAGCCGGCGCCGTCCAGGATGGATTCGCCGCCGGTGTCGCCCAGGGTCGGCCCGTCCGCCACCGCCCGGCTGGAGATGAACCGGTGGTGGCCGCTGTCGTCGATGCCGAGATAGATGCCTGAATGCTCGATGTGGCCGTCGACGATCGGGCCCGCGTTGAAGAACAGCAGGTCGCCGGGGAGCAGGCGGTCAAGACCGCGCGCCCGCTGGCCGGAGTTGGGCATCAGTTGAACCCCGGGGCCGACCTCGGCCATCGCGTAGGCACGCCGCGGCAGACCATCACCGGGCGTGTTCGTGCCGCGCAGCGGATAGCCGAGCCGGTGACCGTAGACCATCCGCAGGTATCCCGAGCAGTCCAGCGCGAGCAGGCGCGCCGGCTCCGCCACCACAGTCTTCCCGTCCAGGAACGTCCAGGGCAGCCCCAGGTAGTCGTAGAAGTCGGACTTCTCTGCCCGGCCATCCGGGTCCAGCGGGTCCAACGGCCCGAACGAGGCGTCACCCGAGTACTGCTGTCCCTGGTTGTCCTTCTTGACCGGGGCGCCTTGGATGTACTCCATCGCGATCGCCAACACATCCGGAGAGCGGTCGTGGCGGGCGGCCGAGAGCCAGTCGGTGAACCACTTCTCCTTCTCCGCGCCGGCGTAGTAGGGCTGCGGCGCCAACCGCACCCAGAACTCGGACTCGATCTTGGAAGCGGTGTTCTCAGGCTCCTCGAAGGTCCGCGGCGGCCCGTACATCTGCACCGTCCGGGCACCGTCGGTCATGATCGCGACCGGTTCTCCAGAGGAGTCGATGATCTCGGTCCGATCCGGTGAGGTCGAGCGCTGGTAGGTGTAACCCGACGCACCGAGTGCCGTGTCGTCGGCCGCCTGCGCTCCGCCCAGGGTCAGCACCGGCTGGTCGCCCGGCGACGGTCGGAGTACGACGTAGGCGACCGTGCTCGCCACGATCAGCAGGGTGAACCCCACCATGGTCAGCAGGACGGTCGGTCTGCGAAGGTACGCCCTGTTGATCATGCCCGTGATCTCCTTTCGCGACTCGGTCCGCGTGGTTGGTCAGGTGACTGGCACAAAACCGGCGACGACGCCGCTGTACGCGACTCCGAAGGTGATTGCGGTGACGACGACGGTCGCCAGGATCGTGGGCTTCGGCGGCTGACGCACCAGCTGGTACGCGATCAGACCGGGGATGACGAACCCCAGGGTCTGGTGGGCGAACAGCAGCGGAAGGTCCCGCTGGACGATCACGAAGAGGGTCAGCTGCAGCAGTACGCTGAGCAGCACGATCGCCGCGAACAGCCGCTTGCCGTAGAGGATGACCACCCGTTGCATCAGCAGGGTGAGCACATACGTCAACACCGTCATCCCCGCGATGATCAGCGCCTGGAGCTGGTCCTCGATCAACGTCAGCGCGATCCACCCGGGTGTGATCATTCCGCCGGGTGAGAGGTTGGTGGTCAGGTAGCACAGCAGCGCGAACACCAACCCGATGCCGAGGCTCGCCGTGGCCAGCTGTGCGCTGAGTTCCCCGCCGAAATTCATCATCGGATCCTTTCTCCGGTCGGCGTACGAAGCATCGAGCCGCCCTCGGCCCCGTCCTCGCACGTCCAACTGGGCAGGGTCGCCAGCTCGTGGAGCAGCACCTCGCCCTGCCCGTGGATGTTCCCGACCGCGACGATCGACGAGTCGTCCGACGCCGCCGCCGTCACGCCTTCCAGCAGTTGTTCGGAGGAGAGCTTGCCCCCCAGGTCGACGACCCGGTCCTGAAGGTCCGCCGGCACGGTGGATCGTGCACTCTTGGTCGGCTCGCCGATCAGGACGAGGCGCTCCGGTTGCACCCGCGCGGTCAGCTCGCCCATCTGGCCGTTCCGTTCGATCCGGTCCGGTCGGCAGTTGATGACCATGGTCAACGGACGGGTGATGAGGTGCTGCTCCTCGAGCTGCTTGATGTTCATCAGCGTGGACTCCGGGTCGTTCGCGGCGAAGATGTTGGCGAAACGGAGCCGCTTGTCGCCCTGCAGCACCCGCGCCACCGACAGCGCACCGGGGTCCGGCGGCGCCTCCCACATGCCCTTGAGCGCGCTGTGCCGGTCGACACCCAACTGCTCGGCCACCGCGAGCGCGATGGCCACGTTCTCCTTGAACGTGATCCAGCCGAAGCCGTCCATCTCCTTGTCGGTGACCGAATCCGGGTCGACCGGGATGAGCCGACAGTTACGCCGGTCCGCCTCCTCCTGCAGAATCGTCAGCCGGTCCCGTTCCGCGGTGATGCAGACGCCACCGTCGGGCATCGACCGGCTCAGGGAGCGGGCGACATCGTCCAGCGTGGGACCCATCTCGGTGAGATGGTCCTCGCGTACGTTGCAGAGCACCCCGATGTTCGACTGGATCAGCTTGCTCTGGTTGCACTCCTGCAGTGCCGGCATGACCGCCATGCACTCCATGACCAGCGCGTCCGGATGGTACGCCGCACCTCGCCGCACGATGCCGATCTGCTCCACCACGTTCGGGATGCCGAACTTGCGGTAGACCGGCTCCTCGCTGGCGTCGGGGAAGATGAACCGGGCGGCGGTGCCCGTGGTCTTCGCCACCACGACCCGGCCGCCTCCCCGCAGCGCCCCGGCGCAGAGCCGGGTGATCGAACTCTTCCCCCGGATGCCGTTGACGAGCACCCGGTCCGGGATCTTGCGCAGGTTACGAAAGTGGTTGCGCTGTTCCCGCACGCCCGCGACCAGCAGAGCGGCGCAGCAGAGAACATAGACGATGTAGAGATATCCCACGTCAACCCCTTTCATCTCGGTTGGCGCCGGAGCGGTAGATCCTGCCGCCGCGCTTCGCCGCGGCCTGATCGGTCGCAGCTCCGCCCGGTGCCGCAGGCAGCACGGCCGTCGGGTTCTCCTCGCTGCCGCGCAGTCGGCTCCCACCACCCAGTCGGCTGGCCCCTGCGTGACGGGCCTGACGGCAGACCTCCAGGCACATGGCGAGGGCACCGACGTCGTCGTGCCGCTGGGGCGGGATCGGCACGTCGGCCGCGCCGCTGCTGATCTTGTCGGCCTCCCCGGCCAGCCGCCGCAGCGGCCGCGCGAAGACGTAGTACTGCCACACCGCGGTGAGCAGCACCGCACCCGCCGTCAGGCTGGCGACCAGCAACGTCCATCGTCGACCGTCGCTCGCCGGCAGGCGGAGTCCGTTGAGGTCCTGCTCCACCACCAGGGACCACTTCAGGGGCGTGACGGTATGGGGCTTGCTCAGACCCGCGGCCGCGATCAGGGTCGGCGTGCCGTCGGGGGCCGTCGCCCGCCCGACCGTGCCGCCCTTGAGAGCCTCAGCCGCGGCTCCGCGCGCACTTCCCCGCAGCTCCTCGAAGGCGCGGAACCCATCGGAGTCGAAGACCGTTCTCAGGTTCTCGTCGACGATCCGGGCCTGCCCGTCCACCTCGCGGAGCATCTCCAGCAGGTAGTCGATGCTGTACTCGCCGACGGCGGCGACGCCGTTGGCGCCCACCCTGAACGCGTACACCACCGGGACACGGGAGGTGTTGTCGTCCAGGTCGATGCCCGACTCACCCCGCAGCGGCTCGTTCCGGAGCGGCTCGCGTCCTGCCGAGCTCATGACGGAGCCGTTGGGGTCGAGCAGGTAGAGACTTCGGAACCGTTGCTTGTCGGCCAGCTCATTCTTGAGCAGAGGAGTCATCTGGGCGGGGTCGCCCGCCTCGGCTGCCTGGGAGACGCGCAGCACCGTCTGCAGGCCGTTGTTCAGCGCCTTGCCCATCAGGTTGCTCGCCGCCTCGGCCCGGCTCTCCTCGTCCCGGACGAGCTGAGCCGGGATCGACGACTCGGGGGCGCGGAGCGTGGCGGCCACGGCCGCCGCAGGCCAGACCAGCGCCAGCACGGTCGCGAGGACCAGGCCCTGAGTGACGGTCGGACGCCACCGCCACCGCCACCACCGCCGGGCGGCGGTGGGAGTCGAGGCGTTGGCCGAGGTCGAGGCCAACGCCCGCGCAATGCGATGCGCCTCCGCCACGCGCAGCGGTCGACGCTTGTTGCAGGCCTCCCCGCAGGCGTTGGCCTTGGCCTGCTCTAGCAGCGATCGCACGGGGCGGACCAGAGAGGCCCGCATCAGCAGGAAGCTGGGCACGGCCGCCGCCAGCAGCGTCAGACCGATGAAGATACCGCGGGAGGCGGACGTCCCACCCGTCTCCTCGGCGACGATCAGGGTTGCCAGGGTCACCCCGGTGTTGCCCACCGGCGACGAGGACACCACCAGCTGCCGGCCCTTCCACTCGGTCACCCGGATCGGGTGGCCCTCGCTGGAGTCGGAGCCGGCCAGCCCCTGGAAGACCGTCGGATGGTGGACGGCGTCAACCGCGCTGACCCCCTGCACGAGGGTGCTCTTGCCGTCCGGTGTGAGGGCGAAGACTCCCTGTCGCGCCTCCGGATTCAGCCGCAGCTCGTCCACGGTCAACGGCTGGATCGCCAGCAGCGTCCGGGTGCTGTCCAGCCCGATGCTGCGGACCAGGACCGGCCCCTCCGGCGTGCTGATCGGGAAGACGTTTGCGGGCAACGTCGGTGGCAGCAGCTCCATGGGCAGTTCGGGGCCCTGCTTCGCTATCGGACGGCGGGTGGCGTTCTCCATGATCACCGCACCGCTCCAGGTCGCCCCGTCTCCGACGACCTGTTTGAGCAGCTCGGCGTCCGGCGTCCCCGGGGCCCGTCCGGCGACCCGCTCGTCCAGGTCCTCCACCGAGTGTTGAATGGTCATACGTGTGCTGGTGGCGACCTTCGACACGTTGTCCCGCTGCGAGTCGACGATCGCCGGCGGCACGCCGCGCTCGTGGTTGATCGCGAATCCGAGGATGATGGCGGCCGCCAGGAACATGGCCGCCCACAGGTACACGAGCGACGGCACACCGGACCCGGCCGGAAATCCGGCAGCTGGCAGCTGTTGCGTCAGCGCCCGTCGCCGCCATTCGACGACATGACCCTGCCGCGCCGCGCCCGCTTCCCGCGCTCCCACCACCGGAGCGCGTCCCTGGAACCCCTTCCGGTCGCCGGGACGGTTGGGCGCAGCGTGGTCCCCTCCGCCGTTTCGCGTCATGGCCACCCAATCCCTTCCGAGCGCACTCGAGTGCACGGTTGTCTCGATCTTGGAATGTGGCTGGGTGATCCGACTTCACCCCGCCCGGATGAATCCAGCGCAGCCGCTCTCGCGAGGCCCGTCCAGCGCGACGTGTTACGGGATCGACTCGCTGCCCCCGAGCCGGAGATACACGCTGGCCGGCCCCGCACCCCGGAGCCGGCCAGCGTGCTGTCGCCGGTCAGCGTCAGCTGGAATAGCCGCGCTGTGCGACCCAGTCGGCCACCTTCTCGCTGCGCATCCAGTAGTGCTTCTCCGGGTCGTACGGGTCTACGACCTTGAGAGTCTGTCCACCGTCGCGGTACCCGACGATGCTCACGTAGTGTCCGCCCGGGAACGAGTGCTGTTCACCCTCGGTGTCGACTGCCGTGCCCAGCGTGTTCGCTACCACACCCTGCTGGGTGTCGATCGCCTCGACGACGTCGGTGCGAAACTTGTCAGTTTGCTGGGGATTGGCGGTGGTGGTGCTGATCTCGGTCGTCTCGTAGCCGCCACCGGTCAGCTCATTGAGGACCCGGGTGGTGTCCTCGGCCGAACCGGTGCCGGCCTTGGTGGTACCGAGCTTCTGGGCCACCTCGTTCTGACTGACCGTCTTGTCCTGCGTCGACAGGGCGATGCGCGTCGCGGCCGGGGCACAGTAGTAGGACGTGCGTTGGGTCTGGTAGTCGAACTCCAGGACTCGCTCGCCCTCCGGGGGCGCCGGCTGCACGGCGGACACCTGCGCGCTGTCAGCCGGGTTGGCCTGAGCGGCGGTGGCCGGGCCGGCGACGGCGCCACCGGCGATGACGAGACCAGCCAGGGACAGAATCCTCGTACGGCGCATTGAGTTCATCATGAAGCTCCCATCGGTTGGCGCCCCGTCAGAGTTCTGAGGCGCAGGCACGGCGGGAAGAGATCGCCCAACTCACGCGGGTGAACGGGCGTCTCCGAGCTCCCGGCTTCCCGGGCTCTCAATCGCCTTCGCGGGCTGTCGCGGTCGCGGTTACCCGCAGGCTGGCCAGAGAAACCGGGGAACCTACCCTGCGAGTAGCGGAATCGGAGGCAGTTTCCCGAATTCGGTCCCAGGTCGCACACGTTCTGTCCGGCCCCTGCCGACCATCGCACCGACACGACACCCACCAGCCCGACCCGACCCCGATCGCCGCCTACCATCAGACCGGGTCCGACGGTGGCCGTCTCCTACACCGCCAGCATGGACGTGACCTCATCGGGCGCAAGGCGGGCACGAGTGACGCCGACAAGGGCTGTCAACCGCTGGCAAGGCAGTGCTTAGGGGTTCATTGTTCGCTGGCTCGTCCATTCGGATTCCGCAGTGGACCCGGCTGGTGGCCGTGAAGTCGTCAGCGGTCGTGGGGTCGGACGATGCCACAGTCCGGGTAGCCCCTACCCGGGCTGGGAGATTGATGCGCGGTTGACGTAGGCGATCTGGGCGGCGAAAGCCAGCAGAGTCAACACGGTGCCGACGCCGATCGCGAACCCGGACGACAGCGCCGCGAGCCCGGCCAGCAGCGTGACCGCGAGCCCCAGCAGCAGCGCGTTCACCGCGCCCACCATCGCCGCCGTGGTCAGCGGTAGTACGCCCGGATGCGCTGGATCCGTGCGAGATCCAGCTCGTTTTCCACCATGTTCTGCACCAGCCGCAGGAATGTGAGCAGTCCGGTGATCACCAGCGTCGGCAGCACCGCGCCGAGGTACGGCCGGACGAGCGGGGCGTTGCTGGCAACGAAACCGAGCCCGATCAGCGCGGCGGAGAGCAGGGACAGGAAGATCGTCGCCCGGCCCACCGACTCGGTGACGGTCGCGCTGCGCGAGGTCTGTAGCACGAAATGCTCGGTGGTCAGGGCGGTGAGTAGTGCCTGCTCGCGTTCTCCGTCGTCCATGCACCTCACCGTCCGTGGGCCGACCAGGGGTCATCCGTGGCTCAACTCGCCAGCCTCCCGCTCGGTCACGCGATGGTGGCGATCTGCCGCACCTGCTGCGCGGTTGTTGGTTCTGGTTACGACTGGTGGTCACGTTGGCCGGACTGGAGTCTGTCGACCTCGCTGGTGGCGCTGCGGCTGGCCGCCTCGATGAAGCGTAGGAGTGCGGTGGGCTCGATGAGGATGCGGCGGTCTGCTGGGTCGGGGGTGCGTTTCATGCAGCCCGCGGCGTCGAGCCGGTCGATCATGCGGGAGAGGGTTCCGGGCGTGAGGCCAACCCGCTGGACCGGTGCGCTGGCGGCGGCCGGACCGCCGCGGGCGAGGGCGTGCGGGGCGGCGACCCCGCCGAGTTCGCGGCGGCGCTGGTCCAGTTCGTCGGCTCCGTGGCGGTGGCCGACGGCGTGGGGCTGGGGTTCTGCGGGGCTACGTGCTCTGGTGTCCACGCCGGGCGTACGAGTGACCGCCTGGCAGACCCTGGACCTGCGCACCCTGACCTGAGCCGGGCGGTGCCCCCGGCCAGTCAGACGTTCACGTGGAAGTGCACCGCGAAGTAGCCGGTGTTCGCCGTGGAGTTGGACGCCTCCACGCCCACCCACCCGTGGAACGTCCCAGTGTCGCCGATCACTTGGAGCTGCGGCTTGCGGTGCGAACCACCGGTGTAGCAGGTGCTCGACGTCAGGCAGGTGCACCAGTGCTCGTAGAAGTTCCGCCGACCCGCTCCCGCGAGGTAGTAGCGGATCGGGGCGGAGGTCGCGCCATTCGGGCAGGACGAACAGGTGGCGGTCGGGGGGCTGAGCCAGCTCAGGCAGTTCCCGTTGCATCGGGCGAACGACCGGAGGTCCATGCCGCTGGGACCGGCAGCACCGGTGCTTCCGCTGTAGCCGGCGTACCGGCCGGTGTACTGGGTCAGCGGGATGTTGCTGACCGGCGTGTACGCGTCGTTCGAGGCGGAACTGCCGAAGCCCCAGCCGACGGTGACCCCGTAGTTGGAGCTGACGAAGTCGAGCCGGGCCAGGTCGCTGGCAGGCTCGCTGACCCGCCAGGTCTCCTGGACGCTCCCGCTCCAGGTGATGGTGATGCTGTCACCGGAGTTGGTGTACGTGCCGCTCAGGGACTTCACGACGCCACCGGGCTGGAACCCGGCGGACGTCCGCACCTCGCAGTCGTGGCCGGTGCAGCCGGTCGTCCGGACACCCGTGCCGGCAGCCCCGATGGCGGTGGCCCGGTCCCAGTACCAGAAGCTCTCGGTCACCGTGCCGTTGCCGAAGAAGTAGTAGGTCGCCAGCCGGACCCAGACCGGACCTGTGGCGGGCGCGCCGGCGGCGGGGATGGCCCCGAGCGCGACGCTGTAGATGCGCCGCCCGCCGGGGTAGTCCACCGCCTGCGCGGGCGCCGGCAGGACGACCGCTCCCATGGTCAGCGCCAGCAGCACGGCGGCGAGAAACCGCCAGGTGATCCTCCGTCGACGACCCATACGTCACTCCCCCTTGTCACCGACCGGTCGGCATATCGTATCTGATCGATGTCGACCGGATGGTCCCGCGGCGCGGGACGCCCAGGGAAGCCGCGCCGGATCAGGGGCCGAACGAGTCGGGCCGACGTTTCAAAAGTTCGTGCAGGGTCTGCTGGGTGGTCTCCCGGACCTGGTCGGCGAGGTTGAACACGACCAGTGGCGCCGACCAGTCCAAGGAGCGCCATGCCTTGGTAGTCGGCGAGGTCCCGGCGGTCCGACAGGGCGGCGGTGACGGCGAAGGCGGCGATGTCGCTGGCCGTGCAACCGGTGAGGTAGACCAGCAGCGACGGCGGCGCCAGGTTGCCGGCCCCGAACTGGAGGCTTGCGCGGCGGACGGCCGAGGGCAACGCCGCCCGCACGGTACGGCGCGACACGTGGTGCCGGCGCCAGGCCAAGGTTGGTACCAGATCACAAAACGAGGTTCGGCGTGAGGCGCGTTCGGGTTCGGCGCTGGCCTATTCTGGCTCGGTGCCTCATGCGTCTGATGGCGGTCTCGTGTCGGCCCGAGCGGTTTATCCAGGGACGTTCGATCCCTTCACGCCGGGTCATTTTGATGTCGTTGACCGGTCACGCCGCATGTTTGATCACGTCACCGTCCTCGTTGCCGTCAACGACGGCAAGCGGCCGGCCCAGCCGACTACTGCGCGGGCGAGGGAGATCCGGGGTTTGCTTCCGGCAGGCTGGGAGAACGTCGCGGTGACCCCCTGGCACGGGCTGACCGTGGATTACTGCCGGCGGAATGGGTGCAGCGTGATCATCCGCGGGGTCAGGAACGCGACCGACTGCATGCGCGAGTACGAACTCGCCGCGATGAATGAAGTGCTGGGCATAACGACGTTGCTCTTGCCTGCCCGGTCGGAGTTGGCAACGATGTCGTCCACCGCCGTGCGGGCTCTGCGAGCCTGATGGGTTCAGGACGGGCGCGCGTCTGACGCGGATACAGCCACGGACCGTTGAGCAGGAGACGTTCCAGGCCGAGATCCTTGTGAAGATGATCGCGGATTTCTTGGCTGGTGACGCGTCCGGGTCGTGGGCCGGCCAGGTTCCGCCACCGCAGGCCGAGCCAACGCCACCGCGTAGACGTGACGGGTCAACGGTCGGCGTCCACTCCAAACTCGATCATCAGGAGGACCGTCTGTAGTGGCAAAACCCACCTGAACCAGGTGTGGTGGCAAGAAGTTCAACGTCGCTGGCAGCAGACACCAAACCCAGACCGAACGCGCCCGCGCCGAAGCAGATCTTCGCGCGATCGCAGGCAACAGCCCACGCCGGATGAGCGGAACAGAAATCGCGAGCCTGGTGACGGCACTCGGCGACATCGCCACCGCGCTCCCGCGACAAACCAGGTATACGCGTCACCGGGGCGACGGAGGTCTCGCCGGCCACCGCGAGTGGGTGCGGCTGCCCGGTCATCGCCGACAGCGCGACGGCCACGTCGTTGAGATCGGCTTTGATGTAGGTGGTGGTGAAGGACCCTGGGCTGTCGGTGTGGCCGGCGTAGGCGCGGGCTACCCCGTAGCCGAAGTGCCGTTCCACCCAGCTGAGGGTGGTGTGCCGCAGCCAGTGGGTGGAGATGCCCTGGGCGGCGACCCAGGGCAGGCGCTCGCCGATGCGTTTCCATAGGTGGTCGTAGCGGCGGCTGCTTATGGGCCGGCCATTGCGGTAGCGCAGCAGCCGGCCGGTGGGCTGCCCAGCACCGCGTGTGTTGGCGTGCTCGTAGAGGTGTTCGGCGAGGTCGAGGGTGATCGGCTGCCACCGTACGCCGCCGTTCTTCTCGGTCAGGCGCACGAGCCCGTTGGTCCAGGTCAACGAGGCGTAGGGCGAGAGCGCCGCCGCGCCGGCAGGCGGTCTCGGTGTGCAGGCGTAGCAGGAGGGCGTCGAGGATGACGTCATTGCCGCTGGTGCGCGCCACCGCATTGATCGCCTCCAACTCGTGTGGGGTCAGGGCGCGGCGTGTGCTGGGGAGGCGGCGGGTTTTGGCGACGCGGTGGGCGGGACTGGCCGAGACGTCGATCAGGCCGTCGGCGATTGCCCGGGAGTAGAAGGCGCGGGCCGCGGCGATCACGTGCTCGCCGGCGTGGCGGCCGTTGCGGCTGTTGCGCCGCGACCGGGCGGTGGCGGTCATCTGTTGTTTCATGGCCTCGACGTCGGTGGCCGCGACCGCGTCCAACTGCCGGTCGCCCCAAGCTGCGGCCATGCGCTGCCAGTAGGTGCCGTAGGTGCGTCGGGCGCCGGGACCGGCTGCGGCGATGACGCGGGGTAGGTACGCGGCAACGGTCGGCAGCGTGGCCGGGCCGCCGGTGTGGGATTGCAGGTCGGTCAGGGTGACGCCGAGGTGAACCAGCACCTGCCGGGCGGTGGCGATCGCGGTGAGATCAGCGGACATGGCCATCCCCCGCCAGCCGGACGTGGAGGTCGGCGACGAGTCGGGCGACCGCGGGACGGGAGAACCATTCAGCAGCAGATCAGGAGCTTTGACGGACGCCGGCAGGGAGATCCGGGCGGGTAGGGCCGGCATCGGTGCCGGACGGGGGCGTGGACGGGCCGGCAGGGCGCTGAGAACGAGCGGACGGACGAGCTGTTCACTGCTCGGTCGAGAAGGTGTCATGACCGTGCCAACTGCCAACCGGCATCGTGCGCCTTCGCGGACTGCTGCGCGTTGCCCGTGACGAGGGCCGGCGTGGTCATCCGACCGCCGAAGCTTCAGCAGACCGAGCCAGCGCTCCTCTCAACGAGCGGATGGCTCGCTGGTCCCGGCCGCGCACCGCCGAGCAAGACAAGGCCGTCACCGTACGGCTGTCGGAACTGCATCAGGTGATCAACCAAATCGCGGACCGAGCCGCCTGACATGCATGTTCACCACTTCGAGGGCTGACTCGCCGCGTCTTTGGCAGCACAGGCCCTGGGCGGCGCTGTCGCACGCTAGCAGCGGACACGCGTTCGGCAGCCCGCCTGAGGCGATCAAAAGTAGCGTCACCCCATGGCCATGGAGAGTAGGGCGGGTGAGCAGCCGGGGACGTACAAGCAGTCCGAGCGGGCCGGCTTTGTGGAACTGCTGTTCGACGTGGTGTTCGTGTTCGCGTTCACGCGGCTCTCCGACCGGATGGTTTCCGACCTCAGTTGGCGAACGGGCTACGCGACGTTGGTGCTGACGTTGGCGCTGTGGTGGGTGTGGTACCGGCTGGTTTGGGCGACCAACAGGTACGACTCGACGCGGCCAGGGATCCAGCTGCTGGTCATCGGCACCACGCTCGGCAGCCTGCTGATGGCCATCGCGGTACCGGGGGCCTACGACGACAGGGGTTGGCTCTTTGCGGGGGTCTACGTCGCGATCCAGATAATCCGCCCGCTGTGGATCATCGTGATTGGCACGAACAGTGAGATACGGCTGGTCTGTGTTCGGAACCTCTTCTGGGCTCTCATCTCGGCGGTGCCGTGGATCGCCGGCGCCTATGCAGAAGGCGGCGCACGGCTGGCCTGGTGGAGCGTGGCCGTCGCCTTGGACTACGTCGCGGGCGTCCTCGACTACCCCACGCCGCGGCTCGGCCGGGCCGGGTTCCGGGCCCATCCGATCCAAGAAGACCATCTTACGGAGCGCTACCGGCAGCTTCTCATCATCGCGCTGGGCGAGACGATCCTGATCTCCGGCATCCAGATCAGCCCGTACGGCCTCGAGCGGGACCGAGCGGCGGCGCTGCTGGTGTCGTTTGCCATCACGGTTCTGCTGTGGCAGATCTACTTCTACCGGGCGGGCGAGTTGCTGGCCGTCGCCATCGCATCGGCACAGTCTCCGGCATACGTCGGCAGACTCGCCTCGTTCGCACACCTCATCATGATCGCCGGCGTTGGCCTCACTGCCGTGGGCGACGAGTTGATCATCTTGCACCCGCTCGGTCACACCGAGCGACCTTGGGTCCTGGTGGTCCTCGGCGGTCCTGCGGTGTTCCTGGTCGGGCGGGCCCTGCTCGACTACGTGACCTTCAGCCACGTCTCCTGGTCCCGACCGATCGGACTGTTGGCGCTTGTCGTGCTGGCGCCGGTGACGCTCGCGCTTCCCCCGGTCCTGGTCGCCGTCGCGGCCACCGTGGTACTCACCGGAATCGCCATCTCCAACGTGATCTCCTGGCGACTGTTCCCCCGGGCACCGAAGCCAGCCGCACCCGGCCGAATGGCCTCGTACCGGCCCTGACCTGCAGGGAGCATCACACTACCCCTGCCACCACCAGGCGAAACTCGCCTTCGGCAACCACGTCCCTCGGCCGGCGAGCCCCACCGGCCGGCACCGCCGCGACGGTTGCGGAGCGTTGCGTCACACCACGGGATGCAGGGGTTTGGGCGTACGCCGCTACCCACTGCCAATGGGACACACCCGGTATACCGCTTTGCATAGATGGAAGTTGCGGCATACGCTCCCTGGGTGCGCGCACGAGTCCGCTGACACCCGCTTCCAGGACGAGGGGGCAGGACGGCCGCCGAGGCCCCGTCGGGGTTCGCTCAACCTCCGGCCGCCTCTGCAGACGGCCGGCGAGGGAGGACCGTTGCCCACAATGTCGGCGCGGATCATCTGCGCGGCCATCGACGAAGCCGTCGACAGGTTCACTCACGACCCAGCCAGCACCCGCCACCTGGCATCCCACACCGGCGCGCTTCAGACCTGTCTGAAAGACACCCTGGGCCGCGCCCTGGCCGACGAATCATGGCCCGGGCCCCGGCCGCTCGTCGCCCTGTGCCGGAAAGTCGGCATCGGCCCTGCAGACCTCGACCTGCTGGCACACCACGTCCTGACCACCCTCCTGGCCCACCGACCCGGACCGCACGCCCTGGTCCGCGCCGGCGCCACCTTCGCCGCCGCCACACGCCGCCTACCACCCGAGCACACCTCCACACCGCCGCCGCGACAGCACGCGACACATTCGCCAATGGCCCCCACGTGGACATGCAGCGGATGCGCCCAGGACTGGCCGTGCGTGACCCAACAACAACAACTCCGGCAGGAATTCCACGGTTCGGCAGCCGCACTCGGCCTATACCTAGGATCGTGCTTCGCCGCCGCCATCCACGACTTGCCCACCGTGCCGCAGGACCAACTCCGCCGCCGATTCCTCGACTGGCTGCCCCACCGACCCTCCGCCACCTAACCCTTTGAACCGCCCCCAACCTGGTGGAATCCTCGGGCTGTCTCACTAACGGCACCTCTCTTGTTAGTACCCGCGGCTGTCGACGAGTACGCGGACGTCGAACAGAGGAGCCCGATCATGCAGCTGGCCGCCACCGACAACCAGGCCGTCGCCCGGGCCGTACACGACGTCGGATCGGCGTTGTGGTTCGGCGGCCGACTCGATCACCTCGGTGTTCGGGTCCTGGCGGCTCCAGCCATCTCGCGCAGCTGCGCGTCGTCGGGCGGGCGCCGACCACGGACCGTTCGGGATGAGCCCGGCCCCTATTGCGGCGTCACCGATCTGACCGGCCCGGACAGGTGTAGGCTGAGGCCATCCCGGAATCGACGACATCCCATTCCTGAGGTGCCCGCCACGCCGGCTCCACCCGAGGGGATGCCATGTTCGTACCCGAAGCACCCGATCCGCAGCGGCCCGAGCTCCCGCCGTCGGAGTATGGGGAGCGCTCCCCCTCCCACCAGGTGGGGTGCGGTTGACCCGCGCCGGCGCGACCCGGATCGGCGTCCCCGCCACGGCGCCCCGCTCGCGATCATCGCCATGGTGATCCGCACCGCCCGCATCACCCAGCTGCAGCGCCGCGACTGAGCGGGGCAACCGACGACCCGGCCGGACGGGTGGACGAACCGGCACCCGCCCGGCGACGCGACTCCGCGCACGGCCCCACCGCTACCCCGCGGTCACGGCGATAAGGATCCAACATGACGCCATCGACCAGCGCCCTCGCTCCCCCATCGCCGCCATCGACGCCGCGCCTGCGGATCGAACCGACCCGGTCCGCGCGCACGCTGCTCGACGGCGGCTGGTGGCCCCGCTCGACAGATCCGCTCGCGGAGCTGCCCGGCCTCGTCCTCGCCATCGACCTGCTGCACGGGCCGATCGCCCGGCTACTTCTCAACACCGAGATCTGGGACGGCAACCCACGCCGCCTGACCGTCGGCGGCAGGGTGCTGCGGTTGGGCTACTTCACCAGTCAGCCCGCCAGCCTGCTGACCGCCATCTGCCTCAACGAGGATCGGGTCGACCTGCTGGTCGTCCCGCCGGACACCCCGGTCGACCTGGCCGAGGCGGCGATGGCGCGCGCCGCCACCGCCGGCGACATGGTCCATGCTCCGCAGCTGCTCGCCGTCGCCGCGCAAGAGGTCCGAGGCGACGGCCGACAGCCCGGGCAGGCGCACGTGGGAGGGGGTGGCGGCCGTCTCCGCACCGCCCCCGGCGGCCTTGCCGCGGTCGCTTCCCGCATAGCCGAGGCTGAACCCGCCGGACAGCCTGCGCCAACGGAACCGGCACCCGCGCCGACAGCACCTCCACCGAGGCAGCGAAGGACCGGCAACCCTCCTACCATCGCCACCGAGGAGCAGATCATGACAATCGCCCGGCACACGATCGTCTCCGCGCTGCGTCGGCGCGGCCAGCACACCAGGGCCGACTGGGTCGAGCGGGAGCTGCCGGAGCAGGTCGACCCCGCCCAGCACGCCGGGTTGCTCGCGACCCTGCGTCTCGACCCCGCCGAGCTCGGCGAGCCGACAGCTCGGTGACAGTGGCCCTGCTGGGATCGGTGGCCCGGCGGCCGCCGTGCCACTACGGCCTACGGGAACAGGTGACCGGCCTCCGGGCCGAGGGACTCGTCGCGCGGGGCGACCGTCGCCCAGCCTGACCGGCACCACCCGGCCTGTCACGACCTTCTGCGCACAGGAAGGCAACACGGATGTCCTTGTTCGCCGCAGCGTTGACCCGGTTTTCACGCCTGGCGCACCAACCCGCACCGATCGTCGCCATAGCTACCCTCGTTGGCGAGATCCAGCGCTCGCCTGGAGCAGCGCCCCGCCGCGTCGGCCGGTTTCTGACGAGCCGACGTCATCCCGGCCGCCAGGACTGAACTGCCTCCATGTCGAACCGAGCAGCAAGACCTACGGAGACGACCCCCATGCGCTACCTCAGCGACGTCAACCTGCGCGCCGTACTCAACGTCCTCATCGGCCGGGCCGGTGGCACTGTGGAGATCAGCAACGAAGAACTGTACGACGCGATGCTGCCCGACCACAGCCACGGTGAACGCGTGCTCATCGAGGAAACAGAGACCGGCCTGCGACTGTCCATCGTTGCTCGCCCGTAGGCCGGGCCGTGAAACGTCAAAGCCGCCAGGTCCCCGGACCGCGCGTCGCCGAGTCATCGACAACCGCTGATCTCCAGTTCGCCGCCATACTGACCGCAGAACCTGCGGGTTTCGCGCGACCGGTGAGCCCGCCTGGCGACTCTCGGTGAGAGTACACGACAACGCTGTGCGCGAAACGAAAACAGCGAACTCGGCTGGCCACGAATTATTACCACGTCCAGTGCCAATTCGACGTCGGCATGGGCCCGGCATCAACACGGTCCCTTTTGCAACTACGCCCTTGCATTGTCCAACCGTTCACCGGGGAACAGGCTCGTGCCGCCGGCGCGGCGGAGTCCCCCTGGGGCGGGAATGGGCAGCACTGCAACGGCAGAGGGCGCCCGACGTGATCTGCACCGATGTCAGGGCCTGTCCGCGTCGACGGGCAAGCCAGCCGTGATCTGGACGTCCTTGTCCTGCTCGGTAAAGCTCGCCGGGTCACCAGTGACGCGATGTGGCCTCCGACGTGGCGCCCGCCGAGATGTGGACGCACCAGGTGGATTGAACCAGGGATCAGGGTAGGTATGACATCGTGCGGCCAGTTCCGGGCCAGACAAGGGGCAACGGTCAGTGGCAGAAGCTAATCAACGCTGGTCTTCCGGCGATCCCCGGAAGGTCCTCGAAGCGTTCGAGCAGCTCCCCGGGTTCGTGTGGGTCTTCGAGGGGCCCGACCTGCGGGTTGTGGCCGCGAACCCGGAGGTGCGCGCCGCCGTCGGCAATCGCAGTGCCCTGATCGGTGAGCCGTTCAAGCAGGCGGTGCCGGAGCTCGCCGGCCAACACATCTTCGAGCTCCTCGACCAGGCCCTGCGCGGCACCCGCACCCAGGGCTACGAGCAGCGGATCCTGACGGACCGACACGGAGACGGGAAGCTAGAGGAGACGTTCTACACCTTCGACATCGCCCCCTGGCGCGACCCGGGCGGGTCGATCCACGGTGTCATCGTGCAGGCGGTCGACGCCACCGACGTGGTGACCGCCCGACGCGCCACCGAGTCTGCCGCCACCACCTCCGAGCAGCGCTACCGCCGCGCAGCCGGCCTGATCTTGGAACTTCAACGCAGCCTGCTGCCCGAGGTCCTGCCCGTCCTGCCCCGGGTTCAGGTCGCCGCCCACTACCTGGTCGCCGGTAGCGACCTCGTCGCCGGAGGCGACTGGTTCGACGTTGTTCCCCTGCCCGACGACCGCATCGCCCTGGCCGTCGGCGACATAGTCGGGCACGGCGCCGCCGCCGCGGCCGCAATGGGTCAGCTACGCAGCGTCGCTCTGCACGCGCTGCGCTCCGGCAGCACCCTGTCTCAGACGCTGGCCGTCCTTGATGACTTCGCCGGCCACAGCACTGCCACCCGCGCGGCCACGACCTGCATCGCGGTGCTCCACCCGGTGACGGGCACCCTGGAGGTCGCCAGCCACGCCCATCCTCCCCCGCTACTGGTCGACGCCGCCGGCAACACCACATTCATGCCCCTGACCCCCGCGAGTCCGCTTGGTACGCGGTCCGTACCGGCCACCGTCCACACCACCCGACTCGCCCCAGGGGACGTCGTACTGCTCTACACCGACGGCCTGATCGAACGACCGCACCGCAGCCTGCGCGAGGGCGCCCACTCCTTGGCCACCGCCGCTTCAGCGGCCCGGCACGACTCTCTCCACGAGAACACCTCCGTTCCCGACCGGCTGCCCGACCGGATCTGCACGCTCGTCACCGAACGCCTCATGCTCGCCGACGGCGGCTACCGCGACGACATCACGATCCTGGCCGCCTACCTCCTGCCCGAACCCGTCACACCCCTGCATCTCACCCTGCCCGCCGAGCCGACCGCGTTGCGCCCGTTGCGCAGGCAGCTGACCGAGTGGCTGAACACGATCGGCGCCAGCGCACATGACACAAGCGACCTCATTCACGCCGTCGGAGAAGCCGCCGGCAACGCCATCGAACACGCCGATGCATCCGACACGCCGGCCGCCTTTTCCGTGGACGCCGTCCTGGACGATGACGGCGTCGTTCACCTCACCTGCGCCGACCGGGGACGATGGCGCCCAGCGCTGCCCGATCCCGGGAGGCGCGGTCGCGGACTGGCGATGGTCCGAGGTCTCGTCGACCACCTGGAGGTCGTCCGCACCGACGTCGGCACCAGCCTCCGCATGCACCACCGCCTCGGTCGCCCGACCATCGTGACCAGCGGGGCCGTGCATCCGAGGGCTACTCGCCGCCGCGACCCCGCAGTCGATGAGATATCGGTTCATGTCATCGAAAACCCGGACGGGAAGACGCTCGAAGTGCACGGCCCGGTGGACATGGTCACCACCTCCCGACTGCGCGCCGCGATCCTGCAGGCCAACCGAGGCGGTGCTCTACCCCTCACCATCGACGTCAGCGCGGTCAGTCATCTCAGCAGCGCGGGCGTGCAACTCCTGCACCACCTCGCGGCGGACTTGGACCGCCTGCGGGTCGCCGCCGAACCCGGCAGCCCCGCCGAGGCGGTGCTGACGCTGACTGGCCTGCAGGACCTGCTCACGCGCCCAGCCTCTGGGGAGGTGGGACCCAAACTCGAGTGAACGGCCAGCGCGATCAACGCGAAGCTCTGACGCTCGCACTGGCGCGGCGGCGGTCAGGCCGCCCCGTCGCTGAGGATGGGCGGGACGCCGGTCAGGTCGAGCGGGAGTAGGCCGATGTCGTCGATGACGATCAGGTCAGTGCGGATGAGTCGGTCATGGCTCGGGTCCTGGACGATGGCGCGGTGCCGCGGGTCAGACTTCACCTACGAGCGCCCTGATTGCCACCATTTCAGCCGGGATGCCTCCAGGAACGCAAGGGCCGCGCAGGGGTCGCGGGTGGGAAGCGGTTGTGTCGCTCGTCGGCGATCACGTGACCGGAGTCTGACAGCGGCAGTTTGAGAGGCGACGGCGGCGGCCCTCCTGGTTCAGTTTCTGTCGGCTGCCGGTTGGGTCGGTCGCGCGCCGACTGTCCGCAGGTGCCGCAGCACTTGCGCCCACGACCGGGTCAGCGTGGTCTCGTGGTAGGGGACGCCGTGCTCTGTGCAGAACTGGCGGATCAGTGGCTGGGCGCGGCGCAGGTTCGGTCGGGGCATGCTGGGGAAGAGGTGGTGCTCGATCTGGTAGTTGAGCCCGCCGAGCAGGACGTCGATGAGCCATCCACCGCGCACGTTGCGAGAGGTCAGCACCTGCCGCCGCAGATAGTCGAGGCTGTCGGCTTGATCAAGGATCGGCATGCCCTTGTGGTTGGGCGCGAACGAGCAACCGAGGTACAAGCCGAACAGGCCCTGGTTGACCAGGACGAACACGATGGCTTGCGGGATGTCCAGGAGCAGGAACACGGCTGTGAGATAGCCGCCGATGTGCAGGGCGAGCAGGCCAGCCTCGGCCGGGCGGTGCTTGAGCCGGCCGCGGCCGAGTACGGCCTTGACGCTGATGGCATGCAGGTGCAGGCCCTCCAGCAGGAGCAGCGGGAAGAACAGTGTGGCCTGGTGCCGGACGAACACCGCGCCGAGACCGCGCCGCGCCTCGGCCTGCCCCGGGGTGAAAGACAGGGGCGCCACGACGATGTCCGGATCATGGCCCTGAGTGTTGGGGTGAGCGTGGTGCCGATTGTGCTTGTCCACCCACCATCCGTAGCTGACGCCGATCAACAGGTTGCCGAACAGCAAGCCGACAACGTCGTTGGCGCGGCGGGAGCGGAAGATCTGCCGATGCCCGGCGTCGTGGCCGATGAACCCCGCCTGAGCGAAGATCACCGCGAGGACCGCCGCGACCACGATCTGCCACCACGACTGCCCGAGCCGGGCCAACACCACGCCCAGCACACCGAGGCACCAGAGCACCAGCCCCATGCGTAACGCGTAGCGGCCGGGCCGCCGGTCGAGGAGACCAGCACCCCGCACCAGGCGGGACAGGTCGGCGTACTCACTGCCCCGCTCGCTACGGGCACCAAGATTCGTGTCACTCACCCTCGTCACTCCCGTAACACCAATCGGCATGTCCGGTCCGGCGGGCGCCGTCAGCCGCCACCGGACAGGCACAGGTCTCACCGGGGCGGCCGGCGAATCCGCGAGACGCAAGGCCATCGATGCTGGTCCCGACCCAGCGAAGGCTCTACCGCAAACTGCGGCTCCCGCTGCGCCAGGCGCTCGGCCACCGAACCGTTCCAAATGCCTGCGGGGGTACCACCCTCGTCGTCTCACCGGCGCGGCGTACGACGTGATCGTGATCGCCCTGTAGTCCCGAGTGAACCGCGGACCAGTCCGGCAGGTCCCGGTTCCAGTCTCACTCATGGCTGCCCCTCCTACAGCTGAAACGGCAGCTCACTCAGCGCCGTGACGCAGTGGCCCACGATGGTTGCCATACGAGTCCGTCGATTAGGTGCATGGCTTCGGCGGGCGAGTCGGACGATTAGGGCTGTGCAGGCACGTCGGATTCAGGGAGTGGTAGTGGCGCGCAGACGAAACTCAAGCAATCGGCGGGCACTTGCCCTTGCTTTCGGGGTGGGGGCACTGACCGGGGCGGCGGGCATGCTGACGTTGCGGCGTCGCTGGCAGGGGGGCGACATCCCGGCGGGTGATGTCGCCGGTCATCTGGGCGACACCGCCTTCCCGTCTCTGGGCGCGCGTCTCGACGAACCCTCACAGGGCTCGGTGAAAACACCCGAGCTGCAGCAAGACTGACCCAGCGCTCCCGCAGTACCGGTCGGACGTGGCCAACCAGGTCACCGTCGTCGGCGTCTTCGGCCATTCCGGCAGCGAGAACAGGTACGGGCACTCATGCAACGCTTGACCACCGTCAGCCAGTCAGCGAAGACCTCGGCAACCCAGATGTTCCGCACGGTGAGCCAAGAGAGCCTCCCAGCGCGCCGCGGCCACCAAGCAGAAGGCCCGCGAGGCGGCGGCCACGACACGCAGCTCGGCCGCAGCCGGCACCCAAACCACTGGTAGGGCCACGTCCGCCGCGGTCACCACCGCACGTGCCGCGACAGCGGAGGTCGCCACCGCAGTACGCGCCAAACCCGTACCGCTCCTCACGGCCGCCGGTGCCGCCAGCCACCCTCGCGGTCGTGGCCTACCGACGCCGCCGGACGAGATAAACCAACGGCTCGGCTGGCGCCGCAACAACTGATCGGCCATGCGCACCGAGCAGGATCTCAGCGCCTCCCGGTCACCATCGGCACGTGGCAGTGGCAGCCGGTCGGAGGAGTAACCATCGACAACTCCGACACGATCACCCTGTGGCGGCCCACCGGGCAGGCCGAACTTGACGTCGTGGCGGCGTCCGGGTGGCGTGGCCACCACGTCTGCCGGACCAGCCGATCTTTTACCGCTGTGCTTAACCGCTGGTACGCCACTAAGATCGCCCGCGCCCGCTCGGCTACGCCAAGGACCAGCGGCAAGGGTGACTCGCAGCGTTCGGGTGAGCCCTCCCGGAGCGGCCACTTTGCCCCCTATCAGTTGTTGCTATCCGAGTTCCTTGCGCATCTGCGGCACCTGGGTGCCGAGCAGCTCGATGCTCGTGAGGAAGGTGTCGTGGGGCATGCCGCCGATGTCCATCTGCAGGATCTGGCGGCTGTGTCCGAGTAGCTGGTGCAGGTGCAGGATGCGGTCAGCGATCTCGTCGGGTCCGCCGGCGAAGACCATGCCGCCGGGCTCGTAGTTGTTGCCCCGGCCGGCCGGCGGCGGGCCGGCGCGGCCGATTTCGGCGGCGCCGGTGGTGAACATGCGCAACTCGTGCTCGAGGTAGGTGGCCTTCGCTTGCCGGTCGCCGTCGGCGACGAACCTGTGTACGGCCACGGCGATGTCGGCTGCTTCAGCGGGGCGTCCGATCTCGTCCCAGGCGGCGCGGTAGGCGGTGCCGTACTGCGCCCAGTGCTCTGCGGTGCCGCCGAGGATGCCGAGGAACATCGGTAGGCCCAGCTCGACGGCGCGCAGCACCGACTCGGGGTGTCATGCGGGGTGCTCCTTGGTCCGTGGCCGTTCGCGTTGGTGGCGGGTGGCGCGCAGCATGGCCTTGTACATCTGCCGGGGTGTGGGTGGGTCGGTGAGCGGCTGTGCGGCCTGGGCGGCGCAGGCCTGGATGAGGTAGCCGACGAGTCGGCGCCAGGTGTCGGGGGCGGCGTCCGCAGTCGCGGTGAGGACGCCGGCGTTGGCCATGAGGAACATCGGCATGTCCTCGGTGACGAAGTCGGCGCGCAGTTTGCCCCCGTCCTTGGCCCTGTCGATCAGGGTGGTGAAGTCGGCGAAGGCTCGGGCGCGGTCGGCCTCGAACTGCTTCGCGGTGGGGAACGTCATGGTCAGCACGGTGGTGAAACCCCGATCGCCCGCCTGCATGGCGCAGATCTGCTCGACGTAGCCGCAGAAGCCCAGCCAAGGATCCGGGTTCGCCTGCGCGTGGCGGGCGGCCTCGGCGTACGCGGTCATCTTGGTCTCGAAGGCCGCGGACGGCAGCAGGCACATGTACTCGATCAACCTCCGCTGGGTCAACGGCCTACCGGTTCAGGGCGGCAGCCGGGAGTCCTCGCTCGACGGCAACGGCCTCGCCGAGATCGGGCTGATCCAGACTGACGGTCAGATCAAGGCCTGGCACAACTACAAGGGCTTCGACACCATGCCGTACGGCGCCGCCCAGATCATCGCGACCGACTTCCTCGACCCGGCCCGCACGATCTTCATCTGAACCGGGCCTCAGTGACCAGCACCGACCGCAAGGAGGTAGCCCAGGCCGCGATGCCCCAGGTCAGCCCGGAGCCCAGGGCCTGCGCCGTAGACCTCGTCGCCGGTCACCCACTCGACGGGGACACCGGAGTCCAGCGCCGCAGTGATCATCTGCCGGGCCAGGGCCGGTTCGTGGCGAAGTCGACCTCGTCGGGACAACGGCCGCCTCGCGGCGGGCCGGCTGGGCGCACCAGGTCGTCCCGGGTAGTAGAGCTGGCGGTCGATCATCCGCGGCCCAGGGGCGAGGCATAGGCCAGAAACACCCCGACCTGGGCGTTCCCGATGCGTCCGGCGGTGCCGGTGTACTGCCGCTGCACCCCGACTGACTGCCCACCCTTTCAGGAACCCGGTCTCGTCGGCGATCAGGACACCGTCGGCGTGCCCGAGCTGATCGATCAGCCAGGCGGCACACGCCGTCGGCGTCCCATGCGGCCGTGCGCAGCAGCCGCTGCATCGCCTGCGGATCGTGGTGACCCGCGCGTTCGGCCAGGGACCTATACGCCTTGCGTTGCACCGTCGACAGCAGCCCCTCCACGAACGCCACCGCGGTTCGGCGCGGCTCCACGCGGACGAAACGGCCGGCGGCACGCCCTGCCGCCTCGTCGTGGATGACGTGCCACCGACCAGGTCTACGCTGTGGCCTGCGGCCACCGCACGATCTTCGGTGGTCCTCACGGACCATCGATAGTCATGCGGTGGCCGTCCTCATGCCCGCGCCACGCTCAACACCGAAGCCACGTGACGTTGAATGTTAACCCGTCGTGCCGACCGAGTAGTGTTGCGCGACCTCGCCGGCGGTGAGGGCATGGTCGTAGACGGCAACCTCGTCGAGCAGCCCGGCGAGTCTGGTGCCGGCGTCGTCACCACGGGCCCCCAGCTTGAGGCTTCCGGCCCCGTCGGTCGGGTTCACCTTCGTGGCGGCCGAGCCGTCGGGTCGTCCGTCGAGGTAGACCGTGATGGTCGACCCGTCGTAGACCGCGGCCACGTGATGCCACTCGTCCGGCGTGACCACCGTCTGCCCTTCGACCGACGCCAACTGCCCGGCCCCGCCCAACGTGAGGGCGTTGATTCTGCCTCCGGGCAGGACGCGCAACACGTAGCCGTTGTAGGCGGGCGCGTCGTACTTCTCGACCACGCTGTACTGCCCGCAGACGTCATTGAGTTTCACCCATGCCTCGAGGGTGAACGAGCCGCTGACGCTCACCGAGGCCGAGTCCGGTATGGCGATGTGGCCGCCGGTCAGCTCGGCAGCGGTGTCCGGATCGCCCGTCAGCGCGCCCGGGCGACCCAGTGCCACTGCGTCCGCGTACGCGCCACGGTTGCCGGTGCCGGAGGAGTCCTCGGCGCTCGTGCCGGATCCCTCACCCAGCCGCCAGTAGCCGACCGGCTTGTCGGCCAGCACCTGCGCCGCATAGGAGGACTGGGCGGTGGCCGCCGGCTGCCTGCTCGTTGACGTCTGCCCGGCTGCCGAGACCGCCGGAGCCGGCGAGGAGCTGTCCTGCACGGCACCCCCACCCGAGCGCTGCGCACTGGGCGACGGGCCGGGGTTGCCGAGCACACCCTTGACGTAGTGCGAGTCGATCTGGCCCGGAGTCAGGGCCTTGCGGTAGATCGCGACCTCGTCCAGGTCACCGAAGAAGCGGTCCGCCGCGTCGTCTCCACGGGCGCCCAGCTTGAGGCTGCCCCTGCCGTCGGTCGGCGCCTTGGCCACCGGGGTGGACGTCTGCAGCTGCCCGTCGATGTAGGTCCGCAGCGTCGTTCCGTCATACGCTGCCGCCACGTGGTGCCATCGCACCTGCTGGACGCTGCGGGCGCTGGACGCGCCGGACTGCGCCTGGTCGGCGATCGTGAGCGCCTGCAGCTTGTTGCCGTTGACCAGGCGCAGGGCGTAGCCGTTGCGCGACGGCAGGCAGTCGCCGCCGTCGTACTTCTCGACGATGCCCTGCGGTCCACCCGCCGCGTCCTTGACCCACGCCTCCAGCGTGTAGGCACCGGTGATGCTGAGCGAGGCGCTGTCCGGAATCTCGGCGTAGCCGTCGTCCAGCCGGACCGCGGCGTCGGCGGAGTCGGCGATCGCCCCTGGCTGGGACCGGCCGACGCTGCCACGGTAAGCACCAGTGTTTCCGTTGCCGGAGGCGTCGATCACCGGCTGGCCCTGGACGTCGCCGAGCCGCCAGTAGCCCACCGGCGCGTCCCGCTTCACCAGCGCGGCGTAGTCCGCCGGATCCGGTCGGGCGACCCGGACCGACAACGAGGTGGTCCGCGCCGTACCACCGGATGGATGGGTGACCACGTCGATCCGGTAGCTCCCGGGCACCGCATCGGTGGGGACCCGGACCGAGGTCGCGAGGTCGGACCAGGCCAGTCTCTGGTTGCTGCTCACGCGGAACGGCAGCTTCGGGTCGCGCACCGTCCACCCGGCCGGAACGCTGACCTCGACGGTGCCGCCGACCGTGCGCTGCCCGAGCGCCTCGACCTCCAGGTCCAGCGCAAACGTCTCACCCGGCTCCAGCAACGTACGCGGGGTCGTCACCTTCGTGGCCTCCGCGCTCGGCGCGTCGGCAACCTTCACCGCCCGGTAGGTCGCCCGGACCGTGACCGCCGTCGTCGGCCGGCCGAGGCCGACCAGCTCGCGCTCGGCGTCAAACGTCACCGGGCGGCCGTCGACGGTGACCCCGGTCAGCCGGTGACCGCGCGGCGCGCGCAGGTGCAGCACCACGTCCGTCAGCGGCGCCCGCCCGGTGGCCGCGCGCGGTGGGTCGACCCGCACGGTCAGCCGGCCGTCCGTCAGCTCCGACGAGGAGGCGAACCCGACGGGGCCGAAGGAGGTGGGCAGGTCGGCGACCTCGATCCGCTCCCCGTCCGCGAGCCAGGGCCGCGGCGTGGCCGGCGCCAGGTGCAGCCGGGTCGGCACGCCGTCGGCGTTCAGGTCCTCGCTGACCAGCAGGCCGCGCACCGCCTCCAGGTAGGTGGCGTTGTTCGGCGACAGCGGCGGCCAGTATTGCGACCGGTAGTACTCACCGAACTGCGGGCACGGCGAGATCGTGGCGCCCTCGCCACCGACGAAGGTGTTCGGCGTGAAGTTGTGCGCGAGCATCCCGTAGAAGCTCAGGTCGAGGCGATCGGACTCGGCATTGTCGGCCAGGAACCGCATCAGCGAGTAGCCGTACTGCTGGTCGATGCCGCTGGACTTGTATCCAGGCACCGCCGGCCACTGGTTGTGCCGGATGTTCTGGCAGACACCAGGATCGGCGGTCGACAGGTTGAACCTGGTGAGGCCGAGGAACAGCGACCCGTGCTTGTAGAGGTAGTCCCGTAGTCCGGTCGCCGTCGCGCTGCCCGGCTCGAACAGCCCGGTCGCGAGTGCGTACGGCATGATCAGGTTCCAGTAGCTGCCGAGGAAGTCGGTGGTGACCTTGTCGTACGGCTTCGACGACGCCGGGTCCAGCAGCGCGATCGGCACGAACACCGAACCGTCCGGCAACACCGTCTTCGACTTCTCCACCGCGCCCAGCAGTGACGAGCGCAGGCCGGCCGCCTCGTCGAGGAACGGCTTCGCCTCATCGGCACGGCCCATCAGCCGCAACGCGACACCGACGTCGCGCAGACCGCGCCAGACCTCGGACTGGTGGTGCAGGCCGTAGACCGGCTCCGGAATGTCGGAGGCGTAGCGGGTCTTGGCCAGCAGACCGTTCGGGTCCGCGACGCGTTGCCGTTTGAAGTCGGCAAGCCAGTCACGGAACGTCGGCAGGTTCTCCAGCAGCAACGTCCCGTCGTTGCTCTGCAGGTAGTACGTCGCCACCGTCTGCAGCTTGATTCCGCGCTCCCAGGACACGAAGAAGCTGCCCTGGCCGCGTCGCAGCATCTCGGTGAGGTTCGCGCGCGCCTTGTCCTGGTAGCCGAAGTCCCCGAGCGAGGTGACCGTCGCCGCGATTTCCGGCACCCAGGCGAAGGACTTGTCCAGCGACTCGTAGCCGTTCCCGACGGTCAGGTTGAAGCCCATCACCAGGTTGTTCAGCAGCGTGCTGCGCATGGCGTCCGCGGCGTACCGCTCCGGAAGCCGGACCTTGGCGCCGGCGTTGAGCTGCGCCGTCCAGTAGGCGCCGGTGCGGGACTTCGCGGCGTCGTAGAGCTTGGCCGACGGACGTACGGCGGGCAGTTCGGCCGGCTCGTTCGGCACGACCAGATGGAACTCGGCCTTCCCGCGGCTCAGGTCGAGCGTGAAGCTCAGGTCGGGCGCGGACCAGGTCGCCGCACCGCTGTACGCGACCACGGTCTTCCCGTCGAGAGTCAGCCGTCCGGGCGTGGCGACGAAGTCCGCCACCCTGTCACGGCTCACGTTGAGCCGCAGCCGCGGGCGCGCCTTCGCCGGCCCGCTGACGACGAACCGGAGCATGCTGACTGCCGGGCCACCCGGGGTGAGCTCGGTGACGAACGACTCGCGCTCGTAGCGGACCCCGGCGGCGTCACGATAGGAGTTGGCGAGGATCGGCAGGTACCCGCCGGTCAGGCGGGGGGCACCCGACCTCGCCTCCGCCTGGCCGTAGCGCTCGGCCCCGTTCGCGCCGACGAAGAAGCGGACGCGCTGGGTCGCCCGCGAGTCCGACCATTGCGACATCAGCTCGCTGCCGTCCGCGACGTGCAGCGAGAAGTCCCGCTCCTCGGCCCACCGGCTGGGGTCCGGCGCCGGATAGGTGAAGGGCAGGTAGTACCAGGGCGAGGCGGCGTCCGTCGTACCACCGTGGTTGGCCGGCACCAGCAGCGGCTTGACGTTGGCCATGGTCGGACCGTCGGGCAGGCCGAGCAGCTTCTCGCCCCAGTGGTCGGATCCCTGGTCCAGCGCGTGGTTCACTCGATCGACGTAGCCATCGGGCAAGGTCAGGTCATCGCGGGAGCCGGGCTGGTCATGCGCCTTCTGCTCGCTGGCCGCCTGCTCGCCGACTGCCTGGACGCCGGCCGCCTGGACGTCATCGGATGCCTGCGCCAGCAGGCCGGTCGCCAGCGTCACCACCGTCAGCAGCGACAGCCCCGCTCTCGATCTCGATCTCGTGGCCATTTGATCCACCTTCGTGTAGAGCACCTCACGGAATACTGGACTAGTCCAGTGACTCTGGAGCATCCTCCTCGCCGGTGTCAACACTGTCGGCTGACCTCCCATTGCGGGAAGGTGGTCGCCAATGCCGCGATGGCGGTGCTGGCCGAAGAGGGCAAAAGGCTGCCAGCATGCTTCAGGGCCTGCGCAAATGCCTACGCCAGCCCTACCAACGCATCGGCACGCTCATCGACGCCCTCTCGCGGCGAGTGATGTGGCTGGCGTCCGCGCCGGCTGGCGTCCGCGCCGGCTTGCGTAGGCCAGGAACACCCCGAGCTGGCAGTTCTCCGCCCGCCCGGCCGCGCCGGAGTACTGGCGTTGCACCCCGGACTCCGCGCCCTCATCGCCGAAGAGGACGAGTTCGGGTCAACCAGCATCATCCCGGTCAATATCGCTCTCGAGAGCCGGGAATCATTCGAGTCCGACTGCCAAGGAAACTGGAGCTACTACTGGTACTGAGGATTCGCGCCGCGCTTGCGCTTGCGCTCGCGCCGAGCAGAACCGACGACCGCTGGTCGGGGAGGCAACATCCGACCCTTCGACCACATACATCGATGGTCGACGTAGCACGGCGATGGCGGTGACGGCTTTCTCGTCATCGCAGATCTCGGCATACGCCACCCGCGAATGGTCGTCGACGACGGTATGGGCGAACGCCGATCCTACCTGTGGTTGCCAAAGGTGGTTACGGGCTCCGGTGCGGCGGGCGGTCGCCTCCCGATTGCGTTTGCCCTGGATACGGCCGACGTAGCGCCAGCCGCCGCCGTCGGGGAGCTGGCCGAGCTTTTGACGTCAACGTGCAACATGCCGCCGGGCTGGTCGCGCATCGATCGGCGCACCGGTGAACCGGTGCGCCGATCGATGTGCGACAACCGGTTCACTCGACAGCGGGTCAATACCGCGTAAACGGTCGAGGCAGGCATGCCGAGCCGGCCGGCGATCTGCACCGGGCCCAGGCGGTGTTTCCACCGCAGACGCACGACCTTGCGGACCAGCGGCTGTGACGTGCGGGTAGAGCTGTGGTGCGGCCGCGACGACCGGTCGACCATCCCGGCCTCACCGAGCTCGACATAGCGCACCGCCCACCGTTTCGCCGTCGGCCAGGACACGTCAAGCGTTCCGCGGCACGGGCCATCAGGAATCGTCGCGGTACAGGTCCCGTCTCTCGGGCAACTGCTTGAGGCCGGCCGACTGGTAGGTGGCGACGGCGCCGACGTTGGAGCTCGGGGTGCACACGACCACGCTGGACGAACCCAGCTCCTGGAGTGCGCGCGCCGCGGCGACCGTGATCGCTCGGCCGTAACCGTGACCGCGGTGTGCCGGGTGCACCCCCATCGGCTCGATCAGCCCGAGCTTGCCTTCACCCGCCGACCACACCGCCGCGGCCGCCACCGCCTTGCTCTGCTCATTGCGAACGACCAGGCACCGTGCGTCGACGTACGGCGTACCTGCCGCCATCGCGTGCCAGCGCTCGTCGGTGAACGTCGACCCGTCGAACGACGCCCGCAGGACCGCGGCCCACTCATGCGCCTGTTCCGGCCCGATCACCTCGACACGAACGCCGGGATCCGGCACAGGCGCGCCGAGGTCACGCCGAAGTGGTGTCCACGGCTCGCCACTGTCCCAGCCGTCCTTGAACAGCAGGTCCTGGGCCAGCGCACCCATCGGCGCCTCGACGTACACCCTGCCCTCGAACAGCACACCACGCTCAGGCGCCGACACGTCCTCGACCACCTGCTGCGCCAATTCCTCGTCCCGCAATGCCTCCGGCGCGAACGCCAACCGCAGCAAATCCGCACCATCCAGCAGCCCGACCGCCAGAACCTTCCCAGCCCGACTCCAGGTCCGCGTGGCCTGCGCCGTCCGCTCCGCACCGAACCGCCAGAACCAGCCCACATCCCCCGGATGCAACTGCACGGGCCCTCCGTCGTACTGCCACTCCGCCAACACCCGCACCACGTCGCCGAGCCCGTTGACCCCCGGGCTACCCATCTCGATCGCCATCCCCCGATCACAGACCACCCCACCGACCCTCCGCATCCAAATTTCCCGCCGGCAGTCAATAAGAGTTCCGCAAGGCGGTGCGCGGCAAGGGCATCCGCCCGCGCGTCGCCCGACGTGCAGCCCACGGCTCCGGTCTCGATGCGCGGGACAGGCGACGGGCGGGGACCAGTCACGGCTCTAGGTGTACTGCCCAGGCACGTTGGTTGAGGTTGTGTGACGACACGACGTAGATAGACGTGATGATGAAGGCCTCCGGTTGTGGAGTGGAGCTGTCTAGGAACCGCTCCGCCAACCAGGAGGCCTTCGTGTCCCACGCTAACGCCGCTTTGACTCCTCGTGCACGTCTTCGTCTCGCGCGTCTGATCGTGGATGAGGGATGGCCGGTGGCCCGTGCAGCGGAACGCTATGACGTGTCGTGGCCGACGGCGAAACGGCGGGCGGTGCGCTATGCCGAGCTGGGGGCGGGAGGGATGGCCGACCGGTCATCGCGGCCGCGTCACAGCCCGAACCGGACGTCGCAACCGGTTGTCCGAAAGGTCGTGCACCTGCGCTGGAAGCACCGCTTGGGGCCTGTCCAGATCGCCGGCCGGCTCAGCATGCCCGCCTCGACGGTGCACGCGGTGTTGAGAAAGCCGCCACCGCCATCGGCGTCCTACGCCGCGCGGTCGCCTGGTTCGCTAACCGCGGCGTGACCGTGCAACGCGTCCTGACCGACAACGGCTCCGCATACAAGTCCTACGCCTGGCGAGACGCCTGCACCGAACTGGGCATCACCCCGAAGAAGACCCGTCCCTACCGGCCCCAGACCAACGGCAAGGTCGAGCGATTCCACCGAACCTTGACCGACGGGTGGGCCTTCGGCCGGTTCTACTCATCCGAAGCCGCCCGCCGCAAGGCCCTGCCCGCCTGGCTGCATCACTACAATCACCACCGGCCCCACACCGCCACCGGCGGCAAACCGCCCATCACCAGGTTGACCAACCTGCCTGGGCAGTACACCTAGGCCGTCCTAGGACATCGACATCAACCGGCCGCCACCCGCTACCTCGCCGCGTCACCTAAAGCGAGATTGCCGCGACTGGGTTCGAGATTCAGCGCCCGGTTCGGCCTGTTCAGACCACGGGCCAGCTATCGTGCATGCCGGGCGTGAGTGCGTCCACCTCGTCTGACGGGCTGGCTCCAGCGCCACATCGGTGGTAGAAATACTCGTGATCATGACATCTGCCCAGTGATGGTCGGGTCGAGGTACTGGGGTACCGCCCAGGTGCCCTTCGGCCGGGTCAACAGGAAGATGCGGTCCTTCGTAGCCTGCTCCGCAGCCGTGGTCTGTTCGACTGCAGCGTCCCAAGCCGGCCGCCGTGGCGACGGCGGCACAGGGTTTTGCGTCATCTCTCACCTCTTACGGTGGCGCCGAAAGGCGTCAGTGTGACGGCGTTGCCAGGTACAGCTGTTGAAACTCGTCGGGGAAGAGCCCGGCGGTTGCCGCAAGCTCCTCCACCGTGGCGCCCTGGTCCCGCATCAGGGCCTGCAAGACACCATAGATCTTCGATGCGCGCTCCGGCTCTAGAGAAACCGGCTCGTGCGTCTTGTAGCCCAACATCGACATCTCGACCACGAGGTTGCGGTACCGCCAGTCGCTCAAGGCGTTCACATCGAGAGCCCGTCGGGCCAGCGCCGCCATAGAGGTTCCCCACACGGATTTCAGCTGCATAAGGCGGTTGACATCGACGCCTTGGCGCAACTGTTCGCGGATACTCCTGGCCGGCATCAGGAACTCGCTGGCGAACATGTCAGCCTGCTTTTCCTGAACCACCGTGCCGCCTGGAACGTGGTGCATGATCACATGTCCCAGCTCGTGGGCGAGGCTGAAGCGAGCACGATCGGTGGGCGCCGTGACGTTCAGGAGGAATAGCGGGTTGCCCTCGCCGGGCCATGCACTGACCGCGTCGATTTCCCGGGTGTCGAGGTCCCGGAGGAGGACGACGGCGCCAGCTCCTTCTAGAACGGCGACCATGTCGGGTATCGGACCGTCGCCCAGGCTCCACTCGCGACGCACCAGCTGCGCGATCTCCTCGGGAGACTCGTCTTCAGCCAGCTCGTGCCGATGGAAGCGGTGCTCACGATCTCGAGCTGCGGCAAGAAGTGGCGCAGTCTGACGCCGCCCGAACTTCAGCTGGTTGTGAATGCGCCGCAGAGCCGGGGCACCCAGAGATGTGCGCTTCCGATGGTGAATCAGGCCGATGCCAACGCCCTCCGCGTCAGGAGCGTCGCAGAGCACGGCGACGGGATACCCCAGCGCGGCGGAGAACGCCTCCAAGCGTTCCCCCGAAACGCTCACGCGTCCAGCTTCGGCCTTGCTGACGTACGCCTGGGAGACCGTCGTCCCGAGGTGCTTCGACATGGCCAGGGCCACCTCGTTCTGGCGCAGCCCACGAGACTCGCGCGCCTGGATGAGCATCCCGGGATCTGCAACCAGCGACTCGATCATCCAGCTCACCCCGTCTCGCCGTCTCATACCATCGACCACAGTAGTCACCCCGAGGTCAGGCCTCCTCCGCGTGGCTGCCAGCGGTGTGGGGTCCTGCTCCCCGCTTGATCAGCATGCCGCCCGCCGCGAGAAAGCACGCGGACGCGACGACTCCGAGCAGCACGCCGTACCCCTCGCGGGCGACGACGGTGGCGGCGACCAGCGGTGCGCTGGCCTTGGCGATGGTGACGCAGGCGGCGAGCCGTCCGGCGATGGTGGCGTAGGCGGTGGTGCCGTAGCGGTCGGCGAGCAGGGCCGGGGTAGCAAGGCTGGCGATGCCGAACCCGAGTCCGAAGCCGGTGACTGTGATGATCGCGCCGATAGGGGTCCCGGCGAGCGCGGGCATGGCGAGGACCGCGAGGGCCTGCGTGGCGAAGACAGCGGCGACGATGGTGGTCACGGCCAGCCGACGGCGGGCGGCGGTCAGCACAAGGCGTCCGGTGACGGACAGGACACCGAGCAGACCGGCGATGGAGGCGGCGAAGGTGGCCGGGTGGCCGCGGCTGGCGAGGTAACCGACGATGTGGACCGTCATCGTGCTGGTGGCCGCGCCGTGGGCTGTGAAGGTGCCTGCGAGGATCCAGAACCTGGCATCACGCATGGCGGCGCGAGCGACAGATGCCCGCTGCCTGTTGTTCTGCCGGTCGGGCGGCGCCGACAGCTCGGCCGGCGGGGCCGGAGGTTTGCGGATGGTGAGGGCGTGCAGGGGCACGGTCACCACGCCGTAGATGGCGGCGAGGACGAGCAGGGTGCCGCGCCAGCCGAGGTGTGCGTCGAGGAAGCCGGTGAGCGGCATGAAGATGGTGCTGGCGAAGCCGGCGACGATGGTGACGGCGAGCAGCGCGGTGGCGCGCCGCTCTGGGGTGAACCAGGTGACGATCACGGCGAAGGCGGGTTCGTAGAGGACCATCGCGCCGGTGATGCCGATGCCGATCATGACGGCGTAGAGCTGCCAGACGGTCTGGACTTGGGACCAGGCGATCAGCAGGACTGTGGCGGTGATGGAGCCGGTGGTCATGAGGGCGCGTCCGCCGTGGTGGTCGAGCCACCGGCCGACGGGGATTGCCATGAGAGCACCGGCGAGGACCGAGGCGGTGAGTGCGCCGGTGACAGCAGTGGCGGAAACGCCGAGCGTGGCCGCGATCGGGCGGAGCAGAACCGCGTAGGCGTAGTAGAGGGTGCCGTAGCCGATGGTGGTGGTGATGGCGAGGGCCGCGACGGTGCGCCGGCCGTGGGCGTGGTGCCCGCCGACCTGTCGGCCGACGGGCACCGTGGTGAGGTTGGTGGCCATCAGCTGCCGCAGCAGCCGCCAGTCTGGCCGCCGGCGGGTGCAACGTCGAGGCTGATGAGGTTCAGCGGCGAGGACAGCAGCCCGCCGGAAATGCCGGTGGCCAGGCCCCTTCCGGCCGTCTCCGCCGCCGGGGCCGATCCGCAGCAGCTGTCGGTGCCGGTGGAGTCGGCGGGGTTGCTGTTGCACACGCCGGTCTCGGGCAGGTCGAGCTGGACGTCGCGGGCGGCGTCCCAGTCCCCGGCGAGAGCGGCGACGACGGAGCGGACCTGCTCGTAGCCGGTAGCCATGAGGAAGGTGGGGGCGCGGCCGTAGCTCTTCATGCCGACGGCGTAGTAGCCGACCTCCGGGTGGGCGAGCTCGTCGACGCCGTGCGGGGGCACGGTGCCGCAGGAGTGCTCGTTCGGGTCGATCAGCGGTGCGAGGGCGCGGGTGGCACCCATGATCGGGTCGAGGTCCAGGCGCAGCTCGGCGGCGAGGGAGTGGTCGGGGCGGAAGCCGGTGGCGGCGACGATCCGGTCCACCACGACGGACGTCTCACCGCCGTCGGCGTGCCGGACGACCACGGCGACGCGGCCGTCGGTCGGGGTGAGCGCGTGCACGGAGAAGCCGGTGAGCAGCCGGATCCGGCCGGCTTCCACGTGCTCTCGCAGCCGGGAGCCGAGCGCGCCGCGGGCGGGCAGGGCGTCGGCGTCTCCACCGCCGTAGGTGCGCGCCGGGCTGGCCGAGCGGATCGCCCAGGTCACCTCCGTGCCCGGCTCCGCCGCGGCCAGCTCGGCCAGGGAGAGCAGGGTGTTCGCCGCCGAGTGGCCGGCGCCGACGACCAGGGTGTGCCGGCCGGCAAAGCGGTCCCGGTCGGTGCCGAGCACGTCCGGCAGGGCGTGCTCCAGGTACGCGGCCACGTCCTTCTCGCCCCGGGCCGGCAGGCCGGAGGCGCCGAGGACGTTGGGGGTGCCCCAGGTGCCGGATGCGTCGATGACGGCCCGGGCCAGCAGCTCGTCGCCGTCGGCGAGGCGGATCAGGAACGGGGCCTGCTCGCGGCCGGCGGTGCGTAGCCTGTCCAGGCCGAGGCGGCTGATCGCCTCGACGGGCGCGCCGTAGCGCAGGTGGGGCTTGAGCTGCGGCAGCTCCGAGAGAGGCTGAAGGTAGTCGGCGACCAGCTCCGCGCCGGTGGGCAGGGCGTCCTCGGCCGGGCCGACCCAGCCGGCGTCGTCGAGCAGCCGGCGCGCGGCTGGGTCGACGTTGTACCGCCACGGGGAGAACACCCGCACGTGCCCCCACTGCCGCACGGCCGCGCCAGCGGTGTCACCGCCCTCCAGAACAAGGAAGGGCAGGCCACGCTCGTGCAGGTGCGCGGCGGCGGCCAGACCCACCGGACCCGCGCCGATCACCACGACGGGCAGCTCGTCCAGGACCCTCATTGGAAACTCCTCTGTGTTGAAAACTGTCGAATCAAGAAGGTGCAGTTGTGCTTGGGCGGGCGGAGCCGAAGGGGTTCAGATGACGGGGCTGCGCCGCTCGAGCAGGACGACGTCGCGCCACCGGCCGTGGTGCCGTCCGACCCGCTCGCGGGTGCCGATGACGCGGAAGCCGGCCCACTGGTGCAGGGTGAGACTGGCGTTGTTCTCCGGGAAGACGCCGGACTGGATGGTCCAGATGCCGGCGGCCTCGGTGGAGGCGATCAGCGCGGCCAGCAGCAGCCGGGCCACGCCACGCCCTTGGGCGGCGGGGTCGACGTAGACGGAGTGCTCGACCACCCCGGCGTAGACCGCCCGGCTCGACGTCGGCGACACCGCCACCCACCCGACCACGGTGTCGTCCGCGTCTACGGCCACGAGGCGGTGGTCAGGCAGCTTGGCCTCGTCGAATGCCGTCCAGGTGGGTGCGCTGGTCTCGAAGCTGGCGTTACCGCCGTCGAGGCCAGCCTGGTAGATGGCGAGGACCCGGTCGGCGTCGTCCGCGGCCATGGGGCGGACGGTGATGTCGGCCATCAGCAGGCTCCCTTCGGGTTGGGGGCCGGCCGGCCCATGACGACGTCGGCGGCGGATGGGAAGCAGCCGACGCAGGCGTCGTTGATGCGGTAGTGGCGGGCGGTGCCGACCGGGTCGACGAGCACGAACCGCACCTCGGTGAGGATCTTCAGGTGTTGGGAGACGGTGGACTGGGCAAGCCCGACGGCGGCGACGATCTCGCCGACGCTCATCGGCCGGCCGTGCCGGGCGAGGTACTCGACGATCTGCACCCGGGTCGGGTCCGCGAGGGCCCGGAACCACGAGGCGTAGGTCTGCGCGGTGTCCCGGTCGAGGAGGTCGCCCACCACCACTCCTTCTATCGTTTATCGCCGATTGACGATGAAAGTGTAGCGGGTGCCGCCGCCGCGAGGTGGGCGGTGGCGACAACGAGCCGGGCGATCGCGCCGAGAGTGGCCGGGTCGACCTTGTCGGGGGTGTCGGCGGGGCTGTGGTAGCCGCCCATCCCGGCGCCGATCCCGACCGCGGTGAAACCGGCACCGCCGTAGCGGCGGTTGTCCGACGCCACCGGACCCGCCGTCAGGGGGACGCCGGTGTGCCGGCCCGCCTGGTCGAGCAAGGCCAGGAGGCGGTGGGCGGGCCCGCCGGCCTCCACCGCGGCCGCCCCGTCGAGACGGCCAGCGCCGTCGACGTTGACGACCAACGGTGCGGCCCCTTCGGCGCGCAGCTGGGTGGCGTGGTGGGCCGAGCCGAGCGCACCCACTTCCTCCCCGTCGAGCAGGGCGACGGACAGTCCCGCACCGGCGGGCAGCGCGGCGGTGAGAATGCGGGCGGCTTCGAGGACCACGGCGACGCCGGTGGCGTTGTCCGACGCGCCAGGCAGGCGCAGCCCCGGGTGGTCACCGACGCCGTCGTAGTGGGCGGCCAGGAGCAGGTCGGCAACGTCGGGAACGGGTTGCCGGAGTCGGGCGTGAATGTTCGTGCCGGTGACGTCGTCGCGGCGCAGCGGCGTCGCCCCGGCCAGCCAGCCGTCCCCCGCGGTGGCGGCGATGAGCACGGCGTGGTGGGTGTCCGGGTCGAGCGTCAGCACCGACAGCGGCCCCGGGTCCGGGCCGGCGAGCATGGTGAACTGCCAACCCTCGGCGTCGACCGGACGGCGGACCAGCAGCCCGGCCGCGCCGCGGGTGTCGCGGTAGGCGTCGAACAGGCTCATTTCGGTCGGCACGACCAGCCACCGCCCCGCCGGGTCGTCCTTGCCGGCGACGCCGAGAGCGCCACGACGGATGTCGGACGTGTCGGCGGAGGCCGGGTGGATCGCGACCTGCCGCCCGAAAACCAGCTCCTCGGTGCCGATCCGGTCGCCCCAGGTGACCGTCGGCGCCTCATAGACCTGCGGCACGGCGCGGACCGGGAACTCCTCGGTGCGAACGTCGGCGCCGAGGGCGGTGAGCTGGTCGACGAGCCAGGCGCGGGCCGCCGCCCCGCCGGTCGAGCCGACTCGCCGCCCCGCCATCCGATCGGAGGCGAGGGTGGCGATGGTGGCGGTCATGCGTTCGGCGCTGACCTGGTCGAGAAGGCCAGCGAGGTCGGTGGGGGCAGTCATGAGCAGCAGCCCTGCCCGGTGGCGATGGCGTCGGCCTTGGCCTCGGTGCCGCAGCACGAGTCAGCCGCCTGGCCGGCCTGGCGGGTACCGCAGCACGGGTCACCGCTGGCGGTCGCGCCGGCCGGCGGGAGGATTCCGCCGACGGCCTGGGCGGGGCTGCCGCAGCAGGCGCCGGAGCCGGTGACCCGTAGGGCGGCGGTCGGGTCGCCCGCGAAACCGCCGGTGGTCTGGGTGTTCTCGCTCATCTCAGGTCCTCTCGTCAGCGGTGGCTGATCAGCGTGTAGACGGTGGTGCGGGCGCGGTCGTAGCGGCGCTGCGCACGCTCGGCGGCGGTGGACACCTGGGCGCAGGAGTCGCAGAACCGGACTCCAGCGCGAAGAGCGGATGAGCGGCGGGTGGAGCCGAACATGGTGGTCCCCTTCCTCCAGACAGCTGTCTTGACGTCTGTCTAAGCAGAGAGTTGCACGTTGATTAGAGAGATGTCAACCTAGAGGCATGTCAAAGCAACAGGCGCCGCTCCTCCTCGTCGACCTCAACGCCGATGCGCCGTGCTGCCCCCCGCTGGCGCAGCGCCGGGTTCCGGCCGAGACGGCCGCGGTGCTCGCTCCCGCGTTCAAGGCCCTCGGCGACCCGGTACGGCTGCAGCTGATGTCGATGATCGCCTCCGCCGAGGGCGGGGAGGCGTGCGTGTGCGACCTGACGCCGGCGTTCGACCTGACCGGGCCGACGATCTCGCACCACCTCAAGACCCTGCGCGAAGCGGGCCTGGTGGACGCCGAACGGCGGGGCACGTGGGTCTACTACCGGGCCCGCCCGGGGATCCTGCGCCAGCTCGCCGGCTTGCTGTCGGTCGAGCCGGCCCCCTCGTCGCAGGCGTAAACCGCCGGGCAAACCCCGGACCTACCAGCGCCGATCGCCGAACGCGATCAGCGCTGAGCGCCGGATCCCGTGCGCGAGGCGACGTCCGCTTTCCGCTGCCGGCCCTGCCGTCCGGACACGTGAGCGGCGAGGGCGGTCATGACGTGCGCGGCGTCGCGGCCGACGCCGCGCAGGGTGTTCGAGGCGAAGGATCGCTGGAACTCCAACCCGAGAAAGACCAGTCCCGGATGGGTGGTGGAGATCCCGCCCACCTGCCGGGGTGCGCCATGGTCGAGGGCGCCCAGCGGCTTGAGATAGGCCAGGTCCGGTCGGTAGCCGGTGGCGAAGATGACCGCGTCGACCGGCTCCGGCGCGCCGTCGGCCCAGATGACGCCGCCGGGGGTGAAGGCGGTGAACATGTCCCGCCGGGAGAGCAGCCCGGAGGCGAGGGCGTCGCGGTAGACGCCGGTGTCGAGCACGGCCGCGTGTCGAACAAGGCGGGTGAGGACGCGGCGTGGCAGGCGGTCCGCGCCGGTGACCCGCAGCCAGTGGTGCAGGTCCCGCCCGCCCAGGCGTTGGGGCAGGAAGCGCACGGGTTCCCGGGTGGCGAGCGTGACCCGTGCGTGGGCCGCGATCTCGTAGGCGACCTGCACGGCGGAGTTGCCGGCACCCACGACGATGACCCGCTTGCCCGCGTACGCCTCCGGCCGGCGGTACTGGGCGACGTGCCGAAGATCGCCGGCGTAGTCGTTCTGGCCGGGCAGCATGGGCAGGTAGGGGTTGCCGAAGGATCCGCTGGCGGCGACGACGCCGACCGCGGCCAGCTCGTCCCCGGTGTCGGTGCGGACGAGGTATCCCCCGTCGCGGCGAGGGTGCACGGCCGTGACGCGGGTGCGGGTGCGGATGTCGACGTCCACGGTCTGCGCGTACCGGCGCAGGTACGCCGTGACCTCATCACGGCGGGGGTAGCGGTCCGGATCGCCGTCGAAGGGCATCCCGGGCAGGGCGCTGTAGCGGGCGGGCGAGAAGAGGGTGAGGCTGTCGTAGTAGTCGGGCCAGGAGCCAACAGGCTCACTGCCCGCCTGCAGCACGGCAGGCCGCAGGCCGGCGGTCAGGGCGGCTCGGGCGGCGGCCAGGCCCGACTGGCCGCCGCCGATGATGATCACTGGCTCGGATGTCATGGCACGATCATATCGTCGTTTTGTTGAATGACAATATGATGATGGTGGGGGAAGGTAGGGCCATGAGCGACGCCACAGTCGGACAGCCCACAGGGGCACCCTCCCCTGCGCGCGCCGCCGGAGCCCCCGAGGGCCTGGCGCCGCAGACGCAGGAGTTCCTCAAAGCCCTGGGCAGCCCCACCAGGCAGCGGATCTTGATGCTGTTCGCGCAGGGCTCCGAGCTGTCGGTGAGCGAGGTGGCCGAGCGGGTCGGCATCAGCCAGGCCACGGCGTCGCAGCAGCTGACCCTGCTGCGACGCGGACGGGTGGTCGCCTCCCGTCGCGACGGGAAGACGGTGTACTACCGGGCCGATCGCGGCGGCGCGCTCGCCGCCCTCGCCGAACTGCAGTCCTACCTGGCGACCTGCTGCTGACCAGTCGCCGGCCAGCCAGCCCGATCCTCCCCAACGCCCGCCCGACGCCCGAACCGCAGGCCTCAGGCTCCAGCAGGTTTGACTCCCGGCGGTTACTCAGCAATAGTTGAGTCAATGGACGTTGAGCTTGCTTCCTTGGCCGGGCGCGCACGGATCCACGCCGCGCTCGGCGACCCCGCGCGCCTGGCGATCGTGGACGCGCTCACCCTCGGCGACGCCTCCCCCGGGGAGATCGCCCATGCCCTCGACATGCCGACGAACCTGGTCGCCCACCACGTCAAGGTCCTCACCGACGCCGGTCTCGTCACGAAGGGCCGCTCCGAGGGTGACCGCCGCCGCACCTACCTGCGGCTGCTCCCGGATGCCCTAACCGCTCTCGCCACCCCTCGACTGGCCGGGATCGGCCGCGTCGTTTTCGTCTGCACCCACAACTCGGCCCGCTCGCAGCTGGCCGCCGCGCTGTGGAAGTGCCGCACCAACGGCGCCGCCGCCTCGGCCGGCACGAAGCCGGCGGCCCGGATCCATCCCCGGGCGATCGCGGTGGCCCATCGTCACCGTCTGGATCTCGACCCGACCGGCACGGCCCACGTCACCGACGTCGTCCGCGGTGACGACTTGATCATCGCCGTGTGCGACAACGCCCACGAGGAACTGACCGGGCCTGTGCGTCCACGCCTGCACTGGTCCATCCCCGACCCGGTCCGGGTGGATACCGACGAGGCATTCGAGGCCGCCTACGTCGACCTCGCCGACCGGGTCGACCGGCTCGCCCCCGCCGTCGTCCCCTTCACTCGATAACCGTCATGCCTCGACGAGGGGCAGCCAGTTCATGGGAGAGAACAGACTGATGACCATCGCACTCCGGCGGCGCTTATTGGCCGAGTTCACCGGCACGGCCCTGCTGGTCACCGCCGTGGTCGGCTCCGGGATCATGGCCACCAACCTCTCCCCCGGCGATGTCGGGCTTCAGTTGCTGGAGAACTCGATCGCCACCGCGCTCGCGCTCGGCGCGCTGATCCTGATCTTCGGCCCGGTCTCCGGCGCCCACTTCAACCCCGTTGTCTCGGCCGCCGACTGGTTCCTCGGCCGCCGCGTCGGCACCGGTCTCACCGCCAGGGAGCTCGGCGGCTACATCGTCGCCCAGATCGCCGGCGCAATCGGTGGGTCGATCCTGGCGAACCTGATGTTCGATCTGTCCGCCGCGACCTGGTCGAGCAAGGACCGAGCCGCCGGGCATCTCTGGCTCGGTGAGGTCGTCGCCACTACTGGCCTGATCCTGCTGATCTTCGCTCTCGCCCGCTCCGGCCGCGCCCCGGTCGCCCCCGCCGCAGTCGGCGCGTACATCGGCGCGGCCTACTGGTTCACCTCGTCGACCTCGTTCGCCAACCCTGCGGTGACCATCGGTAGGGCTTTCACCGACACCTTCGCCGGCATCGCCCCCACCTCCGTGGCCGGCTTCGTCATCGCCCAGGTCGTCGGGCTGGCGGTCGGTGTCGGCCTGCTCGCCGCGCTCTACCCCGACGCCGGGCGGGCCGCCGACCAGGTCGTGGTTCCTGACGAGGAACGCGACCCGGCATTGGACCGCCGCCCGTGACCGTCCACATGGCGGCGCACGACGACGCGGACAAACGTTGTCGCGACCTGCTCAACCCGCCGCGTCCCACCACCCGGTACCGCGTGCTGGACCGCAACAGCGCCCCCGACCGGTCCCTGCCTGCACCCCGCCCCTGGGTGCCAGTGAACCGGCCCTACGACCTGCACTCCAAGGAAGGCACCTGATGTCCAAGCCCAGCGTCCTGTTCGTCTGCGTCCACAACGCCGGCCGGTCCCAAATGGCCGCAGGCTGGTTGCGTCACCTCGCAGGCGACGCCGTTCAGGTTCGGTCCGCTGGCTCCGAGCCCGCCGACCAGATCAACCCGATGGCCGTTGAGGCCATGCGCGAGGTCGGCATCGACATCACCGCCAACAAGCCGAAGATCCTCGACTACGCCACCGCCGAGGCCTCCGACGTCATCATCACGATGGGCTGCGGCGACGTCTGCCCGGCCTTCCCTGGCAAGCGGTACGAGGACTGGAAGCTCGACGACCCCGCCGGCCAGGACCTCGCCGCAGTCCGCCGCATCCGAGACGAGATCCGCACCCGGGTGGAGGACCTCCTCGCCGACCTCACCCCCACAGCCTGACCTACAGCGCCGAAGAAACAACGCGAACTGGCAGCGGCTGACCTCCTGTAGGAGGATCGGTTCCGGCAGCGAGCGGCGAGCCAACCCCACTAGCGCGCCGCTCGCTCAGCGTTCTGAGGGGTGCGCCACACATCGACCACTGACAGAGCGACGAGCTCATCGCAGCATGCTTCCGTCCCTGAACTACCTCAGCGGGACCGCCTTCTTGGAGTAGACCCGGCGACCGTCACCCAGGTCGACCCACGGATGCATCTTGCGGAACGGTATGCCGTGGTCCTGGTGAGCCCTCCTCAGGTCTGCGACCGGGACCAGAAGCTGGGCTGGGTCCCCGCCGGGCTCGACAGCCGCGGGTAGTCTCGTGGCCCAGATAGGTCGGTCCGTGACGAAGAGGTTCCTCTTGGAGCCCTTGCCGCCCATGGCCACGCCGTAGTTGATCACCGTAACCGGCGCTCCTCCGCGATTGCTGACGATGATCGCCACCTGGTCGTCGTCGCGAAACTCGGGGGCGTTAGGCGGTCCATAGACCGGCATGATGTAGGCCGACGTCACGGAGACGAGGCGGCCTGAGCGGCGGTGGACGAGGATTTGCCAGGCCAGTGACACCACGCCGGTCAGAGCGCCGACCACGCCGGTCAGGGCCCCGATGATGGCGAGGCTTTCCGTGCTCACTGGCTCTCCCGTCGGTCCGGCTCTTGGAACAACAAGGGCATTAGCCCCCGCGTTTGGGCTTCGTAGCCCGGCTTGCCGAGGTTCTCGAAAGGGTTGCTCCCGGGCTCTGGCAAGTGAAGGCGGTAGCCATCGTTGTTCAACTTCCGGCCTTCACGGCCCTGCCGCATGGAGTCGTAGAACTCCTCATCAAAGGCCGGGCCCGGTATGCCGGAGTACAACCTACGCCGCTCCTCGATCTCCTCCTCGGTCATGGCCGGAACGCCTCGCGCTTCTTCGGCCTGTTGCTTGGCCTCGATGTGCTCGCCCAGCCGGAGCTGCCAGCCGATCTGATGCACGTGACTGATGACATCGACCAGCGACTCTGGATCGGAGACCCTGGTAGGTTCGAGTACGCCCCCCGCTCTGTCGAGGTCTACATAGAAGCCGCGCTGCTTCAGCTTGTCGTGCCGCCGAGTCCACCGTTTGATGGTTCCCAGGTAGGCGAGGTTCCTCTCTGGGTCTGCGGGCTCAGCGCCGAACCAGTACCGCTCCTCGGCAAGAAAGCTGTGGACCAGTTCCAGCTTCTCTTGGTGGCTCGCCCACAGGCTCTCCAGTCGGGCGTCCACGAACGGCTCGCCCTCCGGCGCGTAGGCGATCTCCACGCGCCGTTCGTGGATGGCGATAGCCTTCCCAGATTCCTCCATGGCGAGGATGGCGAGCGACCGCGCGAGACCGACGTTGCCAAGGTCGAGTACGGCGAGCGCGGAGGTCAGGACCCGATCGGCGTTAGCCAAGAGGGCGTCCTGTAGCTGGACCACCTGGGTCGGTGAGAGGTTCGGCAGCTTCCGTACAGGCATGACCGGCCTAAGGCGTGTTTCAGAAGTGGGAGGGTCTGATCGAGGTCACGGCGTGGCGGTGATCGACAACTGAAGAGGTCTCCGGTAACTGGTTCTGCGACC